>CAVRUC010000013.1:0-598038 GCA_963724295.1 uncultured Chloroflexia bacterium | reverse complement strand
AGGCCGTCATTACTGCGCGGAAGATGTCAGGACCGACTGCGGCACACTCGCGGGTGCGGCGCACGGTCCTTGACTCCCTCCAGGGGACCTGGGTGAACCTCCCGCGTACACCGGTGAAAGGGACGCGTCATGCCGACGAATACCGGCGACCAGACCTAACCAGTTGGGACATCTTCGTGCTGGGTCTGTCGGTGCTCTCGATCATCAACATTGGCCTGGCACTGGCCCCACTCAGTGACGCCGTCCACAATGTCGTCCTGATCGTCGACAGGTTGCTCAGCGGCATCTTTCTGGCCGATTTCTGCCTGCGCCTCAAGCGCGCGCCGCAGAAACGGATGTATCTGATTACCGACCGCGGCTGGCTCGACTTCCTCGGCAGTCTCCCGTTTCCGGGGCTGCGGCTGGCGCGCTTGTTTCGCATGGCCCGCGTCGCCAGCGTCATCCAGCGCGATGGCCCGCGCCGGATCTGGCAGACGATCGCCACCAATCGCGCTGGCAGTGCTCTCCTGGGAACCCTCTTCTTCACGATCGTGCTGCTCGAGTTCGGGAGCAACCTGGTTCTGGCGGCAGAGAAAAACACCCCCGACGCCAATATCCGCAGTGCCTCCGACGCCCTGTGGTGGTCCTATGTGACCGTCACGACGGTCGGCTATGGCGATCGCTTCCCGGTCACCACCTCCGGGCGGCTGGTTGGAGTCATGATGCTCACGCTCGGGGTCGGGCTCTTTGGTGTGCTGACAAGCTTCCTCGCCGCCACATTCCTGGCCCGGCGAAAGCTGAACCGGACCAGAGTGGGCAGGCAGTGGACGAGCTGCGACAGGAGATTGCGGAGCTCAGGCGTCTCGTGCGCGAGCTTGGCAACCGGGGCACAGCCCCTGAAGAATAGGGGCCGGACCGTTGAACAACGTCGTGATGGTCGCCACCATGATCGCCGGCATCGCCCGGGAGCATGGCTGAGATGATGCCGACCTCCTGACCGGGGTCGGATCGCCGTGTGCAGGGCGTAGGCGACGGACGACATTGCTCGCCACCGTTCGCCCTCATCCTTCACCGGCATGGGGCCGACGGCTGTTCCATGCGCTCCCGTAGGGTGTCGTAGATGGCGGCGCTGCCGAGAGCGAAGGGGACGATCGTGGCGCCCACGCAGGCAGCCAGCACAGGCAGGAGGGGTGTGAGCGTGCCGGTCATCCCCAACACCAGGAGCGCGCCCGTGAATGGCGCCCTCACCACGGCCGTGAAAAACGCCGCCATGCCAACGATCGCGCCCATGGTCGGGGAGAGCGCTAACGCGGGCGTGGCGCTATCGGCAAGCTGCGCGAAGAGCGCGCCGACCACGGCGCCGATCACCAGCAGCGGCGCAAAAAGGCCGCCCGGGGTCCCCGCCGCGTAGGAGAGCGGACCGAGGAGCCAGCGGGCGACGAGGATGACCGCCAGTGTTGACAGCGAGAGCGGGGCATCGAGGACGGCCTGAATGAGCGGATCCCCGCCGCCGACCAGCCGCGGTTCGAACCAGGCGATGAGCCCGACCGCCCCGCCCACCGCCGCGGCCCGGAGTGGCGCCGGAACCTGCGGAAAGGCCGCGAAGCGGTCCAGGGCGAGGAGGATTGTCCGGTTGTAGGCGGCGCCCAACAGCCCGAGCAGCCCTCCGAGCAGGAGACAGGCGCCGACGATCGCTCTCGTCGGCTCAGGCGGTGGGACGACCACGAAGTCGAGGGTATCGCCCAGGATGGCGTGTGCCGCCAAAACCGCTGTGACGCACGCGGCCAGGGTCGCCACCATGATTTCAGTGCTGAAGCGCCGTGCCAGCTCCTCGAAGACGAAGGCAATCCCGCCCAGGGGGGTGTTGAACGCCACCGCCAGACCGGCTCCCGCAGCCGCGCTCTGCACGACACGCACGGCCGGGTCGTCGAGGGCGCTGCGCCGCGTCAGCCACCCGCCGATGGTAGCGCCCATCTGCACGGTCGGACCTTCCCGGCCAAGCGCCAGACCGGAGCCGATGGCGAGCACGCCCCCGACAAACTTGACCGGCAGAACGGCGAGCGGGGCGGCCTCGGCTTCGCCGCGCATCACCGCCTCGACATGCTGCACGCCGCTGCCCGCGGCGAGGGGCGCGAATCGCTGCACCATCCATCGGGCCGTCGCCACGAGGACCGCGGCTATCGTCACGGGAACCACCCAGCCGATCTCCGGCCATTGATGCGCCCATTGAATGAGCGCATCGCGCAGGCTATCAGCCTGCTCCAGGCTCAGCCGAAATGCCGCGCCCACGACCCCGGTCAACAGGCCGCTGGCCGCAGCGACGGCGGCCAGGCGGCCGAGGTCGTGCCGCGAGGTACGGGCGTCGTCGACTGAGGCTGATCTGCGGTCTCGACGGTCATAGCGGAAGCGTAACCCGATGGCCGCAACGTCGGTGCTCGATCGCTCGTCCTGCAAGGAGGTCGCAGGCAGGAACGTGGTCAACGATGAACGGGGGGCCAGTGATCGGCCAGGGTGGAAGCACGCGACAGGCTCATCACGGCCGGTGCGGTGCCTGGGACCGGTATCGGGCCATCCTCATTGAAACCGGTTCACCGAACCGGGGACGGATTCCAGAGATGCGTCGTGATGCTGGACCGCTGTCACCGGCTCGCCACCACGCCTGGCGACGCTGTGCCAGCCATGCGGAAAATAATCCGTTTCGGATCATGCGCGCGGCGGCGTCTCGTCCCATGATCTGAACAGAAGCCAGGAAGCACTATGCGTTTGCGTTGGGTTAGATGGCACGCCGTCGCGTCGCACAGCATGACTCGGAAGGCGAGCCAGATCTCGCGCCCGGCGAAATTCACGTAGTGATCTAGATGATGAGAGCAAAGCGGGCCTGAAACGTCGGCTTTCCCTCTGGAAGCGCGTCTGCAGTCCGACATCGGTAATGCCGCCGACACCCTTTTGGGGAGGGAGTAGTTCAGCATGGCCGTTTCAGCATCCCCTATGCACAAATGGAGGGAAATTTCGGGAAAGAATTTTGTCGTCGGGTTCGTTGATGACGTGCTGCGCGGATTTGGTCAGGTCTTTTTCCAGAACAGTCCGATTTCTGGCGCTCTTTTCCTGATTGGACTTTTCGTCGGCGGATGGGCGATGGGTGGCTATGCGCTGCTCGCTGTCGCCATTAGCACGTTGACCGCCTACTGGCTGGGCATTTCCCGTTCAGCGGTGAGCGCTGGTCTCTTTGGTTACAACGCCGCCCTCGTTGGCGTCGCGCTCAACTTCTACCTTGACGACAACAGCCTGCTGCCGGTCTATGTGATCTTTGGTGGCTTTGCCTCCTGCATCGTGGCCGCCGCAGTCGGGAATCTTCTCGCCCAATGGGGGGTGCCCGCCCTTACTGGACCGTTCGTAGTGACGATCTGGATTTTCGCGCTCGGCATCTACGGTTTCACGCTGGTCGAGCCAAGCGCCAATTCTCAGGCGCCTGCACTCCCAACGCTGGCGGCTGGGGGGCGCGCCAGCCTCGGCTTCGAAGATGTCTACACCGGGATCTTCAAGGGCGTTTCCGAGGTCTATTTCCAGAATAGCATCGTGATCGGGGTGATCTTCCTGCTCGGAATCCTGGCTTCGAGCCACATCGATTTCTTCATGGCACTCGCCGGCTCCATTATCGGTTTGGGGGCCGGCTGGGTGCTGGGCGTCGACGAAAACTCACTGGCATTGGGTCTCATGGGATACAACGGTGTGTTGACCATGATAGCGCTCGGCGGACTCTTCTACTTGCTCGACGTGAACTCGTTGATCCTGGCGGCCCTGGCGGTGATTGCCTCCGTCATCGTGTCGATTGCGCTGACGACAATGGTGACACCGTATGGCGGCCACATCTACACCGCGCCTTTCGTGCTGACAACCTACGGCTTCATCGCGGCCGGCGCGTCACTGAAGCGGCTCCAGCTTGTGCCGCCGTCCCAAGCGACGACACCGGAAGGAAACATCAATCTCTACCGCGATTATCACTGGTGGGAGCGGCTGTCAGAGCCGCATTCTGACCCACCTGTCCAAAACTGAGTTCGATGGCTACAGGAAAGGAGATTCGTCGTGAACCTTGCACCTCGAGAAATCGACAAACTCATTATCTACCAGGTTGCTGATCTGGCCAGAAAGCGCATGGCCCGGGGGACGATGCTGAACTATTCCGAAGCGGTGGCACTCGTTTCCGAAGCAATTCTGGAAGGCGCTCGCGATGGAAAGAGCGTCCCTGACTGCATGGAGATCGGTACGAAAGTCTTGACACGCGATCAAGTGATGGACGGCGTGCCCGAGATGATGTCTCTGATCCAGATCGAGGCGACCTTTCCGGACGGCACGAAGCTCGTGTCCTGTCATCAACCGATCGCCTGAAAAGGCTGGAAGGGACGACATGACAACCATACCCGGGCAGATTTTTTTCGGCGACGGGGATATCGAGATCAACGCCGGCCGCCGCACCACCACGCTGACCGTCGAGAACACCGGCGATCGCGCCTCACAAGTTGGATCGCACTTCCATTTCTTCGAGGCCAATCGGGCGCTTCAGTTCGACCGCCAAGAGCCCTTGGAATGCATCTCAACATTCCGGCCGGCACGTCGGTGCGGTTCGAGCCGGGGCAGGAACGGGTAGTCGAGCTCGTCGAATACGCGGGCGACCGGCGCGCGGTGGGCTTCAACATGCTCGTCATGGGAAGTACCACTGGCAAATGGGACGTGAAGCAGGCCATCGACAGGGCGGCTGCGCTCGATTTCAAATCTGTTCCTGAGTCCGACATGGAGGCGGCGGCCAGCAAGGCAACTGCAACCGCCAAGAGGGCATCTGGCACGTCGAAGAAAGAAGGTAACTGATGGTTTCGATTCCTCGCAGCCAGTACGCCGACCTCTTCGGTCCTACGGCCGGCGACAAGTTTCAGCTCGCCGACACGAACCTGATCGCCGAAATCGAAAAGGACTATACCGTTTACGGCGACGAGAACCGTCATGGTGGCGGCAAGTCCGCGCGCGATGGCATGGGGCTCAAATCAGGCGCCACCCATGCGTCCGGTGCGCTTGACCTCGTAATCACCAATGTCATCATCATTGACCCGGTGCAGGGCATCGTCAAAGCCGACATCGGTATTCGCGACGGGAAAATCGCTGGCATCGGCAAGTCCGGCAACCCGGACATCATGGCCGGGGTTCACCCGGACCTCGTGACCTCGGCGAACACGGAAGTGATCTCCGGTGAGGGCCAGATTGCGACCGCTGGCGGCATCGACAGCCACATCCACATGATCTCGCCGCAACAGGCATATTCAGCCCTCTCCAACGGGATCACCTCGCACATCGGAGGCGGCACCGGCCCCACCGACGGCACCAACGGCACCACCTGCACTCCCGGCCCCTGGAACATTCAGCGCATGCTTGCCGCCTACGAAGGCATCCCGGTGAACGTCGGGTTGCTCGCCAAAGGCAACAGCTCGAAACCAGAGACGCTGATCGAGCAAATCCAGGCCGGGGCTTGCGGGCTCAAGGACCACGAGGACCACGGGTCGACGCCCGGCGTCATCGACTGCTCCTTGAGTGTCGCGGATGAATACGACGTGCAGGTCTGCATCCATACGGACTCTCTGAATGAAGCCGGGTTCGTCGAGGACACGATCAGCGCGATCGACGGCCGCACCATTCATACCTATCACACCGAAGGCGCCGGTGGTGGTCATGCACCGGACATCATCAAGATCGCGGGGCAGCCCTGGGCGCTTCCCTCGTCGACCAACCCGACCCTTCCCTACACGGTCAACTCGGTCGCCGAGCTGCTCGATATGGTGATGGTCTGCCACCACCTCAATCCCAAAAGTTCCCGAAGACGTCTCTTTCGCCGAGAGCCGCGTTCGCGCTGAAACCATCTCCGCGGAAACGGTCCTGCACGACATGGGTGTGCTCCAGCATGATCTCGGCCGACTCGCAAGCAATGGGGCGTTGCGGCGAAAACTTTACCCGCGCGTTCCAGATGGCGCACCTTGGCAAGGAGCGTCGTGGAATGCTGCCGGAAGATGCGGAAGGCAACGACAACTTCCGCATTCTCCGCTATCTCTCGAAGGTCACCATCAATCCGGCGCTCACGCACGGCATTTCGCATGTGGTTGGCTCGATCGAGGTAGGCAAGATGGCAGATATCGTCGTCTGGCCGATCTGGTCGTTCGGAGCGAAACCGCGGCTGGTCGTCAAAGGCGGAATGGTCAACTGGGCGCAGATGGGCGACCCGAATGCCTCCTTGCCGACACCCCAACCGATTTACTACCGGCCGATGTTCGGCGCTTTTGGCCTGGCAAATCCGCTTGGTCGAGTCAACTTCTTGTCCCAGGCCGCGATCGATGCGGGCGTGCCGGAAAAACTGGGCCTGCAGTCCGGCGCGGTGGGGGTGAAGCGCTGTCGAACGGTCAACAAATACGATCTGATGTTCAACGACAAAACACCTGATATCGAGGTCGACCCGGAAACGTTCAAAGTCACGGTCGACGGGGTGCATGCGCACATCGATCCAGCCCAATCGCTGCCGCTGACGCAGCTCTACTACCTGGTCTAGGTGGTGTACGCCGGTCCGGGCAGACTCTTCTCTCCCGGTCCGGCGTCCAGGAGCACGATGTGGTTTTGGTTATTCGCAAGCAACGGAATGGTCAGCCGGCCCTCACACCTGACGGCGGAGGGAGCGATCTGGGTCCATTTCTGGCCAGCCTGCAGCTCTCCGATTCCTTCTTCCCAAGCGGTCTCTTCACCCTCTCGCATGGGATCGAATCGTTTGCTCAAGCCGGTCTGCTTTCTGCTCAGTCGCTGGCCGGGATCGTGGCTGATCTCGTTCGCGCCAGCGTGGGGCCGTCGGATGCGACCGCCATGGCGCTGGCCCTTCGAGCCGCAAGTCAGGACGATCTACCGACGGTAGCTGCGGTCGACCGCCGATTGACGGCCGTCAAGATCACCCGCGAGCCACGTGAAACTTCGACCCGGCTTGGCCGGCAGCTTCTGGGATTGGCACGCGAGGTCTTCACCTGCGAACTCGCCGAACGGTATTTGCTCCTGGTCAACGAACGGGAGGCGCCGGGCAATCAGGCGATCGCGCTGGCGTTGCTGAAAGCCGAACTCGGAATTCGGCCGCGTGAGGCGGTCGCGGGCGAGCTCTATTCCTTTGCCGCGAGCTGCGTTGGCGCGGCCGTGCGCATGTCCGAAATCGATCACCGCAATGCGCAACGCATCTTGCTGTTGCTGCATCCCGTGATCGAAGCCGCGACCGACGACGCCCTGTCGCGTTCGGTCGCGGAAATGGGCGGTTCAGCGCCCTTCGTCGAGCTCATGTCGATGCGGCATGAGGTGGCCGAGCTACGGCTCTTTTCCTCCTGATCGAATGGAGGCTCGCGTACAAAAGGATCTCGAGTCATGACAACACATGAAGCGCGCGCAATTTTCAAGGTAGGCGTCGGCGGCCCGGTCGGTTCGGGCAAAACCGCCCTCATCGAGGCACTTGTGCCTATGGCGATCGAACGCGGTTTCAGCCCGGTGGTCGTCACCAACGACATTTACACCCAGCTCGACGCCGAGCATGTGCGTGCTGCCCTGGAGGGGATCCTATCGGCCGATCGGGTCATGGGCGTCGAAACAGGTTCGTGTCCCCACACCGCCGTGCGTGATGACCCGACCGCGAATATTGCCGCCATGGATGAGATGCTGGCCAGATTTCCCGACGCCGACCTCGTTTTCCTCGAGAGCGGTGGCGATAACCTGACCCTCACCTTTAGTCCCACCCTGGTCGACGCCTACATCTTCGTGATCGACGTGGCCGAAGGTGACGACATCCCGCGCAAGAAAGGTCCTGGCATCACCCACTCCGACCTACTGGTGATCAACAAGGTCGATCTCGCCCCCTATGTGCGCGTGAATCTCGATGTCATGCGCCAGGGCGCCAATGACGCGCGCCCGGATGGCGCTCCCTGGGTGATGACCAACAGCCTGACCGGCGAAGGGCTTGATCAGGTCATCGACTTCATTGCCGCTACCAGTAAGTCCGGCAGATCCGACGAGGTCCGGCAACTCCTGGATGCGCTCCCTTCCCACGATCACAGGCACGATCACGAACACGCGCACGCGCATTGACGCACGAATAGATTCGGGAGATCGGAATATTTGGTGATCGAGCCGATGCAAACAGTGTCACGGGACGATCCGGCACACGTACTGCCGGTTCCGCTCCCGCGGGAATTTACCCAATACGACACGCTCGTTGAGTTGCTTGGCGCAGGGCGTCCGGGCAAGCTTGGTCTCATGGAGCTGGGTTTCGAGCGCCGGGGGGATCGAACCCGCATGGTGCACCACTACTACCGTTCGCCCCTGCAAATGTTCCAGCCGATCTATCTCGATCCGAACCGACCGGATATGCCCTTCATCGTGCTTTTGCAGAACGGCGGCGGCATGTTGCAAGGAGACCGGTACCGGATCGACATCCACTGCGGGCCGGACGCCAGCGCCCACATCACCACGCAGTCGGCTGGCAAGCTCTATAAGTGCGAAGCAAACTACGTGACCCAGATTTTCGATATCTCGGCGGAAGCCAGTAGCTTCCTTGAGCTGATGCCCGATATGACTATCCCATATCGGGATTCTCGATTCTTCCAGCACATCGCCCTGCGAATCGATCCGACGGCAACCGTCATTCTCGGGGATGTGCTGGCGCCGGGGCGCACTGCCTACGGCGAGCACCATGAGTACTCGCTCTTCGTCTCGCAGCTCGAGGCGACCGACAGTGACGGAAATCTCCTCGTCGCCGACATGATCAAGCTCGAACCGCAACGGTTCTCGCCCAGGAGCCCTGCAATACTGGGAGAATTCGGCGCGCTGGGGGTGCTTTACGTTTTCTCTCGTGGTCGGCCGGCGGCGGAGCTGGCAATGACCGTGCGCGCCGCCCTGGAGGAGGATGCCCAAACTGTCAATGGAGTCAGCGAACTGCCGAACAGGGCTGGAATCTCGGTCCGTATCCTGGGCTCATCTGCCTACTACGTCGATCGTGCCCGCACCACTGCGTGGAATGCGGCCCGGGAGGCGCTGATTGGCGCGCCGGCGCCAAACATGCGAAAGGGCTAAGCACGAATGCATCAATTTCCAGGCGGCTATCCTTGCAGCCGCACGCAGTGACCTCCATTCGAGTCCTGTCGGCACTCATCGGTATCTTTACAGTCTTAGCAGCGTTCTTTTGGGCAGCAGTGACGCTCATGGCGCCAGATACGGATCCGCCATGGCTCACCCGAATCGTGTTCCGGGCTTCACGCAACGTGCTGCATGGCCTCACCCGCATCATGCAGAGCAACTGGCGACGAAGTGCGCTGCGGACGCTTTACATCCCCTTCAGCCTACTGGCGATCGTGGCCTGTTCACTCATCCTCACTGCGATTGGGTATACCTTTCTCTTTTATGGGGTGTCAGAGGACTCGCTGTCACGGTCATACGTGAACAGCATTTCTTCGATTTCCGTTCTGGGAATTGGCGGCCTTCCGGGCTCCCGATTGCAAACGACGATTGCCGGCATCGAGGCGTTCACCGGTCCGGTGTTTGTGGCGCTGCTCATTTCCTACATTGCCGGCATGCACAGCACGATCAATCAACAACGGGCCAGCGTCCGGATGTTGAACGCCGGCATTGGCCGGGCCACGAATGGTATCCAGCTCTTGGAAATCGCAGCTGCGGGCCAGGGTCTCGCATCACTCTCGAATGTCTGGGCGAGCTGGGCCGCCAATTTCGATGAACTTGATAAGACTTACCGCACCGTGGAGGGCTACCTCCTCTTCTTTTCAGCGAATATGGCATCCCACTGGACAATCGACACGCTGACCGTGCTGGACGCGGCAAACCTGCGCAACACCATCACGCTACGCTCGCCCGATATGCAGGCAGCCCACTGCCTCGAATCCGGCACGCTGATCATGAGTCACGTGGCGTCACATTTCGACCACCACGTTCTTTCGTTCAAGCCCCAGCAAATGGCCATTCACGTGAGCCGCGACGATTTCGAGGCACTGTGCGACAGGCTCGCTTCGGGAGGAGAACCCGTAATTGAGGACCTGGAAGGAGCGTGGACCCAGTTCGAATCTAGCCGGCGAGCCTATGTCGAACCGATTGCCCGCGTCGAGCGAATGCTGATCACACCGGAACGGCAACTATCGCTAAAGTTGTGATGAGCACCTGGTATGGTCGATGCACGTCCGCCAACCGGGAACATTCCAAACACGAAAAGCGATTTCTCGTCGCCGTGCTCGTCTCCAACGTGCCGCAGGCGATCGCGCCCTCGGCGGATCTGGCCAAGGTTGGCTGGAGCGCCGGACGCACCGCGCGGCTCTGGCTAGCGGTCGTTGCCAGTTGCGGAGTCGCGGCTGCGCTGGGGTGGTTGGGTGCCACTGCCTTCCCGGACGCGAACGGCGATCGCGCTGCGGCGCTGGCGGCGGGCGGGCTCCTGGCGATGCTGACCAACTCCCTGATGCCGTTTGCCTACGAGCGCGGCGGCGAACTGGCCGGAGTCCTGGCGGTTGCGGATCGCATTCTTGTGGGCCTTCGTGGCGTGGCAGCTCAGCAACCTCTGGAGGTGCTGCGATAAGTGCAAGTGGTGGTCGATGCGGTCGTGATCGCCGGTGGTGCTTTGGGTCATGACCTCAGCAGAGTAACCCACAGCGTCCTAGTCGGTACATCGCAGCACAATAAGATTGTCTGCACGACTTCTTGACGTTGTCGACCGTTGACGGTGAAGGTGCTCAATCGGCTGGGAACCCCTCCATTGCATTCTCTCGATCCGACCATCGGAGGACCAAAGGGCACCGATTGTTGGCACTGCCATGAGAGATATTCCTAGTCAGGCGGACTGATAGTACTGGGGCCAAATCGCAACTGAGGACTGTGCCACTACGACTCAAGTTCACGTAATTCCGAGTCGAAATTCAACACTGCAATCGGAGGATTTTGTTTACTTATACACCCACAAATGGTGCGCCCACGCCTTCGAGCAGGCGCGCGGCGGCAGCGGCGCCTGGTACGCCATGGAGCTGACCGAGCTGCTGCCTCACGTCGCCCGCGGACTCAACATCAACTGGGATGAAGCGACGCGTTACGCCGGGCTGAACGCCGAGTCCTGAACACGCCCAGAACCATCGTCTCGGCTATTGCTCAGGGACCTGAACCCCTTTTCCATCGGTGCGGCCGCGCAAGCCTGGTTTCCTGCGCCGGGAGCGCCAGCGTGCTTGCAGCAGAGTGATCAGTTTCTCGTTTCTGAGACAACGAGGATCTCCCGGCTCCGCGCATGGCCGGCACACCTTCCGTTCGAGACGTGTCTCAGCTTGACATCCCGGGTCTTTATCGGAGATGACCAGCCGTCACGCGCTGAGGCGTGTCCAGCATGTGGTCGGCGGGTGCCCCTTCGGCTGATCCAGACTCGACGACCTCGTGGAACTCGACGCTAGCGAGGCCGAGAAGCGTTCTCCCGCGTAGTCGTAAGTAGTGGACTCGATAATAGGCGTTATGGGAGCCGAAAGCCCCGTGCAGGTTCTCTCATCGGGTCGATCCGCGGCCCGATCCTTGCACACTCCGATACAGGTGGTCCGGCCCGCCCGGGCGGCAGTGGGGAAGGGCACGCATGGTTCCGTGGTTCCGGGGAGAGGTCGGCGGTGCCCGCGCTGCCGTCGTCGCGTACTTCGTCCTGGCAGGGGTCTCGTTCAGTACCTGGGCAGTGCGCATTCCCGACGTCAAGGCGGAGCTGCGGCTGGACGACGCGACGTTGGGGCTGGTCCTGCTCGGCACGGCGGCCGGCTCCGTCGTGGCGATGACCGGCTCCGGTTGGACTATTGCCCGCTTCGGCAGCCGGCGGGTCACAGTTGCGACTGCCCTCCTGGCATGTGCCACTCTGGTCCTGCCTGCGCTGGCGCCCTCGGCGCCACTGCTGTTCGCCGCGCTCTTCGTCTTCGGCGCGGCCTACGGCGCACTAGACGTGGCGATGAACGCCCAGGCGGTGGCGGTTGAGGAGCGATGGGGTGGCCCGATCATGTCGTCATTCCATGGGATGTTCTCCACTGGGACGCTGGTCGGCTCCTTCGTCGCCGGCCTGGTCGCCGGCCGCGGTATCCCTCCCGCCCCCCATCTGCTTTGCACGGGAGTTGCGCTGGCGGTGCTGGCGCTGGCGGCCGCCCGGTCCCTCGTGCTTGTCGCGGCCGAGGGCGACGATGAAGGCCCGGCATTTGCTCTGCCTGTCGGCCCGCTGGCTGGTGTGGGCGCCCTCGCCTTCGGGGTCCTGCTGGCCGAGGGGGCGGTGGCGGACTGGGGCGCCGTTTACCTGCGTGACGTGCTGGGGGCAACCGCCGCGGTAGGGGGCTGGGGCTACACCGCCTTCTCGCTGACGATGGCTGCCGGCCGCTTTGCCGGCGACGGGCTGGTGCAGCGACTGGGACCAGTCCGGGTGATCCGGGGCGGCGGGACGCTCGTGGCACTGGGGGTGGGGGTGGCACTCCTGGTCGGGACGGTGCCAGCTGCGCTGATCGGCTTCGCCTGCGTCGGGGCGGGACTGGCGGCAGCCTTTCCCGTCCTCCTCTCGGCGGCCGGGCGCACGCCGGGAGTACCAACCGGCACAGCGATCGCCGCGGTGGCCACCGCTGGCTACACCGGGTTCCTGGTCGGGCCACCGGCGATCGGGCTGGTCTCGGAGGCGTTCGGCGGGTTGCAAGCAGGGCTGGCGGTGGTGGCACTGCTCGGGGTAGTGGTTGCGCTGCTGGCCGAGCAGGCCCGGCGGGCTGAGGCCGGGCCGCACGCGGGGACGACCCCGATGGCCGAGGCGGCGGCGGACCTCTAGGCAGTCGAGCGGTTCGTGGGCAGGTGAGCGGTCACGGATGGGAGGGAGACGTGGGGATCAGCCCGTAGTCGCTAGCAACGATTGTGGTCCCCGGATCGCTCCGTCGCGCCTCCACTCCACGTTTGCCGAGGCGAGCTGCAATCTGGGATAGCGGCGGCGCAGCGTCGCGAGCGCGAGTTGGAGCTCGAGTCGGGCGAGGGCCGCGCCGAGGCAGTAATGCGGTCCCATGCCGAAGCTGAGGTGCCGGTTGTCCTCACGCCTCATGTCGATGTCATCGGGCCGCGGGAACTGAGCTGGATCGCGATTTGCGGCGGCAATCCAGAGCCAAATTGTGTCGCCGGCGGTGATTGCCTGCTCACCGAGAACGAAATCGGTCCGGGCCCGTCGGGAGAGCGCCTGGAACGGGCTGTCGAAGCGCAGGAGCTCTTCGACGACGGGTTCGATCGGGAGGGATGCCAGGCTTTCCCACAACGGGGGCGCGGCGAGCAGGCGGTAGACGGCATTGCCCAGGGCGTGTGTCGTGGTTTCGTGGCCACCGACGAGCAGGACGATGCATTGGGCGACCAGTTCGTCTTCGGAGAGCGCGTCGTCCTGATCCCGGGCGGTGGTCAAGCCGGAAATGAGGTCGTCTCGGGGCTGATTGCGGCGCTCAGCGATGCGGCTACGCAGGTACTCTCCCAAGGCGTAGAAGTTATCGAGCTTCTCTTGCGTGATGGTGAAGCCGATGATGCCATCCGACCAACGCTTGAAGCTTGCCCAGTCCTCCGAGGGAATGCCGAGCAATTGGGCGATGACCATGGCTGGCAAGGGCGCGGCGAGATCCGACATCAGATCGAACCGCTCGCCGCTCTCCAGCGCGGCCGAATCGAGCAGCGCGTCGATGACGGCCTGGATGTCGTCGCGCATGCGTTCCACGACGCGGGGCGTAAACGCCTTGAGAACGAGACGGCGCAACCGGGTGTGGTCGGAGCCATCCATGGTGAGCATCGTTTGCGCCTGGATGGTCCAGAAGAAGCGCGCGGCTGGCGTGGTGGGATCGATGCCGAAATGCTCAAGGGGCATCATGGCCATGTGGCGCTGAGATGAGACGCGCTCGTCACGAAGGCAACTCGCCACCGCCTCGTAGGCGAAGACGTGCCAAGCATTGAGCCAAGGCGGGTCAGCCGCCGCTCCGTCGACCCGTAAGACGGACGCGACCCGCCGCAGGTCGTGGTAGACCGGATAGGGGTCAGCCAAGAAGGCGGGATCACGGCGAAAGAGGCGATCGATGGTCGCGGTCAGCGAGTGCACGCGCAAGCTCCTATGTATCGCAGATGGTGGTTCAAGGGACACGGAGGTGCTTGATCCAGACGGTGTTTGCGGTGCACGGACCGTGCCCACCCTGAACAGGTTTCATGATTAGAACCGACGTCCGGCAGCCGGGCATCCGCCGCCAATGCTAGGATGCTCACCCGGAACAGGGTGAAGGAAGCCAGGAGAAGAAAGCAATGCTGACCGAGTTCAAGCAGTTCATCCTGCGCGGCAA
Source organism: uncultured Chloroflexia bacterium (assembly GCA_963724295.1). Classification (GTDB taxonomy): domain Bacteria; phylum Chloroflexota; class Chloroflexia; order Thermomicrobiales; family UBA6265; genus JACCXM01. The sequence goes on along the minus strand of CAVRUC010000013.1, from coordinate 583,669 downwards.
CGTCATCGATCTGGCGGTGGCGGTCGTCATCGGGGCTGCCTTCGGGGCGATCGTCACCTCGCTGGTCACGAACATTATCACGCCGATCATTGCGGCCATCTTCGGTCAGCCCGACTTTTCCAGCCTGAGTTTCACGCTGAATGGCAGTGAGATCCTCTACGGGGCCTTCCTCAACTCGGTGATCGGATTTCTGATCATCGCCGTCGCCATCTTCTTTTTGGTGGTCAAACCCATGAACGCGATGATGACCCGGCTGCGTGCAGAGCCGACCCCGGATCCTCTCACCGGCAAGTGCCCATTCTGCCTCTCCGAGATCCAGCTCGGCGCGACCCGCTGCCCCTTCTGCACGCAGGAAATCGAGCCAATGGCTGCCTAGTGGGGTCCTGATTGGGTCCAAAGTTTGGCCGCCCGTAGGGACCACTCACCACGTTGTCCTCGGGTTATGAAACCGGTTCCCAGACCCCATTTCAGGGCGCGGCCTGTCCCCATTCGGCGGTAGGATGGGTCCGGTCAAGGAACATGTGCGCGGGCTCTGTCCGCCTGCGACGCCCGGCACCGCAGCCGGCCATCACGCACGCGAGAAGGAGACGCAACGATGACGACGAGTGAGGCACCACAATTACCAGTGACGATGACCAACCCGCAGGAGGAACACCGCTGGCTGCAGAAGCTCATCGGCGCGTGGACCTTCGACGGCGAGGCGACGATGGGGCCAGACCAGCCCGTGGAGACGTTCACGGGGAGGGAGCGCGTGCGCTCGCTCGGGGACCTCTGGGTGCTGGCCGAGGGGGAGGGGGAAACGCCCGACGGTGACATCGACCAATCGGTGATGACCCTCGGCTACGACGCGCAGAAGGGGCGGTACGTCGGCACCTGGATCGGGTCGATGATGACCCACCTCTGGGTCTACGACGGAGCGCTGGATGCGGCGGGGCAGGTGCTGACGCTGGAGGCTGAGGGCCCCAGCATGGCGGGTGACGGGACGATGGCGACGTACCGGGACGTGATTGAGCTCACGGATGACGACCACCGGGTGCTGACCGCGCACGTGCTGGGCGACGATGGGACCTGGCAGCAGTTCATGACCTCGCACTATCGGCGGACGACGTAGCCGCGTGGTGCGCCTGGTATGCCATGGAGCTGACCGAGCTGCTGCCCCATGTGGCCCGCGGGCTCAATATCAACTGGGACGAGGCCATCCGCTACGCGGGGCTCAACGCCGAGTTCTGAGAACGCCTGGCAAAACCTCTTCGCTTGACGCTCCGGTTATGCCGGACCGGAATCCGGTTCAATCGTGAGAATCAGCAGGACGAGCGGATCACCCCTGACGTTGCGGACGCCAGCGGATGATCCCGGCTGCAGCACGGCGGCGCCACCCTCAGTCAGCCTCGAATCTCGCGCTGAGCTGCTCCCTTGGGACCAGATTGTCACTTGCAGCGCACGGGTTCGGGAACGCATGGCTCCATCACCAGCGACCAGGTCAACGACGGCTGCGCCGGTATCGACCGCGAGCAGTTCCGCTGATGTATCGTGGATTGGGAGCGCCGCATTCGGCGCCAGCGTAAGGCGGGTCAGCTCGAGTGTCGCTGATTCCGCCGGTCGCGTCTTGATGATCCCGGAGGCGATCAATTCGCTCCGCACGCCGGGGGGCCAATATGGTGGGTTCGCTTGTCTGAGCCACTAGCTCCGGTTCCCCCGGATTGAAGAGGATCTCATCGAGGGACCGCGCCCGAATCCAGCGATTCGGTAGGTCCCCCGTCTCCCGCCAGAGCGGCGGCGCTCAGAACGACGGCTGGCTCGTTTCCAGATGCCGCGCAGCGAGTAGCCCGTGCCGGCGACAAGGGCAATCCGCTCACCGGGAGAGAGCGTGATGGCTCCGGCGGCGCGAAGCTCGTCGCGTCCCGGATTGCCGGCGGCTTCAGCACTCTGGACCCGAGACGGCTGGTCGACGTCGACGACCAGTGTTCCGCTCTCGACGAGCAAGAAGACCGGTCCCTGCGCGGACAACTCTGTGATTGCCGCGCTGGGTTCGAGGGTCAGACGGACGAGACCGAGCCGGTATGGAGCGGCAGGAACCGTCTCCAGCGTCATGCGTCCCAATGGCTCGACGAGCGACGGAAGGTCGCCAGCCGGCTGCACCTCGACGATCTGGCCATCATCGACGCGCAGGAAATCGACCGGACCCCACGGCGCGAGGTCGCCCTCGAGCGGGAGCCCGAGCAGGACGGGCCGTTCATTGCCCTGGAGGGAGAGGTGGACGGCGACCCGGTCCCCGTCGACGAGCAGATCGTCGACCTGCAACCGCACGTCCGGGGCAAGCCGATGGAGGGCGCTCACGCGGCAGCGCACGTCGCACCCTGTTCCCGTCGTGTCCGCCACCTGGTCCAGGAGAGAGAGGTCACCAGTGCGCACGGCATCGTTGACCGCGGCGTAGAACCGACGCGCAATCGCCGCATTTTCCGCGACGGAGTCCGCACGCGCGGTCGCCGGGATCTCTATCGCCACGGCCAGGAGGAGCGCGGTCCCTCCCAGCACACCGAGGAGCATGGTCCCGAGGAGCAAGACTATGCGCGGCCAGCTCATCTCGGTAGCGGGCACGCGACGGACTGACCGTGGGTGCGACCCCTGGCTGACCACTCGAGGAAGCATCGGGGCTGATGCAGCGGGAGTGGCTGCCGGCATCCAATCCTGGTGCCGATCCAGCATCGTCGCGGCTCACGATGTGAGCGACGCGGCCTGACGTTGCCAGTGCGAACAGGCGCTCGACCGCAGATCGTGAGGAGCAGAACACCGCCGAGAACGGCTACGGCCCCTAGCCACTGGCCGGTGTCGAGCGACTCCCCGAGGACCGCGGCGGCGAGGACAAAGGCCACTACTGGCTCGAAGGTGAGGAGGATCGTGGCGTCACCGGATGGCAGCCGGCTCAGGCCGAAGGTGAAGAGCGTGATCGGCACCAGGGTTGTCATCACGCCGGTGTAGAGCCCGATCGTCAGGGCCTCCCGGGGGGCGGGCCAGGTTTGCGGGGCGACGACCAGCTTCAGGGCAATGAGCAGCAGGGTGCCGAGCAGGAGGTAGGCGGCCAGGACGGTCGCCATGCGGTGCCGCCGCAGCAGGTGTTTGCCGAGCAGGCTGTAGGTGGCGTAGCTGGCCGCGGCCACGAGCCCGATCGCGATTCCCGCCGCATTGCCGGTCAGGTTGGCGGGCTGGGTGATCTGGACGATCAGGGCGCTACCAACGAACGTCAGCACCAGCGCCACGCTCTTGCCGCGGGTCAGCGCCTCGCCCAGGAATGCGGCCGCACCGAGGGTCACGAGCGCCGGGGCGAGGTAGAGCAGCGTGCTCGCGACGCTGACACTCGTCCACGCGTAGGCGTAGAAGAGCGCCGGGTAGAAGATCGTGATGGCGACGAGCCCGAGCACGGCAAACGCGGGGAGATCCGATCGCGGGATCTTGAGGGCTGACCGGTCGGTGATCGCGAGCCAGCCCCAGAGCAGCACGGTGGCCGTGATCGCCCGCAGGGTCACCACGGTCAGGCCATCGGTCCGGATGCCGTCGAGGATCAAATCGTAGGCGACGCCCTGCGTCGCCCAGCAGCACGCCGCCGCAAGGACGGAGGCGATCGCGAGCCAGCGCCACCGAGTCGCGATGGCGGGAGCGCTGGGAAGAGTCGCGTGCGGCGGGTCGATGGTGGTTGGCAGCAGCTCCGCGTTCATCAGGTGTCCCTTTGCAGCCGAGCGAACCCACGCCCCGCGACGACGCGGAATCTTCCCGAGTGCCCGACGGCCCGCGAGTCAGGCGGTGAGCAGTACCAGCGCCAGCACCGCGGCGCACAAACCGGCCGCTTTGGCTAGACCGAACGGATCGCCGAAGGCCAGTACGCCGACCAGGGTGTTGCCAACCGTCAGCCCCACCAGCCAGACAAGGGTGGTCACGAGATAGCTCGGTCCCTCGCGCAAGGCGTAACCGAAGGTGACGATGGCCGGCGCGAAAAGGCCGACGCTCAGGATGTTGGCGAGAAGGAAGTTGGCGGAAAACCGGTCGCCTGCCCATTTCAGATAGGCGGTGGCAACCACGTCACAGAGGATCGACGCGACAAGCAAACCAACCCAGATGGGGGAAATGCGAACGGCGTCCATGGTCAAACGCTGTCAGACTGAACGACCGTGCAGCGGACCATCATCCGGGCGGCCACGGGCTCTTCGCACGGAGCTCCGTTACGGTTCCGCCTTGCAACAACCGGCCCGAATAGGAACAGACCGCCGGGTTGCCGAGCCGTCATTCGCACGAATCCGCCGACGGGGATAGTGGTCTGGACTGGATCCAGCATCTCGCCTCGCGTCACCGCTTGCGACTCCGATGGTGGCGAGGAGCTGACCGATCGATCCTGAGTTGTTCGCTTCGAGTGCGATCAGCTCGATCTCGAGGTTGTCACCCCGGCGGACCCCGGTCACATGGACTGGACCAGTGACGGCCGGGATACCAGGAACTCGCCTGGCGAACAGATCATCAGGAGCATGGGAAGGGCGTGTGCCATCGGCCACGGCAACGGTGACGATCCTGCCAAGTGGCATGCGACTGTCCAGGACAGGGGCAGCCCCCAGGGCGAACGCGTACACGTACGGGATGGTCTGCTGGATGAACCCGGTCGGTCCCGATTCAGCAATCGAGACGTTGGGCGTATGCGTGGCGGATCGAAGCATGGTGCGATACCTCTCTTCCCTCTTACTGCCTGACCGGCTCACGTGGCGGAGCCAGGTGGAGAGCCATGCCGCGCCAGAGGCGGTGCCGGAGCTGTGGTCGCGTTGGTGTCTGCGAAGAACCGGACATCGGCGCATCTGTTGCCCGAGGCGGCGCGGGTTCAGAGATGATCGGTGCGCCGGCCGGGCCGAACTCCAGGTATGCACCGCGTTGGTCGGGCTGAGGCCCGCCAAGCGACGTGAGCAAGCCCGGCAGCAGGATCCCGAGGTTGATGAAGGCGAGGCTTGCCAGCAGCACAACGCCGGCGACGACGACGATCAGTGCGTCTTGCACGACGAGTGGAAGCGAGAGCGTGAGCAGGGCGTGGAACTCCATGGTCGGTCCTCCGGGTGCATCGGGGGCAGGTCGCTTCGGGCGTGACAGTCCCGAGTCGCCAGTCTGCGCCGTGAGTCGCCGCGCCACTACGCGCATTACCCACGCAATGCCCACGCAATGATTTGTTAATTTTCCTCTCACATGTGCTACTATCCGGTCTCATCCGGCCGGGGTGTGTAGTCGATTGCCCCGCGTTGTCTGGAGGGGCGCCATGAGCAGCGCCATTACCTCGTTCGCCGATCTCTTGCGACATCTGCGAACCACTGCGGCCTTGTCTCAGGAAGAGCTGGCCTGCCGCTCCGGATTGAGCCTGCGCGGGATCAGCGACCTGGAACGGGGGGTACGCCGCGCGCCACATCTGACCACCGTGCGCGTGCTCGCCGATGCGCTTGGGCTCGACCCGGCGGACCGGCAAGCGCTCCTGGCCGCGGCACGGCCGGGGGCGCTGCCGGACACGGCGGATGCTGCTTCTGGTGGCTGTCCCTTGCTTCCGCTACCCCTCACTCCGCTCCTCGGCCGGGATCAGGAAGTCGCGACGCTCACCTCCATGGTGGGCAGCGGCGAAACCCGGCTGTTGACCCTGACTGGTGCGGGAGGTAGCGGGAAGACCCGCCTCGCCCTCGAGGTCGGAGCACGCCTGCAAGGCGAATTCCGGGAGAGCGTCGTCTTTGTCGATTTGGCGCCGCTCTCCGATGCGACGCTGGTTCTCTCTACCATCGCCACGGCGATCGGTGTGCGCGAGCGCGCCGGGCAACGACTCATTGACACGCTCTGCAGCGATCTCACGGCGAAACAGACGCTGCTCCTCCTCGACAACTTCGAGCAGGTTCTCGGTGCTGCCGCGGAGGTCGCCACCCTGCTTGCCAGGTGTCCACGGGTGTCTGTTCTCATTACGAGCCGGGAGGCACTTCACGTGCGGGGCGAGCGCGTCTTTCCGCTGATGCCCCTGCGGTTGCCGGGAGCGGATCACCTTCCGTCGATTGACGTGCTGGCCCGCATCCCCGCGGTCGCGCTATTCATCGAGCGCGCAACCGCGAATAACCCGGACTTTGCGCTCACATCGGACAATGCCGCTGCTGTCTCCGCCATCTGTCGCCGCCTCGACGGCCTCCCTCTCGCCATCGAGCTGGCCGCGGCATGGACGAGTGTTTTGCCGCCCGATGCGCTGTTGGACCGCCTCGAGAAACGGCTGCTCTTGCTCACGGGTGGCAACCGGGATCTGCCGCCACGGCAGCGCACGATGCGTGACGCGATTGCCTGGGGCTACGATCTGCTGGCCCCACAGGAGCAGACGCTGTTTCGGTGCCTGGCGGTCTTCGCTGGTGGCTGGACGATCGAGGCGGCAGAAGTGGTAAGTGGCGCACGCCATGGCTTGGACGTGCTGGAAGGGTTGGAAGCACTCGCCCGTGCCAGCCTGGTGCAGGCTACCGAGCAGCCGAATGGGCAGCGGCGCTTTGCGATGCTCGAGACGCTACGCGAGTTCGGTTTGGAGCGACTGGCGATCCATGGCGAGGCGGACCAGGTCGGTCATCGTCATGCTCAGTACTACGTCGCACTGGCGCAGGCGGGAGGAGCGGACCTGGCGGCCGCGGTGCCAGGGGAGTGGCTCGCACGTCTGGAGGCCGAGCAGGCTAATCTGCGCGTGGCCCTGACCTGGCTGCGAGACCGAGAGGAGACCGGGGCCGGATTGCGACTGGCCGCCGCCCTAGGCGGGTTCTGGCGTCTGCGCAGTGCCAGCGCGGAGGGTCGCGCGTGGCTGGAGACGTTTCTGGCGCAGCCGACCGCCGACGACACGCCAGCCGGGGACCGCATCGTCGCGTTGCGATGGGCCGGGGAACTGGCCGGGCTGGAAGGCGACATGGGAACCGCGGAAGCTCGGCTTTCAGAAAGCCTCGCTCTGGCCCGCAGTGCAGGTGACAAGCGCGGAACCGCCGCCGCCTTAGGGGCGCTGGGATCTGTGTTATTTCAACACGTTGACATCGCGCGCAGCATAGAGCCCTTTGAGGAGGCGGCGGCACTCATGCGTGAGTTGGGAGACCTCCGGCAGACGGCGTTCCTGCAAGCCTACCTCGCCGGTGCGGTCGGAATTGGGGGCGATCCGGCGCGGGGCGAAGCGTTGATAGCTGAGAGTGAGCAGTTACTCGAGTCGCTCGGCGACGCGAATAGCTTCGAGGCGAACTTCGTGGCATTGATCCAAGGCTGGTTAGCCCTGATGAGAGGGGATTTCCACCACGCGGAGGAGCAACTGGAACGGGCGCTTGCCCTTGGCCGCGCTCTCGACTCGAAGGGAGTCCTATCGGCCGCGCTCGCCTTCAGGGGTGAGCTGGCCCTGGCACGTGGTGAACTGGTGTCGGCGGCCGACTATTACCGCGAGGGTCTGGTCCTCGGTTGGGAGGGGGACTTCGTAGTCGGTATGTCCTACAACCTCCACGGACTCATCTGGCTCGGGAGCCGTTTCGGCCAATTTGCGCGGTCCGTGCGCCTGGTTGGGGCATTGGACGCCCTGGCGGGGCACGCTCAAGCCCTCCCGGGACTCATTACTGCCACGCGTGAGGATGCCATCACGAGAATGCGGGAAGCGCTCGGAGAGGAGGCGTTCACCACAGCCCGAGACGCCGGTCGAGCACTTCCATTGCAAGAGGCGATTACCGAGGCGGTCGCACTCGCCGACGAACTGACGGGTGGCGCGAAGGTCTTGTAGCGTCGAGGAACCTCCATTCGCTTGGAAAGCGATATCCTTCCTGGCGATCTCCGAAACGTGCCGGAAGCTGAAAACTGCAGATTGGCAGCCGCATCGGGGAATCTTGCGGCCGCGCGCCTGACGAGCGTCCTGGGCATCGCCTTTGCCGTCCTGTTCCTCGGCGGCCTGGCGATGCTGGCCGGGACACCCGGCCCCCGGTCAACCAATCAGGAGCTGGTGACCTTCTATGCCAGCGGCGCCCAGCGCCGCCTCGTGCTAAGCGGCCTCTACGTACTACCCCTGGCCGCGGTCGCTTTCCTCTGGTTCATTGCCGCGTTGCGGCAGTGAGTGGAGATGAGCTCCCGCAGGATCGATCGCCTGTTGGCAACCGTTCAGATGTTGAGCGGCGTTGGCTTCATCACCCTCGCCTTCGCCGCGGCCGGGGCGGGCACAATCGTGGCCAGTAGCGTCGAGCTAGCGAACCTCCCGGTCGATCCGGCCGTGGCCCGCCAGTTTCCGCTCTATAGCCGGACGCTGCTCATGATCTTCGGGATGCGGATGGCAGCGATCTTCGTGACCACGACCGCCAAGCTCGGTCACGAGGCGCAACTGCTCCCGAGGTGGTTCGTCTTTGGCAGTTACGGCGTGGCCGCGGCGCTCTTTCTGGTGGCAACGCTCAACGTCTGGCTGGTGGTCGTCTTTCCGCTGTGGGTGCTGGTGCTCAACGGGATCATCTGGTTCCAGACGCGGAACGTTGGGCAGGAGTCGACGGCGTCCGCATCGCTTCGTTGATACCGATCTTCGTGGCCCGGGCACGGCATGCCGTGCCCCTACCGATGCTCTTGCCGGCGACGCTCCACAATCGCCTAACCATCCACCCGGCGGCCTCGCTCGTTCACTCCCGCCTGGGTCTCCTCCGCCGCATCTGCCTCACGCAGCAAGACCTCGATGATCTCGGCCAGGCGCCGCGCGGCTCCGTCCAGGATCTGGCGGCCGGCTTCCGCCGAGGCCGACGTGGCGTCGCCGGTCGCTCCATTGTGGGTGACCTCGTCGTAGCGGCGCGCGAGGACGCCACCGTACGCCCGCAGGAGTGCCGCCGATTCGACCTGACGACCCGTCGGCCGCGGTGCGGCGAAGGCAGACGGCTTGGCCCGGTGCGGCTCGACGGCCATCACCAGGGCCGCCTCGTCACCGCCGCCGTGACCGATCGCCTCCGGAGGCAAAAGCTTCTTCGCTTGCTCGGCGATCAAGGCGTAGCCGAACACGGAGGCGATCAAGGGCACGCCGGTGTCGTGCTTGATCTGCTCGACCGCGGTGGTAATGGCCGCGTTGTTGCCGCCATGGCCGTTGACCACCAGGAAGCGGCGCATGCCGTGCCCATAGAGGGAACCGACGATGTCCTCCAGCACGGCGATCAGGGTGGACGGCCGGAGAGAGATGGTGCCGGGGAAACGCAGATGGTGCCAGGAGACGCCCCAGGGGACAACCGGGGCCACGGCCACCGCCGGTCCCACCAGTGCGGCGGCGGCCCGGCACAAGGCATCGGCGCTGATGGTGTCGGTCGAGACGGCGATGTTCGGCCCGTGCTGCTCGTGGGCCCCGACCGGCAGCAGCACCAGCTCGAGGTGGGGCAGCAGGTCTTGCGTTTCGGGCGAGGAGAGATCGGCCAGCAAGAGCGGTTCCCGGGGCAACGAGCGGGTCGTGTCGGTCATCACATGGACTCCTGTCGTTCCAGCCAGTACTGCGTATGGCGCGGGATCATAAGAGATCGACGCGGAAAACCCTCACCCCAACGTCACCACGCCCAGAGGGCACCCGGTACCCGGCCCTGGGCGCAGGGAGAGGGAGCATTGGTACTTCGCCAAGCCGTGGGATGGCGATCGGCTTCTGAACGCAACCCGTCGGTAGAACTCGAATTGACCGCCTCAGCGGGCGGTGATAAGGTGCCGGCCGGTCACCGGTTGAGGCGGACATGGGCGGCGGAGCCGCTCGATTCCAGTGAGGAGGAAGACGTGGCGAAGGAGGTCTTCTGCACCGTCGGCATCGACGTGGACGCCGTGGCTGGCTGGTTGGGATCGTATGGCGGTGAGGATTCGCCCTGCGACATCACGCGCGGTCTCTTCGCCGGCGAGATCGGGAGCCCTCGCCTGCTCAAGATGTTCGACAAATATGGCCTGCGCACGACCTGGTTCATCCCCGGCCACTCGATCGAGACCTTTCCCCGGCAGATGCAGATGGTGGCTGACGCCGGACACGAGATCGGTCTGCACGGCTATTCGCATGAGAACCCGGTCGCCATGACGCCGGAGCAGGAAGAGACGGTCCTCAACAAGTGCATCGATCTCATCGAGCGCTTCTCCGGGCGGCGTCCGACCGGGTACGTGGCGCCGTGGTGGGAGCTGAGCGCGGCCACCGTGGCGCTGCTCCTCAAGAATGGCATCACCTACGACCACAGCCGCATGGACAACGACTTTCATCCCTTCTACGCGCGGGTGGGAGACAGCTGGACGAAGATCGACTACTCGCAGTCGGCCGAGACGTGGATGAAGCCACTCGTGCGCGGCGAGGAGACGGACCTGGTCGAGATCGGCGCCAACTGGTACATCGACGACCTGCCGCCGATGATGTTCATCAAGAAGGCGCCGAATAGTCACGGATTCGTCAACCCGCGTCATCTGGAGGAGATCTGGCGCGACCAGTTCGATTGGGTCTACCGCGAGTATGACTACGCGGTCTTCCCCATCACCATCCACCCCGATGTCTCCGGCCGGCCACAGGTGCTGCTGATGCTGGAGCGCCTGATCGAATACATCAACGGGCACGACGGGGTGCGCTGGGCGACCTTCGAGGAGATCGCCGCCGATTTCAGGGAGCGTTATCCGCGCTCCGGCACCGCCCGCCCGGAGAGCGTGATCGAGCAGTGGCCGACCGGCCAGGCCGCCGACTGATTTCCTGATGTGCGTGCTCTGCGGAGCCCTCTGGACGGAACAGCATTGGGCTGAGGTCGCGGCCGACGAGCGGACCGAAGCGCCAGACGGCACGGTGGCGCTCGAGATCCACGTCGACCGGCGCGGTCAGCGGCTGCGCGACCGGGCTAGCCGCGCCCAACTGATCAGCGCCGTCCTCGCTGGCTACGGGCTGCACTACCAGGATTGGGAGGGGAGTAGCTACATCGTGCGCGATGCCAAGGGGAACACCGCGATCGCGCCGGATCTCGCTGCCCTCTTACCCGCGGCCGAGCAGATTCTGGGAGCGCCGCTCGACCCGCTGGCGCCGGCATTTCTCGACCGCGTGCGGGCCCGTACGAGGCGGAGTGGATCGGGGGTCCCGGAAAGCAGTTGATGGCGCTCGCAAACGACCACGGCCCGATCCCGATTCTGGTCGTCTCCGGCTTCCTCGGCAGTGGCAAGACGACGTTGCTGAGGAACCTCCTGCTCGCTCCCGAAGCCGGCGAGATCGCCGTCATCGTCAACGAGTTCGGGGAGGTGGGGATCGATCACCATCTGGTCCGGAAGACGGATGTGCGGACGACGCTGCTGCGCAACGGCTGCGTCTGCTGCTCGATGCGCGACGACCTGTCCGAGGCGTTGCGCCATCTGCTGAGCCAGCGGGAGCGCGGCACGATCCCCCGTTTCGGCCGCGTCGTGATCGAAACGACCGGACTTGCCGATCCGGCGCCGATCCTGCACACGATCGTCGCCGAGCCGGTGGTCCGCAACCATTTCCGGGTGGAGCGGGTAGTGACCACGATCGACGCCGTCGCCGGTGCAAGCAATCTCGACAGCTACGGCGAGGCACTGCGGCAGGTGGCAGCCGCCGACCACGTGATCGTGACCAAGCGAGACCTGGCCACGCCAGAGGCGACCGAGGAGCTGAAGGCGAAGTTGCGATCGATCAATCCCACCGCGACCGTCGTCGATGCCAGCTTCGGCAGCATCGATTTCGCGCCATTGCTTGGTGAGGAATCGCAACGCGATGGCGTAGGGTTTGGCCGGTTGGGCGGAGTCTCGTACGCGCGACAATGGTGACCCGATGGCGCCGGCGGCCGTGCACGGGATGAACGGTCGAGTTGCGTCCCGGTGTCTCATCTTCGACCGCCCGCTCAACTGGCAGATGTTCGGTATCTGGTTGACCATGGTGCTCCACCGGCACGGCGACCGCGTCCTGCGGCTGAAAGGTCTGCTCAACGTCGGCGCGGGACGAGGACCGCTGCTGGTGGAGGGCGTGCAGCACGTCATCCACGTGCCGCGCCATCTGCGGGAGTGGCCGGACGCGGACCGCCGCAGCCGGATCGTCTTCATCGCGCGTGACCTGGATCTGGCTCAGGTGGAGGCGTCACTCGAGGCATTCCAGGATCTGGCAGCGGCGGTATGATGTCGAGACCGAAGCATGGTCGATCCGGGACGCGCCGATGCGCGCACGAGACAAAGGGGGTATTGCGCGGGAGCTGTCGGAGTGCGCGGCAAGGGAGCCGCGCTGACGATGCGGAGTCACCAGAAGGAGGAACGTCGTGAACAGGAAGAGTTCGTCGGATACGTCCTCGCATCCCGCCAACGTGCAGCCAGAGCAGCCCGCGGTGACGCGACGATCGTTGCTCAAGGGCTCGGCGGCTCTCGCCGCGGCGGCGCTTGGCGCCCACGCCGGCACGAGCGCGATCGGCGCCAGTCCGCTCGTTGGAACGAAGCGGTCGACATTCCCGGCGCCGGCGTTTCTGCAGGGAACGACGCTGCGCGTGGTCGGCACCGGCGTCAGCCTGCTCGACCCGATCAAGGCGCAGGCAGAGCAAGATCTGGGTATCACCCTGCAATACGACGTCAAGGACGGCTTGACGGCACAACAAATCGCCGTCACGCAGCCGCAGGCCTGGGACATCTATGACCAGTGGTTCAACTCGGTCAAGATCGTCTGGGGCGCCGGGGTCTGCCAGCCGGTCGACGTCACTCGCTTGCCGCAGTGGGAGAACGTCTCGCCCCTGACCACGGTCGGCAAGATCAACGAGGAGGCCAAGGTCGGCGCCGGCGACGCCCCGGTGCGGCTCCTCTACGTCCAGCCCGACGGCTCGCTCCTCTCTGACCCGACCGAGCAGGTCTCGATGCTGCCGCTGACCCACAATGTCGACGCTTTCGGCTATCACAGCGAAGTTGTCGACAGCGAGGATGCGAAGTCCTGGGCGATCTTCTATGACACCGATTACAAGGGAAAGGTTGGCCTCCTCAACGATCCCTCAACCGGTCTCATGGACCTGGCCCTCGGAGCGCAGGCCGCCGGGCTCACCACCTTCGACGACATCGGCAACATGACCCGGGAGGAGATCGACACGATTATGGATCTGCTCATCGAGCAGAAGCAGGCCGGGCAGTTCCGCGCCTTCTGGAACTCCTTCGACGAGTCGGTCAACCTGATGGCCAGCGGCGAGGTCGTCGTCGAGAGCATGTGGTCGCCGGCGGTGACGGCGCTGCGCACCAACGACATCCCGGTCATCTACGCCAGCCCGCAAGAAGGCTATCGCGGCTGGCACGGCGGAATGATGATCAATGCCCAGGCCTCCGGCGCGACGCTCGACGCGATCTACGAGTACATCGACTGGTGGATGAATGGGTGGGCCGGCGCGCTGGTTGCGCGCCAGGGCTACTACTTCTCGATTCCTGAAAATGCCAAAGAGCATCTCTCCCAGGCCGAGTGGGACTACTGGTACGGTGGCCAGCCGGCGGCCGAGGACATGCTGGCGCCGGACGGTGGCGTTGTGGCCAAGAAGGGCGAGGTCCGCGACGGCGGAAGCTACGAGACCCGGATGTCCAACATCGCGGTCTGGAACTCGATCATGGACGAGCATCAGTATCTCGTCGGCAAGTGGAACGAGTTCCTGGCGTCCTGATAATCGGTACCTTCGAGGCGCGGGCCGGATCGCGGCCCGCGCTCAACCATCGAGAGGCGAGCAATGGCGGCCGTCGTGACGCGGGAACAGACCCCAGCCGCGGATTCCGTTGCCACGGAGAGCGGTAAGGGCACGGTCGTCCTGCGCGGCGTCACCAAGCGGTTCGAGGGCATCACGGCGGTCGATCAGGTCGACCTGACTGTGCCTGGCGGCAGCTACGTCGTGCTGCTCGGTCCCTCCGGCTGCGGCAAGACGACGCTGCTGCGGATGCTCGGCGGCCATGCCACGATCGACGAGGGTGAGTTCCTCCTGGACGGTATCCGCACGAACGACGTCCCGCCAGCCCGCCGCGACATCTCGACCGTCTTCCAGCACTACGGGCTCTTTCCGCACAAGTCCGTGCGGGACAACGTGGAGTTCGGTCTCAAGATGCGGGGTCTGCCGCGAGAGGCACGGCGGCGGCGGGCGGAAGAAGCGCTCGACTTTCTGGATCTCAGGTCAATGGCCGAGCGGCGACCCCGCCAGCTCTCCGGCGGGCAGCAGCAGCGGGTGGCGCTCGCCCGCGCCCTGGTCACCGAGCCAACGGTGCTGCTCCTCGACGAGCCGCTGGGCGACCTCGACCGCCTGCTCCAGCTGCGGATGCGGGTCGAGCTACGCGCGTTGCAGCGCCGCTTGCGGATCACCTTCATCCACGTCACCCACAACCAGGAGGAGGCGCTGGCCATCGCCGATCAGATCGTGGTGATGCAGGACGGGCGGATCCAGCAGGTGGGGAGACCGCAGGATGTCTACCGGCACCCGGCCAACCTCTTCACCAGCGGGTTCATGGGGGACAACAACGTCGTACCGGGTCAGGTCAGCGCGATCGCCGACGGTCAGGTCTGGATCGAAGGCGATGGCCTGAGGCTCCTGGCTCGCCACGACGGAGCCGGCATTGCCGTCGGGCAGAACCTCCACGCGTCGGTACGGGCCGGCAGCGTCTCCGCCGAGCCGCCGCTCGGCGATGGCGCCGTGCCTGGGGAGCGACCAAATCAGGTCCTCGCCACGCTCATTTTCCTGGAATACCTGGGTGACATCGTGAAGCTGCACTGCCGCCTTGCCAATGGGCGGACGGTCGTGGCGAAGCGAGCCGAGAACGTCCGCGCCTGGGAGGGTCTGGTGGAAGGCGAGCCGGTCCGCCTGGAGTGGGAGCCTGAGGATGTCCAGCTCCTCCTCGCCTAGCGTCGCGGCGGATACCCGCGCCGCGCCCCCGGCTGCAGCCTCCCGCCTACGCCTGGCGGCGGGTAGCGCCTGGGCGCTGCTGCTGGCCTTCCCTGTCGCCTGGCTGCTGGCATTCCTGATCATCCCGGTGGTGGTCGTGCTCGTCGTCAGCTTTTTCGAGCCGACGCTGAGCGGCTTCAACCGCGTCTTCACGCTCGACAACTACCGGCTCCTGGCGGACTCGGACGTCTTCATCCGCACCCTGGGCAACACGGTCCTCAACGCCGTGATCACCACCGTGGTGACGTTCCTGCTCGGGTTCTGGGTGGCGTATTACCTGGCGCTGGTGGTGCCCGACTTGCGGCGGAAGTTCGCGCTGTTCATCATCTTGCTGGCTCCGTTCTTCACCAGTTTCCTGATCCGGGCGATTGCCTGGATCCCGATGATGGGTCGCGAAGGGTTCCTCAACTCCGCTCTGCTCAACCTGGGGATCACCGCGCAGCCGCTCGACTTCCTGCTCTTCTCGGACTTTGCCGTGCGGGTGGCGATGATCCAGCTCTATCTCCTTTTCATGGTCTCGCCGATCTTCTTCTCGCTCTCCACGATCGAGCCCGCGATCCTGGAGGCAGCTCGCGATTCCGGCGCCGGCTGGTGGGCCATGCTGACCGAGATTCTGCTGCCCCTGGCGCGACCGGGGATCGTGATCGGCGCGGTCTTCGTCTTCGTGCTGAGCATGGGTGAGTTCGCCACCGTGCGCTTGATCGGGGGCGGTAAGACCAGCTCGGTCGGTCTCGGTATCCAGAACTTCGTCACCTACATCCAGTTTCCGCAGGCCGCCGCGGCCGCCAGCATCCTGGTCCTGGTCACGGTGGCCGGGGTCGCTGTCCTCTTCCGCTATGGGCGGATCGCGGAGGGGCTCTGATGGGACGGACCAAGAGCCTCCAGGGCGGGAGGTGGCTCAACGTCGGTCTCGGTCTCTACTTCGCTCTGATCCTGCTTTTCCTCTACGGACCGATCATCATCATGGCGGTGCTCTCCTTCCAGGGACCGCAGGGCGGCATGACATTCCCGCTGAAGGGCGTGAGTCTGCATTGGTGGCAGCGGCTCTTCGGCGAGCGCGCATCGGAGCTGGGAGAGGCGATCGTACGCACGCTCGTCGTCGCGGTCGAGACGGGCCTGATCGCGGCGGCTTTCAGCCTGGTCATCGCCTTCGCCTACCGGCGGCGGCTGCCCGGCACGAGACTGCTCTTCCCGACGGTGCTGCTGGCACTGATGACACCCGGGATCCTGCTCGGTCTGGGGGTCAGCCTGTGGTGGCGGCTCCTGAATATGCAGCCGGGTCACCTCTCACTGCTCGGCGTGCACGTTGTCTGGGCGCTGCCGTTCGCGTTCCTGGTCATGGTGGCAGTCCTCAACCGGTTCGATCCCGGTATCGAGGAGTCGGCGCGCGATCTCGGCGCCGGCGAGCTGCGCACGTTCTTCGAGGTCGTCTTCCCGATCATCTGGCCGGGCGTTCTCAGCGCCGCGCTCTTCGGCTTCACCCTCTCGCTCAACGAGTTCGAGCGGAGCGTGCTCGCCACCTCTCAGAACACGTTGCCCCTGCAATTGTGGGCAATGCTGACCGTGCAGATCATCGAGCCGGATCTCTACGCTCTGGGGACGCTGACGACGCTCATCACCTTCGTCATCGTCGGCGCACTCTTCATCCCGACCATCCTCAGCCAGATTCGCCGCTTCTCACGGCGCCGGGCGGAGTAAAGCGCACCACGCTCGGAGAGCGTGGTGGACCGGTTCCGTTGCAGAGATCACGCTCCACCGAGCGCCCTCTCGGTTATAAGTCGAGACCGCAGCGAGCGCAGTAGAACCGGTTGGTTGAGAAGACCACGCGCGCTCTGCGATGACCGAGCACCCGGCATAGCAATGTGTTCATATCGCCTCCCCTGTCCGTCACCCACTGTAGGCGGGTAGCGGGGTTCGAGAAACGCGCGGTCCACCCACATTGGTCACAGATCTCTGTGTGCCAGGCTCCCGCGTCAATCGCCACGTTCCCTCTAAGATAGGTCGCACTTGAGCCGGCTCGCGCCGGAGGCGGGGGACCGCATGACCGATGCCGCGCTCGGGTCGTTGCGGCACCTGGCCGCGTTGGGGCATGGTTCGCAACGTCGGATCATGGCGCCGCCAGACTCGTCGTAGAGGGAGCACCACGTGCCGGCACGCCTGCGGGCCCTGCAGCGCGACCTGCTCGACAGCCTCTGGTTCACCCCGACGGTGATCGCCCTGGCGTATGCCGCGCTGGCCCTGGTGCTGCTGCGCGCCGATCGAGCTCTCGGACTCGACACCCAGGGCCGCGACGCCTGGGCTGTCGGAGGCGCGGATGGGGCTCGGGGTGTCCTCTTCGCCATCGCCGGTACGACGCTCTCCGTCCTCGGCGTCGTCTTCTCCCTGACGATCGTCGTCTTGCAGATCGCCTCCGCTCAGTTCACACCGCGGGTGATGCGCAATCTCACCGGAGACCGCGGCACGCAGGTCGTGCTCGGGGTCTTCCTGGGCACCTTCACGTACGCGCTGATCGTTCTGCGGGCCGTGCGTTCGTCGGATGAGAATGGAGGCGGCCCGGGATTCGTGCCGGTCACCGCGGTCGCCGTCGCCATCGTGCTGGCGCTGGTCAGCATTGGCTTCATGATCTACACCATCAACCACGTCGCCCGCTCCGTGCAGGTCGCCGTCATCATCAAGCGTGTCACTCACGACACTCTGGATCTGCTCGCCGAACCGCTCGCCGGCGAGGCTCATGACGACCACGCTCCCGCGTTGGCTGGGCCGGCGCTACCAGCGGAGCCCGGGGAGACCATCGCGTCGCACGGAGACGGCTACCTGGAGGCGATCGACGCCGGGGCCTTACTGGCGGCAGCCGGGATGCGAGGGCTGGTGGTGCGAACCGAGGCTCCGGTGGGGAGCTTTCTTCTGTCCGGCGCACCCCTGGCGACCGTCTGGCCTCAGGGGATGGTCGAGCCGGACCTGGAGGAGCGGCTGCGCGCCGCCTTTGTGCTCGGCCCTGAGCGAACGCGCCAGCAAGACGTCGAGCTGGGGATTCGGCAGCTGGCCGACATCGCGGTGCGGGCCCTGTCACCGGCCGTCAACGACCCGACCACGGCCACGTTGTGCATCGACCGTCTCGGTCAGCTCCTGGTTCGCGCCGCCAGCCGCGACGAAACCGAAGTGCTAGCAGGTCCCAGCGGCGGGCGTGTCGTGCTACGAGGTCCGTCCTTTGCGCGGTTGATTGACGTGGCGTTCACCCAGATCCGGCACTATGGGGCGGGAGACGCACTCGTCGCCACGCACCTGATGACAACGTTGGGGGCGGTCGCGGCGCGCGTTTCCGTTACCCAACAAGAGCCATTGCGGGAGCAGGCGTCGGCCCTGTTGGTCGAAGTCCAGAAGGCTCTGAGGGTGGAGTACGACGTCAGTCGGGTCGAGGCGGCAGCGGCGTGGACGCGACGAGAGTCGGTAAGTCGGTGAGTCGGTGAGTCGGTGAGTCGGCTAGACGGCTAGAACGAGAAGAGACCGATAGCTGATAGCTGACAGCTGATAGCCGGCGGACCGATCTTCCGACTTCCGACTTCCGACTTCCGACCTCCGACTCGTCAGACGCCGTTCCAGCGTCATGCCGCTTTCCAGGCGAACTTCTGCTCCGCCAGCCGGGTGATGTGGCGGCCGATGGGGATGGAGGAGGTCGCCGCCGGCGAGGGAGCGTTCAGGACGTGGATGGTGCGGTCCGTCTCGCCGATCAGAAAATCGTGGACCATGGTGCCGTCCGCCAGCACGGCCTGGGCGCGCACACCGGAGCGATAGGGCGAGAGGTCTGACAGCTCCAGCTCCGGGCAGTAGCGACGGCAGAGCGCCAGATAACGTGACTTCAGCAGCGAGTTGGCCATCTCCAGCGCCCCGGACTTCAGGTTGTCCCGGATGACCCGGCGGAAGCCGGAGAATGTCGCCATCTCGCGCAGGTCGCGCAGGCTGACTGATCCGAAGCCGTAGCCCTCCCGCGCGAAGGCGAGGACCGCGTTCGGCCCGACCGTGACGTAGCCGCCGATCATGCGGGTCAGGTGCACACCGAGGAAGGGCAGCTCCGGGTCGGGGATGGGGTAGATCAGATGGTTGACGATGCGAGTCCTTGTCGGCCCCTAGCCGGTAGTACTCGCCCCGGAAGGGCACGATGCGGAAATCGACGTCGACGCCGCACAACCGCGCGATCCGGTCCGCCTGGAGACCGGCCGCGGCGATGACGTGCCGGGCCTTGATGCGATCTCTTCCCACGTCGAGGGTCACGCCCGAAGGTGTCTCCTCGACGTGGGCCACCTCGCTCGAGGTGAGAATCGCGCCGCCGCGCTCGGCGACGACGCCGGCCATCGCCTTGGCGACCTGGGCGTAGTCGACGATGCCGGTGGTCTTGACGAAGAGCCCAGCCAGCCCGCGAATACGCGGTTCGCGCCGGGCGACCTCCGCCTTGTCCAGGCGCTCGATGTCGATGCCGTTGGCGCGGGCGCGTTCGTAGAGCGCCTCCATGCGGGGAAGCTCCGCGGGCTCGGTAGCCACCAACAGCTTGCCGCACTGCTCGTAGGCGATGCCCCGCTCGCGACAGAACCGCGTCGTCGCCTCCACGCCCTCGCGACAGAACTGGGCCTTGAGACTTCCCGGCTGGTAATAGACACCGGCGTGGATGACCCCGCTGTTGCGCCCGGTCTGATGGCGCGCCAGCGCGGGCTCCTTCTCCAGCACCGCGACGGAGATCCCCGGAAACCGCTCCGTCATCTGCATCGCCGTCGACAACCCGACGATGCCCCCGCCTATCACCGCGAGATCGAAATCAGCCATTGACCCACCACGCTCAACTCCACTACCCCGCCCGTGAAACACTACTCTATTTCGACTCCGCGCCTTCTCGAGCGAGTCGGCAATCAGCGGATAGGCAGCGCGTCAGCCTCGTCCTGGTTGGTGACGACCGCACCTTCAGGAACGATCGTGCCCTCGCGGAGGACGAACTCGCCGGCGACCGTGGCGCCAGTGCGGACCGTCACATTGTTTTCCACCGTGGCCTGGAAGACGACGCAATCGTCTTCGGCGACAAAGTTGTCGCCGATGCTGACAGGGCCATGGATGACGTTTCCGTCTCCAATCTGGGCGTTGTCGCCGACCTCGACACTGGTGTGCTCGAGAGCGTGGAACGTGACGCGGCTCCGGATGCGGGCGCGCCGCCCGATCACGATCGGCGTCCCTTCGTCGGCGCGGATCGCGGAGCGCTGGCCGACGGTGCTTCCCTCCCCGAGCCGCACGTCCCCCGTGATGCGGACGAGCTCAGCGAGACTGACGCCCTCGCCGATCTGCGGGGAGACCGAGACCGGATTGAAATCCGTGACGGGGTTCGGACCAATCCCTTCCACTCCGTCGCGGCCAAGCTGCTCGAAGAGGGCGGTGTAGCCCTCGACAAAGGCGATGTTGACCTCCTGAACCCCGTGCTTGAACTCGTCGTTGGCGTCAGTCACCTCCGGTAGGGCGTCCGCCTCGGCCTGCGTCGTAATGCGGACCCCGAGCGGAGTAATCCGGTTCGGCGGGATGACGACGTTCTCGACCGTCGTGTTGTGCATGACCATCGCGCCCTCGCCGATCTCGCAGTTGCGGGTGCGGGAGCGGAAACCGAAGAAGGTGAAGTCTCCGACGATCGAGTTCTCGATGACCGCCTGATGGGCGATCGAGACCATGTCGCCGAACCTGAGGTTTTGCTCGCGCGCAAACAGGTATGCATTGTCCTGGCAATTGTTCTCATGACCCAGGTGAATGCGAACACCTTCGGCGGCGTAGAGCAGGGTGTTCCCGGCGATAAAGGAGCGCTGGCCGATCTCGACCTCGCCGTAGATCTCGACCAGCGGGCTGACGTACGAGCCATTGATGACCGGGGACGGATGTTGGCCCTGAATCATCGCCAGTCCATTGCGCGCTCCGTCCGGCGTCGCCTCTTGCGCCAGCGCCGCGAAGCGTGACGCGGGCAGGTGCAGCCCGAGCGCGGCCAGACCCGCGCCGCTCTTGAGGAGATGACGACGTGTGACCAACCGCCGCCAGCGAAACTGATTACAACCGCATTGAACGACGCTCATAGTTCCCTCCCTACTGATCCCTCGCTCACGGCACCAGCACATAGACGCGCTTGCAGACCTCCACTGTCTCAGATTGGCATGCGGGATCGTCGGCGGGGATACGGTCGAAGACGTCCAGCGGCTGGTAGCCGAGGAGCGAGGGGAACCTGCCGTTCACGCCCTCAGGCATGTCAACCTCGACGCCGATGCCATTCGGCTTCTGAACGGCAAACTCGCCGCGGCGATCGGTCAGCGCCAGTGACGTGGCGCCATCGCTCAGGTGCACGTGGAACAAGACGCCGGCCGGCGCGCGGACGCACCGGCTGCCGGAGTCCAGGAGCAGCTCGTCGCGTTCGACCTGATCGGGCTTGATGACCCCTTCCGGGATCGATTCGCACGTCACGACGAGATAGCGATACGCGGTCGTGGTCTGGCTCTGGACGGCCGGGGCTGGTGAGGCGAAAGCGTGCGCCTCCAGCTCCGACCCTTGCTTCGGGTCCGGCGTCACGATCGGCGCCGGCTGATTACCGCAGATGGCTCCGCCCCACCGCATGCAGTAGAGGGCAATGTCCGCCGGTTGCGGCGCGGTGAAGTGCCCGCCGCCCTTGTCGACACTCCGCTTCATCAGCATATTCGCGCACTCACGGATGTTGACGCCGGGCGTCGGAACGTCGCCCAATCCCAGCGCGTGCCCGGTCTCATGGGTCACCACCGCCCGGATCAGCTCCTGCTCCAGCGGATCGGTCGTCTCGGGAGATGGGAGCATCGATCGGTTGAGCGTGACCGTCGCCGGGGCGTGAGCCCAGGTCACGGTCACCCCCTTGAACGCGGACCCGGGAATCTCCACGTCGCGGTAGATCAGATTTGCTTCTTCAGGAACCGCGTCGCCGATGGGGACCGCCTCCCGGAAGGCAACGGCGAAACCCCGCGCCGGGGACCAGGCGTCGACCGCGTGGTCGAGACCAAATTCGTAGGCGGTGAACGCCGCGTAGACGATCTCACCGTTGACCACCGCGTTGGGATCGTCAAAGCGGATGCATGCCGGGTCCAGCGACCGGGACGGCGGCGCGGTCTGCGTCGCCCTCGCGCCAGTGGACCCGAGCAGCGGCGCCTGCAAGAGCAGGCAGAGGACGATGAGGAGGCCTCGTGCGGGGCGCGTTCCTGCCCACTGCCTGGCATTCATGCTCAATCCGGAGCTTCCTCACCCGGATCGCTCGTCCCCGCGTGGTCGAGCGTCTCGGTGAATGCGGCCGGCACCGTGACCGCTCCGAGCCCCCAGAGGAGCTCTCCCGGTGCGGCGGAGGCGCGGAATGTGCTGCCGTCGTCGAGATGGAAGATCAGCTGGTGGGTGACGGGCGCCGCCGAGGAGAGCTCCTCCGGGATGACCCGTCCTTCCAGGAGCATGTTCACCAAATCCGCGACCGTCGCGCGATCCTCGATGACGGCGAATCCCGACGATTCCGAGAGGTCAGCGGTCACGCTGATGCGATCCACCCGGTCGAAGATGTCAAAGAGGTCGGCGCCGACCTCCGCCTCGTCGTTGCACCAGACCTGATAGGCGACCAGGGCGCCTTCGTGACGGGCCGCGAGACGGAACGTCGTCGCGTAGCCGTGCACCGCGTGGATGTCGTCTCCAGGCGCCAGCAGGGGCGCGGTCCCGTCGGGAGTGTCCCAATAGCAGGGCTCGTTTGGATACAGGGCCTCATCGTTCCCGTCGATCCAGTTGGTGACCACTTCACCGACCGCCGGTCCCAGATCCCCGGGAGCAAGCGACGAGGGTGCAGCCGGCGGGCTGTCCTCCGCGAGATAGGCGATCGAGAGATAGACGGCGCCGTTGAAGCGAATGAAATCAATCGGCTCGTCGGTCGCCTGCGCCCTGGCGCCGGTGCGGGTGGATGTCCCAGCTACCAGGAGGATCGAGGTCAGGACGAGACTCGTGATGCCTGCCGATCGCGCCCAGCGGCTCATAGCCTCTCTCCCAGAGATCGAGCGTCAGGAGACGCGCCTTTCACCGAGGGTGCGGTCGCCTGAGCGAACCGGTCGATCAGGGCCTCGCGCTGCGAGGGGTCGTCCGCGGGGAGATGGCCGTGTCCCGCCGCGACGATCTGATACCAGCCGCGCTCGGGAACGGCCACGACCAGGAACAGCTCGCTGGCCCCTGGACGGAGGAGCGCGTCCCCCTCGAGCTGCATGAGCTCCCCTACCTGGGTGTCCAGGCCGCCGACCTGGTTGACGGTGACCACGCCTCCTGCCTGGCCCTTGACCACATGCAAGACCTCTACGGCGAACTGCGACTGCGGCAGCTCTTGCCCGGGCGCCGAGGTCGGCGCGCCGGCGGCGCCCGTCTGGTCCAGGACCCGGCCGATAAAGATATCGGTCGCATAGGCAGCCAGCGCGCGATCGTCTCGCGGATCGAGCGCGTAGATTGGGTGACCGATCCCGGCATCGGCGAGAACTTCATGCGTATTGCCGCCTGGCGCCTGCCACCAGTGCCAGCCGGCCAGGACCCCACCGACTGCTCCCAGGGACAGCCCGGAGGCGAGGACGACGATAACGAGGGAGCGCGTCATAGAGCTTCACCCATCACCATGGTCGACTCATCTGAAATCGGTAATGGTCATGTTGAGTGGCAGCGTACCGCTCTGGGGTTGTGCGGTGGCTTCCATGCGCAGCGACAAGGCCTCAGGATCGCCGAGGCTGGCGAAGAGCGATGCCGGGTCGACTGAACCGGTCAAACTGTAGTGGTCGATCACCATCGGCACGCTGTTCGCGGTCAATGGATTGGGGCCATCGATCAGCCCGAAGTGCAGGTGCGGCCCGATCGAGTTCCCGCTGTTGCCCAGCCGGCCAAGCGGCTGTCCGGTCACGACCTGATCGCCAATCTCGACGGCGACACTCCCAGTCTGGAGGTGCGCGTAGAACGCCCAGACTCCGGGCTCGATCTGCACGATGACGTGATTGCCCGCACCGTCACGTGGCTCCTGGAACGTGCCTGGCAGACTCTTCGGCGTCCCGTCTGCCAGGCCGTCGCGCGCGGAGACGACGGTGCCCGGGGCGACGGCGGTGACCTCGGCGCCGTAGGAGAACCACTGCTCGTTGCGCGAGCCGTCATCCTCGAAGAGGCGACCGTCCTGGAACAGGATCCAATCGATGGCAAACGTCTCTGACTTCACGATGCGGGCTCCATCGGCTGCCGCGCGGACCCCGCGGTGGATCGACGATGCGTCACAGCAGCTGAAGGCATTGAGCCACCCTGGACCATGCACGGGCGGGACGATGACCACCGGGGCACGGTTATCGACAACCAGCTCGGGACCATCGACGGTGAGACTCTCGATCTGGCTCGCCCCGGGCGCATCGGCGGGAAGCGTGTAGGTCATTCGGTGGGTGAGGCGCTGGGGTACTTCGTTGCGCGGAACGGCCACATCGATCAGGACCGCTGCCGTGCCAGACGCGGGAATCTCCTGCAATGGCGTCAATCCGAGGAGTGGCTGTGTCGACGCCACGAGGGCGTCGCCCGCGAGCGACAGCAAAGGATTACCGTCAGGCCCAATGACTTCGATCGTCGACAATCACGACGGGGGCACTGAAGACGTTCGTGACCACGAGGTCATACTCGATGTGCTGCAGGCCATCGCTACCCGGCACGCCGATGGGACCCCCGATCGCCGAGACGACGATCGCCGTCAATTGCCCATCTGCAGGAGGTGAGACCGGGGTGGCCTCCTGGGCGGCGACGGGAAGGAAACCGGCCGTGGCCAGGGCGAGGACGGAGACGATGACTTGACTGAGACGCAAAGTCCTCTCCTTTGCCAAATGAGGCTTGTTGGGTCAGCAGATCTCCAGCTCACAATCAACCGCCAAGACCTTCTACTCGGACCTTACGAACAACCCGCCGGTCGAGGGGCAGATGAGTTCCGGGGGCGGCAGGGTCAGGTCAATCAAGTAGGCGTTTACTGCCTCCACGACGCAGGCGCTCTCGAAGTAAGAGGGGTGCCCGGTGCCTTCACGCCGCAACAGGACGCCCGACTCTAGCTGTCCGGCCATGTCCACTGACCAGGTGTAGGCGTCCTGGGTGTCGAGCGTGGCGCCGATCACGAGGATCGGCGGCGCACCGGCGGCTACAGGTGCATGAGGAGCTGGGGTCGGTGGTGCCGGCCAGAAGGCGCAGGGCAGGGTCCAGGTGGCGTAGTAGGCGCCGAGGCGGGGAGCGATGGTCGCGGCCTTGGCAGCTAGCGCTTCGTAGGCGACTGGGTCCCTGGTGATAGGGAAGTCCAAGCAGCCGACGGCCAGGAACGCGGCACTGCCAGGACCGTAGCTACCGTCGGGCATCCGTTCGTTGCGCATGTCCGATAAGGCGAGTATCGGCGCACCGTCCCCGTTGGCCGCCGCCTGCAGAGCAGTAGCCAGCTGCGGCCACGCCACGACATTCGACAGCACCGCCTCGACACCGGCCAGGACGGCGCGCTGACCGACCAGTCTCGTTCCGGTTTCGGTTGGGACCTCCAGCGGTGCCGCATCGACCTGGGCGATGAGCGCGTCGAAGGCGGCAGCCGGGTCACCGTCAGAATGGAACGGACAGGTCACGGCGGCAGCGCAGTCGGCGAGGTAGGCGTCGAACGCGCGCTCGATGGCGTCGACCCACTGTGGGATGAACGTCACCGGGTCGACGAACGAGGGCAGGCCGGAGTCGAGCGCGAATGCGCGCACGCGCTCCGGGTAGCGGTCGGCGTAGCGGGCGCCAAGGCTGGTGCCATAGGAGATGCCAAGAAATGAGATCGTCTCCTCGCCGAGGGCTGTCCGCAGCTGCTCCATGTCGCTCACCACGTTCTCGGTGCCGACGAACGGCAGCAGCTCACCGCCGTTCGCGGCACAGGCCGCAGCGTAGGCACGCCCTCCGGCGAGCCAGGCCTCCCGTTCGGCAGCGTCATCGGGGGAAGGGTCGAGCTCGTAGTAGGTCTCGAAGTCGGGCTGGCAGTCGATCTGGCCGCTCTCACCCACGCCGCGAGGGTCGAAGCTGACGATGTCGAACCGGGCGCGCGTTTCCTCTGGAAACATCAGCGTGCCCAGCTGGTGCAGGGTATGGACACCTCGCCCGCCCGGGCCGCCGGGGTTGAGGAGCAGGGCCCCAATCCGCTGAACTGGGTCGCCGGCGGGTAGCCGGGTCAGCGCGATGTCGATGGTCGGCCCGGTCGGGTCGGCGTAGTCGAGCGGAACGGGGAGGGTGGCGCACTCCCAACCGCCTCCAACCGCGCAGTCCGACCAGGCGAGCGCCGTCGGGGTGGCCGCGGGGGTTGCCTCCTGGGCGCGGCCGGCGTTGACCGGGGCGAAACCAATGAGCATCGCGAGAACGAGAAGGGAGATGAGGGAAAAGGACGAATGGAGCCGCATGATGATCCTTCCCTACGCTGAGGCGAGATTCGGTTGACACTCTCGGGTTGGGTTGCGCCAGCTACCCTACACCTAGCTCAGATTCTGTCAAGTCACTCCACGTCGCCACGGCCGGTCGAAGGGCCGACACTGAAGGAGCATCCATGCTCGAAGCGATCCGCGAGCTCTACGCGTACAGCGCCTGGGCCAACGCCCGCATCCTCGATACGGCCGAGCAGCTCACCCCGGAGCAGTACACGACCGCCAGGCGACGGCTTCGACTCGATCCGGGACACCCTCGTTCACACGGCGTCCGCCCAGTGGCTATGGCTGCAACGGTGGCGGGAAATGTCGCCGCACGGGCTGTGGAACCCGGCCGACTTTCCAGACGTGGCAGCACTTTGGACCCGCTGGGACGAGGTCGAGGCAGCGACATCGCAATACGTCTCGACGTTGCATGAGCCCGATCTGGCGCGTGTCGTCTCCTACGTGAACTTCCAGGGCGAGACGTGGTCCTATCCGCTCCGGCAACAGCTCCTGCATCAGGTCAACCATGCCACCCAGCACCGCAGTGAGGCGGCGCTGTTGCTGACCCGGCTCGGTCATTCCCCTGGTTGGCTAGATCTGCTTGTCTATGTGGACGGCGAGACGGCCAGTCGGTAAGTCGGTAAGTCGGTTAGTCGGTAAGTGGAGAAGAGAGACCGCGAATCGTGAGTCGTGATCAGTCGTGAGTCGTAGGAAGCTAATGGCCGATAGCTGATAGCCGGAGGACAATCCTCCGACTTCCGACCTCCGACTTCCGACCGGTCAGACGCCGCGCTAAGGACACCGACGAGATCCTGCAAGCTCGTGCCCTCGGGATCACACCGATGGGTGGGCCGCTGCAACAGGATCGAGCGGTCTGATTCTTGCGCTGGTACGTGCCTGTATGGGTCGAGCGGGGGCGAATGGTGGCGATCACCATCGGCGCGGCTGTTAGCGCGCGGCCATGGGCCGGGCGATGATGGATCGAAGGGAGGGGCGATGCAGACGCTTGCCCGCGGAGCGCTGGCTGGCCTGGCGGCGACCGTGCCGATGACGGTCGTGATCGGCGCCGGCCGCGCGGCTGGTCTGATGGTCACGCCTCCACCGGTCGAGATCACGGAGAACATGGCGGAGCAAGCCGGTGAGAATCCAGATCGTCAGAGCCCGGAGTTCCAGGCAGCCTGGATTGCCGCACACACCGGATATGGCGCCGCCTGCGGCGTGGTCTTCTCTGCCATCCGCCCGGTGCTACCGCGCTCCGATCTGGCAGCGGGGCTCCTGTTCGGCGCGGCGGTCTGGGGCGTCAGCTACATCGGCCTGATGCCCTCGCTGAATCTCTATCCCGCCGCGGAAGATGACTCGAACCAGCGGCAGATGGTCATGATCGCGGCCCATGCGGTATTCGGCACGGCGCTGGCGACTGTCGAGCATCGACTCCGCGCCGCGAAGTGAGGTGCGACGGGCGTCTCGCACCGCGGGCGCTCTGAGGAAGTTGACGACAGCGCTCGTGGCGGCAATGATGCGCGGCGAACCCCCGTTGGGATTGCTGTCGCAGGGCCACCATGGTTGCACCGCCGCCCGATCGAACGCCAACTGAGCCGATCTCGATTGCCCCGATCCCGCGTCGAGGTCACGTCGCGGCACCATTACCCAGCCCACTGACGGCGCTCGTCGGGCGGGAGCAGGAGGTCGCGACCTTGACCGGCCTCCTCTGCCGCCCTGATGTCCGGCTGGTCACGCTGACGGGTCCGGGCGGCGTCGGCAAGACGCGGCTCGCCCTCGAGGCCACGGCCAGGCTGGAAACAGCATTCGCTGATGGGGCGGTCTTCGTCCCGCTTGCCGCCGTCCCTGAGCCGGCGCTGGTCGCCTCCGCGATCGCCCAAAGTGTCGGAGTGCGCGAGACTGGTGGCCGACCGCTCGCAGAGACGCTGGTGTCGGCTCTGCGCACAAAGCACCTCCTCCTGGTTCTCGACAACCTGGAACATCTGCTCGACGCGACACCGCTCATCGCCGAGCTGCTCGTGGCCAGCCCCAGACTGAGCGTTCTGGCCACGAGCCGCGCCGTCCTGCGCATCTCCGGCGAGCATGATTTTCCGGTCCCCGCCCTGGCGCTGCCTGATGCCGAGACAGCGCCGACAGTGGAGGAGGTAGGCGCGGCGCCTGCCGTGCAGCTGTTTGTGGCGCGAGCGCAGGCGGCGCGGCCAGATTTCGTCCTGACCGCGGCGAATGCCACGGCCGTCGTCGCCATCTGCCGGCGGCTGGATGGGTTGCCACTGGCGATCGAGCTGGCGGCAGCGCGCACCAGGCATTTGCCCGCGCCGACGCTGCTCCGTCATCTCGAGCGTCCGTTGCCAATCCTCACCGGCGGGCCACGGGATCAGCCAATCCGCCTGCAAGCAATGCGCGACGCGATCGGCTGGAGCTACGACCTGCTGGGCGCCGACGAGCAAGCGTTCTTCCGGCGCCTTTCCGTGCTGGCCGGTGGGGGTAGCCTGGGAGCGGTCGCGGCTGTCGCGTCCGGAGCCGGCGAGATTGGTCTGGACGTCCTGGATGGGGTGCGCGGACTGGTCGAGCAGAGCCTGCTGATCCAGACCGAGGCGCCCCCTGGCGAGCCGCGCTATGGCATGCTGGAGACGATTCGAGAATTCGGCCTGGAGCGGCTGGCGGCCAGCGGGGAGGAGAGTGCCACTCGCTCGGCCCACGCGGCCCACTACCTGGCCCTGGCCGAGCAGGCCGAGCCGCATCTCATCGCGTCGGGTTCAGCTGCCTGGGTCGAGCGCCTCGCCATCGAGCGAGACAACCTGCACACGGCGGTCGCCTGGGCCTTGCGCTCCGGTAACGCCGCCGCGGTGCTACGGCTAGCCGGGACGATCCTCTCCTTCGCCTACGCCCGCGGCGAGCCGCACGAGGGTCAGCAGTGGCTCGAGGCGGCGCTGGCGGACGAAAGCGCTGTCCCTCCCGAAACGCGCGTCGATGCGCTCTTTACGGCATCGGCGCTCGCTCAGGTGCGCGGCGATTTCTCGCGATCGACCGCGCTGAGCGAACAAGGACTCGCTCTGGCACGGGCGCACGACTATGTCTTCGGTCAGGCGCGGGCACTGCTCGCGCTGGGCATCACCGCCGAGTGGCAGGGCGACCTCGACCTCGCCGCCACGCGCTATGAAGCATCGCGCGGTCTCATGGAGAGCCTGGAAGACGCTGGGCGCCTTCCGCATTGGACGCTGCTCCCCGTGGCGAATCTCGCGGACGTGGCCCTGTTGCGCGGCGACCCCGCGTCGGCGGCGACCCTGGCTGAACATGCGGTCGCGGGCTGGCGGGAGGCAGGCTACCTGTGGGGACTCGCTCAGGCGCTGGGCACAGCGGCCGCCGCGGCCAGCGAGCGGGGGGATCAGGTCCGGGCGGCACGGCTCTACGACGAGACGCTGACGCTCTGGCTCGACAGCGATGACGGCCGCGGCATCGCGGGCACGCTCGCGGGAATCGCCGGCGTGGCGAACCGTCGCGGCCAGTCCGAGCGAGCGGCGCGGTTGCTTGGCGCCGCCTGGGGAGTGGCCGAATCTCTAGGCGTTCGCTACCTGGCGCACCATGTCCACGCCGAGCGGGTGCTGGCCGCGGTTCGATCTCAGCTTGACGATGACGCGTTCGAAACCGCGTGGACAGAGGGTCAGGCCCTCTCGATCGAGCAGGCCGTTGCCGAGGCGCGGCGGCTGCTGGCGGCGCCGGCTGCCGCCTCTGTCTCAGATTGGTCGTCGCCGCGGCTGAGTCCGCGCGAGCTTGACGTCCTGCGGCTGCTGGTAGTGGGACATCACGACCGGGAGATCGCCGAGGCTCTGCGCGTCAGTCCGCGCACGGTCCAAACGCATGTCGCCAGCCTCTTCGCCAAGTTCGGCGTCAACAGCCGGGTCGAAGTGACGGCGATCGCCGTGCGACGCGGGCTGGTCTAACAGCGGAGCGGTTGTCCCGCATCCCGTAGAGAGGGTGGGAGGAGTTATGTGGTGACTCTGGCAGGACTGTTTGACAACGTCGTCGAGCGGACGCCACTGCGCCAGACCAGCCAGGGCTACTCCGGCGCCATGCTGGAGCGGGTCGTGCTGGCGGACGGTCGAGCGCTAGTCGTCAAGCACCTCTCACCGGCGTGGGACGCAACTATGCGGCTCACACATGACACGGGCCGGGTGGCCGGACTCTGGACGTCCGGGGTGATGGACCGGTTTCCGCCGGTAATCGATCACGCCATCGTCGCTGTCGAAGCTGCCGATGACGGCTGGGTCCTCATCATGCGCGACATCTCCGGCGCGCTGTTGTCGGACGATCGAGTGCTGACACAGGCCGAGAGCCGCCGCATCCTCGAAGCGGCCTCCATGCTGCACCGCACCTTCCGAGGAGAGCCTCTCGAGGGGCTGTGCAGCCTCACCGACCACCTGTCGCTCTTCACACCGCGAACGGCGGCGAGCGAGCATGGTGGAGCGAGCCCGGTCTTCGAGTGGATTGCGCGCGGCTGGGATGTATTCCCGAATGTAGTGCCTCATGACGTCGCGGCGGCCGTCCACGCCATCCACGAGCGACCCGACCGGCTCGCCTTCGAGCTCGACCGGTGCGTGACGACGCTTATCCACGGGGATTTGTGGCTCGCCAACGTCGGGCTCGAACCAGATCGTGTGGTGATCCTCGATTGGGGTACCGCGACCCAGGCCCCGGCCGCCTTTGAGTTTACGACGTTCTTGACCGGCGCCTGGTCTCGGATCGCGGCCACGCGGGAAGCATTGATCGACGACTTCCGCGCCGTCTGCGGGGACGACCACGATGAGCGCGCCCTCCAACTCTCCTTCATCGCCACGTTCGCCGAGTACGGCTGGAACAAGGCACTCGACGCTGCCGAGCACCCGGATGCCGCGAAGCGGGCGCGTGAGGCCGCTGACCTCGCCTGGTGGATTGGGCGCGTGCGCCGAGCACTGGAGACGACCTGGTCGCCCGTGTAGCCGATTTGGCAACACAGAGCTGACGATTCTCACCGATTGCGGTAATTACTGACCCCTTCCGCCGATTAGCCCTAAAAATCGCGAGTCTGCCTCCGCCAACTCCACGATGTGCAGCCTCGCTCCGGGGAGCATCATGTCGTTGCGCTTAGCGCAATTCAACGCCACCGGCGTGCCACGTGATTCACGTATCGCGCTGACGAGGCCGGCTCTGGTCGGATGGAGAACCTCGTCAGGCGGTTCGGCGCCAGTTCATCACGGGTGCTGTCGGTGAAAGGAGTAATGCATGGCGACAGAGTTGCTTGCCCCTCCGATCGAGGGAATGCTGGATGAAGCGACAATCGAGGAGTTCCGGGGCGGTCTCCGCGGTCCGCTGTTGACGCCTGATGATCCGGGCTATGACGAGGCTCGCGCCGTCCGTAACGGTCTGATCGACCGCCGCCCGGCGCTGATCGCGCGCTGCTCCGGCACCGCCGACGTCGTGGCGTGCGTCAACTTCGCGCGCGAGCATGGTCTCCTGCTCTCCGTGCGGGGCGGTGCACACAACGTGGCCGGCAACGCCGTCAATGACGGCGGGCTGGTCATCGACCTATCGCAGATGCGCGGCGTCTTCGTCGATCCAGAAGCGCGGACTGCCCTCGCCCAGGGCGGGGCCACCTGGGGAGACATCGACCGCGAGACCCAGCTCTTTGGCCTGGCGGTTCCGGGAGGCGTCGTTTCCAGCACTGGAATCGGCGGGCTGACCATCCACGGTGGATACGGTCACCTGCGACGGAAGTACGGTCTCAGCCTCGATAGCCTGATCTCCGTCGAGATCGTGACCGCGGATGGGCAGGTACGGACGGCCAGCGCGACCGAGAACGAAGACCTCTTCTGGGCCGTGCGTGGGGCCGGCAGCAACTTCGGAGCGATTACCAGCTTCGAGTTTCGCCTGCATCCGGTCGGCCCGATCGTCCAGTTGTGCGCGCCCTTCTACGCGCTGGAAGATGGACCGGCCGTGATTCGGGCCTGGCGCGATTTCACGGCCGCCGCGCCGGATGAGCTCAACTCGCTGATGGTCCTCTGGAGCGTTCCGGACGACGAGCATTTTCCGGAGGAGCTGCGGCGGCGGCCAATCGTGGTCGTGGCCGCCGTCTACATCGGGCCCGTCGAGGAGGGCGAGCGGGTCATGCAGCCGTTGCGGGAACTGGCGACACCGCTAATGGATCTCAGCGGTCCGATTCCGTACACGGCTCTGCAGGGCGCCTTCGACCCCTTCTTCCCTGAGGGCCGCCTCTACTACTGGAAATCGACCTACGTCGACGACCTGAGCGATGAAGCCATCGACACCATGGTCCACATCGCGACGGCGCGACCCTCGTTCATGTCCGGGGTCACGTTCTGGCAGCTGGGGGGCGCGATGGGCCGGGTGGGATCGGAGGAGACGGCCTATGGTCGCCGCGACGCGCCGTATCTGCTCGCTACGGAGGCGTCCTGGACCGACCCGGCCACTACCGAACAGAACATCGCGTGGGCGCGGGAGTCGCTCGCCGCGATGCAACCATTCTCCAAAGGCGGCTCGTACCTGAACTTCCCGGGGTTCGGCGAAGAGAAGGAGGCGATGCTCCGCGCCTCGTACGGTCCCAATTACGACCGGCTCGTCACGCTCAAGAGCAGATACGACCCGGGCAACCTGTTCCGCATGAATCTCAACATCGCGCCGCGGGCGTGACCAATGTCGTCGTTAGCTGGTGAAACAGGAGAGAGCAATGTTCGGGACGATCGGCCACGCAACGATCACGTCCGGAGATCAGGCCAAGTTCGAAGCATTGATGGAGGACTGGAAACGGGAGATTCGGCCCAAGATTCCCGGTCCCGTTGTCGAGCTGTTCGGCCATCGCGCCGGGCAGCCTGAGCAGGTGGTCTTCATCGTCCTCACCCAGGACGAGGCGACCTACCGTCAGATGGCCGAGCTGCCAGAGCAGAACCAGTTTTACCTGCGTGCCAATGAGGTCCTCGGGGGCGAACCGACCTGGGAGGACATCGAGATGGAGTGGGGCATCCGAGAGTAACTGTTCGGCGCGGAACGACAGAAAGGACGATCATGGCGACGTTGCAGCGAAAAAATGTGAGTTCTCCCGACGAGACCCGGAGCTTTCCCCATGGGTCATTCAACATCGTGCGGCTCGGCGATTTCGCCATCGCCAATAGCCAGTTCGAGCCGGGGTGGCGGTGGTCGGAGCACGTCAAGCCTCTAGCGGGCACGGATAGCTGCCAGACGCATCACATGGGTCACCTGGTCTCTGGTCGCCTGGGCGTCCGCATGGAAGACGGAACGGAGATGGAGTTCGGCCCTGGAGACGTCTACGAGATTCCTCCCGGGCACGACGGGTGGGTCATCGGCGACGAGCCAGTGGTGGGGTACGAGATCATGGGTGCGGAGACGTTCGCCAAGCGGGGCTGACCCACGCTTCCATCACTCATTGGCGAGAAACGGCCGGGCGCGGAAGGAGAGCCATGTTCACGGAAAAGGAGCGGGCCTACCTTAGCTCGCAACGCCTCGCCCGGCTCGCCACCGTCTCCCCTTTGGGCCAACCTGACGCCGACGTGGTCGGTTTCGAGCTGGATGGAGACGACATCCTGATCGGGAGCTACCAGAACCTCGCCGGGTCGCGTAAGTACAAGAACGTGGCGGCCGGGGGCGGCATGGTGTCGCTCATCGTCGACAGCCTCGCCTCCGTCGACCCCATGGACCCGGTTGCGGTGAAGATCCACGGCACGGCCGCGATCGAGCATCGCAACGGCCGGTTCGGACCGATGGAGTACATCGTCGTCCGGCCGCGTATGTCGTGGAGCTGGGGCGTCGAGGGGCCGGCCTTCGTCGATGGGGAGTTCCGGCCGCACAAGACGATCTCAACCTGATTCTCTGCTGTTGCTCTCGCGTTGAAAGGTCGCGGCGTCGACCTGAGCGGCCGGAGGCATTGACAGTTCATCAAAAGGATCTAGGATATTCATACCAGCGTAATCTCAGAGTCGATCGGCCGGTCCCGGCGTCGAGCAGGACTCGTGTTCGTCTGAATGGAGGACCTCGCCATGTCCCGCACGTCTGCTGTTTCCTTGTCACTCGTCCTGATCGTCACCCTACTGATGAGCGGAGCCCCGTTCGCCGTCCGTGCCCAGGAGGCGACGCCCACGGCCGGCGCACTCCCGGACGGGGTCGAGGTGGTCGCCAGCGGGCTGACCAACCCGCGCGGCTTTACCTGGGGTGCCGATGGAACGATGTTCGTCGGTCTGGCCGGCAATGGCGGGGACACGCCTGGTCCCGAAGGCTCGCCCTTCCACGGGGGGCCGACCGCGGGCGTTGCCACCATCCGCGACGGTGAGGTAACGATGCTCGCTACTGGGCTTGCCTCGGCCATCTGGCGCGATATCGACTGGGTCTGGGGCGTCAACGATGTCGATATTCTGGGCGATCAGCTCTACGCCCTGGTCGGTGGTGGTGGCGCCGGTGCCGGGAATCCCGATCAGCCGAGTGGTGTGTACCTGATTACCGCCGATGGCGCGGCCACGCTCGTAGCCGATCTGGGCACCTGGGTCGACGCGAACCCCGTCGCCCACACGCCCCCCGAGGGCGCTCCGAACGGCGGATCCTTTTTCGATATGGCGCCGGTTGGTGAGGCGCTCTGGGTCGTGGACTCGGTGAACGGTCAGGTGCTGCAAGTCACGCTCGCCGGTGAGATCACCCGGATCGTGGATCTCTCGGAAGGGCATCCAGTGCCGAGCGGGATTGCGGCCGATCCCGCCGGAGGCGCCTACGTCGCCGACCTGACGCCCGCGCCGTACGTCGAAGGATCGGCCACCGTCCGGCATGTCGACCCGGACGGCACGGCCATTACCGTCTGGACGGGGTTGACAACCGTCACCGGTCTCGAGGTCGGACCGGATGGCGCGTTGTACGTGGCCGAGATGTCCTCGCGGACCAGCGACGCCGAGCCATTCCTGACGGAGGGCAGCGGGCGCATCCTCCGTCAGACCGGTCCTGATACGGAGGAGGTCGTGACGAGCGGGCTCGACTACCCGGTGGAGCTCGGCTTCGGTCCCGATGGGGGCTCTACGTCGCCGTGCCCGCGTTTGGTGCGGACGAGGGGACCGGTGAGATCATCCGCGTGGAGGTGGCGGCGAGCTGACGCCGCGGCTAGCTGGGCTCAATCGTCGTTACCCAATCGAGTCGGGGTGATGGGTGACGGGGTGGTTACTCGCTTTGCTCGTGGTGCTAGGGTGGCAGGGAATGAGCCGGGGCGCTCGCCGGAATTCGGACTACTCTATCGCCCATCACCCGTCACCCATTGCCTCGCCGTGGGTGCTAGAGGATTCCTGCGCGGCGACCGGAGAGCGCCAGCCCGATGGCGAGGATGGCGTTGACGATCACCTTCGCGTAGAAGTCGATCTCGCTCAGGCCGAGCAGCGGAATGTAGACGAGGTCGGTCAGCGTCCACAGCCCGTTGAGGAAGATCATCAGCAGGAGAACGTCCCGGGAGCGCTGTGGGGCTCGCCAGACGAGGATGGCGCCGAAGACGAGCATCATGTGGGCCGCGCCCTCCATGGCGATCTTTTCGATATGCGGGCCGTCGGGTGAGCCCAGCACGATCTGGCGGGCAAAGAAGAGCATCGAGACGCCCCATAGCAGACCAAGGGCTACCTGCAGTCCCAGCATGATACGCAGGAATCGGAGATCAGACTGCGAGATTACCCCTGCGCGGGGGTCACGCTCACCGAGCACTGTGGTCATGGCGCATCCACTCCGATCGTCGATTCGCGTGTGCGCGGCATCCGCCGAGGGCTACGAGGAGCCTCGAAACGACGATGGTTCAAGGGCTCCTCGCGCCTAACCGATGAAGTGGCGCCGTTGGCGCACGACTGTCTACTTCGCGGGTTCGAGAGTCACCAGATAAATCTCCATGGGATTGGGACTGCGGTTGGTTGCGACACCGGCCGAGCCCATGCTGAGGTAGACCGCCTGCCCCCGGTCCAGTGCGGCCACAATCGCTTGCACCGGAGCGGGCGGGTATGGCAACTGACCGCCGGCCGGCAGCGTCGTCTGCTGGAGCGTGAGCGACGCCGGCGCCCCGGGCGCTTCTACATCACGCACCAGCACCGCCCGCGAGACGCCGGTCTCGGCATCGGCGCCGGCATCGCCGGCGGCAAGTAAGCGGAGGACGGTGGCCGGCGCATCTCCCGCATTCCGCAGTTCTGCGCTACTACCGGCGGGCAGGATGACCCCGTCGCCCGCCTCAAGGGTGGCTTCCCCGCCGGCCTCGATCGACTCCGGTGCCGCTGAAGCGTCCATGCCAGCACGCACGACGAGGGATGCGGGCGAGTCTTCGGCTGGAAGGAGCGAGACGGTGCCGTCTTCGACAAAGTAGACGCTGGCGCCACCGCCCGCGCTGGCTTGCTGACTTCCCCCAGCGTCGAACGAGATGCGGGTGACGCCAAGGGTTTCATCCGCACTCATCGTCTGATCGGCCAGGGGAACGCTGAGGAGTTGGGTCATCTCCGTGGCCGTGGCTGCACTCTCAGGTGTGGCGCCCGCGCCTTCCATCCCGGGCGTGGCACTTGCCTGGTCGGCGGCTTGACCCGCACAGGTCGATGTCGTCAGATCCACACCGGCGAGGGAGACTGGCATCGCGACCGAGGGATCGACCCGCAGCAGCGCTCCCTGCCCCTCACCCGTTCCCGTCCCGAATGCCGGGACAGCAATGTAGAGCGCGCCATCCGCATCGAATCCGATCGAAACGGGGTAGGGCAGATCGGTGACCACCGCTTCAAAGCTGTCCGGCCCGGTCTGGCGCACCACGCGACCGGTGTTTGGCGCCAGGAAGGGGTCGTCCTCCATCGCTTCCGAAACCAGCTCGGACGCATAGAGCGCCCCATCCGGTCCCATCGCCAGACTTGTCACGGCGGTCAGTCCGGTCCAGATGTCCTCCACGGTTCCATCCGCCGCAATCTGGACCACCTTGGCCGCGCCAATCGGATAGGGGATTGCGGTGAGATTGCCGACGTACAGCCCACCCTCCCCGTCCGGAACAATGCCCGTCGGCACGGGATGATCGACAGAATAATCCTTGAATAGCGTGATCTCGCCTTCCGGTGTGACGGTGATGATCCGCCCGGAGACCGCGTCGGCGACCCAGAGCTTGCCGTCGGCAGCGGCCATGTCGATCAACGACCCGTCCGCGTTGAAGTCCGGCGGGACGAACTCGGGCATGTTCTCGCGCGACCAGGCGGAGAAATCAGCCACGAGCGTCGAGGAGCCATCGTCTTCGATGCGATAAATACCAGCCGGCGTGTCGAAGTTCCCGAAATCCGAACCACCGCCGGCGGCAAGCTGGTACAGCTGGCCATCGAGGAATGCGACGTCGGCAGTACCCCAGACCCAGCCGACGCCTTCCCAGAGGCTGGATGGGAGCTCTCCGCTCACGACGGTGGCGCATCCGTCAGCGACCGTCACGACGCTGGCGGTCGGACCACCAGTCAAACCGCTGGGTGAGCCGCCGACGTCGCCCATGCTCGGGCCTCCGATACCAGCAATGGACAGGTAGAGCTCGCCCGCTTCATCCCAGGTGAAGTTGCGCGGGTTGTCCAGGCCGTTGGCGACAATGGTGACGCCGTCTGGCAGGGCAGCCGCCATTGGGGTGGCGTCCTGGCCGAGTGTGGAGGCCGGAGCCACTCCAAGCAGCACGGCAACGAGCGAGACGAGGAGGACGAGTCGCGAGATCAGCCGAGCCATAACGCACCTCCACCGGATTGTGGGCAGCATGACGGGAACATGCTCATGGCGGATCCCCGCCTGACCCTGAAGAGTAAATTAAGTGCCGCGTGATCATTTCAGCTGATGAGGCGGCCGTCAAGCCCCTCAATCCACATGCGATCCGGTGACGACCGGTTCACCTCGCCATAGGCCGTCTCAGCCTCCGACGTCAGGAAACCACAGCCGCTCCGTGCTTCTCGAAGATCGGCCGGTAGATGGAATCGGGGCGGAATGGCAGTTCGCGGAAGCGGATGCCGGTGGCGTCCTCCAGGGCGTTGGCCAGGGCCGGGGCGATCGGGTTGATGGGGCACTCGCCCATTCCCTTGGCTCCGAGCGGGCCAGTCGGGTCACACGTATCCGCGAAATAGACCTCGCTGCGCGGGATGTCCGCGTAGGCCGGGATGCGGTAATTGCGGAACTGCGGGTTGACGATCTTGCCAGTCTCGTCGATCACGATCCGCTCGTAGAGCGCCCAGCCAATCCCCCACGATATCGCGCCCTCGACCTGTCCGTGCAATTGCATCGGGTTGATCACCGTGCCCGCGTCAGCGGCATGAACGCTTTGCAAGATGGTGATCTCGCCGGTGACGCGATGGACCGCGATGCGGAAGCCATGGACGTTGAAGGCGACGCTGCGGGGGGATCCGTACGCCTTGCGGGAGAGCGCCAGCAGATGCCCAGCTTCCTCCGCCGCCTGGTGGAGATCGGCCAGCGATAGTCGCACTTCGCCGCAGATCACGGCGTCGTCATCGAGCCGGCACATCTCGCGGGGGACCCGCGTGTGCGTCGCGGCAAATTCGAGGAT
The DNA here is from genome assembly GCA_963724295.1 of uncultured Chloroflexia bacterium. GTDB lineage: Bacteria > Chloroflexota > Chloroflexia > Thermomicrobiales > UBA6265 > JACCXM01. Next base: position 544,748 of record CAVRUC010000013.1, on the reverse strand, counting down.
GCGCTCGCGCAGCGCCTCGGCGGCAAGAGCGACCCCCTTGCTCGCGACAGACGTGCCGGTGCTGGCAAAGGCTCCGGTATCGAAACCGGTGCGGTCGGTATCCGACTGCACGACGTGTACCCGGGAAACCGTCGTGCCCAACAAGCTGGCGGTGATCTGCGCATGCTGGGTCGTGGTGCCGTTGCCGAACTCCGCCGTGCCGATGGCCAGCTCGTAGGTCCCGTCCTCTAACAGCGTGATGCGGGCCTCGGAGCGGTGCTCCGTGGGGGGCGCGGTATCGTGCATGGCGTAGGCGATCCCCCGCCCGATCAGCCAGTCATCTCCGTCCGGGGCCGTCACGCCGTTCCCGCGCGCCAGGGCGCCGCGGACGATGTCGACGCACTGGTCGAGCCCATAGCTGGCGATCTCGGCGTCGCTCGCCTCCTCGCTCAGGGAGACCATCGCGTCGCCTGGTTTGATGACGTTGCGCTGCCGCAGCTCGAACGGATCCATGCCGAGCGCGCGGGCCAGCTCGTCCATCGCGCTCTCGACGGCATAGATCGTTTGCGTCACGCCGTAGCCGCGGATGGCTCCCGACGGCACCGTATTGGTGTAGACCGTGTAGGCATCGATCTTCTTGTTCGGGCAACGATAGAGCGCGACCGATTCACTACAGGCGTGGTAGAGGGTCTCGCCGCCGTGGCCCCCATAAGCGCCGGTGTTGGAGACGATGCGGAGCTGGATGCCGGTCAACGTGCCGTCCTGCTTCGCCCCGAGCTTGACCGTCGTCCGCATCGGGTGACGATAGGTGCTGGCCACGAACTGCTCTTCGCGCGTGAACTCCCACTGCACTGGCCGGCCGGTCTTCATGGCGGCCAGCGCGGTCAGATCCTCGGTGAGCACCTCCTGCTTGCCGCCGAAACCGCCCCCCACGCGCTCGCAGAAGACACGGACGTCTTGGCGACCAAGGGCGAACAAGTAGCAGAGTTTGTCCCGACAGATGAACGGGGACTGGGACGTGGTGCGGACATTCAGCCGCTTGTCCTCGTCGACCCAGGCGATCGAGCAGTGCGTCTCCAGGTGCGCGTGCTGGCCACGATGCGTCGAGTACGTCCCTTCGTGGATGACGTCCGCCCCGGCAAAACCAGCGTCGACGTCGCCGACACCACCGTGGACTTCGATCAGGATGTTGCGCTCCGGGTTGCGAATGAACGCGTCCACGCCCCTGTCATGGACGGCCGGAGCGCCTACTCGCATCGCCTCCTCGGGATCGAAGACGGCCGGCAAGAGCTCGTACTCGACCGCGATCTTGCGGCACCCTTCCTCGGCGGCGGCCTCTGATTCGGCCACGACGGCGGCCACGCGCTCCCCAACGAAGCGCACCACGTTGTCGAGCATGTAGGTGTCATTGGGGTCGACGCGGAAGTCCTCATGGATGGAGGTGGTGTAGAGCTTGCGCGGCACGTCCTCCCAGGTGAAGACCTCATGCACGCCTGGCACCTCGAGCGCGGCGCTCTTGTCGATCGAGACGATGCGGGCGTGGGCGTGCGGCGAGCGGAGCACCTTCAGGTGGAGCATCCCCTCCATCGCGGTGTCGAGGGTGTAGCGGGCCTTGCCGGTGACGACCTGAGGACCAGCTGGGGCCCCGACTCCGCATCCGACAGCCGTGCCGGGCTGATCCACCTCGACGGTGCGAACGCCATGGATCGCGTCCTCGATAGCGTGGTAGCCGGTGCAGCGGCAGAGGTTGCCCTTGAGATGCCGGGGCAGATCCTGGAGATCCTCGGCGGTGAAGGTGGACGCCGTCATGATCATGCCAGCAGTGCAGAACCCGCACTGGAACCCCTGTGCCTCGAGGAACTGGCGCTGCATCGGATGCAGCTCGCCGTCCCTGGCCAACCCCTCGATGGTCGTGACCTCCAGATTCTCGGCGCGGTAGGCCGGGATGAGACAGCTATGGACCGGCACACCGTCGACCCAGACCGTGCAGGCGCCACAGTCGCCTGAGTCACATCCCTTCTTCACACCGAACCAGCCTAGCTCGCGCAGGAAGGTGCGCAGGCACTGGCCGGCCGCCGGCTCTTCGGAGAACGTCTTGCCGTTGACGTGATAGGTCATGACTCGCTCCGCTCGTGGTGATTACTCGCTGCGCTCGTGGTGGCAGGGTATTTGTTCGCTGCGCTCACGGTGGCAGGGTGGCAGGGTGGCGAGGTGGCGGGCTGGTTCTCCCTGCGACCCAGCCACCCTGCGACCCTGCGACCCTGCGACCCTGACACCTATCACCCATCACCCATCACCCTGCCACCCTCGCCTGCCAGCTCGGCCCGAATCTGCTCGGCGAAGTAGTGCGTCATGTGCTTGCGGTAGTCCGGCGATCCGTGGACGTCGTCGAAGTACCCACTATCCGGAATCTCTTCCTGGAGGCGCTCCCGCAGGGTGCGGGCATCAGGGACCTCGGGGAATGTCAGCTGCACAGGGTAGGGAGTGGCCGCGGTCACGGTCAGCACGAACGTCGCATCCGGCGAAGCGGCCGTGCCGATCACGAGCGCGGTCGAGCGCCCCATGTGGGTCAGCGACACCCGGCGAAATGCCGCACGCTTCCGCAGCGCCGAGGCGGGGAGCTCGATCGTGCGCAGCAGCTCACCCGGCAGGAGCACGTTCTGATGATTGCCGATGACGAACTCGATGGCCGGGACCTGGCGCTCGCTGCCGTCGAGTGACCTCAGGGTGTAGATCCCTTCCAGGGACGTCGCGAGCGAGATCATCGGACCCGCCGGCAGGGACATGCAGATGTTGCCGCCGACGGTGGCCGTGTTCCAGATCTTGAACGACGCGAGGAACGCACGGCAGCACTCATCGATCAGGAACGACGCCGGCCAGTCCGGTCGCCCGGGGAACGCGTAAAGGTCGGCGACGGTGCAGGTGGCGGCAATGCGCAGGCCATCGTCATCGACCTCCAGCGCCGGCCAGTCGAGGGCGCGCAGGTCAAGCAGGCGGCGCAGGTGCGGCTGCGGCTCGGAGAAGAGCCAGGTTCCACCCGCCAGCCAGCTATCCCCCTCCCGCCACCGGACGTCGCCGCCATCGACGGCGGCGGCGCTGCGCACCTCTTCGATCGTATTCAGGTTCATGCCTGATCCTCTCGGAGTGTTGTCGAACGCCCGGTGTATTGACTTCGTACATTCGACAACGAACCGTGGTCCCGATTTCCGGGCCACGCCGGCCGCCACATCACATGGGTGCGGGCGCCGTCGCACGCAACGAGCCTGATTCCGACCAGGTCGGCAACGAGCGTGTGCGCCCCGCTAATTTGAAACGTGACGCAACGCTACACCTGAAATTGACGGAACGCAAGTGTGCGGCAGCATATTTGGGACTTGACAACGGATAGTGCCGGTGTAGCGTGTCGGCAAGATTCAATCTGGTTTCTGACAACTCGTGACACGTCGGACCGTGCTGATGGTCGCGACCGCGGAGAGTCGTCGACCGCGGCCGAGGGCTGTCCAGGAAGAGCCCAGATCGTGCTCTGGGAGGCACCTGGGCCGACCTGGCGGCCACTCAGAAAGGATTTCCCGTGGCTTCGTCGCCTACCGCACCGGCAACCACCAGGCCGGTCACCATCGTTACACAGACGCGCGTACTGCCGGACCGTAACGACGACTTTGCCGAATGGCAACAGCGTATCAGCGACGTCGTGGCCGGCTTTCCGGGGTTCATCGATCACCAGGTGATTCCACCCGACCCACCCAAGCAGGTTGACTGGGTCATCCTGCAAAAGTTTGCGACCGGCGAGCAGGCGCAAGCCTGGCTCCGCTCCAAAGAGCGACTCAGCTTGGTGGAGACCGCGCAGCCGATGCTGATCGGCCGGGACGACGTGCACATCATCGAAGGCGATGAGGCAGCGCAGCCGACCGATGAGGTTTCAGCGGTCATCTCGATGGAGATCAAACCGGGTCAAGAGGAGGCATATCGCGTCTGGAACCAGCGCATCACCGCGGCGGAGACACAATACCCCGGATTCCAGGGCCACCGGCTCAATCCGCCGATCCCCGGCGTCCAGGATGATTGGGTGACGATCCTGACGTTCGACACCGAGGCCCACCTCGACGCCTGGTTGAACTCTCCCGAGCGCCAAAAGCTGCTCGATGAGGCGACAGGGTTCTCAGCGGGAGTGCACGCCCGCAAGGTCCGCACCGGGTTCGATCAGTGGTTCCGGGTAGCGGGCGCCGCCCATGCGCCGATCTGGAAGCTGAACATGCTGACGCTGCTGGCGCTCTACCCGGTCGTCTTTCTCTTCGGGTATTTCGTGCTGAATCCGATTCTGATAGGGCGGTTTGGATGGCCATTCTTCCTAGGCTTGTTTGGCGCCAACCTCTCCAGCGTGGTGATTCTGAACTGGGTGGCTCCGTGGGTCAGCGGTCGCTTTGGCTGGTGGACGCAGCCGGCCGGCAGCGAGACGCGGCAACGCACCGTGCTCGGTATCGCCATTGTTGTGGCGCTGTACGTGTTGCTTCTGCTCATCTTCTCACGGTTCCCGCCTGATTTTTCGTGGTTCTCGTAACCTCAACTGGAAGGGGCGTTGGCCGATTGGAGCCAACTATCCTGATCGAGCGTTCGACGCCTCCAATGTGTCGGGCTTGAGAGTTGAATCCCGTGGCGAACCTTGCGTTCCGCCGTTCTAATCCGTACTCTGTCCCTACTATCAGCGCTCCACACGATAGGCGGCCAAATTGCAGAGTTCGAGTTCCCGGCCGCGAGCTGAACGTGGCTCGCATCGACCAGGGTGCCCTGCCGTGCCGCTGAGGCTCTGGCTCGTCATCCTGAGCCTGGTGGTCGTCGCCGTGACGACCCCATCGACGCTGGCGCAGACGTCTTCCGTCGATCGCCCGGCGGAGCTCCTTGCCGGGACCTGTGGCAGCCCGGGAGAAGTGGTTGCCCCGCTGGCGAACCTGGTCATTACCAGCGGCGACCTGCAAGGACAGGCCAGCGCGACGCCGGTCGAGCAATCGGGCACGGTGGTGCAATTCGCCATCGCCGACTTTCTCGCCTCCAATCACGTCGTCGTTGTCCGGGAATCGCCCGCGGCGAGCACGGTCGTCGCCTGCGGAGATGTCGGTGGCGCGCTGAACCCCGATGGCACGCTTGCCGTCGGTATGGTGGGGATGAATGGCTCGGGTCTCTCCGGAGTCGCCTATTTCACGCCGATCGACACGTTCTCGAACACCCTGGTGACTGTACTGCTCGTCGGGGGCAGCGGCCCCGAGACGGTCTCGGCCACGGGTGCGACTGAGGCCGGCACGACGACGGAGTCAGTCACGACAGCAAGCTGAGTCCCGCGACAGCGTACCGGTGTCATCCTGAACGGGTGATGGATCTCGGCCGCAGGCCGCGTTCATATGCCGCAGACGAGATTCCTCGCCTGTGGGCTCGGAATGACACGTTGCCTGCGGGCTCGGGATGACACCGTGACGGCGGGTTCGGAATGACACCTGTCTGTGTCCGGTCAGGCGCCTCGGGTCTCGGCCAGGTAGGCGTGGCAGAGCCGGACCGCCATTGATCCCTCGCCGACCGCCGAGGCTGCGCGCCGGATGGCTCCGCTGCGGACGTCGCCCACGGCGAAGACTCCCGGTAGGCTGGCCTCAAACAGGAACGGATCGCGAGCCGCGTCTTGCCACGCGGGAGCGGTCTTGACGGAGAGCCCGGTCGAGATGAAGCCCTTCTCGTCGAGCGCCAGCGTGTCCGCCAACCACGCCGTCGGCGCATCCGCCCCGATAAAGATGAAGAGGGCCGCGACGCCGATCGTGCGCCCCTTGCCGGTGTACTTGTGCTCGACCTTGACTCCGGTCAGCGCGTTCTGGCCCACCAATTCGGCGACGCACGTCTGGACCAGCAGCTCGATGTTGGATGTCGCCACGATGCGGTCGATGAGGTAGCGAGACATGTCCTCATTCAGATCATCGCAGCGCGCCAGCAGGTAGACCTTGTTCGCGCGCTCCGCCAGGAACAACGCCGCCTGCCCGGCGGAGTTACCGCCGCCCACGACCGCGATGTTCTGCCCCTGGCAGACCTGGGCCTCGACTTCGGTCGCAGCGTAGTAGACGTTGCCGCCTTCCAGCTCGGCCTCGCCCGGGACGTCGAGCTTGCGGTACCGCGCGCCGAGGGCCAGGATGACGCTGCCGGCGGCGATCTCTTCCCCGTCATCGAGGGTGATGGCATAGGTGTGTCCATCACGACGCAGGGCGACGGCCTCGCGGGGGACCGCGATGCTGGCGCCGAATTTTTCGGCCTGCAACAGCGCTCTGCTCGCCAGCTCGACCCCGGACAACCCCGCCGGGAAGCCGAGGTAATTCTCGATGCGGGACGCCATTCCCGCCTGGCCGCCGGTAGCGACCGACTCCACGATGAGCGTCTTGAGCCCTTCCGAAGCGCCGTAGACAGCGGCGGCCAACCCGCCCGGTCCCGAGCCGACGACGATCAAGTCGTAGTGCGCCTCCGGATCGAGGACGTCGCCGATCCCGAGCACTCGCGCCAGATCGGCGTTCGAGGGATTGCGCAGGATCTCGGCGCCCTTCCAGATCACCACCGGCGTCTCGTCCGGCTTGACATTGAACTGGCGCAGCAGTGATTCCGCTAGCGGGTCTTTCTCAACGTCCATCCAATCGTGGGGAAGACGGCTGCGCGCGGCGAACTGCCGCAGCCGTCTGGTGTCGGGCGAAAAGTGGGAGCCGATGATCTTCAGCCCGGCACCGAGCTCGACCAGATGCGAGCGCAGGAGCAGGAACGCGCGCAGGAGGAAGTCGCTGAACCCCGGGTCATCGGTGACGATCGTGCGCAGATCGTCGGCGGGGATGGCCAGCACGCTCCCCCCTTTCCGCACGACGGCGGAGAGGTAGGTGACTTCCTCGGTCAGGAGGTTGAGCTCGCCGACGATCTCGCGCGGCTTGCGCACACCGATGACCCGAGGGGTGACGAGGGTTGGCTCGATGAGCTCGACCTCCCCTTCGAGAACGACGTAGAAGTCGCAGGTGAGCTCGCCCTGATGGAAGAGCACCTGGCCATCGTGGGTCTGCTGGACCTGGCCATGCCGGCGAAGCACGGAAATCTGATCTTCGGTCAGTTCCCAGAATGCGTCGATCTGTTCCTCAGGTCCGATCTCGGCTGCCATGTCCCGATCTCCTTTACGAAGGGGGTGCCGGCTGCGCCTCAGGGGGTGCCGGCGGTTTCACCGCCTCAGGGGGTGGCGCCTGCGGCTCAGGGGGGAAGAAGCACGACGGCGATCTTAGTCGTCCTCCTACCCCCCTGAGTCCGCGCAGCGGACGCCACCCCCTGAGGGAGCGCAGCGACCGGCTCCCCCTGAAGCCGTGCAAGCGGCTGGCACCCCCTGAGCCGAAGGCGGCACCCCCTCAAACACCCAGCGCCGCCTTGCCGATTGTCGTCAGCGCGACGTCTTCGATGGGAGGCTGCCCGATGGCGGTGCGCGCGTCGCGGAAGTAGCGCTGCAGCGGCGAGGTGGCGGCCAGACCGGCCGATCCCGCCACGCGGAGGGCCTCGTCCGTGGCGCGGATGGCCGCGTTCGTCACGGCGTACTTCGCCGCCGCCAGCCGCCACATGTTCGCCGGCCGCTCCTGGGGCCGCTCGGTCCACCACTCGGCCGTAGCGTAGAGGAGCGTCCGCGCCTGGAGTAGATCGAGCTCGATCGCCGCGATACGGTGCTGGATCGTTTGCAACGTCGCGATCGATCCGTTCATGCCGTTGGGTCGCCGCTCGTGGGCAAACTGGATCGCGGCATCACGCGCGGCCTGCCCGATACCGAGGAAGACCGCCGCGCCGCCGAAAGCGGACCAGCCGAGACCATCGCCCGGTACAGACGACCCATCGACCGGCACCAGGGCATCCAATGGCACCTCGACGTCGGTGAAGACGACATCGTCGCTGGCGGTGCCGCGCATGCCCAGGTTATCCCAGGTCTCGTCGATTCGTACGCCGGCAGAGGACGCCGGCACCGAGGAAATTGCCGCGCCGCGGGGGTGCATCGCCATCGACGATGGTGGCCAGGGTCAGCATGTAGGTCAGGGCAGGGGCCAGGCTCGCCCAGCGCTTTCGGCCGTTGATGATCCACCCGCGCGGCGTGCGCTCGGCTGTCGTCGTCGGCATGCCTCCCCGGCTGGGGCTTCCCAGATCGGGCTCGCTGTTGACCGAGTTGATGAGCGCGCCGTTGGTGATGATGTCTTCGTTCACGCGATCGAGGATCTGGTCCGGCCACATGCCGGTCTCGTTGATGCGGCCGATCAGCGAGAGGTGCATGTTCGAGGCGAGCGCGGTCGAGCCGCAGGCGCGGGCGATCCGCTCGTGGGCGAGCGCATATTCGAGCGGGGTGGCGCCGAGACCGCCGCGCTCTTTGGGAATCGTGAGCCCGAGGTATCCGGCATCGTGCAGCTCGCGGAAGTTCTGGAACGGAAAGCTGCCGTCGCGGTCGACACTCTCGGCGCGGGCGGCGAACGGCCCGGCCAGCGAATCGGCGAGGGCGATCAGCTCGGCCTGGCGCTCGGTCCTGGGAAAGGGATAGTCCATGGTGACCAATGCTACCGCTTGCCGCATGTCGATATGGGGCGCTCCCGACCGACTATCGAGTGCAACGGTTGTTCCGGCGCGGGAAAGGATGATGGTGGATGGATTGGAAGCTCGAGCTGGTGGTCATCCCGGTGACGGACGTGGACCGGGCCAAGCGCTTCTACGGCGAGCAGGTTGGTTTCGTTGTCGACCATGACACCCGCATCGGCGACGAGATGCGGGTCGTGCAGCTGACGCCGGCCGGCTCGGCCTGCTCGATCGCCATCGGGACGGGTCTCCCCGCGTCGACGCCGGGGTCGGTGCAGGGGATCCAGCTGGTCGTCCCGGACATCGACGCCGCGCGGGCGGAGTTGCTGCAGGGGGGTGTGGAGGTCAGCCCGGTCCAGCACTTCGAGGGTAGTGTCCGGGTCGATGGGCGAGGCGGAGACTGGAACTCGTTCCTCTTTTTCAGCGATCCCGACGGCAACGGCTGGGTGGTGCAGGAGCGCCCGGCAGGCGCCTGATAGTCTGGGTAAGTCAGCAGGGTCAGGAACTGGAGGTGCACGATGCCCGAACGAGAACCCGTCGACGTCACGAATCTCGACCGCTACGGAAACGCGGCCATGCCGTGGAGCCGGGCACGCGACCGCCTCGCCTCGCCACCGATGTCCGCGGTCGTTTTCCTCGGTACGTCGCGTCCGGACGGACGACCGCACGCCGTTCCCGTCGGCGCTCGCTGGCACGACGGGGATGTCTATTTCACGAGCGGGCCGGGGACCCGCAAGTCGCGCAATCTGGCGGCGAACCCGGCCTGCACGATCTCCATCAGCCGGGAAGGCATCGACCTCGTGCTGGAGGGCGAAGCGACCCGGGTGACCGATCGGCCGACGCTGGAGACGGTGGCCGGTCTGTACCGCGAGGGCGGGTGGCCGGCGGAAGTGGAGGGCGAGGCGTTCACGGCGCCGTACAGCGCTCCCAGCGCGGGACCGCCACCCTGGGACCTCTACCGCTTCACGTTCCACACGGTTTTCGGTCTCGCCACCGCTGAGCCGTATGGCGCGACCCGCTGGCGGTTTTGAGACCCTCACCCCCTACCCGCACCGGCCCTCACCCCCCTACCCCCCTCTCCCGTCGGAGACAGGAGAGGGGGACGGCAGTCACCGGATGGACTCCCGCTAGTGCAAGTGCAAGGCGTTACCGCCGTTAGAGCCAGGCAGAGCTAGACGGCGACCCGGCTGGCGCGGTCGCGGCGGGCGACTTCTTCGCGGACGAGCGGGATCAGCTCCCGGCCGAACTCGGTGGCATCCTGCAGCGGTTCGAAGCCGCGGATCAGGAAACTGGTGATGCCCGCGTCGTAGTAGCGCAGCAGCGACTGGGCGACCTGCTCCGCGGTGCCGACCAGGGCGGAGGTATTGCCGCCCGCGCCGGTGGCCGCGGCGATCGCCATCCAGAGCCGGTCGTCGAAGACCTCGCGTTGTGCCGCGAGATCGAGCAGCCGTTGCGAGCCGGCCGCGGGGGCGGAACCCGGCCCGTTCCCGCGATGGGCGACGATCCGCTCCAGGTAGCCGTGCGCCTTGTCCCACGCTTCGGCTTCCGTCGCGCCGAGAATCGGTCGCACGGAGACGCTGAAGGCAGGGGACCGCCCCGGAGGCGCGGCCGCTCGCACGGCATCCATCCGCGCCGTGGTGTCCGCGAGTGGCTCGCCCCAGAACATGTAGACGTCGGCATGCTTCGCGCCGACCGGGACCGCCGCCCCTGAGGCGCCGCCGAAGTAGATCGGGATCGAGGGGCGTTGCAGCGGTTTTACGTCGGAGAAGGCGTTTTTCACCTGGTAGAACTCGCCCTCGTAGTCGAATGGCTCGGCGCTGGTCCACATGGCCCGCACGATGTCGAGGAACTCATCGGTGCGCCGGTAGCGGTCGTCCTTCGCGGACCAGTCGCCGTCACGCGCCAGCTCGCTATCGCTGCCGCCGGTGACGATGTTGAGCGAGACCCGGCCCCCGCTGAAATGGTCCAGCGTCACCGCGGCACGGGCGGCGACCGTCGGCGCCTGGAACCCCGGCCGGTGCGCCACCAGCATGTGCAGGCGCTCCGTATTGGCGGCGGCGTGGGCGGCGACGAGCCAGGCATCGGGACCGGTGGAGTGGTAGCCGATGAGGACCCGGTCGAACCCCGCCGCTTCGTGGGCGCGGGCGAAGTCACGCACGAAGTCCGGATCGATCGTGGCCTCGACAGACAGGGCGACGGCGCTGTCGATCTCCGAGATGTTGTCGGTCCGGATCATGCCCAAAAACTGAACATCTAGGTCAGGCACCACTCATCCTCCGGTTCACTGCTGACGACGCGGTGCGGGAGATTGCGGCCTGAGCGGGGGTCGTATTTCATGCTCGGAGTTCCACTGCAGGATGGCTTAGTTTGCTCCTGTAACAACAGTGCGCGGACAGCTCCCGTATGCGCTCACGCTTGCTCGTTTAGCGACACCGATGCCCGCACCTCGAATCGCCGGGGTTGCTCCGGTTGCCTGTACGGGTTGCCTGACCTGTCGTTAGGCAGTAAGTCCGGAAGCGCAAGTAGTTCCAGATCGTCACCATTGGTTCGATAGTGCTCGGAGACTCCGCCGTGTCCGTCAACGAGATAGAAGTAACTCGACGCACCCGTTGTGAGGCGGATAAGGTAGGTTTCGCCTCCCGATGGATGATCCGCAGATCCATACCCTGCCCATCGATTTCGAGGGAAGACGGTAATGTTGCAGTCGCCGCTTCTATGGTGGCGCTGAACCAGATCCGTGTAGCACAGGGCTACCAGATTGGGGAGTGTCCAGACGATATGAGGATCGAGATCCACTGGTGTGGTGCGATCTAGCGTATCTCCATGATTCCGCTCAATCTCCTCATGACTTCGCTGTTGCCAACTCCGTATGCGACTGGCGACCTGCTTGACGAAGTCGGCTACAGCAATAAGGTCAGCCGATCCGGCAATGATCGGCGCCACTTGCTGATAGATCTCGAAGAAGGTCTGGGGCCAACCCTGCGCCGCCGGTCCGGTTTCGTAGCTGTGACTCTTGATCTGTTGGACTTGTTGCTCCGACAGGATGCCAGCTATGACTAGAGGAGACGCACTCTCAACAATAATTGAGCGCATCTCGGCCTCGAACTCTTTCGTGATGTCTTGGCTTGGTATGCCGCTGTGCGGAGGTAACCCATATCGCCAGTTTCCTAGCTCGTCCTGTCCGTGGATTGGAACGGTTAGCACCACACCAAAGACGTTCGCGAGGTCATCGCGTCGTGCAAGTCGCCAACGCTCCTCACGCTCAGGATCGGGCGGCTGGCTCATGAACTCTTCTTTGCTCATGAATTTCTCTTTATAGGTGCTCATTCAACAATCCCTACCCTATGGGCAGATCGCCGCCAGATCAGGTGGATCGGCCTATAGAACGTTCTGAACCAGTCTAGGCGAGATGGCAATTCGATTCAGCCGCTCTCGACCCTATGGTCGCTTGGCTATTGTGCTCTTGTGCTAATCGCAAATGACGTTCGCGAGCGGGAGATTGGCGGATGGATCGTCAGACCGTTCTGGTCAGAGTGCGTTGTTATGGCTACGCGTCTGTCTCAAACTGCGAATGTTCTCCGTGCTAGGATCACCGCAGTGATCGGAAATGCGGCAATAAGGAGACACGAGTGCCTGTCAAGATCGAATCATTTGCGCCGTTTTCGGAAGAAGAGTTCGCCTCGCTGCGACAGCAAAAGATGCGCAAGACCGATCCGGCGATGGTCGCCCTCCTCACTGAAATCGAAACTGGTAGTCCGGTGCGGGTGCCGCTTGTGGAGGGGCAGAGCGCGAGGGGGCTGCGTGCGGCCATCAGTCGGGCTGCACGAAGTCGCGGACTCACGGTGGAGACCGTCGAGGGGGACGGCTTCGTCGCCGTCAGAAAGACCGATGAGCCGCGGACCCGCAAGGGGAAGCAGACATCATCTCCAGAAGGACAGCGACGACGAGGTCGGCCACCCAAGCGTCAGGAGTGAGACACAGCCGAGTTAGCCCCGCTTAGGGATTAGGTCTCCGGGGGTGATTGAGATCTATTAGGTCACACCCGATAGTAGCCGCTTGTCGCCGTTCGCCCACCGACCCGGACAACGTTGGGCGTCTCACCCACAAACCCCATATACAGAACCTCTACGTCGGGAACCGGTGGTGCTGCGGTTCACGGCGGAGGATGCGATCAGGATGGCATAATCAAAGACGGGTGTTACGCGTTGGTGGCAGTCAACACTAACTCGCAAATCTTCGCCTTTATAAGCGCAGCAAGCTCTTTCCCATGAGTAAGTCTGAGCAAATCGTCGCGATCAAGCACAATAATACGGGCACCATCTTTGAGCGCTGTCGCCATTTCGTAGTGTGCGTTCGTAAGTTCTTGCGGAACACCAGTGATTCCATTCAGCGCGACAAGCACTCCGACATCGACTCGTCGATTCAGAAGCTTTCTCGCGAAATATCCGACCTCTTGGCTTCCAACCCTACCGCTCCAATTCTTACACTCGACGAGCCAAGCTCCGGGAAACGTTCTGATGCCATGCTCATGTGGATCATTCCAAATTGCGACATCTACTTCTTCAGTATGGAAGACGTTCATAGTGTTCCTATGTGTGACAATGAAACCGGGCACTTTCTCCAGCACATAGCACATTAGCTCTTCGAGCGCTCGGCCCTGACTCGTGGTATCTCCATCCACAATTCGAACACTCAGATATTCATTGATGACTGAAGGATCAATGTCACCCATAGTAACTTACGATTTTGCTGTAGAACGACGCAAATAGACCTCCGCGAACACTCCTAACTTCAACGCGTTGACTAGATCTCGAACGCTCAAGATCGGGATTCTTGGGTCATTCGGATTGCCTGAAATACCTGAGCTTTTCGTATCGCTCCAAGTGACTATTAGCCCTCCTTCACTTTTGAAATCATGTAAGAGGTGCTGAAACTGCGCTAGTCTCTGGTTGATCATCGCGTTGCGAAGAGCAACTTCGATGAGCAAAGGACTGCCGACTCGGGCAGGGAGATCCTCGACCCAAACTGCCAGATCTGGCCGCGTCCGCCCTGTCTGCAGCTGCCGATGCTCGATTGACACCAAATAGCCGGACGCCTGAAAAAAGGTCGCCAATAGACCAACGACTTCCGACTCATTCGGAGTGTGGCCTGCTGACTCAATGGAACCTAAGTGGTTCAGTGCGGCCTCGAAGGCATGAAGACTCAATGGCTGGGTAGTCGAACTGGTTTGAGTGTTACGTTCCGGTTGCTCTCGACGGGACGACAACTGCTCTAAGAATGGATCTAGGTGGGTCTGGAATATTGCTTCGTTCCATGACAACATGCGGACAACCACTACAGAGTTTCGAAGATTGGAAGGTACGTTCGAGCCTTCACCGCCAAACAGTAGGAGCGATCGACCTAGCCCGACCGCGATGCCTAACTCAACCATGACGTTGGGATCCGGGCCTCGCTCCCAAAGAACACCGATCACCATATCTGCTGATCGAATAGCCGATATGATTTCTTGGTCGATCCGAGCTTGGCCCAAGATGAGAGGGCTAGTTTTCGTTGAGACCCCCCTAGAATCGAGTGCTTCAACAAGGGGCACCACATTCGTACCTTTTGAGGCGACGATGTAAGCAGACCGGACTTGTGTGCTTGTCATGCTAGAGTGTCTTCCTCCCGCGACTCTTATACTAAGAGCCGCCTCGCTGTCATAAGAATAGTGTGCCCCTTCTCAGCCCGCGCTCACCTCCGCGTCCAAATCGAGAGCTTTCCTCAGTGTGAACGCAAGCGTCGCTTGCGTAGACCAAGCGCTCGCCCCGACACTAGTCCCCTGATGGATACCTGATTGCTTCGTTGCGACTGCCCGCCACCAAATGTCATGTTTCCCGATGGCTACTGACCAGCCGGCCCTTTGAAAGGACCGGCGGAAGTGCTGATCCAACGGTCCTATCACTTCTCTCGGTACCTCTTCCTCCGTAAATGATTCGAGAACCCGTTGTAGCTGCGCAGAATCGACGTCAGTCCGCGGGTCGGTTCGCCAGTTCCGCTCGTCTCTAAACTCGGTGGCCGGATCCCAATTGCCTTCGAGCGGCTGAAGAGAGAGGTGGCGGAGATCCATTCTGATTGTGGTTGGTGGAAAGAAATCTCCGGAGTACGGATCGCGAGAAGTAATGGTTGCGTCGAATAGGTATGTCCGTCCTCCCTGTAGAAAGAGGTCATCAATGTAATCGTCGTAGTCGTCAAACCTCACTTCCTGATCCCAACCCGGAGGTACGACTGGAACGCCGGTGAGGAACGTCGGCCTCAGTCCTATGTCTTCGCCATTCGAGCGAATTAGCGGCGGATCAAAAGAGAACACCACATCGGTTGCCGGACCGCCGTAGTTGTGGATGTTGATCCAGATTCTCCCTTTCTCGGCACCACGCTCCATGTCAAAGGTGGAGCGAAAGCGCACAAGGATCACTGGGAGTGTGGTGTTCCGAAGCTGTTCGGCGGCAACCGCAGCCATCTTCTCAGTCTCCGAAGCCATTCTTGCTGTCTCCGCCGCCATCAGCTTTGTTTCATCCGCTATCTTGGCGTTCGCTTGAACGGTACGCACCGTAAGAACAATGAGCGCCACAGTGAAGAGTGCTTGCGCGGCTGCCGCGAGCGCTTCCACGGTGGTCGCGTTCTCTGGCTTCCCCAGCCACCCGGACGCAAGAAAGCGGGTGAGTAGCCACCCATAGACGATTCCCACGCCAAGGCAGAGGTAGAACGCCCGCCGATCCGACTTCCAGAGGGTCGGACCGAGGAGGAACGCGAAGGACGCCCACAGGACTACAGTTGCAGCGAGCAAGAAGGCGGTGATCTCGGGCATCAGGTCGGACATGATTTCGATCGTGCCAGATTGTTCCTGTGAGGGCAAGAAGTGCGGCGTCGGTCGCCCCTTCTACCTTGCGATAATGTGGCTGCACAGAGTCAAATGTCAGCAGACGAGTCCTCGCTGGGGAGGCGTGAGCAATGTCCCTTCTTGACGCCATCCGCGATGGTGCGATCGAGTGCGGCCCAGATTTCGACAAGACGTTGAGACGGGCATACCTCCTCGCGACGCGACTGGGTTACGAACCGTTCCGAGTGTGGGTTGACAGTGAACTTCGTGGTTATGGGAAGGACGCCGAACTTCCAGACTATCGCGTTGTCCCGGCTTCGATTTGGTATCACGCATCGGGAGTGGGGTACCAACAACAGAGAACTGCGCCGTGGGACATGTTCACTGACGAAGCTGCGTACAAATCGGCATCATCCGTTGACGTTCGAGAAAGTGTTGCGCAGCTTGTTTCGTGGGCGAGTGAAGGCACGGACGTACGCTTTCTTCCTGCGGGAATAGCGCATCGCCATCTCGAAGTCGTCCTCCAACAAAGACTTGAAGCACTTGTATCGGATCGTCAGGTGGTTTCGCTTGCTTCAATCAAAGGGATTCTGTCGTCTATTTGCACGGGCCTGCTCCAGTTCGTCCTTGAAATCGAGACGCTCTACCCGGAGGTTAGTGAAGCTGCTCTGCCAAACGACCCCGACACCGATCAAGCGATTGGGCAGGTCTTCAATCAGTTCATTTTTCACGGTGGGAACCCCACAGTAGGCGTCGCGACCGGAACCATGCCCATTGCCAGCAACATGGTGAGTCAGCAAAGCCTGATCCTCGTCAACAGATTGAACGACCTGTTTCGTGCGCAAGGAATCGAGGTCGACGACCTTACCCCGATTGTTGAGGAATCGAGGGTTGAAGATGTTGACCGTGAAGAGAGTCGCGTCGGCCAGTGGATCAAACGGGCGTCGGAAGCCGCAGGGAGCGCAGGCAAGACGATCAGCGAAGAAGCGCTCAAATTGGCAGTGCGACAAATCCTGAGTGGTAACGTCGATTTCTCTGTACTTACTTCCATCTTTGCTTAGTAGAGCGAGCACTTGGAGACGGACACCCATGATCCTCATCGACGGACCATCTAGGTCAGGCACCAATCATCTTCCGCTTCACCGCTGACGATGCGGCGCGGGAAATCGCGGCCTGAGTCCATCACCAGCAGGAAATGTGCCGTCGCCGGAACACGCCGCGTAGGGCGCGGTCTGACACCTCACACCCGGCAGATCAGGCAACGGGGCGGGTCTTATGGCTCGCCCCTTATCCATGCCTCTGGTTGTGGTTCGGCTTCGGCGAGGAAGTCCATCGTGTACGGCATGAGGTCTCTCAGATCGAGTTTGTAGCGGGTTTCATATCGCAGATCGTCACCGATCGGATCGCGAAGTGTCACGGTTGCCTCAAAATCGAGCCGGGTTTCTTCGATGTCTGCCCTAATAACCCTGCTGCCGATTCTGGTCGTTCCGGCACGCTTTTGAAACTGGTGGTAGTCGTCAAATTTGATCTCGCGGCGGAACCCCGGTTCCATCACCGCAATCCCTGTTGAAAAGGGTGGCTCGTTGGCGAACGTTGTGCCCTCGGAGTTGACGAGCGGAGGAGAGAAGGTGAACTGCACATCGAGCGCCGGACCCCCACCGAAATGCTCGATGACCAGCACTAGCATCTCCAGCATCTTCCGATCCCGCGAGCGAGCGAAATAGACGAGTACCTGTGGGCGGGTCTGCAAGCGGCGTATATTCGCCTGTTCACCCATGACTTCCCGGTGCAGGCGCGACTGAGTATCCAGAACCTCGCGATGGAAGATTGCAAGCGCGAACAGCGTCGTCAGCGAGATCAGGATGGTCGCGTAATCCGCGATTCTGTTGGGGTCTCTTCCAAGAGCGATTGCCAGCAGGATCAGCAAAGCCTCGCCAGCTACGAGAGTCGGAATACCCCGTTGCGCACTGAGTGTAGGAAGCCTGAGTGACATCAGCGACCACTCCTGCTGAGGTCTGGCAGTGCTGGAGTCGGGTCCACGGACAATCGCCCAAGCATGAGGTCGGGCCAGTACGGATGGAAAGACGGAGACTCTGGCAATTCACCCAATTGATCCGCTTTCTGCTCAACAGCTCGACGCGATTGGGGATTGATGACGAGCAAGTCAGCGGTCGATTCATGCGCGGCCCCGCTCAGATCGCGATATTCGGCCCGAATCTGGCCGATGTCGTGTCGCTCGGCAATACGAGCGGTCAGGTCGGCGAAGTACCGATTCGACCTGATTTGAAGTTTTCTGTGAACTTCTCCCCGGCGTTTATTCTCCGGCGAATCCTGTAGCAACGCTGCGGGAGCGTTTCTGAGTGCATGTGACTCTTGTTCGAGTTCGGCGTCCTCTTCCGTGCGCGGCCACTTCAGTGGATCGGATTGGTCCTGCCAAGGCGAGTCCTTGTCGAGCTTAAAGGTAAACGTCGCTGCTTCACCCGCCGCGATGGTGCACGGCTGAACGTAGTCTGTCGGTTCGGCAAAATTGAACGGTCCGGTGTAGAACACGCGTGCGTCGAGCGCTGGCCCCGCCCCCACGTTGAACGCCTCGGTCACGAACTCGCTTGCATCGGGAGCACTGCCACCTTCTGGCGGATGGATGCGAAACGCGAGGACCGGCCTCGTCGCAGCGCGCTGCTGTTGCACGGCGACCTCCGCCATCCGCTTAGTCTCTCGCGCCATATCCGCGTTCGCTCGGAGCGTGAAGACCGCAACGCCGATCAACACCACGGCAAACATCGCTTGGGCAGCCGTTGAGACCGCTTGAACGGTGGACGCGTTCTCCGGTTTCGCCAGCCATCCCGAGACAGAGAGACTAATCAACGCCCAATTGACGGCGACGAGAAACACAGAAACGATGACGTACGCCGCGACTCGGTTCTCACCCCATGACTTAGGCACGACGCGGAAGATCAGCCACGCGACGAACAATTCCACCGCAGTCGCAATGAGTGCAGTTAGTGGAGGCTCTAGCTGTTGCATAGGCGGGATCGTGCCAGATGGTCTCTGTGTGGGCAAGAAGACCGTGACAAAAGAATTGGCATCACCGACTATGCACCAATAGACTTTTCAGCTGTGCAATGGTGAGCGCGGTCTTGCTCCTATGGAGCATACGATGACAGTTAGCGCACAAAAGTGCGAGGTCACTGACCTTCGTCTCGTGGCCGGGACTCAATTCGGAAACCGGCACCGTGTGATGGCACTCGATAAAGCCATCGCCGAGCGCTCCATACGTTGCCTGATAATCGAACCCGCACGCCTCACATGTGAGTCTGCCATGCTCCGCTAAAGCTCGCTCTTTTCGTTTCTTTACGAGGGTCCGATTCCGTTCTCGTAGTTTGTGCGAACGAAGCAAGACGCGCCCCTCGGGCGCACTTTCGTCGGGATCGTCGAGTTCCCGCTCAACTTCAGGTTGCCGGTAGTTTCGACGTATGGCCTCGACCACCTTTCGCAGGCGAGGAATGTCATGGGCGTACTCATTCCATACGAAGTAGTCCATTTTCGAGGCACCAGACAATCCGCCCGGTCGGTCAGGGTCAACGTGGCGAAAATTGGCCAACTTGGTGTTTACCCCCGATGGATTGCGGAACTTGCTCGTCCGCAATTCGGGAGGATGGATCGGCAGCGAGTTCATGAACTCGCTGAGTTCGACCACATCAGGATGGTTTCCGGACAGAACGCGGTAGCCGGAACGGATGTAGAGGTCGAGGGCAAGGATCGCCTCGTCCTCGGTCCAGTTCGGATTCCTAGTCACCGGCGTCTCAGCCTCACGGAGTGGTCTTCTTTCAGCCTATGGCGGCAACATGGAGCGCCAATGCGTCCCAAGAGATCGCGGGGTGTCGGTAAGGCTCAGGGATTGTTCCCAAGAGCCATCACGATCCGTGTGACTTCGTTGACTTCATTCGCCGGGTTATATCCTCCGTAGCCGATGATGAACTGCCCCGGCTCCCCGTTGACCCAAGTCGGAAACTCCATCCCGTCAACGTCGTGAGTTTCTGAGAACTGAGCTTCCAACGACGGGCTGTAGTACAGATCCACCGTTGAGCCGACGGACGTCGTGTAGGTCTGTAGCAACACCGAATCCGCGGGCGCGAATCCCAGCCCAGTAGCCCTCGCTTCGTCGAACGTCACCCCTTCATCGAAGTAGCGTGTGACAGCGTTCACCTTGTCGTTGCCCGCAGCTCTGACGCGGATGCGGCCATTGGCCGTCCTGATAACTTCACCGTCCATCACCGGATCAGGGGCGGCCTCCCCATAACGTGCGTAGAACTCCTCGATCGGTAATCCGAGGCCGCCCGATTCGATGGGAGCGATGTCTGCCGTAGTCTGTTCAGCCGCTGGCACCGGTGTTGGTTGGCTCGGCACGGGCGCCTGTGTCAGGTCGCCGGGCACGGTGACAAACAACGAAACTCCGGTCGACCCACCATCGCTTCCGGGGCTGAGGAACGCGATGCCATGAACTCCGGACGACTGCTGGCCCGCAAGTCCGACGGCCAGCGACTCTTCCTCAGCAAGGGAACCGCCGATCTCACCGCAGGCGATGGGCGCGTTGTCGATCGGATCTGCGATGACAATCGCGTGATCCGATGCAAGGATCGTGGCGAGCGACAGCGGAACGGTCGTAAATGAGTTAGCTGCGGGTAGGGCATCGATGTTGCCAACAGGTGATCCCGAAGGAAGGACCGCGTTCGTAAGAGGGGCGACAACCGCGCCGGTGTCGGGGCAACTCCCGTCGTGTAGAGCAGCGGGTATCCCGGTTTGTTGCGCAGCCGAGGCCACGTCAGTGGACTGCGCCGCCACCAGCCACAGCGAGTTAGAGAGGGGCAACGTGCCAAGCGCCATGACGACCATTACCGTCGCGGCGGCCTGCAACAATCGTCGGTGAGCGGTTCTCATGGGTTAGGCTCCTTTGCAACGACCCGAATCGCGGCGTAACTTGCAACTGTTTCGCAGCTGCGAATCGCAGAGCACACGGCCACTGGCGACTAATCTCAACTCGATGGCTACGGTGTGTCAAGCACACCCAAAACCGAACATCTAGCTCGGCTGTCGGTCATCCCAAGCAATGAAGGTACCGAACAGTGCGATGGCCTCTTGGGTCACTTGGGGCGCCTATTGGGGCGATGGTTAGTTGGGGCAGAGACCCGGGCCGCGACGGCTGAACCGGCAGCCTCACCGTGGTGCGGCTGGAACTGCCTAGCGACGACTCAATGCGTGAGGACAAAAGAACCCGTCATGGCTTGGATCGGGGCGTCTCACGGAATCTTTCGCCTGCATGACTCTGATCAGTGGTGCGGGTCCTGTCTCAGCGTCCCGGATGCGGCTGAGATCCTCGGTGTACACGAGACCGCGCTCAGCAACTTGAAGGTCGTGGAGCACGACGGAGAGAAGTTCGTCAGCGAGCTGGATATGCACCGGGCATGGGGATCAGGCAAACTTCAAAGTCCACACGCCCCTCGAATAGGGACCGCTTCGCGCAGCCTCGACGAGTTGATTCTCAAGCGACTTGTGGAAATCGTCTGGCCCGACGCGCAGGTCGAACCTCAGGTTGCGTTTGGCAGGAGGCGCGTCGATCTCGCCGTGAGACTGGGAAGACGCCGGGTGCTAGTCGAGTTTGTTGGACCGTCGCATTTCATCCCCCAGTACGCTCGGCCCCTTTCGTCGCCGTTAGTGCGAAAGGAGGCTGTTGAAGCGCATTTCGGGGATGAGTGCGTCATCTGGCCGTATTGGATACAGCGCTGTGAACGAAACGTCCGCGCCCTTTTGGACTCGTCTGTCGAAGGGCTTGCTGCGGTGTGGTCGACCAAAGCAATGTTCGGTGACTTCGTAGACCCTCACGCAGCGGACATGGTTGTGACGCTGACAACGCGGTTCAATGCGCTTCCCGCAGACGGAATCGGCTACATGTATCTGGCGGAACGGACGCCGCACAAACCCACTCATCCGATCATCAAGAGAATCTTGGATGGAGCCGAACGAAAGGAGCGCCTGATTCCGCAAGGGGACCGCTGGGGAGAGCAATTCTGGATGCCGGACTTCTCACGCGGCGAATGACTGATAACTTGCCTCGCCCATGCTCATCTGGACGATCAGCCGGCCCCGTTCCGACACACTCGCCGATCAGGCGCGGTTAATCAGGGAAGTGTTCATCGTTACGGTTGCCGCACTACTGATCACGCGGTTCGCGATCATCCCGTTGCTTCGCTGGCTTGACGTGACCTTGTTCTGACCAAGTTGCGATTGACGGGCATCATCGCCACCTTCACGCGGGCCTCCGAGTCGGGGAACTTCATCTTCGACGCTCAGCACGGGCCATTTATCGAGACCGGCACAGAGACAGTTGTGGTGCTGGCTATAGGTGACAATTCGTGGGACGATACGAAAGTTCAGGATAGCCTCATCACCTCATTCACAGATACTGCGCAGGCTCCGAGGTTGCCAAAGGCACGAAGGAGGCCGCCCGATGACCGACCCTCGTTCCTCGCTAATGCAAGTTGTGACGGCGGTCACTGTCGCGATCCTAATGATGGCGCCGACAGTTACGCTGCCACGTGCAGTCGCCGCTCAAGAAGCGCCAACCGACGAGGTCCGCGCCACCGACTTCGCCTTCGATCCAACCACTCTTCAAATCGCAGCTGGAACCACCGTGACGTGGACCAACGAAGGGAGTCGCCCGCATACCGTCACGGCTGGTGATGGATCATTTGATTCTGGTCGTCTCGATCCCGGCGAACAGTTTACGCATACCTTTGACGAGGTGGGAACCTTCGACTACCACTGCGGGTTCCACCCCGAAATGCAAGCATCCGTAAATGTCACAGCCGATTCGCCGATTGAAGTCGCAACGGCGGCTCCCGAGACTGAAGCTACGACGGCAGCTAACGACCAATCGGCAACACAGGACGAAGAAACAGCAAACATCCGGTCGCTCTTGTCAACAGCACAGCAGAACGGATTCGCTGCGGCGCTGCACGACGGGGATTGCAGTCAGATCGGATCCGAAATTGCTCCGCTCACTGAGGCCACCGTACCGTCGGGGGCGAAGCTTGGTCACCCACGATCACTGCCGGTTGCCAACTCGTTCTCGATCATTCCTGTTGCAGTCGACGCCATGTTGGCGACAAATCACGCCATCGTGGTTGCTGGGCCAGATGAAAACACACTCGCGTGTGGCGAGGTTGGTGGATTTCTGACCGAGACCGGGGCGTTGATCATCGGGCTGCGACCCATGCAGTCCTCTGGCCTCGGAGGGACCGTCGATCTGAGTCCAGCCGACGACCCGGCCCAAACCACTGTGTCGCTGTTCCTAACCGGAGAGGCCTTACAAGATACTCCCGACATCAGCGTGGCATCGGCGAATACGGAGGCCGAACCGACCGAGGTCGCCGAGCCAACGGTCGATCCGACGGCAACCGCGCCCGTGCAAGCCGCAACCACCACGCAAGAAACGCCAGCGCTGGCCTATGAAGTCGCTTCAGAAGAAGTCGTCGAAGCGCCCAATGGCCGAACGCGGATCGTTCGGCGCATCGTGATCCCCGAGAGTGGAACCCCGGAGGTCCTAGCGGCGACGCTGGCAGACGCAGCGCGACGAGGATTACTGGAGTATCCGGAAGCAACGGTCTCTGCAGTGTTTGCGTACCGACCGGGGGACGATACGGGGAGTTCATTCACCGTGGGTAGAGCATCTGTGTCCCGAGATGGCGAGGGTCTTGATCCGGGAAGTGACAATTTGCTGACTGGCCCAGATGATGGGCGCGTTCAGGTCGAGGTGGCAACCGAGGTGTTCATGGATGTTGCGATTGAGACCGAAGTCTTCGATTTCCCTGCTGAGTAGTGCCGCTTTCAACCGCACTGCTCCTGACCCTCCGCTGCACAAGTGACAGGGGTTGGGAGGTCGCGGCCTGAGCGTACTGCGCTTCACCGCTGACGATGCGGAGTGCGCGTCGTTATATCTTCACGCCCGAGCGTGAGTTCTACGTCATGGAGCTGGACGGAACCATCGTCCCGGGGTCTGCGAAGTGGCTGCACCCCGCCTCCGATCCAGCCTGACCCACCCATTGCACCCGTACTGGCCGGCCGGTCTCGAACTCAACAAGGAGGGCGGCCATGCCCTGGTTCGTCCCGCGCCTTCTCATGCCCGGAGCAGTGAACTCCGCGTCGGACACCGGTTCCCATATCTAGCCAACCGGGATCAATCAAATGTCGTCACCATCGACCGAGAAACGTGCGCTTGTCGCTGCCGGTCAGGGCATGCCGCACTCGTTCGCCGTCCATCCAGTCCGGGTGCGGCACGGTGGGGGGAGCATCACGTTGGATGAGGTGTGGGGATCGTCTCCGTATTGTTGCCTCGGCCATGAGGTACCCATGATTTTCCAGGACGCGTATCTCCGCTGGCGAGAAGGCGTCGAGGTCGGTTCTTACTTTGGCAATCACGTCTGTCACGAGATCGAGTGAATAGCCTTCTGACGCACCTTGTTGTTCGGCCGCACTGCCCACGCCCCAGTACGCGCCTTCGAGCCGACCGGTCGCCAGGGCAGCGATCAGCCAGCGTTTGCGAATCGCCGCTGCCTGATTCCCGATGATTGACGTGTACCGGAACAGTCTCCTGATGACGCCGGGATCTGATTCATGGCCGAAAGGCGCTCCACCGTCGGACACCAGCACGATCTTCGCCGTCTTCCACACCGGCTCCAGGCCCAGGTTGTCATAGACGCCTCCATCTGTCAGGGAAATGCGTGCGACAAGCTCGTCGCGATTGGCCTGGTGAGCAGAGCCACCTCGCAGTTGGTGCGGCTCCAGGTGCAACGGCATGGGATCGAAGACCGGTGGAAAGCAGGATGAAGCAGCGACAGCGCGAGCAACCGTCCATGAAGGAGGTGGCGAACCGTATCCCGCCTGGAAGTTCCCGATCCGGTCCCGCTCAAAGATCCAGTTGGTGCCAAAAGTCATATCCGTTGCCGAGAAGATGAAGCGCGGCCTCTGAGGGAGCTCGCGCAACGGGAGGCGTGTCAGCTCACGCTCAAACAGCGTTCCCAATGCCTCGATGGCCGTGCCTGGTCTGGTCCAGTTGGTTGGAATCAGTCGCCGAAGCACCGGACCCGTTCTGCGGTTGCGTTGCACGAAGGAGCGGAAAGGGGCAGCCACGGCTTCATCCCACGTCGCTATCGTGTCCCCAGCCTCCGGCCAGATCGGGATTCGTTCAGCCAGATGGGCAGCGAAAATGCTGCCACCGGAAACGGACGAAATCAGATCAACCTGGGAAAGAATGCCCAGCTCGTTCAAGCGGCGCAGCGCGCCAAGATGAAACACGGCCGCCCGGAAGCCGCCTCCCGAGAGGCAGAGTGCCACTCCCTGGCGCTGTCTTCTCGGTTCATGTGGAACGAAGGCGGCCATCAAAGCTCATGCGGCGTACTCCATCGTCAACGACGCCAATTCGCTGCCCGACCAGGGGAGGCGATCGTCACCGACACCATTCCGTTGAGCATGAGGGCCTCATGCCCTACCTGGACGACGGGCTCGTGCCCGCGGAGTGGTACGCGATCCTGAACCTTCGCGTCTTCTTCCGCGGCGACACAAAACGCCTCAATCGATTTCCCGGGCGCGGGCCCATAAGGCCGGAAACGGGGCCCGTTCAGCGTCACGGGATCATGACGGAGTTTTCGAAGGATCGAGTGGATCGAAGCCGGCGTCGAACTCGTCGCCATCGGAAACCCCGTCGCCGTCAGTGTCGGGATTGAGCGGATTGGTGCCCAGCACTGATTCCTGGTTATTGGTCAGCCCGTCACCGTCATGGTCGGCGAAGCCAGTGCCAGAGGGGAGGGGGTAGACGAAGAGCTCCAGATCGGCGACCGCGGCCGTGCTGTCGATCGTGACCTGACAGCCGTCAGGCGCAACGCAACCGATCTCGGGGATGGCTGCCATCTCGCCGATGTCGACCAGACCGCCGTAGCCGACGGTGTATTCCCCGTACGGAATCCCATACCAGGATGCCTGGCCATTGACGAAGCCGGAGAGACTCGCCTCCGTCCAGCCGGGTTGGAAGATGCCGGCGACGTCGATCGGCGGAGCGGTCATCAATGTGCAGGCGGTCGTGTTCAGTGGGGTGGCGTTTGGACATCGATAGAGCGTCAGGATGATCGACCCCACGTCCGCGCTCGCTGGTGTGAAAAAGTAGAAACGTCGTTCGACGTGCGGCCGTGAGCTGTCAATGGTGACCGGCGAGTTCTCTTGATCGTCCACCGGAACGGCGGCGCCATTGGTGACGATCATGCCGCCGAAGCCGGAGGGGGCGTTGCCGCCCCCGAAGTCATACGTCCCGAAGGCGAGCCCGCTCCAGAGAATGACGCCCGGTGCGAACGCGGAGCCCGCGGTGGGCGTGCCGCCGGGAACCGCGCGCAGTTGTGGGTACGAAAAGCCGAGCGCATGGGATTGCAAGCCGCCAGCAAGGCGTCGGGAGCCGTTGCATGCTGGACCGCGATCAACGAAATCGTGTCGGGACAGATGTAGGTCCGCGCCGTAACCGAGCCCGTGCTCGCCGCATCAGCCGGTACCGGCCGGATCCCCACCCAGCTCGTGACGATGACACAGGCAAGGAGGACGATGATGCGAATCGAGGCAGCAGCGGACGGCGGAACGAATCGAATTTGGCTGCGCATGGGCGTCTCCTATTCGCTTCCTCGAGCTCAGAGCGTCTCTCCGTTGTCGCAATCGGGGAACTTGGCAATCCCCGAAAAGGCGCTTGATCCTAGGGTTGCTCGCAGTCTGCTGGATGCGATTGATTAACGCAAGTATAAGGAAGTTATTTTTTTCCATTTTTTGTTGCGAATTTTTCGGTTTGATAATTGATGGGATCGGGAGCAACAGACCTGGGTGAAGGGGTCAGTTTGATCCCGGCCATCGGCCCCTTCTCTCGCTTCATTGGCACTACAGGGGAGTAGCAGGAGGAATGGTCGCGCGGGCCGACGTGGGGCCAGGCCTCGCGGCACCACCAGCGCCGTAGCAGGATTGTGGCAGCGAAGACCCGTCACCCGTACTGACGACGTGCCCAGAGTCGCGGCCAGCTGGCTCGTGCGGATTCGCCGGGGTCGGTAGTGCACTACGCACTTCGCTACGGACCAGGGTCAATCGTCAGCCTTGACTACGAACTCGCCACCGTCGTTACGCAGGAACAGGAGCGGAGCGACGGTATCTGTCCATGTCAGAGACCGTCGATGAGTCGAACGCGCTCGTGCCCTGTAGGTTAGCAAGCCTTCCAGGCTCAATCCTCGGGGACGAATCGCAGCATGAGAAGAGGGGCGGCTATGGCCGCCCCTCGTTGAACCAATTCGATTGAGTCCCGTAGATGCCCAGGGAGGCATCCGATCACCCTGGTCACCATGCGTCCCGGGTGTTGAATAGTTGCACGGCTGTAGCCACGCGAACGCTACCCCGAGACCGGTGTTGCCTCTCCATCGGCAGCCATATCAAGCGTCAGGAGCGAAGCCCACTGACCGGGGTAGAAGGTATCACTTGGCGTGGCCGTGTACCCGGTGACCTCCGGGTTGATCAGCACCACGGTGGCTAGATTGAACGCGAAGACGCCCGGGGCGTCCTCCACCAGCATCCGCCCTGCCTCCTCATACAGGCCCAACCGCTTTTCCGGGTCCAGCTCCTGATCGGCCTGGGCGATGAGGGCGTCAAACTCCTCGTTGCAGTAGCCGGCAAGCGCGGCAAAGAGGGTCGCGTTACACGTCCAGTAGATGCTCAGCCAGTTCTGCGGGTCGGGATAGTCTTGTGCCCAGCCTTGCAGCGAGACCTGCGGGAAGCTCTGCGCGTCCTTGCTCATCGACGCCAGGGTTGTGCTATCGACCGGCTCCAGCGACAGATCAATTCCGAGCACGTCGCGATACTGCTCTGCCAGCCACTGCGCGCGGTCGGCTTCTGCTGGATCGTCGGCCAGGAAGAAATAGGTGACTTCAGGGAGGTTCTCAGGCCCGCCATACGAGGACGCGGCGAGCGCCTCCCGGGCCTTGTCGGGATCGAAGGCGAACGCATCCGTTTCAATGTAGCCAGGGACCCCAGGGGGAATCCAAGACAGGGTTGGCAGGCAGTCACCACTACGCAGCTCTGCGCAGTAGGTCTCCCGGTCGAAGGCATACGCGAAGGCCTCGCGCACCTTCTGGTCCTGGAACGGCTCCTGTTTCAGATCAAACATGATATTGATCGTCACTGCCGTCGGGTACTTCAGCAGCTGCTGGCTGAGGGTCGGATCAGACTCAACCTCGGTGATCTGTGCCGGCCCCAGCTGCGTGATATCAAGATCCCCGACCCGATAGGCTTCCAAGGCCACTGCCGGATCATCGACATAGAGGTAGGTAATTCCGTCGAGCTTGGGGCGTCCGCCCCAGTATTGTTCGTTGGCTGCGAAGCCGATCTGTTGCTCGCTGGCAAAGTCAGTCATACGGAATGGTCCGTTGCCGATCCGCTGGGTGGGGTCCCGCGCCCAATTCTCACCGGCGGCGAGCGATTCCTGCTTAACGGGGTAGAACACCCAGGTCGCGGCCACGGTTGGGAAGTAGGGTGCCGGATGCGTGAGGCGCACCTCCAGAGTCTGGTCGTCCAAGGCCCGCACGCCAAGTGCGGCCTTCGCCGCCTCGTAGGCATCAGCGGAGCCAGCCTCGACTGCTCCAGGCGTGCAGCAGCAGCCTCGGACGGTTCGGGTGGTGTGAGACTGGTAAAGAAGTCCTCACAGCCGACGATATCAAAGAGGATCGAGGCGTAGATGGCGGCGGTATTCGGATCGCATGAGCGCTCAAGCGCGAATCGGAAGCGCTCAGCAGTCAATGGGGAGCCATCGCTATAGGTCAGGTTCTCCCGCAGGTGGAAAGTGAGGACGGTGCCGTCGGCGTTGAACTCCCACGACTCAGCGGCCGCCGGCACGGTCTGGAGATCCTCGTCAAAGCGGGTCAGCCCTTCATAGTCAAGGGAGGAGACGGCGATCTCCTCCGCATAGGAGCTCTTATTCGGATCGAGCACATCTGGCCAGAAGATCTGGTGAATGCGTAAGACTTTGCCGCCAGCCGGCTCCTGCGCGACCGAGACAGCGGACAGTGACGGGAGGAGGAGCGCCAACAGCGCGAGGACTGCAATGACGCGGGTCATGACGTGCGATGAACAGGACAGGCGAGGCTTCATTGCATCCCCTTCTTTTCTTGACATCGGTGGCGAGGCGAGCGCTTGGCTCGATGATGCTGCCTGTGCAATCTCCATGCCAGATCACGAGTCTCGATTGTCTCTCACGTCAACATCGATATCGCAGTGGCAAGTTCTGTCAGACCGCGACCCGGCGTGTGGTCAGTTCGGAACAATCCGCACCAGTTCGTCCTCGCTTTCGTAGCGGAGGATGACAGGCGAAGCGACGGTGCGTGTCCTTTTCATGGGGACATTGGAGCAGAGTGTTGCTGACTTCTGGGTGGCCGGGTTTATGGGAAGAGGCAGTTCATGCCAACAACTGCCCGAAAGTGCTTAGCTCTCTCCCGCGGCCAGATCCCGCAACGAGGCGATCTCGGCCGCGTCCTGGTCCCGGCGCTTGGGTGGACGGCCCCGCCGTCGTTGCCCTTCTTGCGATGACGCCTGAGCCCCCCTCCGCTTTCTCGGCTCGTCGACCTTTCGCGCGGCGACGAAGCCGTCCCCCTCGACGGTCTCCACGGAGAGGCCGCGGCTGGTTGCCGCCCGGCTGATGGCGGTGCGCAGGCCGCGGGCGCTCTGCCCCTCCACCAGGGGCACGCGCACTGGTTGGCCAGTGGCGATCTCGTCGAGGAGGGCGGTCATGGCCGGGTCCCCCTTGCGAGCTTTTCGTTGCTGCAACTCGGTGAATTCGGCCTCGGACAGCGGTCCAAATGTGCCTATCTTGACGGGCATGATCGTCTCCTTGTTGCCGCATTGTCGCGCGATGGCAAACCTATGCAGTGATCCTAGCAGAAAACACATGGACAAAGAGAACATAGGTCAAGAGCTCGTAGCACTGTCAGTCCTGATATGTCGAATCAGAATAGACCCTTTGAGTTCAACATAGGGCTATATCGCAACTGGCTTCTATTTCGGAACACGCGGTGCATTAATGCTGCCTTCCCTAGATCATTAATGACTTGATCGGCGCACACTCGTCTCCGACAGCACCACAACCACTTTGCTCGCCTTTGTTGAGTCGTGACTCGGACCATCGGAGCCGTCGCGGAGGTTCGGAGTGTCCCTCCGAAACCGTCGCGGCACGCGCCCTGCGTGACCGGATCCAGGGTCGTGGACTGTATTCGCCGGAAGTCCGACTGATGGATCGTTTCCGGGCTACTCTCCTCCTGGGGTGACAGATGTCCAAGTTCGTCGCGCGCTTTTCGTACAGCATCAAACCGGTCGATCGAGAGCGAGCCCTGGCCCTGCTCGAGCAGGAGGTCGAGGCCGCGCGAGGGCAGGGACTGGAGGCGCGGCTGCTCGTGCCGCTGACGCGACCACAGGGCGGCCCCGCTCTCCAGTACGAGCTGGGGCTGCCCACGCTGGACGCCTTCGAGGTCTTCCGCGAGGAAGGGGTGGGCGGTGAGGACAGCACCCGGGCCTGGTTGCGTGATCTGAGCACGATCCTGCTGGAGCCACCAGCGGTGGAGCTGCTGCGCATCGCCGGCACGACGGCTCAGAGCGAGCCGGCGGACTCCTGAGGCGACTCGGTTGCTGAGGCTCGTCGCGCGTGTTGGGCTCCTTCACGTTGCACTTGCACTTGCGGTTGCGGTTGCTGTCGTCCTGGCCGGGCGAACGGGGATTGCGGCACGCCAATCAGGTGTAGTCGACTTCGGCCTGGATCTGGTGGCCAACGGCTTCGATCAACCCGTCCAGGTGGTCGATGCGGGCGATGGCAGCGGCCGCCTCTTCGTCGTCGAGCAGTCGGGGCGCATCCGCATCGTCCAGGATGGTCAGGTCCTCCCCGAGCCGTTCCTGGACCTGAGCGATCTGGTCAGCTGTTGCGGCGAGCGCGGGTTGCTCAGCGTCGCCTTCCATCCCGACTACGCGAACAATGGCGAGTCGTTCGTCGACTACACCGACACGAACGGCGACACCGTCGTCGCTCGATATCAGGTCTCGGCCACGGATCCGAATCGCGCTGACCCGGCGAGTGCCGAGGTGATCCTGACCGTCGACCAACCGGCGGCGAACCACAATGGCGGTCTGCTCCTCTTTGGGCCGCGGGACGGCTATCTCTACATCGGGCTCGGTGATGGGGGTGGCGGCAACGGCCAGAATGGCCAGGATCTGAGCACCGTGCTCGGCAAGATCCTGCGCATCGACGTCGACAGGCCATCCAGCACCCTCCCCTATGGGATCCCGCCCGATAACCCCTTCGTCGACCAGCCGGGGGCGCGTCCCGAGATCTGGGCGTACGGGGTGCGCAATCCGTGGCGCTTCAGTTTCGATCGGGTCACGGGTGATCTGTGGATCGGGGACGTCGGGTCGGGCACCTACGAGGAAGTGAGCTACCAACCGGCGGCGAGCCCGGGGGGCGAGAACTACGGCTGGAATTTGATGGAGGGACATGAGTGCCGCGCCGAAGGAGGCTGCGACGAGTTCGTGGCGCCCGTCTCCGGATTCGACCATGATGAGGGCTGTGTCGTCACCGGCGGTTATGTCTACCGAGGAACTGAGATGCCGGAGCTGGAAGGCATCTACCTGTTCGCCGACTACTGCAGCGGCCGGGTCTGGGGGCTGGTCCCGAGACGCAGGCACCACCTGGACGCGGCTGGACCCCGTCGAGACCGGGCTGCGGATAAGCTCATTCGGTGAAGATGCCGCCGGCGAGCTCTACGTCGTCGACATTCAGGGAGCCGTCTATCGTCTGCTTGCTCCGCCTGGATAGACGGCCTGAGGTGGTCCTGGTGTCTGCTTTCCGTTGCATCGTCCACCTTGAGATTGAAGAGCAGGGCACGCGAGCTGCCGGTGCTTTAGAGCCGCGGCGCCGTGGCCAACCGCGTCGACAGCGAAAGGATTAGTTAGCTAATGGAGCCCCAGACGCCGAATCCCGCCCTCAGCGACCTCGAGCCGTTGGTTGGTGAGTGGAGCGTCGAGATTGCGTTTCCAGCTGATCCCGAGACCCCCGTGCGCGGCACTGTCTCGTTCGAATGGCTAGAAGGAGGAGCGTTCCTGGTGATGCGGGCGGGGGTCGAGTGGTCGGGTCCTTCCGGGTCCGTCGCCGTCATCGGCCGCGACGAAAAGACTGAGACCTACTCCATGCTCTATTTCGACGCGCGGGGTGTCTCCCGGATCTACGAGATGAGCTTTGGCGACGGCGTGTGGAAGCAGTGGCGGTCAGCCCCGGAATTTTCGCAGCGCTTCACCGGCACGCTCAGCGATGACGGCTCGACGATCGCGGCCCGGTGGGAGAAGTCGAGCGATGGCTCGCGCTGGGACCATGACTTCGACCTCACCTACACGCGCGTCACGTAGATCACGGCCCAGCGGTCCTCACATCAGATGAGTGGTGGAAGCTGGGCTTGGCACCCGAACGCGAAAGAGCTTGACATGAGTCTCGCGACGCACGATCGCCACGCCCTGGCGCGGCTCTTCAGTCCGAGTCAGGCAGGATGCGGCAGCGGCTCGGGACCGCAACGAGGCGATGCTCGCATCCGCTCGGTGACTCCGTGGCACCAATTCTGCGTTCTCACCGGTGTCCCGCATGACAACGCAGGTGCAATGAGGAGGACGCTATGACCACGCGGCTGGTCAAGGGAACGCCGGTTATCAGTCTTGCCGACGGTTCGACGCTCGGCGCTATCGATCACGTCTACTTCGATCCGGCCCGCCTGGCCGTCGTCGGCTTCACCTTTCACAAGGGTGGGCTCTTTGGCGGCGGGACATCGGGGCTGGTGGAGATCGCGGACGTCCACGCCTTCGGCCCGGATGCCGTCACCATCAGCGATATCTCGGTGGTGCACAGCGACCTCGCCGTCGAGGCCAGACGCGGCGACTTGATCGATCTCGAGGAACTACTCAGACGCACGGTGATGACCGAAAGCGGAACGTGCCTGGGGCACGTCGCGACCATTCAGTTCGGCGATGCCTCGCACCGGCTGACGGCGCTGGATGTGATCGCGGCGGGATCCGGTGAGCACGGTAGCATCGCGGCCGGCGAGATTCAGGCCATCGGGGATGAATTGATCATCGTTGCCGATCCCAGCGCCGTCATGGCCGCCGACGAGGTGCGCTCTCCACGTCCGCTGCGCGTCGTGACCGCTCGGCCCGCTGAATCGCGAGACGATCGCCACCACCGCGACCGGGTCGTCATCGGCGCATGAGCGGAGACGGCATCGCGACCGGGTCTGCCAGGGTCATCTGAGGCGCGGCGCCGGGTGCCGTTCAGACGAACAGTGGCTCCATGGCCTGCTGCTCGGCGATCTCCCGCATCGCCTCGTCGGACGGCCGCTCGCGGAAGCGGCCGGCAGCGTCGAGGACCTGGGGCAGGACCGCGATGTCGCCGACCGTGTTCAGGAACATGCCCGGCCGGCCGAGAACCCAGTGCACGGCGCGGTCGATGGCGGCCGGATCGCGGAGAGGCTCGTACCAGGTGGCGGCCGTCTGCGGCCGGTCTCCCCAGGGCGCCCGGGTGATCGCCTTGATCGTTTGCACCGCCACCCCTCGCTGCTGGCAGCGAGCGACGAGCTCCTCGAAGTCGACCGCGTAGCTCGGATTCTGCATCATCGAATAGCTGTAGGGCAGCAGCACGGAGTCGAAGTCGAAGCGCTCCAGAGAACGCGCGTGCATGGCGGCCACCGTCATGCCATGGCCGGTCACGCCGATGAAGCGCACGAGCCCTTCCTCGCGGGCCCGGATGGCCGCCTCCAGCGCCCCGCCCAGTCCCAGCGCCGTCTCCCATTCGGCGGGGTCGACGAGGTTGTGGAGCTGGATGAGGTCGACCTGGTCGACGCGCAATCGCTCCAGGGAATGGCGGATCTGGTCGTACGCCGCCTGGTAGGTCCGCTCGCCCGTCTTCGTGGCCAGGAAGAAGTCGGCGCGGTGCTGCTCCATCCAGGGACCGAGCCGCAGCTCCGAGTCGCCATAGCTGGCGGCGGTGTCGATGTGGTTGACGCCGAAGCGGAGCAGCAGCTCCATCGTGCGGTCCGCCTCAGCCTGCGTCACATCGCTGAGTGCCGCCGCGCCAAAGATGGTGCGAGTGCTCTGGTGACCGGTCCTGCCGAAGGTCTCCGTCGGAATCATCGCTGCGCTCCTTCCACGTGGCGCGATTCTAGGGAGCGAGGAGCGCACCCGCAACTGATAGTCCAAGGTCGGCCCAGGGGCGACAACCCGCCGGGTGCTGCCCGGGTGTGCAGCCGATTGGGGAGGGGTCGTTTAGGGCGGGCGGACAGCCCCGGTCAGTGTTGCCCCTCCTCATTCCGGGCCGTAGGATGCCCGTACTCCGGGACCGATCCGGTTGTTAACCCCTCACACCAAGGAGGAGTGACATGCTCCGCGCGAGGAAGCTGCTCATCGGACTCGTCGTGCTCGCTGTGGCGGGAGGACAAGTCCTCATCGCGTCTCCGAGGGTCGACGCCCAAGACGCCACACCCACCGGCTTACCCCCGACCCTCAATCCTGTCCAAAGCGGCGGATCCGGCGGGGGCGCGGTTCAGCCCGGTGGGACGCTCCCGGGCAACCCAGCCATCCAGCTTGTCAAAGTCGCCGACGGCTTAGCCGACCCGATCAACGTCGCCGCCGCGAACGACGGCAGTGGCCGGCTCTTCGTGATTGAGCGGATCGGCCGCATTCGGATCATCGATAAGGATGGCACCCTTCTCGCCGAGCCGTTCCTCGACCTGTCCGAATTGGTCCAGAGCGACTACTTGGAGCAAGGGATCCTCGGGTTGGCCTTCCACCCGGACTACGCCGCTAACGGCCGGTTCTATGTCAATTTCACCGACTTCCATACGAACGGCGACACCTTCGTCATGGAGTTCCGCGTCTCGGAGGACAACCCGGATGTGGCCGATCGGGCAAGTGGCCGGCTGCTGCTGTCGTTCGATCAGCCCTACGTCAATCACAACGGAGGTACCATCAAATTCGGCCCAGACGGTTACCTCTATATTGCGTCGGGCGACGGTGGCGGGGGCGGCGACCCGTACGATACTGCCCAGGACCTGTCGTCGCTCCTCGGCAAGTTGCTGCGGATTGACGTCGAGGCGGCCGGTGACCAGCCATACGGAATCCCGGCCGACAACCCCTTCGCGGAGGCGCGCGTCGTCCAATCAAATCAGATCACCGACGTCATCGGCGAGACGGAGGGGCTGAATCTGGAGGCGGCTGACTATCACCCGGAGGCCCGCCGCGAGATCTGGGCCTACGGCCTACGGAACCCCTGGCAGTTCTCGTGGGATGCCGAGACTGGCGACTTTTACATTGCCGACGTCGGCCAGTTCACCTGGCAGGAGATCAACGTCCAGCCTGCGAGTGCCGGAGGTGGCCAGAATTACGGCTGGGACTGGCTGGAAGCGAGCCACTGCTACCCCGCCTCGGTGGATGACTGCCCACGCACCCAGGTCGGTGAGTTGCCGGTCGCCGAGTACCGGCAAGGGGCTGACGGTTGCTCGATCATCGGCATCGATGTCTACCGGGGTGACGAGTTCCCCGCGTTAGACGGGATCTACTTCAATTCGGACTTTTGCGCTGGCAAGGTCTGGGGGTTAAAGCGGGGTGAGGACGGCACCTGGATCTACCAGCAGCTGCTCGATACCGAGTTGTTGGTGACGGGCGCGGGAACTGACGAGTCCGGCAACCTCTTCGTGACGGCGTGCGGGTGTGATTACGGCCGTTATTACGACCCCTCGGAGAACCCAGAGGGAACCGTCTGGCGACTGGTCGCCGCCGACCAGGTGCCCGAAGGCGCGGAGACTGCCCAAGTAGAGCCGCCGTCCGAGACGGCAGCGACGCCAGTTCCGTAGCCGAGATCGCAGGAGCTTGACCCTTTGCGCTCTTGGGGTGGAGAGGTCGGTCCTTCTGAACGTCCTCTCCGCCCCCGCGACCCAACCTGATACCGACCACAGGGGATCAGTCGATCGGGTGTGGGCAGTCGCGGTCACGCGTCTGTAGCGTGACCCGAACCACGACCGGGGCAGGATTGCGCGCCGAATCACCGGAAGCAGGAGAGTGACTGAGCGATTCGGTCCGGCTGCCGTGCTCTCGCCGTCTAGGCAAACCGCACGGCGCCGTACCAGCGCGAGCTGTAGTACTCGGACGCGAGGTCGCTGATTGTCACCCCGCTCGATTCGGTCTCGGCGTGGATGAACTGCCCGCCGCCGATGTAGATGCCGTCGTGGGACATCCCGGGCTGAATGGTATTGGCGAAGAAGACGAGATCGCCCGGCTGCAGCTCATCCCGGCTGACCGATCGCCCCATCTGATACTGGACCGCCATGTCGTGGGGAACGCCGATGCCGAGCGTGTTGTTGATCACGAACATCGTGAACCCCGAGCAGTCGAAGGCATACGGACCCTCGCCGGCATAGACATAGGGGTAGCCCTGGAACTGCATGGCGAAGTCGACGATCTGCTGGCCTACGGCCTCTCCGCTGCTGCCGTTCCGGCGTCCCGGTTGATCGCCGGCGGTCACCGGGTCCGAGCGATCCCACAGGGGTCCACGCAATCAGGGCGACGTGGACGTAGCCGCCGACGCCAGCACAGTTGACCGGCTGCCACTCGCCCATGGTTTCCGCCCGCACCTCGACGGGCTCGCCTTCACCGAAAATGGCAAGCGTCTCGGCCCCCCACTGCGGGGCAGCGAGACACGGGGCGCCATCGCCACCCGTGCCCGCGATGTAGGCCGTGGCGATCGGCTCTCCCCAATGTTCACCCCAGCTCGGGCCCAGCGTGTTCGGCGCCGGCGCGTCGGACGGCGCTGGAGCGACCGGGGCCGCATCAACCGGCGCGGGCTCGACCTCTTTCACGGTGGCCGGGTCGATCCACTCGCCGGTGGCGGGATCGACGTCAGAGGCAGGTGAAGCAGGATCCACAGGCGCCGGGTCGGTCCATTCGTCCGGCGCGGGATCGACCGGGGCCGATGCATCGGCGAGAGTCTCTTTGCTCGCCGTCTCCGGCGCGACGTCGGTGGCAGCCGGCTCGACCCATTCTCCAGTGGAGGGATCCTGCGCGGCGTCCTGGTAGAGGGCGACCGTGCCTGTCCCCTCCGGATTTCCGTACGCGGCAGTCGCCGTTGAGAACGACAGCGTGGTGACAATGAGTGAACAGGCGATCGGCACGATCAGGTGACCGCGCGCGATCCTTGCTCGGAACTTCAAGGCCTTCCCTCCGTGCTTTCCGGTCAAGCAGCCCCTTGACCGACCCGCAGGTGTCGGGCGGTGGTGAACCTGGCTCTCTCCCCTTTCAGCGGGGTTCGCGATCGATCATCCCGGCAGTCCATCCCAGCCTGACGAGAATCGTTCGTCCCATGTCGACCGCACCGTTCGCCGCCGGTTATCGGCGGCACTCGGCCATGATCCAGACTAGAGGGAGGCGATCCTATGTCAAGAGCCAGGCTGTCACAGCAGATTCGGGTGATTGTGATGACGAGACCGTGAGGCTCTAACCCACGCCCATCCGTCGCATGCGACAATCGGCAGGAATCACAACCAGCCGCATGGACGGACGCCGACTATGTCCGATCTCCCCTCAGGGACCGTCACCTTTCTCTTCACCGACGTCGAGGGCAGTTCCGCGCTCCGGGAACGAGACCGCGTTGCGAAAGCGACCGCGGCCGACCGCCGAGAGGGCCGTAGCACCCACTTGGGTCTCATACGCCCGTCACCGGCCCCGACAATCCTCTCGACAGATCGCTCTCGTGGAATCAGGCACACTTTGCGTAGCAGGAGTTCGCCGTTCTGCTGGGAACTTGCCGATGGCTACATCTGCCGCGTCGATCCTGCTCGGATCGCTCCCCATCTCGCGCAGCCGCCTCATCGGTCGGGAGGCTGAGCGCGAGGCGGGGCGGATGCTCCTCCTCGAGGAAGCCACTCCCCTTCTGACCTTGACCGGACCCGGGGGCGTCGGCAAGACGCGCCTCGCCCTGGCCATCGCGACGGATGTCGCTCGCCACTTTGGCGATGGGGTCGTCTGGGTCGACCTGGCACCCCTTCGTGATCCCACCCTCGTGCCGGCGACCCTGGCAGCGGCGTTGGCGCTCGCCCCGGCCCCCAATTACCCGCTCGTGGACGCATTGGTCCGGCAGCTCCGTTCCCAGCAGACCTTGTTGCTGTTCGATAACTCCGAGCACGTCATCGCTGCAGTAGCGGAGCTGGTGTCAGTGCTGCTCGAACACTGCCCGGCAGTACAGGTGTTGGCCACCAGCCGAACTCCCCTCCGTGTGCGAGGCGAGCAGATCCTGCCTGTTCCCACACTGGCGGTTCCCTCCGCGGGCATCTCGACCGTGGATGATGTTCGTACCGCGCCGGCGGTCGCGCTTTTCATGCAACGGGCGCGAGCCGCCGACCCACGCTTCACCGTGACTGAGCAGAACGCTACCGCGGTGACCGACTTGTGTCGGCATCTGGATGGGCTGCCGCTGGCCATCGAGCTGGCCGCAGCCCGCTCCGGCACGCTAACACCGGCGGCGATGGTGGCACTCCTCGGCGAGCGCCTCCAGGTATTCGGGCCAGGACCGCGTGATGCACCCGCGCGGCAGCAGACGCTGCGGGACGCGATTGGCTGGAGCCATGCGCTGCTCTCTCCGGAGGAGCAAGCCGTCTTCCGCACCCTCTCCGTCTTCGCCGGTGGCTGGACGCTGGAGGCCGCGGCTGTGATCAGCGGGCTGGCGCTCCCGGATGTGCTCGCCCGGCTCGATGCTCTGGTCGAGCAGAGCCTGGTCGTCCGCCAGGCGAGCGCGGATCCGGTGACCCCGCGCTTCGCCTTGCTGGAGACGGTGCGGGAGTTTGGGTTGGAGCAACTCGCGGGTAGCGGCGAAGAATGGCAAACCCGCGCTCGGCACGCGACGTACTTCCTTCGCTTCGCGGTTGCATACGACGATGACGCCAAACCCGAAGATGAAATGTGGATGTGGCGATTTGCCGAAGAGCAGGGCAACCTCCGGCAGGCGCTTGGGTGGTTTTCCGAGCGAGGGGACTCGATGTCGCTCAATCGCCTGAGCGCGGCCCTGTCGTATCCCTGGCGGATGCTGGCCCGGTTCGATGAAGGACGGCTGTGGCTCGGCCGGGCAATGGCGAACGACACCGGGGTGCCGCTGGCGCTCCGAGCCCGCGTGTGGGGTGATGCCGGGTGGCTAGCGGACCACCAGGGCGACTACGACGCCGCCGAGCCATTGCTCGACCAGGGGTTGGCGCTGGCACGGGAGGTGGGCGATCCGCTCCTGCTCTCAGATAGTTTGGTGGGACGCGGGATGCTGGCCTACAAGCGGGGAGAGCTCGAGCGAGCCGACGCCCTGCTCGCGGAAGCGGAGGCCCTTGCGCGCGGACTAGGCGTGGAGGACAACGTGGGTCCGTTGCGCGTCGCCTCCGCGCTTTGTGACCGAGCGACCATCGCGGCCACGGCCGGCGATGCTGTGCTGGCAGCCGATCGATTTACAGAGTCGATCGCGATGGCGCGCCTCCCTGGCGGCGCCTGGACACGCAGCCATGCGGTGTGCGGGCTGGGATACGTGCGGTTTCAGGAGGGCGCCGTGCCGGAGGCGGCGGCCTGCTTCATCGAAGCGATGGCACTGGCTTGGATGCTGCAGGATCACCCGTTCCTGCCACGGTTGTTCTGGGCCATCGCCGCCGTGGCCGCGCGCAGCGATCGACCCGAGGTCGCGGCGCGCTTGCTTGGCGCTGCTGACGTCATGGACGCGTGCACCGGCGGCGCCATTTGGCCCGAGGACCGCGTGATCGCGGCCTGGTGCCTCGACCGGCTAGAAACCGATCTCGGCGCTGCCTCACTGGCCGACCTCCGGCGCGCAGGGGCCGTGCTTTCGATGGAACAGGGTGTCGCCGTCGCCGTCGCCATGGCCGAGGCCATTTTGGGATCGGATCGCGTCGCGGCGCTCTGGCGGTCGACCGGCGCGCCCGCGCCACCGACGGTCCTCCCGGATCCGGCATCCGCCGCTCGTGATCCGACCCGGGATGAGGCGGCTGCGCCCCTCTCAGCGGGTCTCACCCGCCGCGAGCGCGAGGTGCTCGCGCTCCTGTGCCAGCACCACACCGATGCGGAGATCGCCGACCGCTTCTTTCTGAGTCGGCGCACGGTTCAGCACCACGTCTCCAGCATCCTCGGCAAGCTCGGCGCCACCAACCGTCGCGACGCGGTGGCGATCGCCGCGCGACTCGGTATGCCCTAGGACCTCCACCCAATTAGGTAATTGGATAGGTGCTCAGCACCCATGTCACCGTGGGCGGAGCGGCGCATGCTCGGACGGTGCCAGGCGTCTGGCGCCGGGGGTCAATGGGTCTCCCGTACTTATGTGGCGGGAGTGGACCATGATCGTCTCGGCCGCTCTGTCCCTGATGCTCACGCTCGGGGCGGAGCTCATCCCACCTGACGGGTGCACGGTGGTCGCCGCCTGGCCCGATGGCCGCGCCGTTGCCGAGTGCGCCG
The DNA here is from genome assembly GCA_963724295.1 of uncultured Chloroflexia bacterium. Taxonomy (GTDB): domain Bacteria; phylum Chloroflexota; class Chloroflexia; order Thermomicrobiales; family UBA6265; genus JACCXM01. The sequence continues at coordinate 504,694 of CAVRUC010000013.1, read as the reverse complement.
ATGGCGCAACCTGGTTCGTGTACGACCCCGACCTGATCAGCGGTGGCCTGTGGTCGAAAACCAGCTTCGAGCCGCCCGAGCTTGCTCCCGTCCGCGAGCAGAGCCACAAACTAGAGACAGATCGCCGCGGAACCTGATCCCTTAGTCCGTCCGTTGCCTTGGCCACCGGTCCAGATAGATCCCACGCGGAAAGTTCGTCATTGATGTGTCTCAGCGACTGCCTGGTCAGCAGGGAGGCCACGTGAGCTCTGCGACCAGAGCCGCGCCCAGCCGGCGACGAGGGCGATCTCGGCGACCGCGTCGAGCAGGTAGACCGGTGAGATGCGGCGTTTGGCGACGTAGACGGTATCGATCGCCGCCAGGGCGGCGGCGCTGCCGGCCGCGACGACCACGATCTCCGGAGCAAGCTGCCGGCGGCGGCTGGCGAGGGCCAGCGCGGCTCCGATGACCGCTACCAATGCCCCCACGGTTTTCACCAGCCAGCGATCGACCTTTGGTCCGGTGACGGCTTCGAAGGAGCGGATGCTCAGAAACGGCCAGACACCGGTCACGATGTAGAAGACGGCCTGCAGGCGGGCCAGGCGGACGGCCTCATCGGTAGGCGGCATGGTGGTAACTCCCTCATTTCGTCGAGGAGCTCGCGCACCCCGGCAAGACTTCACCTGGGCGGGAGTGTATGCCGGATGCCGGAAAGGACCGCCGAGATTCCTCGCCGCGGCTCGGAATGACACAGGGTGGGCAGCAGGCGCCGTCTCGAGCAATGTACCAACTCACCCTGCTTCCGCACTCGCGGGCCATTCGGGGCACACTTGACGCGACAGCGGCACTCAGGCAGCAGGCGGAGGAGACAAGGTGCAGGGCATCGATCACATCGTCATCGCGGTCCGCGATCTCGCGGCCGCTACGGATGACTACGCGCGGCTCGGATTCACCGTCACCCCGGGTGGCGAGCACACCGGTGGCGCGACCCACAACGCGCTGATCTCGTTCGCCGACGGCGCCTATTTCGAGCTGATCGCCTTCCGGGAGCCGGACCGTCCCCAGGAGCACAAGTGGTGGGCAAGATTCGCGAAAGGCGAAGGCACGGTCGACTTCGCGCTCCTCTCCGAGAGCGTCGATTTCGAGGGCGATCGCCTCAAGCAGGCGGGAGTTGAGATCGATGGTCCCCACGACGGCGGTCGACTGCGACCAGATGGGCAGCGCATCGCCTGGCGCAATCTCAGCCTCGCAGCCGCCGGCGCGCCGCTGCCGTTCATGATCGAAGATGTGACGACTCGCGACCTGCGCGTCCCGACCGGGGCGGCAACTGAGCACGAGCTGGGCGTTACCGGGATCGCCGGGCTGGTTCTCCTCGTCGCGGACCTCGACCGCGCCACTGGGCCGTTTCAGGCGCTTCTCGACACGCCTGGCGAGTCGTCAACCGCCGCGGTCGCAGGAGTGCGCAGGGCTAGGCGTTTCAGCTTCGGCTCGCAATGGATCGATCTGGCCGAAGCGGATCCGACCGCGGGCGATCTGACAAAGCACATCGAGGAGCGCGGCGCCGGGCCGTACGAGATCGTGCTCGCCGGTGCCGGGGAGCGTGCGGAGCCACTGCCTGTCGATCTGACGCACGGAGCGCGCATCCGGTTGGCGAGCGCCGGGGCGACGGAGCAGTGAGCCGCGGAGTGGTCCCGAGTAACGAACGCGAGAGCGGATAGCGGAAGGCGCTATCATCCCCTTGCGCCCAGATCGGTGACCAGACTTGCCATGACCGCTGTGCCATCCGACCGGTCTCAAATTCTTTCTCTGCCGCGCACGCCGCTGATCGGCCGAGAGCGAGAGCTCGCCGCGGTGAGCGAGCTGCTCCTTCGTGAGGACGTTCCCCTTCTCACCCTGACCGGTCCTGGCGGCGTCGGCAAGACTCGACTGGCGTTGAGTGCCGCGGCCGCGGTGGCGGACGAGTTTTCCGACGGCGTCACCTTCGTCCCGCTGGCACCGATCAGAGACCCGGGTCTGGTGGTTTCAGCCGTCACCCAGGCGGTCGGCATCCGAGAGGCGGGCGACGAGCCACTCATCGAGCGACTGAAAGCGGTGCTGCGGGACCAACATCATCTGCTCGTGCTCGACAACTTCGAGCAGGTAGTCGAGGCCGCGCCATTCGTCGCGGACCTCCTCGCGTCCTGTGCCCTGTTGAAAATCCTTGCCACGAGCAGAGTACGCCTCCGGCTCTCTGCCGAGCACGAATTCCCGATTCCACCACTGGCGTTGGCACAGGCCGAAGAGTGGACGAGCACGAATGGGCGCGGCGAATCAGCGGCTGTCCGCCTCTTCGTTGCGCGAGCCCAGGCCGTCAGGCCCGATTTCACGTTGACGGACGAGAACGTCCAGGTGGTGAGTGAGATCTGCCGCCGTCTAGACGGGTTGCCGCTGGCGATTGAGTTGGCCGCGGCGCGAGTCAAGATGCTCCCGCCAGCGGCGCTCCTGGCTCGGCTGGAGCGCCGCCTGCCACTCCTGACCGGCGGCGGACGTGACCTACCTCAGCGACAGCAAACGATGCGCGACGCCATCGCCTGGAGCTATGACCTGCTTTCTCCGCCTGAGCGGAGACTCTTCCGGCGCCTGGGTATCTTCGTCGGTGGCTTCACCCTGGAGGCGGCGGAGGCCGTCGGCGGCGAACCGGATGAAGATCTCGACGTTTTCGATGGCGTCATGTCATTGCTGGACAAAAGTTTGCTCCAACTCGCCAACGACACCACCGGCGAGCCGCGCTACTTCCCGCTGGAGACGGTCCGTGAGTTCGCGCTGGAGCGGCTTGATGAGAGCGGCGAGGAGGGGACAATCCGGGAACGGCACGCCCGGTGGTGCCTGGCACTGGCCGAGGCCGCCGAGCCCGATCTCAGGGCTGGCCGCAACCAGCGATCATGGGCGAAGCGCCTCGATGCCGATCTGCCCAATCTGCGCGCTGCCGTCGCCTGGTTCCTGCGCAATGGCCACGCGGAAGCGGTCCTGCGCCTTTGCGCGGCGACCGCGGAGTACTGGTTCCAGCGTCGCCATTACGCGGAAGTCCACGGCTGGGTCCAGGAGGCGCTGACGCTGGCGCCGGATGCATCCGCTACCGACCGCGGGCTGGCGCGCTACATCCAGGTGTACGCGGCGATGGTTCTCAACGACCTCGACGCCGCGGAGTCAGTAGCGAGCGAGGGCCTGACCGAGACCAGCGCATCCGATGATCCATTCGTATTGGGCCTCGCCCACGTCAACCTCGCGGTCGTGCGGGAGCACCGTGGTGAAGGGGAGCGTTCTGCCGCTGCTAACGCTGAGGCGTTGCGGTGGTTGCGCGAAACAGGAAACCCGTACTGGGTGGCTAGTGTCCAGATCGAGCTCGGGGACAAGCTCACGTGGTGTGGTGATCTCACGGCGGCCGTGCCCTTGCTCGATGAGGCACTGGCGATGCTGCGGCAGGCTGGAGACAGTTGGAGCCTGACCATGGGGTTCGGCCAGCGCGCCTTCGCCGCCCTCGCGCAAGGCGATCTCACCTACGCGGCGAGGTTGTTTGCTGAAGGTCTCGACGCCGCACTGGCCGACGAAATGGAGCGCAGTGCTCTCGGAGCGGTCGCCGGGTTGGCGGGGGTGGCCCTGGCCCGCGGCGAGGCCGAGCGCGCGGCGCGGCTGCTGGGCGCGGTAGAAGCCGGCCAGCAACGCTTCGGAGTCGGCCGCATCGCGCACGCCATGCACGTCGAACGGCTTACGACCGAGGTGCGCGCTCAGCTCGCCGAGTCGGCATTTGACGCCGCCTGGGACGAGGGGCGGACGCTCACCTTCGCCGACGCGGTCACCGAAGCACACGCTGTAGCCACCTCGATCACCGCGCAGCCTCGTCCAGCTCCGCTCGACAGTCGCGGTTTCGGTCTCACCCCGCGCGAGTCCGACGTGCTCCGCCTTCTGGCCGAGGGCCGTTCCGACCGTGAGATCGGTGAGACCCTCTTTATCGGCACTCGCACAGTCCAAACCCACGTCGGCAACCTCTTTGCCAAGCTCGGCGTCAATGGCCGGGCCGAGGCGGCGGCCGTGGCCGTGCGACGGGGGCTCGTCTGAGCAAAACCAAGCATCCGTAGTCGGCGGAGATTACGGAACCTCATCCGTCATCGGCCGCTCGCGGAACTCCGTAGTCAGCTCCGCAATCTCCTCGATGTGCCCGATCAGCCCGCGGCGCATGCTGGAAGCGTGCTCGGACGGACCGGCCACTTATCTGAACCAATGACGACAGGCGAGAGGAGAACGACATGTACCCAGGGCCGAACGACACCGATTGGCAGGTCGCAAGGTTCCAGCATCGAGAACTGGTGGCTATGGGGCTGCATCAGCAACTTGCTGCCAGCGCCTTAGCGAGCGCTCTGGCGCCCACGGTCGATCGCGGCGCGAGGTCGACCGGGATCAGGCAGCAGCTCGGCACGCTGCTGGTGCGTGCTGGCCAGCGCCTCCAGGGCGCGCAAGCCGTCGCCAGAGAGAGCGGCGTCTCCACGGCGCCTGGCGAGTTAGGGGCGATCGCCTGATGTGACGATCCGCAAGCCTGAAGGAGCCGTGCGGCACGACTCGTCTCGGGCCGCGGAACGGGTTGCGCGCCGACCAAGGGCGCGAATGCCCCGAGGGACAGGCAGAGTAGGTTTTGCACCACGCTCAACGCAGGTGGAAACCAATTCTTCGAGATCAACCGTCGTTGGTGGGAACGCGGGCGACGCAGGCGTCGCCCCTACGGGCGTCGGTTTCTCACGAGCGGTTCCAAAGATGAGTACCCGCCCACTTCGTTAATCCTGCGTCCCCTGGTCCGCGCTGCGCTTCCTGGCCGCGGCTCGAGCGCTGCGGCGCTCCGTGCCATCACCGCCGGGGAGACGCGTGGGCATGTCGCCTCCAACCGCGGCAAGTGGCGGCTGAGCGCCGTCGGCTGCCAGGGCGAGGGGGATCACGTCTTCGGCGGAGTCGGCGAAGATGAACTCCATCCCGCCTCGCAGCTCCTCGGGGACGTCTTCCAGATCGCGCTCGTTGCGGCGCGGCAGGATGACCGTCTCGATGCCGGCGCGATGGGCGGCGAGCACCTTCTCCCGGATGCCGCCGACCGGCAGGACCTTGCCGCGCAGGGTAATCTCCCCGGTCATGGCAAGGTCGTTGCGCACCGGGCGGCCCTTCGCCAGCGAGGTCAGGGCCGTGGTCATGGTCACCCCGGCCGATGGGCCGTCCTTGGGCACCGCCCCGGCCGGCACGTGGAGGTGGACCACCTTGCCGGTGAAGACCGCCGGGTCGATACCGAGCGTTTCGGCGTTCGAGCGGACGTAGGACAGCGCCGCCTGCGCGCTCTCGCGCATGACGTCGCCCAGCATCCCGGTGAGGATCAGCCGCTCCTCGCTGCTCGGCATCATCGTCGCCTCGACGAAGAGGACGTCGCCGCCGGTCGGTGTCCAGGCCAGACCCGTGGCCACCCCGGGGCGATCCGTGCGCTCGGCGACCTCGTCGAAAAAGCGCGGCCGGCCCAGGTAATCGACCACGTTCCCGGCCGTCACCTGACCGGTCCCGTCCTTGCCCTCGACGACGTCGCGGGCGACTTTGCGAGCGATGGTGGCGATCTGCCGCTCCAGGTTGCGCACGCCCGCCTCGCGGGTGTAGTCACGCACGATGCGGCGCAGCGCGTCATCGGCGATGGAGAGCTCTTCAGGGGTGAGGCCGTGTGCGCTCACCTGCTTCGGCACGAGGTATTTCCGGGCGATCTGCACCTTCTCCTCATCCGTGTAGCCGGAGAGGGGGATGACTTCCATGCGGTCGAGCAGGGGCGCCGGGATGGTGTCGGTGGTGTTTGCGGTGGCGATGAAGAGCACCTGCGAGAGGTCGAACGGCACCCCCAGGTAGTTGTCGAGGAAGGTGTGGTTCTGGGCAGGGTCGAGCACTTCGAGCAGGGCGGACGAGGGATCGCCCCGCCAGTCGGAGCCGACCTTGTCGATCTCGTCGAGCATGAAGACCGGATCGCGCGTCTCGCCGCGCCGCAAGGCCTGGATGATGCGACCGGGGAGCGCGCCGATGTAGGTGCGGCGGTGACCGCGGATCTCTGATTCGTCATGCACGCCGCCCAGGCTGAGGCGCACGAACTCGCGGCCCAATGCCCGCGCGATCGACTGGCCCAAACTCGTCTTGCCGACCCCCGGCGGACCGACGAAGAGCAGAATCGGCTCCCGCGCGGCGCGGTCGACCGGGGTCTCGCGGGCGACGTTCGGCTCGGGCTCGGGGACGATCTCGCTCTCCCCTTCGACCTCGACCCCGACATTGGCGGGGACGACCTGATCGTCCTCCTGCTGGGCCGTCTCGCGATCCTCGCGCAGCTTGCGCACCGCCAGGTATTCGAGGATGCGGTCCTTGATCTTCTCCAGGTCGTAGTGGTCTTCGTCGAGGACCTGCCGCGCCCGGGCGATATCGATCTCGCCGCCGCTCAGCTTGTCCCAGGGCAGCTCCGCGATCCAGTCGAGATAGGTGCGGATGATGCCGTGCTCCGGTGAGGCCGGCGGGATCGTGGCCAGTCGTTCCAGCTCCCGCTCCGCTTCACGACGGACGTCCTCCGGCAGCGTCACCTCCGCGATCTTGCGCCGCAGCTCGCCGATCTCGGGGTCGTCGCCACCCTCGCCCAGCTCCTGTTGAATCGAGCGGAGCTGCTCGCGCAGGAAGTACTCGCGCTGCGCTTTCGACATCCGGCCCTGGGTTTCAGCCGCGATCTGCTGTCCCAGCTCGCGCACCGACTCCTCGTGCTGGAGAATCTCGATCAGCCGCCGCAGCTTGGCCTCGACCGGCTCCAACTCGAGGATCTCCTGTCGCGCCGCGCCGTCCAGGAGACCGGTCGAGGCCACCAGGTAGGCGACCTGTCGCGGATCGGTCACGGTCTCGGCGGCGGCGCCCACCTCGTCCGGCACCTCGGGGATGAGCGCCACCAGCCGCCGGAACAGATCGAGCACGGCGCGCCGCAGTCCCTCGGTCTCGAACCCCGGCGACATGCGGTCCGGCGCCGCCGCCACCCGCGCCACGAGGTACGGCTCGGTGGCGACGAAGTCGAGCAGCCGGATCCGTTCCAGGCCCTGCACGATCAGCCGCACCGTGCCGTCCGGCGCGCGCATGAGCTGATGGATGATGGCCGCGGTGCCGATCGTGTAGAGGTCTTCCGGCCCGGCCTGCTGTGGCTCATCGCCACGCTGGGCGACGAGAGCCAGCATGCGGTTGCCGCGCATCACGTCGTCGACCATGCGGATCGACCGTTCCAGACCGACGGTCAGCGGCGCCACCGCAAGTGGGAAGATGACGGTTCCCCCGCGCAGCGGCAGCACCGGCAATGCATCCGGAATCTCCAGCTGACCCGGCGATTCCGGCGAGGCCTCGCTCACCATCCGCGCTCGTTGCGTCTCGTCCTCGGTCATGGCTCCCTCTATCCGCCGGCGCAGAGTCTTGCGGTTGCGCTTGTCCTTGTTCGTCACGTTGTGGGGTTTGGTCATCCACGTCGGTCATCTCGCGTTTGCCTGAGTCTTGGCAAAGGTGATGCGCAGCAGACCCTGGTCGTAGCGGGCGTCGACGCGCTCCTGGTCGATGCTCCCGGGCAGGCCCAGCTCGAGCCGGAACGGACCCTGGCGAATCTCGGCGAGGTGGTAAACGACGCCGGGGTCCGCCGGCAGCCGGCGCCAGCCCTCCACGATGAGGGCGTCCTCGAAGATCACGACGTCGAGATCATCCTGGTCGATTCCGGCCAGGTCGACGGTGACGACGATGGTGGTTGCCGACTCGCAGACGTCGGCGGGCGGACGCCAGTACGTCTCGGCAAAGCGCACGCCAGGCTGAACTGCCGCCAGCGGATCGCCGAATGCCCGTTCCTGGCCGGGCGTCACCAGGAGCGCGTAGCGGTAGCTGACTCGTCGATAGCGCATGAACGCGGTCTCCAAAAGACGGTCGCCCCTGGCACGGCGCTGGGCCTGCCGCGCATGCCAGCCTGATGTCTAGCACGGGAGCCTACTGGTTGGCCGATAACCGAAAGGAACGTGACAACGACAACGATCACCAGAATCGAGCATCACACCTGGCGGCGCATGCCGCAGGAACAATGCCATCGGGTGGATGATACCCGGGCCCCATGATCGTCAGCTCACCCGGATCGGAACCGCGCAAAGTATCCAAACGGCGAGCCCTGGTGCCTGTCCAGGACGAACCCAACCGCTTCCGCCCGAGCGCGGAGCTCATCGACGGCGAGCATGTGTGGATCGGGCTGCCCCTCCCCGACAACCAGCCGGCCCCCTGGCTTCAGCACGCGGTGCAACTCGCGTAATGCCTGATCCCGGTCGGGGATCTCGCCAAGGGTGGCGACAAGATATGCGGCGTCGAACGTCGCGGCCGGGAACGGGAGATCACGCGCGTCTCCCTGGGTGGCAACCACGTTCGCCGTGCCTCCCATAGCTGCCCGGCGCATCAGCTCGTCGAGCATCGGCTGCTGCAGATCGAGCACATCGAGCTGACCATCTGGCGCAAGCTGACGCGCTACATCGAGGCTGTAGTAACCGGTGCCGGGTCCGACTTCGAGTACCCGCTCGCCTGGGGCAAGATCGAGCATGTCGCGTAGCGTCTGTCGCCGCATGAACGGTCGAGGGAGATCGAGGAACAGACGCTGACTGTAGGGACAGGCCGCGGGATTCCTCCGCGCCCGGGCCGCCCACATCAATGCGCCCCCGGCGAAGAGCACCGCGCCCAGCATCAGCACGATGAGTCGTTTCGGCATGGCCACTCCAGGTGTTCCTGGCTGATGGCTGGAGACTGAGAGACGACTTTTCGATCACCGGCGCGCTCTTGATCACATCACTCGCAGTGTGGGACTTCGCTACCCCGGGCGCCATAGTCACCAGCACCGAACCGCGATGCCAGGAGTCCGGTCGCAACCTCGGTGCCAGTCCTGACAACTCAGCAGAGTGAGGCGAACAAGCCATGCAGGCTCGTGGTCGGCCCCACTTGTGCATCCATGAGAGAGGTGATCTGACCGGCGCCGGATGGCGGCGCGGTCTCATGCAGGCGCAAGCGCCCATCGGAAGGAGCATCGATGGCGACTGACCCAGTCCAACAGATTCGGGAACTGGAGCACGATACCCCGCTGGCGATGGATCTCAACGCCACGCTGACGCGTCTGGCGGCGCTGCCGCCGTCGCCCGAGGCGCCGTATCTGACAGTCAGCCTCGACTGGCGGCCGGAAGGCTCCGCGCCGGGCCGTTTCGAGCCATCTGAGCCAAAGCGATCCGAGCGGCGCGCGCCGCGTGAGGAGGACGGCGCCCCGCGTCGCCCGGCGTGGCAGGAGCTGCGGCGCGGTCTGGACGAGACGGTCAATAGCTACGGTCCTCGCGGTGCGGCATTCGAGAGTCTGACGGCGGATATGGAGCGACTGACGACCTACCTCGATGAGGAGCTCGATCCCGCGGCCACGGGGATCGTCGTCATCGCCTGCCATCAACAGGGAGTATTCGAGCCGGTTCCGCTCGATGTCCCGGTCGACTCCGGGTTCACCGTGGGGCCCATCCCCGCGCTGCGCCAGCTCGCCCGCGCCGCGGATGACTATCCCTCCTACGCCATCATTGCCGCCGATCAACGAGACGCCTTTCTCTGGCTCATGGAAGGGCAGACCTGGGATCGCGGCGTTCAGCTCGAGGCGAGCGGCTACCCGCGCAAGCAGCAGCAGGGCGGGTGGTCGCAAAAGCGCTATCAGAATCGCGCCGACGAGCGCGTCGAGGCGTTTGCCCGGACCATCGCCGAGGAGACGCGCCGGGCGTTCGAAGAGGTGAACGCGCCGGTCCCATACGAGTATCTGATCATCGCGGCCAACGAGCAGATGTTCACGCTCCTCAACGCGGAATTGCACGAGACCATCAAAGAGCGGGTGCTGGGTCAGATCACCCTCCCGATCGAAGCCAGCATTAGCGAGGTCATCGCCGCGGCCCAGCCCCTCGTCGAAGAGGCGGAGCGGAAGCGGGAGATGGAGGCGGTGCAGGCGGTTCGGGACGGGGTCGGCGCCGGGGGCAAAGGCGTCGCCGGCGCGGTGGATACGATCACCGCGCTGGAAACGGGGCAGGTGATGACCCTGGTCATGAACGACGACTTCTTGCAGCTGGGTTGGGCCGATTACACCCTGCCGCTGTACGGCGTGGGGAGCCCGCCGGGAGAGCACCCGGCCGGTGGTGACGTTGCCAACCTGGTGCCGACTACGGTCGAGGATGAGGTCGTGCGCCTGGCACTCCAGATCGGGGCCGAGGTGCAACTGGTGCGCAGCGCAGTTCCGGTTGGCGTGGAGGAACAGGAGCAGATCCCCGACGCCGACGACCCGACCCCACGCTCCGAGGCGGCTCGGGCCCTCGACGAGCTGGGAGGCATCGGCGCGATCCTGCGCTACGCCCTCGACGAGGGACAGCCGACCGCGGACCTGTAGTTGGGGTAGGCCCTCACCCTCAGCGCTAGCCCTCACCCCCTACCCGCCACCCACTGGGTACCCGGCCCGTCGACGGGAGAGGGGGACACTGGTGGCGCGTCTTTCCCACAGGCGGTGCAGGTCGAGAGAGTTTGAAGGGTTTGAACTTCTGGGGGTACTCGGGAGGGCAAATTCTTTACCGCCGTTCCCGGTCACGGGCGTGGTTCTTCATCGGCGTTGGACTCATCCCGTCGCTTCGGTTCTCGGTACTGTGACAGGGGAAAGGTGTCAGTCCTCGGCGGTCCTGGTGGCGCCGACGCCGGCGGTCACGACGAGACCGATCGCGACAACCTCGCGCATCCCGAGCGCCTCACCCAGGACGACCAGCCCCACGAGGGCGGCGATCGCCGGCTCCAGGCTCATCAGCACGCCGAACACGCGGACCGGGATGCGGCGCAGCGCCTCCAGCTCCAGTGAAAAGGGGACGACCGAGGAGAGCAGCGCCACGCCGAGCGCCACGAGGAGCACGCGCGGGTCAGCCGCCACCTGCCCGCCGGCGCCGATGCCGAACGGGAGCGTGACGACGGCGGCCACCGCCATCGCGAGGGCGAGCCCACCACCGCCGGGGGTGGCCTGCCCGATACGCGCGCTGAGCAGGATGTAGGCGGCCCAGAAGGCCCCTCCCAGGAGCGCGAGGGCCGCACCGAGCGGATCGATCGTGCCCCCGAGGGGACTCAAGACGAGGATGCCGGCCGCCGCCAGCACGCCCCAGAGGAGGTCCAGCCGGCGCCGCGAGCCGACGAGGGCGATCCCGAGGGGGCCGGCGAACTCCAACGTCATGGCCACCCCGAGCGGGATGCGCTCCAGCGCCGCATAGAAGCTCAGGCTCAGCCCCGCCAGGGTGACGCCCAACGCTAGCGGCGCGAGCAGGTCGGCGCGGGGGCGGCCGCGGAGGTGGGGCCGCCAGACCGCGAGCAGGACGAGCGCGGCGAAGGCGGTCCGCAGGGAGACAGTGGCCAAGGGGTCGAGCGCGGCGAACAGGAATTTGGCGACCGCCGAGCCGAGCTGGGCCGAGACGATGGCGGCCACCACGTAGACCGCCGGCGGCATGAGACCGGCCACCGTCCGCGCCGTCCTGGCCGGGCGCCAACTCGCCGCCCCTCCGGGTGTGCGATAGAGGATGATGCTCGCCGTCGTCGCCACCGTCCCACCTCCGCGCCACTCCCGGCCGGGTCGCCGCGTGCGCATTGTACGGGGATTGGGCGTGGCGGGAGCCCACCTAGCGCAAAATGGACGGCGAGGATCAAGGCGAGGGCGTCCACTGATAGAGCACGTCCGGCTCGCCTTCCTCGTTACCGGAGCCGTCGCCGAACTCGACGGCGACGAAGCCGCGACGCTCGTAGAAGCCGCGGGCGCGCGTGTTGCGCTGGAAGGCGTAGAGACGCATGCCGGTGGGCCGGCGGGCCATGGCTTTCGCCAGCAACGCGCTGCCGATCCCCCGGCCTTGCTCGCCGGGGAGGATGTAGAGCTGCGCCAGCATGTCCCCATCCAGGGCGGCGACGCCGACGACACGACCTCCCGCTTCGGCGACCCAGACCTCCTGATGCGGGAGGACGACATTCGCGACCCAGGCGCGATCCTCGTCCGCGGTGTGCAAGTCGGGAAGATAGGGCAGCGCCTCGCGCATCGAGGTCCGGTGCACCGCGGCGATCGCGTCGGCGTCTCGCGTCTCAGCCAGCCGGATCAGGAATGGCGGGGATTCCGCGGTGCGCGACGTCACCTGCCTACGCCTCGACCAGGGAGCGCCGGGTCGCATTCCCCCGCAGCGCGCGCAAACCGGTGCAGAGTCCGGCGACGAGCAATCCCAGCAGCGCCAGTCCGATAGTCGAGACGCGCAGCCCCTGGGAGGTGGCGTCGAGGATCGCGCCGATTGCCACGCCACCGTCCGCGCCAGCCTGGCCGGTCAGCCATCCCTGCGTCACAAGCAGCAGCGCCATGAGACCGATCATTGAGATCGCCAGACCAAACCCCGCGCGACCGATGGCAGCCAGCCGGTCCCGGGCAAGAACCACCGACAGGATGAGGGAAAGGAGCGTCACGGCCAACGCACCCCCGAAGGCGAGATCGAGTCGCTCCAGGCCGCGCCGGACACGATCTGCCGTTTCGGCGTCGAGCACCTCGATGCGCAGGGCCTCAGCATCCAGCTCCAGATCAGGCGGAACCTCGATGTCGGCCGCTTCCACCGCGGCCTCTATGTCGTCGAGCAGCGGCGACAAATCGAGTGTTACCGGTTGACCTGGTCCCGCCGCCAGCTCTGAGGCGAGGAAACGGTGGGCCACCCGATTGGATCCCTCCCACGTCTGGCGGAATTCTTCGCTGGCGACCACGCCCCGGGTCACTTCGCCGAGCGCCTCCGCGACGACGCGCGACTGCAGCGCCTCGGTCGCTGACGGATTGTTCCCAGCCAGGGTTGTCTCGACACGGGTGGCGACCGCCCGGGAGACGCCCAGCTGCACCCGGGGATCGCTGGCGGCACGACTTACCGTCCGCACATAGACGTCCTCGTCGACGACGGTGAGTCGCGCCCACCCCGTGACCAGCGCGACCGGCGCCGCCAGACAGAAGAGGATCAGGAAGACCCAACTCAGGATGCGCCGCCAGATTGGAGAGCGCCGTTCAGTCATGTGCTCCGCCCGACTCCGGTTCGCCGCCAACGCCCGTCAGCGGCGCCGCGTACGTCGTCGCGCCGTGCGGCAACACCATCATCCCTCGCTCGCGGCATCGCCGCACGATCACCGCGGCGACCATCGCGCCGAGGATCAGCCCCATGCTGGTCAGGTAGAGGAAAACGAGGAAGACGAGAAGACTGCTGGCCGCGCCGTAGGCAGTTCCGGGGTTGGCGATGCTGAGATAGAACTGGAATCCCTGAACGATGAGCAGCCAGAGGAGGGTCGCCACCGCGCCCCCCGGCGCCGTCTCGCGGAAGGAGTAATGCCCGCTGCCCGTCATGTAGAGCAGGGTGGCACCCAGGAAGACGAGCAGCAGGATGACTGGACCCTGAAGCTGCAGCCAGGCGCTCTCCCAGTCCCCACCCAGACGGAATCGGCGTGAGACCCACGCAATCAGGTCGCCACCCCAGACGTAGAGCGTGAATGCCACGAGCAGAGTGGTCGCGATGAGCACCGCTCCGGCGGTGAAGATGAATCGCTTGCGCCAGGGCGAACGCCGGTCGTCGATCACTGCGGTCCGGTCGAACGCGTTCGCCAGCTCACCGAGCCCACCCCCGGCCGCGAACAGGGCGACCAGGATGGCCACGACCGCGCTGAGGACGGAGGGACCCTCCCGGGCGCGGATCATCGCGTCGTCGATCAGGGTGGAGACGACCGGCTGCACCCCGGGCGGCAGGGCGGCGACGATGAGCACCTGCACTTCCGCGCTGAGGGCGAATCCGGTGCGCTGATCGACGTTGTGGGCCACCAAGGCGACGATGAGCAAGATCGACGGCATCGAAAAGATCAGGCTGTAGGCGACCTGCGCCGCCAACCCGGTCAGGTTGACCGCGCGCAGCGCCCGCGCCAGATCGCGCACAAATCCCGTGAACCGTTCGCCGATGGTCGTTTCCAACTTCGCCGCGGCGATGGCGCCGATTATCGTGGCGTTCATCCCCGCGTCACTACGCGCCACCCGCCTGTGCCTCGTGCAACGGCTACACCGCGTCTCGATCCGGAGCGGTCGCCGGCGCTGCCCCGGTGGCCGCTCCGGCGCGAGATTCACGACCGGGTTTGCCCCGCAGGTACCAGGAGTAGCCCAGCAACGCAATACCGCCCACGGCCGCCGCCGCTCCCAGCAAGCGCGTGCCGCCAGTATCCCCCGAACTGGCACTGAGAAGGAGGATGCCGAGTACGATCGTGAGGAGGTCGGCGATGATCGCGGCGGTCCGGAACCCGGTCGAGCGGTAGGTGAAGATGAGCGAGACGAGGCCAAGCACACCATAGGCGAGCAGCCCGATGGCCAGCATCTGCCGCGCGCCATCATCCGCGACGTAGTCCGACCAGGCGGAGAGGATCGTGAGCACCGCGACGGTGGCGCCAATGCCGCCGCGTAACGTCTCCCAAGGGGTTGATGAGAGATCGCGTGAGCGGAAGCCCTCGACGATGTGACCCGCGCTGTCGAGGAGGAGGACGAGCGCGATCAGAAAGCGAATGAGGTCACTGGCGCCGAATGGGTCCGCCATGATGTAGACGCCGACCGCGAGAGCGACGATCCCCTCGATACCGGCGACCCACCAGCTCTGCCCCGCCTTCCAGGGCACCGTCTGCACGGCCACGTCCTTGGCGATGTCTTGCATCTCGGGTATCCCTTTCCCTGTTCCAGGCATGCTGGCCACGCAGCGTGCGGGATTGAGGCATTATCGCCGGGAGCCGGCCCAGCCGGGACCTGGAGCGCCGGCCCAACGCTACCCGGTGCTTGTCTTCCGGGGTAGCATCGCTCAGACAATTCGCCACAAGCCGTCTGCCTTTTACTCGTGGCCGGGGAGCTGGAACTGCTACCGCCGATGCTGACCGTGATGACCTACAACGTCGGCGCCGGGTTGGCCGCTCCGCTGCGGCTGGTCGAGGTACTGCGCCAGTCCGGCGCCGATATCATCGGGTTGCAGGAGCTGGCTCCGGAGCAAGGCGACGCGATTGCCGATCTGCTTGGGGACGATTACCCATATCAGGTGCTGCATGCGACCGGTATCCCTGGTAAGGGTCTCCTCTCTCGCTTCCCGGTACGGGAGACTCAGCTGCTCGAGCTGCATCCCGGTCGCCCCGATCTGCAGGCGCGTGTGGCCGCACCCGATGGGGAGATCGCCGTCATCGTCGCGCACCCACCACCTCCGCGCCTCGGGCGGAACCGGATCCGCCAGGCGGCACTGGCCGATCAACAAATCTCCGGGATCGCCGTGGAGGCTACCCGCGGCCAGCCGTCGGTGCTGCTCACCGATTTCAACCGTGTCGGCTGGCAGGCGGCCTATCACCAGCTGCGGCAGTCGGGTCTGATCGACGCCTTCGGTACAGCTGGACGTGGCGCTGGTTTCACGCTGCCGACACGGTTCTCGCACCTGGCCTATCGCGGCCATCCCCTGGGCGAACTCCCCCTGCCGCCCCTGCTGCGGGTCGACTACGTCTGGCACACCGCGCACTTCCGCACCCTCGCCTCCTGGATCGGCGGCAACGCCGGTTCGGACCATCTGCCGGTGCTAGCGGAGCTGGTACGGGTCGATGGCCCGCAGGGTGATGGGGTGATGGGGTGATGGGGATAGGGACGAGTGCGGTAGCGACCGAGCGCGACGCGCCGGCCGATAGCGACGATGTCATACCGGATAGGGCCAGCCCGGTCTTTGGCACGGCACAGCGCGTCATCGAGTCCGCGGTCATCGCCGTGGCGACGTCGACCGGGCTCTATCTGATCGGGTCCGTCTACACCGACGCCTATTACTCACGCATGTCGATCGAGGTCACATCGCTCGATCTGGCGCCAGCATTCATCGCGCTGCAATCGGCGCATGTGCTGGAGAGTCTCCTCGAATACCCAACCGCCCTGCTCTTCTTCTACCTGATCTACCGGGTGCTGACCTCCCGCATTGCGCGGTTGCACTCGTGGTATGACCGCGCCAGGCAGCGATTCGGACGCCTGCTCCTGCTCATCGTCAACCTCCTGATCGTCTCCCCGCTGCTGATCGCCGCCGTCCAGGCCGGAATCGATGCGGGGCTGATGGGAGCGAGCTCGGTGCTGGGCGACGTCGCGGGCTTGATGGGGACGTTCGGGTCGTTGCTGTTTTTCTACGTCATCTGGCTCAGCTTCGGACCGCGGCAGACCATCATCGCTCAGATCCGGGAGCGCAAGATCATCCCCATTGTGCTCCTGGTCGCGATGTACCTGTTGGATGCGCTGATCGCGACCGCGAACGGCGCGAGGGTAGACGCCGAGCTGCTCATGGCAGGAGAGGCGGACTCGAGCATCGAGGTCGTCTTCACGATGACAGAGGGCGTGCGCGACACGCTGCCGTCGTCGGGGTTGATTCTGGTTACGGCGCGCAACGGGAACTACTACGTGGTCGAGCGCCAGGACACCCCGCCCAGCCGGAGACCGGTCGCCTACGTGGTTCCCTTCGATTCGGTCGACAGCGCCCGCACGCAGCGGGTGAATGACGCAGACCCGGCGCTCGACGAGATCCTGATCGACGAGATCATGAACGAGTTCGCGACGCCAACGGCTCCCTGATGGCCGCAAGCGGCCCGAGGGGGTGCCGGCTTCGCCTCAGGGGGTGCCAGCCGCGTTGCGGCTTCAGGGGGTGGCGTCCGCTGCAAGTGCGCGGACTCAGGGGGTGAAGGAAGGAACTTCACGACTCCTCGGCTTCTCGACTCACAACTCCGACTGGCGATCTCCGACTAGCCGGCCGGGGAGAACGCGTCTTCGTGGTAGACGCTGGCGGCGTTCCAGATCATCCAACCGGCAGCGCCATTCGCCTCGGCGGCGTCGATCTGGGCGCGGACTTGCGCCGGCCCGTAGTCGCTCATCCCCGGCAGCGTGAAGTCCTGGAGCCAGGGGCGGAGCTTGCCCCTCAACCCGGCGACCTTTTCCTCACCGGCGCCGAGGCTGATCGCGATCGTCTCGTAGGGGTAGTCGTTCGGATGGCCGTCGACGGCGATGCTCCCGTGCGGGAAGTGGGAGGGGTAGACCATCGGACAGACGTAGTCGACGACCTCGGCGATGCGCCCGACGTTCTGGCCGATCCCGATGTCGTCGAGGATCAGGGTGAACCCGAAGACGTCGGCTCCCACCTTGGCCCCGCTCGCCGCCAGGCTGGCCCGGGCCTCGCCGAGGAAGTCGGCGATCGTCTCGACTCGCACCGGCTCCGTCACCTCACGCCCGAAGTCCATCGCCTCGATGTCGCCGTCGGTCGGGAAGCGGACATAGTCGAACTGGATCTCGTCGAAGCCGAGCCCGACCAGCTCCAGGGCGAGGTCGATGTTCGCCGCCCACACGTCTTCGTTGAAGGGATTGACCCAGGCGACTCCGTTCATATCGCGCCAGAGTCCGCCGGTCGCGGTATCGGCGACGGCCAGGTCCGGCCGGGCCTCGGCCAGCGGCGTGTCCTTGAAGACGACCTGGCGGGCGATGGCGTAGACGTCGTTGGCGTGCAGGGCGTCGAGGACCGCCGCCACGTCGTAGTAGGGGACCACCGTGCCGGCCTCGCGAAAGAGGTCGACTCCGGTCTCAACGTAGACACCCTCTTCCTTGACGTCGATGACGAGGGCGTTGAGCTCGGTGCGATCGATCAGGCTGAGCAGTCGGTCGAGATCGTATCCGTCGTCCATGGTCGGGTTGAGATAGACCGCCTTGGCCGCGAACTCATCGGGAGCTGCGTACGTCGCGCCCGTGAGTCGGGCGTTCAGCCCCGTCGCGCCGGCGAGAGCCGTTCCAACGAGCCCCTGCAGCGCCAGGCGCCGCGAGAAGGCCGCGGCCGCACCGAGTCCCAAGCCGGCGCCCACCCGGTCTTTCCCCATTTCCCCATGCCTCTGTTCAGAGGGGGCTTTGCGGTCACCTCGCCGCGCGGTACAGCCCCGCTCCACGGCGGTCGAGTGTACCAGCGGTGTTGACGATAGAAATGCCGGCGTTCAAGCGGATTGTGACAGCAGCAACGCACATCCTGGTGGCAAACACGCTCCCCATCTGCTGTTCGATCTCCTCTACTCCCCGGTTCTCCGCTTTACCCTCGCCGCAGAGGACAATCTGCTCGACCCTCGATGCAGCTCCAGCGACGATACACAAGAAGCGGCGCAGAAGGGTCGGGCGTTGCTGCTGCGCACCGATACGCCAACCGGCCGCAGCTTTGGACGCATCTGTCCGATATTCGGCCCGCCTGAGGTATCGTCCTCAGGGGCTGCACGGTACGAGCACCCCGCGGTACTGGTTGGCGGTCTTCTGGTCGTCGGGGAAGTCGCAGCCGGCGATGGTCCAGTCTCCCGTGAACGGCACCCCTTTCCGCCCCTCCTCCGGATCGCCGGCAGCCCCCGCTTGCGGCTGGTAGAGCGCCATGTGGAGGCGATCGCCCTCCGCGCAGCCCTCCTTCGCCACCTTGCCGATCTTCTGGCCCTGCTTCACCGCCTGCCCAACTTCCGGGCGCCCTTCGACGTTGAACAGCGCCACGCGGTAGCCGGGGTGGCCCGTGATGGCAATCCCGACAGTTGGGCAGAGGGCGTTCGCCTCTTCCGTCCAGACCACCGTGCCGTCAACGGGCGAGAGGATATCGACCCCCTGGGTCGCCGCGGTATCCCAGCCGGGTTCTGCAGCATCCGTACTGCTCTCCGCAGCCGGGCCAAGCTCGCACGTGCCGTCCGCCACGTCGACATTCTCTGCCCGGCAGACACCAAAGTCGAAGGCGAAGAGCGCGTCGTTCTGACTGCCGCTGGTGGGTGCGGCGTGCTCGCCCTCCCCACGGTAGCCGTTGACGATCGTCCACTGCCCCGCCGCCGGGTCGAACGGCCAGGCAAGCACCGCCTCGGTGGCCTTCGTGGCAGCAACCTGCTCGGAGGACCCAGATGTGGAGTCGGACGAGCTCGACCCGGATCCCTGCCCTCCTGTGGCGGGTGTGGTCGTAGGCGGAGCGGCGGCGGGCGTGGCGGTCGGCACACCGTTCTCCCCATTGGCCACTTCGTTCGTAGGGGGGGTCGCCGTAGGCAAAGCGGCGGCGGGCGTGGTCGGCGTTAGCTCGGCACACACGCCATTGGTGCAGACACCATCCGGGCAGACGTTGTCGCACGCGCCGCAGTGATTCGGGTCGCTGCTGAGATCGGCACACAAACCGCCGCACTCAACGAGGGGTTCGACGCACCCGAGGCTGACCTGGGCCAAGGAGCAGGTCCCGCCCTCACAGACGCCGTCCGGGCAGACGGTGCCACAGCCACCACAGTTGTTCGGGTCGCTGCTGAGGTCGACGCAGACCCCGCCGCAATTGGTTTCGGTCAGCACACAGGCGATCGGCGGCCCACTACAGATCCCGCCCTCACAGACACCGTCCGGACAGGCATTGCCACAGGCGCCGCAGTTGTTCGGGTCATTAGAGAGGTCGACGCAGACCCCACCGCAGTTGGTCTCGGTCAGCACGCAGGCGATCGGCGGCGCGGTGCAGACACCCCCTTCGCAGACTTGATCGGTTCCGCAGGCGTTGCCGCAGGCGCCGCAGTTGCCCGGGTCGATCATCTGGTTGACACAAACCCCGCCGCAATTGGTTTCGGTCAGCACACAGGCGATCGGCGGCCCACTACAGATCCCGCCCTCACAGACACCGTCCGGGCAGACGTTGCCACAGGCGCCGCAGTGGTTCGCATCGCTGCTGATGTCGATGCAGAAACCACTGCACTCGACGAGGGGCGAGACACAGCCGAGACTGATCTGCTGGCAGACGCCCCTCGCACAGACGCCATCCGGGCAGACATTGCCACAGCCTCCACAGTTATTCGGGTCACTGCTGATGTCGATGCATCCGCCACCGCAGTCGACGGTAGGTAAGACGCAGCCGATATCGACGCGGATCGGGAAGCAGGTCCCGCCCTCACAGACGCCACTGGGGCAGGCGATGCCGCACGCGCCACAGTTGAAGGCGTCGCTCCACAGGTCGACGCATCCGCCGCCACCGCAGTCGACAGTGGGTAAGACGCAGCCGATATCGACCTGAACCGAGGAGCAAGTTCCGCGCTGACAGACGCCGCTCTCGCAGAAGATGCCACAGCCGCCACAGTTGAAGGGGTCGCTGCTGATGTCGATGCATCCGCCGCCGCCGCAGTCGACGGTGGGTAAGACGCAGCCGATATCGAGCTGAACCGAGGAGCAGGTCCCGCCCTGACAGACACCGCTGGGGCAGGCGATGCCACAGCCACCACAGTTGAAGGCGTCGCTCCACAGGTCGACGCATCCGGTGCCGCAGTCGGTCAGGCCCGCCGCCTCGCAGGGTTGCCGCGCGGGGGCGGCACCCGCGCGGCCAGGAAGCCAAGCGGTCACGGCGCCAATGGCAAGGAGACGGAGTACCTGGCGACGAGAAGCACCAGCGGCAACGGCACGCGCGACGGCATCAATGCTG
Organism: uncultured Chloroflexia bacterium; assembly: GCA_963724295.1. GTDB lineage: Bacteria > Chloroflexota > Chloroflexia > Thermomicrobiales > UBA6265 > JACCXM01. The sequence continues at coordinate 484,133 of CAVRUC010000013.1, read as the reverse complement.
GAGTTGTCCACGGAGTCCTCCCTCACTCGGAACGCAGCCGGGGTTCTCTGTCCCGCTCGCGCCTCAGAGGATCTCCGAGCCCAACGCGACCCCGTCCACATGGATTGGTGTTTGGCCCTCGCCCACCCTACAGCCGTGTTGTGAAGGTGTCAAGAGGTCGCGAATGCCGCTTAATCTACGATCGCATGGTGCGCCATCCGGATGGTGCGCCATCCGGATGCAGCGCCGGAGGGCACCCGCCGCCCGGCCGACGAACCCGTCCACTCAGGCTGGAAGCGCAAGGTCCGCCATCGAGGCGCCGGGTGACCGTGGAGCACTGAGGCGCCGAATGGGTCACTGTCTGAGGTAGTCGCATGCCGGTGGTAATTGACGACCCCGCTTGCGGCCGTGGTCCCGTAGATCGGGATCGGCGGGAATATGTGCCCGATTGCGGCGCGGACGCCGAACTCGTTGACGAGCGGCAGGATCAAGTCGACGTCGCCAAGCTTGCGCCCGTGTTTCGCAACGAACTCGTCGTATCGACCGGGGAATGGCTCGGTTGGCACGGCATCGCGCAAGTGTCGCGCAACCACGTCGACCTTCGAGGCGTTCACGTCGGCGACGCCGAAGAGCGGGGACCGGTTGAGGTTCCGGAGTTCCCTCTACGCACCTGCTTCGCTCAGCCCTGATCCAATCGCTCTTGCGGGGTGGCCGGCATCCCCATCGAGGCGGGCATTACGACTTTGGGCCGATGCGCCTCGGACCCGGTGATTGCTAGCGTGGGCTCCCCCGATTCGTGATCGGCGGCAACCAGGGACAGCGGGAGGGCCGGGGCCTACAACGCGTGCGAGGAGGGTCAGCATGGATGATGAACGCGGAGACCGCATCGCCCCAGCCCCGCGGGTCGCCGACCATCCCGAGCACCTGTCGGGAGCGACCCGAAGTCGAGAAGGAGGATCAGCCATGAAACGCGTGCTCGTCATGTTCGTGCTGGTCTTGCTGGTCGGTACCGGTGGGCCAACGGACATCCAGGCGCAGGAGGCCACGCCCGTAACCGGAGCCGACCTGGGAGAGTTAGTCCTGCCGCCGGATGCGCCTGCCTACGGACTGACCTACGAAGCGTGGACCGCTCGCCACGCGCAATGGACGCACTCCCTGCCGGCGGCCATCCATCCCGCCGCGGATCCGACTGGCGCGCTCTGCGGCCTGGGACAGACTGGGCCGGTCTTCTTCCTGGCGCAAGCGGGTGATCAAGAAGCTGTCGAGCGCACGTGTACCGTGCCCGCGGGGACGGCACTTCTGCTTCCGCTCCTTTCCGCCTCCTGCACCACGGTCGAGCCGCCGCCTTTCTTTGGGCGCGATGAGGCCGCGTTGCGGGCCTGCACCGAGGCGTGGTTCGCGACTGCCGTGGAACTGACAGCGGTTGTCGACGGCGAGGCGATCCCGGATCTGGACCGCTACCGCGTCCAATCGGACCTCTTCGCGGTGGCGTTGCCGGCGGGCAACATTCTGGGGGTGGAGCCGACCGTCACGCAAGGGGTAGCGGACGGCTACTGGCTGCTTCTCGCGCCGCTGTCAGTGGGTGAGCACGAGCTCCGTTTCGGTGGGGGTATTGCGGATTCTGGCTTTTCCACGGAGGTGACGTATCACCTGACCGTTGCCGAGCCGATAGAGGTCGAACCGGCTGAAGGCACCCTGGAGGCGACCCCGACAGCCTGATCACGCGTGCGCTCATCACAGCCGCGCCTCCTCGCGACAGACGTGACCGCGCCTGCCGCGTTGCCGCCATGAATCGCTGTTTCGGTCATCCTGCGGCGGGCGTCGCTGCCGGAGGGGCAACGGGGGTAGGAGCGAATGCGTGAATGCCAGCGTCCATCGGCAGGGCCAGGTAGAGCCTGCCGTCGCGGAAGACATGGGACGTGACCTGGTCGAGATCGCGCAGGAAGCGATCCATGAGCGCTCCGGCCGGGCATATCGCGGCGGCACTCTCGCCGATCCGCAGGTCCACCGTCGAGGTGTCCACGGTGTAGGTCCCCACGGCGTGAGGACAGTCAGCCTGGATGGCCAGCGTGCCGTCCGGCAGGAACTCGACCGTGTACTGACTCGGGTCATCCGGCCGCACAATCGTGTCATCGCTGCCCTGGAACGTCTGCCACGTCCACCGCACACCGGTCAACGTCGGCCGCAGGTGAAGGCTCCCGTTGTCGCCATACAGGAGGAGCAACCCATCGGGATCGAAGGTATACGACGTCGCGCTCTCCAGGATCGTCTGCACCCGTGGGTCCTCGGCGTCTGGGGGGCAGATTGCCGTGGTGACCACCAGCGGCGTCAGGGTGAGAACCCCTTCGACCGCGGTGTAGCCGCCGCTCCCCTGATTGCAGTCGAACCGGGCCCGGAGCCGCCCATCGGGCAAGAACTGCACGGTGGAGCGCGAAGGATCGGTGATCGTCACCGGTGCGCTCTCCGGTTCGCTGAAACTCACGATCTCCCAGATCACCGGGGGAATGCCTGAGGCCGTTGCGGTGGGCGTGGCCGGTCCTGCGACCACGCTCGGGACGAGCAGGAGCAGGGACGCAAGCGCCAGGAGGACCACGGCGACCATCTCCTTATCTACGGACCGCGAGCTACAACGACACGGATGGTGGCCAAGCCATGCGGACACTACCCCGTCCGGCGACGCTCCAGGAAGGCGCCGCTCCCTAAGCCTGTCGCCACGAGCAGCGCCATCAGCGTCAGCGGCAAAGACGGCCGTGGCGCCATCCCGACCCCAGTAGCGGGCACCCGGTTGATGGTGCTGCCGCCCTGGTTCGGCGCCGCGGTGATGGTGATCGCGCCGATCATCCGAGGATGGATCGCGCAGTGATAGGTGAAAAGAGCCGCGACCGGAAAGGTCTGGCTGAAGCTGGCCCCGGGGACGAGTGACCCGGAGTCGACGGACCCGTCATCGGCCGTCACCGTATGTGGTGTGGTCCCGGTGTTCGTCCAGGTGACGGTGTCCCCGGCCTGGACCTTGATGCTCCCGGGCTGGTAGGCGCCATCGACGATGGCGACATCGGCCCGGCCTTGCGCCCACGTCTCACGCGGGCTGGCGTCGATCATGAGCACCGCTCCACTGAGCGCCGCCAGCAGCGCGACCCACGACCCGAGCCGCCCCCGTCCGCCGCGCTGCGTCATGCGGCCACTCCCCTCGAAACGATCGCCCGGCTGGACCGTGCGTGAGCAGGCACCGGGCCTGCCGCCATGGTAGGCTGCTGCGACCGCGTGGGCCAGCTTGTCGGCGACGATCGCCCAACCCACCCTGTCGGCCAGCCGCTGGGGGCAGCCGCCGTTTGCCAGGTTGCGGCAGCGAGGTCGGCGGTACGGGGCGGCGAAACGAACAGAGCCGGCCGCCTGTTGCCGACCCAGGCATGATGCCGTGCGGATGATGACAGGGCCCGGTGGCACCGGGGAAGGAGTAGTGGCCGTGACGAGACGTGTCCTCTGGGCCGGTGTGCTGGCGCTGCTGTTGCTGAGCGGTCCCAGTGCCGTGGCGGGATCCCGGGCGCAGACGGTCGGCAGCATGCCGTCGTTCGTCTGGACGTTGATCGATTTTCCCGGCGTGGGCGCCATTGCCGCGCCGCTCTACACCGTGCAGTTCCTGCCGGACGGCACGGTTGACATTGGGGCCGACTGCAATCGAGCAGGAGGCACCTGGAGTGGGGGGGACGGTGCGCTTTCGATCGCGGTGACCACCTCGACAGCGGCCTACTGTCCGCCCCCGTCGCTCTCGGAGCCGTACCTCGCCGCCCTCAACGGCGTGACGGGCTACACCCTGCTGGGAACGACCCTGGTGCTGCACGGTGCGGCCGGAGACATGACCTTCTCCCTCTGAGACTCAGGCACCCCGGCCGAGGGAACCATCCGCTCAGCTGGAAGCGCCACAGCCGACATCGCGGCGCAGGCGATCAGGAGCACCTGCACGTCAGATGAGTCACTGTCTGAGTGGTGAGCAACATACGCCGGATCGAGAGATGTCAGGCTAGGGGCAAGTTCGGCGCGGGTGACGTATGAAGCCGGGTCCGGTAACGCCCCTGCCTGTTGAAAAAGGGGCGATGGTGCCTTCGATCGGAAAGGGGCATCGTTCCCCTACCTGCTCCGTTTTTCAACAGGCTGTTCTCTTCTGCGACGCAAGGCGACACAGAGCTAACGCCCACTATCGGCACCGACCCGAACCGTGAAACAGCCGAGAAAACCGGACTAAAAGTGCGGCCGTATTGGTATAAAGCCAGGATGACAAAACGCTCTCGGTTGCGTTCGTGCACTCACGCGCGTGAAGGAGATTCCCGATGGCAACGCTTCTGGCGATTACCTATCCCGACCCGAACCAGGCCAAGCAGGCGATGGAGTCGGTGGACTGGTCCCATCTCGATCACCAGATCCGCGTCAAGGATGCGTGTTGGATTCGCAACGAGAACGGGGAGCTCGCGGTGCACCCCTGGCATCCAGTGGCGGGGAAGGCGGCCCTGGGAGGCGGGTTGGGGCTTCTGGTCGGCGCGCTCTTCGCGGTCCCGGTTGTCGGGCTCGCCGCGGGTGCCCTGATCGGCATCCGCAAGGCCAAGCAACGCGAGTCCGGCCTCGACGCCCGGTTCGTGACCTCCATCGAGGCGGATCTGGAGTCCGGCGGGTCGGCGATCATCGTGCTCTTCGACGAAGGGGCCGACACCACCAGGGCGGGCGCCGATCTAGCCCGATTCGGCGGGACGGTCCACAGCGCAGACCTCTCGTCCGACCAACTCGCCGGGTTCCAAGCGCGGCTCGATCAGGCGACCCAGAGAGCGGCCACGACTGGCAACGACGATCGCTGAGGGCTCATCCTCCGCAGGCAGCAAGAGCGTGGGCTCACCGGGGATTACCTCAGTGTTCAAGGCGGGGATGCAACGCATTCCCACTCGCAGTGCTGACCTCACCGCCCGAGTAGGTCCGCCCCCAGCGTGCCTGGGATCAGAAGATGAGCACCCAAATGGGCCGTGTCGGTGATGTGGCAACACGAGTCATCGGCTGGTTGCTACCGCGCCACGAGCATCGTTCTGCTCAGCCCACTCCACCCGGGTCTCCGCGACGTAGCCGCGAACGGCTGACTCAATCGTCGGGAAGATGGAGTCCGGTCCAATTGCCTCGAACAGCCCGTACCGCTTGAGTTGATCCTTGACCGGACCCTTCATCTCCGCGAAGCAGAGCCGGATCCCTTCGCCGGCCAGGTTCTCGAGCAGTTCCCCGACCGCGTCGGCGGCGGTCGTATCGATGTCGGTGATCGGCTCGGCGGTCACGACGACCCACCGCACCGGGTAGGGTGACTCCCGGATGGCGTGCTTGACATGATCCTGGAAGATTCCCGCATTGGCGAAGAAAAGCGGCGCGTCCCAGCGGAAGAGCACCAGGCCGGGAAGGCGTTGCGCATCGGGGTGACGTGCCACGTCGTGGTAGCCATCCAGGCCATCGATCCGCCCGAGCACCGCGTCGTACGGGCGCCACGCCCGCTGGATGAAGCTGAGCAGCGCGACGCTCACGGCGATGAAGATCCCGGGGATGACGCCAGCCAGCGCGACGCCAAGGAAGCAGATCATCGACAACACGAACTCCGACCGGCGGAGTTCGAAAAGCCCGCGGACGCCGACAATCTCGATCAAGCTCAATGCCGCGGCGATTACGACCGCGGCAAGGGCGGCCGAGGGCAGATTCTTGACCAGGCCGGGGAAGGCGACGAGCAGCACGACGATCGCGCCCGCCCCCACTAACCCCGTGACTTGCGTCTTCGCGCCGGCCTCGGCCGCCACCGGGGTACGTGACGAACTGCTGCTGATTGCAAACCCCTGGAAAAGACCCGAGGCGATGTTGGCCGCGCCCAGTGCGACCAGTTCCTGATTAGGATCCACCTCGTAGCCACCCCGGAGGGCAAAGGTGCGCGAAAGCACACTCGTATCGGCAAAGGCGACGATCGCAATGCCGATCGCGCCAATCACGAGGGCGCCGACGTCGGACGCCGAAACGGATGGAATCGCGAAGGGCGGCAAGCCCTGCGGCAGGACGCCGACGACAGACAGGCCGGCGCGCTCCGCCAGGTCGAAGACACCGACGGCAACCGTGGCGCCAACGACCGCGACCAACACCCCTGGCACCTGCGGCAACCAACGTTTGCACCCGAGGATGATCACCAGGGAGGCGACCCCGATCAGCAGCGCGGTCTGGTTCGTTTGACCGTTGCGCACTCCGGCGATGAAGGCCTGGGCCTCGGGAATCAAGCCGGTCGCATCAATGGAGAACCCGAACAACTTCGGCAATTGTCCGAGGATCACGGTCAGGGCGATGCCGTTAACATAGCCGTAGCGCACCGGCTTCGAAAGTAGGTCTGTAATAAAACCGAGTTTGAGGATGCCCGCCAGCAAGCAGATGAGACCCGTGAGGATCGAGAGCATCCCGGCGAGGGCGAGCGCCCGTGCCGGATCTCCGGCGGCCAGTGGCAACACCACCGCCGCGATAATCCCCGCCAGCGAGGAATCCGGGCCGAGGACGAGGATGCGGCTCGGCCCGAAAAGGGCATAGGCGATCAGCGGGACCAGCGTGGCGTAGAGACCGGCGATCGGCGGCAGCCCCGCTGCCTCGGCGTAGGCCATACCGACCGGAACCAGGACCGCCGTCAGGACGAGTCCGGCGAAGACGTCCTGGTTGAGCCACTCGCGCCGATACTCCTGCAGAACCTTCAGGCCCGGGAGCCACCGCAGGCTTCCCCTCGCGGCGGTCTCCGCGGTTGTCGGTTGGGCGAGGGCCACCGCGCCATCACCGCTGAAGCCGGTGAGCACGGTTTCTTTGCCAGTCGCGTCTTTCGGCGTCTCGGTCACCGAGTCATCGCATGGCGTCGTTGGCAAGGTGCGTCGGTCGGTCCGACCGGAACAGCTGGATCACCCCTTGCGTGGGTGCGGCGGTCCCGATTTGCCCGATCGGCCGAGCCGCGTTTTCAAGTGCCTGCTGCTGCCTTGACGTGAGGAATCTCCGGAACATCCTGCCGTCGAACTTGGCCATCTCCGGCACCGCCCGCACCGCATTGCTGTTGCGGGCCATGACAAAGAGTGCAGATCCACCAAACGGGATCGCGCCTGCCGCCTGATGGATCCACGTCTCGTCGATGCCGTAGTCGCTGAGCTTTCCGGCGCCGGCGCCGCTGGCCGTCCCAAAGATGGGCACGAGGAAGAGCAAGCCGAACAGGAAATCCCACATTGTCCCCGTCGCGGCGTCGGCGCCGGCCAGATACGTGCCCTGATGGAGCTGCATCTTGCCGTCCTGCGCCTTGGTGACCCAGGCGACGTCCTCCAGCTCGATCAGGAACTCCGTCTGCCTCTGATTGAGTGCCGCTGCGGCCTCCCCGGCCGAGCCCTGATCGGGATACGCGATGACGGCCAGGGTGCTCATGACATCCAACTCCTTTCGGGCACTGTGCCGACGAGCGGCCGCCCAGAGGCGATCGCCTCCTCGTTTCCACAACCGGCGTGGTCCGTGCGGGGGAAAGCGCCGTTCACCCAGCACATGACGACCCAGACCCTGACGATTGCGATCGGGTCAATTGGAGGGCACCATTTTGGCAACGAGCAGGTCGTAGTGGACACCGCCGAATGGCGTATTCGCCTTACGCCGCGCTTGGCCCTCGAGAGGGTGCCGAGACTGGGGCGCCGCCTCGGCCACTGTCTACATTGTCAGGCCATTCTTCTCGCAGCTGACGAATTGGCTCGGATCGACGGCCAATGCGTGGGCCATCGAGACCACCCTAGCGGCCCGGTCGGCGCAAAGGCGGTGACCAGCAACCCGAAACGCACGCGGCCGACGGGGCACTGGGACCTTACAACGCGGCTGAGCACGCAGTGAGAGCGGTGCACCTGCCGCATTTGGGCCAAGCTGGTCAGGCGTACAGTCGCGGCAACGGTGCGCTGCGCCGGGGCCAGCGTCGTCCCCATCACCAGCACCTGCGCGTGGCTCCAGAGACGGGCGGAGAAGAGCGCCGCGCGGGCGCGAACGACGGTTCGCATCGGGGCGGGAAGGGGCGGCATCCTCGCTCGTCCTGGCAGAGTGGCGCCGAGCTGACCCTCCTATCCCTCTCCCTAAATGGCAAATGTCGAGCCGAGAGCGTGCTCTAGAACGAGCCTGCTTGACCGTGTGAGAAGTTGAGCTTTTCATCCGTCGGCAGTGGCCCGGCTGCTCATGGGCACGGGTGGCCAAACCAAGACCTCACGGCACCGGTCCGGGCGCGGCTCCCCGGTGGCTGGCGCGATGCGGCGCCGTTCTGGCAGCACACAAACGACGCGCTTAGGACGGGGCGACGATGTGGACCGGTTCGTTGAACTTGGAGAGATCGAGTTGATGCACGATGCCTTCAGGTTGCCCCGCTAACAGCGGGCCGATCGTCTGCAGGCGCTGGACGAGATTCGCGTTGTCCACCCAGATCTTGACCTGCACCGGCTGCGGCGCCAGACCGGCCGTCGGCGTGCCGGAGGTGGCTTTGACCAAGTCGACCGTGCCCTCGACGACGGTCGTCGGCACGCCATTGAGGTCTTCGGTTCCGGTAATGACCGGAGTGTCGACGTACTCGATGGCCTTGAGCAGCACGGTCGTCGGATCGAACGCGGTCTCCAACTGGAGTTTCTCCACCCGATCCGGTTCAATCTTGGCGTAGTTATCTTCCCTGGGCGAGACGGCTGCCCACACCTCGTCGCCGATGATGATCACGTTCGCGCTCACCGGCAGCACCTTAACTTTGCCGTTGACCGAAACCTGGAGGGTGTGTGGTTGCTCGACGTCTCCTTCCACGCGCGTCACTTGCAGACGGTCGAGGATGATGAGTTCCCCGTTCTGGATCGTGATGACGAAGTGGAACGACTGGAGGGTCCCCATCGCCGTGGCCGATGCCGCAAGCAGCGCCTGCGCCTCGTCGGCCGCCGATGATGGCGTGGGTATCCCGATGGCGACGAGGGCCACCACGAGGAGGCACGCCAGCCACCGCGGTGTTCGCGCGTTTCCCAGCACGGAGCTGACTGTCATTGCACGCCTCCCCTTGTGCTGCCGTCGTCGACGGTCATCGACCGACTGCTTGGCCACTCCCGAAGCTGACCGTCGTTCGTTACGCTGCCCGAGGCCGGCATCACTCGGTGTCAGTGTCGGGATCGCCCTCGCCGACGACCATCATGCGGGTGCCGTCGCCCAGAAGACCGAGGGATGTCCTCGCCGCTTGCATCCTCCGGATATCCGCTCCCACCGCCATCCCGTCGAGCGGCACGAGGAAAAGCAAGCCGAAGAGGAAGCCCCAGAATGTACCGCCAGCGGTGACCCCGGTCAAGCTGGCGCCCTGATGGAGCTGCATCTTGCCGTCCTGCGCCTTGGTGACCCAGGCAATTATCCTCCAGCTCGATCAGATCCTGCAGGACCGTCAGGCCCGGGAGCCGCCGGACACCCTCCGCAGGGGATTCCGCGGTGACCGGTCGGACCGCGGCTGCCAGGCCATCACCGCCGACGTCGGTGAACGCTACGCCCCTGACCGGTGTGTCCTTCGGCGCCTCGCTCATCTCAGTGCCGTCCAGGCGCCAGGCAGGTCCGTCCGGAAGTCGAGACGCCGCACTGCCCGCGGCCGAAACGCGATCCGCGCCCAGCTCGCGAAGTGCTGCGTGGGCACTGACCCACTCGAACCGAGCTCGTGTTTGACAAGACTTGGGCTGTCATCTTCAACGCTCTTCATCGTCGGTCTCCGGTGCATTCTGTCGTAGCCCATGCCCTGTCGCTCGGCGGGCCGTCTGCCTGCTCTATGCGCAACCTGCAACGGGCGGTCCGTTTTCGAGACCTCTCAAAGGGGTAGCGATAACGTGGCACAGGCGAGCTCCGGTGTCACGGCACGGGGATCAGCAGGATGACCGTGCCTACCAAGAACATCACGAACAGGCCGACCGCCGCCATGCGGTCGAGCCGCTGGGCGCGGATCGCCTGCTCCGCCCCCTCCCGCATCCAGTGGGAGGTGAGGATCGTCACCCCGATCAGGCCGAGCACGACGGCGTACGCCAGGACGTAGATCCTGTCGAGCAGGACCAGGCCGCCGGTTTCGGGGAGCGTCTCCGAGTAGCCCTGCTGCAGGAAGACCAGCGTCAGCAGCGCCGTCGCCGGCCCGGCCAGCCGCACCTCGGCGTAGGTCGGGTGGACGACCAGCACGCTGCAGCCGAGGACGAGCACGATCAGCAGCGGCAGCAGCAGCTTCCAGCGGAAAAAGCTCTCCGGCCGCTCGATCCGCAGGGCGAATTCGAACCGCGAGAACTCCGGCGCGGCCGCGCTGTTGTCGCCGTAGTCCGTCTCGTACAGGAACCCGTGCTCGGCCAGGTCCCAGCCGGTGATGGACCAGCCGGGGAGGCGGACCTCGGGACTGATGTTGGACTGCTCGGTGTCCGGGACGTAGACCAATTGGTCGCGGGTCCACGTCGAGTCCTCGATCTTGACGGTCAACGCGTGCTTGTCGAGTGGGTAGTCCGTTAGGACGAGCGGCTCGAAAAACGCTCCCTCGACATGGAACTGCTGCAGCCGCTCGCCGCTGGGCAACGCAACCGGTTCGGGAAAGATCTGCCGCATCGTCAGCGACCACCGCTGGACGTTGTTGAAGAGCTCGATCGTCGGCGTCGGGTCGGGTTCACCGCGCCAGCGCATCCACAGGTAAAAGTCGGCGTGGTAGGTGCTTTCCTCCTGATCGAGCCCGTGGATCTCGACCAGGTAGAGCCCCACTGTCACCTGCAGCGGCCCGGGTGCGTCGGTCGGGGTCGGCCCGGTGCTGGCGGGAGGCGAGGCGACCGGCGTCGTGTCTTGAGCCGCCGCCGGTGATGGGTCGATTTGCGCCGCGCCGGCTAGCAGGCCGATCGTTACCAGCGCCCACATGACCGCGGCCCGCGCCCCATGCGAGTCGGCGCGCCGACCGCCCGACGCCGGCATGGTGGGAATCGTGTCCCCTACCCGTTCGCTCCCACGCGCGTGCATTTGACGCCGTCCCCGCCGCCCCGCAACCGGCAGCGGACACCACCTCGGACGCACGGCGCCGTCGCGCCTTCAGAGTGCGGGCTGGGCGACCGGCCGCTGAGCCGGCGGCCTGCTGGGCGAGCGCGTAGCGCGACCCCGGCTTGGCGGGAAGGAAGGCGCCGATCAGCCACAGCCAGGGGGCGACGATGCCGACGATGCCCAGCACGGTGCGCCCCTTTTGAAAGGTCAGCGAGCAGACCGTGAACAGGCACGTGATGTAGAGCGACAGCAGCACAAAGCCCAGCGCCCATTCCAACCAGGTCACGGCCGTCCTCCCGCGCAACGATCAGGTGGGCACGCCGGCTCCGTCCTCGCCCGTTGCGCGGCGACGGGACGGAGGGCTCCGGGCGGCTCGGTGTGTCCCAGAGTCCCGCCGGATGCGGCAGCACACGAGTGCGCCGCGCCACGGGGACATCTCGAGGTACGGCCGGAATGGTGCCGCACCACGGGTCGTAGCGGCATCGGCCGAACGGCGCATAAGGAAGCCCCACTCGCCGCCACGCGAGCAACAACCGTCCGCCTGATCCGGATGTGGGGACCCAGGCCTTCGGCCACGCCGATTCTTCTGTTGAAGCTTCGGCGCTTTCGTTTGTTCCGATAGCACCCCGCGCCAGGTTTGCTACACTTCCCATCAAGCACGCAGGTGAGCGTATCTAGTCGGGGCCGTAGCAGGATAGCTTCGGCCGGTCGCCACCCGTTCAGCAGCGTCGATGGCCAGGTCGCACGCAGCCCAGTCGGATCGAACATGGAGCGTTCGACTCGCCTTCTCATCTGGTTGGACGGCACACCTAGTTGCGTGCTGATGACGGGAGCCGAGCCATGAGCGAGCCTGTGGAAGTCCTCCGTCCCGAGGCGGACGCGACCATCCGGACGCCGCCACGACCGCTGCCGTCAACGAGACTCTACCCACCGCGCCTGCACGCCAATCTCGTGCAACGGTCGAGCCTGATCACCAAGCTCAGCGACGACCCAGAGCGTCGATCAACGGTCATCACCGCACCGGCCGGCTACGGCAAATCGACTGTGGCCGCGCAATGGGTGACTCAGCTGGCGTTGCCGACGGCATGGGTCAGGCTGGAGCCAAGCGATAACGATCCGGCAACGTTTTTCGCCCTCGTCCTGGCCGCGTTGCACCTCATCGACCGGGATCTCGCCGCCGGTACCGCGCAGGTGCTCAGCGGAGGCGGGGAGCCGCGTGCCGAGACCATCGTTCGCCGGCTGATCGAAGATCTTTCGACCACGACGCGGTCGTTCGCCCTGGTGCTGGATGACTACCATGTGATCGAGGCGCCAGAGATCCACCGGGCCATCGACCTGTTGCTCGAGCACGTGCCGACCACGATGCGACTGATGCTGATCAGCCGCACGACACCGCCGCTGCGCTTGGCGCGCCTGCAGACCAGCGGCGAGCTCTTACTCATCACGCAAGACGAATTGCCGTTCAGTGCGGAGGAGGCGCGGCAGTACTTCCATGACTCACTCGAGCTGGACCTGACCCCCAGCGAGATCGAGGTGATTCACGAGCGGACCGAGGGGTGGGTCACGGGCCTGCAACTGGTTGGCTCGGCGCTGCGTGGGCGGACGCGAGAGCAAGCAGCCACGTTCATTCAGGAGTTCGGTGGTAACGCAGACCTGGGCCACCAATACTTGTGGGAAGAAGTTCTCGAGCGCCAACCGGAGGATGTGCGCGCATTTCTCCTGCGCACCGCGGTCCTGGACCGGTTCAACGCCGCCTTGTGTGACGCCGTCACCGAGACCGGCACCGGCGATGAGATGCTGCGTCGCTGCGAACGCGACAACCTGTTCATCCTGCCCTTGGCCGGACAGGGCGCGTGGTATCGCTATCACCCGCTCTTCGCCGACGCCCTGCGCGAGCGGCTGAGCCAGACCGCCACCGACGAGGAGATCGCCGAGCTTCACCAGCGTGCCGCGGTCTGGCTGGAGGCGAATGGCTTTTTCGAGGATGCCATTCGCCATGCGACCGCCGGGCGCGACTGGGAGCGCACCGTCAAGTTGCTCGAGGAGGTCTGCGCCGGGCTCTTCGAGCGCGATCACATAGCGACCCTGCGCACCTGGCTGCAGGGGATTCCGACACATGTCCTGGCGACCTCGCCGCGACTGGCTTTCTGGCTCGCCTGGGCGCACGGACGCACGGGTCACTGGGCCGAGGGCAGTGCCGCGCTGCGCATCGCGGAGGAAGCCTGGGCGGTGACCGGGGATCGCACAGGCGAAGGATTGGTCCTGCTCTGGCATGCGGTCCACTCGTTCGTGGCTGCGACCAAGCACCAGACGATCGAGTACGCGCAACGGGCCCTGGAAGTCCTCCCGGTGAGTCGACCGGCTGAGCGCATCTTCGCCTTGATGACGCAAGGGGTTGCCCACCTCCATCATGGGGAGTCGGTCGCCGCCGAAGACTTATTCTCGGAGGCGAGGGTGTTGATCGATACGTCGGGTCGCACCTGGCTGCGACCGTTCGAAATGGTGTATTCCGCGACTGCCTTGATGCAGCGAGGGAGGCTGCTGGAAGCCTCACTGCTCTGCCGGCAGGTGATCCAGTCTGTTGGCGACCGGGCTGTGGACCTCTGGTGTCAAACGGCGCTGCACGTGCTTGGCTGTATCTACTTGGAGTGGGGCTTGCTGGACGACGCCCGACGTGCGCTCGAGCGGGCGGATGAACAGGGCGAGATGATGCAAGAGCTCCACGTACGGGGTCTGGTCCGCGCAGCCCTGGCCCGTGTGGCCTGGGCGCAAGGGGAGCGGGAGGCGGCCCTCGACGAGATCGAGCGGGCCATTGGCTTCGCCAATCAACTCGGTGCGCTGCAATTCGTGAGAACCATCAGTGCCCAGCAAGCCCGCTTCTGGCTGAGCTCCAACCGGCTGGCGTTGGCCGAGCGCTGGGCCGACAGCTGCGAGCTGGATCCGTACATGCCGCCGGAGTACGAGCGCCACCTCGAGCACCTGACCTACGTGCGGCTGCTGCTGCAGCAGCACCGGCCGGAGCTGGCGCTGGCGATCCTGCAGCGCATCGACGCGCTCGCCATCGCGAACGGCCGGCAGGGCGATCGGGTGGAGATTCTGCTCTTGACGGCGCTGGCCCACAAGGCGTGCGACCAGGCCAACGACGCCTTCACGGCGTTGCACAGCGCCCTCGAGCTGGGCAGCAAGGGCGGCTACCTGCGCACCTTCGTGGCCGAGGAGGAGCGGTTGACTCCCCTGCTGCGTCACGCCTCGGCGCGCATCAGCCATCGCGACTATGTCAAGAGCATCATGGCCGAGATCACCCAGGCGGCGGTGGCCGCCCCGCTGGGACCGTCGGACATGCCGGATGCGCTGAGCGAGCGGGAGATCGAGGTCTTGCGGCTGGTGGCCGAGGGGCTGTCCAACCGCGGCATCGGGCAGCACCTCTTTATCAGCGAGAAGACGGTCAAGACCCACCTCAGCAACATCATGGGCAAGCTGGGTGTCGGCAACCGTACCCAGGCCGTCGACCAAGGCCGCTACCTGGGTGTGCTGTGAGACGCACTCGGTTCTCCGCCGCGGCCAGCGCGGACCGCTCGGTAGCCTTGTTTTGCTGACCCACGCTGAGGCTGGATCGGTCACATTCAGCGGACACAGATCCATTATCCGCGAAGAATAGGTCATCCTTTTCGCGAGCAGCCTCTCCGTCGTGAGCCGCCGCCGCCAACTGCCGCAGGTCTCACGCAGCGATGAGGCGTTCTTGGATGGCCTCGCACAACTGGTCGATGGTGAACGGCTTGATGACCACGCTGATGCCCATCACCGTGAGGTGCGGCGGCAGCAGCTCGACCTCGCGCACGGATCCGGTGCAGAGGATGAGCGGAATCGCCTTGGTGGCCGAATCCCCGCGCAATACCAGCAGCAGTCTCCAGGGGGCGTCCTCGAGGCTCCCCACGCAATCCAGGATGATCACGTTCGGCGGGAGGGTCGTGATCGCGGTCAGGTCGTGATCGACGTAGACGCGGATGGAGATGTGGTAGCCCTCCACCTGCTGGAGGGCCTGGAACAGGGCGCGGATGCTCGGGTCGTCGGTGATGGCCAGGATGCGGGGACGGGCTCCGTTGACGGCAGGATGAGATAGCATGGTGCCTCCGGGCGAGCAACTGCCGGACCGAGGATGGTCCGGTGGGATGCAGTCGCTCCCCAACAGGCGGCCACACAGGGGGAATCCCACCTGGGTGCGGGATCAAGCATGGTGCTGGTATTGACCGGGGGGCGTCTGCGCCCCCCGGCATGCCGTCGGAACGGCTCAGGCCGGAGGCGCGAGGTCCGTCATCGCGGCGCAGGCGATCAAGAGCAGCAGTGCGCCGGATGGGTCACTGTCTGAGGTGTGACCATTATAGAGGCGAGAACGAATATGTCAAATTAAGGTCGGGGCACGCGGGATAATGCGTGCTGTCCGCAAACATCGTACTGGTCGGTTCCGATAACGCCCCAGGCTGTTGAAAAAAGCCGGCTGAGAGTGCGAACACGTGCGGACACCGGTTCCGATGCCAGGAATTGAGCGAGACTCCAGTGTGAAATGAAGCCTCTCGTGGTCTCGAAGGGTCCCGGCGCGAGGAAGCCCGGGGCGGCCGTCGCCTCGGCACCTTGGCTGGCGTGATCGGCTGCCATCCCGGTGGCCGGCCCGCGCGAAAGCGGACTAGCGGCGGCTATGGGGATCGGCTTTGCCACACCGCTTGTAGCGGCTCGTAACTGATGAGGACGATACCCTCCTCCTGGACGATCTCCCGCGCCCGCGGCGAGGTCAAGAACTCAAGGTCGGTCTGCCGCACCCGCCAGCCGTCGGGGTCAATAGCCTGCGCGTCGGCGCTGCCGAGGCCCGGGTGGACCGCCCATTCGGTAAGGCCCGCGGGTAGCGCCCGAAGCAGCGCGGCGTACCGGGTCGACTTCCCCTCAACGTCTAGCGTGAAGCTGTCCAGAAGGTCGTGGTCGGCGGTGGGCAAGCCACGGCGTTGGAGCCGGTTGATGAACGGCTGGGCGTCGACCCGAAGCGCCAGTCCGTACTCCCTGGCCAGCCCGAGGGTCAATTCGAACACGTCTGCCCGCCCCCCGTTGACCCAGTCTTGGGCACCCAGGCAGTGCCAATCGAGGTGGCTGGGCCGGAGGCCGGCGGCGAGCACCGTTTCGACTTGCGCCCGGAACTCGGCTTCCAGCTCCTCGACCTTTGCCCGTGCCAGCAGTTCGGGCATCCGGTCATCGAGGAACAGGTCGCCGTTTTCGGCGAGCAACGACGGCACGCGCTCCCTGGGGGCGAGCGGGCCCCAGCGGTAGTGCGCGATGTCTCGAACGACCGAGAGGTGGACGCCGAAGGGGAGATCCGGGTGCTCCTTGAGGAGGCGCAGCGCCTCGGCAGCGCCGGGACAGGGGATCATCAGGCTTGTGGACTGGACGATCCCCTCCGTAAACGCGCGGATCACCGCTTCATTGATGGCGTCGTACATGCCGAAGTCGTCGGCGTTGACCAGCAGCAACCGCGCGTCGTCGGGATACCCCAAGAGCCCTGCGGTTGTGCCGTGGTGCGCCTGGCTCACGTCTCCTCCCGGATCGTGCGCAGCGCCGAAGATCCGCTTGTCCTCGATGTTGAACTTGGCCCCGCTCCGGCGCCCCACCCGAACCGGACGGGACACCTGAGGCCGTCGCGCCCGGAATGGTATCGGTCATTGCGTCGAGACGGCGGCGCCGCTGGCGTCCCCACGGGACAGCGTCCATTGGTCGCTGCGGTCGTACTGCCCCTCCGATGTTGATTCTGTATCACATGCTTCATGTCAGCCGTCACGTTGCGTACTGCGGGCGCCCGGTCGTCCGGTAGACCTGGATGATCACCCCGCCGGGGGTAGTCCGCGATTCGAGCAGCTCGAGCGCGGTGTCCGGGCCGGTGTCGGGGAACAGCCGCATGCCCTGGCCGACGACCACGGGATAGGTGAGCAGGATGATCTCGTCGACCAGGTGGTGGTCGAGCAGCCAGCGGACCAGGGCGCCGCTGCCATGCACCTGCAGCTCACCTGCCGGCTGGGCTTTCAGCTTGCCGATGGCCGCCGCGACGTCACCTGAGAGAACGGAAGTGTCCGGCCATTGCGGGTCGGTGAGCGTGGTCGATGCCACGTACTTGGGCCGCGTGTTCAACGCCACGGAGATCGGGTTGTTGCCCTGATTTGTCCCCCAGGAGCCGGTTCCCCAGGAGCCGGCAAAGATCTCGTAGGTCCGGCGGCCGAACAAGAACGCGTCGGCGCGCCGGAAGACCTGGTCGAGAAACGTCGCGGCCTCGTCATCGAAGAGCGGGAGAGCCCATCCGCCGCGCTCGAATCCGCCCCTGCGGTCCTCGTCCGAACCGCCAAGGCCCTGCATCACGCCATCGACGGTGACGTGCGTGATGGTCGTCAGCTTCATGAGCGCGGTTCCTTTCCCGTTGGTTGATTTCGTCGGTCATGATACGGTCGGTGCCACAAATCGTAGCGCGTGCCGGTTTGGGGTTCCCTATCGAGTTAGGACGCCATCAGCGCGGCTGACCTGCCACATATGGCCGTCGGGGTCGGCGAAGGCGCCGGCGTATCCCCATTTCTGGTTTCCAGCTTCGAAGACGATCTCGGCGCCAGCATCCCGCGCGCGACGCATCAGGTCGTCGACCTCGGCATCGGTGGCCAGCCCGATCACGACCAGACACTCATGCGAACCACGGGGCGATCGTCTGCGATCACCGATCACCCAGCCGAAGCCGCGCGACGGAATGAGCATCACGCGCAATCCGGCGCTGATCTCGAACTGCAGGGGCTCGGGTAGCCCATCGTCCCCCAGCTCGCCCACTGCCGCGAACCGGAGGGCGGTGTAGAAGGCGTGCGATACCAGGCGATCCTTGATGGGTAGGCACACCGTTGCTCGGTCAAGCTTCACGATTCCTCCTTCACGTACTTGTCGATCAGGGAGGAGCAGCATCGACAGGGCGACAACGAGGTCTCCAAGTGTGTTTCAAGGGCTGGAGCGAGTCGCAATATCGACAGGTGCGCAAGATCTCGGTACGACAGTGGGCTGCTCCAGACGCTGGAAGTCCCCGAACCCGGACGCACCGGACTTTTCAATACGTACGGTGCGTTATCGGAATCACCCGGATTGCTGGCGCCGTACCGGACCATAACGCGGACTCACGCCGTGATCGTGGGGTTATGGCGCCAGGAACGCCTTGGCGTAGTCCGAGGCGCTCCTGGTCGCCGTCAGCATCAAGTTGTAGTGCGTGGTGCCGGGAACGATCGCTAGCTGGTTAGGCGTCGGACGCAGTGACCCATCGAGACCGGCATCCCGTGTCCCTCCGCCGAGGAGCCGATAGCACTCGACCATGTGCTCGAGGAACAGCATGTCGGCGTCGGCGAAGATGAGCAGCGTCGGCGCGGTGATGTGGGCGACCTCCGCGGACCAGTCGTAGGGCGCCCGGTGCATCTCCCCGGTCTTGCGCATCATCACCTCCCAGTCAATATCCGGGTACAGCGCAGCCAGCGGTGACTCCTGGAACAGCTGCGCGTACGCAGGCGCCTTACCCGGCATGGCATCGAACTCGGCCTGGACCTCGGGAAAGTTGCCGTCGTGCCGAATGCTCATGGAGATGACGATCAGCCTGCCGACACGGTTGGGATGGCGGATCGCCAGCTGCAGGGCGACCCCACCGCCCAGTGACCAGCCCATGACGTCAACCGTCGCCAGGCCAAGATGGTCGAGCAACGCCGCGACATCGTCAGCCATCTGTTCATACGTCCAGGGGGCGTCCGTGTCGGTGCTGAAGCCGTGGCCGCGCAGGTGGATCGCAATCACCTGATGAGTTTCGGCCATGGCGGTAAGCGGCGCACCGAAGAAGTCAGAGGGATTGACACCTCCGTGCAGCATCACCAGCGGCGACCCTTGACCGTGAATCTCGTAGTAGAGCGCAACCCCGTTGACGGCGACGCGGCCAGATGTCTGGGCCATAGGATGGGCTCCTTCGACGTGGGCAGCGGCGGCAGCCCACGCGGCTACGCGGAGGAAGTTCCGCATAGTGTGCCTGATACCTCTCGAGCAATCTGTCCAGCCGTGTGGTGGGGCCGGGAATGGACCTGCTTGCTGAAAAAGGTGGTGCTGCGAGCGGAAGACTGCGCCCCGTCCGACGTCCACCCTCATCCGGAGCGTCCCATGCTCGGCCCCGCCAAATCCCGCCGCCTTGACGAACCTATTGCCGTCTCGCTGGAAGCCCTCGTTCCCCAGGGCCACGTCTACCGCCACCTCGAGTCCAAGCTCGACCTGGGGTTCGTCCGAGGGTGGGTCGATGATCACTACGCCGACCGAGGTCGACCCAGTATCGATCCGGTCGTCTTCTTCAAGCTGCAAGAAGAGCCAGGGACTGAACTGGGGCATGCGCCAAGCGTGTCATCCCGAGGCACTGCACTGTGGAGTCACACGAGGGTGCTCGTCTGACCGTCTATTAGCGGCCGTGGAGCGACGAGATTCCTCGCTGCGGCTGCTATGAAAAACTCCTCGGAATCCGCGAACGTACGCGGAACCGTTTTTCATGCCGTGGTGGCGCCCCACCGGGGCATGACTACTCGGAATGACACATGGCGCGGAGGCTCTAGTCGGGTCCCTGCTCCTGCGCGATCCAACCTTTCAGGACGTCGTGCAGGTGGCCGGCGCCGACGATCTCCTCCGCGCCGGGGTCGAAGACGGCCGGATAGAGGAGAAATGGCTCGCGCTGTGAGCCGCCAAGCCCGCCGTGGTTGCCGACCAGCTCTTCGAAGGCGGGTACCTCGCCGGTGATGGGATCGACGCTGCTGATCACCAGGATGTCCGGGACGTTGGCGAACTCCGCCTCGCGGCGGAGATGTCGCGCCGCGTGAGGACCGAATGGGGTCAGCGGGTCCTCACCGTCGATCGTCCCGTCGCGCAGGAAGTGCGCCCCGTGCTTGCCGATGGCCAGCGGTCCCCGCTCCTCGGAGTGGATAAGCACCAGACTGATGCCGGGGTGGGCCATGAGCCCAGGGATGAGGCGCGGAAACGCGGCGTCGAGCTGCTCGAGGCTCATCCGCTCCTTCCATTGCGGGAAGGAGATGATCCCCAGGTTGCCGGACGCCAGGACAACCACGTCGGTGGCATTGGGGTCGTCGCTCATGGGTACGCTCTCGGTGGACCGCCCCAGGGCGACCTCCCCGTCAGCCATGCGGGGCCTCAAGATGCGGCGCAGGACGCTCGCGGTGCGCGTCTCGCCGCGGGTGGCTTCACTCAAGGCAACGTTGACGTGGCCGATCGCCTCGTCGGTCTGCAGCATCGCCGTCATGTTGACGTTCCTGGCGCCGTCCGTGGCCATGAGCTGGTGGGTGAGGTCGGCCAGCGAGAGACCGTATTTCTGCAAGAAGGTCGCGCCCTGGCTTTGCCCGTGATCGGAGAGGACGAAGAGGTGGTAGGGACGCGGCGCTTCGCGGGCGACGCGCTCCAGATGGGCGAAGATCCTGTCGAGCGTGGCCAGAATCTTCAGCGAGTCCTCGCGGTCGATCCCGGAGTGATGGGCCACTTCGTCATAGCCGAAGAAGGTGTTGTAGACCGCCGGCACCCCGCGCAGCAGGTCGGCGGTCAGGATGTGGCGGCTCGCCTCCTGCATGGCGATCGTCGTGCCGGCACGAATGAAGGAGTACTTCAACCCGCGATGCACCCGGGGCAGGACGTTCTTGCGCCGTTGTTGCCACGCCTGCCACCACTCGCGCACCACCTCGACGAGATAGAGGGTCAGGATGCGGGAGAGCATATAGGGGGTGAGGAGATAGCCGAGGAGGGTGTTGCGGGATCCCTTGGCGGCATCGCCAAAGACGCTGTAGACCCCGATGTTCTCGGCCGCATTACCGGAGAAGGCATTCCAGCGCCCGGCGCCACCCGGCGCCAGGAGTCCGTTCCCGGTCGACAGGGACTCTTCCAGGGTGTGGGCAGTCTCCATCTTCGAGGAGACGAGCAGCTCCTGCCGGGGTTTGTCCCACCAGCGGAAGGCGGGGATGCCCTCGTTGGAACCGAGCAGGATGCCCGCCTGGCTGGCCGAGGTCTGAGAGGAGAGATCGGGATCCCAGCGGATCAGCTTGTGGCTCCCCGACGAGAGCCAGCGCTGCAGCGTCGGCATGTAGCCGCGAGCGATAGCGTCCCGCAGCACGGGCTCCGCGAGTCCGTCGATCTCCAGGAACATGAAACCCGGCTCTGATGAGCGCGGCACGTCGCGATGGAGACGCCGCAGCGGTGCGGTCACGAAGCGGTCGTAGGCCTGCTCGTCGTCGATGGCGAAAAGCGCGGCCAGCAAGGTCTGACCGGCGGTCAGTCCCATCGCCACCAGGATCCCGGTCCAGAGATCGGCCACCTCGACGCCACCGACGCCGAGCTGGTCGTCCAACCAGCCCGCGAAGGTGATCATGGCCCCTGTCAGGATGAAGCTGACGAACGGGAAGAGCCACGGGCCGAAGCGGACGGCGATCCCGTAGAGGACCGGCCAGATCACTGACTGGGCGAGAGTGATCACGATCGCCGTTGGGATCACGGCGACTGGTTCAGTGAAGCGGAAGCCCGGGACGATCAGCGCCAACAGTGCCAGCAGCGCGGCTTGCACAACGATCACGCTGACGAAGGCCGGGAGCCGGAAGTGGAGTGTGAGTCGGGTGTGAGTCGAGGGGTCGAGAGGTCGAGACGTTTGGTTCACCTGCGACCCGCCGCTTGACTCCTCATCACTCTAACGCCCTGTCACCCTCGTGGTGGCGTCCGCGTGAGGGCAGCCGTGCCATGGCCTGCGCGGGGGAGGACCCTCCCGCCCGATAGGAGGTGTAGGAGGCGATGTTGCGCGTCAGCGCCACCGCGGGCAGTACCAGGATCACCCCCAGCGGACCGCCGATGGCGCCACCAATGGCCAGCGCGACCAGCGTTACCAACGGAGTGAGGTTGACCGAGGCCCCCTGGATGCGCGGGGTCAGGACCAATACCTCCAGGATCTGGATGATGACGAACAGCCCCAGGGCCAGGAGCGCCTTGTCCGGCTGCGTGGCCAGAATCACCAGCAGAGAGATGACGAAGGCGATCCACGGCCCGATGATGGGTACGATCTCGCCGATCAGCGCGATTACTGCCAGCGGCAGCCAGACCTGGATGCCGATCACGTAGTAGCCGAGGGCCGAGATCACGCCGACGATGATCGACTCGACGATCACGCCACGCGTGTACGATCCGATCACCCGGCTGAAGATGTGGACCAACGCGAGCGCGTCGCCTGCCCCGGCCCGTGGCGACTGACCACGAACTTGCCGTCTGATCTTCGGCCCGTCAATCAGGCAATAGATGACGAAGAGCGGCACGGCGATGATGGCCAGCACGCTACTCACGGGATTACCGGTAAAGCTGACGGTGCGGCCGCCGACATTGCCGTCCAGCAAGAGGACTGTTTGGATGAGGGTCTGGAAGCGGCGAGTTCGGCGTCGCGTTCGCTCACGTCGTGCTTTATCCCACGCTCCACGAGCGAACGGACCACACTGCCGGTCCACTGAGTCGATGGTAACAGACAGGTTGGCAGTAGTCCGCGGGACGCTGCCGGTGGCGCCGCACTCGCCACCGGAAGAGGTTCAGCAGAGGAAAATGCGAGGATTCCCGAGGTGCAGGCCGGTGGGCGAGGCGGCGCCCAATTCGACCGAGGAACGCCTTCGTTCATTGTCTGCAACGCGGTGGCAGCCGGAATGGTTCCGCTACGATATGCCTCTATCCTGATTTTCGAATCTCTTAACCGACATCGCGTTGGTTGGTGTGTGCGAGACTGACATTCGTCGGGTGGACCGGATGGAGATGGTCCGCACCGGCTTTCAACCCGGCATGTCTTCGTCGTTAGGGGGAGTCACGATGGCCAAGCTGATGTACCTCGCCACGCACGGACCCGATGATCCGACCAAGGCCTGCATGCCGTTCCACCTCGCCGTCAATGGGGCCGCCGAGGCCGGCATCGAGGCCGAGATCAACCTGGCCGGCGATGCGGCCGTGTTGATCCAGGATCAGTACGTCGAGACGTTGACGCCGCTGGGCCTACCGCCGTTGCGGGAGCTAATGACGAAGATCGGGGAGAAAGGCATCGCTATCTTCGTCTGAGGGGGCTGCGCGCAGGCCCGTGGGGTCTCGCAAGCCGATCTCGAGGGAAAGAACGCTTCCTTCACCACGCCACCCGACCTCGCCCGCCGCTGCGCCGAAGCGAGCAACGTCCTGGTCTTCTGATGGGTCGCCGGTGATCTTCAACGTGAGGCCTCGTCTTTCTGCGGGTTGATTGCTGGCGCCTGGCGTCCGGTCTCCGCCATGTACTCCGCCGCCTTCTCGGGACTGGGCGGGTAGTAATCGTGAATCGATCCGCCGGCGGCAACCTTGCCGCGGATCCAGATCTCCAACGCTTCTTTCTCAGGTCCGTGCGCGGCGATGTACTCCGCCAGATCGAGCGGCATCGCCAGGGCGCCCTCGTCGTCGGCCAGAATGACGTCCCCCGGCAGCACCTGGGACCCGGCCATGTTGATCGGCCGGTCGCAATCGACGGGGACGAGGTCACGGCCGCTGTGCGAGGGGTGGACCGTGGCCGCGAAGACCGGCAACCCGACCTCTTTAATGAACGGCGCGTCACGAACCGCACCGTGGATGATGGCCGCTGCCGCGCCACGGCCCAGGATACGAGCGGCGAGGATATCGCCGATGATGCCGGCGGTCGGCACCCCAAGCGCGTCGATGCAGACGACGTCGCCGGGCTCGAGTGATTCGATCAGGACGATCTCCGGGGAGACCCGGCGGGCGGCGGGGTCAAGCGGACCCTCCGGCCCCCGGCGCATCAAATAGCGGCCGGTGCGGGCACGGCCCACCAGGCGAGTACCAAGACCCAGCTCCCGCAAGGGCAAGAGTCCGCGCATGTAGGGGTTGCGCCAGCCGAGAGCGATGAGCAGGTGGCAGGCGGTGGCGGTGCTCACGTTGGCGAGGTCGTCGCGGATGGCGGCCAGGCGGGCTTCCTCGCTCGATCCCCAGACGAGGTCGGACATGCTCACATCGCTCCTGTGTCATCCGCGGACCGCACTGACCCCAAGCTCCCGCCCCGCCCGCGTCAGGGCGGAAAGGTGCTCCTGGGGAGTGGTGAAGCCGTTGCCCATGGTGCTCAGGCAGAGGTGGGTGGCGCCCAGATCGCGCCATCCCGCGACAAAGGCGCGCCATTCCTCAGGGGTTCCTCGCCCGACGTTGAGCTGCGGCTCCAGGCCAATGGCGCTGGGATCGCGGCCGGCTTCGCTGGCGTACTGATGGATGCGCTCGATGGCCGCGCGCATCGTCTCGTTCGGCTCCCGCCACGGGAACCAGCCGTCTCCTAGTTGCCCTACCCGGCGCAGGGTCGCCTCGGCGTAGCCGCCGATCCAGACAGGAATCGGTTGCTGCACCGGGAGCGGGTTGATGCCGGCGGCGTCGATCCGCTCCCATTGCCCCTCGAAGGTGATCACCGGTGAGGTCCAGAGGGCGCGCAGGAGCGCGATCTGCTCTTCGCTGCGGGCGCCGCGGTTGCTGAAGTCCTTGTCCAGTCCCTGGTACTCGACCTCGTTCCAGCCGACGCCGACGCCGAGCCGCAACCGGCCGCCGCTGAGGACGTCGACCTCGGCCGCCTGCTTGGCGACGAGGGCCGTCTGCCGTTGCGGCAGGATCACCACTCCGGTCACCAGCTCGAGAGAGGTGGTCAGTCCCGCCAGATAGCCGAGCAGGACGAAGACCTCGTGGAAAGGATTCTGGGATGCATACGACCCGCTCCAACCAGGCCGCACGGAGGCGTCCGCCCCGAGCACGTGGTCGTAGGCGAGGAAATGGGTGTACCCCAGCCCCTCGATCGTCTGCGCGTAGTCGCGAATCGCGACCGGATCGTTGCCGAACTCGATCTGGGGAAAGGTCACGCCGATACGCACGCTGACTCCTGTCTTTCCAACTCGACCACTTCGGGTCGCATTGTCCAACAGGTATGCCTGTGGCTCAAAGAGCAGGCCCCGGGGACGAGGGTCAGTGGTCAACTACAATTGACTAAAATTGACCAAAATAAGTCGAGCTGAAACAATCTCGAGGAGTTCGGATGAACGGGCAAGAACCGGCAAGGCAAACTCTGAAGATTTCTGACGTCAAGGCCAGGCTCTCCAGTCTCGTCAACGAGGTCTATCGTAAAGAGACGCGGGTTCTCATCGAAAAGGCCGGCATCCCGGTCGCTGCCCTGGTGTCCATCGAAGATCTCGAGCGGCTGGCCCGATTAGACAAGGAACGGGCCGAGCGCCGACAAGTGCTCGAATCCATGCGCGAGCCGTTTCGAGGGGTTCCTGCCGAGGAGATCGAGCATGAGACGGAGAAGGCCTTCGCCGAAGTACGCGCTGAAATGGCAGCGGAGCGGGAGCGGGCCGCCAGATCAGCCTTCATCTAGTCCCAATCGCCGCAGCGCCGCCCAGGTCGCGGGTGCGGAATCACCGTTAGGAGCCAATGCGCGCCGCAGATGCTCCAGGTCACGCTCTTCGTCGATATCGAAGGTGACGGGCAGCTCGGCCAGCCGCAGCCCGAGATCCCTGGCTCGCGCGGCAAGGGCGTCCGCGGCGGAGACCGTGCTCATCGGCACGCCGGTCAGGACGTCATGGAACCCACGCATTCCGATCAGGTAGTAGCCGCCGTCGAGCGTACGCCCCATCGCCACGTCGTGGTCCGCCAGGGCGGCGACGGCATCGCGCACGACGGCGAACGGAAGCTGCGGCGAATCGGAGCCGATGAGCACCGTCCGCTGGTAGCCCTGCTCATGGGCCCAGGTGAGGATGTTGGCCTGCCGCACATCCCAGCCCTCGCCGTGCTGCGCCACGAAGCGGACCGCGGACGGTGGTGGATCACAGCCGATCCGTTGCAGGACATTGGCGAAATCGACGTTCGCCGGGGTAAAGGCCCAGCCGACGTCGAACTCCCATTCCTGGTCCTGGCAGGGAGTGAAACGAGCGGCGAGATCGACGAGGAACGCGGCGTAGAGGGCGGCGGCGGGCGCTATGCCGATGGTCGCACCGAGGCGTGTCTTTGCCATCCCGGGCGCCGGCTCCCTGGCCGCGATCAGCAAGAGCCCACGTCCTCCCTCGGGTGGCGTCCGGCGCCGTACGTCGTTCATCGGCGAGCGCCGTGGCCGTTGGTGTAACTGCTGGCGATGGAGGTGGTCATTGCTAAGGGGATACCACCGTGGCCAGCCCGCCGGGAGCCGGGAGGGCCACGATCTGCTTGGATGCGGGGAGAGGAGGCCACGGCACGTCCGCGCGATGGAGGAGATAGAGGTTCGTTGGCTGCCGCTGCAACCAGGAGGAATAGGGTTGCTCCCTGATGACGTGGTAGCCAGGAAGTGGTTTTCCGGCTACGACATACGCCGAATCGGTGGCGGGAGCATAAAAGTAGACCCACCACGGCCCGCCCTTCGGCGTGCGCGAGCGAATACGATGCTCCAGCCCGTATTCGTAGAGGTGGTAGCCGTCCCAACCGGAGCCGGCGTCGAGCCGGTCGAGCGGCACTCCCGCCGCCGTCGCCTCCTCACCCATGGCCCACACCGCACGCATGAAGACGAGATAGTCGCGCGTGCCGGCGATCGAGAAGAGCGCCAGTGCCGCGACGACGATCCATCCCAAGGGGAGGGCGATCCGCACGCCGCGCAGCGCCCAGAGCGCCAGCGCAATCGTGAGCGGCACGAGGGGGAGCAGGTAGCGGTCCAACGATCCGGCGGCCCAGCCGATGTAGTGGTACGAGGGGGGCATCACTCCCAGCACCTGCAAAAGGCCGATGCTGAGCACGAGCCCGGCGCGCGAGCGGTCGCGCGATGGCGGAGCATTCATCCCCCGCGCCGCGATCAATGCCAGCAACAACGACGCGATGAGACAGACGACGGTCAGCACCGAGCGAATCTCGGGACCGAGCAGGATCGGACGTGAGCCGAGGACATCCGGAGCTCCCAGCCCGCCCGAGCCGGAAAACTGCCCGATGTAGGGCATGAGCGCGCCGCGTGCCCAGAATGCCGAGACGCCGACAAGAAGGATCGCTTGCCACGCCGCAAACAGGATCCACCCACGAGTAGCGGTCGCGCGTACGAGCCCGCGCACCCCTGGCAACGCGGCGGCAATGAGCGGCAGCGCGAAGAAGCCGACGTACATCAACTCGACGACGGTCAATCGCCGCACCAGCCACCAGGTACCGCTCCAGCCCTCCTCCAGGATCTCGCGAAAGAACGTCGATTGGACCTGCGGCACGTCGTTTCCGTAGCGGAGCCAGAGGTAGTAGCCACCCACCGCCAGCAGTGGCGGGGCAAAGAGCTGGACCAGGACCAGGAGGCTGGTCCGGTCGCGGCGCAACCGTCGCGAGAGCAGCAGAAACAGCAAGACCGCCGGAGCGATCAATATCCCTTGCTGCCGGCTGAGGAAAGCCAGCGCCGCCACACCCGACCCGGCGACGAGCAGCCGGCCGTCGACCTCTTCCGGCGCGAGCGCCTTCGCGTAGAGCCAGGTGGCGATGACCAGGAGCGCCATGAAATGGGCGTCGGTCATGAAGGTGAACGCGAGCACGAAGACGAGCGGATTGAAGAGGAACGTCGCCACGCCGAGCGCGCCTCGCCCTTGGGCGACGCCGAGGTCCCGGCACAGTCCGTAGAGCGCCAGCCCTCCCAGCGCCGTGATGACCACTGTCGACAGCCGGAAGATGCCGAGCGTTGGCTCGAAGATGAATCCGAAGAGCGCTCCCCAGACGATCTGGAACACCGCGGTGGCTGCCACGACGGGGAAGATCGTCAGACGCGCCTCGTCGAGCAGGATCTGCGCCGAGCGCGCATAGGCCCAGTCATCGGTCGTCGCTACCGGCGCCAGCGTCGGCACCACGACCGCCGCGAGAGCGAACGCAACGTAGACGGCGAGCAGCGCCCAGTTGGCCCGCATCCAGGTAACGATCTGGGTGGCGGTTACTGCCACGCGTCGAGTTCCGACTCCGGGAGTGCGCGACACCGGGGGCGCGGTCTGGCTCTCCGCGGTCATGCGGCCACCACGCCAGCAGGGTCATCCTGAGCGCCAGCGAAGGATTTCGTTTCCGGCGCACCACCGCGACAAACGACGAGATTCCTCGTGCAACTCGGAATGACACCTGCACCGTGCCGCTCACACCGGAGCGGACCTGTCGCGACGGCAGCGTAAGATCGTGGCGGTGATCCGCGCGCCCGCTCGTACCGAGGCCATGAGGTTCCCGCTGACCTTTGATTCTCCGCCTGCTCGTCGCCGGTAGGTCACCGGCACCTCCCGCACCCGCAGGCCGTTCCGCACCGCCCGCGCGATCATCTCGACCGACCAGCCGTAGGTCATCTCCCGCATCCCCAGAGCGAGGAGATCGCGGCGGCGAATCACCCGAAACGGGCCGATGTCGGTGACACGCACACCGTAGAGCAGCCGCAGAAGCTGTGCCGCCAGCCAGTTGCCGAAGCGCTGCTGCGGCAAGAGTGAACCCGGCTCATAGGAGCCGAGCGTGCGCGAGCCGATGACGAGATCTGCCTCACCGGCGAGGAGTGGCTGCAACAACAGCGGCAGTTCGTCGAAACGATCGCTACGGTCCCCATCCATCTGGACGATGAGATCGACATCACCGGCCGCCAGGACGCCCGTGAAGCAGGCGCGCCCATACCCCCGGCGCGGTTCGGAAACCACAGTTGCTCCGGCGGCCGCTGCCCGCTGCGCAGTCCGATCGGTACTACCGTTGTCGACGACAACGACCCGCTCGATACGTGCCGGAAGATCGAGCCGCCCGGCTACGGCGAGGACTTCGGTGACCTGATCGGCGATGGTGGCCTCCTCGTTGAGGGCCGGGATGACGACCCCGATGGTCGGTAGCGAGCGCTCCGACTGGCTCATCGCGCCGCCGACGGTTTCACCACGCGACGGCGGCGGAGCATCCGCTCCGCCGCGGCGAAGTACTCACCGATCGACCCCTGCGTGCGCACCCAATCGAGGTAGCGGTCGATCCCCTCTCCCAGGCTCGTGCGCGGCGCGAACCCCAGCGCCCCGATGCGGGAGGCGTCGGAGATCAGGGCCCGCATCTCGCCCGGTCGGAACTCGCCGGGGAGCAGCGGCGCGATCGGCTTGCCCAGCCGCTCCGCGAGCAGCCTGGCCAGGTCGCCGATGGCCGCGGCCTGTCCCGTCCCGACGTTGAAGACCTGCCCATCAGCGCGCGGATCGTCGGCAACGAGCAGGTTCGCCCGCGCCACATCCTCGACAAAGATCAGATCGCGTGACTGCCGGCCATCTTCGTAGACGACGGGCGGTAGATCGTTGGCGAGGCGAGTGCAGAAGATGGCGATCACCCCGGTGTACGGGTTGAAGAGCGATTGCCGCGGGCCGTAGGTGCAGGAGTAGCGAAGCGCGACGGCGGGGATGCCTGTGGCTCGTGCCCAACTGATGACCAGCCGCTCCTGGACCAGCTTCGAGATGGCGTAGACATTCTCACCGCCGGTCGGCGCCGCCTCGTCGGTCGGGACGGCTGTGGCGGCAGCGCCACAGAGCGGACAGCGGACATCCCAATCGCCGCGCTCGAGCTGGGCGATCGGGCGGGTCGTCCCATAAAACCGTCCATGCTCCGGACAACGGTAGGCTCCCTCGTTGTAGACGGCCTGCGACGAGGCGACGACGACCTTGCGCACGGGCAGGTTCTTGTCGCGGATCGTCTCCAGCATCAATGCCGTGCCAACCCCATTGCTGTCGATGAACTTGGCGATCTCCGGCATGTAGCCGCCATAGGCCGCCTGGTGGAAGACGACGTCGATCCCGTCCAGCGCCTGCTCCCAGGTCCGGCGGTTGCGAACATCACCCTTGATGAAGTCGACCTCGGGCGGCACCCAGTCCGGTTTGCCCTCGCGGTGGGTCTGGCGTTGCAGGTTGTCGAGGATGCGCACATCCCAGCCGGCGGCCAGCGCGCCATCGACGATGTGCGAGCCGATGAGTCCGGCGCCTCCGGTGACCAGCGCGGATTTCATGAGTCGAGAAGTCGAGAAGTCGAGAAGTCGAGAAGGAGTCCGAACTCCCCGCGTCCCGTAGCCTTCACTATGCTCGCACCCTTCGACAGCATCCTACACAACCGTCGCCACGACGCGATGGTAGCCGGTGGCTCCCTGCGGCACGATGCCGCGTGACTCGCTCGGCTGCGGTGTGTCCAGTGCCGTCGGTCGCCCGCGAGACGAGGGTGTACTCGCCCGGCTCCTCCGGCAGCCAGTCGGCGCTCCAGAAGGTCCAGGTCAGGTTGGTGCCGGGATAGTCGACGCGCGTTTGGCGCCAGGTCTCGCCGTCGTCGTCGCTGAACTCGACACCGCGGATCCCGCGGTCACCGGCAAAGGCCCGACCCCGAATGATGGTCATACGGCCGGCGGCGAAGGGCTCGACGAACCGATCGTCACGGCGACGCACCCAGCGCGGGCCGAAGATGTCGGAACGGGTGGGAATGACGAAGTCCGGCCCCCATCCCTGTTGCTCGTAGAACCCCTTGGCGTCGTAGTCGACAACCTCGATGCGCGTTACCCACTTGACATTCTTTTCGCCGTAGAGCCCCGGTACGACGATGCGCGCTGGATAGCCGTGGCGCTGTGGCAACGGCTGGCCGTTCATGGCAAAGGCGACGATGGTCGTCGGGTCCATCGCTTTGTCGAAGGCGAAGCTGTCGGTGTAGGCGTCTGCTCCGTTGAGGAAGACTTCCAACGCGCCGTCAGACGGACGCGACGCCTCCAGCAAATGACCCAAGCGGACGCCCTGCCAGACGGCATTACTCATCAGCCCCGCGCCGATACGGTTGCTGATGCACATCAGTGTCGACTCCTGCTCGAGGCTGGCCAGACTCATCAGGTCCTCGAAGGTGTAGCTCTTCGGCTCCTCGACCAGCCCACCAATCTCCAGCCGCCAGATCCCCACGTCGACGTTGGGATCGACCACGTTCTTGGTTACCGTGTAGAACTTCTCATTCGGAGCGATCGGCTCCACCCCGGGACCGCTGTAGGCAAGACCGTCGTAGCTGAAGGTCGCGCGCTCGTTGAGATTGCGCATCAGCGCGCCGGAGCCCGCGGCCAGCGCCAGCCCGGCCGCTCCAGCGACGACAGCCCGCCGCGCCACCGGCTCACCCACCGGCGCCGGCCGCGCATCGACCACGGCGCGAGGAGCGAGCCAGCGATAGAGGAAGATCACTACCGCGGCGAAAACGAGATACTCGATGAGCAGGGCGGCGGCACTAGCCAGCCGTGCCTGGCCCGGAGGCGCCCCGCGGTAGTTCGCATCCAGCACTGGCCAGAGGAGCGCCAGTGAGATGACCCACAGCACCAGCGCGGCGACGGTGATGAAACCGACGGCGAACCGGCTGAGACCCACCTGCCAGCGACCGGATTCTCGCGAGCGGCGGCTCTCGGCGATCAGGGCATAGATGACGCCAAACACCGCGCCCACGCTGAGGAGGCCCGCCAGGCCGGAGCTGATGCCGAAGCGCTTCAAGCCGTTGTAGCCGCCAAAGCGGTCGAAAAGCGAAAAGAAGGTCGGGATGGGGATCGTCGGGGCGAAACGGTCCGGCAGCGCCTCCGGCGGTGGTGAGATCCCGAGCCAGGTGCGTGCCCCGGCCATCAGCAGAATCATCAGCAGAGCGGCGACGATCCCGGAGAGCAGCCCGGTGGCGGCGATTGCTAACCAGCGTCTTCGGGACGGGATATTCGGTGTCTCTGCGGAGTGTGTCATGACTCTTGCCCCAGTGCGTTGACTACCCAGAAGTCGGCAAGTGGCCCCGGTATTGCCATTGCCGCCGAAGAGATAGAGATCGCCGTCGAGGATCGCGGCGTCGTGACTGGCACGCGGCTCCGGCACGAGACTCCCCTGCGCGGTCTCGACCCAGGCAGGCGCCTCGCCGGTAAGATCGAGCGCCCACAGATCGGCGGTGTACCCGGCGTCGGTGAGCCCGTCGATCAGTCGGATCGCGCCACTGGCCTCGTCGCGCACCAGGGCCGGGTTGGAGCGCGCGGCGGGGCTCGCCGGCGGCGTGAGATCGGTCCAGGTTCGCGTCGCGGGGTCAAACGCCCACAAGTCGCCCTGGGGACAGGGACCGAACCCCGAGGAGCAGCCACCGTAGAGGAGCATCCGCTGTTGGTCGGCGTCCCAGACCGCTTCGTGGAGACAGCGCTTCAGCGGTCGGGTCTCGGGCGCGGGCGAAATGTCCGTCCAGATTCCGCTCTCTGGATCGAGCGACCAGGTGTCGTCGAAGCGACCCTCGAACGTGAACCCGTGTGAGACGAGCAGGTTGCCCTGGCCGTCGAGCACCGCCGAGGTGCCGTAGCGCGGCGAAGGTCGCGGATCGCCGGTGGCAACTTCCGACCAGGAGCGAGCATCGAGATCGAATCGCCACGTGTCATTGAAAAAGGTGTCGCCGTCAGCCTGACCGCCGAAGAGGTAGAGCGCGCGATTCGCGGCGTCGATCGCGACGGCGTGCCCGAAGCGGGCTGACGGAGCAGGTCCCTCCAGGGGTGTCCAGGAGTCATTCGCGGCGGAATAGAGCCATGAGTCGCCGAGTGGCGCGCCCGCTGCATCGCGACCGCCGAAGAGGAACAGGCTCCCGGTGGCCGGGTCGGCGGAAAGGGTGTGGTCCCAGCGCGCGGCCGGGCCCGGCGAGTCGATGGCGGCCCAGGTCGCTGCCGGCACCTGCGCCGCCGCCAGCGATGACCCAGGCGGAATGAGGAAGCCGGCGAGGAGCAGCAAGAGCACGACGGGCCGCAGGGCGGCGATCAAGGGCACGTTCACAGGTCATCTCCACGGAGCGCGTAGGACGGCACGCGCGGACCATCATCTCATCCCCGCGGAGGTTTGGTTGCGCTGGCACGGCGGAGCGTTACACCGCTAGCGTATCCGTGCAGATCGCTCCTCCTCTCGCGTTCAGAGCAGTCGCTCGCTTCTCGTAGCTCATTTGACCACTTGGCACCGCTCTTGCAAATGCGGCTGCGCGCCTGCGTCGCGCCGGCGGGAAATGGACATCGCTGTTCCGGAGCGCGACCGCGAAGAGCCAGGGAATCATCAACGAACGGTTGCATTGCCGCGTCTTGGAAGGGGATTCTGATGAAGTTGCACTCGACCCGCACCTACTCGATCGCCGGGCGATTCGCCGTCGCCGCTCTCCTCTGGGCAGGTCTGACCCTACCGGCTTCGCTCGACGCGAGCGCCCAGGACAGCACGCCCATGGCCACACCGGAAATCGCAACCCCGATGGCGGCCGCGCAGGCGGCCACGCCGATGGCCGCCCAGCAAGCGACTCCAATCGCGACGCCGGCAGCGGTGGCGCTCGACGTGCCGCTGATCGACGCCAACGGTGACGCCGTCGGTCTGGCGACGTTCACCGAAAATGACGAAGGAGTGACGGTGCACCTCCTCGTAGAGGGACTCAGCCCGGGCGAGCACGGCTGGCACCTCCACGAGTTCGGCGTCTGTGAGCCGGGTGGCGCCGAGCCGTTCAGCTCGGCGGGAGAGCACTGGAACCCGACCGTTCAGCCGCACGGCGGCCCCGATGCCGACGAGCATCACGTCGGCGACTTCGGCAACCTCGTGGCCTCGGCGGACGGTTTCGCCGACGTCGAGTTCACCACGACTGACTTCACATTTGAAGCCGGTGTCAACTCGGTCTTCGACGAAGACGGCACCTCGATTCTCGTCCACGAAGGTACTGACGACCTGACGACCCAGCCGGACGGCAACAGCGGCCCGCGTTATGCCTGCGGTGTCGTTGCCGAGCCGACGATTGACATGGCGGCGATGCAGGCCGCGACCCCGATGGCCACGCCGATGACCATGGCCACGCCCATAATGGCGACGCCCATGACGATGGCGACGCCAGAGGCGATGGCGACTCCTGAGGAGACCGGCGCCACTCCGACGCCCTAGCGCCGATCGGCGGTCGGCTCACTCCGTCCGCTGGCGAGGAATCTCGACAACGCCGCACCATGGTGCGGAATAGTCGAGATTCCTCGTTCTGTTGTACCCCAGTCCCTCCTGTCAGTCCCGAGGCCGGTGACGTTTCGTTTACCGTATTCGCCGGCGAACGGCGTGTTCAGGTTTGGATGACAGGAGCTGACCCACTGTGCCCAGACTCACCTGTGACATCTCCGAGACATTGATGCAGGCCTTGCAGGCGCGCAGCCGTCAAACCGGTGAGCCGGTAGCGCACATCGTGATGTCCTCCCTGGCCGACACCCTGGAGATCGACCATGCGACGTTGTTTCAGGTCTCCACGTCGACCGCGCTGGTGGAAGGCGTCTACGGAGGTGTGGTCACGATTGGCGAGCTGAAGCAGCACGGCGGCTTCGGGCTTGGCACATTCGACGGGCTCGACGGAGAGATGCTGGCGCTCGATCGCCACTTCTATCAGGTGCTCGGCGACGGAAGCGTGCGCGATGCCGGCGATGACGCCAGGGTGCCGTTCGCCGTGGTCACGGAATTCCGCGCGGAGCGCGAGTTCACCATCGACCGCGTCGATTCGTTCGACGACCTGAGCGCCCAGCTCGACCGCAGGCGGGATACCGGGAACCTGTTTTTCGCCGTGCGCATCGACGGGCACTTCGCGCAGATCAGGACTCGCGCCCTCTGCAAGACGGCGAGCGGCGTGTCGCTCGTCGATGCGACCGCCCATCAGCCGGAGTTCGCGCTCACCGATGTTAGCGGCACCGCCGTCGGGTTCTGGACGCCGCTCTATGCGCGAACCATCAATGTTGCCGGGTGGCACTTCCACTTCGTGACCGACGATCGCACCAGCGGCGGGCACGTCCTGGACTGCCGGGGAGAGAGCCTGCGGGCGCAGATGCAGGATCTGGCCGACGTCCGCATCGCGATGCCGGAGACGGCCGCGTTCCTCCAGGCCGACCTCAGTCAGGATCCCACCCAGGAGCTCGATCTCGCCGAGCGCGGCGGGAAGCACGAGGCGCGGTGATGGGTGATAGGGTGATTACTCGCTACGCTCGTGGTGAAGGGGACCCCAGGTGACTGGGGACTGGGTGAAAGGGAGAACGAGGTGACCTCTCCCCTATCACCCTATCACCCTATCACCCTGTGACCCTCGGTTACCAGCGGATGTGCGTCTGGGCCGGCCGCTCGTGGAAGTCGCGGCGCGCCGCGAGCGGCCAGTTCCGCCATTCCTCGGCCAGCTCCACCAGACGGCTGACCGCCGTTTCGAAGATGATCTCCCCCTTCTCGGCCGTCGCCGGACGGGCATCGCCATGCACGCCAAGATCGGTCCAGCGTGACCAGTAGTCGTTGAAGCGGACATAGGGGGTCGTACTATCGGAGGAGACATAGTCGCCCATCACGTCGTCGCCCGCGCCGGCAAGCTCCATCTGCACCCGCTCCGGCGCGAGGTGGAGATAGAGCGAGGTCTCGAACTCGTCGGCGTGGGCGATGACCTTCGACTCCATGATCTCGCGGAACTTCTCGACCGCGAGATTGATGTAGTGGCAGGCGGCGCAGAGCGAATCGGTCTCGAGTGTGGTGCGGCGGGCGATGATGTCGATCAGCGGCGCGTTCGAGCCGTGGCCGTTGACGATGAGGATCTTTTCGAACCCGTGGTAGGCGACACTCTTGGTCACATTGAGGCAAAAGGCGATGAAGACCTCCGGCTCGATGTGAATCGTCCCGGGGAAGTCGATGTGGTGCTGGTTCAGCCCGTACGGGATTGGCGGCAGGACCAGGATGCCGCCCGCGGCACGCCGCCCCGCCTCCAGGCAGACCGACTCGCAGAGGAGGAGATCGACGTCGATCGGCAAGTGCCGGCCATGCTGCTCCGTCGAGCCAGTCGGCAGGATGACCACCGGCTGCCGGGCGATGGCGTCGTTCATCTCGGCCCAGGTCAGCCGGTTGTACCGGTACTCTTGCGTCTTGTCGACCGAGGTCCCCATTGCGTGTCCTGGTCCTTTCCGTTCTCGCCCGCGGCTCGCGCCTTTCGTCCGTCCCGAATCTCGTGCCCGGCATCTTCACCGGGGCAGCGGACCACGACAAGGACCGCCGGCATGCCTCCTTCCCGGTTGCACGAGGGCCGCGTCCTCACCGCCAAATGTCACGTATGGCCCGGACCGATCGTCTCCTTAATAGATAGGTAAGCGAGGCGGACGCCTCGTTTCTGCATGGCCTGCTCGTTCCGCTCGGCCACCGGCTGCGTGGGAATACCACGACACACGTCGAGCTCACCCGGTCACAGGGATAAGAAGCCGTTGTCCCGGTTGGCAGGCTATTCCAGATTCAGCCGCACGCCGCCGCTGTCTTCGAAACCGGACACCCCGCTGATGATGAGGAACCCTTGACCAAGCTCCTGTGGACCCTCGGGCATGGCGGCTGGCGCGGTCCCGAGCCAGGACGTGGCGTCTTCGCTGGCCAGCGGTTCACCCTGGTAGGTGACGGCACCAGGGTCGGAGCCGAGGCCTCCGTAGACGAGACTCAGTGCCCAGACGCCTCGAGCCGGCATGGCGGCATCGCTCTCCTCCGCGGACGTCCCCACCAGCACCGCTCGGACCGGGGCGCCGGCGCCGATGCCCGCCAGCACCTGTTCGCTGGGAACGACTCCGGCAACGCCTCCCGTACAGTCGGCGAAGAAGAATCCCCGATCGGCGGCATCCCACAGGTAGAGGGTGTACGGCGCGCCACCCGCGTCGCCCTGAGTCGGGAAGAGACTGCCGTGGCTGAAACTCTGTACCAGGAGCGGACCGCCTGCCCGCGCTGCGGAAACCGGGGTGGCCTGGGCGGCAGCGCTCGGCTGCAGATGCACCGCCAGCGCGCCTATCGCGGCCAAGAGCGCGCCCCCGGTATGGAGGGCGGCGCGACGCGATTGAGCCCCGCTCAGCGCGGGAATGGAACAGTGGTCTTCACAAGACACGATCTTTCTCCTCTCGACGATGCGCGAGCACGATCCGAATGCTGGATGCCCACGTCCAGAAGCGGCAATCCTATCGCGCTGACCGCGGTCGTGGCGCCGAGGGATATGACGGACCGCGGCATCCAGCACCTCGCTAGCCCTGAAGCGTCCTCCCGGAAGGGGATGATCACGGTGCTGTGCCTGGCTGGCATGATTCTTGCACGGAACGGCGCCAAGCCCCGCATGCCCCGGTTCGGGACGGAGCAGATGAGATACATGAGGTCACGGCCCTGGCGGTCACGCGGGCCCTGGTTCGATAACCGTGCCGGAGCTCGTCGCCGCGGACGCCGCGCCGACGAGCTGGTGGCGGCTGTCTCCGACGAGCTGCCAGCGCAGGAGAGCGTGCTGCCTGTCGGCGCCGAGGAAATCGAGGCGGAAGACGTACTGCTGACCAGTGCGCCAGCCTGGCCGCTCCCCGTGCGGATGCCCGCGACGTGGGTCGCTCACGACCACGCGAACCTCCTGCAGCTGACTGGACCAGATCACGAGCCGGCTCGGCAACCGATCGACCAGCTTGCGGAGGCGGTCGTCACGTCGCATATGCTCTCGTCGTTGAACGACGAGAGTGTCA
Organism: uncultured Chloroflexia bacterium; assembly: GCA_963724295.1. GTDB lineage: Bacteria > Chloroflexota > Chloroflexia > Thermomicrobiales > UBA6265 > JACCXM01. The sequence goes on along the minus strand of CAVRUC010000013.1, from coordinate 446,542 downwards.
CGTCGAGCTCGAGCTCCCGGCAGTCCGCGTAGGCCATGGCAACGGACACGGGTATCGCGCGCCAGTGGTCCGCGTCCTTGAACGCGAGATCGAGGTACCCGGTCTGACCCTCCTCCCCGCGCCCGTAATCCAGACCCTTGACGATCCGGTCGCCGCGGCGCGGGCGGCGGGGCTGCGTTACACCCCCGCCGCCGGCCCCGGCATCACCCGCCGCCGGGCCGGCAAGGGCTGGAGCTACATCGACCCGGACGGCGTCGTCATTCGCGACGCCAAGGAGCTCCAGCGCATCCGCGCCCTCGTGATTCCGCCCGCCTGGACCGACGTCTGGATCAACCCGAACCCGCGCGGGCACATCCAGGCAACCGGACGCGACGCCCGCGGCCGCAAGCAGTACCGCTATCACGACTCGTGGCGCGCTACCCGGGATGAGACCAAGTTCTCGCGCATGATCGCCTTCGGCGAGGCTCTACCCCGCATTCGAGAGCGCGTCGCGGCCGATCTCGGATTGCCGGGGCTTCCTCGCGAAAAGACCCTCGCCATCGCGGTGCGTCTCCTCGACAAGGCGCTGATCCGGGTCGGCAACGAGGAGTACGCCCGCGAGAACGACTCATACGGGCTGACGACTCTTCGCAACGATCACGTCGACGTCTCGGGATCGACTGTGCATTTCACCTTTCGCGGCAAGAGCGGCAAAACGCATGAGATCGACGTCCGCGACCGCCGCGTGGCGCGCGTCATCTCGCGGATGCAGGACCTTCCCGGTGAGCATCTCTTCCAGTACCTCGACGCGGACGGCGAGCCCCACGCCATCGGCTCCGAGGACGTCAACGACTACTTGCGGGAGATTGCCGGAGAGGCGTTCACCGCCAAAGACTTCCGCACCTGGGGGGGCACGGTCCTGGCGGCACGGTCGTTGCGCGAGAGCGGTCCTTTCGAGAGCCAGTCCGCGATGAAGGCGAACATCGTCGCCGCGGTCGACGCCGTGGCCACCAGCCTCCGCAACACGCGCGCCGTCTGCCGTGCCGCGTACATCCACCCCGCCATCCTCCTCGGCTATGAAAGCGGCGAGCTTTGCCACTTCGATTGCGACGACGTGGCTGAATCTGGTCTGGACGCCGACGAGCGCTGGACGTTGGCGTTCCTCAGGATGAGGGGTGATGGGTGATGGGTGTCGGGTGATGGGGTGGTCAGGGGTGGCAGGGTGGCAGGGAGAACGACGTCTCCATCACCCTGCACACCCTGCCACCACGAGCGTAGCGAGTCCTCAACCTACCACCGTGAGCGCAGCGAACAACCACCGCGACCGCAGGGAGCAATCACCCATCACCCAACGTTCATGGTATGATCCTCTTGCACGCGTTCAGGATATTTTCCTCGGGCGTAATCGAACGATAGGTGCGTGCATCGAAGTCGCTTTGCGGCATCGCCACCATCGTGCGAGTTCATGGCCACCCGGGCTCATGGGCAGTCGGAGGTGATGATGCCCCTTCCCGAGCGCGCAGCTGCTCGTCCTCAGCCTCTCCCTTCATCGATCCACGCTGATCCGTACCCTCGGGCTGTCGTGCGCCCGACCGGGTCCCACTGATGGACGAGAAGCACGTTCAGGTCATCGAGCTGCGGGGCAACGGCGGGCTCGGCGTATTTCTCCGCGTCGGCGACGATCAGCGGTTGTTCCGCGTCGCACCGGTGCGGGATCCAAGCCAGCCCCGATTCTGGTGCCTCGCCGCCTTCGAGTGCAGCTCGTGCGGGATCCCAGTTTCCGGTTCGGCGATCTGGGCGGGATGGTGGGGATCCGCGCAGATGGAACTACCGGCAATCCTCGATACCATCAAAGCAGACGCGAACGCCTGGCTGGCAGATGACCAGTGCGCGAAACTTCGCCAGATTCTGCAGCAGCCCCGGCCACCGCTCCAGATGCCGCTGGCGCGCGTAACGCGCCACGAGGTCGAATCTCGCCGCGACGCAGCGCTCGCCGAGACTGCCGAGCGGGCAAGCTGACCGCCCGCACGATGATGGTAGGCGCCGATTGCGCGGGAGGGAGCATTGGCAAAGAAGCCCCAGTACCGGAAGCCGCCGCGCCCGGTGAAGCTCGTTACACCCGACACAACGGAAGAACGGGTGCGCCGGGAGAATCCAAATGCCGTTACCATGGATGGGAAGGTAATGGAGGCGCTCCCGAACGCCATGTTCACGGTCGAGTTGGAAAACGGGCATTCGGTCCTCGGTCACCTCGGCGGCAAGATGCGAAAGCACTACATTCGCGTACTGCCGGGGGATCGAGTCGTGGTCGAGCTGTCGCCGTACGATCTCACGCGCGGCCGCATCACCTTCCGTCACCGGTAGCGACTGGGGCCGGGAAACACTTTTTGAGCATGAACCGGCATGGGTGGAAACCCGCCGGGGCTAGCTAACCACGGTCTGGGGCCGGGCCCCAGCCAATGCGCGTACGCCGCCGTGGCGTCGCGCAAGCAGCGCAGCAGAGAGGGTAGGTTCAAGACGATGGCAACCGGTACGATCAGGACGCTCCGCGATCGCGGCTTCGGATTCATCGAGCCTGATGGCGACTCGGGGAGCGGCGAGCTCTTTTTCCATCACTCCGCGGTCGCCGATCGCGGCTTTGAGATGCTGCAGGTCGGGCAGCGCGTCAGCTTTGACGTCACCCCCGACCCACGCGATCCGGGCCGCCAGCGGGCCATCAACGTGGTCCCCGAAGAGTCGGAGTAGCGTCACTTCAACCGAAAAGGTTGGATAACGCACGAGGGCCCGGAGTACTCCGGGCCCTCGTGTTGTGCACGAACCGCTGTTACCCGCAGACTCCGGAAACCCCGCAGTAGCCCGAGATGCAGCCCGGGCACTGCGTCGGTCCGGGCAAGCAGTACCGCGGGCAGTCGTCGCCCGGGAGACCGTATCCGGTGCAGGTGTACTGCGGAAGACAGGTGCCGCTGCTATCGGCGTTCAGGCAACAGACCAGCCCCGGATCACAGGGGTCGGCATCGTAGGTCCCCTGGTAGCAGGCACAGCCTTCCCCCGTGCACCCATAGGACTGACTCGTGCAGGTACCGCCAATGCAGAGGTTTGTGCCGCAGCACCAGGAGTCGTCCGCGCAGTTGCTCCCCTCATAGGTGCAGCAGCTGAGGCTATTGCCATAGCCATTCCAGGCACAATCCATCGGCGCGTCGGCCGCTACGCATTGGTTCGCGTTCCGGCACGGTTCGCCGGGTCCGGCCTGGCCATGGTGCGCCGCCGCGTCAGAGAGCCCGCGACGGGCAGCGGCAAGGACCGCCCCACCACCGAGCAGAGCGCGCACGAGGCGTCGCCGTGAGCCAGACTGTGCCACTGCCCGGGTCCAGGTATCAAATCGTCGCTCGTCCACCGCCTCATCCTTTCTTGTCCGGTTGGCTGAGCCGTCGTGTTCCCGCTTGGGCCGCTGGTCGCAAGATCTACGACCAGGCCGTGACCACCTCGACGAGATGGGAGGCGACTTCACCTTCGGCCAGATAGCTCACCGTCCAGACCGGCTGGCTACGATCGGTTTCGCCGAGGACCATCCCGCCGTCGGTGCAGCCATAGTGGACCGTCTGCCCGGCTTGCACCGTCAGCGTCCCGTGCAGGAGCGTGCACTGGTCCCCGTTGGCCAGCTCCAGCGCCCAGGGCAGATCCCACGGCTCGATCGAGGTCCCGGGCGCCTGGGCCATGTCCATGCCGGTATCTGGCGCCTCCTTCTCGCGGACCAGCGGGTCGGTCAGGGTGAGCACCACGACGTCGGTGGTGAATGGTGATTCCAAGCACGCCACCTCGCCGGGCTCATCGGGCGCGATGAACGGATTCTCGAAGCAGGGATCGTAGATCTGATCGTCGGCGCCGATGCAGTCCCAGGCGTCCGGCCGGTCGAGCGCCGCGATGGATGAGAAGCCGCAGACGCCCTCCGCGGTCGTGGCGGTCAGTCCTGGATTCAATCCGTCCGGAGTGAACGGCAGGACGTAGCGGATGTCGGTGCGCGCGGTTGGCCCGGCCGCTGGCGTCGCTTCCTGGGCTCTGGCGATGGGTTGCCCACCGAGAGCGGTGATTCCAAACAGCATGACGACAACCACGGACAGGAAGTTATTGAGCCGACGCATGCTGACCCTCCTGAAATAGGCGTGGTGGCTCCCGATTCGGCAGCCGCGAGGTGGCATCATCGCACCAATCATCGCCGTTTGCCGGGGGTTGATTGAGAACCGCAGTGGTCCCCAGCACGGTTGCCCATTGCCGGCAGCACGCTTCAACAACCGAGATTGCTACGCGGTAATTTTGGCGCGTGGCTCCCTCAAATTGGCCCACGTGGCGCAGATGAACTCGTTCTATGAGAGCCTTGCTGCCGGGTTTTCTCGTCTTTGCAGGTGGTGTTGTCGCGTCTGCGGACGCGCGTTCGTTTTCTATTGTTTCCGTCTGTCGTTCCGGGCGGGGCTGCATGCAGCTAGCCGTGCAGCCAGTCCGTGAGTAGGGTGCTGGATAGCTCTACTCTTCCGTCCCGCGCAGCATGCGCCGGCCACGAAGCAGCAGTTTCCGGAGATCCTCTTCGTCCAGCTGCTGCGCGATCTCGATCAGGCGCCGCAGCATGGGTGAGGGATCGACGATCTCGATGGAGCCGTCCTCGACGCCGGTCACTGGCTTGTCTCGACGAGTACGCCGGGAGACGTCTCGGGAGGTTTCGTGACGGTCTCGGGTTCCGAATTGGTCGGTCATTGGACATTGCTCCAGGAGCACCCGGCTCGCAACCGAGTCGTCAATTCACAGCGCTCAGGGGGCAACGTGAGCGGTAAACCGTCCTATGACCCCCCGCAATCGGCCCAGGTGGCGCAGATGAACCCGCTTTGTACCGCGCAACAGACCAGGCCGGGAGCGCACGCGTTCGGATCGTGGAAGTCGCAGTCGCACCCTTCGCCATTACAGCCGGTTGGGGGCAACCCCGTGCAGAAGCCATCGTCGCCGCAGCGCAGCCAGCCGCAGCATCCGCCGTCCCAGCCGCAACGACTCCCCTCGTAAGCACAGCAGCGATAGTCGTCAGTCACCCCGACGTAGTCGCAGGTGACCGCGGTATCGGCCGCGACACACTGCGAGCTATCCTGGCAGGGATCCCCTGGGCCAGCGGCATCCAGGCCGGCATCGACCGCGATGTTGGCGCAATAGCCGTTGACGCAAGCGGCCGCTCCGCAGCACGCGGCGTCGAACCCGCAACGACTTCCCTCATAGGTGCAGCACCGGTAATCGCCGGTAAGCGCGACGAAATCGCAAGTGAGCGGAGCATCGGCGCCAGCGCACACGGAGCTGTCACGACAGCGCTCACCCGGCCCAGCGAAGTCCTGGATAGTGCCGCAGAACCCATCGATACAGGCGGCGTCGCCGCAGCATCCCTGGTCGGAGCCACAGCGGCTCCCCACGTAGGTGCAGCAGTTGAGCGGGCCGTCGAGCGCGAACCCGTTGTCGGCACAGATGAGCGGCGCATCGGCGGCCAGGCACTGGCTGCTATCGCGGCATGGATCGCCAGGACCGAGTCTGGCGTGATGGGCCGAGGCGCCACGTCCGGCAGGGCTCACCAGGGCTATGAGCGCGGCTCCGGCGCCGGCAAGAACGCGGACGCCCTGCCGCCGCGAGAGACCAGCGGCCAGCACCTTGGTCAGACTATCGAACCGCTCATCCTCCACGCGATGCCTCCTCTGCCGCTCTTCGCCAATGCCGGCGAACTGCCCCTGCCGCTCCTGGCAATTGCTTCTCGATAATCGTGTCGACTCGAGACCCGCTCAGGACCAGGCGACCGCCACGTCGACGAGGCTGGAGGCGACTTCACCCTCGGCCAGGTAGTTCACTGTCCAGACCGGCTGGCTACGATCGGTTTCGCCGAGGATCAGCGCCACCATCGGCACAGCCATAGTGGACCGTTTGCCCCGCCATGACGGTCAGCGTCCCGTGCAGGAGCGTGCACCGGTCCCCGTTGGCCAGTTCCAGCGCCCAGGGCAGATCCCAGGGCGCGAGAACGTCGGCGGCCTCTTCGACCTCCTGGCCCATGGCCATGGACGGATCAGCGCTGGGGTCGGCGTCCTCCTTCTCGCGCACCAGGGGTTCGGTCAACGTCAGCAAGGTGACCTCGGTGCTGAAGGGGTCCGCGACGCAGGCCAACTGGCCTAGCGCCTCCGGATCCATCATGAGCGGCTCGAAGCAGGGGTCGAAGATCTCATCGTCGGCACTGATACAGTCCCAGGCATCGGGACGGTCGAGCGCCACGATCGAGCTGAAGCCGCACACCCCTTCCACCGTGGCCGCGGCCGTGAACCCCGGGCTCAGGCCGTCTGGACCAAAGGGCAGCAGGTAGCGGACATCGGTTCTTGGTAAGTGCAATTCAGTCCCGCCAGCATCCGCTTCCGGGGTAGCGTCCTGGGCAGAGACCAGCACCGGACCGGCAAGCGCGAGAGCAAACAACGTACAGAGTGCCACCAGCAGACGTCGCATCAGAACACCCTCCTTCGGCTCGACGAGCCGCGCTGTCCGTGTTTAACCTGATCGATTTTGCCGGACATGCGGTGCCGGCACTATACGCCACTCGATATCGCGCCGCCTGGATTGATGTGTTCGTTGGTGGTAGCGGCGCCCGGCAAGCAGAACCGGCCATCGTGCCCGCTCCTCGACGCGGTCATCGGGTAGGAATCGCACGCAGCGCCGCGCAGAAGCGCGCGATCTCCGCCTCGTCGTTGTAATAGTGGACGGACGCCCGCACGACCTCGTGCAACCCCCGGGCCTCCATGTCGAACCGGGTCGACGCGACGGTCGAGATCGTCGCGTTCATCGCCTGACCAGCCAGCGCCTGGCGCACCGCCTGCGCTCTCATGCCGTCCACCGTGAAGGTGACGATGCCGCACAGTTCGGCGCCGATGTCCCGCACCGCCACGCCGGGAATCTGCTCCAGCTCGGCTCGTAACGTGGCAGCGAGAGAGCGCACGCGATCCCAGATGGCGCTGATGCCCCAGTCGCGCGCGTAATCGATGGCGACGGTGAGCCCGACTTTTCCGGCGTAGTTGGTCTCCCAGTTCTCGAAGCGCCGGGCGTCGGCGCGAATCTCGTAGCGGTTCGCCGCCACCCACTTGGCCGCATGCAGATCGAGAAAGGGCGGCTGCAATCGCTGTCCCAACTCGCGACGGACATAGAGAAATCCTGTGCCGCGCGGTCCGCGCAGGTACTTGCGTCCCGCGGTGGAGAGCAGGTCACAGCCGATCTCGGCGACGTCAACCGGCATCTGCCCGACTGACTGGCAGGCGTCCAGAAGGTAGGTGATGCCCGCGGCGCGGGCCACGTTTCCGACGGCGGCGGCCGGGTTGACCAACCCGCCGTTGGTCGGCACGTGAGTGATGGCGATCAGCTTCACCCGGTCGTCGACCATCCCCTGCAGCGCCTCGACCGAGACCTGCCCGGTCTCGTCACTGGGGATGACCTCCACCAGGGCGCCGGTTCTCCGCGCGACCTGCAGGAATGCCACGACGTTGCTGGCGTACTCGGCGCGGGCGGTGAGGATACGGTCACCCGGGGCAAACGGGAGGGCATAGAAGGCCATGTCCCAGGCGCGGGTGGCGTTCTCGATGAAGGCGATCTCATCGGGATCGCAGCCCAGCAATTCCGCGGCCGCCCCGTAGAACCGCTCGATCGCCGCGTGCTCTCGCTCCGCCGCCTCGTAGCCGCCGATTTCCGCCTCGAGCGTGAGGTAGTCCCGGGCGGCGTCGAGCACCGGCCGCGGCATCAGCGCCGCACCGGCGTTGTTGAAGTGAAGCACCCGCTCGCACCCCGGCGTCTCCCGCCGCGCCCGCGCCACATCGAACGTCATTCGGTTCTCCCGCTCACTGATGCGGAGATAGCAATGGTCGAGTCAGAGATGCTGTCCGCGCCCACCGCGGAGCAGCAGAGCGCGCGGCCTCTATAGGAAAAGGCCGCGCGCTCGCCACATCACGCGTTCGGGTTAGCAGCTCGCCTGGCAGACCCCTGGGCCGCCGGGGTCGTCGGTGGTCTGACAGCAGATGAGACCCTCGTCGCAGGGAGCCTCGGTCCCGGTCGTGCAGGCGCAACCGGCGCTGGTGCAGGTCACCGGCGGCGCGTCGTCGCAGACGCCTGAGGCGTTGCAGTACCCGGAGCAGCAGCCCGGGCAGTTGTCGCCCGCGGCACAGGTCGTGTCACAGGCCGCGCCGTTTTCGGTGCAGGGCGGCGGTTCACAGATATCCGGCGGCTGGCAACTGCCCGGTCCTCCCGGCTCCGATGGGTCCGTCAGGCAGCAGATGAGCCCCTCGTCGCAGGCGCCCTCGACCCCGCCGTTACACGCGCAGCCCTCACCCGTGCAGGGCGGGGGCGCGCAGTTCGCCTCGGCCGTACAGGTACCGGCCCCTCCCGGGACTTCCTGCCCGTCCTGGCAGCAGACCAGCCCGGCATCGCAGTTCCCCTCGACACCACCGGTGCAATCACAGCCCTCGCCGGTGCAGGGTGGAGGCGTGCACTGGTCCTCGGGTTGACACGTCCCGGCCCCACCGGGAATCGACACGCCGTCCTGGCAGCAAACCAGCCCGGTATCGCAGGCGCCCTGGACGCCACCGTTGCAGGCGCAGCCCTGGCCAGTGCAGGGCGCCGGAGCGCATTCCGCCTCTGGTTCACAGGTACCCGCGCCACCGGGAGTCGGTTGTCCACCCTGACAGCAGACCAATCCCGCGTCACAGTTGCCCTGCACCCCACCGGTACACGCGCAGCCCTGGCCAGTGCATGGCGCGTTGCATTCAGCCTCGGTCTGGCAGGTACCGGGTCCACCGGGTGTGCCGGTCGTGCCGCAGCAGATCAGTCCGGCATCACAGGGAGCCTCGGTTCCGGTCGTGCAGTCGCAGCCTGCCGCCGTGCAAGGGGGAGCGGGGGCATCAGCGCATTGCCCGCTGTCATTGCAATAGTTGGAGCAGCAGCTGGGGCAGGCATCGTCCGCTCCACAGCTGGGATCGCAGGCGCCACCGTTCTCGACGCACTGGTTCGGGTAGCAGACCTCCCGCGTCTGGCAGACACCAGGACCACCCGGTACGTCGCTGGTGGGGCAGCAGATGAAACCCTGGTCGCATGGCCGTCGCGTCCCGGTCGAGCAGACGCACCCCTGACCCGTGCATGCCGCCGCAGCGGGGGTCGGGGTCGGCGCTACGGCGGTCGGGGCGCCGGGAGCGGTTGTCGGAGCAGATCCCGTCGTCTGCTGGGTCTCGGCGGGACAGGTATTGCGTAATGGCTGCGCCGCGCCCGCATAGACGTAGGTATCCCCGGAGAGCGCCTCGTCCGGCGCGGGGAGCAAGTCTCCCAGGTTTTGCGCGATCCAATTGGCCTCCGCGGTGGCAAATTCTTCGAAGTCATCCTGGCTGCGGAAGACCGCCACCGTCGCGAAGTCGCCGTCTTCATCTTCGACCGCGAAGTACGCGATGAAGCCGGGAGCCTCACAGGCAGCCTCGATATAGCCCCGCTGCAATGCCGCGCGCACCGCATCCGTGGGATTGTCCAGGGTGTAGCGGCGAATGACCGTGTAGGCCGGCTCGTCCCGCCGTTGCGCGGCCGCCGGAGCGGCCTGGACGCCGGTCGAGGCGAGCAATGTCGCCGAGGCGGCGGCCCCCGCGCGGCGCAGGGCGTTACGCCGCGTGAGGCGCCCGGCGAGTGATTTGGCCAGGTTATCGAATCGCTGCGCGTCCATTTTCCGGGCCCCCCTTGGCGATGAACTAGGGTGATTGCTCCCTGCGGTCGCGGTGAATGTTCGCTGCGCTCACGGTGGCTGGGTGGCCGGGTGACGGACAGCGTTCTTCCCGCCGCCCGGCCACCTCGCGACTCCGCCACCCATCACCAATCACCCATCACCCGCAACCTCCTCACATCACCCCTTCACCGCCCCCAGCGTGAAGCCAGCGATGAAGCGGTCGAGGAAGAGGTTGTAGAGGAGCGCGATCGGGATGGCCACGATGGCCGCGGCGGCCATCAGCGATTGCCAGAAGAAGACGTCGCCCCGAATCAGCTCGGTCGTCACCCCGATCGAGATCGTCTTCTGCTGCGAGGAGGTGACGAAGGCGAGCGCATAGACGAACTCGTGCATGGTCAACGCGAAGCTGAAGACCACGACGGTCAGCAGCCCTGGCACCGACACCGGCAGGACTGTGCGCCAGATCGCTCCCAGCCGGCTGTAGCCGTCGACCATCGCCTGCTCTTCGATATCGCGGGGAATCGACTTGAAGAATCCCATCAGCAGCCACGTGCAAAACGGGATGGTGAAGGTCGGATAGACGAGCACCATGGCCCACCAGGTGTTGCGCAAACCGAGATCGGCGACCACCCGGGAGAGCGGAATGAACAGCAACGTCGGCGGCACCAGGTAGACGAGGAAGATGGCGATACCCAGCCCTTCCCCCCACTTCCCGGCCAGCCGCGACAGACTGTAGGCGGCCGGCACCGCGCCGATGAGCGTGATCAGCACGACGAGGACCGCGACGACCATCGTGTTGCGAGCGAAGGTGGCGTACTCGGTCCGCTCGAACAGGAACGTGATGTTGCCCAGCGTTGGCGGGTCGTTGTAGAGGAACGGGTTGCGGTTTGGATCGTACAGATCGGAGTTCTGCTTGAAGACGGTGAAGATCATCCAGGCGAAGGGGAGCGCCGCGAAAAGCGCAAAGAAGGTGGCGGTCACATACAGCACCCCGCGCGTCGCCACCTGCCGCAGCCGCGCCCGCCGCCGCTCCCGCTCGTTCGCCTCATCGTCCCAGACCGGAGGGTGATGGGGTGACGCGGGCATGGAGACCGCGGGCGACGCGGGCACGGGGACCGCGGGCGATGCAGGCGTCGCCCCTACAGGCCGCCTGGCCGTCTCGCCGTCTAGCCGTCTCGCCGTCTCGTTCACACCGTTTCCGCCCGCCTGGCGATTCTCAACATCAGCGCTGCCACCCCAACGAGCACCGGGAAGAGGAACAGCGCGATCGCAGCGCCCTGACCCAGGCTACCGCCTTCGATCCCCTTGAAATAGGCCCAGCTCGCCAGTACCTGCGTCGAATCGAAGGGACCGCCACGGGTGAGGATGAAGACGACGATCATGTCGGTGAAGGTGAAGACGATACCGTAGAGCACCGCCACCGCCATGATCGGCAGCAACAACGGGATGCGGATGGCGAACAACTGGCGGAAGAACCCGGCGCCATCGACGTTCGCCGCGTCTTTGACGTCCTGCGGGATCGCCGACAACCCCGCCAGCAAGATGACGGTGGCCAATGGCAGGGTCCGCCAGACATGGACCACGAGGACGGAGAGCCGGGCTCGGTCCGGGAAGGCGAGCCAGAGGCTGTTCGTTCCGAACCAGTCGGGTCCCAGAGGACTTCCGACGCCCAGCAGCCCGACCTGTCGCATCAGATAGTCGATCGGGCTGTAGACATTGTCGAGGGTCCACAACCAGCCCAGAACACCGAGCGCGATTGGTGTCGTCCACGGCAGCAGCACCAGGAAGCGAACCAGTCGCTTCCCATGGAAGTCGGCCGAGAGCACCAACGCCAAGATATTGGCCAGCACCAGAACGATCGCCTGCGAGACGATGGTAAATACGAAGGTATTCTGGAGCGCCGTTCGGAACGTCGAGTTATCGAGTGCGTCCCGGAAGTTCCTGAGACCAACGAAGTCAATACTGCGGTCGCCGACCGTAACATCACTCAGGCTGTACATCACGGCCAGCACAAGCGGGATTCCTACGAGCGCGATGATGTAGATCACCGCCGGCAAGAGCAGGATCGGTCCCAGCACGCTCTCGCGGTCGAGCCAATAGCGACCCTGCCGCGTCTCGGGGAGCGTCGTCGCATCCACCCGGGCGCCCACGCTCATGGCCGCCTCCCATTTCGATCCAGCCGCAGTCCGGTTTCCAGGTGAAATCGCTTCAGGTCGTTGCGGCGCACGGCGAACTCGGTCGTGCTTCCGACCTCTGTGTCGATGGCGGAATTCGCCGGGAAGCGCGCGACCGCCTTTGCCGCGCCAACCTCGCCGTAAAGCAGGCGCTCCGCGCCCAGGTATTCGGTGCGATGGACGTGATACGGAAAGCGTATCCAGTCGTCTCCCATCTCCCGTTGCCACGGGATGAAATGCTCCGGGCGAAAGCCGAGCAGCTCACCGGAGGCGGCATCCGGGATCAGGTTCATCGGCGGCGAACCGAGGAATGTGGCGACGAAGGTATCGGCCGGCTCGTCGTAGATCTCGTGCGGGGTCCCCACCTGGCGGATCCTGCCCTGCTCCATGACCGCGATGCGATCGCCCATCCCCATCGCCTCGACCTGATCGTGCGTGACATAGATGGTCGTCGTCCCCACCCGGCGCTGGAACCCCTGCAACTCGTCACGTGCCGATGCCCGCCGCTGCGCGTCGAGGTTGGAGAGCGGCTCATCGAGGAGGAACACGGTCGGCTCCCGTACCAGGGCCCGCGCCAGCGCCACGCGCTGCCGCTGACCGCCGGAGAGCTGGCGCGGCTTGCGGTCGAGATAGGCGTCGATGCCGAGAATACCCGCCGCCCATGCCACCCGACGCGCCTGCTCGGCTTTGGACAGCCCGGCTGCCTTGAGCGGGAAGGCGATGTTGTTATAGACGGTCATGTGCGGGTAGAGGGCGTAGCTCTGGAAGACCATCGCGATCTGGCGGGCGCGCGGCGGCAAGTCGGTGACCACCCGCCCCCCGATGAGGACGTCACCGCTGGTCGGGGGTTCCAGACCGCCGATCATGCGCAGGAGCGTCGTCTTGCCGCACCCGGACGGTCCCAGCAGCACCAGGAACTCCCCGTCCGCGGACGCCAGGTCGATACCGTCGACGGCGGCGACGCCGTCGAAACGCTTGCTCAGGTCACGGACTTCGACAACAGCCATGGCTAGTCGAGTCGTGGAGTCGTGGAGTCGAGAAGTCGAGACGTACGATATCGCTTGTTACATACGCGCGTTCTCATGGCGCCAGTCACTTCCCGCGATCCCCGTCGACTGTCTTCTGCTCGACTCCTCGACTTCTCGCCTTCTCGACTCAGGCGCCTCCGCCCATGAGCCCCTCGGCGCGCCACTTGTCGAAGATGGCGTTGATCTCCGCTTCCGCTTCGGCGATCGAGTCCGCGGGCGACTGCTGTCCGGTGGCGGCGCGGGCCATCATGTTCGGCAGGGTCGGCAGGGCGAAGATCTCGCCGATTGCCGCGTTGGCCGGACCGGGGTGGCCCAAGTTGGTCGTCCAGTCGTTCGCGGTCTTCAGCAGAGTCAGCTTGTCGGCCGGCTCCGAGCCGTACGGGTCATTGTCGAGCCAGCTTTCGAGATCGGGCACCGTCGAGGGCCAGGCCGGGAAGTTGTAGAGCTCGCTCTGCTCGCAGGCGGCAGCGTAGTTACCGACCAGGTGGAAGAGGAACTCCTTGGCCGTGTCGGGATACTGCGAGTGGTTGGGGATCATCGAGATAAAGACGGCGTGCCCATGCGCGAGCGCGCCTTCTTCGCCGGCGGGCCCCAGCAGTGGCGTGCGGAAGAAGATGTCCGCGCCTGTCTCCGGCTGGTCCTTCTGCGCGGTGCGATAGGCGGAGATGGAGTTGAGAATGTAGGAGGCCCGCCCGGCGACGAGGAGCTGGTTGTTACTTGCCGCGTTCCAGCCGAAGACCTCCGGGGTCATCGCCGTCTGGTAGAGCTCACTCATGTACTCGACGGCCGCTAACGTCTCCGGCGAGTTGATGACCACGTTCTCGTTCTCGTCCTGGATCGCCGCGCCATACGCCCACAGCAGCGTCTGGATCGCCATCCGGGAGTCCTGCTCGTTCGACATCCCGAGGCCCATCTGGACCCCTTGCTCCTGCTTGATCTGGGCGCCACCCGCGAGCAAGTCGTCCCACGTCGACGGGCCATCCCCCATCTCGACTTGCTCCCAGAGTGAGCGGCGGTAGTTGCCCGGGTCGGGTGCGTAGCCGTGGCAGAGTCCGTAATAGACATTGGTGGTCGGGTTGTAGCTGTTGCGCTGCGCCATCGGCAGTTGCTCGCCGTGACGATTGCTGAGCTCCTCGACGACGTCTGTCATGTCCAGCACGCTCTTCTCGTACTGGGCCAGCGAGGCGATGTGCTCGACGATGTCGTGCCCTTGACCGGCTGCAATTTCCGCGGCGATGGCGGCCGGGATATCGGCCGTATTGACGTGATCGACCTGGGTGGTGACGCCGTTGGCCTCACCCCACTCGGTCACGAACTGGTCGAACCAGACGTCATGCAACGGCACGAAGTGACTCCAGAGGAGGATGCTGAGGCTGGTGCCGGAGATGTCGGTCGTCGTCGGCGTCTGCCGCAGCGTGGCGGCTCCCGCCCCGGTCTGGAAGAATGGCGTCGCTGCGGCGAGCGTCAGCGTCGCGCCGGCGCCTTTGAGGATCGTTCGCCGATCGGTCCGTCGGGGCAGATAGGCTCGCAGCCGATCGTCTCGCATCATGTCGCTCCTTTGCGTCTGAAGGCAAGCCGCGGATCATGCCAGGCGATGACGCCCGGTCACGGGATCGAACCATCTCCGATCCGATGTGTCAAGCGCGCACAATCCGGGCCAGCGAGGGTGGCGGATGATGAGTGCTGGGTGATGGGCGATCACGAAAAGCCCCTCGCCCTGGAGACAGGGCGAGGGGCTGGGTTGAGGGGAAGGATTGGAGCGAGGGCGTTCGTAGGGACTGAGATCAGGCTCCGCAGGAAGCAGAGACGCACTTGCGAGGCACCGCAAGCCCCGGCACGAAGTTCAATCGCCGCGCGGCGAATGGCAGGCGACGCCGCGTCGCCGACGATTCAGCCCGGACAATTTTGGGCGAGGCCGACCCGCGCTCCCTTGAGGCAAAGCCCTCCCGGCTATCGACGCCGTAGCGCATCGAAGTGATCGCCAGCAGGATCAGCGTCGCGACGGCGACGAACAGAATGGCCGCTTCCATAACTCTGTGCTCCAATCTCACGCTTCCCGGTGCAGCCGGGGCGTCGTGATGCTCTTCCGTCAGCTAACAGACGATGGTGCGGCAGTCTGGCTCCAGGCGGGCGGTGAAGCTCGGCCGCGGCATGGTCAGCGACCTCAGGTTCGTCAGTGTCAGGTGTGGAATCCGGGGCCACCGCATCCGCCCGTTTGCCGGACGCGCCTGCGCGGCCAGTGCCTCTGCCTCTACCGCCCGCTGCCACTCGCGCCGCCGGAACTCCGCCTCGACCTCAGCCGTGTACCAGTTGCTCATGACTGACTCCTCGTTCTCCTCGGCGTCCGTGGCGCTCTGCGCGGGCCGCGTTCCACGCTCCTGCCACGTCAATAGAACGTGGCAGGGTGATGTTTGTGAGGTCGCGGGTTGTGGGTGATAGGGCGTTCAGATCATGGAGCGACGCGGCTCAACCCACCGAGAGAGCCCCGCTGTCAGCGCGCTGCGAGAGGGGTTCGCAGGCGAACGAACCGACCGTTGTCCAAAGGTGACGCCGAGCGGTAGGCTCTGACGGCCATGACTGAGACCAGGCTCGCGCACGAGGTCGACATCCGGACCGCGACCCCCGCGGATGTCCCGGACATCACCCGCATCTACAACGAAGGCATCCGCGACCGCCTGGCGACGCTGGAGACGGAGGAGCGCACCCCGGAGGAACGGCTGGCCTGGCTGGAGGCTCGTGACGAGCGACACCCGGTGCTGGTCGCGGAGCGGGAGGGCGCGGTCGCCGGCTGGGGTTCGCTCAACGTCTTCAATCCGCGGCCGGCCTACATGCACGTCGCCGACTTCTCTATCTATGTCAGCAGGGAAGCGCGCGGCGTCGGGATCGGGCAGGCGCTTCTGGGCGCGTTAATCGCATGCGCTCGCGAGCTGGGCTATCACAAACTCGTGCTGGCCGCATTCCCTCAGAACGAGGCCGGGATGCGCCTCTACACGCGGTTCGGCTTCCGCGAGGTCGGCGTCTACCGCGAGCAGGGACTCCTCGACGGCTGCTGGGTGGACGTGGTGATCATGGAGCGGTTGCTGGGGGAGTTGTGAGACGGCAAGACGGCCAGACGGCAGAGAGACGGCCAGACGGCCAGACGGCCAGACGGCCAGGAAGACGGTAGTCGAGAAGTCGAGGAGTCGAGGAGTCGAGAAGAACTCTTGTCCTTCTCCTCATCCCCCGTGAGCGAAGCGACCCCCCTCGTCCCCCTGAGTCCGCGCAGCGGACGGCACCCCCTCAGCGCAGCGTCACCCTCGACTCACTCGGGCGGATCGATGCGCCCTTTCAGTGGCGTGCCGGTGGCCCAGCGCTCCGTGGCGGCACGAAAGTCAGACACCGCTTGCGGACCTGCCACCTCCAGACCCGCCATGAACGCCGCCTGACTGCTCCAGCGGTAGCCGAGGAATTCGGCGTAGAACGGTTTGAGGCTGAGTCCCTCGCGCCGGCGGTCCCGTGCATCGAGCAAGTACCGGAGCGCCTGCTCGATCGTGGGCGGGTCGGTCCAGTCAGCACGGAACAGGACGCGCCCGCCGCGGCCGATGAGATAGGTCATGTTCGGTAACAAACCGTAGAGCCGGTGCCCTGTCCCGGCGAGGTCATCGATCAGCACCGGCCGCTCGATGGCAAAGCGATCTACGAAGGCGCGAGCATGCGCCAGCTTCTGTTCTTCGTCGCGGTGCGCCGGGAAATGCTCACCGGGGTGCGCTTCCCGGGTGTAGAAGAAAACGGACCGAATCCCGAGCGTCGCGTATTTCCCCGCCAGGGTGTCGAGCGCTGGCGCCGCCAGCGCGCAGAACGGTCAGGTCAGCGACCCGAACTCGATCACGAGATCTGCCTCGCGCCAATAGTCACTGAGGCGCCCTCGCTCTCCGGTCGCGGCGACGGTGACCGCCACATCTGGCGCGGCGCTGCCGACCGGCAACGCCGTGCGGAAGGCCAGGAAATCGTCGTCGCCGATGAACTCGGCATAGTTGTACGTCCGTGCACCAATCGCGTCTTGCTCACCCATCACCGTATCACCTCGTCCAGCGTGTCCACGTCGCCGCGTGGCGCCTCGACACCACGCGTCGCCTCGTGGCCGGCGTCCTCGGGCTTAGCCAGTTCCCAGGCGGTCCAGAACACCCCTTCGGAAAAGGTCGGATAGGCATGGAGGGTGTCGGCGATGGCGTGGCAGGTGAGACCCAGCCGGACCGCCAATGCGATCTCGCCTAGCAGCTCTCCGCCCCCGGACGCCAGCACGCTGCCGCCCAGCATGCGCCCGGTGACGGCATCGGCGACCAGCTTCACAGCGCCGGCCGTCTCTCCGGTGATGATCGCACGCGCCAGGTCGCGCATGGGGACCGTCTCGGCGCGCACGGCGTGACCGGCCTGGCGGGCCGCGGCTTCCGTGAGCCCCACCCGGCCCAGCTCCGGGTCAGTGAAGACGGCAGTCGGGACGACCGTCTCGGTCGCATCCCGCGGCGGAAGACCGCCGAGCGCGTTGTGTGCCGCAACCCGGCCCTGGTGATCGGCCAGCGAGGTGAACCGCGGCGAGCCAGCCACGCAGTCTCCGGCAACCCAGACTCCCGGCGCGCTGGTGCGCAGCGTCGAGTCGGCGATGATGCCGGTGGCGTCGTAGACCACGCCGGCAGTCTCGAGACCGAGATCCTCCACCTGCGGCGTCCGTCCGGCGGCTACCAGGATCTCGTCCGTCTCGATCTCCAACCGGGCTCCGTCACGGTGCGCGACGATCCGCTTGCGGTCACCCGCCGAGGAGACACACTCCAGGGTGACGCCGGTCTCGATGCGTACCCCCTCCTGCTCCAGGAGATCGCGCAGCGTGTCGACCAACTCAGGTTCCTCGAGTGGCAGGAGCCGCGGGTTCCTGCCCAGCACGGTTACCTGCACCCCAAACCGGGCGAAGATCTGAGCAAACTCCATGGCGATCGTGCCGCCGCCGATGATGGCGAGTGACCGTGGCAGCGCTGGCAACGTGACCGCCTCGACGTTGGTCATGAACCCCACGTCCCGCAGCCCGGGGATCGCGGGGACGAATGCCCGCACCCCCGTGGCCAGGATCACCGCCTCGCCTCGCAGGACGTCGCCCTCGACCGCGACCTCGGTCGGGGAGAGGAGCCGCGCGTGACCCTTGCGCAGATCGATCCCCGCCTCCCGGATGTTACGGTCACCATCGCCACCCCGGATCGTGTCGATGACGCGCTCGACACGGTCGATGACCCCCGGCCAATCGACCTGGACGTCCTCGACCTCGATCCCGAACCGGCCGGCGGTGCGGGTCTCATGGAGCGCGTGCGCGGCGCGCACGAGTGCCTTCGTCGGATCGCAGCCGGCGTTGAGGCAGGTGCCGCCCACTTTCCACTGCTCAATCATCGCCACTCGGGCGCCCTGGCCGCGTGCTTCGGCCGCGGCGGTACTGCCGGCGGCGCCAGCGCCGACGACGATCAGATCGTATGGTGCGCTGGACCCGACAGGCATAAGAACTCCACTTCGCCACCCTGCCCTGGATCGGCGGATGATGCGAGACGCACGCGAGCGAATCGGACGGCGGCGCGCTCGGCGCCACAGGCCCTGAGCTACCATGGTGCCCATGTAACCTGCCGCGCTGCAACCCACGAGGAGGCGGAGACGCCCCATGCCCGACACGTCCCCGATTGGCAATGGGGATGCGACGACGCCCGGCACGGGGACGATTCCAGCGCTGGACGCGCTCACCGCAGCATTTCAACATGCCTTGATCGGGATGGCTGTCTGGACGCCCGATGGCCGGCTGATTGACGCCAACCGCGCCTTTTCCCGGATGTTCGGGTACGAACACGATGAGTTCCTGGCGCATGGCTTTGCCCAGATCAGCCATCCCGACGACCCCGAGCTCGACCCCGCCCAATGGCCGCGCCTGGTGACCGGGGAGACGGACACCTACCAGCGCGAGAAGCGCTACCGCCACAAAGACGGGTCGATCCTATGGGGTCTCGTTACTGTATCGGCCCTGCGGGATGAGCTGGGACAGTTCGTGGGCTGTTTGGCGCAAGTGCAGGACGTCACCGCCCGCAAGATCGCAGAGGCTGCCGCTCGTGAGCAGGAGGCGCAGATCGAGGCGCTCGTCGGCCAGCTGCCGGTCGCGCTCTACACGCTGCAGCCGGGCGGCCTCGCCGCATTCCAATACGTCAGTCCCCAGTTCGAGCGACTGACCGGGCTCAGCCGCGACGAGCTGCCGACCAGTTTCGACGCACTGCTGGCGCGGATCCACCCTGACGATCGCGAGGCTGTGCGAGAGATTGACCAGCACGCTACCCACACTGGCGAGGCAGTGCAACTCGAGTACCGCATCCGTGGCGGCAATGGCGAGTGGATCTGGGTGGACAACCGCTCGGTGCTCATGCGCGATGAGCACGGGCACCCTCTCGCCTGGCATGGCGCGCTGCTCGACATCAGCGAACGAAAGCGGCTGGAAGCCTCGCTGCGCGACAGCCGGGAGCGCTTTCGGCGCGCGTTCGAGGACGCGGCCATCGGCATGTCGCTCGGCACTCCAGACGACATCTGCCTGGATGTCAACGCCGCCTACTGCCGCATCGTCGGGAGGCCGCGCGAGGCAGTAGTCGGGCAAACCTTCGCCGAGTTCACCCACCCGGATGACGTCGCGAGCTACACCTGTCAGCATGCACGGCTCTACGCTGGCGAGGTCGATTCCTACGAGATCGAGAAACGCTACCTCCGCCCGGATGGAACAGTGGTGACCGGGCTCCTGATCGTCTCGGCAGTGCGCGATGACGTGGGGCGCCACCTTTACGACCTTGGACAGCTGCAGGACATCACCGCGCACAAGGAAGCTGAAGCCGCCCTCCGTGAGAGCGAAGCGCTGTTCCGCTCGATCTTCGAAGGCGCGGGGATCGGTATGGCGCTTTCCGGACCGGACGGCAGAATTCGGGTGGCAAACCCTGCCTTCGAACGCCTTCTCGGCTACGCGCCCGGGGAGCTTGCGGGCGTCCATGTCAATGACATCACGTTGCCAGACGACCTTCCGCAGCAAACAGGATATTTGGAACGGGCGCGGGCAGGCGAGATCGATGCCTATCAAATGGAAAGACGCTACTGGCGGAAAGACGGCTCGGTTGTCTGGGCACTGCTCCACGCCAGCATCGTTCGCGACGACCAGGGTGCGATGCGAGCCATAGTCGGACAGGTGCAGGACATTACCGCGCGCCGGGAAGCGGAAGCCGCGCTGCGCGAGAGCGAGGCGCGCTTCCGCGCGCTGGTACAGAACGACCCTGATGTCATTGTCGTGGTCGACGATGCGATGCGCCTGGTCTACCTGAGCCCCTCGGCGGAGCCGGTATTCGGCATTCCCGCGGAGAAGTTGCTCGGCCCGATCGAGTCAAGCCTGCAGTTCGTCCATCCCGAGGATCAAGAGCGCTCGCTCGCCTTGTTCGACACCGTCGCCGGCCAGCCCCGGGCAGTAACGTCAATCGAGGCCAGAATCAAGCACGCCAAGCTCGGCTGGCGCTGGTATCAGATTACGATCATGAATCTACTCGAGGACCCCAGCATCTGCGGATATCTGATCAACCTGCGAGACATCACTGATCGCAAGCACGCTGAACTGGCTTCCGAGGCCGCTCTCCAGGCGCAGCAGGCGGCCATCGCCGAGCTAGAGCGGCTCGATCAGAGTAAGACCCGCTTCCTCTCTACGATCAGCCATGAGTTCCGCACCCCGCTGACGGCGATCATCGGCTACAGCGAGCTCCTGGCCAACAGCATTTCGGATCCAGGCATCGCCGAGGACGCGGCCATCATCCACCGTGAAGCGAGCCGGCTCAACCGGCTGGTGGATGACATCCTGCTCGTCGACCGGGTGGATGCCGGTCAGATGTCACTGAAGATGAGGCCGGTCGACGTCAACGCACTGATACGGGAGGTGGTCGCAACATTCCGTCCGCTAACCGACAGCCACCGGTTTCCTCTCGACCTCGATCCCGCTCTGCGCACGATCGACGGCGATCCCGACCGACTCGCTCAGGCCATCACCAACCTGATCAGCAATGCCGTGAAGTACTCGCCGGCGGGAGGGGCGGTCACCATCGCCACGCGCGACGATGGCGATGACGTCGTCATCTCTGTGCGCGATGAAGGGATCGGTATTGCGAGGGAAGATCTTTCCCGAATCTTCGATCGTTTCGAGCGGGTTGAAACCGGTATAGCCGGTCGTATCGCGGGCACTGGCCTCGGTCTCTCCATTGTCGAGGAGATCGCCAGCCTGCACGGGGGCCGGCTCTGGGCAGAGAGTGAGCTGGGACTCGGATCGACGTTTTACCTCGCCCTGCCGGTTAGCGCGAGAGGAGTCGGAAGTCGGAGGTCGGAGGTCGGAAGTGAGCCGGCCAGTCGGCTAGCCGGCAAGGACGAGAATAGCCGACAGCCAATAGCCGATAGCCCATCACCCGATCACCCGATCACCCTCGGAACCCTCGTCGCTCTGCAAATAGTCAACGAGGTCCTGCTCCAGCGCGTCGACGTCGATAACGTCGACCAGGCTTTCGCCGAGGTTCTCGCGCAGGTAGACCCCGGTCTCCACTTTCGCGATCCCGCGCACCCGCGCCGCAACGGCACCTGGATCGATCAGTCCTCGCTCACCAAGCTCCGTCGCCAGCGCCCGCAGACGGATCTGATTGATGGTCAACTGTGCCGCGAGGTGCGCGACGCTGCGCGTTAGCGCTTCCGCCCACTCCTCCTCTTCATGACCGTGGCCATTCAGGTCGGCGGGATCGTCGCCCGGGGGAAACCGCTCCATCTTGCGCCCTCCTCATCACCGGTCCGAGTATAGGCGGGCCCACCGCGCCGAGGACTCGGTGCGGTGAACTACAATGCGCTTCTCGCTTCCCGCCTCGCCGCAACATGAAGACTCGATCGGCCCTGGTGCGTTGGCCCGCGGTTACGGCCGCCGTACCGGGCAGTACATGGGGGCAACGCACGGGATGAGGAAAACGAGCCGGGCAGCAACGTGGGAGCGACGGATGCGGTGCCCTCACACGTCCCGATGGCAGTTGCGAGCCACGGCGCTCGCCATCCTGCTGATGGCCTCATTCGTGGCCCAGGGACTCCACTGGTCACCGGCGCTGGCCGCGACGTGCGAAATTCCCGCGGCCGCCGCCTCGTCTCGAGATCGCCTCCCGGCGACAGCAAGCGCCGCCACTCCGACCCCGGGCACCAGTTCCTCCATCATCCAGGTCGAAGGAGAAGACGAACCAGAACTAGCAACCCCGGTCTCCGCCCGCGTGGCCACGCCGGTCCAGCCAGCGCCCGACCCGGCCGCGCTCCTCAGCGAAGAGCTGACGGCCCTCGCCGAGTCCCTGGCGGCCTGCCTCTCCGCGGGCGATGCCGAGACCGTGACCCAGCTCGCCGCCGAGCGGTATCTCGGCCAGCTCTTCGGCAGCAGCGTTCCATTTTCCAGGGATGAGTACGTGGCCATTGCCTCACAGCTGACGCCTGTTCCGACCCGGATCACCAGTGTCGAGGATGTCACCCCATCCGGCGACGACCGCGCCACGGCCGTGGTCACCCAGGTCGTCGGCAACCAGCTCCTGCGCGCCGAATGGACCTTCGAGCCGGCCCCAGGTGACGAGCGCCGCGCGAGAGAAAGCATCTGGCGGCTGGCTGGCGAGCGGCACATGCCAGTCTCCGCTCCACCCGGTGCGGCGCCAATCGACGTCGAGATCGGCGATCGCTCGTTCACTCTGGATGAGAGAACGGTCTCCGGTCCGGACGTCGTCCTGAGCGGGACGAACGTCTCCGACGAAGACCACGAGATGCTGGTGCTCCGTCTCGCGCCCGGCTACACGACGGACGATCTGTTGCGAGCGAGCGGTCCCGATCTGCCGCGGGAGGTGACCTTCATCGGCGCGGCGACCGTTACGGCCGGCGATGAGGGCAACCTCGTCCTGGTCGACCTCGATCCGGGTGAGTACACCCTCGTCTGCCTCTTCCCCGATCCGGAGGGAATACCGCATCTGGCGCAGGGGATGGAGGCGACCTTCACAGTCGAGTAACCGGTCAATAGCGTCCCTCCCGGCGTTTGCCCTGGCTGGTGCACTCCTGGTCTCGATAGTAGCTCCGTTTGAATCCGGAACGCCGGGCGTTTCGGGCGACGCCTGCGTCGTCCCTAAGGACGCGGGTCGCGGGGTGTCAGGGTGTCGTTCTTGCCGACACCCTGACACCCCGACACCATCACCTAACATCTAGCACCGTCCGTTCGCGCCCCGGGTACAATGCGCGCTTGACGGCGGCAATGCGGCCGCCGCAGAGTGACTTCTCGGCCAGGCCGCCGAGGACACCACGTTCGAGAGAGGAGCGATCCCGCGATGACCAAAGCAAGACCGCAAGGTCCATTGGCAGCCCTGCACCAGGAGCTCCGTAGCGGCAAGATCACTCGCCGCGAGTTCACCCTGCGTGCCCTGACGCTCGGCGTCGGCATGCCGATCATCTCGTTCATTTTGCGCGCCGAGACCGCGACCGCGACGACCGCGAGCGGGACAGCGACCCGGCATGTCGGTTGGGGCGTGGCGGCACAGGCGACATCCGGTCCACCCACCGAGGGGATGGATGGCCGCACCCGTGGCGAGGGTGGCGAGCTGAGGCTGATTCAGTGGCAGGCGCCGAGCATGCTCAGCCCGCACGTCTCCACCGGCGAGAAGGACTTCCTGGCGGCGCAGCTCATTGTCGAGCCACTCATGCACTACCTGCCGGACGGTACGCTCATCCCGAACCTGATCACCGAGGTGCCAACTGTCGAGAACGGTCTCCTGGCCGAGGATCTCAAGAGCGTTACCTATAAGCTGCTGGATGGAGTCACCTGGGCCGACGGCGAGCCGCTGACGGCCGACGACGTCGTCTTCACCTGGGAGTGGATCATCGAGCCCGAGAACGCCTCTGTCAACGCGGTGGTCTATGCGGCGATCGAGTCGATGGAGGTTGTCGACCCGCAGACCGTGCAGGTCTTCTTTGCCGCGCCGAACGCCACCTGGTTCGAGCCACATGCCGGTTCAGCATACGGCTACGTCTATCCGAAGCATATCCTCGACGTCGAGGATGGCAAGGCGGCTCACGATGCCTTCCTCCTCAACCCGGTTGGTACCGGGCCCTACAAGATCGATACCTTTTCCCCGAACGATCAGGCCACGTACGTCATCAACGAGAACTACCGGGAGGCGGACAAGCCGTACTTCGCCACGGTCAACCTGAAGGGCGGCGGAGACGCGGCGTCGGCGGCGCGCGCCGTGCTCCAGACGGGAGAGTACGACTTCGCCTGGAATCTGCAGGTCGAGCCGCAGATCCTGGCTGACCTGGAGCAGGGCGGCAAAGGTGTCGTCGACATTGCACGCGGCAACTCGGTCGAGCGCATCGAGATCCAGGTCGCTGACTGGAAGACCGAGGTCGACGGGGAGCGGGCCAAGCTCGGGACCGTCAACCCGATCATGAGCGACAAGGCCGTCCGCCAGGCGCTCAACCTGGCCGTGCAGCGGGATGTCATTTCCCAGCAACTCTACGCCGGACCGGAGTTCGAGCCACCGACCGCCAACATCCTGACCGGCATGCCGACGATGGAATCTCCCAACACGTCCTGGGAGTTCAACGTCGAGGAGGCGAAGAGGATCCTGGAGGAGGCCGGTTGGACGATGCAGGGCGATGTCCGCGCCAAGGACGGCGTCGAGCTGAACATCACTTACGTCACCACGATCAGCTCGGTCCGGCAAAAGACGCAAGCGATCATCAAGCAGGCGCTCGATGAGATCGGCTTCCGCACCGAGCTGCGTCAGGTCGATGCCGCCGTCTACTTCGACAGCTCTCCTGGCAACGACCAGAACATCAACCACTTCTACAACGACCTGCAGATGTACACCTCCAACCCCACCACGCCCATCCCGGTGGCGTACATGATCAGCTGGTATGGTGGGCCGGAAGGCGAGAACATCGCCCAGGCATCGAATGATTGGAGTGCCCAGAACTTCAGCCGCTATCAGAACGCCGAGTACGATGAACTCTTCGATCAGGTGCGGCTGGAGACTGACCTCGAGAAGGCGGCGGAGATGTTCATCCGGATGAACGACATCCTGATCGAGGACGTCGCGGTGATCCCGATCGTGAACCGCTCGGCCTCCACGTATGGCATCTCGACCACGCTGCAACAGGCAAACGTCGCGTCGAGCCCGTACGAATACAACTACTGGAATATCGCCAACTGGAACCGGAAGGCGTAGGGCGAGCCCTCACCCCAACCCCTCTCCCAGTGTGCTGGGAGAGGGGCTTTCTTCTCGGGTGGAGCCCTGTTCTCTTCTCCCCGCTCCGAGGGGTCGGGCGCTGGGCATGAGGGGCACAATCCCTTGACCCTTCGCCATGACTGACCGCCGCTCCCTGCAATCCGGGCTTGATGCGCTCGCGACCCTGGAGGCCGCGGCGGTCACCCTGCTCGGAGTGGCACGCCAGCGTGACCAGGACGGCGACCTCGACCTCGGCGAGGATGCGCTCATCGTCCTGCGCGCCGCCCAGTGCCAGGACGAGCAGCACTACCACGCGCTGCTGGCCACCGGTGGGGTATCGATCGTTGAATCTTTCACCCTCCCGGAGCAGATGGTCACCGATCGCACCCTCCTCCTGGTCGGCATCCTGGAGTTGAAGGCCATCAGCATCGCGGGGTATATGGCCCTGGCGCGCGCCAGGGCAGCACGGGGCGATGTTTCGCAGGTCGAAATTGCCTATCAGATAGGCGCGGTCGAGGCGCAGCACCTCTCGCTCGCCCACGCCCTGGTGGGAGTCAGCCCGGCCAACGATCGCGCCTTTGCCCGCTGGCTCTTCGCCGATCCCGCCGAGGTGATGGACGCGCTCAATGCGCTCGATCTCATCGAGGGGTCGGGCGAGGCGGTCTCCTTCCCCGGTCCGCTGGATCGCTTCTGCCGCGGGGTGTTCGGGCTGACACCGGAGACGACCGAGATGATGACCATGCCGCGACCACCGGTCGGGCAGAGCATTCCGGCGGCGACGCCGATAGCACGTGCTGGAGACACCTGATCGCCGCCTCGTCTCTCGTCGATCGCCTCGCTTCCCGCACGTGCAAGTGGAAGCACGATCCAGGGGGTTCAGCTACTTGCATGATTCTCAGCAGCGTGAAGCGAACTCATGGGTAACAGCCCGTAATCACGCGCGTTTCCTCGACTGTCGCCAAGGTCCGACCCACTTCCTGGATTGCTTCAACGGCCCATCTCACCAGTTCCGCATTGCTCCGCGCGAGGCGGCCATCAGGAAGCTGGATGGCGTCCTCGAAACCGACGCGAACGTGTTCCTTGTCGGCCAGCGCCCGCTCGATGACCGCGTACCCCGCGACACCCTGTCCGTGGGCCGCCCAGGGCGCCTTCGGGAAATGCTGCCGCAGCGGGGCCGCCAGCGCGTCGTAGTTGGCGACGGTCGAGGGCGCGACCTGAACGCCCGAGTCATAGGCCGGACTGTCGAGCTCGATCAGGAACCAGGGCCGCTCCGGCAGCACACCATCGTTGCGCAACGCGACCGCGTTGGCGACAAACCCAAGGTCCATCACTCCCAGCTCGGGCTGGACGCCGTGCGCCGTGCACGCCGCCAGGAGACGAGTGACATCTTCATAGGCATTAGGGTAATGCGTCGTACGGCGGCGGACTGAGCCACTGACGTCGGGCTCCCAGGCAACGATGTGACCGAGGTTGATCGAGATCATGTCCGGTTTCGTCGCGGGGTCGCCGGCGAGCGTCGCGAGTAGCTCCAGCATCGCTTCCACGCGGACGCCTTCCGGACGGATCGAGGTGATGCTGACCAGGCCGTCAGGGACCGCCGCGCGCAGCTCTCGCAGAACCCCGGCATACCGCCCTGGGTCGACCGTCCAGCCGCCGTTGTCCGCTCGGGCGTGGACGTGGAAGACCGTGGCGCCTTCATCCGCGCAGCGCCTGGCCTCGGCGGCAAGCTCACCCGCGGTGTATGGCACCGCCGCATTCTGGGAACGGTCTCGGCCGCCGTTGAGCGCGGCCTCGATCACGACGGCGCTGCCGATAACCACCGCGACATGCTCCTTACTTCATTCCCAGCAGGTTTCAGGTCGACATCATGCGATGGAACCCGAATTGCGCGATCATCACCACTATCGACCGCGAAGATTCGCTGGCCCTCCGCAACAGCAGATCGAGGGAGCCGTGGCTCAGATCGACGCAGAGATCATCGGGGCACTCCTTGGCGCGGTCGTCGGCGCGATTTTCGGCGCGATTACCGGCTTGGCGATCTCCAGGTGGTCAATTCGCTACGATCGGCAGCTCGCCGCGTGTTCGGCGATGCAGGCTCTTGCCGACGAAGCCCGGTTCAACGCCCAGGTCGTGCGGCATCTGCAAGAGGACGCGTCGGACTATTCACCGTCCGCGCTCGAACGGCAGGCGTTTGATGAGGCACTGCAAGTCCTGCATGTCCTGCCGTCGGTCCTGAGAGAGCGCTCCCGCGACGCACGTTCCAAGATCCTGATCATGATGCATCTGGACGAGATCCTCGAGTCAGCGCAATCCAGACGCGGCGGGCCGCCACCTGCGACGCTGCAGAAGCGGCAGGGGTTGATTGAGACGTTTCCCGGAGAGCTCGAGCGTCTCGCCGATGATATCGACATGTTCGTCAAGACCGATTGCGGTTCTCGGTGGTCCGGATCGCGATCCCCATCATCGCACTAGCCGCGGCGTGCGGTAGAGCGTCTTCCCACCGACCGCAATTTCGACGTCGAGCAGATAGCGCTTCGCGGCTTCAAGATCGGGTGTCATACCCAGTCCCGGCGCCTCCGGCAGGGTGATGAGCCCGTTCGCGTCGGGAGTGATGTGCTCCTGCGTCATCTCCCAGGCGAGCGATTTCAGCTCGACCGGGTACTCGCAGATCGACCGCGCCGGGTGCCCGGCGTACGGTTGCAGCGAGGCGCTGAGTGCCAGGTGTGAGGTGAAGGTGTGGTTGACGTAGGTAACCCCGCGCTGCAGCGCGTAGTCAGCCACGCGCTTGGCCGGTGAGATGCCGCCGATACGCCCGGCATCGATCTGGATGAACCCCACGCCGCCGTGGTCGATCATATGGCGGGCCATGTCCTCGTTGTGCGAGCCCTCGCCGCCGGCAATGCGCACCTCCCCGCTCTGCGCAGCTAACGCGTGATAGGCGTCGAGTGCGCCGGTGACGAACGGCTCCTCCAGCCAGGTGGCCCGGTACGCCTGCAGCGCCGCCAAGCGCGCTGTCGCGGCCGCCAGGTCATGCCCCCAGACGGTGCCGGCGTCGATGAGGACGACCCCCTCGTCGCCAAGCCCCTCGCGCGCCGCGGCGACTTGCTCGGCGTCTTCCGCGACGCTGCCTAGCCCGTACGGTCCCCAGCCGAACTTGGCCGCAACGTAGCCCCTATCGCTGATGCCCCGCGCCTTGGCCAGGGTCTCCGCCGGCGTATCCCCGAACAGGACGGACGCATAGGGCAGACGCGGCTCGGCGCGCTCATACCCCAGGAGCTGGTAGACCGGCGTCTCCAAACGGCGCCCGAGCAGATCCCACATGGCGATGTCGATGCCGGAAAGGGTGTGCGGCGCTTGCAGGAGATCGAGGCTGTTGGCGCGAACCAGATCACCGATGCGGTCAATATCGGCAATGTCGTCGAGGGTCTGCCCGAGCACAGAGTCACGCACCGGTTTGCAGGCGCTGTGCGACATGGGGCAGACGAGGCTGGCGATGGAGACCAGCGGCGAGGCCTCACATTCGCCCCAGCCGACGTACGGCCCCGCTTGCAGCCGGACCAGCAACAGATCCTGGCTGCCGTCGCCGATGTCGAGGACCTCCGGCATCGCCAGGTAGTAGAAGTCGACCGCCTCGATCCGCATTCCTCATGACCCTCCTCTGGTTCGCGCTATGGGCCAGAACCGTATCAGGTTGAGCCTGCTTGGGGGCCTGCTGCACTACGGCGCCTTCTCCACCGAGTGGGGTCACATCTTCGCCAAGGTGACCGTCTTGGTGTTGCCGGTCGTGATCGGCCTACCTGTTACTGTCGAGGCAGTTCATCGCCGGGCTGATGGCCGGGTCGGTGAAGGGTTGAGACAGCGCCGGATCACTGCGTCAGCGGCGAACGGAGGATAATCAACGCGGGGCCGCGATGACGGCCAGGGGGACCCGGCATGTTCAGCCACAGGATCACGCGCCGTACATTCGTCGCCTCGGGAAGCGCATCGCTCGCCTGGGCAGTGTCGCAAGTAACGCCGGCAGCATCTCTACTCCGCGCTCCGCCGGGATCTCCATCTCATCAGTTGAGCGGCCGCGTGATCTGGCCTAAGGACCCCGCCTACGAGGAGGCGAGACAGAGCTTCAACGCGCGCTTCTCGCGCTTCCCCGCAGCAGTTGTCGTATGCGACAACACGAATGACGTGGGGAATGCCGTCCGCTGGGCGCGCCAGGAAGGAATGCCGCTGCGCGCGCGTTCGGGAGGGCATAGCTACGAAGCGTTCTCGGTGGTCGACGAGGGGCTCGTGATCGACGTGGGGGGCTTGACCGAGGTGGACGTCGACGTGTCGCGGGGCGAGGCGGTCGTCGGCGCCGGGGTTCGCTTGCTCGATTGCTATCGCCGTCTCTGGGACCACGGCGTCACCATCCCCGCCGGGACCTGTCCGGGCGTCGGCATCGCCGGCCTGACCCTCGGCGGCGGTATCGGCTTCCTCTCGCGCCAATATGGGCTCACCTGCGACAACCTGGTGGCCGTCGAACTCGTCGCCGCCGATGGACGAGTGCTACGCACCAG
Organism: uncultured Chloroflexia bacterium; assembly: GCA_963724295.1. Lineage (GTDB taxonomy): Bacteria > Chloroflexota > Chloroflexia > Thermomicrobiales > UBA6265 > JACCXM01. Next base: position 416,782 of record CAVRUC010000013.1, on the reverse strand, counting down.
TGAGGAGCAGCATCCCGATCTCTTCTGGGCGATGCGCGGCGGTGGCGGCGGGAATTTCGGAATCGCGACCGCCTTCACCTTCCGCGTGCACCCGATTGGCGACGTGGTTACCGTGCAGGTGACCTGGCCCTGGGATGACGTAGCGGAGGTGCTCGACGCATGGCAGCGCTGGGCGCCTTTCGCCGATGAGCGATTGTGCGTTGCGCTCGCCGTCGCCCACTCGAGCGCGGGAGCGTTCTCGGCGACGGGGCTGTTCACCGGTTCTTCGGCCGAGCTGCCACCCCTCCTGGAACCGTTGCTCCAGGCGGGCACACCGGGAACCCCGGTCATCCAGTCGCTCCCGTATTTCACGGCCGCCGAGCAGTTTGGCGGACCACCGATCGCCAATGGCACCCTCGGGTTCAAGAACTCATCAGCGATTGCCTACGAACCGCTGCCCGCCGAGGCAATCGCGACCCTGGTCGATCACCTGCGCGCCGCCCCGTTCGACTCCGATCTGGTGGGGTTCTTTCCCCTGGGTGGCGCCATCGCGGCCATCGATCCGGCGGCGACGGCGTTTCCCCATCGCCACGCGCACTTTGACGTGCAATACCAGGCCTATTGGTGGGACGACACCGCCGCAGAGGCGTCGCTGTCCTGGGTCCGCGAACTGCGCGCCGCGATGGCCCCGTACACGACCGGCGCCTACGTCAACTACATCGACGCCGACCTCTCCGATTGGGAGCGCGCCTATTACGGACCAAACCTGGCGCGGCTGAAACAGGTGAAGATGGACTACGACCCCGATGACGTCTTCAACGGTCCACAGAGCATCCCCTCAACATCCCGCTGAGGCGCGGCAGAACGAGCATCCTGCAATTTGCGGTTCGCCTATGGGCCCAGGATCACACCTTCCTCATGTCACCACTCTTAGCTGGTACGATTCCAGTTCGCGATGTTCCAGTAGAGCGCGTCGAAGGGACCGCCGGCGATGTTCTCCTTGTTCAGCGTCTTGATAATTCCATACTTCTCCGTCGCCCGCTGCACGATCGGAATCACCACCACGTCGTCAATGAGCATGTCATTCATCTGAATGAAGAGCTCGGCGGCCCTCTCCGGATCCGTCTCCCTGGCGGCTTGGTCGTAGAGCGCATCGTACTCAGGGTTGTTGTAGCGGGCTTCGTTGACCGCCGCCCAGCCGTTCTCCTTCTGCGGGATGTTCTCACCGTTGTGACTGACCCAGCGCAGCATGTACGAGAGCGGATAAGGCCCGGCTGGGCTCCAGGCATACTCACTGATGTCCCAGTACATGTGATAGAAGTTCTGGTCGTTGCCGGCTGAGGTGTCGAAGAAGACCCCGGCGTCAATCTGCAGCAGCTCGACCTGGGCTCCTAACTTCTCCCAATCGCTCTTGATGAGGGCCTGCGTCTTCTGCCGGACCTCGTTCACGCTGGTCGCGTAAGTGAGGTTCAGGGGCACGTCATCCTTCTGCCGCACGTCCCCGTCTCTCACCCAGCCCGCCCCGTCGAGCTAAGGCGTTCGCCTTGTCGAGGTCGAACTCCCAGGTCGTATTGGGTGAGGTGGCGCCGGGGATGCCGAGGAGAATATTGGACGCGGGCGGCTCGCCCGGGGGGCCAAAGTAGAAGTTCTCGGAGATCGCCTGCCGGTCGACACCGAGCGCGAGCGCCTGGCGCACGGCCTTGTCGCTGAGCACTGGATTCGGCGTCTGCCATTGCGACCGCTGGCCATCGACCTCCTTGTTCGGATCCGAGAAGTTGAGGGTGAGGAATTCGACGGCCGTGCCGGGGATGATGACCAGGTCGCCCTGGCCACTCTCAGCCAAATCTTTCAACACCGCTGGATCGACCTGGAGATTCCAGGCGAAGTCCCAGTCGCCGGTTTGCAGGACGGCGCGCGCCGCTGAGGCCGCGTCGCCGCCGCCCTTGAGATTGACGGTTGCGAAGAAGGGCTTGTTCGGCTCGCGGTAGTTCGGATTGATCGAGTATTGGACCGCGTCGTTCGGCACGAAGGAATCGACGACATACGGTCCGGTGCCGATCGGCTTGACCGCGAAATTGGCGCCGGCGTCTCCACCCGCCGCCAGGATGTGCTCCGGCAAAATGCCTCCAAACTGAGCGGAGGAGAAGTAGCTGTTCCAGCCGAGCTGCGGCTCTTTGAAGGTGATTTTCACCGTCAGATCGTCGACAGCGTCAACCGAGGCAATCGCCTCATAGACGGCGGCATTGGATGATTGATTGGCCGGATCGATGATCCATTTCCAGGTGAAGACCACGTCCTCGGCGGTCAGCGGCTCGCCATCGCTCCAGACGATCCCATCCTGCAGGCTATAGGTGACGGTCAGCAGGTCAGCAGCGACCCGCCCGTTCTCCTGCGACGGGACCTCCGTGACCAGGCAGGGGATGGGCGTGGCGTCGGGCAGGAAGTGGATCAAGGGCTCGGTGACCAGGCAGGCGGCGAGCTGATCCTTGAAGCTGCCGGCCAGATGCATGTTCAGTGTCGTCGGCGCCTGCCACTGCAGCAGCTTCAGCTCGCCTCCGGCGCCGCGCGTCTGATCCTCTGTGCCAGAGGAGGGCGGAGCATCCATCGCGCCGGCGCCGGGTGTCGCCTCTTGGGCGGCGACCTCGGTCAGGCGCAGCAGACCCAGAGCGACCGGAGTCGCCACTCCGAGCGCGGCGGCCCGCTGCAGAAAGCCGCGGCGCGAAATTCGCCCCGCGCAGAGATCCTGATAGGCCTTCCAGAGCCTGCGCTTCTCGGCCACGTCGTGCTCCTCCTCGCTTCTTCGCTCTGCGATGAATTTTCGGTGACGTGGCGATCATACGACAGTGGGTCAAGTGCTCGAAGCTTTTTGCACCTGCCACAGGGGATCGCGGTCGACCGCCTCTTCAAGGGCGCCGGCCAGGGCGTCGTAGGCGGGCTTGGGTTGCAGCTCCTCGTCGAAGGGCAGCGGCCGGCGCGGCTCTTCGTCCTCCCGCGGGTAGTCCTCCTGGAGCCAGGTGTAGCGATCGGAAAGCCCAAACGTGATGACAGCGGCGACGGCTGGTTCGGCAAGGGCCGTATCGAGGTAGAGCCGGTAGGCGTCGGCAATCGCGACGTCTCGCTCGGCGCTATCGGCGGGTAGACCGTCGTCGAGGACGTCCAATTCGGTAATCAGGATCTGCAGGCCCCGATCCGCCACCTCGGAGAGGAATTGCTGGTACCCCGCCGCGTCGAACTTCTCGGCGAAGCCATCCGCCTCGAGGTGCCCCTGCACGCCGAGCGCATGCACCGGAGCGCCGGCGTCGAGCAACTGGTCGAGTACCAGCAGCGCCTTGGCCCGCTTGTCGGCGGCACTGTCGAACTCATCGTCGGTCTCGAATCCAAACTCGTTGAGCAGCAGGGTCGCGTCGGGATCTGCGTCGTGGGCGATGTGGAAGGACTCTTCGATGTAGGAGGGACCGATGGTCTCGTACCAGGGATAGTCCCGGCGCAGTCCATCCTCCTCATGGGCGTCGATGGCCTCGTTGACGACGATCCAGCCGGCCACCCGGCCGCGATATCGCCCCACCACCTGCTCGACCGTGTCGAAGAGGAGACGCCGTGCGGACTCCTCGTCCAGTCCCCACAGGTCGTCCTCCGTCCAATCCTCCCCGAACCCTTCGTCCCAGACCAGATGAGCGCCCAGAACCAGTTGCTGATTCCGCTCCGCGAAGGCCATGAACTGGTCGGCGTACTGAAAGTCCAGCTCCGACTCCGGTGTCGGCCGCAGTCGCCACCAGAGCAGGTCGTCCTCGGTGAAGAGGATCGCCGCCTCGTGCTCGACGAGCTGAGCGTAGTCCGGGTCTTCCAATTGCCAGGTCGCCGCCGACGTGCCGAAGACGATGCCGCGCTGCCATGCCGTCTGCCACAGCGGCACCCGCGAGATAGCGGTCGCTTGCGGTGTCGCCTGGGAGGCAGTAGCTCTGCTCGGGCCACCGAGCAGACCAGCCGCGGCCACACCGGCGCCGAGCAGCGCCGAACGCCGGGTCAGCCGATGCGCGTCACTCATGTCGCTCCCTCCTTATTGTGGGTACGCCGGACTCCCAACCAGCCGTCGCTGCACCGCCGGCGCCAGCAAGAACGATGTCATGATGCCCGCCGCGACGCCAGGCGAGCGCCGTTGAGGCGAGATCGCTACCCCTCGGCCGGAACGAGAGCGACTTTGCCGTCGGGAAACACGGCGTTCACTTCCAGCTCTCCACCGAGTGCCGCGACATAGCTACGTAACGTGGAAAGGTAGAGATCTTCTTCGTGCTCAATGCGCGAAATGTTCGCCTGCGTCACGCCGAGCTTACCAGCCACGTCCCGCTGCGTGATGCCTCGTTGCCCGCGAAGTTCCGCCAACGCGAGCGCGTCCAGCATCGCTCGCTTGTACGTCGCTATCCGCGCTCGCCGGATCGGATCGGCCTTAGCCTCCGCCGCGAGTTCAGCAAATGGTCGTGTCCGGGTCATGGCAACAGTCCTTCAGTTTCTAGCGTCTCCAGATGCTCGTCGTAAAGCCGGTCAGCAACAGGGATGAACTCTCGATACCATGCCTGCCAGCGGTTCGTCTTGTCTCCACCAATGAGCAGAATGGCCATCCTGCGCGGTCAGCGACCTCGCATCACAAGCGGCCCGTGGAACCCTGCCGTCCAACCCGGTCGCGGATCAGCGGCCTATTCCGCAAACGCCGTGGCGATCTCCTCGATCTCCTCCTGCGTCATGGCTGCCTCATCGAACCAGTGGCTCCACAGGGCGTCGAGATCCCTGCCCGATGCCCGCTCGAAGGCCGAGCGCAGGTCCTCCGGGGTCATCTCGCCCCAGGCGTAGCGGGTGAAGAGGTCGTGCAACGCCGCCTCGAACGCGGCGGCGCCGATCTCCTCGCGGATGGCCAGAAAGCCGAGGGATCCCTTGCCGTAGGCCGCGTCGGACCAGATCGCCGGGTCGTCCCCCGCGGCCACCGGGGTGTCGACGACGGCGTCGCCCGCCGCCAGGAGCTCGAAGGCGGGACCGGTCACCCAGGCGTCGAGCTCCGCCGCGGCGATCTCCGGCCCGAGCGTCTCCTTCAGATAGAGAAGCGAGGAGACGGTCGCCAGGCTCTCCTGGATGTAGGCGTGCTTGTTCGAATCACCTCCGACCAGGATGCCCCACCAGAGATGGGCCACCTCATGCGCGACCACCGTCGCGAGTCCTTCCGGGTCGTGCTCGCCGTAGGTGTTGAGCAGCGCCGGACCGTCGAGGAAGAGGAGTCCGGCCCAGGCGATGCCGAGCGCGCCGGAGGGTCGATCTGGACGAGATCGACCTCCCGCGCCGGGTACGGGCCGAACCGCTGGTTGTAAAACCGCAGCGCATCGGCGGCGGCTGCGAGTGTTTGCTCGGCGATGGCGGGGTCGAGGCTGGGCGCCGTCCAGAGCGTCAGCAGCGTGTCATCGACCTCCTGGCTGAGCGGCGCGTAGTCATCGTCGGCGACCAGGACGAAGTCACGGGCCGGTCCGGCGACGAAGTGCCGGGTGACGGCGCCGTTCTCGTTCGTCTCGGTTGCCAGCACGCCGGTGGCCACGACCTCGAGATCGTCTGCGGCCGTCACCCGCACGTCATAGAAGGCGCTCGGCGCGTAGGTAGGATCGCCAAAGGCGGTCGCCTCCGGCAGCGCCCAGCCGTCCCCCTCTTCCCACACCGCCAGGATCGGGTACCAGTCAGCCAGCACCCAGGACCCGTTGCGGGTGTCCCGGTTGAAGATGCCGTAGGAGCCGGTCGAATCGGCGGGAACGGTCGAGGTAAAGGTCAGCGCAATCTCAGCGCTCTCTCCAGGATCGACCGGGCCCGGCAAGGGCACGCGCAGCGCGGTATCGTCGAGCGCCAGCTCGGGGCTGACCGGCGCGTCATCGACGGTGACATCCGTCACCTGCAGGCCGCCTTCTCCATAGTAGAAAGCGTTGGGAAAGAGACGGAACCAGACGTCGCTCAGTGGCTCGGAGGCCGGGTTGCGCCAGGTGACGCTCATCTCACCACCGATCGTGCCCAAAGCGGGGTCAAGGGCAACGTCCATGCGGATGGCGCTGAGCTCGTCCGCCGCCTGCTCGGCCGGGACCAGCGCCTCGGGCACGACGTCGGCGAAAGGATCGACGACACCAGGGACGGTGGCTGTTTCGCGAGCGACAACGCGTGCTGGATAGGCGGCGTGCCAGGGCAGCTGCAAGTGCACGTGCACGGGCAAGAGCATCCCGCTCAGCACGAGGACGGCCGCGCGTTTCGCCCAGCTTCCGCTTGTCCAACTCCGCCGCCATCCGGCCCACAATCTCATCGCTCATACCCCTGGCAATGGCGCATCATGATGCGACGAAGTGTAGAGGGCGTTCCTGACCTGGGTCATCGGGGCTACACTCGACAGCCATGATGTCCGACTCCGGTCGTGAGTATGGTGATCCCGATGGAGGACAGCCCGGCTGGAATGTCACCCTCTACGCGGTCTGGGCAGGGCAGCTGCTGGCCCTGATCGGTTTTTCCTCGCGGGTTCCGTTCCTCCCCTTCTATCTCGGTGACCTCGGCGTTCGTGATGTCGCCGGCCAGACACTCTGGTCGGGCGCCATCAATGCCGCCGGCGCCGCGGCCATGGCCATTACCGCACCCATCTGGGGGTTGCTCGCCGATCGCTATGGCCGCAAGCCGATGCTGCTGCGCGGGCTCTTCGGTGGCGCGGTCGTCGTCGTGATGATGGGCTTCGCCAGCACGCCCGGGCAGCTGCTGGCGTTGCGGGTGCTGGAGGGGATGCTGACCGGAACCGTCGCCGCGGCGACGGCCCTCATCGCCACCAGCGCCCCGAAGCGGCGTCTCGGCTATGCCCTCGGCATGGTACAGACGGCCGTCTTCGCCGGAGCCGCGGCCGGTCCCCTCTTCGGCGGCTTCGCATACGACCGCATCGGCCCGCGCGCCACCTTCGTCCTGGCCGGAATGATGCTCTTCTGCGGCGGCGTCACCGTCGCCTTCCTGGCGCGCGAGCGGTTCACCCGCGTGGCGGCACACGCCATGATGGACGAGGGACAGAGTCGCTGGCGACGGTTCCGGACCTCCGGCGCCTTTCTTTTCTCCGCCGCCATGCTGACCATGCTCGCGGCGATCTTCGTCGTCCGCACGATCGCGATGGCCATGCAGCCGATCATCCCGCTCTTCGTCCAGCAATTGGCTCCTGACGATCCGAATGTCGCCACCGTGGCCGGGGTCGTCCTCGGCTCCGCGGGCTTCACCAGCGCGTTCGCCGCGGCCTACCTGGGCCGGCTGGGGGACCGCACCGGCCACCGCCGCGTGCTGGCGATCAGCCTGCTGGCGGCGGGTCTGGTCTACCTGCCGATGGCGTTTGTGCGCGACCCCTGGCAGCTGGCGCTGCTGCAAGCGCTGATGGGTGTCGCCGCCGGTGGTCTCATCCCTTCAGCCAACGCGCTCATCGCGCACCTGACGCCGGCTGAACGACGTGGAGCAATCTTCGGTCTGAGCGCGGCTATCTCCGCGGTGGGCGGCTTTATCGGGCCGCTCGCAGGCGCGTTCCTGGCCACGAGTCTCGGCTTCCGCGCCACCTTCATCGTATCCGGCACCCTGCTTCTCGCCGTCGCCGCGATGGTCATCTGGAGCCAGGGAGCGGCTGAGTCGAGAGGCCGAGAAGTCGAGAAGACAGATGCACGCTTAGCGCTTGTTGCAAGACCTGCGCAGGCAGCCGGACATGGTTGCCCCGCCTCCAGACCCGAGAAGTGAATCGCTCAACCGCGAAGCGGCGAGTCCCGCCCGACAGCACCTTGTGCGGGTTGCTGCCAGCTCGCGTCAAGCGATCGCGCTCACCTCGCCGGACGGAGTTGGGCCGGAATTTCCCTCGCGCCCGGCTGCACACCCTGGAGGAACTGGCCAACACGTACGAGGAGCGCGCCAAGCCGTCGTCGCAGCAAGATCGACGCGGCTCGGGTGACGACTGACGCCGCACGCACACCTGTGACGAAGCCCTCTGGCGAGTTGATGGCATGGAGGGGCCGGACCCGCGCGGCATCTCTCAATAATTCCCGGCGATAGGTATCGGCCAAGACGATTGACCCGAACTGGTGATGCATGGCTTCCTCCTCTGCGCGTGAAATGCCACCATCCTCGATGTCAGCCTGGCTGGTTACCGTCCGGGGAGTGCGGCCGGATCGGCCCAGGTGCCGGCATGCCGCGCTGTTCCCTGGATCCACTCACCGAGACGGACGAGCGCTGCGCCAAGAATGACCAGCACCGGGGCAGGTCGCGTGGCGCGGGAGCGCGTCGCCGCCGCCTCGTCGACCAGCCAGCCGCGTGCCGCAACGCTATCGAGCCGCCCCCGGTTGATCTGCTCGGCCATGTACCCGACAGTAACGTTAGGGGTCATTGCGTCATCCTTCCCGTGCCGCATCAGGCGGCCTTGATTCGGCCGGGCCGTGCCCCACTGTTCGGGGCACGGTTCCAGCATGCGCCGCGGCTGGGCGCTCGACATCCGGTGATTCCCGGATTTCGCGGTCTCGTTTCTCGGCGGACGTGGACTACGGGGGGTCGTACGGGTACGTAGGCGTGGGGGCCGCGGACTACGCCAACCCGACCCGCACGGCGTGGGCGGCGGCCTCGGCACGGGTGGTGACACCGAGCTTGGAGAGGATGTGCGTGACGTGAGTCTCGGCGGTGCGGGGGCTGACGAACAGCGCGGCGGCAATTTCGGGGTTGGAGCGTCCCTCTACCAGGAGCTGAAGAACCTCCTGTTCGCGGGGCGTCAGTTGTGAGCTGTTGCGGTCTGAGGTCGTCCGCGATCTCTCACCCTCGGCGGCGATGAGCACCCGGTTCACCTCAGATTTGACCTCTTCTGCTCGCATGCGCTGTCCGGCCTCCCATGCCTTCTCGAAAGCATGGTCGCCGATGCGCTGTCGAGCCGCTGCCGCGGCCTGCTCGTAGGCGATGGCCTCGGGCAGGGCGCGTGCCCTGCCGTGGGCTAAGGTCGCGGCCGCGCCAGACAGCCGGGCGGCGGACTCCGCCTCGCCGATGAGGCTCGCCAGCACGGCCACCGCCGCCAGGGTACCCCAGTGCTGGTGTCTCAACCCGCTTGTCGGATCTGGCGGGAGAGCCTGACAGAGCAGCTCGGCGGCACGGCCCGGCTCATTCCGCGCGCAGGCGACGAGCGCCAGGTATTCAAGGCTCCAGGCGGGAACGAGCGAATTGTCGTGTGCTCGTGCGGCCGCGAGTGCCCCCTCGAGCAGGGCCGTTGCCCGCGGCAGGTCTCCCCGGCCGTAGGCGACGACGCCCAGATGGTAGTCGGCCAGGAGTCGTCGCCAGGTGTTGCCCACCTGTTCGTTCAGTCGTCGGCACGGTGGCCAGGTGCTCTTCGGCCGCCGCGTAGTCCCCTCCATCCTCAGCCATGATGCCCAGGTGCACCGAGGCCTCTGCCTCATAGTCCTCATAACCAATGGTTCGGGCGAGCGCCAGTGCCTGCTCCAGATAGCTCGCCGCCCGAGGCTCGTCGAGCGTCTGGGCCAGGTGTCCCACCCTGCACAACGCCTCGCAACGAGCGCGGGCCGGTGTGTCCTCGTCGCTGACGGCCAGTGCCCGCTCCAGCCAGGACAGGCCCTCCCGGTAGTGCCCAGCCAGATCCCAGAACCAGCAGAGTTGGTCGGCCAACGGGAGCACCTGGCCCAGCCGTCCGGTCTGATCCAGCCAGGCGAGGGCGGATCGCAGGTTGGGGTGCTCGGCCTCCAACCGGTCAAGGGTGCCGGGGTGGACAATCGGGCTCATAGAGTCCGGCGCCTCGCCGGCGACTGCCAGGCACCACGCCGCGTGGCGGTCTCGCGTCGTCGCTTCCTCGCCGGCCGCTGCCAATTGCTCCAGGCCGAATTCCCGAACCGTCTCCAGCATCAGGAAGCGTGGCTCGTTGCTCCCTCCGTCCTCTTCTCGCAGCAAGCTCTGCTCCACCAGCGACGCCACGCCGTCCAGGGTGTGGAATCCGAGGTCGTCACTCCTGCCGGCGACTATTCCGGCCGCCTCCAGCGTGAATCCGCCGACGAAGACGGCGAGTCGACGAAAGAACGTCTGCTCCTCCGGTGTCAGCAGGTCGTAGGACCAGGCGATGGCGTCGCGCATCGTTTGCTGTCGAGCCGGCAAGTCGCGGCCACCCCCGGTCAGCAGTGGCAGCCGGTGGTCGAGTCTGGCCAGCAGCGCCGATGGGGAGAGGATCTTGACCCGGGCCGCGGCGAGCTCGATGGCCAGCGGCAGTCCGTCCAGCCGGCGACAGATGGCGGCGACCTCCTCCACCGTCTGATCAGTTACCGCGAAGTCAGGTTTAACAGCCTGAGCCCGCGCGACGAAGAGGCGCACTGCTGGCGATGCGGCAAGAGCATCCATTGGTGCTTGAGTCTCGGTCTCAGGCAGTGCCAATGGCAGGACCGGGATCTCGCGTTCATCAGAGAGGCGTAGCCGCACTCGGCTCGTGACGAGCACCGTCAGCGTGGGGGAACTCGCCAGTAGGTCCGCGACGAGCGGCGCCGCTTCGACGACCTGCTCGAAGTTGTCGAGGACCAGCAAGAGGCGCTTGTTACCTAAGAATGCCGTGAGTCGCTCGGCCATCGACTCATCCCCAACCTCCCGCACGCCCAAGGTCCGCGCGATGGCAGAGGCGAGCAAGTCGGGGTCCGTAATTGGCGCAAGATCGACGAAAACCACCCCGTCGGGGAACGTGGCCTCCAGATCCGAGGCTACGCGCACGGCGAGCCGGGTCTTGCCGACGCCACCTGGACCGGTCAGCGTGAGAAGGGGAACGTCGTCACGAAGCAGCAGCCCGCGGACCATCGCCAGCTCTCGCTCCCGTCCGATCAGCGGGGTGCGGGATAGCCGTAGCTGGGAGGCGCGGCTGGATGGAAGTGAGTCGGTCATGGCAGCCCTGCTGGTGGACGCGTCTGCGCCGGGGATGATAGCGCCGTACCATAGTCAGCTCCCGCGTTCGTCACACTGCCGCAAGAGCAAGGAATCTGACATAGATCAGGGCGCCAGCAGGTCCAGCTGCTGCCGCGGCCCAGCTCCATCAGCAGCGTCCGCTTGCAGTTTACGCACTTGGCCTCTCGGCTCCTCCACTTCCCGACTCCTCCACCCTCGTCTCCACCACCACCTCAACCGACACGGCGAGGCCGATCGTCGCGGCCAGCGCCTCTCGCAGGGCGGGCAGCAGACGGGAGACGATGCGGTCGCGGGCGACGGCGTTCGGAGCGCCGACGAGCAGGGTCGCGCCGTCCCGTCCAATCAGCCCGGCGGGCCGCAGCCAGGTCTCGACATCGGCCCGGCTGACGTCGCCCCGCCGCACCAGCTCGGCCAGGGTCGCCGCCCAGACCTGCCGGTTGGAGAGCCCGACCTCCTCGATGGTGAAGAGTGGCGCCGGCGCTGGCGGCGGAGCGACGTCCTCTCGTGGCGCTCGCCGCACCGGCGGGCCGTGTGGTGGGTCCGGCCACGGCGGTCCGGGATCGCGCGGCTGGGGAAACCCATCCCGCTCCCAGCGCAGCAGGATCTCCCGTACCCGGCGCGGCGCCACGAACGCGCTGCCCGCCTCGACGGCATCCCAGACGGCAGCCTCCAACCAGCCCCAGCCGGAGCCCGCGACGTCGTCCCGCTCCTGGTGCGCGGCGGCGGCCACCGGTTCGAAGCGAGCGGCAAGATCGCGCAGGAGCTTGCGCTCGGCCGGGGTGGCGGCGCGGTCGTTGGCGCTCTCGAAGGCGCGCAACGCCGCGCCCTCGCCTGGTCCGTCCGCCGGCGGCCGTTCCCCGGGTCCGCCGGACCGTCCGGTTCCTGTCGAAGTCAACTTCGCAACGGTTGGCGAACCGTCGTTTCCGGCGACTGGTCTTCGCTCTTTGAACTCGTCAGTGACGTCCTTCGTTGTTGTTGAAAATTGGTGATACGTCGTGTTGCTCGGTGCAACATCGGTTTGCCCGGCTTCGTTGATGGGAGCAACGCTGCTTGGCTGCTTTCGGGGTGAACCTCTGTTGGTCCCGCCAACATCCACCCCAGAACCAGTGTTGCTCAGTACAACAGAGGTTTCTCCTTCAGAGAGACTAGTGACACTCGCACTGTCATTGTCACCAGCCGTGATTGCCGTTCCGTCACCGATAGCGGGCGCAAAAAATGGCGGCGTGGCGTCGGGCTCGAGGGAGGGATCTGTCTCGGTCGAGGCGTCCTTCCGCGCGGCGTGTCCGGCCCGGGTGCGCGCCGAGGCCCGGCCCTCTTCAGCGGCGGTCCTGGCGGCCAGTCCCTGCCAGACCGGGGTGAGGCGCACCTCCGGCAAGATCCGTCCCCAGACATTGTCGCCGTCGATGGGTGAGAAGCGTGGCGAGAAGACGCGGCGCACGTAGCGGTAGACCGCACGGTCACGGGCGGCCAGCTCGGCGACGCGCAGGACGTCATCAGGGCCGAGGGAGAAGTCGTCGCCGTGGTCCTTCACCCGGTAGAAGTTGTGCGGCACCTTCCAGCGCCGGCCCTGGGGATCGGCGCGGACCACCATCTCCTTGCGGATCTCGATCAGGTCGAGCGCGACCAGGATCTTGTTGATGGTAATCAGCTCGGCGCGGTCTTCGCCATAGAAATCGGCCTCGCTCTGCTGGGACGGGAAGGCGTAGCCGCGATGGGGAGATTCTTCCCGGCGGTCGGTCCAGACCGTGTAGGAGTTGAGCAACCCCACGCCCTTCAAGCCGATCAGGGGAGCGTACTGGGTAACCAGGGCGTTCCAGTGCCAGAACCAACCACGGCGCCGGACATCCTCCCCGGCGCGGCTGGGCTCAGGCACAGGTGCCAGCCCCTCCGGCCCGGTTTTTCCGGGTTCGAGCGGCTGTCGAGCAGGGGAACGCTTCCGGGACGAGGTCACGCGGACCACTCCGGAAGAGCCGGCGTAAGCGTTCGTTCCAGCACGGAGTATTGACATGCCTGCTGGGGCATGCTTAGAATCGGCACGTCGCCTGGGTGCAAGCAACCCTCCCTTGGCGGGGACATTGGCGGCGAATCTGGCGCTCGGTGGGTTCGAACAGGCGGTTTGGCGACGGTCCGTTCGGTACCCGGGAAGCGCGTCAGGTGGTGAACCCGGAAACGGGTTCCACGGTAGCTACAACCGATGGGTGGGGAGAAAGGCTGGCGTTGGCGCGCCGGCCTTTGTCGTGCCATGGGAGTCGGGAGTCGGAGGTCGGAGGTCGGAGGGTCGGAAGTGAAATAGTCTCCGACGCCTGTTGCCACCGAATCTGCGATTTCCGTACCGGCCCACCGGTCAGTGTGGCGATAGTCCCTCTCCTCCGACGCAGCTGGAATTCCCCGCGGCGTCGATACCCGCGCATCCGCTCAGTGGCTCGCCGGACGGCCGAGGCGGTCCCGGATCTCGCGGATCCCGACCCCCTCTTCACGCCAGCGCAAGACCGCACGTAGGGTCTCCAGCTCGGCGTGATCGAAGAGCAAGTAGCCGCTCCCCGTCCGCGTCGTCGGCTGGATGATCCCCTCGCGCAGATAGAAATCCATGTGGGTGCGCGGCAGTCCGGTCAGCGCGCGCAAATCACCGGTCATGTAGAGCCGCCCCGGGGGCAGGCTCACCGGCATTCGTGAGGCTGGCAGCTGCCCACGCTCTGGGGCAAACCGTTCAATCTCCACTGACGTGCCTCCAGCGGCGTTGCATCGCTCGGCAATCAGGGCGGTATGGCGCCGGAACGATCGTCGCGACGGAGTCAGCGCCTGGCCACCGCTCTGCAACTGCATAGTACGGGGTCGCGGTAGAGGAAGTAAACGGTGTGCCGGATTGGCACGTGACGAAGAGGACCTTCGGGGGAGTTTGACTTCACTGACAACGGGTGAACGTACACTATGCCTACATTGACACAGAAGCGACTGGAGGATCATCGCCGAATTGGCCGGCAGTCAATCTCAGGTTGGCCACGCTGAGACCGACCGCGCGGGATCCAGAGAGGAAGTGACGGTTTGTCTCTGCACGGGTGCCGGCGTTCTGCAAACCTGAGGAATTCATAAAGCCGGTCTGGTGGACCCAGGCGACCGGGATTTTGGCTGCATCGATCGCAATGCGATACAGCCTCTTGCCCAACAGGGACAGGGACGGACCGGCAGGCAAGCGGCGGAGTCGTGGCTGATCCTGGGTGGTCAGCTCACTCCCGGGCTGCCGTCAGGGCATCTCCGTCAGGAGGCGGTGAATGTGGTCGGTAAGCCGGAAGCGCGCGTCGCATTCGAGCGCAACGCCGTTCTCCGTTGGCGCGCCGGACACCGAAACGCCGACAGCCGCTTGCGCAGCCGTCGGCGTCTGGTCCTAAAGCTCCATTGGCTTCCGGCGGATAAATCCGTCGGATCCCGGTGACCGGAATGCCGCACCGATTGCTCGGCCGCTCTCCGATCGAGCGCTCGACACCCGGTGTTCATGTGCCGGTTGTCGATGGCCCGGTCCGCGACATTGCTGCCGCCGACCACTGACCGTCCCCGATGTGCGGTGTTGCCACCATCATGCGGGATCGGTCCCCGGGAGTCGTCGATCAACCGTTGCCGGCGAGCTCGACTTCTGCCTGACTTCCGGATTGCTCCGGTCGCCTGTCCGCTTGCGCGGTCCCCGGTGCTCTAGTACGTACACTCTATCCGATTGTGTCTGGATGTCAATAGGGTGAGGCGAGCAACCTTCGAAGCATGCCAGGCGACGCCGCCGGACGCTTGCGCTGGAATCTGGCCGGAGAGTTTCCGCGCTGACATTCGGACGTCATGGCCGGCCGTGCCGTCGCGGGCACGAGCCGTGCAAGCGGCTGCAAGGACAACCGAAAGACGACGTTGGCACGTGTTTCGGGAGGCAGGATGGCTCGACCCGGCGAACAGACCCAACTGCGCAACGCCGGCGTGCTCCTCGGACTCGGCCTGGGCGGATTCTTCGACGGCATCGTGCTGCACCAACTGCTGCAGTGGCATCACATGGTGAGCAATGTCGAATTCTTCTCACCAGAGACGGTGCCCGGGTTGCGAACCAACACGCTCGCGGACGGGCTCTTCCACGCGGTGACCTACATCTTCACTGTTCTGGGAGTGGCCCTGCTCTGGCGCGCGCTCCGCGCCGGGGAGCGAGGGACTGCCCGCCAGCTCATCGGGTTAGCGCTTCTCGGCTGGGGTCTCTTCAATGTCGTGGAGGGGGTCGTCGACCATCTACTTCTCGGGATTCACCATGTCAACGAGACCGCCCCCCGAGAGCAATGGCTCTGGTGGGATCTCGCGTTCCTGCTCTGGGGTGCGGCGATGATCGCCGCCGGCTGGTGGCTCTGGCGCGGCAGCGACGCGTCCGGGGGGAACCTTGGCAGGGAGCTTTCGTCGGGCGCTCGACGCCCATAGAGCGCGCCCCTTCGCGCGAGCGACGGTGGAGGCCAGCTTGGGCTTAGGGGCGAAGGCAGAGGTCGAGGTGAGCTTGTCTCCTTTTGCGCTCGGCCGGGTACTCTCTGAGCGGCGATGGGGGTGAGGGCGACTCTGGGATGAGGACACGCATGTGAAGGATTACGGCTCGTACAGTTTCTGGCTCGAGAACTCCGGCGACGATCTCACGCCACGGCCGGCGCTGGATGGCTCGACCGAGGTCGACGTCGCCATTCTCGGCGCGGGGTTCACCGGGCTCTGGACAGCCTATTGCCTGCTGCGGCGGGATCCCTCGTTGAGCGTGCTGGTGGTGGAGCGGGAGATCGCCGGCTTCGGCGCGTCGGGGCGCAACGGCGGCTGGTGCGCGGCCGACTTTCCGGTCAGCCCGGCGGTGATGACCAAACGGTACGGCCGGGAGGCCTCGCGGGCGGTCGCGCTGGCGATGATCGACTCGGTCAACGACATCGGCCAGGTCTGCCAGGCTGAAGGGATCGACGCCCATTACGCACACGGTGGCGCACTGGTCATCGCTCGCGCCGACTATGACCTGCCCAAGATCGAAGAGATGTGGGAGGAGTACCGCTCGATTGGACTCGAGAAGCATGTTGCGCTCCTCGATGCCGAGCAGACCGCGGAGCGGATGCGGGTCGCGAACGCGGTCGGTGCCTTCTGGATGCGGGAGGGCGCCGCGATTCAGCCGGCACGTCTGGCCCGCGGGCTGGCCCGCGCGGTCGAGCGCCACGGCGGGCGCATCGTCGAGCAGACGACGGTCACCGACTACGCCGGTGGCTCGCCGCCGCGGCTGATGACCGACCGCGGCGAGGTGCGGGCGCGGCGGGCCATCGTCCTCGCCGGCGAGGCCTACCTGTCCCGGCTGCCGAAGCTGCGCCGCCACGTCATCCCGATGACCTCGCACATCGTGATCACCGAGCCGCTGCCGGCGGAGCTCTGGGAGCAGATCGGTTGGCAGCACCGGGACGTGGCAGTCGGGTTCGGCTCGACCGCCGGCTACCTCAACCACACCGCCGACGGGCGCATTGCCTTCGGGGCCTACCGCGCCCGCTATCCCTTCGGCTCCCACATCAGCGATGACCTCGACCGCATGGAGGACGTCTTCAGCCACGCCCGGCAGGCGGCACGGGTCTGGTTCCCGATGCTGCAGCAGGTGGACTTCACCCATGCCTGGGGAGGCGTGCTCGGCGTTCCGCGCGACCGCATGCCGACGATGGGGTTCAACCCGCGCACCGGTGTCGCGCTGGCGTTTGGCTACAGCGGCGAGGGTGTGGCCACCGCGAACCTGAGCGGCCGCGTGCTGACCGACCTGCTGACGGGAACCGACTCCGACCTGACCCGCCTGCCGATGGCCTCGCACCAACCGGTGCCATGGGAGCCGGAGCCTTTGCGCTCGATCGGGGTCAACCTGGTGCGCCGCTCCCGGTACAAGGAGATCGAGCAGGTCGAGCGCACCGGGGTCTACCCGGAGAAGCCATCCCTGGCGGCACGCGTCTTCAACCGGTGAGCCGCTATGGGCGAGAGCCGCAGCGCAGTCGTTGCGACTTGACTCCGGCAGTGTCCGGCATAGACTGAGCACACCTCAGCAACGATGAGCTTCGCCGCGGTCTCCCGGATCGTCACGGCGGGGGATGCGACTGGCGAGCCCGGCTGGGGCCTGTCCGGCCTGGATGCGCTTCTCCTCAGGAATCGCCCGCCAGGCAAGCGACGACCGGGGGTCAATTGCCCCAAGGAGGTGATGGGTCATGCACGCGGTAGTCCGCCGGTATAGAGGAGCGTCCGCCCTCAACGATCTCCTGGCCCAGCGGTCTCAGGATGTCGAGCAGCTCCTGCGCGATGTCCCCGGATTCGTGGCCTACTACGCCATCCGCGCCGGCGACCAGCTCGCCACGGTCACGGTCTGCGACGACCAGGCCGGGACCCAGGAGTCGAGCCGCCGCGCGGCCGAGTGGGTGAGGCAAAATCTCTCTGGTCCAGCGATGGAAGCGCCGGAAATCACCGAGGGCGAGGCCTTCATCCACTTCAGCCGCTGACGTTTCGCGGACCCCTAGACAACCTTTGCCTCGAGGCGTAGAATCCTGGTGGGGTACCCCTTCCCTCTTTTCCGATCGTAGCGAAAGGAGGCCCACCCGTCGCACTCAGGCTCAATACTTCGCAAAACGGATGTGAGCCCTCCAATCAGAGGGTGTGACCTTCTCCTCTGACAAAGGAAAGGCACGATTGCGACGAAGGGCGGGATGAGAGACTCTCGCCCTTCGGTTGTGCAGGGTTCTTACGAAGTCGGCCAGTCGGTGAGTCGGTAAGTAATTTGTGGGGACGGGGCCGGCGTTGGTCCAGGCTACTGGCTGAAACGGGCTATGGCAGGTCGATTGAGCCATCCTCTCGCAACGGGAAATCCGGGTTCCAGGCGATCTCCCACAGAAACCCGTCGGGGTCGGCGAAGTACCCGGTGTAGCCACCCCACTCCACCGCGGTTCCGGGTTTGAGCAACGTCCCTCCGGCAGCGACTGCCGCTTCCAGCGCGGCATCGACCAGCTCCCGCGTGGCGACGTTGTGCGCCAGGCCGATCCCGGAGAAGCCGGATCCTTCCGACGAAAGATTAGCGTCGGCGGCGAGCAAATCCCGTTTGTAGAGGGCCAGCACCACGCCTCCGGTGCGGAAGAAGGCCACGTCGTCCGAGCTCGCCGCTGACATCGGCCAGCCCAGTCCGTCCCGGTAGAAGCGGCGCGAGCGCTCGATGTCACGCACGCCGAGCGTCATCAGACTGATCCACGGGTCCATGACTTCCTCCCTAGTGCTCCCGATCCTGGTTGGGTCGCGGAGTCCATGCCGGTCTGAGTGGGGCGGTCTGCTAGACTCCCTTCCCCGTATGTCAGCGGCGACACCCTGCGGTTCGTGCCCGATCTTTCCTGGAGTGGAGTTATCGCATCCATGCGCATCCCGACCGTCGAGAATCTCATCCCCACCGTCATCGAAAGCACAAATCGCGGTGAGCGAGCCTTCGACATCTACTCGCGGCTGCTGAAGGACCGCATCATCTTTCTTGGCACCCCGGTCAATGATGACGTAGCCAACGTGATCATCGCTCAGATGCTGTTTCTGGCGCATGAGGATCCGGATCAGGACATCAAGCTCTACATCAACTCACCTGGCGGTGTTATCTATTCGGGTCTCGCCATCTACGACACGATGCAGATGATCAAGCCGGACATCGCCACGTTTTGCATGGGTTTCGGCGCCAGCATGGGCGCGGTGCTGCTGGCCGGAGGGACGAAAGGGAAGCGCTTTGCCCTGCCCAACGCTCGCGTCCTGATCCATCAAGGCTCCGGTGGGTTCAGCGGCGCGGTGCCTGACATCGAGGTCGCCGCTCGCGAGGCGCTCACGCTGTCCGCCAAGTGCATCGCCATCCTGGCGGCGCACTCGGGGCAGCCGTACGAGAAGGTCAAGCGGGACAGCGACCGCGACTACTACATGAGCGCACTAGAAGCGAAAGAGTACGGACTCATCGACGAGGTCCTGGAGTCAGAGCCGGCGGCGACGGCGACCGGCGAGCCGGAAGCTGTGGGCGTAAGAGACAGCTCCTGATTCTTGCCCTTGGCCCTGAACGGCCCTCAGTCCAACCCCGCTCAAGACTCCCTCACCCCAAACCCCTCTAAAACCCTCACCCCATCCCCTCTCCCAGTGCGCTGGGAGAGGGGCACTTGACCTCCGCACAGGTCGTGCTCCCTTCTCCCCTCGGAGCGGGAGAAGGGTCGGGGATGAGGGGTTTTAGGAGAAGTGCCGGGGATGAGGGCTATTCGTCAAGCTACAGCGCTCGCCCGCGGCTCGAGATGGCCCTGGCCTCGTCGGCGCCGAGCTCTTCCATCGGGTCGTACCCCGGCAGGCTGTCGATACTGCGGGCGTTGTTGGTGGCGACGTAGCGCTCTTTCCAGGTCTCTCCATTCTTCGCGTGCTGCTGCTCGCCCCAGCGCATCAGCTGGTCGCGCTCGGCGACGAGATCCATCCGCGGCACCACGAATCCGCAGGAGTCGGCGATGCGTGTCGTCTCTACGACGACGATCCCTCGCGTCAGCACCCGGGCGTCGTCATCCAGGGAGAACTCCGGCAGGAGCGCCGCGAACTCGGGGTCGTGCTCGGGCACCACTCGTCCGTGCCCATGCAGACGGACGATCTTCGGTGGTCCGCTAAACGCGCAGAACATGAGCACGATGCGACCGTTCTCCCGCAGATGGGCGACCGTTTCCACCCCGCTGCCCACGAAATCGGCGTAGGCAACCGTGGTCGGCCCCAGCACGTGGAAGGCGCCGGCCGCGCCTTTGGGCGAGAGATTGACGTGACCGTCGGGATCGTTCGGCGCGGTGGCCACGAAAAACATCGGTTGCCTGGTCAGCCACTGCCGGGTTGCGTTGTCGATGACGTCGTAAATCCGTCCCACGAGTGTTCCTTTCGCCTGCGCGGACACCATGAACAGGCGGTGCCGTGTCAACCACGGGTTGACGCGCTTCATCGCCGGCATCCGCCGGCGACCTGAAACATCCATTATCGCCCGTCGCCGGGGCTTTCCCTGAGCGAGCCGATCCGCCGCAGCCGACCCGGGCTGGAAACGTCTCCTGGTTCGTCGTCGAGGACCGCCAAATCAAGCTGGCGAAGGCGCTCGGGGTGAGCGACCGCATCGATCTCGACGATCTTCCCGCCACGGATCGTGAAGACGAGGACCATCAGGAGCCGTCCACGGGGGGCAACGATGACTCCCACGGATCCATTCACGAGCGCTGGTTGTGCGGCCCGGGCGCCGCCCACCCGCGCCCTGCGGGCCACGGCCGCCGCGCCGCGGATTTCTCTCGATGCACCCGAGGGGATGGCGCCGCGGTCGCTGCGCAGCACCACCTCCGGGTCGAGCACCGCGAGAAGGGCGTCGAAGTCACCTCCGCGCGCGGCAGCAAGAAAGGCGTCGACGACTTCTCGCTGCCGGGTGAGATCGGTGTCGGAACCCTGCGACCGCTCCCTCCCGCATCTCCACTCCATGCACCCGGCGGCGGGCGCGGCTGGCCAGCTGTCGCGTCGCCGTCGGGGTCCGTTCAACAATCGGAGCGATCTCTTCAAAGGGCACGGCGAACACGTCGTGCAGCACGAACGCGAGCCGCTCGGCCGGAGCCAGCGTTTCGAGGACCACCAGCAGGGCGAGACCGACCGAGTCGGCCAGCAGCGCTTCGTGCTCGGGATCAGTCCCGGCCTCGCGACTGGCAATCGGGTCGGGTATTCGCGCCTCCAGGGGCTCCTCGTGCCGCGACTTGCGCGAGCGCAACATATCGAGGCACACCCGGGCGACGACCGTCGTCAGCCATCCCCCCAGATTCTCGACTCCACTTGCGCCGGAGCGGCTGAGGCGAAGCCAGGATTCCTGGACGGCGTCATCGGCCTCGCTCAGCGAGCCGAGCATCCGGTAGGCGACGGCCCTGAGGTGGGACCGGTTGGCCTCGAACTGCTCAGCCAGGCCGTCGGGTTCGTCCATCGGTCACATTCCTCCGCCGCGTTTCGTCATAGCAGTGACGAACGAAACCCGGCCGATGTGACATCCGGGGTTCGGAACGACACGTTCGGTTCCCTGAAGGAGAGCAAGGATGCACGCACGCATGAAGAACCCGGTGATGATCCTCCCTGAGGCCATGGGCGCCCTGCGCGCTCTGGACTCAGCCACGACAAACGAAGATGTGCCCGACGTGACGCGCAAACTCGTCCATCTGCGGGCGAGCCAGATCAATGGCTGCAGCGTCTGCGTCGACCTGCACGCTCGCGAGCTCAGGCAGGCAGGCGAGCCTGACGCCCGCATCTTCGCCGTGGCGGCCTGGCGGGACGCTCCTTACTTTAGCGACGCCGAACGCGCCGCGCTGTCGCTTACCGAAGCCGTCACCCGGCTCTGCGACCGGCCGGACCCGGTGCCCGACGAGATCTGGGACGAGGTCGCGAGGCACTACGATGAGCCGGCGCGTGCGGCCTTGATCTTCCAGATCGCGCTGATCAATGTCTGGAACCGCCTCAACGCCGCGACCAGGCAAGTCGCGGGAGACTGGGCGGCCTGAGCGACACGTCGGCGCGTCATCGACCGCGCTACAGCCAATCGTCGTGAGTCGAGCGGTCGTCTACGCAACGAGCGTCTCGGCTGTCCTCGCCGCCGGCGCGGAGGTGCAGCAGGCGGTCCGACGTCGGTGACGGCAGCTGATCGCATCGGCGAAAGAGGGCGACCGCAACATCATCGGGCTCATTCAGTCCCCGTGATCGCCCGCCGGCGCGATGACGCGCAGGGCCCCCGGGCGCACCACGTACTCCACCGGTGTGGACCCCAGATCGTGTCCATCCGCGCGGCAGGGCAACGGATGCACGCCCTCGATGCGGACCCGCGACGTGCGATAGGTGGCGATCTTCGCGGAGTAGCGGCGACGCCCGAAGGCGATGGAGGCGAAGTGCCGGATCAGCTCCGTTCGTGAGAAGCGGGAGAAGACGACCACGTCGAACTTGCCATCATCGGTTGCCGCGTCCGGCGCGACGGTAAACCCCAGTCCAGAGTACGGGCCGTTCGCCACCGCGACCGCCAGCGCGCGCGTGGTGAGCACCCGGTCGTCGAGATGGAGCACCATGCGCGGCGGCCGGTAGCGCAGAAGCACCCACAGGGCCGCCCAAAGCGCCCGGTAGCGCCCGCTGTCGCTGTCGGCCTGCTGCGCCTCGCGGAAGACCGCGGCGTTCAGCCCCACTGACCCGCCCTCGAAGAAAATCTGCCCCTTTGCTTCCCCGACGTCGATCGTGCGCACTTTGCCGGTGGCGATGATTGCGGCGGCGCCTTCGAGATCACGAGGGATGTCGAGCATGCGCGCCACGTTCATGACGCTGCCGAGCGGCAGGATCCCGAGCGCCGTCTCTTTGCCAAGCAGCTCGCAGGCGACGGTGCCGACGGTGCCGTCTCCACCGGCGGCAATGACGACGTCGTACCCGTCGGCTACCGCGTCGCGGGTGGCGGCGATCGCCTCTTCCTCCGACTCGGTGATGACGATGTCCTCACCAAGCCCCGGGAAGTGGTGTTCCACGGCGATCCGCACCTCCTCCTCCGCGGTGGTGTTGGTTGGGATGCCGGCTTTCTCGCCGGAGTTCGGGTTGACCAGCACGCGAATCCGCGGTTGCGGTCCGGCCATGCTGGACTCATTACGTCCTGCCGTCATCTGCCTGTCTGCCCTCGATTCACCCGCGGTCTTGCCCCCGGTCATGCCGAGAGATGGCCGATACCCGCGCCACAACGAGCAGTGGCGAGCGCGGGAAGCGCCTGCCGGTGTCGTCTGCTGCCCGAGCTTCGATTGCACGGCGAACGGTACACGGTCTGTTGTCAGATTGACCGACTGATGAAGAGGCTGCGCCCGCTCGCCGAGGCGCATGACTATCTGGCCCAGGATGGGATGGCGTTCCTGTGGCGAAATCGGACCAATGGCAGGGCGTCTCGACGGCCAGCCGCACGTGTGGCACGATCATCGACGTGATAGTCGCCGTGCACCGGACGAATGCAGGGCCGGATGGGATGAATTGGGGCCGCCGATGACGACGCAAGAGGTCGCCCCTGGTATCTATCGCATCGAGAGCATCCTGGGGCCGCGCCCGTTCGCGCAGTATCTGCTGCGCGAGGAGCGATCGCTCCTGGTCGACACCGGGATCGTGTCGACGCCGGAGGAGGTGATCCTGCCCGCCTTCCGGGAGCTGGGGCTCGGTCCGGCCGACCTCGACTACGTGCTGATCTCCCACGCCGACGTCGACCACTTTGGCGGCAACGCCGCGATACGCGCCGCGGCGCCGCGGGCGATCGTCTGTGCCCACGTCGCGGATAGCAACTGGATCAGCGACCGGGAGCGGATCCTGCGCGAGCGCTACGGTTGGTACGCGGCCCACGGCCCGGACGCGGACTACGACGCCGACACGAAAGATTGGCTGCGAAACGCGCTGGGTCCGGATGTGCCGGTCGACCTCCACCTCGCTGGCGGCGAGGTATTTCGCCTCGGCCCGCATCTCTCGGTCGAGGTCCTCCATCTGCCGGGCCACTCGCCGGGGCACATTGGACTCTGGGATCCCGCCTCCAGGAGCGCGATCATCACCGATGCCGCGCTCGGGGCCGGGTTGCTCAACAACGAGGGTGAAGTGATCCATCCTCCGCCCTACATGCTCCTCGAGGAGTACGAGGCTACCGTGCGCCGGCTGCAACGGCTGGCGCCGGAGCGGCTGCTGACCGCGCACTACGCCGTCATGGAGGGAGCACAGGTCGACCGCTTCCTGGAGGAATCGCTGGCCTTTGTCGTGCGAGCGCGGTCGGCAATCGAGGCGGCGTGCGAAGGGTCTCGCGAGGTGACGATCGCCGGATTGCTGATTGCGTTGAACCCGGTCCTCGGGCCCTTCACCTCAATGGCCAACGAGTTGGGCGGCCCGATCCGTGCCCATCTCCAGGAGCTGGTGGCGCGCGGCCGCATCGAGGAGATTACTGGCCGGCAGCCGCCGGTCTGGCGATTGAGAGTGCGAGGAGATGGCTGAGCCGCCGGCATGATCATGTCTCCATTTCGATTAGATGGGCGGGTCGCCATCGTCACCGGTGGCGGTGGCGGCCTCGGCTCGGGGATCTGTCCGGCCCTGGCCGCGGCCGGCGCCGCTGTGGCCGTCGCTGGCAGGACGAAGGAAAAGCTCGACCAGGTGGTGACGGAGATCGTCGCGGGAGGCGGTCGCGCCCTCGCGATCGAGGTGGATATCGCCGACCGGCAATCGGTCGACGCCATGACGGAGCGAGTCGTCTCCGAGCTGGGCGGCATCGACATCCTGGTCAACAACGCCGCCGTCTACCATCGCAAACCCTGGACCGAGATCACCGAAGCGGACTGGGACCAGGTGCTCGACACCAACCTGAAGGGCTACTACCTCTGTGCCCGCGCCGCCTATCCCGCGCTCAAGGCGTCCGGTCGCGGCCGGGTCATCAACGTCGCCTCGATCACCTTTTTCGGCGGGGTTCCGTTCCTGCTCGATTATGTCGCCTCCAAGGGAGGCATCGTCGGCTTCACGCGAGCGCTGGCTCGGGAGGTGGGACCGGACGGCATCACCGTCAATACCCTTTCGCCGGGGGCCTTTCCAACCGATGCCGAAAAGATTCATCCCGACCTCGAGAACTACAATCGAGAGATCCTCGCCGCCCAGAGCATCAAGCGGCGGGGAGCCCCTGAGGACGTCGGCCATCTGGTGACGTTCCTGGCCGGCGACGGGGCGTCGTTCATCACTGGCCAGCTGATTCAGATTGACGGCGGGTGGATGATGCACTGAGGGAGCGAAGCGACCCCCTCTCCCCCTCAGCGCAGCGCTCCCTTCGTAAGGAGAACGATTATGTCGACACCTTCGACCATCGAACGAAGTGAACGCCTGACGCTGGCCGATATGGTGGTCGTCGATGCCGACGTGCATGTCAACGACACCCCAGGGGCACTGGCGCCCTACTGCGATCTGCCATGGAGGCTGTCGCTGGAAGCGCTGCATGGGGCGTCGTATCCCTATCTCCAGGTGCCGGGTTTTGCCCCGAATATGCGGCTCGATCCACCGATCCAGGGGAGCCACGCCTACCGCTCGGTCGACACCGCGGCGGCGATGCGCGCCGAGCTGAGTGAGCTCGAGATCGACATCGGCATCCTCTTCCCCGACCACATGCTTACCTTTGCCGCGCTGCCGAACATCGAGTACGCCACGGCGCTGGCTCAGGCCTACAACCGCTGGCTGATGGAAGAATGGCTGCTCAAGGAGCGGGGACTCTACGGCGTGATGCTGGCCACGCCGCAGGACCCGGAGGCGGCGGCGAGAGAGATCGAGCGCTACGCTAAAGAGGAGCGCATCGTCGGCATCTATCTGCCGACCGCGGGGGTCAACCCGCTCTGGGGACACCGCATCTACGACCCGATCATGGCGGCCGCGGACGCCACCGGGCTGCCGGTCTGCCTCCACAGCGTGACCCTGGTATCGCCGGCGTTTCCCTGTCAGCTCGACCAGTTCGAGAACCACTTCGGCCGGCAGGTGCTCTCCCACTCGTTCGCGATGATGGCGAACCTGACCAGTCTGATCCACTCCGGGGTACCGGCCCGCTTCCCCAATCTGCGCGTCGTTTTCACCGAGGCGGGGATCGCCTGGGTGCCCTACATGATGTGGCGGATGGACAAGTACTTCAACGAATACCGGCGCATGGTGCCGTTTCTGGAGCGACGACCGAGCGAGTACATCCGGGAGCGGATGTGGTTCGCGACGCAGCCGATCGAGGAGCCGGACAACCCGAAGGATCTGGTGGCCACCATCGATCTCGTCGGCGGGCCGGAGCGGATTCTGTTCGCGTCCGACTGGCCGCACCACGACTTCGACCACCCGCGCACCATCATGAAGCTGCCCATGCCGGGCGACGCCAAGCGCAAGATCATGGGCGAGAACGCCTTGCGGCTGTTCGGCATCGCGGCGCCCGCGGGCAAGCTGTAGGACGCGGGTGATGGGTGATGGGTGATGGGGTGGATGGGGTGATAGGTCGTAGATGACTGAGTATGTGGTGGGGCCGGTGGAGGAATTTCCGCCCGGGACGCATCGCGTGGTCACGCTGGGACGGATCGAGGTCGGCGTCTTCAATGTTAACGGAGACTTCTACGCTCTCCCCAACGTCTGTCCCCATCAATTTGGTCCGCTCTGCGCGGGGACGGTCAACGGCACGATGGCCTGCTCCGCCGCGACTGACTGGAAGTTCGCCTGGGTGCGCGAGGGTGAGATCGTCACCTGCCCATGGCACGGCATCGAGTTCGATATTGCCACCGGCAAGAGCCTCTCCTCTGCCCGGTTGCGGGTGCGCACCTACCCGGTAGTCGTCGAGGATGGGCAGGTCAAGGTCACGGTCTGAGAGGATCGGCGCAACGAGGATGATCGTCCCGGGACCCGCGACCGAGCTGAATAGCCCAGTGCGCACTGTCCTCTGGCAGCGCATCGATTCGCCCGGTAGCGAATGGTGCGCATTGGAACGAGATCCAGGTGGTTGGCGACTGCGGGGAATCGTCCTGGCGGAGGTCGCCACGGCTCCGGCCCAGGTGCACTATGTGGTTGCACTCTCCAACGACTGGTCAACCCGAGCGGTCGAGATCGCGATGCACGCCGGCGTCGCGTCCGAACTACGGAGGCTGAAACTTACCGTTTCTCCCAATCAACACTGGCAGATCGAGCGCCAGCCGATTCCCGACCCGGCTGTGCTAGTGGACGATTCGGCGGCGTTGCACGGCCTCGTCGACGTCGATCTCGGGTTCTCTCCCATCACGAATACCCTGCCGATCCGCCGCCTCGAGCCCGCAATTGGCGAAGCGGTTGCGGTGACGGCAGCCTGGGTTCGCTTTCCCGAGTTGACGGTCGAACCACTGCCACAGCGATACCTTCGGCTGGCAGATCGGCGCTACCGATACGAGTCCGCGGGAGGCGCGTTCGTCGCAGAGATCGAAGTCGATGACCTGGGGCTGGTGACGACGTACGAGGGCGGGTGGCGGCGCATTGCCGCGAGCTCGAATCACTGAACCCCTTCGCCGATGGAACCAACGCGGGTGCGGTGTCCCCGACGTCTCCCGCTCCATGCTCAGCCGCGAAGACGCTTGTCGATCCGAAGGCGCCGCCACAGGCGACCGCGGCGGGAACTGGAGCTAGGGGCGCTGTTGGTCGCTGTCTCCCGCTTCCTGAGAAAGCCGCCGGGATTGAAGGTCAGAAAAAACTTCTCCCGGCTCTCGTCCCTGACGAACGTCTCGTTACCCTCCAGGAATTCCGCAACAGCCTCCGCGGGTCCCGGACCATGGTGGGTTTCCACGGGGTGACCGTTGAGATTGGTGTCCTCGACGATAAGATAGCTACCCGGCGTAACCAGCGGGGCGTAGGCGCGCAGTTCCGCCAGGACGTGGTCCTTACCGTGCCCGGAGTCGAGGAAGACGAGGACGGTCGACTTGCCTCTGGCGTGCCGGCGGACCTGACGCAAAATCGTGTCCGAGGTCGACGAACCGGTGAGATAGGTGATCCGCCGATGCCGGGGCCGCCCCTCTGGCCGCGCCGAGTCGATCGTCACGACCTCTCCCTTACCCAGCAGGTCACTGATGGAAGCCAGGAATAAGGCGCTACCGCCGAGGTAGGTCCCTGTCTCGATGATCAGCTCCGGCTGCACCTCATGCAGAATTTCCTGGTACATCCAGAGATCGAGCGGGCACTTGAGCACATGATGACCGAGCCAGAATGTGTTCCCCCAGGTCTGCTCGCGGCTGCTGTAGTACAGCGTGTGGAACCGGTCAATCAGTAGGGACGTGTCCGCGGAGTTCATCTCCCTGCTTTCCATGCTGTCCGCCATGGCTGTCACACCATCACACACTATCAGCCAATGCGCTCAGCCTTCCCTCGCCCGTGTTGCGGTCCAGCCAGACATCCACTGCCGTGCGCCCACTATCTGCGACAATCATTTCGAGCATGCACCAATGCCGGTAGGAGTGCGCGACGGATGACAAACCGACCCAAGACGATTCGAGTGACAACCGAGACCGACCTTCCCACGCTCCTCGATGGCGCGGCCAAGGGGCCGCTGCTCTTGGAGCGCGACGGGGAGCTATTTCGCCTAGCGCGGGAGGACGACATCGCCTACGAGCCGGATCCCGCGCTTGTCCGCCGAACGCTGGCCGCAACAGCCGGCAGTTGGGTGGATCTAGACGTCGATGACGTCATCGCTGATATCTATGAGGCGAGACGGGCGGGATCTCGGCCACCCAATCGGCCCTGATGTATCTCCTGGACTCAGACTGGATCATCCAAGCGCTCGCGAGCCGGCAACCAGCGCTGAGCACGCTGGAGCGGTTGGCAAGCAGTCGCATCTACGTCAGCTACATCACTGTGGGTGAAATCTACGAGCGGGCATTTGAGTCGGTCAATCCCGAAGCGCACTTGCTCACTTTCCGCCAGTTCTTGAGCGCCTACCGCGCGCTTACGCTCACCGACCCGATCGTGGAGCGCTTCGCCGAAGTCCGCTCCGTCCTGCGTCGGAGAGGGCAGCTCATTCCTGACTTCGACCTCCTCATCGGTGCCACGGCCCTGCACCACGAACTCACGGTGCTCACCTTCAATCGCCGCGACTTTGAACGGATCCCAGACCTGCAGATTTACCAACCTGGCTGAAACGATGAGACGATAGCGTGATCGCCTGTATCGCAAGTGGGGAAGAAGGAGGATCGTGACGATGGCGAATGGAGATCGCGTAAACGTCGGTATCATCGGCGCCGGGTTCATTGGGCACCTGCACGCCGAGGCCTTTACGCACGTGCCAAACGCCGAGGTCGTTGCCATCGCCTCGCCAAGTCCCGAGCGCGGCCGCGCCCTGGCCGATCAGTTCGGAATCCCTCATCACTTCACCGACTATCGAGAGATGCTGCAGCGCGACGATCTCGAGATGGTGACCATCGGGGTGCCGAACGACTTGCACGCGCAGGTCTGCATCGACGCCGCCCGCGCCGGCAAGCACGTCGTCTGCGAGAAGCCGCTCTGCCTGACCCTCGAGGAAGCCGACGCCGTGATCGCCGCCGGTCGCGAGGCTGGGGTGAAGATGATGTACGCCGAGGAATTGCTCTTCGCACCAAAGTACGTGCGCGCCAAGCAGCTCGTCGACGAGGGGGCGCTGGGCGACGTCGTCATCGTCAAGCAGAGCGAGGAGCATGCCGGCCCCCACTCGCCCTGGTTCTGGGACGTGCGGCGCTCCGGCGGCGGGGTCCTGCTCGATATGGGGTGTCACTCGATCGCCTTCTGCCGCTGGGTCATGGGGAATCGCCCCATCACCAAGGTCTATGCCGCGATGGGCACCTATGTCCACGGCGACAAGACGCGCGGCGAAGACCACGCGGTCTGCGTGCTCACCTTCGAGGGGGGAGGTATCGGTCTCTGCGAGAACTCCTGGGTGAAGGGCGGTGGGGTTGACGACCGGGCCGAGATCTATGGGTCGAAGGGGAACACCCGCGCCGATCTGCTGCGGGGATCATCGCTTACCACCTACAGCGACGTCGGTTACGGCTACGCGGTCGAGAAAGCGGAGACGACGGTCGGCTGGACCTTCACCATGTACGAAGAGAACTGGAACTACGGCTTCCCGCAGGAGATGCAGCACTTCGTCAATTGCGTCCAGCGCGACGAGCAGCCGCTGGTGACCGCCGAGGATGGCCGCGCCGTGCTCGAGGTCATCTACGCCGCCTACCTCTCGGCCGGCACCGGCAAGGCGATCGAGCTGCCGCTGACCGGTGACATTTCAGTGAAGCAACCGATCGATCTGTGGCTGGGAGCGGAAGGTGCTACCCGCTGAGCGCAATATCGCGTCGGCCTGGAACCGCCCCTACGACTCTCGGTTCTTGTCAGAATCCGTGACTGCTGGAGCGCCCGCCGCGACGGCGGAGACGTCGCCGCCGGCGAGGACGATGTCGTAGACGACGCCATGACTCTCCCGCGAGGTACGGCGCCAGCTCGCTCCCGGAGTGTTCCCGCCAGGGGTTGGCCAGCCATCCGTCGTAGGCCGCGCGGTGGGTCCAGAGCGCGGTGACCAGCAGCGGCCCATCCTCATCCGGCGGCACCTGAACCTCGACGCTCAGGCACCCCTCCTGGAGCAGGGCATTGCCGGGGATGTCGATGCGGCGGAAGACCTCCACCAGCTCATCGCGCATGCCCGGTTTGGCCTGGAGAAAGAGCACGCTGCGGGCAGGGACTCGCGTCTCACTCACGAACGTTGCTCCTTCTCTTGCCGCCCAGATGGGCCGGCGATACCTGTGTCATTCCGAGCCTCAGCGAGGAATCTCGTATCAGTGCGGACATACCGGCCTCAAAATGAGATCCCTTGTGCCTCGGGATGACACAGTGTGCCGCCGACTTTTTCTTCCATATATGGGCAATTGCTACCCTAGATTTGCTCGAGCAGATCGAGGTGAAACGCTGAAAGCGACGGCAGGATCAGGTCGGCGGCCTGCAAGCGGCGGTCGTCTGCCAGCGCAGGGTCGGGCACGGCGATACAGCGCATGCGGGCCGCCTTGGCGGCGATCACCCCGTTGGGAGAATCCTCAAAGGCCAGGCATCGCCAGGGTGCGATACCCAGGCGTCGTGCCGCCTCGATGTAGACGCCCGGATGCGGTTTGCCGTACGGCTCGTGCTCGGCAGACTGCGCCACCTGGAAATACGAAGCAATGCCGAGGGTCTCCAGCACGGCGGCGATGATCTCGCTTGCCGATGACGAGGCAATCGCCAGCGGATAACCAGCACCAGAGGCGGCGTCCAGTGTCTCCTGCACTCCTGGCATGAGCATTCCCCGCTCGCGGGCGAGCGCGATCAGGCGGGTGATGATCCGCGCCTCGATCGCTTTTTTGGGCGGGTCGGGCCACGGGTACTGGGTGTACCAGAGCTCGACTACCTCGTCGGTACGCAACCCGGTCGTCTCGACCGCGTCCTCCTCCGTGATCGGGACTCCGACGGCCGAAAGGGTCTCGACCTCGGCGATTCGCCACAGGGGCTCGGAGTCGATGAGCAACCCGTCCATATCGAAGATGATCGCGTCGACCGTTGTCGCCGTCATGCGTGTGCGCACCTCAACTCGGTCTGCTTCCCGGCGCGACCCTGGCTCGCCATGACGACGGCTCACGGTACATGCGTGCCAAGTCTGGCACGTTCGTTGACCGGTCAGGGACGACTGCTCGGCTGAGGGCAACAGAGACAGGAACGGTCAGAACAGCGCGGCGGCCACTCATTCGCCTCAGTTGTGGGCGAAGATAACCTCGGCGATCGAGCCTTGCTCCTCGATGATGGTCAACACATCGAGGGTATCAGCCAACGGCACGTCGCTGACGTAGATCGTGAAGATCAGCTCCCGGCCGCTCCTGGCCGTCAGATAGCCGGCCAGTGCCCGGACCATCGTCAACGTGCGCTGGTTCATCACGTCGCCGTCGACCGTCGTGCCGGACTTGGCGAACGCCTTGCCACGGACCGGGCTGGTCGGCGCCACGGTGTCGATCTCGGACCCGTCGACGCCCAGGATCGGCAACGCGTCGAAGTAGGCCGGGAAGTCGGGTCGTGCCGCCATGGCCTGCAGGAGGTGCGAGACGGTCCGCGGGCTGAACAGGTCCGTGTACTCGTTGCCGCGGCCGTCACTGAGCGACACCTCGTCCGGGTCGAGACCGATTTGCTGAAGGAACGGGGGGATCTGCTGGAGTCCCGCGGCGAAGCTGGTCTCGCCGTGCTTCAAGGCCAGGAGGAAGATCAACATGTCGGCGTGTTGGTTCATGCTGACCTTGAAGATCAGCTTGATGTTCTGCGCGAACGGCGGTGAGGTGAGCAGGGCGACCCGGTCGGCCTCGGCGTAGCTGCCTAGCGATGGGAGCGTGCCATCCGGATTGGGACCGGTCGCGGTCGCGGCCACCGAGACGCCGGCCCGATCCAGCGCCTCGATCAGCAGGGTGCGGGCGAACGCTGGCGGGTCCGCCACCTGGTAGGTCTTGAGGGCCTGCGCCTGGTCGGCCGGGAGCTGCCCCGCGACGGCGATCACCCCTGGTGACGGCGAAGTCACGGTCAGGTTCAGCGCCTGGCCGACGGGAACCGTTTGGACGTCGGCCTGCACCTGATAAGCGGCGGTCTGGGGGCGCCAGGCAACGGTCGCCGGGCTTCCGGCAGTACCCGGAGTGATGGTGATGTCGATCAGGTTGTCGTTGATCCAGATCGGCGTCAGGATGTAGTCGTCTTTCGCCATCGCTGGGAAGAGCCTGGCATCGACGACGACGTCGCCGTCGACGCGCCGGATGCCGGCCGCGGCCACCTGCTTCGCCAGGTCGTCCAGCCCGGCCAGCGGGTCCTCCGGAGTCAGGGTCGCCAGCGTTGGGAAGACGTTGGCGTAGATGTGGTCGAAGGGGGTGTAGGCGATGGCGCCGTCCGGGGTCGTGCGCCCGCCCATCGTCAGGTCGCCGCTGGCGACCAGGATCAGGTCGCCCGCCAGCGTCCCGTCTGCCCCGACGGCGCCGGTGCGGTAGACAGGCGTTTCGAATCGGTAGTCCGGGCCGTACGCGGCGAGCGCCGCGGCCCCCGGGAAGAGCTTGGTTGTCGAGGCGGCCAGGAATCGCTCTCCGCCGCGGAGGTCGTAGACGGCCTCGCCGCTCTCCCGATCGGCAACATAGATCCCCCAGCGGGCGAGCGAGTATCTCGGCCGCTCGATGATCGCGGTGATCTCGGCGGGCAGCGGGTCCCCGGCCGCGTTCGCTACGGGGGTAGCGCTCTGGGCGGCCGCGGTGGCCGCCAGTCGATCGCCCAGCGCGGCGGCGAGCCCGCCGGCGCCCAGGCGAACCACGGCGGTGCGGCGGGACAGGCTGCGGCGCGGGAGCATAGATATTCCTCCGTACGAACGAAATGTGCTGGCTGCGGCTAGATCACAAGCTTAGCCCAGGGCGGTACGCCCGTGGGTGCGGATCCCTTGCACCGAGCTTTCGCAGCCTGGCATGGACGGTGCAAGAGCGGTTGGTGGAGCGCTCCGCCGGTCTCTCCTGCGTTGGCTGATACCCGACCCCGAGCAGAGGCCACCCTAATCGTGGTGAGACCGCGGAGCAGTTCCGCCATGCGCGGCGACACGGTCGAGTGGCTTCAAGATGTCGGCGAGAAGGGAACCATTGGGCATGATGAGTCAGAACAACCAGGATGTGCAGCAGAAGCACGAGACGACGATAGCCGACTATGTGGGCGATATGGTGGCGCTGGAATCCCATATCGAAGAAGCCCTGGATCGGCAACTGACCGAGACGCAGGACGATGCCGAGGCACGAGCGGCGGTGCAGCACTTCCATGACCTGGTCAAGCAGCACCGGGACACGCTCAAGCAGGTACAGGAGCAGGTCGGCTCAACCGCGGGGAACCCCATCATCGCCGCCGGGTCCACCCTGTTGGGCAAAGCGGCCGGGGTCGTCGATCTGGTGCGCACCGAAGGCATCTCCAAGTCACTGCGTGATGACTACGCGGCCTTCAGTCTGGCCGCCATCAGCTACTCGATGCTGCATACGACGGCACTGGGTCTCGGCAACCAGCGGGTGGCCTCCCTGGCGGAGCGGCATCTGACCGACTATGCCGGAGCCATCGAGCGCATCAACGAGATCATGCCCGGGGTCGTGGAGCGTGAGCTCGCCAAGGACGGCCATCAGACCAATCCAGGTGCCGTCGCGGCAACGCGTCAGGTCGTGCCCAACGCCTGGCACGCCGCTGAGAGTTAGATCGCATCGCCCATCGTCATAGGGCGAACTTCAGCGTAGGAGCCAACCGCTGCTTCGATTGCGTGCACGGTCAAGGGAGACATGTGCCCTGACCCCACCGGAGACGCTCGCGCCCTCCGCGTTGAGCTCGGGTGCGTGCGCCACGGGCTGGGCATTGAAGTATCGCGAACCCTTCGCTCGTGCGTTATGCTGACGATACGGGCGCGCCATGTGTATGCACTGACGTCCGGTCGAGGGAATTCCGTGCCGTTGTTCGAGCAGCTCGTTTCCGCCAATCGCGCTTCCACCTGGCGAACGCCTGCCGCCGTGCGCTGGCACGGGACGGGTGCGGGCGGCTTCCCCGTGCCTCTTCGCCGGGGGTGACCCTGACCGTCACCTCCGGCTTCGCCTCTCCTCGTCCACACATCTCGCGCCGTTTCCAGCGCTGAAAACGCACGTGCACGTGCGCTGAGCGGTCTGACCGTTTCGGTCAGCGACCCCCTGGCGTTGCCAACCGGCGCATTCCGAGCACGGAGAAGACCATGGCTGAACGCCGATACGTCGAGGACCTGATCGACCAGGACGATGATTTCGACCGCTGGTACGTGGAGGTGGTGCAGAAGGCAGAGCTCGCGGACGACGCGCCGGTCCGCGGCTGCAAGGTGATCCGGCCGTATGGGTACGGATTGTGGGAGCTGATGGTGGCGCGGCTCGACGCGCGGATCAAGGCAACCGGGGTCGAGAACGCCTACTTCCCGCTGTTCATTCCACGATCGATGCTGGAGCGGGAGGCCGAGCACATCCAGGGGTTTGCCCCGGAAGTCGCCTGGGTCACCCGCGGTGGCGACCATCAGCTGGAGGAGCCGTGGGCGGTGCGGCCGACCTCCGAGGCGATCATCTGCCCGAGCTACGCGCGCTGGGTGCAGAGCTACCGCGATCTGCCAATTCTGATCAATCAATGGGGCAATGCCGTCCGCTGGGAAGAGCGGCCGCGTGCCTTCTTGAGGACGCTGGAGTTCCTCTGGCAGGAGGGGCACACCTGCCACGCGACCGGAGCCCAAGCGGACGAACGCGCGCGTCTGATGCTGGAGGTCTACCGGAGCTTTTTCGAGGAGGACCTGGCCATCCCGGTCGTGCCGGGGATCAAGACGGAATCGGAGAAGTTCGCCGGGGCACTGCGCACGCACACGGTCGAGGCCATGATGGGCGGCAAGCTCTGGGCGCTACAGGCTGGCACGTCGCATGACCTGGGCGACCATTTCGGGCGGGTGTTCGACATCCGCTTCCTCGATCGCGATGGCGAGCGCAAATGGGCGTTCAACACGTCGTTCGGACTGAGCCACCGCGCCGTGGGCGCAACGGTGATGGTTCACGGCGACGACGCGGGGTTGAAGCTCCCGCCGGTGGTCGCGCCGGTGCAGGTGATTGTGATCCCGATCTGGCGGACGGATGGCGATCTGGCAATGGTCGAGGAGGCCGTCCAGCGCATAGCGGAGCGGCTCGCCCCTGTGGCCCGCGTGCGGGTCGATTGGTGCGGCGATCACACACCCGGCTACAAGTTCAACGAGTGGGAGTTGAGAGGGGTGCCGCTTCGCCTCGAGGTCGGTCCGCGCGATGTGGTCGCCGATCAGGTGATCGTGGTCCGGCGCGACACGAGAGAAAAGCAGCCCGTGTCGATCAGCGCGCTAGCGCCGGCGATCGAGGCGCTGCTCGGCGAAATCCAGGCCGACCTGTTCACCACCGCGAAGCACATGCTTGCCGAGCATACGGCTGAGGTCGACACCTACGACGAGCTCGCGCTGCGGGTCGCCGCCAACGCCGGATGGTCGCTGGCTCACTGGTGTGGTGGGTCTGCTTGCGAGGCGCGGATCAAGGTGGAGACAAAGGCGACGATCCGCTGCATCCCGCGCGACCTTCCACCTGAATCAGGGCCATGCATCATGTGTGACGGCACGAGTGACCGGCGCGTGGTCTTCGCCCGCGCGTACTGACGTCGGTCAAGGCTGCGCTTGATCTTGCCCGTGCCCTTGCCCTTGCACTTGCAGGAACGTGCTCTTCTGGGCTACTTCCGATGTCGAGGGACGGCGCCGGGCGCCGAAGACGGCGATGAACATGAAGCTCTTGCCGGCCGCGTGCGGGGAAAAGTGGGCCGTGACCTCGTCGTCGAAAGAGGTCGAGCCGACCGCTCCCAGCCCCAGCGCGTGCGCCGCCAGCTGCAGCTTCGCGCCGAAGAGCGCCGCCTCGAGCTGGGCCACCCGGTAGCCGCGGTTGCCAAAGTGCTCCAGCACCGGCGCCAGGTCCGTTAGCGCGTAGGCGTTGACATGCGCGTCGGCGGCATAGTCCTGATCACAGGCCAGGCGGCTGGCGGTGTCGTGCATCTCGCCAGTTCGCAGTTGCTCGAGCGCCTGTTGCCCTGGGTGCACAGCGTAGGCACCCGGGCTCAGACCGGAGACATTGTTCACGATCAGGTACGGGGTAAAGAGTGGTGGCGCGCCCGGGACGAGGCAGTCCGTGGCGGTGCCCTGCAGGGACGCGGTGAGGATGGTCGAGAGCGCCGCGAACGAGATGGGTGTCTCCGCCGCGTAATGGCGGTTGGAGCGCCGGCGCTCGATCACGGCATCGATCGGGTCGGTGGGGAGCGCCGCGGCGTCCAGCGGCTGCAGCGGAATGGGTGCTTCGCCTGGCGAGGGCATCGCCGGTACGAACGCGCCGGCTCGCCAGGCGCTGGCCTCGGCGCCGGACGCGAGCGACGAGGCGGCATGGATCGTGCCGATCTCGGGAAAGATGATCTCCCGCTCCGAGAGCGGCGCGGTCGGCAGGGAGAGCGGGCGGATCTCAGGCGAGGCCGGCGGTGGGTCGTCTGACCGGCCAAGGGCGACGAGGCTCACGGCCGCCTCCCGCTCGCCGTCGACGTCGAGCAGGGCGTTGATCTGACCATCCGCGAACCCGAGCACCACCCGCGTCGGGAGGCGCGCGTCGGCGGCCACGGCCAGAAGGTTGGCGAGCGCGGTCGCCGTGTCCCAGTAGACGTGACGGTAGGCGCGGGCCTGGTAGCGCCAGGCGTTGCGCCAGAAGGTGCTCGTCCAGACGGCGACGACGGGCGCGGCGGCAATCGCCGCCTCCTGCCCCGTCGCCGCGACCACGGCTGCCCGGTAGTCTCCGCCGCGCAGCTGGCGCAGGCTGTGATCGTGCGCCGCGTACTGGTAGACACCCGCCTCCAGACCCGGCACTTCGCCGCAGACCAGATAGAGCTCCAGGTGGTACCGGGCGCCGGTGCAACCGGCGGCGCGGAACTCGAATTCACGCCCGGACGGACTCCGCCAGCGCTTGAGCAGGCCGTTGGAGCGGAGACAGAGCCGGGCGATGGCGTTCAGGTCTGGAACCGCGCTGGCGATCTGGATTTCGCCGGTGGCTGCTATCGCTTCGAGCGCGGGAAGGTCCGACGCGGGGAAGTCTCGAGGCAGGGGTATCGGCTCCAGCGTCGTGTAGATCTTGTAGGGGAGCGGCTCGATGGCGGGGTTCTGCTCGCCCATGGCCTGGACGAGATGAGGAGGCTCGCCCATCAGGATCTCCGCGTCCGCGTAGTCCCGGAGCCCGGTCGGGCCGATGTACTTCGTCCCGTTGTGGAACCGCCACGCGGCGGCCGTGTCCTGGTTCTGTTCGGGCGCCATTTCGTGCTCCAGCCGAATCGCCAGAATCGAGGTGCTGCTCTGTCGCTCGATGATAGCGCCGGGCTATGCAGTTTGCGGACGAAAGTCGACGAAGCGGAGAAGAATCCTCACCCCGCCCCTTCTAGAACCCTCCCTAACCCCTCTCAAGACTCCCTCACCCCAACCCCTCTCCCTGTGCGCTGGGAGAGGGGCTCGCGCTGTGCCGCTCTGCTCTCCTCCCTTCTCCCCGCGCATGGGGAGAAGGGCCGGGGATGAGGGGCGTTCGGAGAGGGGTTGGGGAGGTGGGGTCTCTCGGGGATGAGGGGTCGTTGCGAGATTAGCGGTACTCCGAGACCGCAATCTCGCCGCCCGGCAGCCGCTTCTCAGGCTGCCGCAGCGCGTCCCGGAGCTGCCGGTCGTAGCGACGACCGAGGACGGCATTGACGATCCCGCCCACGATGACGATGGCGCTGACCAGAAACAGCGCCCAGAGCAGGATCAAGACGCTCCCCGCCGCGCCGAAGGCGGAACCGGGGTTCGAGAATCTCAGCAGCAAGTCCATTGCGGCAAAGGTGATCAGCACGGCGGCTGTGGCGAGAACCGTGCCGGGAAGCACCCAGCGAATCGACTTGCGCACATCCGGTCCCAGCCAGTAAAGCAGGAACATCGAGCAGGCCAGCAGAAGGAGAGCCCAAACCGGACCGGAGGAGAGGAAATTGACCAGGGTCGTGCCTCGGCCGACCTTGCCGGCAACCCACCCGCCAAGCTGCCGACCGTAGGCCACCAGAATGAACGACCCGATCAATAGGGTGCCGCCGAGAAGCATCAATCCGAGCTTCAAAGCCATCTCTTTGATGAAGGAGCGGGTGTTGCGGATGTCGTAGACGGTATTGACCGCCTCGATCAAGGCGCCGACACCGCCAGCGGCACCCCAGACAGCGATCCCCAGCGAGACGAGCACCGCCAGTATGGCTTCGTACTTGGTCGTCTCGACGACGGCACGCTGGACCAACGATGCCAGCAATGGTTGCAGCTCGGCGGGGACCTGCTCTGAGATGAACCGTCGCAGCGCCTCTGACACGCCCGCATCTGTGTTCTTGTCGACGATGGCCGCCAGCGAGACGAGCACGATCATCACAGATGGCACCGCGTAGAGGAGCGAATACGCCGATTGCTTGGCAAGGTGGGACGGCTTGTGACGGCGGATCTCCTGGGCGATCTCGACGAGTACGGCGTAACTGGCATGCGTTGCCAGCAACGAGGCATGAACGCTCGAAATCGACTCCTTGACCCGCATCGGGATCGCGCGGAGATTACCTGTGGTCTCCTCGGCGCGCGGCACGTTGTCAGTTCGCTGAACGGATGTCATACGGGGGCCAGCTTCCGGTAATCGACGCGAGCTCCATCAGTGTTCTGGATGAAGGTGCAAGTTCAAGGCCAGCGGGGGTCGCGGGGTCGCGGGGTGGCAGGGTAACAGGGAGGATGTGCCTGCCACCCTGCCACCTTGATACCCCGCCACCCCGTTTCACCCGCGGGACCGTCGTCGCCAGGTCACCGGTGGCAGCTCGCTCTGTTTGCGGAAGTGAAGCGCGGAGCGCACGGAGAGGCCCAGCAGCACGAAGAGGATGATCACGGACAGGGCCAGGTCGATGCTGGTGACTACCGCTAATGACGACGGTACCAGGACCGAGCGCACGCCCCAGATACCCAGAATGAGACTGCCGATCCCGACGATCAGATCGGTCATGTTGCGCATGGCAACCGCCATGATCGCCGATACCGCGATGAGCAGGATCAACAGCACGGCCAGGATCTCCTGGTGGACGGGGCGTTCGAAGC
Organism: uncultured Chloroflexia bacterium; assembly: GCA_963724295.1. GTDB lineage: Bacteria > Chloroflexota > Chloroflexia > Thermomicrobiales > UBA6265 > JACCXM01. The sequence goes on along the minus strand of CAVRUC010000013.1, from coordinate 377,616 downwards.
GTAGCTCCTGGACGCCAAAAAATTCTTGAGGATCGTTGAGCGCCTTGACTCGCGCTGGGTCGATAGGGACTGGAGGAACCATCAGATAGTCCCGCGTCTGGTTCTGCGTGGTGATTACGGCGCGTTTCGCCAGCAACCCCGGTGTGAGCTGGATCTTCTCGCCACCCTCGACCACCGTCCCGGACAGGCCGAGCCAGAGCAGGTAATCGTCAAACGGGTACTGGCTGGGCTGCCCGCGCACCGGCAGCTGAATGGTCTGGCTGAAGATCTCCTGGTCGGGCGTCAGGGTCATCGGTGCTGACGGCGGTAGCGCCCGCCGCACGTCGGCGTCGTCCTCGAGGGAAGTGAGGTTGAGCGTCAGCGTCGAGCAGCCGGCGTCCGGGCACACACGGTGACCGGAGATGGCCAGCGTGATGCTGCCCAGATCTTCGTCGAGGTCGATCGCCGCGATGTTGAAATAGCTCTCGGACTCATCCAGGGCCTGCGTGGAGGCCGCGGTGGCGGCCTGGCCGCTGGGGAACTCGTAGAGAGTCCGCGCCTGCCCGTCCGTGAGCAGGATGCCCATGCTGCGAAACGCGACGGGCAAGGCGATCGCCACGGCGGCCAGCAGCAACACTGCTTGGACGAGGGCCAACCGCGGCCAGAGGTGGGTGTGTGACCCAGGCCCGGACCCGCCTACCGCGACCTGCTCCATTTCGTCGCTCATGGCGATGACGTTCTCCCCGCGGGACGGCGTCCGAGTATACGGCGGGGGTCAGACGAGGGTGATGGGTGATGGGGGTCGGGTGATGGGGTCATAGGGTGATAGGGGATCGAGAACACGACTCCCTATCACCCCATCACCACGAGCGCAGCGAGTAATCACCCATCACCGTGAGCGCAGCGAACAATCATCGCGACCGCAGGGAGCAATCACCCCGCCTCACCCGGCGCGAATCCGTCGCAGCCAGGATCGCGAACGGCGTAGGCGCAGGCGTCGGGCGGCGGCTGATCGATGCCATCGCACCCGGAAAGAGTGCTTGGGCTACGGCGTTGCCGGATCTCCCGTTCCGCGGCGCACTCGGGTTCCTGGGGCTCGGCGATGCGGTCGCCGTTGCAGGCCAGATTCTCGGTGAGAAAGAGGCAGTTGATCGCGGGTTGCCCGCCGGCGCCGCCGACGCAGTCGGCCGCATCGAACGGATCGAATCCCGCCTCGGCTTCCGCGACGTCGGTGCAGCGATCGCCATCGCTGTCGACGCGACAGTCGGGACCGCTCGGGTCGATCGCACAGTCGGCGGCGATGCCAATCGTCAGGCAGGATGGGTTGCCGGGGTTGAGGTGGCACCCGTAGTGGTGCCAGGCATCGGAGAGCGCCGGATCGAGCCTGGACTGATCCGCGGGCTGTGTTGTTGCGCTCTCCGTGGTGACACTCCGCGCGACGACGAACGTCGCCGGCTGCTGAGCGGGGTTGCGAACGATCGCCGGTTCCGCGAGCAGGACCATTGCGCGATCAGGGACGTCGACGCTGCCGCCAGAGGTCGTCTCGAGCTGGATCGCGCTGTCGGTCGCCAGCAGCAGCGGGCAGTGCGCCGGCCGGCAAGGCCGCGCTGCGGGTGGGATTGATGATGCCTCGTACCAGCTCGAGGCTGAGGGTGGCACTGCCTGGAGCCGAGAACGGCTCGCTGGCCAGCATCTCTTGCGGTAGCGTGCCCGGCACGGCGGCGACCGGAACCAGTGCGATCTGGACATAGAGCACGAGGTCTCCGTTCGCGCTGCCGAATGAACCCCGCTCACCCGCCGGCAGCAGGATCGCCCGGCCGGAGCCCAGCTCGGTGATGGGGCTCCCGTTGGCGTCGAAGATGACGAGCGTGCCGCGCTCCACAAGCACGAACCCGAGCGGGAAGGCGGCCGGCTCCGTGCGCTGTTCACCGGACGCCGCCCCTCGTTGCACGAGCCAGACGATGTCCGAGCTGGCGTCGGGTGTGGCTCCGCTACCCGCGGCGATCACCACCAGCGGCGAGCTCCGCACCGCTGTGGGCGTCGCCGGCAGTTCGGTAGCGGAAGACGGAGACGCTCCGTATGGCGAATACCCAACCGCCAGCAGCATGCCGGCTGCGAGAGCGACGGTCTGCAGGATTCGTGGACCACGAGACCCGATCATCCCGGCGCCTCGATACCTGACGCGCGGATTTGCCCCGTTATGCCGGCTCCCGATGCCGCGCGCCGGCTGCGGGACCCGTGCCGTTCAGGCCATCGACTGAACCCCGAGAGCGAGACTCAGCCACTCGCGTCGATCCTACGCCTCGGCCGTCGGTTCCGCGACCGGCTCCTCGTCGACGGGTGGATCCTCGGCCGGCACTTCGTCACCCGGAGGGGTTTCTTCGCCTGGCGGCACTTCCACTGTCGGCAACGGATCACCAGCCGGCTCCTCGGTCGGGACCCCGTCCGCCGGTGGCGCCGCCGGGTCCGGGGTTTCCGTTGCGTCACCCGGCACCTCATCTTCCGGAGGAATCGTCGCATCGGGCGGAGGCGTCCCCTCATCGGGAACCGCCGTCTCCACCGGGAGCGTTGCTTCGACCGTGGGCTCCGCCGGCGGTGTGCCGGCCGGGGCTTCTGTCAGGGGTGGTGGCGTGACCGCGCCGCTGACTGGAGCGGCCCCAGTGCCGCCCGTGCCCTGCGGTGCTGTCTGGCTGCCCTGGCCACCGCCACCGCCGGTGCGGACTCGTCTTGCTCGCCTGGCGCGCGCCGCGCCGTCGCTCGCGGTCGCCGCATCGCGGGCTCGCTGACGATTCTTCGCGGCCGGCACGCGCCTCCGGAGTACCTTCCGTGGCATCCCGCTCGGCGGTCTCCTCGCCGATCGCCGCGACAAGAAAGGTGGCCGGCTCGTCGCTCGCTCCACGCGCCGTAACGTCGCCCAGGAGCATGGCGAATTGTCCGGCCGCAAGCTCGACGGGCTGGCTTTCACCGGCCTGCAACTGCGCGGCGCCGGCTGTCTGCAAGTACAGGACCGGCGCCCCGGAGGGCGAGATCGGGATCGTGGTCTGGTCATCGCGGGCCAGTACCGTCCGCGCGATCTCGATGTCGAATGTGGTCCCCTTCGGCGCGGCGAAAGGGTTGCCGGCGACCGTGCCGGGAGTCTCGCCGGCACTGGCCTCCTCAGCCGACACGAGGGCCACCTCGTACAGGCTTGCCTCGTCGTCCCAGCTGGCCAGGGCTCCCGCCTTCCCGTTGGGGAGGAACGCTGCCTCGCCGTCCTCCAGAAGGTTCAGGACGTCACCCTGCTCATCCAGGACCGCGATCGTGGCGCCGTCGGCGACGACGAATCCGACCGGGAACGATGCGACCGTCGTACGCTCGTCCCCGGTCACAGTGACAGTGCGCACGGTCCAGGCCAGGTCGCCGCGGGGCAGCCGCGCGATCCCTTGCGCGATCACCTGACCCGGCGGCGTCACATCGCCGGCGGCGACCTCGTCTTGCGCGCGAGCGACACCGGCCCCATGCGTCCAGACTCCGGGCGCGACAGCAGAAAGCAGGATGACGAGGACGGCTGCCAGTGTCAGCCAGTGAAGGCTTCTGGCGCTTTCACGCCCGCTGCCCGTCGCTGTCCCCGTTCGATACCCCGGCGTCATGTCCACTCCTTCTCGTCAGCCGTGCCATTCGTCTTCGTCCGGGTCCTCCCGCTATAGTCGCTGACACTGATGTCGCCCGGAGGCGTCAGGTCACGAGGAGCGAGACGATCCCGTAGATGCATTCCTCAGCAACCGCGACCGCGGAAGCACGCGCTTCGGTCCTCACGCGGTCGGACGAGCCGATCATCTCGGCGCGAGACGTCGTCAAACGCTACGGTGAGATGGTAGCCGTCGCGGGACTCGATCTGACGATCTGGCCGGGCGAGATCTTCGGCATCCTCGGTCCCAACGGCGCCGGCAAGACAACGACGCTCGAGATGCTGGAAGGGTTACGCGCCCCGGACAGCGGTGAGATACGGGTGGCAGGCTTCGATCCGGTCTCCGAGCCGAAGCGGGTGCACCGGGTCATCGGCGTCCAATTGCAGTCGACCGCGCTCTTCGACTTCCTGAGCTGCACCGAGATCATCGCGCTGTTTGCCGCGCTCTACGGCGCCGATGCCTCGCCGGCGCGGGTCGAACGCCTGCTGGAGCTGGTCGGGCTGGAGGAGAAGCGGCGCTCACGAATCAATACCCTCTCGGGAGGACAGCAGCAGCGGTTGGCTATCGCCCTGGCGCTCGTCAATACACCGCGGATCGCGTTCCTCGACGAACCGACGACCGGACTCGATCCAGCCGCCCGGCGCACCCTGTGGCAGACGATCCGCGACATCCGCGAAAACGAGACGACGGTCGTCCTGACGACACACTATATGGAAGAAGCCGAGCAGTTGTGCGACCGCATCGCCATCATGGACCGCGGCCGGGTGGTCGCCTGTGATACGCCGCGCGCATTGATCCAACAGCTCGGCGCAGACGCGACAGTCCGCGCCTCCGTGCAGCAAGGGAGCATTGCTCGCGGCGACCTGCAACGACTGGAAGCCGTGGTGACCGCCGAGCTGCGCGATCGCGACGGTCATGAGACGCTCGAGCTACGTACGACCGACGCCCAGGCGACCTTGATCGCCCTCCTGCACCTTGCCCAGCGCCGGCACGTGACCTTGTCCGATCTCAGCACGTTGCAGGCGTCGCTGGAAGACGTCTTCCTGACCCGCACCGGGCACCAGTACGAGGGCGACGAGGGTGATGGGAGATAGGGGGTGCCACTTCGCTCAGGGGGTGCCGCTTCGCTCAGGGGGTGGCGGCGGTTTCACCGCCTCAGGGGGTGAAGGAGAGCGACGAGGTTACTTCTCGCCTCCTCGCCTCCTCGCCTCCTCGACGACGCTCGTACTTGCCGTCTTCTTGCAGCCGTCTTGCCGTCTCGCCGGCTCACTTCCGACTTCCGACTTCCGACTTCCGACCCCGTCATGACCGCTCTTCTCGCCATGGTCCGCGCCAACCTGAAGATGAGCCTGCGCAACCGCGCGGCGCTCTTCTGGAATCTTGCCTTCCCGGCTCTCTTCATCGTCATCTTCGGCGTCGTCTTCGGCCGTGGCCCGACGGTCGAGTTCGACGTCGGCGTAGCGGGTCCGGAGTCGGCCTACCGCGACGCGGTGGTTGCCGCCTTGCAGTCCAATCCCAGCTTCACGGTCTCACTCGGCGACGAGGCGGATGAGCTGCAGGCGCTCGCGGACGGGGACCGCGGTGTGGTGGCGGTCTTCGCCGCTGAGACGGGCGGGAGCGCCGAGGACCTGCCGGCGGTGATCCTCTATTACAACGCGACGGAGGGGCCGATCTCGCAGGTGGCGGTCGGGGCGGTCCGCCAGACGTTGATCGACGTGGCGGGTGGTCCGCCCCCGGTGTCGATCGAGGAACGAGCGGTCACGGCCCAGGATGTCTCGTTCATGGACGTCTTCGTGCCCGGTATCCTGGCCATGAGCCTGATGAACTCCGGCGTGATCGGGCTGGCGACCGCGTTCGTCACCTATCGCGAGCGCGGTATCCTGCGTCGCGTCCGGGTTACGCCGTTCCCGCTCACCTCGTTCATCCTGGCGCGGATCATCTCGCAGCTGCTGGTGGCTGGACTCCAGGCGGTGATCCTGATCGGAATGGCGTGGGCGTTCTTCGGACTCCATCTGCGCGGGAATCCCCTGGTGCTGCTGGTGGCCATCGCCGCCGGAGCGTTGGCGTTCCTGGCAATCGGGTTTGCCATCTCCGGGATCGCGCCGAACACCGAGACCGCGGCGAGCTACGCCAACCTCGTCACCTTCCCCATGCTCTTTCTGTCGGGCATCTTCTTCAGTATGGAGAATGCGCCTGCCTGGCTGCGTCCGATCACGAAGGTGCTGCCGCTGCCCTACCTGGTCGACGCGCTGCGCGAGCCGATGGCGTTTGGCAACGGCTTCAGCGCGATCTGGCTGGATCTCCTCGCGCTTGATGCTCACTTTCATCATCGCCATGGCAATCTCGGTACGCTTCTTCCGTTGGGACAGCCGCCCGGCGTGAGCCATCGGGTGATCTGAGCTTCACGATACGAGAGCACGTGATCCTGGGAGCGGGCAAAGGATTCATGGGGAACCAGGTACTGGATCGAATCCCGGTGAGGCGTCGCTCCCTGCCGGAGATGACCCCTTCCCCGGACTCGGGCGGCGTGTCGCACTCGTTGCGAATGTACCCCGCGTTCCGGATGCTGATGCTGGGAACGCTGGCCACGAACTCCGCCTTCTGGATGTACCAGGTCTGTGTCGGTTGGCTTGCTCTGCAGTTGATGGACTCCCCCCTGTTCGTGGGATTGACGGGCTTTGTCGGCGGCATACCCCTGCTCGTGGTTTCCTTGCCAGCCGGCGTGATGATCGATCGCTATAACCGGCGCACGGTCCTTCTGGTGGCCCAGTTCGCCGTGATGGCGCTCGCGGCGGTGTTCGCGCTGCTGGTCGGCACGGGCGCGATCGCGCCGTGGTCGACCCTGGTGCTGGTGGCCGCCTACGGCACGGCCATGTCGTTCATCTTCCCGACTCGTACCACCATCGTGACGATGCTTGTCGATCGCGGCGATCTTGCCAACGCCGTGGCGCTCAATGCCGCGGTCCAGAATGCCTGCCGTGTGACCGGACCGGCCCTGGCCGGGGTGTTGATCGCCGTCATCGGCATCGCGGGCACGTTCGCGGTGGCGGCCGTGCTGCAGATTCTGGCCCTCGCGACGACCCTCCAGCTGCCGGCCGGCTCACCGGCGAGAACCGCCCGCGGCGGGTCGGTGTGGGCCAGCTTGACGCTCGGGTTGCGCATCGTGGCCCGGGACGCGTTCCTCTCCAGCTTGATCTTGTTGGCGGTCACGACCAACGTCCTGGTGATGCCGTACATCACGATGATGCCGGTCTTCGCCCGGGATGTGTTGGGCATTGGCTCGGCAGGGCTGGGGCTGCTGCTGGCCAGCACTGGCCTGGGGACGGTCGCCGGCGCGCTCGCCGTTGCGGCTTCGCGCAGACTCGGATCGTGGTCTCGTGCCCAGGTGGTGACTGCCGCCACGTTTACCGCGCTGGTGCTGGTCTTCGCGTTGACGTCGAACCTTCCTCTGGTGGTGTTACTGCTGTTCGCGGCCGGAGGCATGAGCGCTGCCTTCATGGCGCTGGCCCAGACGGCATTGCAGCTGCGGGTCGACGATGACGTGCGGGGACGGGTGCTTTCGATCTACCTGGCCACCTGGGGCATGCTTCCCTTCGGGCAACTGGCCGTCGGCGTGATAGCCGAGCGGATCGGCGCGCCGCTGGCCACCGCCGGCGCCTGCGCCCTGGCGCTGGTCGGCATCGGGCTCATCGCCCGCCACTACCGGATGTTGCGCACCTGATCATCCGCGGCGATGGGGAGGCGAACCGTAAATGTGCTTCCCTGCCCCTCACTGCTCTTGACCGCGATGGTCCCGCCGTGGAGCTCGACGATCCGCTTGGCCCCCGCCAGGCCGATGCCGCTGCCGGCAAAGCTCTCGACGTTCCCGGCACGCCGGAACGGCTCGAAGATGTGACTCAGATCCCCCGCCGGAATGCCCACACCGCGATCCTCGACGCTGAGGACGGCCACCCCGGCATCGTCATTCCCTTCGCACTCGATACGGACGGTAATCTCGCCGCCATCCGGGCTGTACTTGATGGCATTGCCCAGCAGGTTGCCCAGGACCCGCTCCAGGCGGGGGCCATCCCAGAACCCGGTCAACTCGTCCACCGCGGATTCGAGGTGAATGGTATGTCGCTCCGTGATCCGGTCTTGCTCCGTGGCGGTCCGCCGCGTCAGCGCTACCAGATCGGTTGATTCCCGGTGCAGATCGATCTCGTGTCCGGACCGCAAGCGCATCACGTCCGCTAGCTCGTCGAGCAGCCGGGTCATGCGCGTCGAGGCGATATCGATGCTCTCTAGCCCGGCACTGAGGCGCCCCTCGTCGAGAGGTTCACCGCGACCGATCCGCCGGCGCAGGATCTGCGTCTGACCGCGCACGGTGGTCAAGGGATTCATCAGGTCATGGGCCAGAGCGGAGAGGAACTCCTCCTGAAGCTGTTCGAATCGCCTCCGCTCGGAGACGTCGCGCAGGACGCCGACATAGACCGACCCAGTGGGAAGCTGCACCGACGTGATCGACGATTCGACCGGCACCAGCGCTCCGTTCTTGCGCCGCAGCTCGAAATCCCCGCGCCATTGCCCGTCGCGCCGCAGCCGCTCGCCTTCCTCGCCGGCCCATGGCCCCCCGCAAGCCACGAGCGTCGCCGCGCGACCAACCAGTTCCGGCCGGTCATACCCGACCATCGTCAGCATTGCCGGGTTGACGTCGACACACGTGCCGTTCGGGTCGAACACGATAATGCCGTCTTTGGTGCCTTCGAAGAGTCCACGATAGCGCGCCTCGGCGGCTTGCGCATTGCGGTAGAGCCGCGCGTTCTGGATGGCCACCGCCGAGCGGCGGGCAAGCTGCTCGGCCAGCGCACGGTCGTCTGCGTCGAAACGGCGATGCGAGATCGCCGTCGTGAAGAGCGTCAACGCTCCATGGACCGCGCCTCCCGCCGACAATGGCGCGACGATCGCTGAACAGACATCGATGGAACGGAGAACCTCGAGGTGCTCGGCACTCTGAGCGGCGGACTCGATGAGCTCGCCGGTGACTGTCTCCAGCCATAGCGAGGAACCGGTCCGAATAACCTGTTCTTGTGGTCCGTCGCTGTGCAAGGACGGTGAGTACCGCAAAAGCGTTGTCGCCAATGCCGCTTGGTGGGGATCAGCATGCGCCACGGCGACGCGGCGGACAACGCCCTCCTCATCGAGGAGGTCGACCACACACCAATCCGCAAACTCCGGCACCGCCAACCAGGCTACTCGCTGCAAGGTCTGCTCGTAATCGAGCGACGAGGCCAACGCCCGTCCCGCCTCGTCCAGCAGGCGCAGGGCATCTTCCGCTTCCGCGCGTGCGGTAATGTCGATCGTGCTGCCAATCACGCGCGTGACTTCGCCGTTCTCACCGTGTACCATCCGGCCCTGATCCCAGACCGTGATCCAGCGGCCGTCTCGATGCATCACTCGGTATTCGGACGAGTACCGCTCGCTCTCTGCGTCGTCCACCGTCCGGGCCGTGACGCGCTCCCGATCTTCGGGATGGATTTGCTTTTCCCACCACTCCTTGTCGGCGGGAACCTCGTCCGGGCGATAGCCCAGAAGGGGGAACAGGCCGGAGCTGCGCTCCACCTTTCCTGTCGCTGGATCCCATTCGTAAATGAGCGCCTGCACGGCGTCGGCGGCCAGAGCGAAGCGCTCGTTGGCGCGGGTCAGCGCGGCTTCGGCCTCGCGGCGCGCCGTGACGTCGGTGAAGAGACCAAGCGCAGCGGCGACCCGGCCCGAACCGTCACGCACGGGACTCGTGCCGGCGACGACAAGCACTTCCTCGCCGTCGGCGCGGCGGAACCGGAAGTCGAACTCCTCCGACCGTCCGGCGAGGTTGTTGTCGATCCATTCCCGCGCGGCCGGCACGTCCTCGGGAAAGACGAAGTCGAGGAGCGTGGCCGCGGCGATGCGCTCGGGCGTGGTGCCCAGCAGCGTGGCCATCCGGTCGTTGGCGTAATGCGTGCGCGCATCATGACCGATCAACCAGATGCCCTCATTGGCGGTCTCCAGAATGGTGCGGAAGCGGCGCTCGCTCCCTCGTAGCGCGTCCTCGGCGCGGTCCCGGCTGACGCTGAGTGCGGTGATCAGCAAGGAAACAATGACAAAGGTGAGGAGGCGACTCACCTCGCTCCAACCGAGGGACCAGACCGTTACCGGCTGGAATGCCCAGACGGCGATTGCCGGTAGGGACAACCCGAGAGCGAGCAGGGCGGGACCGAGGCCGCCATACCAGACTGCAAGCACGATGACGATATAGAACGCGGCGAGCGGGGTCGGCCAGAGCCACTGCTGCAGGGCGTTCGTCGATACGCTGGCAAGCGCGACGAGCAGCATCGCGGCGCCATAGCGGAGCCAAGCCGGCCGCTCGATCCGTCCCTTCACAGGCCTGGGCTTCTCCATCTTGATGGATCTGATGCGCTTCGCACCGGCATCGACGGGCAATAGTACGCGTGATGGGATATCCGGGCAGCCGATACCGCCCGTTGGCCCAGTGACTGAGGCCTCCAAGCGGCGCCGCAAGTCAGGTCATGCGGGAATATCGTCGCCAAATGAGCAGTTGTTATCGGGTAGAGTACGGCGGTTGTCTCGCACAGATGTTCGGAGGACAGAGCATGCGGTTCGGATACACGATTCTCTACGTCGACGATGTCGAACGGGCGATCGACTTCTACGAGCGCGCCTTCGGGCTCACTCGCCGCTTCGTTGCCGACGACGCAACCTATGGCGAGATGGAGACCGGCGACACCACGCTCTCATTTGCCAGGCACAGCCTGGTTGGCGAGTTCATCCCCGGCGGGTACCGCCGCAATGACCCGGCGGAGCCACCGGTCGGCGTCGAGATCGGCTTCGTCACGGACGATGTTGCCGCGGCCTGGGATACCGCGCTATCGGCCGGAGCGATCGTCGTCTCCCCGCCGACGACCAAACCGTGGGGTCAAACTGTCGCCTACGTGCGTGATCCGGAGGGGATGCTCGTCGAGATCTGCACACCGGTCGCAGGCTGAGCTTGTGATTTAGCCCGAGACGGCACGACAGTCGGTAATGTTGGCCGTCCGCCGGTCGTTCTGGCAAGCTGGGCAGTATGCCCACTCAAGACGTGGAAACCCTGCGCGCCTTCCGTGTAAAGACCTCATTGCCCAGATGCAGATCGACAAGGCGCAGGCACGAGACGTTCTCGCGAGGGTGATAAGGGGTAATGAGTCGTGAGTGATGAAAGCGCCATGCGTGTGTGCGCGGGTTACCCGCAACGCGCCGTCCCTTACAACCGCGTCACCCTGACACCGCGGCATCCCGGGCGCGCTCGACGAAATGACTTAGCTTGAGCCATCGCGGGAACGCGCGGCACAGGTCGGGCGGACCTTCCAATGCGATCAGCCCCTGTTGCAACGCCAAAGCGAGCTCAAGCTGCCCTTCCCAGACGCGGTGCAAGGCAACGGAGTCGGCCTGAACTCGGAGATCGACCGCAAATCCAGGATCGGTCCAGCAGACCGAGACCACCGGACGCTCCACCACCATCCAGTAGTTCTTCAGGTTGGCGCCGTGGAGACCGATCTGGACTACGACCCGCTGCTCCGGCATGTGTTCGCTGTTCAAACGGCGATGAATGTCCCAGATCAGCAGATCGGGGTTGAGATTGCCGGGTGCGATCTCGGTGTCGGCCCAGCGCTTGCCCCAATCTCCAAGCCGCAGCACGACATCACCAAGCTCCACCCCAATCGCCGTCAGATGGTATTCCACGCCGCGACCTCCCGCATCAACGCGGCGCTCAACCACGCCCGCGCCCTCGAGGACGCGAAGGCGTTGCACCAGGATCGACCGGGGAATGCGCGGCAGGCCGTGGAGCAGCTCGTTGAAATGGTGGCTGCCGCAAAAGAGTTCGCGGACGACGAGGGGGGTCCAACGCTCCGCGAAAATTTCCGAGGCCAAAGCAATGGGGCAGAACTGCCCGTACCCGCGCATGGCAAGAGTATCGCACGAGACAGTGACCAACTCGGTCCAATAATCGGACTTGAACGCAGTTGGTCGCTCGCTAGAGTGGAGAGTGGGTTCGGACGTCAACCGGCATAACGCCCCTCCGGACCCCGGCACAGCACGCGGCTGGCCGAGTCCCAGGAGGGATGTTCCATGAACCGGTTTCACATACCGCTCTCCCCGTTCCTACGTGTCGCGCTGTCCGATCCAGCATTGCCGTCCCAGCGAAAGCGAGGATCCCCATGAGCATTGAGCAGATGGAGATCGTCATCATCGGCGGTGGCCAGGCCGGGCTGGCCATGAGCTACTACCTGACTGAACAGGGTCGACCCCACGTCGTGCTCGAGCAAGGCCGCATCGCCGAGAGCTGGCGCAGCCAGCGGTGGGACTCGCTGTGTCTGGTCAGTCCGAACCGGACGATGGCACTCCCGGGATTCCCCTACGCAGGCGACGACCCCGACGGCTTCATGGGCAAGGACGAGGTGGTAGGCCACCTGGAGGCCTACGCCCGCTCGTTCGGCGCGCCGGTGCGCGAGGGGGTGCGGGTGACTGCGCTGGAGCCCGGCCCGGATGGCGCTGGTTTCCTCGTACGGACCGACGACGTGACCTACGACGCAGCCCAGGTCGTCATCGCCACCGGCGCGCTGCAGCGGCCCCTCATTCCGCCGTATGCCGCGGAGCTGCCCGCCCACGTGGCGCAGCTCGTCCCCTACGCCTACCGCAACCCGCAACAGCTGCCTCCCGGTGCGGCGTTGGTGGTCGGCAGCGGCCAGGCGGGCTGCCAGATCGCCGAGGAGCTGCGGCGCTCCGGGCGACCGGTCTACCTCTCATGCGGCCGGAGTTGGTGGGCGCCGCGCCGCTATCGCGGCCGGGACGTCGCGCTCTGGCTGCGCGACATCGGCTGGTTCGACCGCACCGTTGACGGCCTCCCGCCCGGCGCCCGGGCTGGCCTGCCGAATCCGCAGTTCACCGGCAGCGGCGGCGGACGGGATCTCAACGTGCACACGTTGGCAGCGGAGGGCGTGGTGCTGCTGGGCCGCCTCCGCGGCATCCATGACGGGAAACTCTTCCTCGCCCCGGACCTGGCCGAGATCCTCGAGTGGGGCGAGGAGCAGGCGGGGGTACGCCTCCGGACGATCGATGAGCACATTCGCGAGCGGGGGCTGGACGCGCCCGCGGCGGAGCAGCCCGCCGAGCGGAGATCGGCGGTGGAGCTGGCCCAGCAAGCCCCGACGGAGTTGGACCTAGCGCAGGCCGGGATCGGCACCGTTATCTGGGCCACCGGCTACCGGCCCGACCTGAGCTGGGTGCGGTTGCCGGTTCTCGACGCGGAGGGGTACCCGGTCCAGCGGCGCGGCGTGACGAGCGTGCCGGGGCTCTTCATCCTCGGGCTGGACTGGTTGCACACGGCGAAGTCCGGCCTGTTCACCGGCGTGGGTGAGGATGCGGCCTATGTGGGTGCGCAGATAACTGGAAGAAACCAGGTCGCGCCACAGGTGCGGAGACGCCCTGACCAACATCAACAACGTCTTGAACGAGGTGAGCGTGATACCTACCTCAGCCACCAGAGCATTCGGCGCGGGAGCTGAGGCAGCGATGGAGTTCGGCGCAATGCAGCTCGGGTTCTCCCTCCCCGTAGCGGGCGCGTGGGCCACGCCCCAGAACCAAGTGCAGATTGCGCAGCGAGCGGAAGCGCTCGGCTACCACTCGCTGTGGGTCCTGCAGCGGCTGCTCTATCCGGTGCAGCCCAAGGGCGATTATCCTCCACTGCCCGGTCAGCCGTGGCCCAAGCCATTTGGGCGGGTCGTCGATCCCGTGGTGACGCTCGCCTACGTTGCCGGTCTGACCACGACCATCCGCATCGGGACGGCCGTGCTGATCATGCCCTACTTCACGCCGATTCTTCTCGCCAAGCAACTAGCCACCCTCGACCTGGTCTCGGGCGGCCGCCTGGATGTTGGCCTGGGTGTCGGGTGGTCCGAAGACGAGTACGAGGCCGTCGGTGTGCCCTTTCGCCAGCGCGGCCGCCGCGCCGACGAGTTTCTGCGCTGCCTCAAGGCGATCTGGACGGAGGATCCAGTCGAGTTTTCCGGGAGCCTTCTACCATATTCCGCGCGCTCATGTGGCACCCCATCCTCTCCAGCAACCGCACCCGCCGATCCTGGTTGGGGGCTTTGGCGAGACAGTGATTGACCGCGTCGTAACCTTGGGCGATGGCTTCCTCGGCGGCAATGTGCCCCTCAATCGCGTGCAGCCGCTGATCCAGCAGATCGCGGAGGCGGCGGCAGACGCTCGGCCGGGACCCCCAGACGCTGCGGATCGTCTGTCGTGGCTCATTCCGGCTCCAGTCACGGTCGCGGGGCAGCGAGCGACGTCCGCTGTGGGGCACGCTGGCGGAGATCCGCGAGGATGTGCAGCGGTATGCCGAGGCCGGGGTCGGTGAACTCTTCCTGGAGGCGAACTTCGATGTCGGGCCAGACCAGATGGAGCGCGCCGTTGACGTGATGGAAGCCCTCGCCCCGGCGCCTTAGCCCGCGCACCAGGACGGAGCGGCGGCATTGGTGTGGGTGACTAGCTGTAATCCCGGTTTTGCAACACGGTCTACGTCGATGGTCAGGCGATTCTGAAGTGCCGTGGCGCCTGCCATCTGTTAAGGCGACGCACTGCAAGTTGAAGGCATTGCCCGCGCCTATCCAACGCAATGAAACTGGTTTCCATGAGGCTAGGGTCGGCCACTGAGCGAGCGCCGACTATTCCGACGACGCGTAGCCGAACTCCTGGAGAAGATCGCCAAACGTCTCCGCGACGGCCGCTTGCAGCTCGGGTGGCAAATCGTGGCGCCAGCGGCCAATTGAGGCGCCGGGTGAGCCGGCCGTGCCGTGGCCGCGGAGTTCGGGGACGTCCGCCGTGGCGGTGGCGATCAGGTGGGTCACTCTCTCCGGCGCGGTGTCCAGCCCGATGGAGGTCAGCAGCGGAGGCAGTGTCGCTTGCGGGTCGAGCACGAGGTCTTCGTAGCGGACCAGAATCGATGAGTCGCCGCGCTCCCGCCAGGCATCGCGCAGGGCGACGACCCCCTGGCGTAGATTGGCCAGCCAGGCGGCGTCGCTCTGGGCTGTCTCCCGCCCGAAGTCGCCAAATCCCTTGCGAGCGTTGTAGGCGCGCATCGAGGCCACCATATCGCGGAAGTCGCGGACCAGGAACAGTTCCCGCGCCGTGGGATAGAGCTCGCGCATCAGCCGCGGGTAGGCATCAGGGAAGTGCTTCTCGGCGAAGAAGACCAGCGCGTCTTCTCCCTCACCCTGCGCCGCGGCGGTAGCCAGATACCAACCATCGATGCTGCGCTGACAGAATGTGGCGAGGTCCGTGACGTAGGTCGAGCCCGACCAGGCCTCGACCTCGGGCCAGGCCGCGAACGCGGCGGAGTAGAAGGGGTTGCCGCCCGCGGCCAGCGGCTCGAGATGGAACTCCATCGGCGCCCCGACCCGCTTGCTGGCGTCGGTCGGCGCGGCCAGGGTCTTCAGCACGTGCGTCCAGTACTTGCCAGCGCGGACCTCGTACGGCGGCCGGTCGTAGATGACCACCCCGGGATGCGCGGCGAGCATTCGCATCAGGACGGTCGTGCCCATCCTCCCCAGCGAGGTGACCAGCAACGGCTGCAAGCGCGGCGCGTACGCTGTCGTTAGCGGCCGTCGCTCCCCGCTGATGTCCGCGAACTTCACGCGTGAGCCGTCCGGCAGCGCCGCGCGCAGACGGAACTCGAAGCGCTGTGGCAGACCGAGCGTGTCCACCAGCAACGTGAAGCCGCACGCCTCCGCCCCCGGCACCTGCGGGTAACGCGCGGCGACCTCTGGCGTCGAAAGTCCGGTTATGGCCCTCGCTAGTACCGAGCCGGGAGCGACGGCAGTGATCTCCGGCACGGGCCCGGCCTCGCTCAAGAGGTGACCGCGCACGCGCACTGCCCAGGCACCGCTCGTGCCGCCATCCCGCGGCGTATCGATGCTGGCTTCCAGCAGCTTGCGGCGCCCCGGACCGGTAGAGGTTACCGAGAGGCGATGAACGGGCGGCGCGGGTGTCACGGGCGACGGCCTTTCCATTTGCCAGATGCGTGCGCGCTAGCCACCGTCCAGCAGCTCCAGCGCCGGGGCGAACGCTTCGATGCCCGCGATCGTGGATGGTTCCAGCCAGATTTGGACGTGGCTGAAGCCTGCACTGGCGTAACT
Organism: uncultured Chloroflexia bacterium; assembly: GCA_963724295.1. Classification (GTDB taxonomy): domain Bacteria; phylum Chloroflexota; class Chloroflexia; order Thermomicrobiales; family UBA6265; genus JACCXM01. The sequence continues at coordinate 361,763 of CAVRUC010000013.1, read as the reverse complement.
CCGCAGTCCGTCGGCGAGTTCTTCCGGCGAACCAGTGAGCGCATCCCAACCCTCCCGTCCGGGCGCAATCGGCAGGTCGATGAGCACGGCGGCAGTCCGCTCCAGAGTCGCTGGGTCACGCCCGACCTCGACGCATGCCGCATCGACCCGTGGCCCCCAGGCGGCGAGATCCTCGGCCGAGAAAGGCACGAGCTCCGGGTTGACCTTGTCGAAATCCCGGGACCAGACGTCGGCAAAACGAGCCGTCAGATCCAGCACGCGTGCACCAGAGCCACCGATCATGATCGGCGGTCCTGCCGTGCGAGGACCGCGAGGACGCAGCTCGCAATCTCGCGCCTGATAGTACGTGCCCTCGAAGTCGATCTGCCCTTGCCTCAGCAGCCCGTGGATGATGGTAACCGCCTCCTCAAACCGGCTGACGCGATGATCGAAGGGGTAGCCGAAGGCCTGGAACTCCGGCTCATGCCAGCCGGCGCCAAGACCCAGTGTCAGCCGGCCGCCGCTGATCTCATCGACCGTGTCGGCCATCTTGGCTAGAAGGGCTGGGTTACGAAAGGCCGTGCACGTGACGAGTTGACCCAACTCGACCCGCTCCGTCGACGCAGCCAAAGCGGCCAGGAACGACCATCCCTCCCAAACCCCTTCCGGCTCGGTGTCGGGAAAGTGGATGATAAGGTGGTCTGGCACCCAAAGAGAGTCGACGCCCACCGCCTCTGCTGCTTTCGCCCGCGCAAGGATTTCCGTCCAGGAGGGAACCGTTCCGTTCGTTCGCTCCTCCCATAAGGGGAGAAACAGACCGACTTTAAGTGGGCGTCGCCCGATTGATCCCATCACGCTCCCCGCTCAATCAGCGCGCAGATCCCATGGGCGTCACCTGGTTCAGGGTATTCGCGCTATGCACTCGGCGCAATGCCACCAGAGAGATTCCGTAGTCAGGCCGCGGGAAGTTGGGCGCCAACCCTAGATGCTGACCAGCAGGACGCCCGCCATCGCCAGCGTGGCGCCGATCGTTTGCACCCGGGTCAACCGCTCGCCGAGGAAGACGACGCCGAGGAGCGCGACGATCACCGGGTAGAGACCGACCAGAGCGGTGACGATGCCGTAGGCGTCCGTCATCGCGCCGAAGCTGATCAGCAGCAGCGCGGTCAGGTCCAGCGTCCCGGCCAGCGCTATCGCCGGTGCGTAGCGGCCCGGCCACGCGAGCCGGCGTGGCCCGAGCAGCGCCAGGGTCACCTGCACCGCGAACCCGCTGAGGCGGACCCCGCCGGCTGTCCAGAGCGCTCCCCAGCCGCTGGCCGGTGGCGCAAAATCGATGAGGATGAAAAAGGCGCCAAAGGCCGCCGCGGCGACGATGGCCAGCGCAATCGCTCGCCGGTCCGTCGCGATTCGCGTATCAGGTGGATCGCCGCGAACCGGTGTTGGCCGCAACGAGGCCAACACGATCCCGCTGATGATGGCGACGAGACCGGCGGCGACGGGAAGGGTCAACGTTTCGCCGGAGGCAATCGCGTAGATCACGGGGAAGACGATGGCGCAGGCGGTGATCGGCGCGATAAGGGAGATGGCGCCGGTGGCCATGGACTGGTAGAAGAGCACCATGCCGGCCCCGCCGGCGAGCCCCGCGATCAGCCCGCCGGAGATCTGTCCGGAGACGAGCGGCGGGCGCAGTACCAGGAGCAACAGCGCGCACCAGACCGTGCCGGTCGCTTGCGACCAGAAGCCGACGATGAGCGGCGTCAAGCGGCGCGCGGTGAGCCCGGCGATGATGTTCGAGAAGCCGATACACGTTGCCGCGCCGAGACCGAGAGCGATCGGTAGCACTTACAGCATCACGTCGCTCAGGACTCGACCCCCACCGGCATGGTGACCTCGGAGTGTGCCAGGCGGCCCATCTGGGCCAGAGCGTCCCGGATCTGCTGAACCGTCTCGTCGTACTTGTTCTCGGAGAGGGCGCGGATATCCCAGGCCATGAGGTCGATGTAAGGCCGCAACATCGCGGTCAGCTCGCGCACGTCATCGGTTTCGACGATGAGAAACCCGGCGCCGCCTCCGGCGAAGTCGTACCAGCCGCGGATCAGCTCTGGCGCGTTCGAGCCGCGCTCATGCTGGTGGATGACCCGCTCCCAGACTTCCTCAGGACGCGTCTTGGGGAACCAGGTGTAGGCGCAATAGAAGTGCATGGCCGATCCTCCTCTCGCCGTGGCCGTGCCGCGGCGACCCGGGCATGGTATGGGAGACGCTAGCGTCGTGCCAGCCCTGTTGGATTCCGGGGTCGCGTCGTACAGTAGCGGCATGAGCAACACGACAATCACCCAACCGGACCAGCTCTTCACGGAGGCGCAGGCGGTGCTGGCCGGGGGCGTCTCCGCCTCGATGCGACTGCACTCCTACCTGGGACGGCCGCTCTACGTTGACCGCGGCGAGGGACCGTACCTCTACGGGGTCGATGGGAAGCGATACATCGACTTCAACATGTCGAACGGCGCGGCGCTGCTGGGACACGATCACCCGGCCGTGAAACGCGCCGTCCTGCACGGGCGTCGAGCGGGGGATCATCACCGCCGCCGAGACGCCGTTCCACGAGCGGCTGGCGGCGCGGATGGTCGAGATCATCCCGGCCGCGGAGCGGGTCCGCTTCTCCAGCGTCGGCAGCGAGGTGACCCTCGTCGCGCTGCGCATCGCCCGCCACGCCACCGGCCGCACGAAGTACCTGAAATTCGACGGTCATTTCCACGGTCTCAGCGAGCCGTGGCTCTACCGTCGCGCGGACCCGCTCGACGACGCCAGCGCGGTGGTCCCCTCATCCGGCGGGGTGCCGGTCTCGGGCGCGGACGACGTGGTGATGGCACCCTGGAATGACGTCGAGGCGTTCGAGCGCGCCATCGCCGCCCACGGTGAGGAGCTGGCGGCCGTCTTCTGCGAGCCGATCCACTACAACGCCGGCTGCATCCCGCCCGAGCCGGGGTTCCTGGAGCTGCTGCGGGCCCGGTGCAGCGAGCATGGCATCGTCTTCGTCATGGACGAGGTGCTGTCAGGTTTCCGTACCCACCTCGGCGGCGTGCAGACCCAGTACGGGGTCACCCCGGACCTGACCACGCACGCCAAGGCACTGGCCAACGGACTACCGCTGGCCTCTGTCTCCGGGCGGGAGGATCTGATGCTCACTCTCGCCCCGACCGGGCCGGTCGCCCACAGCGGGACCTACTCCGGGCATCTGCTCAGCGTGCTGGCCGCCCTGGCCACGCTCGAGGAGCTGAGTCAGCCCGGTGTCTACGACCGCATCAACGCCACGGCCGACGCCTTCTACTGCGACTTGCAGGCCATTTTCGACCGCGCGGGAGTCCCCGCGCGGGTGCAGGGGATGGGCGCCCGCTTCGGCATCTACTTCGGCATCACCGACCCCGTGCGGACCTGGTCGGACGCGCTCGACCACGACCACGAGCTCAATCGCCGCTTCGCCGCCGGCTGCTTCGAGCGCGGCGTCTATTTCCACGGCTACACGCGGCAGGGCCCACCTGGACACGCCGGTTTCTCCCTGGCGCATACCGACGCGGACTTTGCCGAGACCCTCTCCGTCGTCGAAGCGGTGACGCGCGACATGCGGGCTGCGTGAATCGCACCGGGATCGTCGTCATCGGAGAGCTCTCACAATGCGCCTGATCACCGGCGGCATCATGCACGAGACGCACACCTTCTCCGCCGAACCGACGACGCTGAAAAGTCTCAGCGTCATCGCTCGCGGCGACGAGCTGCTGGTCTTCGCCGGACGCAACCACTCGCTCGGCGGGGTCATCGATGGCTGCCGCGAACGCGGCATCGAGCTGGCGCCGGCGTTCTTCGCCGATGGCGTCTCGACGGGAGTACCCGACCGCCAGACCTTCGATACCCTCGCCAACGAGCTGTGCGAGCGCATCGCCGCGGCGTTGCCGGCGGACGGCATCGTGCTCACGCTGCACGGGGCGATGGTGGCCGAAGACTTTCCTGACGCCGAGGCCGAGATCGTGCGCCGCGTGCGCGACCTCGTCGGGCCGGAGGTGCCGATCGCCGTCACCCTCGATCTGCACGCCAATATCGGGCAGGCGATGGTCGATCGTGTCGACGTCATCACCACCTACGACACCTACCCGCACGTCGACGCCGCCGAGCGCGCGCGGGAGGCGGTCGATCTGCTGGCGGGCACGATCCGGGGTGAGATCCGGCCGGTGATGGCCCTTGCCAAACCGCCGCTGCTGCCGGTGCCGCAGGCCATCGCCACCGCCGAAGGCCCGTTCAAGACCCTCCTCGACCGCGCCTTCGCCATGGAGCGCTCCGGCGAGGCGCTCACGGTGACGATCGCCGGTGGGTTTGCCTATGCCGACGTTCCCGAAGCGGGCATCGGGCTCCTGGTGACCACCGATAACGATCCGGCGGCAGCCCGGCGGCTGGCCGGCGAGCTGGCGACGCTGGCGTGGTCGCTCCGTGACGACATGATGGTGCGCAACACGTTGCCGGCGGAGGCCGTCGCCGAGGCGATCGCCTTCCCCGAGGGACCGGTCATGCTCGTCGACGTCGGCGACAACATCGGCGGCGGCACACCCGGTGATGGGACGGTGCTCCTCGCCGAGCTGCTGGCGCAGGGTGCCCAGGAGGCGACCATGGTGATCGCCGACGCGGAGGCGGCTCGTGCCGCCTTTGCCGCGGGGGTTGGCGCGACGGTCCGCATGGTCGTCGGCGGCAAGACCGACCGCTTGCACGGCGATCCCGTGGAGGTGGCGGGGCGAGTGCGCCTCCTCTGTGACGGGCGCTGGGTGCACGAGGGTCCGGAGAATGCGGGGGTCCCGGTTGACATGGGTCCGACGGCGGTCCTGCGTTGCGGGGGCGTGAACCTGGTGCTGACCTCGCACAAGTCGATGCCCGGCGACCAGCAGCAGTTGAAATCGATCGGCATCGACCCGACGCGGCAGCAGATCATCGTGGTCAAAGCGGCGGTGCGCTGGCGCGGCGGCTTCGGCCCGATCGCGAAGCACGCCGTCTATGCCGATACCCCCGGTCTGGGCAGCGTCGATCTTCGCCGCTTCCCCTACCGGCACATCCGCCGCCCGATCTTCCCCCTCGATCCTGACACGGAGTTTGCCCTGTAATGGGGCGATGTTCCGTGCTCCCGATCGTGGAAGCCTCCAGAATCTTGCTCGTGCAGTCGCGATTCGCCACGGTGATGAGCCCGAGGCTGAAACGCCCGTGGAAATTCCCGATTGACGTGAATCAAGGCGTCATTTAGGGTAAACCGGAATTTCACTCCCGCTGCCCAAGCGGAACCGAATCGTTGTGGTCAGGAGGAGCCGATGCACCGGGTACCTCGCTGTTGGTCCAGGCTCGCCATGCTCGCCGTCGTCTTCGCGCTGGTGTTGCCGGCGCTTGCGACCGGCACCATGGCCCAAGACGACGGGAATGTGCTCCGGGTTCATCACCTGTCCTATCCCGATGTCGTCGATCCGCAAAAGAGCTCCACCACCCCCGAGATCGATATCCTGCAATTGGTCTACGAGGGCCTCACGCGACTCGACACCAACCAGGAGACGGTTCCAGCCGCGGCGGAGTCATGGGAGTACAACGACGACGCCACCCAGATCACCTTCACGATCCGACCCGATCTGACGTACAGCGACGGGTCGCCTTTGACGGCCGAGAACTTCCGCTACGCGGTCGAGCGCACCTGCGACCCGGAGACCGCCGGTGAGTACCAGTACCTCCTCTTCGAGATCGCCGGCTGCGAGGATTTCGCCGCAATCGGCGCTGACGATGAGGGCAATGCTGTCGAATTTACCCCGGAGGAGTACGACACTGCGAAGGCCGCGCTTGGTGCGAGGGTCATCGACGACCTCACCCTCCAGCTCGACCTGACCAATCCCGCACCGTACTTTCACACTATCGGGGCGCTGTGGGTCTTCGCCCCCGTCAAGCAGGAGATCGTGGCGCGAGACCCGGACAACTGGTGGAAGAGCGCCGAGAACCACATCGGTAATGGCCCCTTCACCGTGACCGGAATCGCGGAAGACCAGGAGTGGACCTTCGCCGCCAATGACAACTACTGGCAGGGCCGGCCGCTGCTCGATGGCATCGATTATGTCTATGCCGACGAGGCCGCCGTGGCCCTCCAGGCCTATCGCGCCGGGGATCTCGATACCGTGCAGCTCCAGGCGGACCAGATCATGGAGGTGGCCAACGATCCCGAACTGTCACCAGCCTTCGTGACCTACCCGCAGGCCGCTAACCAGTTCCTGGCGATGAACCTCACGATGGAGCCATTCCAGGACAAGAAGGTGCGGGAGGCGTTCTCGTACGCCATCGATCGCGAGACCCTGTGCACGGAGGTGCGCTCGGGAGATTGCCTGCCGACAGTTTCCTTCATCCCGGAGGGGCTGCCCGGGGCCATCGACACGGATCAGTACGCGTTCGATCCCGAGGCCGCCCGGCAGGCGCTAGCCGAATCGTCATACGGCGGGCCGGACAATTTGCCGGAAATCAAGCTCTACTTCAATAGCGACTTCGAGGAGCGGGGCCAGCAATCGGAATGGATTGCCGGCGAGATCCGCGACATCCTGGGCGTCGAGCTCACCATCGAGCCGATGGAGGGGGCCGCGCTCACCGCGCTGCGCAAAGATGCGAAAACGCACCCCCAGTTGGTTTACTTCGGCAGCTGGTACCAGGACTACCCCGATCCGCAGAACTGGTTGAGCGTCTTCTGGGCCTGTGACTCGAGTCTCAACCCCTTCGGCTACTGCAACGAGGAATTCGACAGGCTGACCGAGCTCGGCGACACGACAATCGATCCGGCAGAACGCCTCACCTACTACGAGCAAGCGGGCCAGATCCTCGTCGACGACGTGCCGGCGGCCTTCCTGCTCAACCCGTCCGGCATCTTCCTGGTCAATCCGGCCGTCACCGGATACACACCGACCCCGAGCGAGGTCGAGTGGCCGGGCAGCGTCTCCTCGTTGATGACCATCACCAAGGGTGAAGCGGCTCAGGCAGCCGAACCGACGGCCGCCGCGCCCGCTGAGGCTCCCGCGGCGACCGCCGTCGCGCAGGAAGCGCCGGTCGTCACAGACGAGACTACGGCGGCGACAGAGGAGACGACCGAAGAGAGTGCCGAGGCGCCAGCGGCGGTGGCGGTCGATACAGTAGACGGGGACGGAGACGGGCTCGAGGACGCGATCGAGTTCGAGCTCGGCACCGATCCTTTTGATGTCGATACGGACGATGACGGTGCGACCGACGGCGATGAGTACTACGTCTACCAGACCGGCACGCGCAACCCCGACAACGACGCTGACGGCGTCCTCGACGGCGACGAGGTTGTCAATGGCACTGACCCGAACGACCCGAACAGCTTTTAAGAGCTGACCCGGAGTTCGCCACGTCGCAGCCGCAGCGCTCGTGAGGTCCCGGTCGGTCCGTCTCAGGCGCGCGACTAACCCGCCCGCAGTAGGGCCACTTGAGCCACGGTGAACCCCACCGTCCAACGACAAAGGGCAGGAGAGCGAGATTATGGATGCTCGATCCGGACGGTGACGTCAACGATATTGCTGGTCGGGTTGCTTGAAGCTGCGTCACTAGTGGGGATTAGCCGCACCGTGCCCGGACCAGCCTCTCATGATCCATGGACCAAATCCTGGGAGCAGGTCACGTGCTTCGCGGCCTTTCGATTCCGGGGTCCTCCGTGCATAGTCACCACATCGGCGAAGCTTGAAGTCGAGCAACCGTAACTCCAGGATGCTTTACGAATGTCAGCAATGACAGACTACCTGCTCTTGCAGAGTCTTAGGCCGAATGGACCGACGCGTGTAACTGCCACCGTTCGTCCCCACCGCCTCGCCTATCTGGTGGCTCCAGGCACCCCCGGTCTTGCACTTGCGGCGATCGAGTCTGCTTGTTTGACCTGGGACGGGGTTCACCAGTTTCTCATTCCGTGCCCTCCAGGAAGTCGGCCAAGTCCCGTTTGGGAACGTGTCCTAGATGCGCACGACCCTGATGTTCTTATTGATCTCGTCGACGCAGATCCGGTGTTTGCGACAGAACAACATGATCGATGGGACCGCATCATTCGTAGCTGGGATCGACCAACGGAGACGATGGAGATTGAAGGAGCGACTGTCTTCAGTTCCCTAGAGCGTTGGCGACATGTTCGTGCCGGCGGCCAATCCTATGAAACGGTGAATTTCGACCCGCTCGTTGATCACGAACTTGCCCTGCCCCTAGCGTTCCGCTATGGGCATCTCGATCAACGGCCGATGAGCCAAGAAATGGTCATCAGCCTTGCGTATCGAGCGAACAGGATTGACAACTTCGTCACCGTCCGAACCATCGATCCCCGGTCCCTGAGTAATGACGATCTCATTCGCGCTGTCACCGAAATACCCCGTGATCCTTCATTCCTCACGCCGAAATTCGGCCCGGCACCAGTTCAGCAATTGCGCCTTCCGACCCTCACCACACGATTAATCCCGTCGTTGCCTGAACACTATTGGTACGGTGATGGAGATCACCCTGAGCACGAGCAATACGACGAAGCGTTTAACCGTCGCGTGGTTGTGGTCGGGGATCCACGCAGCGTCGAAGACTTGTGCCTTGTGTGGAACCTGCGGGCACAACGTTCGGCATCGAGTTTCCTTCCGGTCTGGGTTGCTCCTGAATGGCTCAGCCGTTCCGACGTATTGCAGAGCCTTCACAATGCGCGGCGCCTCGTCCAAGGGGGACCTCTCGAGCCGGATCCTTCACGCACGATCCAGATCGTAAGTGCGTCGCTTGATGTCGCCGAGTTGGAAGACTTAGTCCCGCCGGGGTTGGCGAATGTAACTATTCATAGTCGGTCAAACATCGATCGGTTCTTCAAGGCGGATTTCGTTCTCGGGCTCCAAACCTCAAACGTGGTGAACTTCCGGGATGGTGTTGCCGACATCACCGTCCCGGACTACGACAGCCTAGGACACTGGGAGCACCCAGAACGAATCGGCTGGACAGTCGCAATCGAAGACCGTCCTTTTCCACGAGGCTCCGATAGAGACTTTGGTCTGCCACCAGGTGGGGCATTCGGTCGTCGAATTGCACGGGATGGTGTCTCTGGCTGGTTCGATGTTCCGTTCGTCCAACCAGAATCGCTATGGTCGGTCGGCGTGTACGACGGCTGGACATTCGTTGAGGGGTTAGCCAAGCGTGCTGGCTATCGCGCGGATATCTCAGAGAAGGGGCAATTGGCGATTGCGGTCATGAACTTGCTGGGAGACGACCAGGGTCTACAGTTGATGGCAAGCAGCCTCATTTATGACCTCTTTCGCAAAATGGCAGAGGTGCACCCACGTCAAGCGGTCCAGGCCAACATCACCCGCTTGATCACAGAGATGGCCGCTCCAGAGAACCAAGCAGCCCTTGTTGATGCCGTCGTCGAGGAAGTCACGCGAGAGAGCCAGTTTGATCGTCAACATTGGACCTCTAGCCGGATTCAACAGGAACTTCGTGGGATCTCACAGACGACGGGCAACCAGGTCATCGAGTGGTTGGTCGAGCGCCGAGTCTTGCTCCAAGGATACGAATTTACGTGTCCCGTGTGCCGATTGCGCCGGTGGTATTCGATCGCTCGATTGTCTGTGGGTCAGCTTTGCGACGGGTGTCAAAACACCACTACCAAGCCGATCAGTACTGGCACGTTGACATGGTCCTATCGGCTCAATGAGCTATTTGGTCACGCGGTGGATCAAGGGATTCTGCCGCATCTTCTCGCGGTGAACAATGCTCGCGCATGGATCTCTGACGAACGCGCACCGCTTCTAGGCCTGCTACCAGGGGTAACGCTGACCCCGCTCGTCGAGGGCGAGCTTCAGAAAATCGAAGTTGACCTATTCGCCATCAAAGGTGGAAGGGTCATCATCGGTGAATGCAAGGCCAGTGCCGGGCAGCTCACGCAACAAGAAATTGATCGCTTCGCCGAGCTTGGTCGGAGGCTGTCGTGTTCTCGGATCGTGTATGCGGTGGCCTCAGATCTCGATCGTGACGCTGATGTGATAGCACGTGCGCGTGAAGTGAGTTCACCGATGACCGTCAAAACTTGGTCGAGTCAAGACCTGTTCGCCTCAGGAACTCAGGCCGGTCAGGAAGGAACTGCTGCTGCCTATCTCGACACTGTGCTCAAAGGACCCAGGTCTTCATATCCGAAGCCGAACTTCTAGTGCCGGATCACCCCACGTCGCGTTCAAAAGGTTGTCTGGACCTCAACTGCCTGCGGCGAGATCGCGCAACGAGGCGATTTCGGCCGCATCTTACTCCTGATGCTTGGGTGGCCGACCCCGTCGTCGCTGTCCATGGTGCGCTGGCTCCTGCTTCCCCTTGCGGGTACGGGGCTCATCGACCATCCGTACCGCCACGAAACCGTCTCCTTCGACCGTCTCCACTGCCATGCCGCGGCTGGAAGCGGCCCGGCTGATGCCGGTGCGCAGTCCACGGGCACTCTGTCCCTCCAACAGCGGCGCCCGGACCGACTGTCCAGTGGCGATCTCTGCAAGGAGCGCGGTCATGGCCGAATCCGTCTTGCGCATCTTCTGCTGTTGGAGCGCAATGAATCCCTCGTCGGACAGCGGCGAAAATGTACCGATCTTGACGGGCATAAGCACCATCCCGTTACTCACTCGTGCCGTCCAAATCCCTGGCTCAGCTTGCAGCCGACTTAACTAATGACAGCAATTGTCCTCGAGGATAATGTCACCACCAATCCTAGCGCATCACGCTCGCGTATCGAAGTACGACGCGAACGCGAGCTGCTCATCAAGTTCTAACGCCACAAACACACGTTCGCTCCTCGCATTCTCAGGAGTCGTTACACTCAGAATTGTCGTTTCCGCCTTCAGCGACAACGGCTGCTTCACTGAAACCGCACCACCCGGCATCGCCCAAAAAATGGCTGCCTCAAAATGTATGGGAAGGGACAAACCGTATCGGAACGGCTGACCCCAGTGGATGTAAAATGACGTTGAGCCACCGAACACGCTCCCCCCGGTAACTGAAGGAAAACAACACGAAAACACTGATCGGTCCACGACGGCTAAATTCGCCATTTTTTCTAGGTCCGCTCGATTACCTCCTTCATACTCCAGCAATGCCAGGAATGTTTGAAGCTCAGCGCCACTCCGAAAGCACAGTTTCTGAAGAAACGTAAGATCAATCTCGTCCGGTATGAGCACTTCAGCGTGCCGGTGAAATACGATATCACCATCCATCGATGATATTGAGCTGTCATGATAAATAAGATCGAACGGTAGGTCTTCTAAAAATCGCAAGGAATTGCCAATTGATACCCAGTCCCGATTTGCTGTATTTCCATTCGAGAACTTCGCTCCTTTAGACGTCAACAATGGTACCGAGTCAAACAGGAATGCTACCGGAACCGGACAAGCACCTGATCGATACCTGCTCGGCGGCCGAACTCCTTCCGCGTGATACAGTGCCGGCGTATTGGGCCTAAAATAAAATCGCGCATGTGCTGATACGAACGGAGATTGCTGTGTGAGAACGTTTGTATTTCCGCTATCAACATAGATAGCGTCTTCCAAGATGCCCCTATCTCGTGAATAGATCCTGTTACGCATTATAATCCCAACGGCATTGTTCACATCAGCAACATGGAATAGATAATACGGCCAATCTCTCTGATACTCTCGTAACCAAGGCGATTGGGCTAGCCCAGTTATGAAATTGGCAGTGGCTTCTGGATCGGTTGTATCCACAGCAGTTCCTCAATATTGTCCTGCATTGATGAAGACTGTTGCTGTTGGAGGCGATAACCGGGCCGTAACGAGAGGGCAGCCACGGGCCCGGCGCGGTCGCCTTGGCGATATACGGTGGCTCGAGCCATATATGGTAGACGGCTGCCCAGGTCAAGAAGGGCTCCAATATGACCTAGGTCAGCGGAGGATACTGAATAGAGCGATGCATAGCCCGTGCGCTGAAGGGCGGTGTAGAGATTGCTTATCTCTAGATCGCTGGTATTTGGCACGCTACCGGAGGGTGGTGAATTCTTTAGTAGAAGGAAGTCATGGACGAATGTGTCAATGCGGAGGTCGTTTGGAGTTTCTGTGAGCTCAGTGGCAAAACCGTTGGGGAGGATGGGAAGCACCGGATCTGAAGCGTACAGGTGCACGCTGACTGGAATCGGAAGGCCGCCAAGAATGGATTCCATTAGCGGACGGACTTGACGATCCCAATCCAGACCGCCTGTGCCACATCCCAATTGCGGAAACGCAGCTGAAGTGATACCTGATCGCTGATAGGCGCAGGCAAAGGTACGCAGTCCCGCCTCAATGTCTGATAGGCGCGATGGCGGCTGCCAGTGACGCTTTGTCGGAATGTTAAGAATCCATTTATTTGGTGTCCGAAAGAGGTGCAAGGTACCCGGGGTAAGCAAATGTTGTTTGCAGTGACGTTTGTAAGCAATAAACATCTCTGGAAACAACAGGCGAAATTCTCTTGCAACGCCGCGGCCCATCACTCCTACGGTGTTCACTGCGTTTACGAGTGTTTGCGCAGGTGCCGTGAAAAGTCCGTCGTCAACATAGGTAATCATCGATTGATCCGTTTCGATTACTTGGTCCCGAGATGGTGGAGCCTACCGATCTCCCATGCTCAAGCCCAGTGTTATCCGAGGCTCAGTAAAAAGCCCCACTGGTCGTCATCTGAGTGGGATAGGTGCTTCGACATGATTGTAACTGCACCCGACCGGGCCTGACCGGTCGGCGGACATAAACGTGGCCTGGATAGGTCTCGTATCACCGCAAGTAACAGCAACACCGTTCATCCGCGATCAGGTTGGCGGTGGAAACTTCGGCCTCTAACAGCCCTTCTAGGCCAACGGCTTGCCGCCAGTGACTCCCGCGACCTTGCCGGTGATGTAGCCGGACTCGTTAGCGCCGCGGTCCCTAAACCGACCGGCAGCTGCAGGGCGGCGATGATCGCGTTCTGGGCCGTCAGGTGCCGCAGTCCGTGGGCCCACAGAGCGAACGCCGGGGCCGAGCAGCTCAAGCCGAGGGAGAGCAGCAGGCCACAAAGGGACGGCCAGGTCAGCCCAGATTGCCCCTGTCTTTTAAGTTCGGATAAACTCTCGATTGACCTCCGGCGGGCTCGGGCTCGACCGACGTGCATGGTCAGGAGCGACGTCTCATGAGCGGTGACGCTGCCGCTTTCAGCGCGGTCCTTCGGCAGCTACGGACATCGGCCGCGCTCTCGCAGGAAGCGCTGGCCGAGCGCGCTGGGCTGAGTCCGCGCGGAGTCAGCGACCTGGAGCGTGGCGTGCGACGGGCGCCGCATCTCACCACGGTGCGTCTCCTGGCGGATGCTCTGGCCCTCAACCCCGCTGAGCGGCGGTTGCTCCTCGCTGCTGCCCGCCCGGTACGGCTTCCGGAGACGCAGAACGGCACTCCCGGTGACTATGCGCCGCTCCCGCTACCCCTCACCGCGCTCCTCGGACGGGAGCAGGAGCTCACCGACCTGTCAGCGCTTGTCAGGAACGCCGACGCGCGGCTGGTGACCCTGACTGGCGTCGGGGGCTCGGGTAAGACCCGCCTGGCCGTCGAAGTCGGCGCACGGCTGCAGGGCGAATTCGGCGATGGCGTCGTCTTCGTCGATCTGGCGCCACTGACCGATGCGGCTCTGGTTCCTTCCACGATTGCCAGCGCAGTCGGCGTGCGCGAGCGCCCCGGGGAACGACCGCTGGACACGCTGTCCCAGTTCCTGGCGCTGAAACATCTGCTGCTCATCACCGACAACGTCGAACAGGTCCTCGATGCCGCTCCGGACATCGCCGCGCTGCTAGCGGTCTGTTCGCACCTCTCGGTGCTCGCCACGAGCCGGGAGATCCTGCGCGTCCGGGGTGAACGCGTGTTTCCGTTGTCCCCCTTGCCGCTTCCGCCGAGCGGCCCACAAACGGGTCTCGACGAGACAGCGCGTGCCCCCGCGGTCGCGCTATTCATCGAGCGCGCAACCGCGAATCACCCGGAGTTTGCGCTCACCATAGATAACGCTCCCGCTGTCGCCGCGATTTGTCGCCGTCTCGACGGCCTGCCCCTGGCCATCGAACTGGCCGCGGCATGGATCAAGGTTCTGCCACCCAATGAGCTACTGGACCGTCTCGAGAAGCGACTGCTCCTGCTGACTGGTGGCGGCCGGGACCTGGCGCCGCGACAGCGCACGATGCGGGATGCGATTGCCTGGAGCTATGACCTGCTCGCGCCGCACGAACAGGCGCTCTTTCGTCGCCTGGCGGTCTTCGTCGGCGGTTGGACGCTGGAAGCGGCAGAGATGGTAAGCAGTGGGCACGACCTGAACGTGCTGGAAGGGTTGGAAGCACTCGCACGTGCGAGCCTGGTCCAGGTCGTTGAGCAGCCGCATGAGGAGAGTCGCTTCGCGATGCTCGAGACGCTGCGCGAGTTCGCTTCGGATCGCCTGGGAGAGGAAGACGATCAGGGCTCGGCTATTGAACAGCTCCACACTGACTACTTTCTCTCCCTGGCCGAGGACGCCTACCGGGGGTTGGTCGGTGCCCAGCAGCCAACGTGGTTAGCCCGTCTCGACGTCGAGGACGCCAACATCCGGGCCGCGTTGCTCTGGAGCCTGGAGCATGGTTCGGCCGAGTCAGCGCTGCGATTGGCTAGGGCCTTGTGGCGGTATTGGACGGCACGGGGCCGCCTGATCGAGGGGCAGTCCTGGCTCGAGCGCGCCCTCCGGCTTCCGGGCGTTGCCGAGGCGCCATTGAACGTGCGCGCCGATGCCCATAACGCGCTGGGCAACTTGCTGGGTGACAGCGCTGAATACACGCAGGCGCGGCAGCACTACGAGGAGGCGCTAGCGCTACGACGCCAGCTCGCCGACAGCGATGGGATTGCTGACGCTCTGAACAACCTTGGCATCGTTGCGGTGTGGCTTGGCGATTACGATGGCGCGCTCGCACTCCATAGAGAAAGCCTGGAACGGCGTCAGCTGCGCCACGATTTCTTTGGCATGGCGCTCTCTCTCACCAATCTAGGCGACGTGCTCCTTGCCCAGGGAGATTTCGACAGCGCCCAGGAATACCAGGAAGAAGCGCTCCGCCTGCGCGAACTGGTGTACGATGCGGTGGGTAGCGCTTACTCGGTCTACAACCTCGGAGAGATTGCACGGCTGCGGGGAGACACAGCTGCGGCCGCCCGCTATCTGACGGACAGCTTGCATCGCTTTGAGGACCTGGGAGAGAAGATAGGTATTGCCTACACCGAGTGCAGCCTCGGCGAGATTGCCTCCCAGCGAGGCGATACCGCGGGTGCGGCGCAATTGCTCCAGCGCGCCCTGCGCACTCGTACGGAGATGGGCGACAAGCGGGGCGCCATCGAGTGCCTGGAAGCATCGGCGATCGCGGCCATCCGATCGGGTGAAGATCACGCTGGCGTCCGACTTCTCGGCGCAGCCTGGGCCGAGCGTGAAACCCTTTCCTGTCCAGTCCCGCCGTCAACCCGGAAAGAACATGACCGGGTGCTTGCGGCTGGGCGCGCGCGTCTTGGTGCGGCAGCCGTCGACACGCTCCACGAGGAAGGACGACGGCTTACCCCCGAAGAAGCGCTCACGCTCTGCTACGAGATATTGGATCACCTCGACTCGAGGACAGGAGCCGCCGCCTCAGTAGTCATGTCCCGTGCCGCGATACCCACGCCCGCGGGACAGCATCATCGACTGTGAGCGACGCCGGACCTACGCCAACGGCTTGCCGCCGGTGACGCCGACGACCTCGCCGGTGATGTAGCTGGACTCGTCCGAGGCCAGGAAGACGAAGAGCGGCGCCAGCTCCGCGGGCTGACCCGGGCGACCCAGCGGCGTATCTTGTCCGAACTGCTGAGCCTTCTCCTCCGGCATGGTGGCGGGAATGAGAGGGGTCCAGATGGGACCGGGGGCGACGACGTTGACGCGGATCCCCTTCTCGGCTCCCTCCTGGGCCAGCGCCTTGGAGAAGGTGACGATCGCCCCCTTGGTGCTCGCGTAGGGAAGGAGCGTCGGCGACGGCTGGTAGGCCTGGATGGAAGCGGTGTTGATGATCGTGCTGCCCGGTTGCAGATGCGGCCAGGCGGCTTTGCACAGGTAGTACATCGCGAAGATGTTGGTCTTGAAGGTGTGCTCCCACTCGCCATCCGGGATCTGCTCGATGCCTTCCCGGGTCATCTGAAACGCGGCGTTGTTCACCAGGATGTCGAGCTTACCCAGCTCCGCAACCGCCCGCTCGACCAGCGAACGACAGTGCGCTTCCTCCGAGATATCACCAGGGGCAACCACGGCGTTCCGGCCCGCCTCGCGCACGACCCGCGCCGTCTCCCCCGCATCGGAGTCCTCGTTCAGGTAGGAGATCAGGACGTCCGCGCCCTCGCGGGCGAACGCCAGCGCCACCGCGCGGCCGATGCCGCTGTCCCCACCGGTGATGAGGGCGACCTTTCCTTGCAAGCGGCCGTGGCCCTGGTACGACTCCTCGCCGTAGTCGGGTCGAGGGGTCATCTCCGACTCGAGGCCCGGGTACTCAAGACTCTCCTGGGGGAATGGCGGCTTGTCCCCGGCTTCTCGCGGATTCTCCATCGTCGGGCTGGAGGTCATCAGTGGCTCCTAACAGTCTGTTTGCAAAACGAAAAGAGAGTCCGGAGATACCGAACTCATCGACGATGCCTACGCACTAGCTATGCCATGAGCGAGGGAGTTCAGACCGCGACCAAGTAGTTGAGACATTCCATTGAGGCAGTCGTCTGCATCACAACAAGCAAGCCATGATACGAGCCCTCCCCTGCCACCGGCGCGGACTCCTCAGAGGAGCTCGGCGAGGCGATCGCCGAGCGACGGCGGGTCTCCCGGCCGAAGGTTGATGTGATCGTCCCGGACTCCGAAGTGCTCGGTCAGCGCCCGCAACCGCGAGATCGTGGGCTCGGCCTTGCCCGTCTCCCAGTTCACGATCTCCTCGGATGTAACGCCAAGGACATCGGCAAGATCTGCGCGTGACTCACCCCGGCCCTCGCGCAATTCCCGAATCGTGCGCTTCATCGTGATCCTCCTTGTAATGCCCATTGAGCATCCTCGAGCGTCCGCCAACGTCCTGAGGCGGTGTGACATTCGGGGCGTGTGCCGGAGGGAGGCACCAGGTGGTCAACCACCCGGACCCAACGGACCCGTCCGAGTGATCCAGATGTGGGCTGGGTCTCGTACTGCACGTTGTGACTGCCAACCCGGCGGATCCGGAGCGTTTCACGTTCTCGTATCACCCCTGCAGCAGCGATCGCGATCACTGGAACCCTGCCAACTCGTTTGAGCTGACAATGATGGTTCCCCTCGTTGCCCCCTTGACAAAACTATACTTGCAGTATAGGTTTATATACATCCGCTGGTTGGTACCGGCCGTCGGAGTTCGTTCGCTGTGATATGGCAGCGCAGGACGATTCACTATCGAAAGGGGCAACCCGTGAAACTGTTGCACGAACGACTGCTCGTCGAGATTGCGGATGAGCGACGGCGGCTTTCTCGCCGCGGCATGCTTACCAACTCATTGAAGGTGGCCGGGGGTGCGGCCATCGCCATGTCCCTGCCGACGATGTCCGGTGCGTTCAGCATGCGAGGCATGGCTGCGGCGCAGGAACTGACCAGCGACATCGACGTCCTCAACTACGCTTTGACGCTGGAGCATCTCGAGTACGCCTTCTACCGCGATGGCATCGGCCTGTTCACCTTCGGCAACGACAGTCGTGGGCAGTCCATCGATACCAACCTCGCGGCGATCCGGGACCACGAAGGCGCCCACGTCGAGACGCTGACCTCGGTCATCACCGACCTGGGCGGAGAGCCGGTGGCCGAAGCGACCTACGACTTCGGGGACGCCTACACCGATCCGATGGCGTTCCTGGCCACGGCGGCCGCCCTGGAGAACACGGGTGTCAGCGCCTATGACGGCGCCGGCCAGTTCATCACGGATCCTGAGCTGCTAACCGCCGCCGGGTCGATCGTGGCCGTCGAGGCCCGGCACGCCTCCTACCTCAACCTGCTCAACGGTGAACTGCCCTTCCCGGCCGCCTTCGAGACGCCACTGACGATGGACGAAGTCCTGGAGATCGCGGGCCCGTTCCTCGTCTCATAGCCCGCGGCTCGCAGAAGATCGGCACATCAGAACACGAGGCGCTTCTGGCCCTACGGGCCGCGCCAAGCGATACGGAGCAGGACCACGATGCAAGAATTGATGCTGAATACACCAGTTGACGTCCTCAATTACGCGCTCACACTGGAGCACCTGGAGCACGCGTTCTACCGGGACGGGCTCCAGGAGTTTGCCGCCGAGGACTTCATGGCCGCTGGTTACTCGACCAATGTCTACGACTATTTCGGGTTGATCCGCGACCACGAGCTGGCCCACGTCGAGACCATCACCCAGGTGATCACCGACCTGGGTGGTGAGCCAGTGGCGGAAGCCGAGTACGACTTCGGCTATACCGATCTGGCCGGGTTCATCGGGGTCGCGCAGGTGCTGGAGAATACGGGAGTCAGTGCCTACCAGGGAGCGGCCCAGTACCTCATCGAGGAGGACGAGCTGCTGACGGCGGCCCTGACCATCCATGGCGTTGAGGCCCGGCACGCCGCCTACCTCAATGGACTGCAAGGTGAGTCCCCCTTCCCCGAGGCGGTCAATCCGACCCTCACCCCGGATGAAGTCCTCGCCGCTGCCGGGCCGTTCATCGTCTCGTAGAGCCCCTGCCGAGCGCGGTTCTCGGCCATCACCATGGAGCCGGCATCACGTCATTTGTGATGCCGGCTCCACCGCATATGCTTTCATCTGAAGCTGTTCCGGTCGTTGGGTACGGCGCACCCACAGCCCTTGCCGCGCAGAATCGCAAACTGCGCTTCCAGAGGATCGACGAAGTCGTTTTGGGTCCTGGAGCCGGTCGCCTGTCGCCGGTCCAGCGGGCTGGTGTGCCGGAAGCCCCGACGAGCCATCTCCTCCAATAGCGCCTCGTGTCGCAGATAGAGCGCCGCGAGCTTGCCCCGCCAGCGGTCTGTTTCCGGATGATGAGCGTAGCCCCGGCGATTCTCGGTGAGGATGCGCCAGAGCCCGTGGAGCTCACGATGCTCCCCGAGCAGGTGTTGCCGGCACAAGAGCGACGGCGGCACGTCCCAGATCCGCATGGAACCTCTTTTCAGCGGAGTTGACCGGTGCGCTCTCGTCCTGGCTGAGGCCCGGTCACTTGAGGACCAGCTCGATGGGGGTCTCGATCCTGGCTCTCTCTTCGCTGCCGACCGCACGCTCCAGGCCGGATAGATGCCGCACCTGCTCCTCGATATCGGAGACCTGGTCTCGGAAGTTCAGGTCAGGTAAGCGCGTCACCGGCCGGCCAAATCGAACCGTCACCCGCCAGCGATCACTACGCTGATACGCGAGCCCGACCGGGACTATCGGCACGCGGGTGATGCCATCCCGCTCGGCCAGCGCCGCAAAGCGAACGAACCCCGGATGAAATGGGAGGAATGCGTCGTCGCTTGTCTTTGGTGTGAAGCTGGGGTCGATATTCGGATAGCCCTCAGGAAAGACCAGCACGACCTGCCCCGCGCGTAGCAGGTCCACACACGCGCGCGTGGCTGGTAGCAACTGTCTCCTGGCCGCGGTCGCTCCGCTATGCCGCTCCTGAGAGTCTGACCGGACAACGACCGGCCAGTTGGCGATCTGACAGGCTCCTCGCATCAACCGAAGCCCTGCCGCGCTTTTCATCCAGTCGAGGGTGACGAGGATCTTCAGTGGCCGGGGTACGACCGTCACCAGGGCGCATCCGTCGTAGAAGTGATGAAAGTGTCGCGCGGCGATGATGGCCGGTCCGGTCGCCGGCAGATGCTCCAGACCCTCGACGCGCAAGTCGATCCGCCGCGAGGCGAGGCGGCACGCCCCGCGAATGACGCGATCTGCGATCCGGGTCGTTAGCGGCTCGGCGTGGTGCGCCACATCCGTTCCCCGAGCGACGGCAGGAGGGGTGGCCAGTGCGCGCGTAGAGCCAGGGCTGCTGGCAGCAAACCCGCGAGCGCCGCGAGCAGGACCGGCGGCCAGAGGCCAGCGCCCAGACTCAATGCCATGGCGAAGATGACATTTGCCACGTACACGGTGAATGGAAACCACGCAGTCCCCATGATGCGTCCGACGTCGAGGTCACCGCCCCAGAGGAGCCGGCTCAATCCCATGTAGAGCAGCCCCGTCAGCGACCACCCCACCAGGTTCTGGACCGGCATTCCGAAGTAGGCACCGGTTTCGTGCCAGGTCCAAAACTGCACGCGCATGCCAGGATCCGCCATCGCGGGATCGAGCACGAGATCCCAGGCGGTCAGCAGCCAGACGCCAAGTACCAGTGACCAGAGCGTCCGCTGCCCGCCAAGTCTGGCCGCGAGGAGACTTCCCAACAGGTAGGAGACGAGCCCCATCGAGAACCAGGAAAGTGGGATCGAAAACGGCACCCGGTCGAGAAGCTTGTAGCCAAGAAACGCGGTGTACTCGTAATTGCCGAAGGGCCAGCCGGTACCGGTGCCGATCAGTTCGGAGCTGAGCGAGAGGACCGTCGAGACGAGGAAAAAGATGATGGTGCGACGCGCGCCGAGGATCGCCCACCCGTAAATGAAGACCGCTGCCGCGCCGAGAACGATGTGCGCCGCGCCCGCGTACTGCATCCCGAACTCGAAGACCCGAACGGCATTTTTATCCCCCGACCACCACTGGGGATTCGGCAGCGCGATCAGGAGCCCGGCGAGCCCGAACACCAACGCGGCGAGGTGGCCGGCGAGAAGCAACGACGCGAGTTTCATTCTGAATTCCCTCTAGCCTCCACGGACCAGTATTCGCCCTCGCCAGACGTGTGTCCGTTGTAGTGCGTTGCGCCAGAGCTGAACGGCCACCGGCAGATCAGCCAGCGGCGACAGCCAGTACGTCCAGGGCCGCCACGCATACGCGCGAGCGGTCCCGCCGAGTACGCCGAGTCGGACCAATACCAGCAAGCCATTGATCGCCAGCGCAAACCGTGGCCGTGGCACAGATCGCCACAGCATGAGCAGTATCGGGAGTGGCAGCGCCTGAGCGAGCACGACTTCGGTCAATCCCAGCCAGCCCGCGCGACCAGCGTACCGATCACGCAGCGGCAAGGACCGAGTCCAGTTCTTCCAGGCGTCGCTCCAGCTTTCGTACATGTCCACGGAGGCGAGACCGTCTGCCTCATGGAAGCCCACTGCATAGCCGTTGGTCGCAAGCGCCCGGGCGACGGTCACATCCTCGCAGACAGATGCCCGGGCGGTGGTGAACCCGCCGCTGCGCTCGAGCGGCTCGCGCCGATAGAGCGCGCATTGCCCGTTGGCTTGCACTGCTGCGACTCGACGCGTCGTGTGCCCGGGGATACCGAACCGGTAGACCAGCGTCGTGAGCAACGCGGGATGAACGATACCCTCAGCCACTCCCGAAAGCCTCTGGGTGGTCGCGATACTGACTGCCGCCACATCCGATCGGACAGCATGCGACAGCAGTGATCGAACAAGATCCGGCGCGGGACGAACGTCGGCATCGACGGTGAGAATCCATGCAGAGCACGGATCAGCGTGATCGAGACCAACCTGAAGTCCATGGGCTTTCCCATTCCAGCCTGTCGGTATCGGGCTGGCGTCCACCATGCGCACTCGACTGTCGCGGGCGGCGAATGTTGCCACGAGATCCTGAGTGCCATCGCTCGATCCGCCATCGACGACGAGAATCTTGGAGACTTCGCTGGGCTGGGCGATCAATCCGGCCAGGCATGGGCTCAGCCTGCTGCGCTCGTTCAAGACCGGAACCAGGACCGTGACGCGCTCCTCCGGCAGCGGCACAACTCTGGCCTCGATTCGCTCGCCGCGCGCTGACCGCACCAATCGCAGAATCACCTTCAAGCCTGCCAGGGTTTGCACCAGCGCCAGCATCGCGAAGAACCTGGTGAGGTTCATGCTGCTGGACTCGGGGCGTCGCTCCGGTCCGGGGCAACGAACGGCCACACCTCGACGGTGGGCCGACAACTCGGTAGCCTGTGGTACGTGTGAGGGACCCGCAGCACCGACCTCTCCCAAGACGGAGGCAAGTGGTAACGCAACGCGTGATCGTCATCGGGAGCGGGTTCGGCGGACTGGCAGCGGCCATCCGCCTGGCGGCCCATGGGCATCACGTCACCGTGCTCGAGAAGCGCGATCAACCGGGTGGTCGGGCCTACGTCTATCGCCAGGACGGATTCACCTTTGATGGTGGTCCGACGGTCATCACCGCGCCCTGGCTGATCACCGAGCTGTTCACTCTCACCGGTCGCCGGGCGGAGGACTACCTCACGCTCGTTCCCGTCGATCCGTTCTACCGCATCTTCTTCCCGGACGGGGCGCACTTCGACTATTCGGGGGACGAGCAGCGGATGAGGACGGAGATCCTCCGCCTCGGTGCCGATGCGGCCGATGTCGAGGGCTATCTGGAGTTCGTCCGGCGCAGCGAGCGCATCTTCGCCAAGGGCTTCACGGAGCTGGCGACCGTTCCCTTTCTGCGCGTCTGGGACATGGTCAAGATCGTCCCCGATCTGCTGCGCCTGGGGAGCTATCGCTCCGTCTACGGGTTCGTCTCTCGCTACGTTCAGAATGAGCGGCTGCGCCAGGTCTTGTCGTTTCACCCCCTGCTGGTCGGTGGTAACCCGTTCCAGACGACGAGCATCTACACCCTGATTCACTATCTGGAGCGCGAGTGGGGGGTGTGGTACGCGCTGGGCGGAACGGGCGCTGTTGTCGACGCCATGGCTCGGCTCCTGACCGAGCTGGGTGGCAGCATTCGGCTCAATGCCGAAGTCGGGCAAATCCTGGTCAGCGACGGCCGGGTGACCGGTGTCGGCCTCACTAATGGTGAGGAACTGCTTGCCGATATCGTCGTCTGCAACGCGGACGTGGCCGGGGCATACGCTGACCTTCTGCCGCGATCGGCGCGGCCCAGCTACTCCGACCGCAAGCTCGAGCGGCTGCACTATTCGATGTCGCTGGTTGTCATCTACTTCGGGACGGACCGGCAGTACCGGGGCGGCGATGGACCGGTACTCGCCCACCACGACATCATCCTGGGACCGCGCTACGAGGGACTGCTGACGGACATCTTCCAGAGAAAAGTCTTGAGCGACGACTTCTCGCTCTATCTGCACATGCCGACGCTGACCGACCCCACGCTGGCGCCACCGGGCTGCGAGGCGTTCTATGTGCTTGCTCCTGTACCACATCTTGGTGGTGGCACCGATTGGGCACAGGCGGCGCGGCCGTATCGCGACCGCATCATGAACTTCCTCGAAGATCGGTTCCTGCCTGGTCTCTCCTCGCACCTGGTCACCGAGCACATGATCGACCCGCGCCATTTCCGCGATACACTCAACAGCTATCTGGGCTCGGCTTTCTCCATCGAGCCGATCCTGACCCAATCGGCGTACTTCCGCCCGCACAATCGCGCCGAAGACCTGCCGAATCTCTACTTTGTCGGTGCTGGAACGCATCCCGGCGCCGGCCTTCCGGGTGTACTCTGCTCGGCCAAGATCGTGGACGACTTGATCGCCGCGGCGGGGGACGGCTAGGACCGGCCAATGCGAGCGCAATGCCGCATCGAGTCCGGTCATCCCTTGTCTCGAGTTGCGCTCAGGGGCCATGTAAAGCGGACAAAATCGGCGGCGACACTGGGAAGCGCACCAAGCTTGCGGCCGTTAGGAACATACGCCCGTGCGCCGAAGACGTCATAGTCCCGCTCTTCGATCGCCGTGAGGATCGTGGCATAGAACTCGCTCGCCGCCAGCGTGGTCAGTCGCCCGGCAGGTGACAACGCCGGGATTCCACGTCGCGCTTCGACATAGAGGTCACGCGCGCGAGCCGCCTGAAAGGCGAGCAGCTCGCGAAATCGACCGCTCGGTCGTCCACCCAGAATCGCCTCAGGGTCGCAGCCGAATGCCGCCAGCTCGTCGAGCGGAAGGTAGAGTCGACCGCGGCGAGCATCCTCGCCGACATCGCGCATGATGTTTGTGAGCTGCATGGCGATTCCGAGATCGACTGCATGTGGCAACGCGGCGTCATCCTCACACCCGAGGATCGGCGCCACCATGAGGCCGACCGTACCCGCGACGTGATAGCAGTAATTCCGGAGCTCGTCCCAGGTCGCAAATCGGCACGTGCCGAGATCCATCCGGACTCCCGTGATGAGATCCCGAGCGGGCGTCGCCGGCACCCCGTACTGAGCGCGCGCGGCCGCGAACGCGACCGCAACGGGATGCGTCGGGGCCGCGAGCTGGCGCCCCCAGGCATCGAGCGCGAGTGCGGCGGAAGCGGCGTCAGTGGAATGGTCGGCGATGTCATCGGCAATCCGGCAATAGGCGTAGGTCGCGTGGATCGCCCGCCGTCGGTCTGGAGGCAAACAGTGGCTCGCCAGGAAGAAGCTCCGGCCGGAGGAGCGTGCAATCGCCGCGCACAGTCGCCACTCGATCGCATCGCCCGCCACCGCGGCCAGCGTCCCGGGCGAGTCCAACGCAGCCGAGTCCCGGTACACCGAAGCGCTCCATTCCGGCCGGGTGCGATCGGTGGCCGCCAGATCGGCGGCGCCCGTCAACGATCTCATCACCGCGTCGGGCCGTCGCTCATGGTCTCGATGCGCTTGAGCTGGCCAAGATCGCCCGCACCGCAGCAGAACATGCTCACGCGGAGCTCGTCGACTAACGCGGTCAGCATCTCAAGCGCGCCTGTCTCTGATACGGCGGCTGCCCGCAGGAGCGGCGCGGCAAACCCAACCAGGTCCGCCCCGAGAGCGATTGCCGTCGCCGCTTCGACGCCGCTGCGCAGACCTCCACTGGCAATGAGTGGCACATCCGGGGCCACCGCGCGAACCATCACAACGCTATCTGCCGTGGGGATCCCCCAGGCGCCAAAAGCACCGGCAACGCGGCGCAGGCGGTCCGTGGGAGCGCGGTGACGTTCAACCTCGCTCCAGGAGGTGCCGCCCGCGCCTCCGATATCGATCGCGGCCACGCCGGCGTCGACCAGTTGCCGCGCAACCTCGGCGGAGATGCCCCAACCCACCTCCTTGACGATCACCGGGGCTTGGAGTTTCGCGCAGACGGACTCGATGCCGCGCAGGATCCCGACCCAGTTTGTGTTGCCGCCCACCTGCAGTGCCTCTTGCAGCGGGTTGAGGTGGAAGACGAGCGCATCGGCGTCGATCATCTCCATTGCCCGCCGGCAGTGGTCGGGGCCGTAGCCATAGTTCAGCTGGACGGCTCCCAGATTGGCGAACAGAAGAATGTCCGGCGCGACATCGCGGACTCGGAACGTTGGTGCGCGCGACGGGTCCTCCAGGGCAACGCGCTGCGAGCCGACCCCCATCGCGCAACCGACCGCCTGAGCGGCCGCGGCAAGGCGGAGGTTGATTTCGGCTCCACGTTCTACCCCGCCGGTCATGCCGGAAATGAGGAGGGGAACGCGCAGCGCGTGCCCGAGGAACCGGGAACAGGTGTCGATTGCAGCCAGGTCGAGTTCCGGCAGGGCTCGATGCACGAGTCGATATCGCTCGAGACCCGTCGTAACGCCAGGCGCGCTGACCACCTCGTCGACGACGATGCGCAGGTGGTCCCGCTTCCGTTGCACGTGGTCTATCGGCTCAGTGCGGGCCGCTGGGCGTCCATTCTTTGTTGCCGCGCCGGTGGCACGTCTCCTCATAGTCGTTATGCCCATAGCAGGTCTCATCCAGTACTACCCAGCGCCCATGATGCTCTCCGGAAAAGGTGGTGCCGGGAAACGTTTCTCGGCGGGAGGTCCGAAACGCAAACGGCGCTGGCGCGACCTCGTTGCATTCCACTCAGCTCCGACATGCACGTGACTAGCGGGCGCTGGGTCGGATTAGCCGGTGGTAGAGGCCAAAGAGGATGAACGTCGGCGGCCACTGCCCGACGAAGATGGCCCAATCGTCCTTGCCAGAGAGCTTGAGCATCGCCGAGACCCCGATTGATCCCAGCGCCGCCCAGTACCAGGCCTCCTCCGGAACGTTGTCGGTAATGCGGAAGAACGTTTGCTGCACCTCGGCCGCCTGGTCCTTCGCGTCTGCCATCTTGTTGCTCCTTTCAAGTCCCGAGCAATCTAGTGCTCGGCGACCTTCCATGCCTTGGCCACGATCGAACGGGTTTCCCCAACCGCGGCAGCGTCCGTCTGGTGGCCGTCCTTGGCCAGCTCACGCTCCACGACCCCGGGCATGATCTCGTTGATGCGCTCGATGGCTCCGGCATAGTCGGTCAGATGCCGCTCGGCCAGCGAGGCCACCCGCGGGTTGCCGAGACCCAGTGAGGTCGTATGCAGCATCGAGTAGCTGATGGCGGCCAGACTGAAGGCCGCGTAGTCATCACGCAGTGACTTGGAGATGCCTTCGGTGCGCACCAGATCGATGACCCCGGCCGCTTTGCCCAGCAGGGTGGACCCGGCTTCGATGATGGGGTTGCCCGCGGTCGTGCCGACCTGCTCCTGCAGAGCTTTGAGCGTGTCCCGGTGCTGCTTGACCAGGTCGTGGAAGTCCTGGACGGCGGCCCACGCCATCGCATCATCCTGGGTCTCGGTCAGTTGGCGATCGAGAGCCTCTTCGATGTGGGACTCAAGCGCCACCATGTCGCCCACATAGTCGGCAATCGTCGTTGCGTGCTTCTCCTGCACGTCTGAACTGCTCTGATTCGTCATGACTCGTAGTCTCTCCAGTCCGCCTGTCGGTTCATCCACGCGCCCTCGTAGCGCAGGTGCTGTGCCATCTCATCCGAAATCACGTCGGCAAGGCATCGGCAACGACGGCTTACCCAAGAACACCTCTATCCCATACTGCTAATCCGCTCAGGCTCGATGACGATGATCACGCGCACCTGGTCGCGATCGCCGTACCAGGGGTATGGGGTGCCGAGGTATTTCTGGGCCAGCTTTTCGATGTGCTCCACCGCGCCTTCGGTCGTGACCTCGCGCACACGGCCGCGCACCTGGATGTAGCGCGATGGAGACTCCGGGTCAGCGATCGCCACGGCCACACGCGGGTCTCGCGCGATGTTGCGGACCTTCACATGGCCGTGCACGCTATTGATGAGCACGTGCTCACCGTCGGTGTCGCCCCACGTCTGCGTCACCTGCGGCGAACCATCAGCCATCGATGTGGCGAGGTAGCATGGACTTGCCTGGCGTAGAAGCGCGACCACCTCTTCGGTGAGTGTCACGCTGGCCTCCCGTGCCTTGCCTGGCTAACCATTGCCGAACTGGCCGCTGCTACCTCGACAAAGACCTCATTTCGGCGCAGCTCGGGTGGTGTCATCGGTGGGTCATAGCCAAAGAATCCCGGTTCGCCGACCGGTTCCCAATTGCTGCCAGCCAGACCCGTGAGCAGTTCCGCACTTTTCGCGGCGACCCGGTCGTCATCGGCCTCACCGGCGAAGCGCAGCACCGCGAGCGTCTGCGCGGGCACGGTGACGATGCGGACTCGGTCGTGGCCCGGTCGAGGTAGCGTCTCCAGGGTGTACTCAGCGGGCATGAAGAAGCGCATGACCCGGCCACGTTCACCGGGCTCCACCACCACCGGGGCTGTCATCGCAATCGGCGCGGTCACCTTCTCGACCGAGACCGGGGCCGTCATCGCCACCGCGGGACCTTGCCGGTTCTGGCCAAAGATGAAGGCCGCCAGCGTCATGAAGGCAGCCTCCTGCTCAGCCTCGATACCGGAGCCCGGGCCCATGTCGGTCTCCGCGGCGAGCCGGGGGCCGTACTGCCGAATCTCGATCGGGCCGACCCCACCGATGACCTCGAACGAGGGCTGCTCAACCTCTACTGCCTGTGCCATAACCCCTTCTCCTGCAAGTACAAGTCCCGAAACGACCAGCATCAGCGCGGCTACCGCCAGGCGAATACTGTTGATCATTGGTCCCACCAAAATGAATCCTTCTTTGCGGACCGCGGTCTTCCGTGTCGACCACCACTGCGGGGCTCTCACCAGCCGGAGCGTGGTCGCCATCAACTCGAGTGACCCGGCTGAGCGGCGGAACGCAACGATGATGCGGGAATCTCGGCGCCACGATCGCCGTCGATGCGGCCCAGTTCGTGCCGGAGCGCATCTTCGAGCGTCGGGAACGCGAAGGAGAATCCCACTTCCTCCAGGCGGGCCGGTCGTGCCAGCTGGCTTGCCAGGAGCAGTTCGTCGGCAAGGTCTCCCGCTGCTAGCCGCAGCGCCGGGGCTGGTGCGCGCAGAACAGCAGGCCGGCCAAGGACGCGGCCGAGGGTGTCCGCGAAGGCATGATTGGTCACGGCATGCGGAGCGACCGCATTCACGGGGCCGACCAGACGGTCGTCGGCGATCGCCTGAAGGAGGACGCCGAGCAGATCGTCGAGGGCGATCCAGCTCATGAACTGCTCGCCGCTGCCGAGTGGACCTCCCAATCCGAACCGGAACAGCGGAACCATCCTGGCGAGGAGACCTCCGCTTCCGGCAAGCACGACCCCGAAGCGAGGTAGCACGACCCGAATGCCGGATGCCGCGGCGGGCGCGGTCGCCTCCTCCCAGGCCCGACACACGTCGGCAAGGAAGCCAGAGCCCTGCGGCGAGTCCTCGGTCAAAGGAGCGTTCCCGGCGTCACCGTAGTACCCGATGCCTGACGCGGAGACGAGCACGCGAGGCGGGCGTTGGAGTCGAGTGAGGGTTGTCGCCAACAGACTCGTCCCCTGCAACCGGCTATTGAGGATGTCTGCCTTCCGGGCTTTGGTCCAGCGTCCACCGGCGATCGAGGCGCCGGCGAGGTGGATCACCGCATCCATCCCTTCAAGTGAGGCGGCGTCGATCTGGCCGGTGCCCGGGTCCCAGGCAATCTCGTCGGCGGCGTTCGGTCCCCGGCGCACAAGCCGCGCGACTTCGTGACCCCCGGCCCGCAGGAAGGGGACGAGCTGGGTCCCGACCAACCCGGATGCGCCGCTGATCGCGATCCTCTGCGGCCGCGCCAACCCGGTGGCGGCGTGGCGAGCAAGGTCGATCTGTGTGCGCTGATGTCGGAACTGGAACAAGTCTTCGAGCCGACGCTCGAACAAGCGCCCGGCCACGAGTTGACCAACCGCCGCGAAGGGCAGCTGGTAGGTGATCCGGTCCTCCAGCACAGATCGCTCCGGACCGTCGCTCACGAACCGATGCTCGTGCCGCCAGGATGCGAACGGCCCGTCTGTCTGCTCGTCGACGAAGCCAGCGCCGTCCTCCGCGTTGTCATGGACAAGCGTCCAGGGGACGCCGACCGGACCGGCGCCAACGCGCAGGCGCTTCCAATCGCCCGGCTCGATCCCACCGACGCCGTCCAAGACGCGGACATTCATCCAGGGCGGCGTGAGCCGTTCGAAGGCGCCGGGGTTGCTGTGCCAGGCGAGGACATCGGCAGCCGGCGCTGCGATCTGGGAACGGTACGAAAGTGTTGTCTCGGTCATGTTAGCTGCCTCGCGGTAGGGCGCCCGAGCTTCCATCGAGGATGCCGGGGCGCCACTTGGGTTGGCCCTATTTGCTGCCTAGGCGCTCGGAGTGGCCATTTCCGGTGCCATCGTCGTGGCCACCACGGGGATCACGGTCAGTGTGTCATCAGCGGTCTGGCCGATCGCGTAGATGCTGTAGACCATGCCGGCGTCGAACGCGACTCCGGGCAGGTCCAGGGCAACGTCGGTCGTCCCCGTGGGCCGAACTTCCAGGTCGTAGCTGGCGGCTGGAACCGAGAGGTAGTCGCTGGCCTCAGGGAAGGCGAGATCCTCGATGAGGACCTCTCCACCCTTGACGGCAACATCAACCGCCGGGGCATCGGGCGACGCATGGACCACCCGAACCCGGGCCATCGGCTCGTCTTCGGAACCGATTGCGCTGAGGTTGACCTGATAGACCTGCGGCTCGATCTCGGCGAGCAGGCCGGTGGCCGCAACCTCGTACGCGGCGCCTTCTTCAAGGGTGACATCCGCGTCGATTACGGCTGTCTCCAGCTCGGCGCCGGCGGCCGTCACCTGGACCTGGTGCTCACCAGCCGGCACGGCAACCCAGCCGGACGTCGCACCGAAGGCCAGATCACCCAGCGCCTTCGCACCATCGACGTAGATGTCGACGGCGGGCGCGTCCGGAGAGGCATGGATGACATTGAGGCATGCATCGCCTGCTTGCCCAATGCCGAGTGCTTCAACACAGTTGCCCATGTCTGCTGCGCCTACCGGCGAAGCCATCGCATCCTGCGCTGAGACGCCGCGCGGGGCGACGCCGAGCAGCAATGCGAAAACCAGGAACCCAACGAACCCAAGCGCGGCGACGTAACTCCTGCGAACGTGCATCGACTCGACTCCTTCAACGCTGCCAAACGAAGAGACATCCGGTCGATACCGACCCGTGATGCACATCAATCTATAGTAGAGATTCATATTTGTCAAGAGGGCAACGATGGCAGATAGGCTCCGAGCTAAACGCGACACGTTGCGAGCGATTGCGACTACGCTCCGGAGTGTGCTACAAGAACCTGAACTGGAGGTTTATATGACTTCGGACCCGGTGCGGGAGCTAGAACCAGCAAATACCCTCCTCTCGATCGGGAGCGTCGTTTCCGATTTGCAGCGCTCTTATCCCGACGTGAGCCACTCGAGCCTGCGCTTCCTCGAACGGGAGGGGCTGATCACGTCCATCCGGACGCCTGGCGGACACCGGCTCTATTCAGCGGCGGACGTGGAGCGCATCCGGCAGATCAAGGCATGGCAGGCGCAACGGCTGTCGCTCGACCAGATTCGG
Organism: uncultured Chloroflexia bacterium; assembly: GCA_963724295.1. GTDB lineage: Bacteria > Chloroflexota > Chloroflexia > Thermomicrobiales > UBA6265 > JACCXM01. The sequence continues at coordinate 330,916 of CAVRUC010000013.1, read as the reverse complement.
CAGCGACTAGCAGAGTTGGACCGCTTGCCGGCTCCAGCCGCGCTGACCCAGTCATTCCTCAGCCAGGCCCTGGAAGGAAATCTGGCCGGGGCGTACCAGACGATCATCCGTGCTGATGACCTCGGTCTGCCCCTCACTCGAATCTTCGGTGAGGTGCTCCAACCGGCGCTCAACGAACTGGGACAGCGCTGGGAGCACGGCGAACTCCTCGTGGCCCAGGAAAAAGAAGTCTCGGAACTCGCTCGCGACCTGATTGCCGACCTCTCCCTCCGGCACGCCCGTCTTCCGGCAGACGGACTCGCCCTAGTCGCGGCCTGCGTCGAGGGTGAGCGCCATGAACTCGGACTGCGTATGGTCTGCGGGCTGTTCCGTGCCGAGGGGTGGGCGGTGCACTACCTCGGCGCCGACGTCGCCCCCCGCTTCTTGCTCGAAGCCGTTCGGCTCCATCGACCGGTGGTAATCCTCCTTTCGGCAAAGCTTGCGCCGAACCTGACCGCCGTCAAAGATGCGGTCGATGTTCTGAAAGCGGGACTCGCTCCCGAACATCCACCGCCGGTGGTTGTCGGGGGGCGCGTTGCGATTGAGCGCCCGGAGGCAATTCGCGCTTTGGGGGCAGTTCCTGTCATCGAGGAGCATCCAGCCGCGGCGCTCACTGTGGTCGCGGAGCTCATCCAGGCGTCAGCCGCTACGATCGAGTCTGCCGGTGAACAGGCGAGCTAACGGCCTCTCGACCATCGAGATACTCAAGTGCGGAAGCACGGCAGTGTGCTTTCCCTGAGATGTCGCCAATCACGATCACTACCTGCCGGCCCGCCTCACCCCCCGGTCGTCTCCCGGCCATCGGGAGTCCCCACTACCGTGACATCGACCTGGCACTCCATGTGCAACGCCCGAGCGGCGTTGCAGTCCTCGACATTTCTTTGGGCGGGGGAGTGCCAATGAAGCAACAGGCGGTGAGCGAGTCCTGATGGACTGCACAGTGGCGGCGGCTAACGTCCGTCGAACTCGGCTAACAACAACGGAGCTGAGATGACTGCCGGCCAGCACCCGGCGGCAAGCGGACCAGATGGCCATCGACTCCTTGCCACGCTCGAGCAGCTGCTGGCGATCGATGAGGCAGAGCTCCACGGCGCGCTCGACCGCGCCTGTCAGATGGTGGCCGAAGCGCTAGGCGCGGACAAAGTCGACGCGGCACTGTACGACTCCGCCACCGAGACGCTGGTCGCGGCCGGCACCAGCCACACTCCCGATGGGCCGGAAGCAGCATGCCATCGGCATGAACCGCCTGCCGGTGGCCAACGGCGGCCGCGAGGTCGAGGTATTTCTCAGCGGCGTTCCCTATGCGACCGGTCAGGCCGACCAGGACCCGGGACAGCTGCGCGGCATGACGGAGGGGCTCGGAATTCGCTCGGCCATCATGGTGCCGCTCGAGGTGGCTGGCACGCGCCGCGGTGTCTTCCTCGCCTCCTCCGCTCGCCCCAATTTCTTCACCGACGATGACATTCGCTTCCTGGAAGCCGTCTCGCGCTGGGTCGGCATGGTTGCCCAGCGGGCCGAGCTGACGGAGCGAATCGCGACCGAGGCCCGGGAGCAAGGTCGGCGCGTGGCGGCCGACGAGCTGATCGCGACGCTGGCGCACGATCTCGGCAATCTGCTGGCTCCCGTCAAGGGCCGCATCGATCTCCTTCGGCGGCGAGCCCATCGAGAAGACCGGCAACGCGATCTGCGGGACGTCGAGGAGGCGACGCGCGCGGTCGATCGTGTCGTCGCCCTGGTGGCCGATCTCCTGGATAGCAGCCGTCTGGAGCAGGGCCTGTTTGCGCTCAACCGGCAACCGGCCGATCTCGTGGACCTGGTGCGCGAGACCTGCGCGGCCCTCACGACAGGCGCCGTGCCGATCCGGATCGACGTCTCCAGACAGGACGTGGTCCTCGCCATGGATGCCAACCGGATCCGCCAGGCATTGGAGAACGTGCTCTCCAACGCCATCAAGTTCTCGCCCGCGGGAGCTAGCGTCGTGGTCGAACTCGACGTCGAGTCAACCGGCGCCGAATGTTGGGCGGTGGTGACCGTTTCCGATCAGGGGCCGGGTATTCCCCCGGAGCTCTTCCCGCGTCTCTTCGATCGCTTCGCGCGTGGCCCGGGCTCCACGGGACTCGGGATCGGGCTGTACCTGGCGAGTCGCATCGTTGCCGCCCACGGCGGGACCCTGACCGCCGATCCAACACCCACCATCGGCGCCAGATTCCAGATGAAACTCCCTGTCGCCGACACGCCGCTGAGCGAGGGTGATGGGTGATGGGTGATGGGTGTCGGGGTCACAGGGTGGCAGGGTGGCAGGGTGGCAGGGATATTTTGGTCATCGTTCTCCCCGCCACCCTGCCACCACGAGCGTAGCGAGTAATCACCCCGACACCTTCGTCCGACCTCCGACCTCGACCCGACCTCCGACCCCCGACTTCCGACCCACGAACGCTCCGCTATCATCTGCCGAGCGTGTCATACCGCCGGTGCACAAGTGACGTGCGCATCAGTGCGCGGTACAGCGGTGGCCGCCGGCCACGGATCATGAGGAGTGACAACGAACATGGTGGAGCGGATGACGGGCGGGCAGGCAGTGGTGCGCTCGCTGGCGGAGCATGGGGTCGAGGTCGCCTTCGGCATCCCCGGCGTGCATACCCTTGCTCTCTACGACGCGTTGATCGATGGCCCCATCCGGCACATCCTCGGTCGCCATGAGCAGGGTGTGGGATTCATGGCCGATGGCTATGCACGCGCCTCCGGTAAGCCCGGGGTGGCGCTGGTGATTACCGGTCCGGGGGTCACGAACGTGGCGACCGCCGTCGGCGAGGCCTACACCGACTCCTCGCCCCTGCTGGTCGTCGCCTCGGCGGAAGATCAGCGCTGGGGCGGCAAGATGATGGGGCACTACCACGATATCCGCGATCAGACCGAGGCTATTCGCCCGGTGACCGCCTCCCAGGCGCAGGCCACCGCGGTCGGCGAGGTGGCGCCGGCCATCGGCGCCGCGTTCCTCCGCCTGGCAACCTCACGCCCGCGTCCCGTCTACGTCGAGATCCCGCGCGACGTGCTCGAGACCGAAGCGGAGATCACCTTCCCCGATCCTGTCGTCGCCGAACGGCCCGGACCGGCCGCCGAGCAGATCGCGGGCGCGGTCGAGGAGATCGCCAGGGCGAAGCGCGTGGCGATCATCGCCGGCGGTGGCGCGGCGACGGCTGACGCTGGAGCCGGCATCGCCGCCATCGCCGAGCGGCTCGGGGCGCCGGTGATCGTCTCCCAGACGGGAAAAGGCGTCATCCCCGAAGATCACCCGTACGCGATCGGCAATCTGTGGGGGCAGGGCAACGCGGTCGACGCCATGTTGCGGAAGGCCGATGCGGTTCTCGTCTTCGGCACCAAACTCGGCGGCTCTGAGACCGAGGATGGGGCGATGCGGCTGCCGGCGACCCTGATCCGGGTCGATATCGATCCCGAGGAGGTCGAACGCAACTACCGCCCCAGCCGCGCGATCGTCGCCGACGCGCGCAAGACGGCTGAGGCGCTGAACGAGGCCCTGGCGGCTGCCGGCGTCTGCAACGATGGCTGGCGACCGGAGGAGATCGCCACGGTGCGCGCGAAGGCGCTGGAGATGGCCTTCGGCGGGGAGAACGCGGAGTATGTCGCCGCCCTGCGCCGGGCCATCCCCCGCGACGGCATCCTGGTCAACGACACGACCATGATGTCGTACGCCGCCGCCAAGCACTACCCGGCCTACGCGCCGCGCACATTCCTCGTTCCGGCTGGCTATCTCACCCTCGGGTTTTCCATGCCCGCGGCCATCGGCGCCAAGATCGCGCAACCCGACAAGGTGGTGGTCTCGATCGTCGGCGACGGCGGTTTCCAGTTCACCATGCACGAGCTGGCCACCGCCAAACAGTTTGGAATCGGGCTGCCGATCGTGATCTTCAACGACTCGACCTACACCGCGGTCAAGATGGACCAGGCGATGCGCTATGACCGGCGCTACATCGCGGTCGATCTGGAGAACCCGGATTTCCTCAAGCTGGCGGCCGCTTACGGCATCCCCGGCGTGCGGGCTAACTCTCCGGCGGAGCTGGAAGCGGCCATCATCGAGGCCAGCGCGCGCAATGTCCCCACGATCATCGACACGCCGATCGGGTGGACGTATTGATGGAGTGCGAGTCGGAGTCGGAAGTCGGAAGTCGGTAGAGAAGACGGAAGACGGCGAGACGGCGAGACGAGAATAGCCTTGGCCATGAGCCGATAGCCGAACGCCCCTAAAGGAGCCTGGTGATGTTCGAGCGGATCGTGGTCGGGTTGGATGGGTCGCAGGTCTCGGAGACCGCGCTCCGCATGGGCGCCGGGCTGGCGCGGCAGCTGAATCTGCCGCTGCATCTGGTGCGCGTAGCGGACCTGGCCGTGGTGCACTGGGGCGCCAATGAGGCCGCGGCAGAGTACGCCGAGCTCTCCGACGAAATGGTTCGCGAGAAGGAAAAGTCCGCACAGTATCTGGAAACGGTGCAGCAACCGTTGCGGGATGAGGGTTTGCAAGTGACAACCCAGGTTCGATCCGGGCTCGCGGCGCGGGAACTGGCCGATGCCGCCGGACCTGGTGACCTGCTGGTCGTTGCCTCTCACGGCCGCCATGGTCTGGAGCGGCTGGTGCTCGGCAGCGTTGCCGAAGAGGTCGCGGAGCGATCGCGCGCGTCGGTGCTCATCGCCCGCGGGACGTAAGCGGCAAATTTTACGTGAAGCGGATGGCGATGCCGTCGAGGGCGACGCCCTCCGGCTCGGTCGCCCAGTTTTCACCCGGTGCGATGGGAAACGCGCGCGTCAGTGTCCCGGTGGTGACGATCTCACCGGCGGCGAGTGGCGGATTGACCGGATCGTCGGCCAGCACCTCGACGAGATGCCGCATTGCGGATACCGGTCCGCCCAGCACATTTGACGCCCGGCCCTGATCGACGACCGCTCCGTCGCGCCGGAGATCGATGCGAAATGTCGAGAGGTCCCGCTCCCAGTCGGCGACGGTGTCACCGATCGGGTGCCGGGGACCGATGATGAGCATGCCGTGCAGACCGTAGGCCGCCACCGTGTCGGGCAACGTGAATTCCCAGCGCGGAAAGATTGACTGCACGAGCTCGAAGCCGTGCGCTACCCAATCGACGCATCCGAGCAAGGCGCGCTCGTCCATGCCGGGCGCCGGCGCGGTCGCTAACCCGAAGATGATCTCCGGCTCGATCCGCGGCTCGGCCAGACCCGCGAGCGAAACGGCCGGCCCCACATCGCCGAGATCGTGGACCGTGCGGTCGTAGAGGTATCCCCACATGGGAGCGCCGACCTGATATTCGTCCCAGATCGTGCGATTGGTGAAGCCGATCTTGCGCCCCAGCTGGTGTCTCACCGCGCGCCTCGCGCATCTGCCTCACGGCCGCGGTGACACGGTACGCGTCGTCGAGGTCGAAGTGAGGAAAACGCGCAGAAAACGGGGGGATCTGGCGACCAGTATCGAGCACCGCAAACGCCTCGGCCGCCACCGCTTGCAGATCGGTCATTGCATCTGCACCAGGGTATCCGCCGGTACGAGCAGCTCACGCGTCACCTCCGCTGGACTGGCCAGCCCGCAGAGCATCAGGTCGAGCGCCAATTCGGCGCGCAGCAGCTCCAGGATGTGCCGCACCCCGCTCTCGCCACCGGCGGCGAGCCCCCAGTAGACCGGCCGCCCGATGAGGACGGCCCGCGCGCCCAGCGCCAGCGCCTTCAGCACGTCGGTACCGCGACGGATGCCGCCGTCTAGCAGGATCTCGCCGCGACCGGCGACCGCCTCGACGACGGCCGGCAGGGCGTCCAGCGAGGCGACCGCGCTATCGAGCTGGCGGCCGCCGTGGTTGGAGACGATCACCGCCCCCGCACCGTGGTCGAAGGCGCGCGCGGCGTCCTCCGGATGAAGGATCCCCTTCGGGATCACCGGCAGAGGCGAGAGTGAGGCCAGCCAGTCGAGATCGTCCCAGGTCAATGCCGGCTCCCAGACGGCCCCGATGTACGTCGCCAGTCCCGAACCGCCGTCGGTGGCCGGGATGAGCATGTGCTTGGGCGTCTGCAGGTTGGCCATGACGAGTCCGTCCGGGAGCGAGAACCGGTTCCGTTCGTCAGCTTCCCGCCGCCCGAGGATGGGCACATCGACGGTGACGACCAGCGCCGAGGCGCCCGCCGCCGCCGCTTGCTCGACAAGGTGGCGGGAGATGCCGCGGTCGGTGAAGAGATAGAGCTGGAACCACCATGGCGCACCCTCCCGGCTGATGACGTCCATCGGCACCGTGGAGGCAGTGCTCATGGTGTAGATCGTGCCGGCGCCGTGCGCGCCGCGGATCGTCGCCAGCTCGCCCTCGTCGTGCGCCAGGCGATGCAGCCCGGAGGGCGCGATCAGCACCGGCAGCGCGACCTCCTGGCCCAACACCGTCGTCGCCGTGGAGGTCTCGCGCAGCCCGCGCATCACGCGCGGCAAGAACCGCCAGCGGTCGAAGGCGTCCCGGTTCGCCCGCAGCGTCACCTCGTCGCAGGAACCACCGCTGACATAGCCGAGGGCCATCGGCGAGAGGAGATCGCGGGCGGCCGCCTCATACTCGTGCAGGTTGAGCGGCAAGTCGGTTGTCTTCTCGATCGCGGTCATCGCTATCTCCGGGCGCCATGAGTCCAGGGTGGGGGCGGGTGATGAAGCGGCTGCTACCCCCGCGCTAGTGTATCCCGCGGGCAGCGGGCTTCCTTACCCCTGCTCCTGCCCAACCTGGAGGTCATCGTATCTCGGGAGAATCACCAGTCTGGCAACTGTCGCCCTCTGCCCAAATCTTGCATGATGATGCCGCCGGATGTACGGCTCGGCAGATAAGACGACAGCGAGATACGGGAGGCGACAGGCAACGTGACGGATCGTGCGAAACGGGCATTGCTGGTCGCGGGCGGCTGGGAGGGGCATCAACCCCACGAGTGCGCGGCACTCTTCGCGGGTGTCTTGCGGGACGATGGCTTTGAAGTCACCGTCAGCGAGACGCTCGACGTCTACCTCGATGCGGACCTGCTGCGGGAGACCGACCTCATCGTGCCCATCTGGACGCAGAGCGAGATCACCAGGGAGCAGTTGCGCGGGCTACTCGACACCATTGCCAGTGGCACCGGAGTCGCCGGCTGGCACGGCGGCATGGCCGACTCCTTCCGCAACAGCACCGAGTACCAGTTCATGGTCGGCGGGCAGTGGGTCGCCCACCCCGGCAACATCATCGACTACACGGTGCAGATCACCAATCGTGATGACCCGATCACGGCCGGCCTGGACGACTTCTCGATGCACTCCGAGCAGTACTACCTGCACGTCGACCCCTCGAACGAGGTCCTGGCCACGACCACCTTCAGCGGCGAGTACGCGCCCTGGATCGACGGCTGCGTCATGCCGGTGGTCTGGAAGCGGAAATGGGGTGAGGGGCGGGTCTTCTACTGCTCGCTCGGCCACGTCGCCGCCGATTTCGACGTGCCCGAGGCGCGAGAGCTGGTCCGCCGCGGGATGCACTGGGCGGCGCGCAGTTGAGTCGGCAAGACGGGGGCACCCGGAGGGTCACGGCAAGACGGCCAGTGCGGGTCGGGCTGGTCGGCTGCGGCTATATCAGCAACCGCTATCTGCGCAATGCAGCCCTCTTTCCCGAGTTCGAGATCGTTGCCTGCGCCGATATCGCGCCGGAGCGGGCGGCAGAGCGAGCCGCGGAGTACGGCGTGCCGGCCGTTCGCACCGTCGCCGAGCTGCTCGCCGACCCCGCGATCGAGGTCGTTCTCAATCTCACGACCCCGCATGCCCACGCCCCGGTCGCCCAGGCGGCGCTGGATGCCGGCAAGGGCGTCTATAACGAGAAGCCCCTCGCCATCGCGCTCGCGGACGGGAAGCGGTTGGTCGAGACGGCCCGCGAACGAGGCTTGCGACTGGGGGCCGCACCGGACACGTTCCTCGGCGGCGGATTGCAGACCTGTCGCCAGCTCATCGACGAGGGCGCCATCGGCGAGCCGGTGGCGGCGACCGCCTTCATGCTCATCCCCGGTCACGAGCGGTGGCACCCCCAGCCGGATTTCTACTATCAGACGGGTGGCGGCCCGCTCTTCGACATGGGGCCGTACTACCTGACGGCGCTCATCTCGCTGCTGGGCCCGGTGCGGCGCGTGACCGGCTCCGCCCGGGTCACCTCTCCGGAACGGACGATCCGCAGCGGGCCACGGACCGGGGAGCGAATCAAGGTCGAGGTCCCCACGCACCTGGCGGCGGTGCTCGACTTCGCGAGTGGCCCCATCGCGACGCTGGTCACCAGCTTCGACGTCTGGGCAACGGCGGCGCCCAAGCTCGAGATCTACGGCTCGCAGGGAAGTCTCGGCCTGCCCGATCCCAACACCTTCGGCGGACTCGTGCGCATGCGCGGGGCGGGCAGCGTTATCTGGCGCGATGTTCCGGTGACGCGACCCTACACCAGGAACAGCCGCGGGCTCGGTCTGGCCGACATGGCCGCCGGCCTGCGCAGCGGCGTATCGCACCGGGCCAGTGGCGAGATGGCCTACCATGTCCTCGAGGTGATGCACGCCGTCGAGACCGCCTCCCGCGAGGGCCGGCACGTCGAGATCGCCAGTACGTGCGAGCGGCCCGCGCCGTTATGAGTCGAGAGGTCGAGAAGTCGAGGAGTCGAGAAGAATACAGGCACGCTGGGGCACCCGGAGGGTCACGGCAACAGTGTCGAGAGTCGCCAGTAGGGGCGACACCTGCAGGTGCGTCGCCCGCGGGCGCAGTCCAGACCATGGCCAGGGCCGCACTTCGCTCCTCGCTGAGGAGCGACAACATTCGGCATACATAGGTGCAACAAGCTGGGGGCACTGATGAGGCAGCCGTCTGACAAGGTGCGGTGGGGGATTCTTGGGACAGGGAAGATTGCCGCGCTATTCGCGACGGGATTGGCAGCCCTGCCGGAGGCGGAACTTGTGGCCGTGGGGTCGCGAGCGGAGCAGACTGCGCGGGAGTTTGGCGCGCGGTTCAATATTTCGCATGGTCGTTGTCATGGCAGCTACGAGGATCTGGCGAACGACCCTCTCGTCGATGTCATCTACGTTGCGACGCCGCATATGCTCCATAAGGACTGCACCTTGCTGTGCCTGGCGGCCGGCAAGCCGGTGCTGTGCGAAAAGCCTTTGGCCATTAATGCCGCTGAAGCCCAGGAAATGATCGCCGCGGCACGCCGACAGAACCTCTTCTTGATGGAGGCGATGTGGACTCGGTTCACTCCGGTCATGCAAAAGGTCCGCGCGCTTCTGGCGGAGAAGGCGATCGGGGAGGTGCGGATGCTTTCTGCTGATTTCGGTTTCCGCGCGGAGTTGAATCCGTCGCATCGTTTGTTCAGCCCAGCGTACGGTGGTGGGGCGCTGCTCGACGTCGGAACGTACCTGGTCTCGTTCTCCTCGATGGTGCTTGGCCGACCATCGCGCATTGTCTCGATGGCCCATCTCGGTGAGACGGGTGTCGACGAACAGGCAGCAATGATCTTCGGCCATGAAGGAGGGCAGCTTGCCGTGCTTTCCGCCGCGATCCGGACCGATACGCCGACTGTCGCGACGATCATGGGTACAGACGGGCAAATCAACATCCACTCCGCCTGGTACAAGCCGACCACCATGACGCTCAAAACCGAGGGCAAGGAGCCGCAGCAGTTCCACCACGCACTCGCGGGCAACGGCTTCAACTACGAAGCCGCCGAAGTGATGCGGTGCCTGCGCGAAGGCGAGCTCGAGAGCCCTGTCATGCCGCTAGAGGAAAGTCTGTCAATCATGCGGACGTTGGACGAAATCCGCGCTCAGTGGGGGTTGCACTATCCGGTTGAGTCCGGAATGAGTAGTTCGCAGACGGCCGGAGGTTGAGGTCATGGGAATGCAGTATGGGACGATCCCAGGAGTTGACAAGCCGGTGTCGCGGCTCGTGCAGGGGACGGTAATGATCAGCTCCGAGAATATCGAGGGGAGCTATAGGCTGCTCGACGAGGTGTTTGATCTCGGTTGCCAGACGTTTGATACGGCGCATGGCTATGGCCTCGGCGATAGCGAGCGAACCTTCGGTGGATGGATGGCGGAGCGGGGCGTGCGCGACCAAATCGTGATTATTGGCAAAGGCGCGCATCACAACGAGGATCGGCAGCGGGTGACACCGTTCGACATTACGGCTGATCTGCACGACTCGCTGGCACGGCTCAAGACCGAACGAATCGAGCTCTACCTGCTGCACCGCGATGACCCGACAGTGCCGGTCGGGCCCATCGTCACCGTGCTGAACGAGCACCTCCAGGCGGGAAAGATCGGCGCCTTTGGCGGCTCGAACTGGAGCGTGGAGCGGATTCAAGAGGCCAATAGCTATGCCGCGGCTAACGGCCTGGTCCCTTTTGTCGCGAGCAGCCCAAACTTTAGCCTTGCCGAACAGATTAGACCGCCCTGGCCAAATTGCGTGAGCATCAGTGGCGAGAACGGCCGGGCCGATCGCGACTGGTATGCAAGCCAGGGAATGCCACTGATTACATGGTCGAGTTTGGCAGGTGGCTTTTTCTCGGGCCGGTTCCAGCGCAACGAGCTCGATCAATTCGAAGACGGACTCGACCGCCTTTGCGTCGAGACCTACTGCTCTGAAGAGAACTTCAGGCGCCTCGATCGCGCTCGCGAACTGGCCAAGATGAAGGGCCTGACAATCCCTCAGATCGCGACCGCCTATGTCATGAGTCAGCCGCTGAACATCTTCGCGATTGTGGGATGCCGGACTGGAGCCGAGTTCGCGGCGAACCTCGAAGCCATCGCGATTGCCCTTACCCCGGATGAAGTCGCGTGGCTGGAGCTGTCCCATGACAATTTGGCTGCGTGAGGAAATGTGTGATCATGTCGCCCCACGCAGTGAGAGTTCTCTCCCGTTTCACCAAAGCATTCTGAGGCTTTATAGGAGAATCTGGGCCCCGTCAACCTCTTCCTGTCGTGGCGGGGGCGCCAGGAGTGAGCGTACCGGTGAAAACCAGATCGCCACGAAGGCGGCGGGACCGCCAAGGGCCGAGACGATCATCACCTCGCGCAATCCGATCCGCTCCGCCAGAAGACCTCCCAGGAGCGCCCCGATCGGTATGACACCCCGGATCAGGGTGCGCATCGTGGCGCTCACCCGGCCCTGAAGACGCAACGGGGTGACGGCCTGGCGCAGGCTGAATTGATTGACGTCGTAGGTGGGGATCGTCAATCCCGTGAGGAAGAACCCGGTCCCCGCGATCACTGCGGCAACCGCCGGCGGTCCGCTCGCGAACGCTACGAGCAGCTCGCTAGGGACCGCCAGGACGATACCGAGGAGGATCGCCCGGCCCAGCCCAAAACGACGGGCCATCCGCTCTGGCAGCAACGACCCGATCAGAAACCCGACGGCGCCAAGCGTAAACATGACGCCGACCGCGGCCGCCTGGAGCCCCGCTATGCGCGTCAGGAAGAGGATCATGACGGCTGTGCGCGCTCCGGCGAAGAGATTCCAGAGACCGGTCGCGGCGGCGGTGGCGCGCAAGATCGGGTTGCCCGCAACGACGCGCAACCCCTCCTCGAGCTCTTGCCGGAAACTCGGTTGCGAGCCCTGGAGCGATTTGCTCGGGGAGGGTTCCGGTGCACGAATGCCGACCAGGAGCACCGCCGAAGCGATGTAGGAGACCCCATCGACCAGGATGGCGATCGGCGCGGAAAAAATCTGCGTCAGCCAGCCGGCCAAACCCGGACCGCCAATCTCGGCGATGGCCCATCCGGTGTGGAGGCGGGCATTGCCCGCAGTCAGATCCTCAGTGGAAAGGATGACCGGCAGGTACGACTGCGAGGCAATCTCGAAGAACACAGAGAGCGTGCCGACCAGGAACGCGATGACCAGCAACTGCTCGATGCGCAGCACGCCGAGCCAGGCGGCCACCGGCACCAGGAGCAAGAGCGCTGCCCGGCCGATGTCGGCCGCAATCATCACCGGCCGCTTGGGACGGCGGTCGACCCAGACGCCGGTGGGCAGTCCGAAGAGCAGAATCGGAACGGTCTCCGACGCAATCAGGAGCCCCATCTGAAAGGGGGTGGCGCTCAAGGTCAGCGCGGCGAGAAGGGGCAGCGCGATCCCTGTGATGGCGCTGCCCAGTGCGGAGATGACGCTGGCGCCCCAGATCCTGACGTAGGCCGGTGAACGCCAGATTCCGCTCGGTGGCCAATGCTGGATCCAACCGCGTACCGCGCTCACCCGAAGCGAGCAGGATCGAAGGGAGCGATCACGTCTGGTTCGTGGCCGGTGGTGATCAGCTCGGCGACGGCTTCGGCGGTAGCGGGAGCGAGCGTCACGCCGAGCATGGCGTGGCCGCTGGCCACGAGCAGGTTGCGGTACCCCGGCACCCGGCCGATGACCGGGAGGCCGTCCGGAGTCATTGGCCGCGGTCCGTTCCAGACGCGCACGCCGGGTCCGGAGGTCGGCGTCTGCTCCGGCCAGCCACGGATGGCCCATGCCGCCGAGCGGGCGATAGCCGCGACCCGCTCCTGGCGCACATCGTGGTTCAGCCCCGAGAGCTCCATCGTCCCGGCAAGGCGGATCATGTCGTGCAACGGGGTAATGGCGACCCGCGTCTCGTGCAGGTAGAGCGGTCTCCGCACCGGCTCAGGGAGAGCCGGCGCTGGAGCAAGATCGATGCTGTACCCCTTGCCGGCCTCGATCGGAACACGCACCCGCAGCGGTTTGAGGAGGCGCGGTGTCCAGGCTCCGGCGGCGATGACGACCGTCTCGGCGGGGATGCGCTGTCCCCCGGCGAAGACGGCGGTCGCCTTTCCGCCGTTGCTCTCGATTCCGCCGACCGGCGTATCCCGGCGCACGTCGACCCCTTGCTCCTGGAGGTAGTCGCTCAGCCCGCGCACGAGCGTATCCGGCCGCACCGAGCGCTCCTGCGGCAGCCAGTAGCCGCCACTGACCTTGTCTGAAAGCGACGGCTCCAGGGCGCGCAGTTCGTCCCCGCTCATGATCGGCGAGATCTCGAATCCGAACTGGCGGACCGGCTCCAGGGCGGCGTAGTCATGAGCGAGGGCCCCGGTGGTGCGGTAAGCGAAGAGGAGACCGTCGCGGTGCTCCTCGTAGCGCACGCCTGCCTCGCGCATCGCATCGTAGAGAGCCAGCGAACGCGCGCCAAAGGCGGCGATCGCCTCGGTGCCGGCGAGGAAGTCGCGCGCGTTGCAGTGGCGCCAGAAGCGGAGCGTCCAGCGCAGGAAGGCCGGATCGAGCCGGGGCCGGATGTAGAGCGGGCTATCGGAGCGGAGCATCCATCTCAGGGACGTCGCGATCAGCCCCGGTGACGGGACCGGCTCGGCAAGGGTGGGTACGATCCAGCCGGCGTTGACGTGCGAGGCGGCGCGCTCGGCCGGCCCCGCGTCGAGCACCGTGACCGCCACGCCGCGCCGGTGCAGGGCGAAGGCGGTGCTGAGCCCGATGATCCCGCCGCCAACGACGACAACTGATTGCACCGCTCCCTACCCCCTTGTCTGTCTCAGTACCAGCGCGGATGATGCGATGGTGTGGCGTAACGGGCAATACGCGCCACCCCGTGGGCAAGGAGCACGATGTCGTCAATGCCGGCCTGGAGGAAAAGCAGCGTTGGCATGCTGTCTCGCCGGACGATCCTTACCGTCCCCATCGCCGTCGAGGGGGCGTTGAGGTCACGCGCTCTCCGGACCACCGATACGGACCAGCCGCTGGTCACCGTATCCGTGAAATCGGAGGACCCGGGCGATCGCGTCTTCGCGCGCCAGAACTTCGGTACCGTCGGCATCTTCGACGTCGACTGGCTCGTTGATCCTCAGTTCACCCGGTTGCTCGACAATCTTGCGGCCTCTCCCGGCGCGTTCCATGGCGTGCGTTTCTTTGGCGCCTTCACCGCCGGCCAACGAGAAGCGTTCATCCCTGAGAGCGGGGGCAACGTCTGGACGCGGGTCGAGCGGCCGATCGACTTCGCCACGACCTTCGACGCCCTCGAAGCCCTCACGACGCGAGGCCTTATCCCGTTCGTCGTGCTCGGCTTCTTCCCGCCGGCGGTCTCTTCGTCGCCGATCCGGCCACCGGCCGCCTGGGATCGCTGGAAGACGCTCGTCCGCGCCTTCTTCCGCGAGCTCGCGACCGACCCCGCTTCGGGCCTGAGACGATCGCTGACTGGTGGTTCGAGGTCTGGAATGAACCTAACGAGGGACGGTTCTGGCAGGGAACGCCTGACGACTACTTCGCACTCTACCGTGCGACGTCGGAGGCAGTTGATGAGGCTGGAGTCTCGATCCGGCTCGGTGGACCGGCCATCGCCTACAAGCCCGAGGCGACCCCCGACGACGGCCCTCCCTGGATGGAGCGCTTTCTCCGGTTCATCGCCGCGGATCCCGGGCTTCGCTGCGACTTCGTCTCCCTGCACCGCAAGGGGACCGTCGGCGATGACCCACCCGACCCGCGTCGCCTCGACGTAGCGGCGGCGGAGACGGCGCGCCAGGCCCTTGCCATCGACGCGCGGCGATTCGCCGGACTCACCATCTGGAACAACGAGGCGGACGAGAAAGTCGGTTTCGAGGTGCCGTACGCGCCGAGAATGGACGAACGTGGGGCCGCCTGGCTGGCCGCGGTTGCCGTCATTCACGACCAGCTCGGCGAGCGCTTCCGAGAGGCTGATCTGCGGTTCGCCGCCGCCGCCGATAACGCGAATTTGCAGCTGGTGCAGGCGCCGTTTGACGGCCGGCGCTCCATCATGACCCGCGCCGGGACAACGGAAACCGATCTCCTCAAGGTCCCCGCCTACGGCTTCTATGAGCTGCTGCGCCTGCTCGGTGACCGGCATGGAACGGTTGTCTCGGGGTCTGCGCGGCTCTTTCCCCACACGGACCTCTACCATCTAGCCACCGTCGCTACCACTCACGTGGCCTCGCTGCTTACGTACTATCCCGACCCGGAAACGCGAAGCCCTCACGCCGCGCACGGTCGAATACGTCATCGGCGACCTCCCGTGGCCGCGGGTCAACATCGCCCGGTTCCAGATCGACCGGGTTGGTTCCAATGCCTACACGGCGGCCGGCGGCTCGCCGTCCAACCCATTTCCGATTCCAGCCCCGGAGCAGATCCAGAGTATTCGGCAGCGTCAGGAGATAGCCCTGGAGCAACCGATTGCGCGCGACATCGCCGTGCCGGGTGGGACGTACACCGAGACGCTGACGCTCGAACCGTTCACGACGCTCTGCCTCTGGATCACACCGGTGCTGCCGGCAGCGCCGCAAGCGCCCGCATGGCTCGAGACCGCGATGCACGGCAGGACTGCGATCCTGCGGTGGAGCCCCAACCAGGAACCGTTTTTCTATGGATACGAGGTCTTCCGGCTGCGCGATGGCGTTCCGGAGGAGCTCCTTACACCCGACCCATTACGCTCTGCACTCTGGATTGACACGACGCCCTCGCCGGGCCGCACAACGTACGGGGTCCGAGCCGTCAGTGCCTCGGGAGTCGCCAGCCCTATTGTCGTCAGTGGTGAGAGCCGCTGCTGTTGATGCTGCGATGCCGTTTCGGCCTTCGCGCGCGTTGGCAGTAAACACAATCACGTTCCCTGTCCTGTCCAATGGGCAACGTGACGCCCCAGTGCTGACAACGTAGCAGGCTCGAGAGCGAGTAGCCACGCATACCCCGGTTGACCGTGCGCAGATCCGATGCCCGTCGTGTCCTCTCCTCCTGTGCCGCAGTGGAGGGTGCTTCGGCGAGCAGCGGCTCTTGCGTGCTTTCGACCCAACCGCCGTGATCAGCTGTGGCACTAAACGTGCAGCGCATCGGTGACTGTCTCGGGGTGTCCCAGACCGGAAATCGAATTCTCCGAAGGATAAAGCGATGATACGCAGGTTGCTCCTGGGCGTTGTCCTCATGACTCTAGCCGGGGGATGGGTGCTCGCGCCCGCGGAGGCGCAAGATTCGGACTCGGCCGGGTTCTCGCCGTTTGCGGAACCGGTGGCACGGCCGGGTGGGACACTCCCCGGGGATATCGCCGTTCAGCTGGTCAAGGTTGCCGGCGGTCTTGTCGACCCAGTGAACGTGACAAACGCGGGCGACGGTAGCGGCCGGATGTTCGTTGTCCAGCGAACCGGACAGATCCTGATTATCGACCAGGAGGGCAACCTCCTGGAGGAGCCGTTCCTCGATATCGCTGCGTTGGTCAAGATCGACCATCAGGAGCAGGGGTTGCTCGGCCTGGCGTTTCATCCGGATTACGAGAACAACGGCCTCTTCTACATCTATTACAGCGACTTCCGGACCAACGGTGACCACTTTCTGGTCGAGCGCAGAGTGTCCGCCGACGATCCAAATAGGGCGGACCCGGAAAGCGCGCGTGTCCTCTTGAGTGAGGAGGATCCGTTCACCAACCATAACGGTGGGACGCTGCACTTCGGACCCGACGGGTATCTCTATTTGTCGATCGGCGACGGTGGTTCCGCCGGCGACCCGTACGATAACGCTCAAGATCTGTCCACTATCCTTGGCAAGATCCTCCGGATCGACGTGAACACGCAAGGCGAAGCGCCGTACGCGATCCCAGCCGACAATCCATTCGCGGGCGGGGGGATCATCCCTGAGCCCGCCGCCGGCCAGTTGGCCCAGACTGGGGACTATCGACCGGACGCTCGGCGGGAAATCTGGGCGTATGGCCTGCGGAACCCCTGGCAGTTTGCCTTTGACCGGGCCACGGGCGATCTCTACATCACTGACGTTGGTCAGAACCGTTGGGAAGAGGTGAACTTCCAGCCTGCCGGTGACCCGGGTGGACAGAACTATGGCTGGGACCCCCTCGAGTCGGCTCACTGCTACCCGCCAGCGGCATTCGCGCCTCCCGGTACTCCGGTGCCAGTCGACGAGGTTACGGACTGCGATCCGTTGGGTGTGGCGCCGGTGGCGGAGTACAACCACGACGACGGGATTGCTCGATCACCGGTTTGGGCGTCTACCGCGGGACCGCCTCCCCATCGCTCGACGGCACCTACTTCAATGCCGATTATTGCTCGGGTAAGTTCTGGGGCCTTAAGCGCGACGAGGGGGGCCAATGGGTCTACCAGGAGCTCCTCCACACAGCGCTACGCCCAACCGGGGCGGGACAGGATGAGGCCGGCGAACTGTATGTGACGAGCTGCGCGACCTGTGGCTCTGGCGGTCGCATGTACAACCCCTATGCCGACCCGCAGGGCGAGATTTGGCGTCTCGTTGCAGCCGACCAGGTCCCGCAAGACGCGGAGGTCGCGCCAACTCCGGCACCAGAGGGCACCACTCCCGAGGCCGCACCGTCAACCCCGGCCGCTGCCGCGGAACAGCAACCCGCTGGCACCCCGGTCGCTGAGGGTGCGCCTGCGGCGGCAGGTCCGGTCACGGTTGAGGCAGTCGACATCGACTGGAACCCGAATGAGATGACCATCCCTGCCAACACCGATGTTACGGTGACCATTCCCAACCACGGTGCGGCCGTTCACACCTTTGTGATCGAGGAACTTGGCATCAAGGTCGAGATGGCGCCAGGGGAAACGAAGGAGGTGGTCATCAACGCCCCGGCGGGAAGGTATGACTACATCTGCGACGTGCCAGGTCACGAGGAGGCCGGCATGGTAGGGACCCTACGGGTTCAGTAGCCCCGACTCTGGGGAACGAAGGCGATGGGCGTTCGCGACCGCCCATCGCGCGTCCGGTGGCACATAATCCGGAGTTTTGCCGAATGCTCCCGCTCACGCCAAGTCACGGGGCGATTGCTCAAGGGCGAGCCCCGGCACCGTCCTCGGTACCGGGGTCCACCCTGGTTAGGCGTGCGTCGTGGATGAAATGACACCCGGCCCGCTGAGCATCGCCTGGCCGTAGGGCGAGGCTAGATGATGCCGGCGCGTCGACCCGAGAGCGCCAACCCAATGGCGAGGAAGGCGTTGACGATCACCTTGGCGTAGAAATCGATCTCGCTCAGGCCGAGCAATGGAATGTAGACCAGGTCGGTCAGTGTCCACAGCGCGTTGAGGAAGATCATGACCAGGAGCACGTCCCGGGCACGAGCAGGTGCGCGCCAGACCAGGATGGCGCCAAAGACGAGGGCCATGTGGGCGGCACCCTCCATGGCGATCTTCTCGATGTGGGGACCATCTGGGGATCCGAGCACGATCTGGCGGGCGAAGAAGAGCATCGAGACGCCCCAGAGCAGACCGAGGGCGACTTGCAAGCCGAGCATGATTCGGAGAAAACGCAGGTCGCCCCGTGGTATCGCATCCGAGCCAGGCCCATCATCTTACGGGTTCGAGTACAGCGTTCATGCGGCATCCCCTGTCTCGTGTTCGCTCCGTCGCTAGGGTTCCGTCTCATGGACAGATACCAGGAAGTATCTCGCACGACGTGGCGCTTCGATCAGTCGCCTGGGGCCTAATAGGCCGATTTCGATTGTCGGAAGGAGACACCATGCACCCATTCCGCAGGTTCGCATCGTTGTTCGCAGTCGTGATGATGCTGGCAGCAGGTTTCGCCAGCGCGGTCGCTCAAGACGCTACGCCAACCGCCGGCACACCTAGCGACGCACCGAACGCAGGGGCTCCGTTACCGGGCCAGTACGCGTTTTACCCCTCGGAGGTTGCACAGCCAGGAGGAGATCTCCCCGGGGAGCCGCAAATCCAGCTCATCGAGGTGACGGCGGACCTCGCCGAGCCGGTCAACGTCGCTGCGCCCCACGATGGCAGCGGCCGCATCTTCGTCGTCGAGCGCGCCGGCACGATCCGCATCGTCGATGCCGATGGGAACGTTCTGCCGGAGCCGTTTCTCGATTGGCGCAGCCAGACGATGGCCGCCTTCCTCGAGCAGGGCCTGCTGGGGATGGCCTTCCATCCGAACTTCGCCGAGAACGGCATCTTCTACATCAACTACACCGACTTGCTGCGTAGCGGCGACGTGCTCACGCTGCAGATGAACGTCTCCGCCGACAATCCGGACGTCGCGGATCCCGCCAGCGCCGAGGTCATCAGCTTCCGCGCTCAGCCCTACCCCAACCACATCGGCGGTGATATCGAGTTCGGGCCGGACGGCTGCCTCTATATCGGGCATGGTGACGGTGGACTCGAAGGCGATCCGCTCGACGCCGGCCAGGATCTCACGACCCACCTGGGGAAGATCCTGCGCATCGACGTCAACCCAGCGCTTGGCCTCCCGGCCTGCGGCAAGGGCAGCACCCCGGCCACCGCCGAAGAAGCGACCGCGGCAGCCGAGGGCATGGTGCACGAGGACATTACCCACTCCGTCTCGACGGGCGGCGCGGGGAGAGAGTCGATTGGCGAGAACTATGCGATTCCCGCGGACAATCCGTTCATCGCCGGCGATGACATCCTGAATCTCTTCGGGCTGACCGAAGATGACTTCGCGCGCTATCACCCGTATGCCAAGCCCGAAATCTGGGCGTTCGGCATTCGCAACCCATGGCAGTTCTCGTTCGACCGCGAGACAGGCGATCTCTGGATCGGCGACGTCGGCCAGAACTTCTGGGAGGAGATCGACTTCGAACCGGCCAGCAGCGAAGGTGGGTTCAACTACGGCTGGAAATTCCTCCAGGGCTCCCATTGCTTCCCGGACAGCATGAATCCTGACTGTCCGAAGGTGGGAGTCTTGCCGGTAGCCGAGTACCTGCATGATCCAGCTGGCGGCTCCACCGTGATCGGCGGCCACGTTTATCGTGGCGACGCCTATCCGGACCTGGAGGGTATCTACTTCGTCTCTGACTACGTCTCCGGCCGGATCTGGGGCATTGCCCATGGCGACGACGGCTCGTGGCAGATGGAAGAGCTGCTCGACACGGCGCTCTTCGTGACCGGCTCCGGCGAGGATGAGGCCGGCAACATCTACTTCACATCGTGCGAGTGCGGTTACGGCCAGATGGCGCCGAATCCAGCCGGCTCGCTCTGGATGCTCGTCGCCGCCGACCAGATCCCGGAGGGGGCGACGGCCGCGCCCTCGGGCGGGGATCGCCCACCCTCGCGAACGGCCGAGGGCGAGGCGATCGTGGCCGCAACACCTGCCCCGTAACACGCCGGAACTCTTCGTCACCAGCCGTGAACGCGATTGATGGCGAAGCTCAACAGGGGCGCGTCGTGAGACGCGCCCCTCACTTGGCCGTGAGCAATGGAAGTAACCATGGAGCACGCCGTGGTGGCAGGTGCGCCGTCACCAACACTGACGGTCATTGGCGCCGGGTTGGGGCGAACGGGAACCCTCTCGCTGCACGCGGCGCTGGAGCGGCTCGGCTTCGCTCCCTGCGAGCACATGACCAACTGCTTCGCCCACCCGGAGCGTTTCGCGCTCTGGTTGGAGGCGGCGCGACGCAAACGGGCCGGTGAGCCGATCGACTGGCGACCGCTCTTCAGCGGCTACCGGGCCACGGTCGACTGGCCCGGCGCCTATTTCTGGCGAGAGCTGATCGCCGCGCACCCCGAGGCCAGGGTGATCCTCACCGTGCGGGACCCGCAGCGCTGGTACGACAGCGCTCGCGACACGATCTACGCGGCGACCCAAGCGCGCACCGCGACGCCCGCGGCCCGCTTCCTCTACGGGGTGCTGGCATGGGCCAATCCCAGCGCCGGAGACGGGTTCCGGACGGTGCAAGAGACGGTCTGGGACGGCACCCTGGCTGGGAGATTCGAGGACCGCGACGAGGCCATCCGCATCTTCGAGGAGCACAACCGCGACGTCGTCGCCACGGTTCCTTCGCAGCGGCTCCTCGTCTTCGACGTCAAAGAAGGCTGGGAGCCGTTGTGCGCGTTTCTCGGGGTCCCGGTCCCCGCCGGCGAGCCCTTCCCCCACGTCAACGACGCGGCCGATTTCAGCCGCCGGCAGCGGGATCAGTACCAGCACATCGCCCGCATGCTGCTCCCGGCCCTGGGCGCCGCCGTCGCCGGTGGCTTCGCTGGCCTGGTCCTCGGCCTCAGCCGCCGACGCGAGAGGCGGTCAGCCCGCGATTGAGATCGCCGAGCGACTGTCGCTGCTGCCCCGCTTCATCGAAATTCGCCGGATCGAGCCAGGTCTCGAAGTTGGCGCGCAGCGCGGGCCATTCGTGATCGAGGATCGAGAACCAGGCGGTGTCGCGGTTCATGCCCTTGAAGATGCGATGCTGATAGAAGACCCCCTCGTGGATGAAGCCGAGACGACAGGCCGCCGCGCGGGAGGCGGCATTGGCGGCGTTGCACTTCCACTCCATCCGCCGGTATCCCAGATCGTCCAGAGCGTGCGCGATGAGGAGGAAGAGCGCCTCCGTTGCGGCTGGGGTGCGCTGCAGTCCCGGCCCGAGCCAGATGTGTCCGATCTCGATCGAGCGGTGATCCGGCTCGATGCTCATCAGCGAGGCGACTCCCTCGACCCGATCGCTCCCGCGCGGCCGGATGGCGAAGAAGAGCGGGTCCTCGCTGGCTGCCTGAGCGTTCAGGTGGGTACGGAATTCCCCTTCCGAGCCGAAGGGACCGTACGGCAGATAGTCCCAGATGCGCTCTCGGTCCGGATCGCCGTGGCTGGCCATGAAGAGAGCGGCGGTGTGGGCGGCTGGGTCGAGCGGCTCGACGAGCGCGTAGCGCCCCTCATGGCTGAGCCGCCGCGGACGCGGCGCCGGCGACGCATCTGCCGGCGGATCGATCGACGGCGGAGTGCGACGAATCGGTTCCCGGTCAGGTGTGCCCAATGGTCTCCCCTTGCGATGCTATCCACAGCCTACGGCGTCAACCCCGGTTCGTCGATCCTGGAGGATCGTGATGCGATGATCGAGCCCCAGCGACCCACCGCACGCTGCCACTCAACGCGACCATGGTATCTCCCATCCCTATCCATCACTCACAGCCCGCGTTCACCCTACCCGTATAATCGCGGACATGTCCCGCTCCCGTGTCCAGACTGTGAACGGCGCCGGTGAAGCCCTGGGCCGCGAAGAACTCGTCCCCTCGCGCCGGCAGTATCTCGAGCTGAAGGCGCAGCATCCCGGTGCGATCCTCCTCTACCGGCTCGGTGACTTCTACGAGACCTTCGACGAGGACGCCCAGATCCTGGCGCGGGACGCGCGCATCGCCCTGACCTCGCGCTCGTTCGGCCGCTCGGGACGCGCGCCGATGGCGGGCATCCCCCATCACGCGCTCAACCACTATCTGGGGCGATTGCTGGCGGCCGGACACACCGTCGCCATCGCCGAGCAGATGACCCCGCCCGGTCGCGGTCTGGTCGAGCGGGCGGTCACCCGGGTGATCAGTCCCGGCACGGTTGCCGATCTCGCCCTCCTCCCCGCCGGGGAGAACCGCTACCTGGCGGCGATCCACAAGCTCGGGGAATGCTGGGGGCTGGCCTGGGTCGACGTCAGCACCGGGGAGTTTGCCGTCGCCGAGTTCTCCGGAGAGGACGCCGTGGCGCGGCTGGCGGAGGAGGTCGTCCGCCTCAACCCGGCCGAAACCCTCGTTCCGGACGATGCCCCGGACCCGCCACCGGGCAGAGGACGGCAGACGCCTGGCCATCTCACCCGCCTCGAGTCGTGGCGCTGGACGCCCGATCGAGCCGCGGAGATGCTCTGCGCCCAGTTCCGGGTGCGCTCGCTCGCCGGTTTTGGCTGCGCCGGTCTGCCCGCGGCCACCGGCGCGGCCGGGGCTGTGCTCGCCTATCTGGAGCGCACCAACCCGGCGCTGCTCGCGCTGCTGACCGGACTGCGCGTGGAATCGCCCGGGCGCTGGGTCGGCCTCGATGCCGCCACCCGCCGCAATCTGGAGCTGACCCGCTCCTTCGGCACCGGCGGCACCCGGGGCAGCCTGCTCGGCGTGCTCGATCTCACGCGCACCCCCATGGGCGCCCGCGCCTTGCGACGGCTGGTCGGTCAGCCGCTGCGCGATCTGGAAGAGATCGCCCGCCGCCAGGCAATCGTCGCGGCGCTCGTCGCCGCGCCATCGGTCCGCTCCGCGCTGGCCGATGCCCTGGCCACCATCGGCGATCTGGAGCGACTGCTGGGCCGCATCGCCGGGCGCGGCGCCGGCGCCCGCGAATTCCTCACCCTGGCCGCCGCCCTGCGGGCCATCCCCGAGATCGAGACCATCCTGGAAACGCTTGGCCCGGCAGCGTCTTCTCCCTTACCGACTCACCGACTTACCGACTTACCGTCTCCCGTCCCTCTCGATCCCTGCCCCGATCTCCTGGCCGTGCTCGATACCGCGGTCGCGGAGGATGCCAACGGCGCCGGCACGATCCGCCCTGGATTCGCTCCCGATCTGGACGATGCGGTGGCGGCGGTGCGGGGAACGCGGGAGTGGCTGGCCGCGCTGGAGGGACGCGAGCGCGAGCGGACAGGCATCCGCTCGCTGAAAGTCGGGTTCAACAAGGTCTTCGGCTACTACATCGAGGTCACCCGTCCCAACCTGGGACTGGTGCCGGCCGAGTACGCGCGCAAGCAG
Organism: uncultured Chloroflexia bacterium; assembly: GCA_963724295.1. Classification (GTDB taxonomy): domain Bacteria; phylum Chloroflexota; class Chloroflexia; order Thermomicrobiales; family UBA6265; genus JACCXM01. The sequence continues at coordinate 307,381 of CAVRUC010000013.1, read as the reverse complement.
ACGGTGGCCAACGGCGAGCGGTACGTCACGGCCCCCTTGAAGGATGCTGAAGCGCGGGTCCTGGCCGCCGACGAGGAGATCGCCTTCCGCGAGCGAGAGGCGCTGGCGCGACTCGCGGCCCTGGTCACGGCGGAGGCGGGGCGGCTCCTGGCGACGGCGCGCACCCTCGCCGAGCTCGACGCGCTGCTGTCGCTGGCGGAGGTGGCCGCCCGCAACCAGTGGACCGCGCCGGGGGTGGACGAGACCGATGCATTGGAGATCGTCGCCGGGCGCCACCCCGTGGTCGAGGCGCATCTCGCTGGCGAGCCGTTCATTCCAAACGACTGCCATCTCGGTGGCGAGGGTTCGCGGCAGGCGATCGTCACCGGGCCGAACATGGGCGGGAAGAGCACCTGGCTTCGTCAGACGGCGGTGATCGTGTTGCTGGCCCAGATCGGGTCCTGGGTGCCGGCGGCGCGAGCTCGGGTGGGGCTGGTCGACCGCATCTTCACCCGTGTCGGGGCGCAGGATGACCTGGCCCGCGGTCAGTCGACCTTCATGACCGAGATGGTCGAGACCGCGGCGATCCTGCACCAGGCCACCGAGCGCTCGCTGCTCATCCTGGACGAAGTTGGTCGTGGCACCGCGACCGACGATGGCCTGGCTATCGCGCGGGCGGTGCTGGAGGACATCAACCGCCGCATCGGGGCACGGGCGCTCTTCGCCACCCACTACCTGGAGCTGACCGCCGTCGCGCGGGAGCTGCCCGGGGTGACGAATGTCCACGTCGCGGCCCTCGAGCGGGCGGGACGCGTCGTCTTCCTCTACGCGGTGCAGCCCGGCCCGGCGGACCGGGCCTACGGTATCCAGGTGGCGCGGCTGGCGGGGTTGCCGCCCTGGGTGGCCGACCGCGCCGAGATGCTGCTCACGGAGGCGCCGCGCCGATTCGATCCTGAGGCTGAATCCCGGCGGCTGATCGCGGAAGAAGATCCGGACTGGCGCCAGCAGGCGGAACCGCCAGCAGAGCCCACGCCAACCCCGGCACAACACCTTGCCACCGCGTTGCGCGATCTCGACCTCGACGCGATGACCCCGCGCCAGGCGCTGACCTGGCTCTGGGAGCAGCAGGAACGATTGGTAGAGGAAACTGGTGAGCCGTGACCGCCGGCATGGCACCGCCGGCTCCCGGATCAGCCGTTGTCCGCGGCGAATCCAAGATTCGAACGGCGGTGTATAGATTTACGGGGATAGTTTTCGATGGTTCTGGGATCGAGGGTAATGCACGAGGTGGTTGACCGCCGCGCCAGCCGGGCGCACCGGCCCAACGGCCGGGTGCAGGCGGAGGAATCCACGGCGCCGTGCGGGCGTGCCCGCGGGACGGTTCGCTGGATCGTGCTGCTTGCCCTTGCCCTTGCAGTTGCGGTGCTTGCGTTCGGCGCATCCCCGGCCGCGGCCCAGAACATCGGATACTTCGGCAAGAATCGGCTGACGTTCTCGACCGTTGAACCCTACGTGCTGCCGGGGGCGACGGGATCAGGCATCGTCGACTACAAGGGCGGTAAGGAGCCGGTCTCGCAGTGGCGAGCGTCATTTCGATTTAGCGGTCTCGAGCCGGGCGCCAGTTACACCGTTGTCATCAGAGGTCGGTTCGGCGCTCGGGGCTCCCTGGAAGCGACTGCCTTCACTCCGTTGTGCTCCTTCCAGACCGACGTTCAGGGGCAGGGTGGCTGCTTCTGGTACTTCCGCGGTCTGGCGCGGCTCACGCTCGTACAGCTCCGTGCCGGGGACGAAAACGGGACCCAGGTGCTGGAGGCCAACCGATCTGACGGCGCCGGCTCGATCGTGACAGAGCCCAACCGCTTCTCACCGGGCGGTGAGATCCCGGCCTTCAGGAGCTCATTGACCGGTAAACCGTCCCGCTGATATCTCACCCGGAGGGTGAGACGAATCACGCCGGCGCCGAGGGCAGGGCCGCAATAGCCGGCGGGAACGAGCCGCCCAGCACCAGATCCGAGGTCGGGATGGCGCTTCCCGATTCCGGCTCGGCGGTGAGGCCAACCCCGACGTAGTTGGCAAAGGGAGCGGGTGTTTCGAGAAACGCACGGAGGTCGCCGTCGGCCCCGACCGTCACCAGTCCGGCGCTCAGCTGCTGGTCGTCCGTGGTGAATAACCAGACCTGATAGCGCTGATCGCGTGGCAACGCCGGCAGCCCGTTGGCGACGAGATAGACCTCGCGCCCTTGTGGTTCGGCGAAGAGGACCCCCGTCGCCGAAACGGGTAGATCGCTATCGTCAAGCGGGTAAGCGGTCGTCGACTCATCCACCAGAGCGGAGAGCGAATTGTCCTGCAAGGGCATGTCGGCGCTGCTGTTGCGTTGCTCGTAACCCCATCCCGCCAATCCGGTAACCAGGAGGACCGCCGCCGCACGCTACGAGCGCCCAGCGCGGAGCCGGCTTTCCGGATGGCACGAGACGCCGGTGGCTCGTCGCGGAGACCGGACTCCGCCCAATCGCGCCCGTGGCTTTCGGCTCGGCAATGGCGATGCTGGGCGCGATCTCCTGTCGGACGGCGGCGCTGATGCTCGGCGTCCGCGCGCTGGAGAATGGCGCCACGCACCCACGCCGCGGGTGGCGGCGCCACGGCGAGTGACCCGAGGACGTCCATCGCGTTGGCCAGCTCGCGGCGGCAGGTGGGACAGACGTCCAGATGCCGGTCGACCCGCCGCAGACTCGTCTCGTCCAGCTTGCCGAGAACGAAGTCAGGCAGTTGGGCGACGATGACCAGGTGATCTCGCAGGGTCGTGTCACGCATAGGTCGTGTCTCGGCGGAGCTCCCAGTCGGAAATCCTCACTACCTCATTCTAGCCATGATTGTCAATCACCTCGCCAGCCAGCGTCGATGCCGAGCGGCGGCAGGGCCTCACGGAGCCGGCAGAGCGCCCGCCGCATCCGCGACTTGACGGTGCCAAGCGGCTCGCCGAGCTTGGCCGCGATCTCGGACTGGCTGAATCCCTGCGCGTAGAGCAGGAGCACCGCGCGCTGGACCGGCGGTAATTGGTCGAGCGCCTGCGCTAGCTCGGCGTCGCGGACCGCGCACCAGGCATCGACCGCGGGATCTTGCCCCGCTGCGACGTATCCAGCGTAGTCGTCATCCTCGGCATCAGTGCTGGGTGGGCGCCGTTGCACTTGCGGGCGGCGCTGGCGGCGGCGAAGCTCGTTGAGCGTCAGGTTGTGGGCGATACGCTGCAACCAGAACCGGACCGTACCGCGTGTCTCATCGAACGCATGCGCCTGTCGCCATGCGCGGAGGAAGACCTCCTGCAGGATCTCCTCCGCCACGTCTCGATCGCCGGCGATCCGCATGATCAGGGAGAAGACGACCCGGGCGTGGCGATCGTACAGCGCCCCTAGCGCCTCCGGTTCGCCGGCAACGAGCGCGGCGATCAACGCCTCATCTGGCACATCGTCGTACGGTAGTGCGCCCGGCGACCCGGGTTGATCCTGGCCGCTGTCAGGCGGGACGATCCAGAATCTCGGCGCTCCCCTGGAACTCCGCTGTGCGGGCGCCTCGCCGGTTGAGTTTGGCTCGGGGTGCTGGCTCGAACTGCCCGGTCTCATGACCGCCTCATCCCAACAGGCTCGCTCTGGATCTCGAGCACCTCGACGTGGTCACTGGCGCGGCCACGTCAGGCAAAAGGATAGGCGAACCGACGAAGATGTGGAAATACGGAGCGACCCCTCAACCGCGTGGCGAGTCACTCGCCGGCGTTGTCCGGCGCGTCTCGTTCAGGAAGCGATCGGCGAGCGCCCTGCGCTGGACCTTGCCCGTCCGCGTTCGCGGCAGAGCTTCGATCACCCAGATCCGCCGCGGCACTTTGTACGGACTGAGCCGGTCCAGCATCCAGCTCCGCAGTTCACGCTGGCTGACAGTCATGTCCGGCTTCAGCACGACGGCCGCCACGATGTCTTCGCCGAGTCGCGTATCCGGGACGGCGAAGACGGCGGCTTCGGCCACGGCCGGATGCCGCACCAGGATGTGGTCGACCTGCACCGGGGCGATCTTCGCTCCCCCGCGGTTGATCACCTCGTGCGCGCGCCCGCTCAGATAGAGAAAGCCATCCGCGTCGAGATACCCGAGGTCACCAGTGCGGAACCAGCCACCGGGAAGAAACAGCGCCGCGTTCGTCTCGGGATCGTCCAGATAGCCGGGGAAGAGCGTCGGCCCACGAATGACGATCGCCCCGGTCGCCCCGGGAGGAAGATCCCGATCAGCCTCATCGAGCACCCGGATTTCCGTCGATATGGGGCGGCCGCAGGATCCTTCGCGGCGGTCCTCGGCGCCCGGTCCGCCACCGGCGATGTAGCTCGCCTCGGTCATGCCGTAGCCGTCGAAGATCAGAGCGCGCAAGCTCCGCTCCGCGCGCTCGAGGATTCCCGGTGGCAAGGGTTGTGCCCCGAGGCGGACCGCGCGCAGGCGCGACCCCGGTCCGGCGATGCTCTCCCGGCCGGCGGCGGTCGCGGCATCCAGGAGCAGCCTGATCTCCGTCGGCGTCGAGACGAACCAGGATGGCCGGTGGTCCGCAAGCCAGTCTGGAAATGCGACCGGATCGAATCCCGGCGCGACGACACAGGAGCCTCCGGAGAAGAGCGCGGACAGCAAGTTCGCCACGCCCGCGTTGGTGTGGAGCGCGGCGGTCAGTATCCCCACGTCGGCCGGGGTGAGGTTGGTGCAGGCGCGTGCCGCCCGCGCGCAGGCGACGTACGTCCGGTGAGGACGCGGCACGCGCTTTGGGGAGGCCGTCGTGCCGGAGGTGTGCAGGATCACGGCGATGCTCTCAGGGTCCCGGCGGGGAAGGCCGCCGGCCGGGCCTCCTTCGTGCCCAGCCGGCGCCAGCAGGTCGTCCACGCTCACCGTGGCAATCCCCAGGGCCACGGCCACGCTCTCGCTTGTCCCCGCGGAAGAACCTCCCGTGACCACCAGCCGTGGCGCCAGCCGCTGCAGGTCGCGCGTCAGCTCGTGTGACGTCGATTCCGGGTTGAGCGGGGCGGCGATGGCGGCCACCATCGCGCCGAGCAGCGCGATGCTGGCCTCGACCCCTGGAGGAAGAACGAGCGCAACCCGGGCATCGCTGTCAATACCCAGTGCGGAGAGGCGGCTTGCGACATCGCCAACGGCCTGCAGCAGCTCGCGATGTGACCATGCCTGACCGTCGATCCCGCGCAGCGCGGGCGCGTCCGGCGTCCGCTCCGCCCAGAAGGCCAGCGCCTCCGGGATGGTGTGGATCGTTTCCGGGAGGGTCACGTTCTCGCTCGTGCTACCGGCGCTGTTTTCGTTTGCCGAACGCGTCAGCTCAGTATTCATTCAGCGACCGCGGTCGCTTGTGATGACCCGTGCCATTGGCACGTTCAGGCGCTCTGCACGCCGGCCTCGGCCTTCTCGATCCAAACCCGTACCTGATCGGCAAGCGTCGCTCTTCGTTTGGCTGCGACGTCCTGGAATCCCTGGGCATCGCTTGGAATACGAATCATTTCGATACCTTTGGCCGCGACCTGTCGCCACGGTTCTGACCAGCGTCTGGCGCGCCATTCGTCTGTTTCGAGGATCGTGAGGTCGACCGGCAGAGGCTGAGGCCGGTAGTAGAGCGATAAGGTCCACGCAGGTGAGATGTGAGCTGGCGTGTGACCATGCAGGAGCTCGTCGAAATCGGGCCGCAGAAATACCTCGTAAAAGAGGATGCCGGCGACCGATTCTCCAGCGGCGAGAAGCTGACGCGCCGCCTCCCAGGCCAGATATCCTCCGGCGCAGCTCGCGTACAGGAGGTAGGGACCCTGGCTTTGGATGGCTCGCATTTGCCGTACGTACTCGGCGGCTAGCGCCGGGATCCCTGCCTGGCGCGCCTCCTCGAGGTGTGGATGTTCGCGCGGAAACCCCCAGAACGGATGGGTCCGGCTGGCGAGGACAGCCACCTGGGCCTCGTAGGCCAGCGCCCGCACATCACCGTGCCCGGCTGGAAACACGAAAACGGGCCGCCCGGAGCCCTCGCCCTGCAGGGGAATGACCCAGTCGGGGAGCGCCGGGGTCATCCTGAAGGATGGATCGCGCTCTTGCTCGCCAGGAAGCTCGGCGACGAGCTCGGCCATCTCGATCGGCGTTGGCGCCTCGAACAGCGCGCGCATGGGGAGATCGATGCCGAGTCGTTCACCAAGCCGCGCCACTGCCGCCGCGACGATCAGGGAATTACCGCCCAACTCGAAGAAGTCGTCGTGTGGGCCGACCGCATCGAGGTTCAGGACTTGAGCAAATGTCGCCTGGACAAGAGCGATCGTTGATGGTGATCGGTCGGAATGCTGCGCTAAAGCGTTGTCCAAATTGCTCTACCGCGTCTCAGGACTCGAGCCATCCGATAGCTCGAGCAACAGTGCCCCATGAGCAGCCGGGTTGTCTGGCGATGGCACCGGACCCGGTGCCGGGTAGTTCTCGTGGAACGCTAACTCATCCCGGCGGCCATCTTCCTCGAGCTCGAGCTGCTACCTCCTCCGCTGGCAGGTGACGTTGCACCGTTTCGAGCAGCACTCCGAATCCGACCCACAGGATGTTCCTCTCGACTTACAAGGCTGGCAAGTTCCGCCCAGGCAATTGCCTGAGCAGCAGGACCCCGGCCGTGCAAATCTCCCCAATCTCCAGGCAGCAGCCGCTAACGCCACGGCACTTGCCCCTACGGTCGCAGTCATGGCCGTCTGAGGTGATTCCTGGCTGCCTTTCTCCCCAAAGTGAGGGTCTCGCAGCTCGCCGCCGACTCATCCTCACAGTGACAGACCTTCCGCTGTTCGGCCGCGCCCGGCTTCGCGGCAAGCGCCACCCCGGTGAGCGCGGCAACAGTCGCGGCCAGCCCCCGCAGGGCTGTCGACCGGCTGAGCGTCGTGGTCGAGAACCGCTTGATCAGCGTATCGAACTGGGGTCCGTCCACGACATTTCCTTCCTTGCTTCGTTGAGCGATCGGGTGAGGTAGCCTGCATCGGCGAGTCATCGATCGCGACAGCACATGCATCTTATCACTACACTGCGCCCAATAAATCGGACGCGTCCTGGGCATCGCAAAGCGCGTGAGCCGTGCCACCCGCACCGTCTCATGCCTGTGAAGGAACCCTATCCGTGGTGACGCCATCGCTTGCGCCATCCAGCAACGCCCGGCGCATCGTCCTCGAGCGCATCGAGGCGGCGGCGCGGGCCATCGACCCGGTCTTTCTCCACACCCCACAGTGGGTCTGCGAGCCGTTGGGCGAAGAGCTCGGCGCCCGCGTCGTGCTGAAAGCCGAGACCCTCAATCCCATTCGCTCGTTCAAGGGGCGGGGCGCCGACTGGCTGGTGCACAACCTGCCGCCGGGGGTCGCGCTGATGTGTGCCTCCGCCGGCAATTTCGGCCAGGCGATGGCCTACGCCTGCCGTGCCCGCGGCGTGCCGCTGACCGTCTACGCGGCAGAGCAGGCGAACCCGCTGAAGATCGCGCGCATGCGGGCCATGGGCGCGCGGGTGGTCCTCGCGGGGGAGGATTTCGATGCCGCCAAGGCGCTGGCGCGCGAGGCCGCGGCGCGGGAAGGCGCTCGCTTCGTCGAGGACAGCCGCGATCCGGAACCGACCGAAGGCGCGGGCACCATCGCGCTGGAGTGGCTCGACTTCCCGGAGCGGCTCGATGCCCTCCTCGTTCCGCTCGGTAACGGCGCGTTGCTGGCCGGGATCGCCACCGTGATCAAGGCGCGCCGGCCAGAAACGCGCGTCGTCGCGGTGGGAGCATCCGGCGCGCCGGCGATGATCGAGTCGCTGCAATCCGGTCGCATGATCAGCCACGACCGCATCGACACCATTGCCGATGGCATCGGCGTGCGTGTCCCGGTGCCGGAGGCGCTGGACGATCTGCGAGGCCTGGTAGACGAGCTGATCCTGGTCCCGGATGATGCCATCCTGCGCGCCATGCGCCTGCTGCACCGGCACGCCGGGGTGGTCGCCGAGCCGTCCGGCGCGGCCGGTCTGGCCGCACTCGTGCAGGAGCCGGCGCGGTTCGCGGGACAGACCATCGGCACGGTGATCTGCGGCAGCAATCTCACGCCGGCGCAGATGCGAGAGTGGCTCGCCGAGCCATCCTGATCCGGATGCGACCGGTATGAAAGGTTTGTCATGACGTCGACTGGGGAGGATGCACGTTGACCATGCATTTACAAGAGCTGAATGGCGTGGCCTGCATCAACGGCGAGTTCGCGCCCGCCCAGGACGCGACGATCTCGATCTTCGATAGCGGCTTCATCGGCGGCGTCTCGGTTTTCGACACCCTCGCCTGCTGGGAGGGCGGGCTGTTCAAGCTTCCCCAGCACCGGGCTCGCTTCGAGCGCTCGGCGCACGCGGCCATGATCCCCCTTCGCTGTTGTGGCGCCGAGCTGGAGGCTCTGATCGTCGAGACGACCCGCCGCGCCGGATTGCGCAACGCCTACGTGCAGACCATCGCCACCCGCGGCCGTCGTCCCTCGCCGTCGATGCCGTCGCACGAGCCGACCCTCATCGTCTATGCCATCCCCTATCTCTGGCTCTGGCCCCAGGAGAAGTCGGACAGTGGTCTCAGCCTGGTGATCCCCTCGATCCGGCAATGGCCGGCCGCGGTCGTCGACGCCAAAGTGAAGAACTTCAATCGCATGCATACCCATCTGGCGCGGTTGGAGGCCGAGCGCGCCAATGCCGACGACGTGGTGCTCCTCGACGACCGCGGCCTGCTCACTGAGAGCCGCGGCGCGAACGTCTTCCTCGTTCGCGGCGGCGCGCTCTACACCCCGCGCGGCGGCATTCTGGAGGGGATCACCCGCGAGACCGTCTTCGAGATCGCGGCCGAGCTCGGCATCCCCGCCGCGGAGCGCGACCTGACCCCGTACGATCTCTACGCCGCCGACGAAGCCTTCCTCTGCAGCACCGCCGGTGGCATCTTCCCCGTCGTCGAGGTCGACGGACGGACGGTCGGGCGCGGCCGTCTCGGGTCAATCACGCAAGGGGTCCGCGAGCGCTACTGGGAGCGGCATCTGCGCGGTCCGGACGTCACTCCGGTCCTGACTTGATGGATCGCCCATCACGCGCCAGCCGTGGTCGGCGGCAAAGATGCACATCTTCCCGGTCCCGGTAAAGTTTGCCAAGTTTGCCAACTTCAACACCTTCAACATCTTCGGCACCTTCTGGTTCACGTGGCTTGCGCTCTGGTCGCTCGAGCAGCGCTGGCAAGCGTAAGGAAGCGGCCGGCCTCTAGCGCACCAGATCATGCCGTCAAGCGCGGAACGAGGGGCATGACGCCCGGGGCCGCTGCTCACTGATGCTGGCGTGTGTCTACGGTGTGGGCGTGGCTCCGGTCATCCCTTCGGTCGGTCCGATCAGCACAACGTGAGCCACCGCCGGCTCGTCTCCGTCATTGCGGATCTCGCCGCTGACGCTACCCGGGATGTAGGCCGCATCACCGGCGCCCATGGTGACCTCCTCGCCGCTACTGATCTGCTCGTCCGGGGGCGTGTAGGTGCCGGTGGCTTCGGCGGTGGCGATGGCGGCAAGCGCGCTGCCACTGCGGGTAATAGCCCATGGGGCATCGACGCGAATCGTGAAGGTGCCGGACTCGACGATGACCATGCCACCTGTCGGATCACTCGTCTCCAGGGGGATGCCAGCTCCTGGCTCGATGCGCAAGCGCACCGCGATGATGTCCGCGGGACTTGCGAGCGTGACCCCCGAGGTAATGGCCAGCGGCTCGAAGATCACCCCCTCCGGCTCAATGCCCGGGACCGGCGTGACCCCCTGGGCTCGGGTACCCGGCTGCATTTCAGGGGCAGCGGCTCCGAGCAGCATGAGGCCAACGAGGGACAGGAGCAGAGCCAATCGACGCATGATCGTTCTCCTGCCGTTACCGTGCGAGCGGTCGCCACGTGCGTGGCCGCGGGCGGGCATCATAGACGTGTGAGGGCTGGGCTGCTTGCGTAGTGTGGGCCGGGTGATTTGGCCCTCGTCTTCGGCTCCGGGCCGCATCGTGTGTCTCGCACGCCTCTGAAACCCTACCTCGCAAGAGTTGGATGCTGCCCACACCACTGCTGCTGCTCGCCGGCGTTGTGTCCCCTGGCGGCCGTGGTGCGCCGACCGACCTCACCGCTGCGCTTGGTCGCCAAAGCTTTCCGCCCCGCGCTTGCCACCGTCGCTCTCGGTCAGCTCGCATGGATCGCACTCTGGTTGCTCGAGTAGCGATGGTGAATCGCCTGACGCCATCCCCCATCCCACCCACAACGAACGCCACCGCCCGGGGTAAACCAGGCAGTGGCGCTGAGCATGATCATCGGCTCGTAGAACCCTCAGGCGTTGCGGCCTCCGCCGTCGGTTTGCGGATCAGGACGCGGCCGGATAGTAGAAGGCATACGTCGCCTCATAGGGGACGCCCACTTGCTCACCCTCGTGGGTCGCATCGCATCCCTTACTGGGGGCGACGCCGCCTTTGGTGTCGAGCCGCTGAATGTGGGTGATCGTGGAGAAGGCGCCGGCGCCGGCATGCGACTTCGCCTCCAGCAGGAGCCATTGGATCGCGTTCTTGGACGGGGCATCGGCGCGCTTGACGACCGCGCCAACGACACCGCTGCCATCCTGGCCCTGCCAGGTGGGTCCGCCGAAGTGGGTTCCCACGACCTCGTCGCGTGCATTGAACAACTCGGCCCGCGGGGCTTTGAAGGTCCAGACGAAGGCGTTGGGGTCATCCGGCTTGGCCGCACAGGTGTAGATCTGGTCCCCACGCGCCCCGAGCTCGAAGAGGAAGACGGCGCTGGCTGGCGGCGTCAGGTCGGAGGGAACCTCCTTGGCCAGGGTCACGCCCTTGGCGTTGGAGTGGCGGCCCTTGGCGGTCACAGATCCCGCGAGGCCGACGATGAGGGCCAAAGCGGCGAAAAGCGTCAGCAATCTTGCGACACGGATCACGGTCTTCTCCTCTCAGCGGCCCAGACGCGATCCGGCCGCTCATGCAATCCATGGTGTGCGCTGCCCTCCCGCGACCCGGGAGAATTGGCACGCCACCTATCCCTATCGTCCCGGCGCCTCGTGCTCCGGGCCTATCGTGACGACGGAGCTGGGTGGATCGAGCGCGACGCTCCGTAGGTAGCGGCTCATGGAACACCTCCTTTCGGCTGCTGACCTCAGTTGGTCGGATCTCGTCGTCCCTCGACGCGGCCACCTGTCCTGGTTTTCAGGGTAAGAAACCGTCCGCGGCGGCACATGGGCAAAACTGCGCATTCGGGCTACGCATTTGGTGCCGGCAAGAGGGATGAAACGGAGGGGGTATACGTATGCGGCAGAACGTCCCAGCTATCGCGCTAGCCACCTGGGATGCCGCGGGCCGGGAACAGTGTCTCGGTCGTGGGGCTCGTGATTAGGCGGCGGTTGGCCGGCATCGACCAAGCCGTGAACTCGACGGACCTGACCCCCGCCGCTGAGCGGCTGAGTTACCTCGGTTCCGCCCTCTACGTATACCACCCTACTCCGGTGCTTCCTGACAGTGGCAAATGCGTAACCCGAATGCGCAGTTCTGCCCATGTGCGCTGACCAGCAGCCTCCTACTCTGAGAACCAGAGCAGGTCGGCGTGTCGATGGACGGCGAGAACCAGCGACCTGCAACCAGAGGCCGGGTAGCGCTCGATCGCGCCTGGTTTCGCGTGGATGGGTACGGCGAGTCGCTCGGGCGGGCATCGAGCGGCATAGGGCACAAGAGGAGACAGTCATGGATCGATCCGGATTGGATGCGCTGAACCGAAGTCTGGCCGGAAACGGAACCCAGCGTCGGTCGCTACTCATGGGCGCGCTGCTGAGCGCCATTGCGCTCTCGCGGGGCGCCGAGACGAAGGCGAAGAAGCGAAAGCGGCAACAGAAGACGCTCTGGGCGATCGTCGACTCCAATGGCAGCCTCGCCTTCACGCGCGGCGCGACTTCGGCGAAAAAGCTCCAGGGCAACGGCGCGTATGAGGTCACCTTCAATCGGGACGTCAGTGAGTGCGCCAAGGTCGCCCAGATTTCGTACTTCTACGAATTTGGCTCGGCCTCCGTCACTGCTGGATCGACGAGCGTGACCGTCTTCACCTATGACACGAGTGGGAGCCGAGTGGCGGCCGACAAGGGGTTTCATCTGATGGTAATGTGCTGACCGCCGAGCGGGCACCAGCCCGCTCGCGCCGCTCGGTTTACGCCCGGGTCGCAACCGGCGCTCCGGCGGGATTGTCCCACCAGTCGCACTGGCCGCCTGGCGTGCCGCGTATTGGGAAGATGGGTTCAACCTTGCTAGTGACCGGCGGCAAAGATTTGCAAGTTCCCGGCACCTGAGAAGTTCATCAACTTCATCAGGTTCATCACCTTTGCCGCGTTGGCCATCTTTGCCTTCGCCGAACGGAACAGGTGTCATTCCGAGTAGTCATGCCCCGGTGGGGCATCACCACGGCATGAAAACCCGTTCCGCGTCCGTTCGGGTTTTTCGGCGAGTTTTTCATAGAAGCGCGCGAGGAATCTCGTCGTTGGTTGCAATCGTTGGCGAACCACGAGATTCTGCAACTCGCAGTTCGCCTGCGGGATCAGAATCACACCTTGGCTATGTTGGTGTGCGGGAGCGATGGTCTGATGTCGACGCACTCTTCAGATGGTGATGAGCAACTGACGCGTCGGATCGGTTTCGCCGACCTCCACAGCGATCTGCCGTTAGGGCTGCTCAAGCGACGGTTCGACGGCAGTGAAGGATCCCTCGCCACGGAATGGCTGCCGCGTCTACGCGCCGGCGGGGTCAACCTCGTCGTCTGCGCCGTCTACATCGACTCCATCTTCTTGCCGGAAGGCGCCCTGCGCCGCGCCGTGCAGCTCGTCGACGCGCTGCTCGAGGAGATCGCGGCCTGCCCCGAAATCGAGCTCGCTCTGAGCCTCGCCGACGTCGAGCGCATCACCGCCGGCGGTCAGATCGCCGCGCTCCTCGCCTTCGAGGGGGCGGAGCCGCTCGGACAGGACCTTGCCGCATTGCGCCTCTTCTACCGCCTCGGCCTGCGCATGCTCTCCTTCGCCTGGATGCGGCGTACCGCGTTCGGCGATGGCGCCTGGGAGAACGACTCACGCGGCGGGCTGACCCGCTTGGGCCGGCAGGCCGTGGGCGAGATGAACCGCCTGGGCATCATCGCCGACGTCTCGCACGCGTCCGACCAGACGACCTGGGACGTCCTGGAATCGTCGACGCAGCCGGTGATCGCCAGCCATTCGAATGTCCGCGCCATCCGGGACCACCCCCGCAATCTTACCGACCCGATGATCGAGGCCATCGCGGCGTCCGGCGGGCTGGTCGGCGTGGTGGCGGTCGCCGGCTACATCGCGGACGGCGAGCCGACGATCGCGCGCTGGGCCGATCACATCGACCACATCGTCAAGCTGGTCGGAATCGACCATGTGGGTGTCGGCTGCGACTTCTACGACGAGATCATGGCGATGGGCGCGGCCCAGGAGATCCCGGCCTGGAATCCTGGCGGGAGCCTGGGCCAGCTCTCCTTCCCGGGGATGAGAACCTGGGCGGACCTCCCCGGTCTCACCGCCGAGCTGCTCGGGCGTGGCTACACCGAGGAGGACCTGCGCAAGATCTACTTCGGGAACTTCTCGCGCGTGATCGGCGCTGTTCTTGGCGCCTGAACGTCGTCCATAAAAGCCGAAGGCGACACCAGGAACGCGTTTCCCGGTTGACACAAACGAACTGATGTTCTACAATGTACGTACGGGCTGCGATCGGTAAATGATGATCGCGGCCCGTACTGTTTTCGGTAGCACGCGGACATTTCTTGATCTCGCCGCGCTGAGGGATCGTGGCGATCGGCGCTGACCGTAATGGTCGCGCCGCTACATGGGCTCGCAAGCTTCGAATGCCGGAATCAAGGAGACGCGTGAAGATGGAGCTCGCTATCGATGCGACCGGGCTGGAGCGCCGCTTCGGTTCGTTCGTCGCCGTGGACCACGTCGATCTTGCCGTCAGGCGCGGCGAGATCTATGGCTTCCTGGGTCCAAATGGCGCCGGGAAGTCGACGACCACTCGCATGCTTTGCACGCTGACCGCCTTGAATGGCGGCCGGGCAACAGTTGCCGGATACGATGTGGCCCGGCAACCGGGACAGGTTCGACTGCGGATCGGGGCGGCGCTGCAGTCGGCCGCGCTTGACGTCCAGCAGACCGGCGCCGAGCTGCTCCGTCAACAGGGGCGCTATTACGGACTCTCCAGATCGGATATCGACACCCGGCTGACCGAGTTGCGGGGACTGATCGACATCGGTGATGCGCTCGAGCAGCGGATCAAGACCTACTCCGGCGGGATGAAGCGGCGGGTCGATCTGGCGGCGGCGCTGATCCACAACCCGGAGGTGCTCTTCCTTGACGAGCCGACCACCGGACTCGATCCCGCCTCCCGAGCCAAAGTCTGGGAGGAGGTTCAGCGCCTCAACCATGATCTGGGGATGACCATCTTCCTGACGACCCAGTACCTGGAGGAGGCAGATGCCCTGGCGGACCGGGTCGGCATCATTGACCACGGCCGGATCATCGCCGAAGGTACACCGGCCGCGCTGAAGCGTTCGATCGGCGCCGACGTCGTCACCGTCCGGGTAAACAACGTCGCAACCGCCACCTCAACGATCGCGGCGCTTCCCGGCGTTGACAGCGTCGAGGTCCGCGGCGACGAAATCCTCGCCGCCACCGCGGATGGCCCGGGGAACGTCTCGCCGATCGCTGTTGCCCTGGCCGGGGCGGATATCCGGGTGCGCTCACTCACCCTGCGCGAGCCGACGCTCGACGATGTCTTTCTCACCCTGACCGGTCAACACCTGGACGTAGAAGGAGAAGCCGCGTGAGTGCTCTGCAAACCCCCGTCAGGCCCGATGAGACAACGTTTGCGTCCAATGGCCGAGCAGCTGCTCCGCCACACCGGCCCGCCGGGACGATCGAGGCCCGGCCCGCAGGCTTCTGGTCCGATCTCTGGTCGGTTGCCCTCCGCTCGCTGCGAGCGCTGCCGCGGGAGCCGGAGCTGATGATCCCGGGGTTGATCTTCCCGGTCTTCTTCTTCGCCGTGAACATTGGGACGCTGCAGGATTTCGCTCAGCGCGGCATCCCCGGGCTCGACTACCGGGCCTTTCAGCTGCCGACGGCGATCATCTTCGCCGTCACCGGTGTTTCCCGCGCCCACGCGGTCGTGACGGACATCCAGTCGGGGTATTTCGATCGCATGCTGATGAGTCCAGTGCGACGGTTGCCGCTGGTGTTGGGGATGATGGCGGCGGACTTCGTCCAGATCATCATTCTCTCGGTGCCGGTTATCCTGCTTGGGATGCTCGTCGGTGTCCGCTTCGAAACCGGGCTGCTCGGTCTGCTCCTCTTTCTCTTGATCTCCGGCTTCTGGGGACTGGCGTTCACCGGATTCTCCTACGCCATGGCACTGAAGACCGCGTCGGCGGGCATGGTCAACACTATCTTCTTGCTGTTTATGCCCTTCGTCTTCCTGACCACTGCCAGCCTGCCTCTGGAGGCGCTGACCGGCTGGATGGCGACCATCGCCCGCTTCAATCCAATGACCTATCTGCTGGCCGGGCTGCGCTCCCTTCTCTACGGCGGCTGGCAGCCGGCTCTGCTCATGCAGGCGGTGGCAGCCATCGTGCTCGTCGGCGTCTTCAGCATTGGGCTGGCGCTGGCCGCACTGAGGGGACGCGTGACACGCGGCTAGCCTGGTGCTCTGAACGCTTCATGGCTCGGGCTCGAAATCATCGATCGGCATTTTCAAGAAGCCGCCACATGGCGGGATCATGTGGCGGCTTCTCGTTTGGTACCTCGTTATTCCGGAATAGGTCTGGGTTGGGGTTCGATTCCGTGGTGGATCGAGACGCCTCTTTTTGGCGTCTCTCCCCTACCATGGGAACATGTTTGATGGGCGCCCAACCCGTTCCAGGGGAGGAATTCGTGAGCGCGGTCCACGTCATCGGCGACGTTCATGGCGAGCTGGAGAAACTGCGCGATCTGCTGCGCGGCGCGAATCTGATCCGCACGGACACGGACGGGAATGAGACCTGGTGCGGCGAGCAGAGCACTCTCTGGCTCATGGGCGATCTGGTCGATCACGGTCCGGACGGCATTGGCGCCGTCGAGCTGGTCATGCGGTTGCAACAACAGGCTGCCGAGGCCGGGGGACGCGTGCGGGCGTTGCTCGGCAACCATGACATGCTCCTGCTGGCCGCGCACCGTTTCGGCACGCGGCCCATCCCGGGCTCGGAGAAGACGTGCCGGGACTATTGGCAAGAGAACGGCGGTCAGGAGACTGACCTGGAGCGCATCACTCCCGATCACGTGCGCTGGCTCTCCAGTCTGCCGGCGATGGCACGGGAAGGCGAGCACCTCCTCGCCCATGCCGACGCACTGCTCTACACCCACTACGGCCAATCAATCGCGCAGGTCAACCAGACGATGACCGATGTGCTCCGGAGCGACGACATCATGGGCTGGGATCGGTTGCTGGACGAGTTCAGCGAGCACCGAGCCTTTGTCGACGCCACGACGGGAGCCGAGCGCGCCGGGGCGTTCTTGCGACACTTCGGCGGCCGGCGGCTCGTGCACGGGCATACCCCGGTCACGAAGCTAACCGGGCAGCCGCCCGAGGCGGTGCGGGAGCCACTCCTCTACGCCGGTAGTCAATGTCTCGACGTCGACCCGGGGATGTATCTTGGCGGCCCGGGTTTTGTCTACCGGCTGCCGTCATTTCTTTGACAGCCACCCATGACTGGATTCGCCTACCCTTGCCGATAACCGGTCGGTTCGTCGTCCGGCGGAAGAGCACTGGGGTCACGGTCATGGTCGAGAAGCAGCAGCCCGCGGCAGGGACCGCGACTGAAGACGGGCACAACAACCACCCGGTCGAACCAGCCGAGGGTGCGCGCGAACCGGGTGAGGTTGCGGACCAGCCGCGCCCACCGCATCCGGACGAGCCGGCCGAAGGGGAGCGGTAGGCGCTCCGGCCGGCACGCCGCCGCGGCTCGCGGCACAGCGGAGACGACTCGGATCGGCGGCGACATCCCGGCATGGAACATGCGCAGTCTCCTGGTAGAGGGCAACCTCGCGTCGCCCAGAGTGCTGGCGGCGCGTTTGCCGTTCTTATCCCGGTTGAAGTTGATGAGATACCAGGAGGCCGCAGATGACCGAGCGCGATCGTGGGACCCGGGGAGCTGATTGGGTCGACACCACCGCCGGAGACCACGACAGCAACAGCGGAGACGCGGAAGGCACCGGGAGCCTGGGTGCACCGCCCACGGACGTCGGACGTGGTGACCTCCCGGATACCGACCCTGGCGCCAGCGGGGCCGGTGTGGAGCAGGCCGACCTCGGTGGCGTAGACGTCGGTGGCGCTGGCAAACCCGGCGCCGGTCTGGGCGATACCCGCGGCGGCGGTTTCGGCGCCGGCACCGGGGGCGCGTAGCGGCCGGCGATTGCGGCGAATGACGTCGCGGGTCGTCCACGCCGAAACCCCGGACCGGCTTGTGGGACCGCTGCTCCCTTGCCTTCTGGCGCTACTCCCGCTTCAGCGTGGGATCTGCTCTTGACCGGATCGTCTCACTCGCCATTCCGTATCGTCGCCAGGTACTGATGCACCGCCTGGACGACCACCGACCCTTCGCCGACCGCGGAGGCGACGCGCTTGATCGAGCCGCTTCGCACATCGCCGACCGCGAAAACGCCGGGCAAACTAGTTTCATATGGTGACATCGCGCCCGGCCGTGGGTCCGCGGTGGCCAGACCCGTTGCGACAAAGCCCCGCTCGTCGAGGTCAAGCGCTCCCTGCAACCAGTCGGTGCACGGATCGGAGCCGATCATCACGAACACGGCGCGAGTCGCGATCGTCTCGCGCTGCCCGCGACCGTTGACGACGGTTACCGACTCCAGCTGTTCGGCCCCGCGCAATATCTGCACCTCGGTCCCGGTGTGAATGTGCACGTTCGGCGCGTGCTCCAGGCGCGACACCAGATACTGGGACATGCTCCGTCCCAGCACCGCGCCCCGGTAGACGAGGTGGACGCAGCGTGCCGATTCCGCCAGGAACATCGCCGCCTGTCCAGCCGAGTTCCCGCCGCCGACGACGATCACCTCAGCGTCGCGACATCGCCTGGCTTCGAGATCGGTGGCGGCGTAGTAGACGCCGGCGCCGTCGAATCGTTCCTGATGGGGCAGGCCGAGCCGTCGATAGCGAGCGCCGGTGGCGATGATGACGCTCCGCCCGCGCAGATCGGTCTTGTCGTCGAGGCGAACCACGTAGTGCCCGTTCTCCCGAGTCAGGGCCGTTGCCTGCCGCGGCACCGTGACCCTGGCGCCGAACTTGACCGCCTGCACCTCGGCCCGGAACGCCAGCTCGCCGCCGGAGATCCCCGTCGGGAAGCCAAGATAGTTCTCGATTTTCGAGGAGGTGCCGGCCTGACCGCCGATGGCCAGATCGTCGACGGCGACGGTCGTCAGTCCCTCTGATGCCCCATAGACCGCGGCCGCCAGTCCGGCGGGACCGGCGCCGACCACGATCAGATCGGCCAGCGTCTCCTGGTAGACGGCCAGGTCGAGACCAAGGGCCTTGGCCAGGTAGAGGATGCTGGGGTCGCGCAGGGCTTTCTGTCCGCGGACCACGACCCAGACTTCACCATCGCCACGCGCATTGAAGCGGTCCAGCAGCGCCGAAGCGACAGGGTCGTCCGGCGGGAACCAGCGGCTGGGGATGCGGTTGCGGGAGACGAACTCCTGCAGGCGCAAGATGCTCGGCGACGAGTCAGGCCCGATCAGGGTGAGCGTCGCCGCGGCGGCTCGCATCAGGAGCTGGCGACGCCAGGCAAACGCCGTGATCAGCAGGTCGCTCAGCACGGGGATCGTCTCGATCGCCTCATGAACGCCGGCCGGGGGAACGAGAAGCACCTCACCCGGCTCGCGGACGACACAGGCGGCGAAGACCATCTGCCCGGTGAGCAGACCTAGCTCGCCATTGAAGCCACCGGGGCCGGTGGTGGTGATCAGCTGGTCGCTCCCATCGGAGCGATCGATGATCGCGGTCTCTCCGCTGAGGACGACGACGAGCGGATACGTCGCGTCGCCAACCTCGAAGAGGACTTCGCCGGTCTGGGTCGGGCGCACCTCGCCGAACGGACGCAGCAGGGCAATCTGCTCGTCGGTCAGCAGTGGGAACGCCTGCGGCGGGCTCTCACTTTGGGAATCGCTCATGGGGGTCTTGCCTCGGAGAGAATCGTGCCCGGTTGTCGCTCGGTGCGGTTTCGGTACGTGCGGCAGCATGCTATCGTTCGCCGGCTATCGACGCGAACGGTATTTCCCGCGGCCGGAGTCAGTCTGGCGCTTTCGGCTTCGGTCGGCAACACCGGTGCCCGCCAACCTCGGATTTGCCCCGTGGAAACTGATGCGACCCACAGTGAGGCTGCCTTCTCGAGTTCCTCCCCCATATGGGGGAGGCGATGAGCCGTCCTCGCCAGCGACCGAGCGCGTGTCAGCTGCCGGAACGATCAAGGTGCTACCAGTTGGCGTGGCGGCCGGCATCGCCGCTGGGGAGACGATCGAGCGGCCGGCGTCGGTGGTCAAGGAGCTGGTCGAGAACGCGATCGATGCCGGGGCGACCGCCGTACGCATCGACGTTCGCGGCGGCGGGCTCGATCTCATCCGGGTCGGCGACGATGGGCGCGGCATTCGCGCGGCCGATCTCTGGCTCGCCTGTCAGCGCCACGCCACCAGCAAGTACCCAGCCGAGGGGCTCGCCGCGGTGCGCACCCTCGGGTTCCGCGGCGAGGCCCTGCCGAGCATCGCTGGGGTGGCCGAGCTCGATCTCGTCTCGGCGACCGGCGCCGGTGCTGGCTGGCGGCTGACCCTGCGCGGGGGACGGGTGCTGCGGGACGAGCCGGCGCCACGACCTGCCGGCACTACCGTCACCGTGCGCGGGCTCTTCGCCGATCTCCCCGCTCGCCGTTCGACCTTCACTGGCAACAGTGCACGCGGTGAGACCACCCAGATCGCGGGGACCGTGCGCCGGTTGGCGCTGGCCGCGCCGGGCGTCCGCTTCTCGCTCCACGTCGAAGACCGGCTCGCGTTGCAGACCTCCGGGTCGGACGATCTCCTGGCGACGCTCGCCGAGACCCACGGCCACGCGCTCTCCGGGTCACTCGTCGCGCTGGGACCGCTGGAGGCCGCCGGAGCCCGCATCCA
Source organism: uncultured Chloroflexia bacterium (assembly GCA_963724295.1). Lineage (GTDB taxonomy): Bacteria > Chloroflexota > Chloroflexia > Thermomicrobiales > UBA6265 > JACCXM01. The sequence continues at coordinate 287,125 of CAVRUC010000013.1, read as the reverse complement.
GGGCGCTATCTCGGGCGCCGAAGTCACCCGCCCCGGTCGTAGTGGGGTCACCCTGCTCGTGAACGGGAGACCGGTCTCCGGCCGCGGCCTGCAATCGGCGCTGGAGGCGGCCTATCGGCCCCTGCTGCCGCGCGGCCGCCACCCTGTGCTGCTGCTGGCCGTCGAGGTCGATCCACGAAGGGTCGATGTCAACGTTCACCCCGCCAAGCTCGAGGTCCGGCTGCGGGACGAACGAGAGATCGCCGCCGCGATGGCGGGGCTGGTGCGGGATGCACTCGGCCGCCGCCCATTGCGATTGCGCTGGGAGCCGCTCTCCGGCGCGGCGGCCCTGGCCCGCGACGCCGAAACGGCTCTCGCCGAAGAACCGGGCCTCTGGGACGATGCCTCGCCGATCGTCACCCCGGGGTTGCCGGTATTGCGCCTCATCGGCCAGGTCGGGGCGCGACTCCTGCTACTGGAAGGAGACGCCGGACTCTACCTCGTCGATCAGCACCGCGCCCACGAGCGCATTCTCTACGAGCGGATGCGCGCCGCCCATGCGACTGGGACGGGCGAAGTTCCGGCCCCGGAGCCAGTGGTGCTGCCCGAGCCGCTGCTGGTCGAGGTCAGCCTTCCCCAGGCTCTGGCCCTGGAGCGGCGACTGACCGAGCTGGGGGCACTCGGGTTCGCGCTGGAGGAGTTCGGTGGGCGGGCCTTCCTCTTGCGATCCGCGCCCCACTTACCAGGAGTCCTGCCGGGAGGCGACGACGCGCTGAATCTGGCCGGTCTTGCCGACCCGTCCTTGCTGGCCGAGGCGCTGGCGGTCGTTGCCGACGAGGCCGATCGGGCCGGCGACGGCGAGACGTGGCAAGAGCGGCTGCTGGTGCGGCTCTCCTGCCGCACAGCGGTTCGTCGCGGCCGCGTCCTCGATCGACCGGCGATGCGAGCCCTTGTCCAGGGTCTGGGACAGACTGCCGCCCCGGCCGTCTGCCCGCACGGATCGCCGCTCCTCATGCACGTGACCGCCGATGCGCTGGAGCGGCAATTCGGCTGGTCGTGAAAGCGCCAGTACGTGTCGAAAGTCGGTGAGTCGGCCAGTCGGTAAGTTGGCAAGTAGAATCAGGACGCGGGAATTTGAGGGTCTGGTCAATCACTGAGCCAACTATGTCCCTGGACTTCACTCCCGACTCACCGACTCACCGACTCACCGACTTCGTCCAAGGAGGAATCCCATGCCCACGCTCTGGGGACGGCGGTTCACGCGCGAGGAGCTGATGCAGCGCATCGGGCGACTGGAGCAGGTCGCCGGGGTGCGGCTGGTCGAGCACGGCGACGGGCTGGAGCGGGGCGTGCGCGTCCTCGAGTTTCGCACTGGCTCCGGGTTCAGCTTCGACGTCCTGGTCGATCGGGCGATGGATATCGGCCGCTGCGAGCACGATGGTCGCGCTCTCGGTTGGCAGAGCGCGACCGGGTTCATCGGGCCGTGGTACTACGAGCCGGAGGATCTGGGCTGGTTGCGCGGCTTCGGCGGTGGACTGCTGACGACCTGCGGCATGGAGCACGCGCTCTTTATGGCCGAGGACACCGCCGAGCACTACAACTACCCGCCCAAGCAGACCGAGCGCTTCGGACTGCACGGCCGCGTCTCGTACCTGCCGGCGAAGCTCGCTGGCTATGGCGCGCGTTGGGACGGCAACGAGTGCACCCTCTGGGCGGAAGCGGAAATCGCGCAAGCGGCGGTATTCGGAGAGAACCTGATCCTGCGCCGCCGTGTCGAGGCAAAGGTTGGCGAGGCCCGGCTAACGATCCACGACGTGGTGACGAACGCCGGTTGGGCGCCGACGCCGCACATGTACCTCTATCACATCAACGTTGGCTTCCCGGCCCTGGACGATGGCGCGGAGATGCTGATTTCGGCGAGCAACCCGACTCCTCGCGGGGATCACGCGGTCGAGGGCTACCGGCAATTCCATGGTCCGACCGCGGGCTACACCGAGCAAGTGACCGAGCACGATGTCAATGCCGAGGCCGACGGGTCGGTGCCGGTCGCTATCGCCAATCGCGCGGCGGGGTTCGGCGCCTATGAAGTCTTCAACCGCAACCAGTTGCCGCGGCATTTCATCTGGCGCATGCTGGGCCAGGGGACGTACGTCGTCGGTATCGAGCCGTGCACCAACCGCACCTCGGGACGTCTTCCCGCTCGCGAGGCGGGCGAGCTGATCATTCTGCAGCCCGGCGAGTCGCGCGGATACGATCTCGAGCTCGGCGTGCTGAATGGAATCGACGCCATTGACGCCTTCGCGGCACGGGTGGCGGCGATTGGAGACGGCAAGACGGCAAGACGGCAAGACGGCTAGTAGAGGTGACGCCTGCAACTTGCAGTGCGTCGCCCGCGTGAGGGGTTCACGGTGGACCTGGGGCTGAAAGACAAGGCGTTCGTGGTCGGTGGCGGCAGCAAGGGATTGGGCCGCGGCATCGCGCAGGCGCTGGTCGCGGAAGGGGCTCGGGTGTTGCTCGTCTCCCGCGACGAGGAGAGTCTCAACCGGGCGGTCGCCGAGCTGGCGCCGGCGGCGTGCGCCGTTGCCGCCGACATGGCCTATCCAGGCACGGGCGAGCAAGTTGCGAACGAGGTTGAAGCGCAATTCGGCGGCCGGCTCGACGGCCTGGTGGTCAACGCCGGGGGACCGCCGGCTGGAACGGCATTGGAGCTCAGCGACGAGCAGTGGCTGGCCGCGTACCAGCTCCTGATTGGTGGCCCGTTGCGGCTGCTGCGCGCCCTCGTGCCGAGAATGGACCGGGGCGGAGCAATCCTCTTCATTACCTCGACCTCCGTGCGTCAGCCGATCCCGAACCTGGACACGTCGAATGTGCTCCGTCCGGGGGTAGCGGCGCTGGCCAAGACGCTGGCGCGAGAGCTGGCGCCGGACATCCGGGTGAACTCACTGGCTCCTGGCCGCTTCGACACCGACCGTATCCGCACCCTTGACGCGGGCCGGGCAGAGATGACAGGGAAGAGCCAGGAGCAAGTGGCCGCCGAGGCGAGCAAGGAGATCCCCTTCGGTCGCTATGGCGAGCCGATCGAGCTGGGGCGCTTCGCTGCCTTCCTCCTCTCTCCCGCCGCATCGTACGTCTCGGGGCTGGCGGCGCAGGTCGACGGTGCGATGGTCACGGCATTGCCGTAATCGAGGAGAAATGTCCATGACCGCAACCGAACGCCGCCCTTCCCTCGACGATCTGCGGCGCACGAGCATCGAGGCGCGCAAGCTGATCGTGGAGGCTATCCACCACGCGGGAGCCGGGCACCTCGGCGGTCCGCTCTCGGCGGCTGATATCCTCGTCGCGCTCTACTTCGATCAGATGAACGTCGATCCCGGCAACCCCGATTGGCCGGAGCGAGATCGCTTCATCCTCAGCAAGGGGCACTCCTCGATCGCGCTCTACACCGTGCTCGCGATGCGCGGCTACTTCCCGGTTGCGGAGCTCAATACATTCGATGCGGCGCACTCGCGGTTGCAGGGCCACCCGGACATGCATGCCCTGCCGGGTCTGGAGATGTCGACGGGATCGCTCGGGCAGGGACTCTCGCCGGGCGCGGGAATGGCGCTGGGAGCGAAGGTACGCGGGCATCCTTTCCGCACCTGGGTGATGCTCGGCGACGGGGAGATCCAGGAGGGGCAGATCTGGGAGGCGGTCTTCGTGGCCGCCCGCTACCGGCTCGACAACCTCACGGCCATCCTGGACTACAACGGTCTGCCGCAGTTCGGCTGGCCGCAGGCGGGCGGATTCACCCGCGAGACACCGATCGACGACCCTGGCGCCAAGTTCCGAGCCTTCGGCTGGAACGTCATCGAGTGTGACGGCCACGACCAGGCGAGTATCCGCGAGGCGTTCGATGCGGCGCGGACCTTCACCGGGCTGCCGACCTGTGTCGTCGCGCACACCGTCAAAGGGCAGGGCGTCTCCTTCATGGAGGGTGACTTCAACTGGCACGCCAAGGTGCCAACCGACGACCAGCTCGCGGACGCGCTGGCCGAGCTCGACGCGCAGCTGGCGGCGATCGCGGATGTGGAGGCGGCATGACTAGCAGCGGCGCGATGGGAACCATGCGGCGCGTCGAGCCATTGCCCCTCTCCGGAGCGGAACAGAAAGCGCTGCGCGAGGTCTGGGGACAGATGCTGGTCGAGTTGGCCGGGGAGTACTCCGATCTGGTGGTGCTCGACGGCGACCTTGCCAACTCCACGCGTGCTGATATCTTCGCCGCGGCTGTGCCGGATCGCTTCTTCGAGATGGGTATCGCCGAGCAGAACATGGTCGGGGTAGCGGCCGGCATGGCGACGCTCGGCTTCGTGCCCTGGCTCTCGACCTTCGCCGCCTTCATGGCGAACCGCGCCACGGACCAGGTGCGCATCGTCGTGGCCCAACCGCATCTGAACGTCAAAATGTGTGGGGGCTACACCGGCATTCTCACCGGCAAGACCGGCAAGACCCACCAGAGCGTCGAGGACATCGCTATCTTCCGCGCCATGCCCGGGGTGGTGACGCTCGCGCCGGCTGACGCTGTCGAGCTCCGCTCCGCCATGCGAGCCATGATGGAGACCCTTGGGCCGATGTACCTACGCGTGACCCGCGACCCGTCGCCGGTGATCTTCCCCGACGATTACACGTTCCAGATTGGCCCCGGCGTCCTGTTGCGGGAGGGCGGCGATGTCGGGCTGATCGGCACCGGCGTGCAGACGGTGCGCGTGCTGGAGGCGGTGGATCTGCTCGCCGGCGAGGGGATCGCGGCGAGCGTGCTCCACCTGCCGACGCTGAAGCCGATCGATGCCGACGCCATCGTGGCCCTGGCGGAGCGGACCGGCCGCATCGTGACCGCCGAGGATCACTCGATCATCGGTGGACTGGGCAGCGCCGTGGCCGAGGTGCTCGGCGAGCGGCGGCCGACGCCGATGCGCCGCATCGGTCTACGCGACGTCTACGGCGAGTCCGCGCCAAACGATTACCTGCTCGAGGCCTACGGAATCTCGGCCGGGCATGTCGCGACCGCGGCACGCGAGATGATCGGTGTGGGATGAATCAGGCGCGGCCGCCATCATCCTCCCGTTCCCGCGAGTGCTTCGAGAACCAGCAGAAATGCCTCAGCCCGTACGATCTGGATGCCTTCGTAGCTGCCGAGATCGAGAAGATCTAGATCCTCGGTGACGATGAACTGGGCGCTTCCGGCCTTCGCCGCGCAAGGAACTTGTCATCCTCCGGATCACGACAGACCACAGGAGTATCCACCGGTTGCACGAGCGTGGCCTTGCCGATTATCTCCAGGATTGCAGGGAGATCGCGCGTCTCGACTTGGTGGTACTTCTGGACGAGCTCCGGGCGGTTGACCACTCTCAAATATTCGACAACGATGTCTGATGAGACGATGAGTTCGTAAGATGTGGGGTGATCGAATAGCAGGCGGCCGCAGAGACTATAGGGGTTGATCAGGCCGCGCACTAAGATGACGGTGTCGAAGACACCTCTCATCGCCGCTTGGCACGTTGCTCAGCTCGTACCGCGGCAATGGCGGCGTCGATATCGGCGTTGACCTCTTCTTCAGAGATTCCTCGCCGCAAGATGTCCTCTCGCACCGGGGCGAAGTACTCGTAAAGCTCGCGCAGCCACGGTGATCCCTTGGGGGTCTCGGTCATCTGCACCGGCTTGATCCGCAATTCTCCATCGATAAGCGTCATCCGGAGCATGGTTTCCTCTTCAATCCCAAGCTCCTTGCGGAAGGCCGCCGGGATCGTGACCTGCCCGCCACGTAACGAGCGAACGATCTTGCTCATCTCTGCGGTCTGATTCATGGGAAACCTCGATGTCAACGCCAAGTACGAAGTCATCGGCAAGGATTACATTATTACAAGTTTACAAGAACTCCACAAACAGGTCAGGAACCGGCCGTAGCCGAGGACCACGGATCGAGGAGCAGTTTCACGCCGTCGCGCTGCTCGAAGCGTGTGAAGGCATCCTGCCAACCGGCTAGCGGGTAGACGTCGGAGATCAGCGGCGCGGTCCGCACACTGCCGTCGGCCAGGAGGCGCAGCGCGGTGCGCCAGGCAGAGGGGACGGAGGCATTGCTGCCGGTGACCCGCAGCTCCTTCATGCAGACCTGATCGAGGTCCCAGGCCACCGCCTTGCCGAAAAGTCCGATCTGGGCATATTGGCCGCCGCGCCGCACGTGGGCCAGCAGGGAGAGGGCGGCCGGTCCCGCGCCGGAGCACTCGAAGACGATGTCGGCGCCCCAGCCCGCGGTGAGCTCCCGCACGATGGGGATCGGGTCCACATCACTGACGTCGACCACGCGTGTCGCCCCAAGCTCCTCCGCCAGTTGAAGACGGCGACGGTCGGCGGCCGTGCCCAGGACGATCACCGCAGCGCCGGCGACGCGCGCCACCTGCAAGGTGAGGAGACCGATCGCTCCCGGTCCGGCCACGACCGCGACGTCGCCGGGTGTCACCTTTGGCAATTCGAGCGCGCCGTGGACGACGCAGGCGAGCGGCTCACAGAGCGCGGCTTCCTGGAAATTCAGCGTGTCCGGGAGGCGGTGCAGGTTGCGCTCGGGAACGACGACGTAGGGCGCGAACCCGCCGTCGACACCGGATCCGATCGAGCGCCGTTCCGGGCAGAGATTGGGCTGCCCTCCCCTGCAGAAGCGGCACGTGCCGCAGAGATGGAAGTAGGTCTCGGTCGTCACTCGATCGCCCACGGATACCCGGGTGACCCCGTCGCCGGTGGCCACGACCTCCCCGGCCAGCTCATGGCCCAGGACCACCGGCGGTTGGGTGGGGAACTCGTCGTGGTAGATGTGCAGATCAGTGCCGCAGATGCCGGCGGCACGCACCGCGATGAGCACCTGCCTCGGGCCAGGCCCCGGCTGGGGCAGTTCCCGCAACGCGACGTTTCCTTCGCCTCGCTCCGTCTTCACCACCGCCTGCATGGTTGTCACGCCGGCGCCTCCTTCCTCAGTCCGCGCTCAGCGGTGGATTCTGCCTCACCTCGAAGGTGACGGCGTCATCTTCCAGAAAGCGCAGCAGGGCGTCACCCTCCTCGGCCAGCGCGGCGGCAGGGCTCTTCGCCAGTGGAGCAAAAGGCGTGATGGCGAGAGTGGCCGTCTGTTTCTTGCGCTCCACCCGCCAGGTCCCCGCCACCCACCCATCCACGAGGACCGTGCCCGGGATGCGACCGTTCTTCGCCCCCAGAATGAAATGCCGATGCTCGTCCGCGAGCACGCGGGTCCGGTCGGCGTGCGAGAGCACCAGGTTGTCGAACTCCGGGAGAAAGCGAGGCGGCGCTGGTGTCTCCTCCGCCGGTCGCGGCGCATCGGGGAGATCGAACAGCGTGCGGCCGCGCTCGTCTCGAAACAGCGACCAACCGCGGGCGCAGCGACTCGAGCACCGGTTTGATCGCCTGCAACCCCGACCACTGCTGAACGTCGCCGGCGGTGGCGGGTCCGAACGCGGCCAGATAGCGCAAGATCAGCGCTTCCGGGTTGGCCTCCTGGGAGATCGGCGTTCCCAGCCAGCTCTCCGCCAGCCCGAAACGCGAGTCGGCCGGGAACCCCCAGCGGTCCTCAGTCGGAATCATGACCAGCGGCAGACTCATGCGCACCGTGAACCCCAGGGCGCGGTCATTGATGCCGGGGAATGCCTCGACCAGAGCCTGGCGCAGCTCACCGAAGGTCCGTGGGCGCTCGCCAAGGAGAGCCCGCGCGACGGGAAGCACCTCCTCCGCGACGAGGCCTTCGGCGCGTGGGCCGAGCAGCGCCAGCGATCGCGTCAGCATTGGCTGCAGGGTGATGCGGTGCGCGACGTAGTCGGCCGCACTCATAAGGTGCAGTGTGCCGCGCATCAGCGTGCCGCGCACAATCGTTCGGTCGTGCAGCGCCAGGTGCAGATCGTCGCGACGGAACCCCTGCAGGCGGGTCCAGAGACCGGGGAATGGCGGTCGCGGTTCCTGAGCCTGCATACCGCAGAGACGCTCCACCGCCTCGAGCGCGGAGCACCGTTCTCGCCGCAGCAGCATCTGCCGCGCCAGCGTGGCCCGGTTGAGCCGTCTATGAGTCAACAGCTCGTGTGGTGCACCCATGGCGCGCTCAAGCGAAGCTCGCGGGACCCGAGAGCGTCCCACAAGCGCTCATGACCGGCATTGCGGCGGTGAATCTTCGTCGTCTGTCCCTGATGGTGACGGCTCGGTCAGGCGTGCGGTGGGAGCGACGGGCCCGGCGTCTTGTGCATCGACGCTCTCCGCAGAGTCCGTCTCTTCGCTGCCGTTGCCTGATGTGCGACCGGCGGGCTGCCAGATCCCGGAGTCGGGCGTTTCCACGGCGATGGGTGAGTCTGCCGGCGAATCACGTTCGACGGCGGCGGAAGAATCGTCACCGCTGGGCGCTGGCAGCAACGGCGCTCTGTGCTCCGCGATGGTCGCTCCCCCACCCGGGTCGTCCGTTGGGAGAATCTCAGCGGTAGATTCCGCAACATCGCTCTCCCCGGGTACGGCATCCTGGACCCACGGAGGCTCATCGACGAGGAACGACGGGGTGTCGATGGGAGGAGCCGTCACCAGGGAGGTGCTTGCCGCGGGAGCGGTGCGGGTGCGGCGGCGCGGCGGCGCGGGATTCCGGGCGCGCTGGAGGTATCCCGCGAGGAGAATGCCAACGGCGGCGACGGTCGCTGTCGTCGTTACCAGGAGCGCTCCGGTGCGATCGTCGAGGGAACCCCCCAGCGCCCCGACGGTGACCAGAAGCATCGCGCTGCCGGAGTACAGCAAGGCGCGGCCGGTCCCACGATGCTCGGCCGCGATCGCCTGGCAACGGGCCGCGTCGTCTGACGAAGGGGTGAGCGCCGCGGCTCGCTGCGCCCGTGGCGCCAGCCACCCGAGCATGACCACGCCCAGCAGGACGCCGAGCGCGCCCAACCCGAACCCGACCACGACGAAGTCCACGTGCTGTCCCCCGGCGTGGTGGCTCCACGCCCCTGCTGCCGCGCCCCCAGGCGCCGCGATCTGACTGTGCAGGGCATTCTACGGGGCGACGCACTAGGGTTGTTTGCTACCGGTCATGGATATATGGAAGAGGGCCCATCCCGAAGGATGAGCCCTCTTCGTGTCAGTGCGTCTGGTGCCGGCCCCGAATCGCTTTCGCGTCCGACTCCTTGCGGCGGTCAGGCCGGGGCCGGTGACCCGATTAGCGGCGGCGCAGCCCGAGGGATGCGGCCGCGGCGCCAGCCGAGCTGATCAGCGCGAAGAGTGCAGACGCATCGCCGATACCGACGCCGGTATCCGGGAGCGCAACCACGACCTTCTCAGGGGCGGCCTCCGGAGCTTTCCCCGGAGCTTCCTTCCCTGGCTTCTCCGGCGCCGTGAACGGCGCGCAGGTGGTGTCGCCGACCGCGATGGCATTACCGGCGTTCCCACCGGAGTTGATGTCCTGGATCGAAACCGCCCCGCCGTTGGCCGCCGAGGTGGCCACGCCGCCGTTACCGGAGGACGCGGTGTCGACCCCGCCGTCGCCACCGTCATTGCCACCGCCGGTGAGCGCCAGGTTGTTGTTGCCGCCACTGGCGTCCGAGATGCTGGTGCCGGCGTTGGCGGAAACGTCGATGACCGTCTCGTTGGTGATGGTGCCGCCGGTAATCATCACCGCGACGGGCGCCGCGACCGGCTCGCCCTTCTTGTCAACCTGCCCGGTATCACACTGTGCCATCGCATCCGATGCGGTCAGCAAGCTCCCGCCAACCAGCGAGAGCGCCACTGCCGAACCGAGTGCAACGCGTGACAGCTGTAGCTTCACCTGAACCCAACCTCCCCACTGTGTCGCCGGTCCCGCCGGCGAACAATCTCGCCCCGTTTATCTGGTGCGCGACCATCTGCGGACGACCGCATGCACCTGGCTCGCCAGTCCTGCTCCTCGAAGCAGGCCAACGGAGCCCTTCCAAGGAGCATGACGCACGGGCGCCGGTTCCGGTTTCGCTAAGTTGCGAAACCTGGGTACGGGCCCGCGGCTCTGGCGACGCCTGCCTGGCTGGCCGGTATGGCTGCCGCGGCGGAATGGTTCCCCACCCCACAGCGCCGCCTACCGGCATACCACCGGCGAACGGCGCGACGATGACGCCATGCCTACAGTAACAAGGAGCGAGCTCCTTGGCAAACATGTGAAACGTCTAACAGTCCTGGTTAAAAACGGCTGTGACAAGAGGCACACCCGTGCTGTCTCGGCGCTGGTGGTAGGTAATGTGCCGCGCTCGCTTGAGAATGATGAGGCGCCTTGGATGAAATTGCCGTGTTCGGCACCGAAGCTAAGGGCTTGACAGTCGCTAGGTGTTCGTATAAAGTGTCCGTACAGTCCCGAGGAGCCGGACATAGCGGGCTCCCCACCGGAACGGTCATCGGCGGCGGGCGAATCGCGGGGTACGCCGGTCGTGCGAGCCACAGACGGGACTGGATAGTAAGGCCACGTCCGTTGCGGGGCGTCGATGTGGCCAAGCGTCCAGTCACGGGGAGCTGAGCTAGCGTCGGACTCGTCGGGACTGTTTCTCGTCTTCCCTTCCCCCTGTGGTTTCTCCCCGGGTTTCCCTCACGAGTGCAGCCCGAGGTTCCCCCTGTGCGATAGTACCGGCAATGATCCGATGTCGGGGTGGCGCGCGTATGGCTCGTCAGTCCGGAAATATGGGGAGCCGTTGCTAAGGGATGACCGAAACGATAACGCCCAGGACCGCGGGTACCGTCAACTGTAGGGTTGTGGTCACTTCTGACCGCTACGGCAACGAGACGCATGGGCTCGAGCTGGAGCGGGAGCTGGCTGCCAGTGTCACCGATCTCGACGTCGAGCTCGTCGGGCGCGCGAGCACCAGCGAAGAGGATCTGATCCGCGCCGCTCAGGACGCCGACGCGCTGCTGGTGAGCACCCGCGAGGCCGTCACCCGGCGCGTGCTTGAGAATATGCCACGGGTCAAAGTCATCTCCCGCTACGGCGTGGGGCTCGACAATGTCGATCTGGAGGCCGCTGCCGACGCCGGCATCGTCGTCACCCACTACCCCGGCTATTGCACGTCGGAAGTGGCCGATCACGCCCTGGCGATGATTCTGGCCCTCAACCGGCGTATCGTCGAGCAGGACCGAGCGCTGCGCGAGGGGGCCTGGGTCGAGCATGGTCCATCGACACGGCGCATCTTGCGCGGTCCCATTCAGCCACTGCGCGAGCAGACCCTGGGGATCGTCGGCTTCGGCCGCATCGGGCAGGCCGTTGCCGCCCGCGCCAAACCGTTCAATCTCACGATCGTGGCCGCCGATCCCTATATTGACCCGGAGGTGATGGTTGCCGCCGGGGTGGAGCCAGCGACGCTCGAGGAGCTGCTGCGTCGCTCGGACATCGTCACCCTGCATGCTCCGCTCACCCCGGAGACGCGCGGGCTGATCAACGCCGCGGCACTGGCGCTGATGAAGCGGACGGCCGTGCTGGTGAACACCGCGCGCGGACCGATCATCGACTTGCCGGCGCTGGCTCGGGCATTGCAAGAAGAGATTGTCGCCGGTGCGGCGCTGGACGTCGTCGATCCGGAACCGCTGCCGGCCGATTCGCCCTTCTATCGGATGTCGAACGTGATCCTCACCCCGCACTCGGCCTATTACTCGGAGCGCTCGGTCGACGTCGTGCGGCGGGAGACGCTGCTCGAAGCGCTGCAGGTGCTGCGAGGTAAGCGACCGCGCACCGTGGCGAACCCGGCTGTGCTAGACAAGGTCACCCTCGAACCGTAGCGCGGGTGGCGCCCTAACTGGAGTCAGGAGGTCTGGTGTTCCGCCGTCGCCGCGCTACGCCAGCAATGTCTTCCCCGGCGCCAGTGCAGGCGGCGAACGGCTCGGACGCGCCTGGACTCACAGAAGTCCTCGATCTCGACCTCGAACGTGAGGTCGGGGTAGCTGGGGATTTGCCGGCCCCGGCCGAAGTCCGGGATGACGAGGCGCTGGTGCGCGCCTCGCAGGCGGGCGACCTCGAAGCGTTCAATCTGCTGGTGCAACGGCACGAGCGCCCGGTGTTCAACGTCGCGTTGCGCCTGCTGCGCGACGTCGGACTCGCCGAAGACGCGACCCAGGACACGTTCATCCGCGCCTGGCAGAACATTCGCACCTTTCAGACCGGTTCGGTCCGCTCCTGGTTGTACAAGATCGCCACGAACCGCTCCTACGACATGCTGCGCGCGTCCGCCCGCCGTCCCGCCGGGTCGTTGGAAGCCGAAATCGTCGAGATCGAGCCGATCTGGACGACCGGAGGCGCGGGTGAGGAATCGCCAGATGCGCTTGCCCTGCGGCGGGAGCTCTCCATCTACCTCGAGCGGGCGCTGACGGCGCTGCCCGAGGACCAGCGGATGGTCGTACTGCTGGTCGACGTGCAGGGACTGGACTACCACGAGGTGGCCGAGACGCTGGGAATCGCGCTGGGCACGGTCAAGTCGCGTCTCAGTCGCGCCCGGGCCAGGATCCGGCAGGCGCTGGCCGATGACGCCCCGGCACGGGAACTGTTCGAGCGCTACCTCCGTTTAGAGGAGGAAGACGAGGGAGACCGGGCCGCGAGGCCCATGACTCCGAGCACGGAACCGGACGATGACTGATCACCACCCGGCGGACCGCCCCGGACATCTCGATATCGACGCGGTCAGCGCGTTCGTTGACCGGGATCTCGGAGCGGACGATCTGACGACGATCGAGTTCCATCTGCACGAATGTCCCGCCTGCCACCGGGAAGTCCTCGAAATCCGGACCACGGTGGTGCTGCTGGCAGGTCTTCCCCAGTACACGCCCCGCCGTTCCTTTTGCCTCGGTCACGAGCACGCGCGCGCGTCACGACGGCGTCTGCCGCGCGGTCAGTCCTGGTCCGGTCCTTTCGGCGGGAGTGGTTATCCGGCGTCGGCCGCGACTGCCGTGGCGCACGCCGAGGCTGGTCGCGCCGCGGGGTGGCTTCCGGGACTGCAGGCGGCGGCTATGGTGGTCGGCGTGCTGCTGCTGCTGGTGACCACCAGCGATCTCATGGGCATGCCTCCCCAACCCGCGGACTGGCTTTCGGATGAGACGCCGGTGCAGCAATTGGATTTCCGCGCGGCGCCCGCGTCCGAGTCGGCGCCACCGGCAGCTCCCGCGCCGGAAGCCCCGAGCGACAGCAATGCCGCCCTCGCTCCGGCCAACTCCAACTCCGAGCCGTCGTCCAACGTGGCATCAAATCCATCTGAAGGAACCACAAGTGGCAATAGCGCGTCTGAAGAAATGCTGGAGGATGCGGAGACCGCGGACACAGACCTGAGCGTCGCCACCAGCGCGGCGCTGGCGGCGGTGACGCAAGCGGTCCCCACACCCGGAGCGGGGCTCGCGCGGGGTCCCGAGACGGCGACAGCCGATGCCGACGCGCCGGCAGCGACTGACGCCCAGCCTTCCCGGCTGCGCCTGGCGCAGCTCGCCCTCGCCTTCGCGCTGGCCTGGCTCGTCGTCACCATCGTCGGTCTGCGCTGGGTGCGCGGCCTGCGGCGAGCCGGAAGCTAGCCCAGAGGGGAGCGAACAGCCGGTCGCCGCTGGGTGACCGGGAATCAGCGTCGGAACCGAGAGGAGACAGGATATGCCCCAGGAACGGCAGCGGGGAATCCGGGCGCGGCGTGCGGGAACACTTGCGGTGTCCCTGGCGCTGGCGGGATTGTTGGCGACGAACGCACTCGGCGGCATCGCGATGGCGCAAGAAGAGATGGCAACGCCGACGGTCTCCGGTATGGCGCTGGGCGTACCGACGGTCAGCGTAAGCGGGCACGGGTCGGTCAACGTTCCGCCCGATACCGCCTCGGTCAACATCGGCGTCGATATCATCAAGCCGACGCTGGACGAGGCCCAGGAAACGGCCACCGCCCAGGCGACGGCGGTCATCGAGGCGTTCGAGGCGGCGGGGATCGCGCCCGAAGATATCCAGACCGACTTCTACAGCGTGAACATCCTGCGCGACTACTCCGAGAACGCGGACCCGACGCTGATCACCGGGTTCGAGATCGTCAACCAGCTACGGGTGACGGTGCGCGACACCGACCAGCTCGGCGAGCTGCTCGACGCGGCGGTGAACGCCGGGGCGAACAGCATCTACGGGGTGACGTTCTACGTCGAGGACCAGACCGAAGCGTCCAGTGACGCACGCGCCGAAGCGGTCGAAGACGCGCGGACCAAAGCCGAGGAGCTGGCCGCGGCGGCGGGTATGTCGCTGGGTCCCGTGGTCGCCATCTCCGAAGGGACGTCACCGCTCATCTCCCCGGTCTACGACATGGCCCGTGGCGGCGGCATGGGCGCGGGCCAGGCGGCCACTCCGGTCGAGCCCGGCTCGACGACCGTCGCTGTCGACGTGACCATGACCTACGAGCTGCAAGCGCAATAACGAGCGGCAAACAACCCAGTTCGACGCGATCTGTGGCGCGGGGAGCATGCTCCCCGCGCCGCAGCACCACCTGGACTTATGTAATGGAAGGTCCTGAGTGACTGCCATTCGCCCAGTACGACTTCTGCCACGCCGTGGTCTTCCTGATGAGAGGACTCTGCTGCTGGCTCTCTGATCATCGATCCGCATTCATGGCCGGTCGGGAGGCGCCGCGAACTCGATCGTCTTGGTCCAGAGCTTGAGGTCAGCGGATGGAGCCGCCGTCATGGTCCCGACTGCGCCCAGAAAGCGTCCCGAACCGCCGACGATCGTCCGCACCGCTGACGCGCCACCGCGCTCGATACCCTGGAACTCGAGGGTGCTGCCGTCCGGGAAGAGGATCGTCTCGGCGGCAAGGCAGTCTGAGTTTACGTTGAAGGCGATGCATGTCCCCTGCGTGGTGGCGCCGGTATCGTTGTCATTGGTGTCGTCATAGAGCGGGTCTGGTCCCCACACCAGCATGTCCCCCACCGACGCCCCCGGCTCGCCCAGATCGATCTCGGTGACGAGATCGGCGTGCTCGATCAGGATCAACGTCGCAGCGCCGGCATCGCCGGTTGGGGTGCTCATCTCGGCGGTGACGCGAGCGGCCCATGCGCCGCCGGCGATGACGAGCGCGACGAGCGCAACCAGGGTCAGCAGTCGCGATAATCGAGGCATGGTGGTCCTCCATGGCCAAGCGAGCGGCCGCGAGCTACGGCCGGAACCTGCATCCTACACGCAGGTGTCCGCGTGCAGGAGCAGCCATCAGGCTGGCAGCGCTCCGAGAGCGTTCTCCTGGTTGCGCGGGAAGCAGGCTTTTGACGCACAATGCGGGGGCTGCTGCCCCGCCGTGGCGTTGCCGGTCGTTGACCGGTTACTTGCCAGGTAGCCGCCTGGTGTCGAGGGATGAGAGGTTTGGAAAGAGCGATGCGGTTCGGGATCTTCACCTTCAGCCGGGCGCCCTACGCCGAGATCGCCCGGCACTTTCGCGTCGCCGAGGAGCTTGGCTTCGCGAGCGCCTGGGTCAACGACGATCTCATGGTGCCCGACTATGCCGACTTCGAGCCGTGGACCTTGCTCGGCGCCCTGGCGCGCGACACCACGCGCGTCCGGCTGGGGACGATGGTCACCGCCATCACCTTTCGTCACCCGACGTTTCTGGCAGCACAGGTCATCACCCTCGATCAGATCTCCGACGGTCGTGTCACGGTGGGACTTGGCTCGGGCGGTCCTCCCCACCCTTACGCTGCGTTCGGCCAGGACGAGTGGCCCCCGCGGGAACGTGTGGAGCGGCTCGAAGAGCACGCCGCCATCCTCGACGCACTCTTGCGTGGTGAGCGTGTGACACACGAAGGGCAGCACTATCCGATCCAGGACGCCCAGCTTCCACCTCCGGTGCAACGCCCACGGCCGCCGCTGGTCATCGCCGCCCACGGCGACCGGGCCTTGCGCGTCGCCGCTCGCTTCGGTGATGGTTGGAATACGCTCGGTGGTCAGCCATTCCCCGCGGGACTCGATCCAGCCCAGCGCTTGCCACTGGCTGAGGTCGTCTCGCGGACGCGCCGACTGAGCGAGCGGCTGGACGAAATCTGCGTCGAGATCGGGCGCGATCCGGCCACGATCCAGCGCTCGGTGCTGGCGCTGAGCCCCAACCCAGATCCATTTTCATCACTTGATGCGTTCGACGAGTTTGTCGGCGGCTACGACGCGATCGGCATCGGGGAGCTTATCTTTTACTGGCCGCCAATCGAATATTCATACGGGCAACGATCGACGGTCCCGGCAGAGGTCCAGGCGCGCTTCGAACGAATCGCCGCCGCGAGGATGAGCCCATCATGACGCTGTTGATCCAGGCCGCCAACCTCGAGTACGCCTATGGCGGCAACGACGTGCTGACCGGCGCCACATTCGAGATTCGTCAAGGGGATCGCCTGGCGTTGATCGGCGCAAATGGTTCGGGCAAGAGCACCCTCTTCCGGCTGATGGCCGGGCAGCTGCGGCCGCAGCGCGGGACACTGACGCTGGCGCGCGGTACCCGCGTCGGGTTCCTCAGCCAGGAGCCCGATTTCGATCCCGGTCAGACGGTGCGCGAGGCGATCGCTCTCGCCGCCGGCGACCCCACGGTGCTGGAGGCGCGGGCGCGCGAGCTCGAGCAGATGATGGGCGAGGCCGCTGGCGACGAGGAGCTGACGGCCATCATGGACGCCTACGCGGTGGTCCTGGAACGGCTCGATGACGGCGCGGAGACAGGGCAAGTCGGCCGCGTGCTTGATGGACTGGGGTTCCCCGAAGCGCGTAGCGATCAGCAGATCGGACAGCTCAGCGGCGGGGAGAAGAAGCTGATCGGGTTGGCACGGCTGCTGATCGAGGAGCCAGACGTGCTCCTCCTCGACGAGCCGGACAACCACCTCGACTTCGCGGGCAAGACCTGGCTGGAGGGGTACGTGCGAGACCACCGGGGAGCGGTGGCCGTCATCTCCCACGACCGCTACTTCATCGACCGCGCGGCCAACCGCATCTTCGAGCTGGAAAAGGGCCGTGTCGAAGGGTACACCGGCAACTACGCCGCCTACGTCGGTGAGAAACGTGCCCGGCTGGAGCGGGGCGCGCAATTGCGGGAGCTGCAGGAGCGGGAGTTTCGCAAGCTCAAGGCGAGCGCCGAGCAATTGACGCAGTGGGCGCGGCAGAACCCCAAGTTCGCCTCGCGTGCCGAGAACATGCGACGCAAGCTGGCCGAAGAGCGGGAACGCCTGGAGAGTACTCCGGCGCCGGTACTCAACCCGCGCCAGATCGACGTCGCCTTCGCCGCCGAGCGCGGCTCGACACTGGTGCTGGACGGCAAAGGAGTCGCCAAGTCGTTCGGCGAGCGGGTGGTGCTCGAACCGTTCGACCTCGAGATTCGTCACGGCGAGTCGGTCGGATTGGTCGGGGCCAATGGCTCAGGAAAGACGACGCTGTTCCGCATGGTGCGCGGCGAGGAGCCGCCCAGCGGCGGCACGCTGCGTCTCGGTCCCTCGGTAGTGGTCGGCTACTACGCCCAGGAGCAGGAGACCCTCGATCCGAAGGCGACGCCGATGGATTTCGTGCGCACGCTGAAGCCGATGTCGGAGCAGGCGGCGATTGGTTTTCTCAATCGCTACCTCTTCACCCGCGATGACATGCTCGGTCGCATCGGAGGGCTCAGCGGCGGGCAGCGTGCGCGCTTGCAAATCGCGGCGTTGATCTTGCGGGGCGCCAACTTCCTGCTCCTGGACGAACCGACGAACAATCTCGACATCCCGAGCGTCGAGCGGCTGGAAGAGGCGTTGCTGGCCTTCCTCGACGAGAGTCAGGGGACGATCCTCACCATCTCCCACGACCGCGCGTTCCTCGACACCATCTGCGGCCGGATCATCGAGCTGGACGGGGGGGTGGTGCGCGATTACGCGGGTGGCTTCACCTGGTACGACGAGCAGCGCGGGAAGGGCCGGGAGTTGACGATTCGCCCGCCGGAGCCACCGCCGCCGCCACGAAGAGGACGTCGTGACAAGCGGCCCCTACCGGCGTCGGTTTGAGCACGACGGAATCAACGGTAAACGCAGGTAACAAACGGCCCTCGAGCGTTACGCTCGAGGGCCGTTCCGCAGCTGTCGTCGATGGGGACGAACGGTGCTAGACCGCGGCTTCGGCTTTCTGCGCGGCTCGCTTGGCACGTAGCGCCGCGTGGGCATGGGCGCTACCGCGCCGGCGGCTCTCCACGCTGTCCGCTGGAATCGCGGTCCCGGTGCGTTTGGATGCCCTGCGGCCAATCGTGGTCTTCACGACCTCAGCGAAACAGGAAACGCGCTTTTCCTCATCGGACGGAAAACGATCCGCGCAGATCTCGATGCCATCGATGAACGCCCGATGCTGGTCGGGTCCTTCGAGCGCTGCGGCAGTTGGTGGTGTCCCCGGTTCGTAAAGACTCATATCGTGGTTTTGGGACAACATGCGCTCCTTTTCTCTGCTCGATACCTACGACCCATCCGCTAATAGTACTGGATACCCTTACAAAGAGTCAATATTGATGTAATCACCCTTCGGTCGCGCTCCAAGGGCGGCTGAGGTTTGGCTAAACCAGCCGAGCAGTCGGGGCCTAAGCACCGCCGGGCGACCAATCCCGGTTCAGATAGGCAAAGACCGGCCGGGGCATGCCCCGGCCGGTCAGGCTCAGACTATCCTGACGCGGTATGGTCCGCGAACCGGGATGGTCTAGTAGCGGCTGCCGTAGCTCGGTGCGGACGCGCGCTTCTCCTGGAAGCACTCGCGGCAGTAGACCGGCTTGTCGTTCCGCGGCTGGAAGGGGACTTCCGTCTCCTTGCCGCAGGACGAGCACACAGCCGGATACATCTGGCGCGGTCCGGACGAATAGCCGCCACCGCCGCCAGAGGAGTAGCCACCACCACCGCCGGAATATCCGCCGCTGGAATAGCCGCCACCGCCTCGAGAGTAGCCGCCCGAGGAGCTACCGCTGTCGTAGCCGCTGGCCGCGCGCTGAGCCTTACGCTCCGCCCGGCAATTGGCGCAGCGCTGGGGCTCGGAGTAACCGCGCTCCTGGTAGAACGCCTGCTCTCCGGCCGTAAAGGTGAATGCCTCGCCGCAATCGCGACAGGTGATCGTTCGATCGGACAACTCGCCGAAACCTCTCTCGCCGTGGTCGTCCACGGCACGTAACGAATAAAGAACCTCAGGAACGGTTTCGGCGGAACAGGACGTCAGGATTCGCATTCGT
Organism: uncultured Chloroflexia bacterium; assembly: GCA_963724295.1. Lineage (GTDB taxonomy): Bacteria > Chloroflexota > Chloroflexia > Thermomicrobiales > UBA6265 > JACCXM01. Next base: position 267,947 of record CAVRUC010000013.1, on the reverse strand, counting down.
GCGGATCCAAACGAACACCTATACGTCGATATCGTCTGGGTCAAGGAACTATACCACAAAACGGCCTGATGTACACGGGGGGTGCCGGCTTCGCCTCAGGGGGTGGCAGCCGCTGGCGCGGCTTCAGGGGGAGCCGGTCGCTACGCTCCCTCAGGGGGAGGCGTCCGCTGCGCGGACTCAGGGGAAAGGAAACCGACGCACGACCGCTTCGTCCTCCTCGTTCCTCCTTCCCCCCTGAGCCGAAGGCGACGCCGCCTCCCCCTGAGCGAAGCGACACCCCCTTGTCCCCCTGAGCGCAGCGGCTCCCCCTCACCTAACGGCGCCCAGCACGAGACAGGCGTTGATGCCGCCGAAGCCGAAGGAGTTCTTGAGCAGATAGTGCGCGGGCACGTCACGGCCGCCGGGGGGAATGATGTCGAGGTCGCATGCCGGGTCCCGGTTGATCAGGTTAGCGGTACCAGGAAGGTGGCCGCGCTCCAGCCCGATCGCGCAGATCGCCGTCTCCATGGCGCCGGTCGCCCCCAGCGCGTGACCATGGAGACCCTTGGTGCCGCTGACGGCAACCCGATCGGCGTGAGGACCGAGCGCGCGCCGGATGGCCAGACACTCGACCGGGTCGTTGAGCACCGTCGACGATGCGTGCGCGTTCACGTAGTCGATCGCTGCCGCGGGCAGAGCGGCGTCGGCAAGGGCCAGCGTGATGGCGCGGGCCGCCTGGGCGCCGTCTGGTCGTGGCGCCGTCATGTGGTGGGCGTCGTTCGTGGTGGCGTAGCCGGCCACCTCGGCGTAGATCCGCGCGCCGCGCCGTTCGGCGCGATCCCACTCTTCCAGCACGAGCGTGGCCCCACCCTCGGCCATGACGAACCCATCGCGGTCGCGGTCGAATGGGCGAGAGGCGGAGGTGGGATCGTCATTGCGGCCGGTGAGCACCCGGATGATGTCGAAGGCGCCAAACGTGAGCGGCGCCAGAGGCGCTTCCACACCACTGGCGAGCATGGCCTCGGCGCGCCCGTCCCGGATGAGGCGCGCGGCCTCGCCGATGGCGATCGTGCCAGAGGCGCACGAGTTGGCATTGGCCACCGAGGGGCCGGTTAGACCGAGCTCGATGGCAATGTTGCAGGACGAGGCCCCGCCGAAGACCGAGAGCGCCAGCATTGGCGAGACGGCGCGGATACCGCGATCGACGAAGATGGCGTGTTGATCTTCGGCAAAGGCGATACCGCCGAGCGCGGAGCCGGTGTAGATCCCCATGCCGGATGACGCGGCGTCGGAGGCGGTAAGACCCGCATCGGCGAGTGCCATCAGCGCGGTGGCAAGAGCAATCTGGGAGAACCGGTCAAGACGGTACGCCTTCTTGGGGGCCATGAAATCGAGCGGCTGGAACGTGACTTCGGCGGCGACCCGGGACGAGAAACCGGTGGGATCGAACCGGGTGAGGGTCGTCACCGCGGACTCTCCGCGCCGCACGCCGTCCCAGAGTCCATCGACGCCATTGCCGATAGCCGTGATCGGGCCGATGCCGGTAATTGCGACCCGCCGGCGGACGTTCATGAGGCGCTCGTTCCGATCGTCGCCCCACGGCTCGCGTTCGACGATCTCCTTGATCGTGTTCAGGGTCAGCCCGGCGACGTGCTCGATGAATCGCGGGCCAATGATGTGGTCGGTGACCATGTTGCCGATCAGGGGCCACGGCGGATGAAAGCGGTGCGTGATGCTGACATGGACTCCGTCCGGGGTCTCCCGGAATGTCCAGGCGACGTCCATGCCGCGCGTGGGTCCCCAGATGTGCCGATAGGCGATGACCGGCGGTGTAACCGACCGGTCAACCTCCTGGATAGCGCGCCAGCGAAGCGGAAGGCGGCCACGCCGGGCAGCCATCTCGACGACTTTGCGATCGCCTCCCCCCGCGAGGAGCGTGACCCAGCGGTAGTGCGGAAGAATCTCCGGCCAGCGCTCCACGTCAGCAGCCAACTCGACAATCCGTGGCAGCGGGCCGTGCATCATGATGGTGGTATCGGAATGCATCATGCTCCTAGTGCGCCACGGCAGTCGACGTTCCGGAGCTCCATGCTACCGCTCCGCAACTGGACCTGTCCCCTGCGCGTTGTCAGCGTGGCACGGCTCCTGCACCAATGGAACCGGCGATGCGCTGCCTTTTGGCGGTGTCTGTGACGCCATGGGAGGCATTCAGCATGGATTATCCAGATTTCGATCGGCTTGCGAAGACGATGACTACGGGTGCGTCGCGGCGCTCTGTCCTGCGGCGGGTGGTCGCCTCGGCAATTGCCAGCCCGATGGGATTTCTCGGCATTCCCTCGGCTCAAGCTGATGGCAATGACGACGACAATGACAAGAAACGAGATAACAACCGCGACAGAGACAAGGGCGGCGACAACACCGATGTCAGTGTCAACGCCCCGGGTGGAGTCGCCACGAGTTCCTCACAATCGACTCAGACGGTCGTGAACGCGAACAATCAGGTCTGCGCCGGCAATTGCGCTCAGACGAACCAGCAGGTCGTGACGATGGACACGACCCAGACAACGCTCGCCGGAAGCCAGGAGTTCTTTGGCACGCCTCCGACCTACTGGATCGACGTCGTCTGCAAATTCGACGCCCCACTCTACCGCACGGTCTGTGATTGCACGGGGCGGGGCGCAGCCGGAGCACCACCAGTCCGCAAGATCACGATCCCGCCGGCCGACATTTGCGCGTTCCTGATCTCGGAAGAGACCAGCGTGGTCAAGGAACGGGAGCGGACTCAAGGTGGCGGCGGCGAGGCCGACGGTGGGCAGGCCAACGCCGGCACTGGTGGTGTAGCCAACGCCGATGCCAGCGGCGGCTCGGTCACGGTTGGCGATATCCGCGGTGATGATGCCAACGTGGCGATCGATGCCAGTGGCGGCACGGCAAATGCCGATGCATCCGGCGGCGACAACAACGTCGCGATTGCCGGAGGCGGTCAGGTCGGCGACGATACCACTCAGCTCGTGGAGCTCAGCAAACTGACGCTGGAGCTGGAGGGGAACGTCGTTCCCGCACGGCAGACCACGTACTGGGTCGACACGGATATTGGCCGGCGCCCGGCAAGCGGACCCGCGTTGGTGCAGGTGGCCGAAGAAACGGAGAACACGGGGGCGATCATCGCCGAAGCGAAGACGTGCGACATCCCGCAGCCGCAACAGGGATTTGACTGGTTTGGTCAATGTACGGCTCCGGTCACCGGTATGAGCTTTAGCCTCTACCCGGAGAACGGCGCCTCCGCGCCGCTGGCAACCTCGGATACGAACGCCCAGGGCCGCGCCCGCTTCGGAAATCTCCCCGCGGGTACCTACCAGCTCAAACCCGAGGGCGCGCTCGGATCCGAAAGCATGATCTGGTGCTACGCCGAGAGCGACCGCGTCGATGCGAACGGCAACATCATTGTCGAGGCGGACGCCGAGTCGCACGTCTGGAGCTTCACCTGTAACGCGTCGGGCTAACAGCCCCTCTCATCCCCAGCCCTTCTCCCCTCGGAGCGGGGAGAAGGGAGAACGGCCAGCCCAGCAGCGATCCCCCTCTCCTGTCTCCGACGGGCCGGGTACCCGCGCAGCGGGTGGTGGTTGGGGGTGAGGGACGTTTGGGGTGAGGGCCTCATGGCCGGAGCAGCCGGGCCAGGAAGACCGGGGAGAGCCCCTGGCGCGCCGGGTAGAGATCGCCCAGTACGCCAGCCAGGGTCTGTGCGGCCGTAGCGCGGCGACTCGAGACGCGCGGTGGCGTAGTCCATTAGTGCGGGCGTGGCGATGAATCCCTGCACCAGCCAGCAGACCTGTCGCTTGGCCCAAAACGCGCGGCGACGCGCGGCGCGGTAGGGTCCGAGTCGCCGGGCGGAGAGGTCACCCGCCCGCAATGCGCCGTCGGCCACCGGCGCCAGCAGCGTAGCGCCACGCAACGCCTCATGGATCCCGTCGCCGGTGAATGGATCGAGGAAGCTCGCGGCATCCCCAACCAGCATGTACCCGTCGCCAATGACCGCGCGCGCGCGATGGGCCATGGGTCCGATGCCGCGGATGCCGCCGACTCGCTCCGCTCCAGCAAGCCTGGAGGCAACAGCCGGGATGCCGGATAGACCTTCCGCAAAGAACGCCTCGAGTGACCCAGATCGGTTCGCTACCGCTGCACTCGCGGTGACGAAGGCGACGTTAGTAAGACCCTCCTCCAGCGGCGCCAGACCCGCGTAGCCTTGCCGAGCGGGAGCGACGTGCATCTCGCCCCAGGCGCCGAGCCCGGTGACTCCCCGATAGTGGGCCACTAGCCCCGTTCGCCGCGGCCAGGGCAAGGAAGAGTCGAGCCCGAGCGCTCGAGCGACGACCCCATGCCGTCCGTCGGCGCCGATGGTCAGCGGGGCCCTGAGGTTCATGCGGGCGCCGTCGACTGTCGCCTCGACTCCCTGCACGGAGCCGTCCGCGATCAGGATGTCACGGACATGAACGCCTTCGCGCACCTCCACGCCCGCCTCCCGCGCGCGATTGAGGAGCAGGGAGTCGAGTCGGAAGCGGGAGAGCCCAATAGCGGTACTCCCTGGCTCGGCGACTCCGAAATCGGCGAGAAAACGGTGCCCACCCGGCGCGTGGATGAGCATGGCCTCCATGCGGTGCGCGCCCAGAGCCTCGAGCTCGCCCGCGAGTCCCAGCTCGGCGAGCAGCCGTGCCCCTGCCGGGTTGACGTACTCCGAGCACGCCTTGTGGCGCGGGAAGCGCGCTTTGTCGAGAAGCAGCACGCGGTGACCCCGCTCGGCGAGGAGCCACGCCGAGACACTTCCGGCGGGACCACCTCCGACGACGATGACATCCGCATCGAGCTTCGGCACGTCAGACGCTGAATTTGCGGCGCACCGCCGCCATGCGGAAGAGGGGATGCGTCGCCACCGTTGCATCAAGAATATCGGCCTGTCGCAGGAGTGCCCGCAGTTCGTCAGGCGTGTAGGCGCGGAGCACGGAAAGCGGCATGTCGTGGCGGGTCAACCGGTTGCGAGTGGCGATGCGGGACGCTCCCCAGGCGGCGACATAGCCCGCGTGGCAGCGGCGGATGTCGTTCAGGATGAAGCCGATACGGGAGAGGCGATCCATCTCGCGCAGCACCTGCACCGCCTCCGCGGGTGCGAAGTGGTGCAACGCAAGCGAGCAGAGGACGACGTCGAACGAGCGGTCCGGCAGCGGCACCGCGCGGGCGTCGCAGACGATGAAGGCCACCCTGGGTACGCCGGCAAGCGTGCGCCGCGCCTCGGCAAGGATCTCGGGCGAGCGGTCGGTGACAGTCAGCTGCAGCGGGCGACGCTGGCGATCGGCCCAGGTTGCCAGAGCGCGCGGAATATCGCCGCCGCCGGTGGCTAGATCGAGAATCTCGGCAGGGCGATCATGAGGGACGTGGTCGAGCAGCCCTGGCAGGTGATGTAGTACGGTCGCGATACCGCCGGCGAGACGATTTACGGTGCGAATATCCTGAAGGTTGGCCGCAAGCTCGGCTGGATCATGGCCAGTCTGGTCGAGGAGCTCCTCCGCGTCCTTGCGGCGCTGTGCCCCTGTCACCCTACGACCCTGACGCCCCGTCACCATCGGCTGGCTGAGCAACGGGAGTTGCGAGCGGCTGTGGTACGCCCATGCGGTCAGGCGCGACGACAACCAGCACGCCGAGCACCATGACCAGCAACGTCACCAGGATGATGGCCAGGAGTTGGATGCGTGATCCACGATCCGACTCTTGCCGCGGGCGGTTCATGGTCGGATCTGTTCCGCACGCGGCGATGGCCAGAAGGAGACCGTCAGCAGCGCCGCCAACAACGTCGCAATGAGGACGCCGTTCGGGATGTGCAGCGCGGCGGGCACACCTCCACCTCGCCCGGAGTACCCGAGCCCGATCTGGGCGACGGTGAGGACGGCCACGAGGACGCTGAGGCCGACCGCGGGACGGCTGAGCTCGCCACGACGGACGCTGATGATTGACAAGCCAGCGAGGACGATCGCTGCAACGAATGTGACGTTGCCGATCCAGCCATGCAGAGCCGTCCGCGATGGATCACCGAGAAAAAGACCCTGGCCGATCAACACGGCCTGGATCAACACCAGCGCCATCGTGATTCCGGAAAGCCACCGCACGGTCGTCGCCATCGTCCGCTCCTCGCTTGAGCCTTATCACAGCCACCATGGCGCGCGTGGGACTGTACCGCGACCGGGCAAGTGGCGGTGATGGATGAGAGGACACGACAAATGGCCAGCACACTATTGGAGCAGACGATCGCAGGCGTGGCTGCCGACCTCTAGTGAGCGAAATTGGGATTGTGACGAAGCCGTCCTAAAGAGACGAACTAAGTGTGAGCCTGACCGACGAGCGCACCCAGCGCTCACCCCCCAACGGCTCGTGGCGGACGGGGGATCATCCCCCGTCCGCCAATGGCTCACGACTCACGGTCGGTTCGTTACGATGCCAGGTACGGAGCTCTGTGCGGGAGCTCGCGACCCTCGAGGCGGCGCGCGACGTTCCACCTCGGTTCTCCCAGTCGGTGAACATCCACGGCCGGGGCACCCTCGTGAGACCGGAGCCGGTGAGTGGCGGGGGCTAGTTTTTCCGGACGCATTCGCCCTTGCGGCACCTCTTGTTTTTGCCGCAGTCGCTGTTCTCCGTGCAATCCGGCTCGATGCATTTGCCGTTGTTGCAGACCCTGCCCCCCTCGCAATCGTCTTTATCAAAGCACTCATTGCAGTTGGCCACCGTGTTGACGCACTTGCCGTTGTTATTGCACGTCTCATACTTCTCGGGGCAACCATCGTTGCCGTTGCAGTTGGTCTTGCTGGAGACGATGGCAACGCAGTCTGTACTGCCCGCGCCGCATCGGAGGCCGGCGTTGCAGTCGTCACCATCCACATTGCAATTCTGGCCGCACGTGCGGGCTTCGATCCCAACGCGTTGGGCAGAGGCCCCCTCGAGCGCGACACCCCCGAAGACCGCGGCCAGGGCGCCGCCCGCCAGGCGACGGAGCGCCTCCCGGCGCGAAGGCTTTGCGGCAACCAGGGCCTTGGTTAGTTCGTCGAATCGTCGTTCGTCCATGAATGTTTCCCTTCAGATTCCCAAGCGTTGGGGAAAACCAGCGCACCATAGCCTCTCTTGGAGAGGGCGCGGTCGCTAGGTCAGTTGAGAGCCCGGAGCGCCAGCCCACCTCCTTGCAAAGTGCCGGAGGCGGCCAGGCAACGCGATCTCTCGCCGTTATGACGCCTGCAGACGGCGCGTCGTTTCGGCTGCTGACACGACAGAGTCGCTCGTTGCACCACAATGACATGTCCGGCACCGGCAGACGCCGGAGCACCGCTCCCGATTCTGCGGCAAAATAGCTGAACTGCGCTTTCTCCCAACCCGAACGATCACCCATGCGTGGGTGACATAGGCCATGGCGGCGCAATGCAGGAGAGACAATGGCGGAGACGCAGATAGCCACGGCTGAGGCGGAGGCCGTGCCGGCAACAGACACGATGTCCGGCCTCAGCGAGGCCGAGGCGTCGCGCCCGTCTGGCCAGCGAGGGGGGCAACGCTGTGCCAGACTCCAGCGGCCGCTCCTGGTGGGATATCGTCCGGCGCAACCTCTTCACCTTTATCAATATCACCTTGCTGGTCGTCGGCGTGGTCCTGGTGGCGATGGGGCTCTATCGCGACGCCTTGCTCGCCTCGGGTCTGGCGGTCGTCAATGGGTTGGTGGGGGTCTTCCAGGAGACGCGCGCCAAGCGCCGGCTGGACCAGATCGCCTTGCTCAACCGCAGTCAGGCGACTGTCGTGCGCGATGGTCGTGAGCGTTCACTCGATCCGGACCAGATCGTGCGCGGCGACGTCCTGCGCCTGCGCGCCGGTGATCAGGTCTTTGCCGACGGGACGGTCGTCGGCGACAGCGCACTGGAGATGGACGAGTCGCTGCTGACTGGCGAGTCCGATCCGGTGGCGAAGCATCCCGGTGATCCCGTCTCCTCCGGGAGCTTCTGTACCTCCGGATCGGGGTGGTATCAGGCCGACCGCGTCGGGGTCGCCAACACTGTCGCCAGGATGACCGCGGGAGCCCGCGCGTACCGCGTTCCACTCACTCCGCTCCAGATTCAGGTCAACCTGATCGTGCGGCTGTTGCTGGTGATCGCGGCGTTCTTCCTCGTCACCGTGCTGCTCGGCTCGTTGATCTGGGGATACCCGGCCGAGGAGACGGTGCTGGCCGCGGCGGTGGTACTCGGCATCGTGCCCTCGGGACTCTTCCTGATGATCATCGTCACCTACTCGATGGGCGCCGTCCGCCTGGCAAACCAGGATGCGTTGGTGCAGGGGACGAACGCCGTCGAGTCTCTCTCCAACGTCGACGTCTTCTGCATGGACAAGACCGGCACGCTTACCGCGAACAAGATGCGGCTGGCCGACGTGCAGCCGATTGATGCCGATGAAGCGGACGTGCGGGCGATGCTGGGCACGTTCGCCCGCAGCACCTCTGCCGGGACGAAAACCAGCGATGCACTGGCGGACGCCATCCCCGGCGAACAGCACCCCATCCAGCACGAAGTCCCTTTCTCGTCCGCCTACAAATGGAGCGGGGTCAGCGCCGATAGCGATGGGTTCCGGGGTGTCTTCGCCCTCGGCGCCCCGGAATTCCTCGGCCCACAGCTGGAACGTGCAACCAAGGGACCGCTGGCGCCTCCCCAGGGCTGGGGAGAGAAGGGCATGCGCATGCTCCTCTTCGCCCACGGCCCAACTCCGGCGGCATTTCGGGAGGTCGATGGTCTGCCGGCGCTGCCTCCGGGGGTGAAGCCCGTTGCCTGGCTCGGGTTCACTGACGAGTTACGCCCCAACGTCGACAAGGCGCTCAATGGCTTCCGCGATGCCGGGATCACGCTGAAGGTCATCTCGGGGGATAACCCGGAGACCGTTGCGGCGCTGGCCCGGCAAGCCGGCCTGTCTGGCGATGCCGTGCTCGTCTCCGGGCTCGATCTCGACGGGATGGACAAATCGCAGTTCATGGACGCCGCGGAGCGCTCGACGGTCTTTGGCCGCGTGACACCGGAGCAGAAGCAGCGGCTGGTCGAAGCACTGCGGGGAAACGGCCACTACGTTGCCATGACCGGAGATGGGGTCAACGACGTCCTCAGCCTGAAGCAGGCGAATCTCGGTATCGCCATGCAGAGCGGCAGCCAGGCGACCCGGGACGCGGCTGATATCGTTCTCCTGCATGATTCGTTCGGCGCCCTGCCAAGCGCGTTCCGGGAGGGACAGCGCATCCGGCGCGGCCTTTGCCGCATTCTGGAGCTTTTCCTGACCCGCGTGTTCACGGTGGCATTGATCATCCTCGCCGTATTGGTCGTCGAGGCCGGGTTCCCCATATCGCCGGCTCAGATCACCCTGCTGACGTTGCTCACGGTCGGTATTCCTACCTTCGGTATTGCGCTCTGGACGCGGCCCGGCCCGCCGCCTCGCAGCTTGCCACGCCGGCTGCTGCGATTCGTGCTGCCGGCATCGACCCTCCTGGCGCTCGCCGCGTTCGCCGTCTACATCGGCGTCTATATCGTGTACGACCTCGACCTGCCGGCGTTCCGGGCCGGTGGCATCGCGGCGGTGACGTCGGTGCCCCAGCAGGACTTGGCCAGCCGCGAAGCGCTGACCCATGTGCTGGTGCTGGGCGGGCTGCTGCTGGTGCTCTTTGCCGCTCCGCCTGGGCCGTGGTTTGCCGTCGTCGAGGAGATGGATGGCGACCGGCGACCCGCCTACCTGGCGCTGGCGATGGTGCCGCTCTACGCGATCGTTCTCGTGGTCCCCGGGCTACGCGAGTTCTTCGGCATGCGCAGCAAACTGACCGTCGATTTCGGGATCATTGTCCTCGTCGTCCTGATCTGGATGTACGTGTTGCGTTGGGTCTGGGAGGCGAAGATCTTTGACCGCTTCTTCGGGTATGACGCAACCGAGCGCCCGGTGCGGAGCAAGGCATCATGAGAAAACGTGGCCTGCTCCAGCATGCGCTGGCCGGGACGATCGCGAGTATGGGTCACACCGATCTGCTGGTCATCGCCGACGCCGGGTTGCCCGTCCCACCGGGAGTCGCCTGCATCGACCTGGCCGTTCGTTGCGGTTTGCCACCGATGCTGGACGTCACCCGCGCGGTCGCCGACGAGCTTCAGGTCGAGGAGGTCATCGTTGCCGATGAGCTCCTGGCGCGGGATGAGGCGTTGCCAGCCGCTCTACGCGAGCTGTTCCCGCACGGGCGCTTTCGCTCCGTGTCCCATGACGAGTTGAAACGTCTCAGTGCCCGGGCGCGCGCTATCGTACGCACCGGCGAGTGCACGCCATATCACAACGTGATCCTCGTCAGCGGGGTGACCTTTTAGCGCGGATCTCGGCTCAACCGCGCATCTACGCCGTTGGCGTGCCCTCGTCGATGTCATCCGCGTCGACGTGGATGCGGACCCAGCCTGTCGTGACCTGAGGCGGTCCCTCGATGAGCGCGGAGACATTCTCCGCCGCCCAACTGGCCGCGTCCCGCGTCGATTGCTCGGCGCCGCTCGGATCGTCGTAGAGGCTGATGGTCAGGTGCGCGCCATCGCCGGCATCGACGAAGAGATACTCCTGGAACCCTGGGATGCGGCTGACAATTTGTGGGTCGGCAAGGCGACGAATCGCCTGCTCGAACCGCCTGAGCTCGTAGCCCGCAGCCATCAGGCATCATCCAACACCCTCCGTTGCCGCGCTTCCGTCCCAAAGTGTGGCGCGCTCGGTGAGCTCGATGACGTTGCCGTCGGGGTCGTCGAGATAGATGGCCCGGTTGCCGTTGCCGAAGTCCCAAGATTCAACCGGGTACTCGAGAGATTCAAGTCGCGCCTTGACCGTGTCCAGCGTACCCATCGGTACGCGAAGCGCGAAGTGGACGTGCCGGCCACCGCGGCCGCCGTGGATGGCGACGGCGCCGCCCGTCTCCGGCGGCCAGAGTCCCAGGAAGCCCTCTCGACCCAGTGCCAGCCAGACGGCTGGCCGCTCGTCGGTCCAGCGCTCGACAACGGGAAGCCCGATGATGTCGTGATAGAAACGCTCCGCCGCGGCCAGGTCCGCGACTTCAAGCACCATCTCGAAGAGACCGATCGCCTCAGGCTTCCTCTGTCCGTTGGTGAACAGGTCGTCATGGGCAGGAATGGTGGCCCGGTTCATTGTCAGGGTCCTTTGCTGTGTCGCGTGGTTTCATGGTGACAATGCAACGCCCGACTCGCCCTACTCAGATTCTGCCTCCTCCGCAGACTCGGCCGCCAGATCCTCACCGCGGCGCAGCCGGCGCGCTGTCTTCGCCGTTTGCAGCATGGCCCGGCTCGTCGGAGCGTGCGCCGCGAGATAGCGAGCCACGGCGACCAGGACACGATCCGCCGCCACGGGATCCTCGGATGTCAGTTCGCTGTGCAGTGCCACACCGGCTTCGAGCATCTGGTAGGAATGGAACTCTCCATCCTCGCGCAGGAGCAAATGACCGAGCTCGGCGAGCAAAGGGTCGGGATCGTAGTCGAGGGAGAGGTACCGGTGGACGATGAGACCGGCGGTATCAATCTGCTGCTCCCGGTCGAGGAGATCGCGCAATGCAACGAGCAGAGCGCCGGCGTCGGTGGGCAATGTGGCGAGCTTCCCCGGCCGCTCCTCCGGTAAGCGGGCGGCTGGCATGTTCAGGAAGCGGTCGAGATAGAGCCGCATTGCCGCGTGGTAGACGCCGCGCAGCAACTCCGGAGAAGGCGAGCGGCGCAGGAGTTGGTGCACGGCATTCGCGTGGGTGAACGTGTGCAGCACGGTGATCCAGTCGGAGAACTCGTTGCTGGTGTGGAACCGCGCCACCCGCAACGCCGCCGCGTAGCACACCGCCTGGCTGACCGCGGTGAGTGATGCGCCCGCCGCCAGCGCCGCCGAGAGTGCGGCCACGATAGCCGCCGGATCGTCGCCGAGCAGTGTCGCCGTCAGCGCATCGGAGGCGCGCCACGCCGGATCACCGCCCGCCGCCGCGAAGAGGTCAGGCAGCCGGGCAAACTCTGGTTCGAGCAGCGCCACCAGATCGACGGGGTGCCGCCAGGAATTGAGCTCCTCCGAGCGCCGCGCCATCGCGAGCCCGGGCACGAGGCTGGGTAGGATCGTGGTGGCCTCTTGCCAGCCGATCATGTCCAGCAGCTCGCACGCCTTGTTGACGAAGTCGAGCGTGTGCCCACCGTCGAGGAAGAAATGGTCGGTCGCCGCGCTTGCCAGAACGTCGGCAAGGGCTGATGGCGTCATATCAGAGGCGATCGCTGTCAAGAGTGCGCGCTCGGCGCCGTCGGCGTCGCGGACGTCGATGAAGCGGCGAAACCACCGTTGCAGGCGATCGGCTGTAGGGGGAATGTCGCGCGTTGGGAGGGGATCGAGCGCAAAGCGGGGTGGTTGCCCCGCGCAGTCGCTGGCGACGTTGACCAGGCCGTGGTAAAGCGCGAGCGCCTGGTCCTCCGGGTGCAGCTTCGCGAGGAGATTTCCCATCGCGGCGTGAATCGTCAAACCGGCTGCCCAGCCGCCGCGCCGGTAGGTTGCGCCGAAGCGACCGCCGATCGCCAGGATCTCGGCCGGAGGGACGTCGGCCTCGAGCAACAGCGAGAACGTTCTTGACGACGACCAGATTGAGATCCTGCTCCAGCCCGTCCCAGAGCCGTGCCTTGGCGTGAGTCACGCGATTGTCGCCATGCGGCCGCGCATCGACGTAGACGATACCGTCCTCGATGACCGTGGGATAGGTTTGGACGTCGTCGGCCCAGGGATCGAATGTGCCCCCGCTCTCCAGATCGAAGCGAGCGTGATGCCAATGGCAGGTGAGAATGCCGTCGGCCACACTCCCTTTGTGCAGCGGGAACCCCATGTGCGGGCAGCGGTTGTCGACGGCGTAGACTGCCTCGGAGACAGACGAGGGAAAAACGGCGATCCCATGCCGTCCTCCCGAGACGACAGTCACTCCGCGTAGCTCTGCCCGCGGGCCAACGCGGATGAGATGTCCGTTCGACCCCAGGACCGCGCCGTCGGTTCCGGCGTCGATGCTGGTCTCGATCGTTGCCATGACGACCTCCTGTGTTCAATCAGTCAGATGCCGAGGAGACGGACGGTGTTGGTCTCGATCGTGCGACGGCTTTCGCTCGCTCGTAGTTCATCCGGAACAGCTCGATAACCCCTGGCACATCGTTGGGCTCGCGAACGACGTAGGTGACGACTCCGATGAACCCGGCCGCGTGCGGCTTCGCGCGACCGGTGGCGATCAGTTCATCGTAAGTCTTGCGGGGGAACGGGAGATCGGCCTCGCCCGTATGATGGAGGTGGCCGATCTCCCGTCGACCGAACCGGAACAGGGTGGCGGGAGGAACCAAGAACCCACCCTGACCGCGTCCACCAGCGAACTCCTGCTTGCTGACGCCGGGCCAGGCGAGCACCTCCCGCTCGACCGATGCCAGGAGCTGAGCGTTCATCCTGCTTCCTTCCTTTCTTCTTCACCGTGCCGTGCTTGGCGCGGGTCGAGCCGGATAACCGGGATGGTGCGAGCCAGCGTGCGCTCGTACTCAGCGAATATCGGGAATCGCGCCTTCTGCCGGCTGAAGATGAGATCACGATGCGCGCCATGCACCTCGGTGGCGCGGACCGAAATGGTTTCGTCGCCTTTTTCGATCAGGATGTCCGGGTTGGCAACGAGGTTGTAGTACCAGTCCGGATTGCGGTCGTTGCCATGGGCCGAGCCGAAAATGTAGAGCGAGTCACCCTCAGGGATGCCCCTCATCGGCACGATGTGCTCACGACCACTCTTTGCCCCGACGGTATGAATCAACAGCATCGGCGGTGGATCGTCGTATGGCGCAGCGACCTCTCCATGGTTGGCGCGGAACTCGGCAATCACGTCGGCGTTCCAGGTCTGCTCATTGGCGCGGAATGCGTCGGCCGCTCCGGCTCGTTCTGGTGGTGCGTGTTCTTGCGACATCGCGTCTCCTCTATTGACCACTTGGGCTATTCCATTGCTCTTGTTCTCGAGCCGTTGCGCTCATTTGTCTGACAATACGGATCTTCGCGGACGGAGCAGCCTGAGAGTGGCTGCCGGCTTGACCAGCGCCTTGAACCCACTTTACAACCTCAACTAATGTTGAGGTCAAGTGGAGGTTGTTTTGGCAATGGGGCATACCGGGAGCGGTGGCGAGTTAACCCCGGCGCAACTCGCGCAGCGTAGCGGCGTTGCCGTCTCAGCACTGCATTTTTACGAACGGCAAGGGCTCATTCGCAGCCGCCGCACGCCGGGTAACCAACGTCGCTATGCACGAGAGATGTTGCGCCGGGTGGCGTTCATCCGGGTTTCGCAACGGGTCGGTATTCCGCTTGCCGAGATCGGCGCCGCTCTCGACACGTTGCCCGAGGGGAGAACCCCCAGCCGCGAGGATTGGGCGCGCCTTTCAGCACTCTGGCGCACCGATCTGGACCGGCGTATCGAGCAGCTCGTCCGCTTGCGTGACGATCTATCCGGGTGCATCGGCTGCGGTTGTCTCTCGCTCGATCGCTGTGTGCTGTTCAATCCCGATGACATGCTTGGCAAGCAAGGGCCCGGCGCTCGCCTTCTCGCTGTCGAGTTGGAATGACGCGCCAGCTAGCAGGGTGATGGGTGATGGGTGATAGGTGATGGGTGGCGGGGTAACAGGGTGTCAGGGTGTCAGGGAGAACGAAGCCCCAGCCACCCTATCACCACGAGCGGAGCGAGTAATCACCCATCACCCTCGTTTCCCCCTGCTACCATCGTGGCGATCAATGCCGTGGCCGGTCGGGGAGGTGGAGAACCTTGGGCGTCTATGACGAGCGACGGGTCAAGATCGTCGCGACGCTGGGACCAGCATCGCGAAGTCCCGAGACGCTGCGCGAGCTTTTTGATGCCGGGCTCGACGTCGTGCGCATCAACGCCGCCCATGGTTCGCCAGAGGATCGTGCACGTCTGGTGGAAGACGTGCGCAACGTCTCGGAAGAGGCTGGCCGGCTCGTGCCGATCCTGTTCGATCTGCGCGGTCTCAAGATCCGTACCGGCCCGGTGCTGGGTGACGAGAAGGTCGGGTTCGCGCGAGGCGGCACGGTCGAGATCGTCAACACCCCGGTGCCGACCACCCCGGAGCGAATTGGCATCGACTACGCCCAGCTTTTCGACGTCATTCAACCAGGCAGCCGGGTCCTGATCTCGGACGGCCTCATCGAGCTGCTGGTCGAGAAGATCGAGGATCACGTTGCCACCTGCCAGGTTGGCCGCGGTGGTCATATTCCCGGCCGCCAGGGGGTCACGCTTCCCGGGGCGATGATCAAGGGTGGCTCGCTGACGGAGGTCGATCGCGAGGATTTGCGCTGGGGCGTCGAGCAAGGGGTCGATTTCATCGGCCTTTCGTTCGTCACCGACGCGGCCGACCTCCGCTTTGCTCGCGAAGTCGCCGGTTGGTACAGCCCCCGGCCGCCGGCGTTGATTGCCAAGATCGAGCGGCCTGACGCGCTGGACAACGTCCGCGGCATCGCCGCGGGCGCCGACGGGCTGATGGTGGCGCGTGGCGATCTCGGTGTGCAGATGCCGCCGGAGCGCGTGCCCCGAGCCCAAAAGGACATCATCAAGGTGGCCAACAGTTTTGCCATCCCGGTGATCACGGCCACGCAGATGCTGGAGTCGATGATCACGCAGCCGGTGGCGACTCGCGCTGAAACCAGCGACGTGGCCAACGCCGTCTGGGACGGCACGGACGCGGTGATGCTCTCGGCGGAAACGGCGATCGGGCAGTACCCGGTGGAAGCGGTACGCACGATGGGTCGCATCATTCGCGAGGCCGAGCGAGACGGCCCGATCCGCACCAGCGCCTCGTTGCAGCCGCTACCCGATCAATCCGATGCGACGCTAGTTATCGCCGACGCTATCGCCCGCGCGGCCCGGGAGCTGGCGGATGAAGCGCCGGTCGAGCACATCGTCGTCTTCACCCTGACCGGCGCCTCGGTGCGGCGGGTGGCGAAGTATCGGCCGAAGCCGGCGCTCATTGGTGCGGCGGCGGATATCGAGATCGCCCGGCGGCTCAACCTGCTGTGGGGGACGCGAGGCACGGCGGTCCCCGTCGAGGAAAACCCGGACCATCTCTTCCGGGTGGCGGGCAAGAAGATTATCGAGGAGGGGCTGGCGACCGAAGGCGAGTTCGCCCTCATTGCCGGATCATTGCCAATGACCCACGTCTCGGGCCGCACGAATATGCTGCACGTGCGGCGGTTGGGAACGTGACGAGGGTGATTGGGTACAGGGAGATAACGGAGAGTTCGTCGTTCCCCCGTCGTCTGATGTGTTCTCCAGAGCTTGGAGCAGACGTTTCCCACAAACCCATAGACGAAACCTGCCGGCGATGACGGCATCACGCGAGCACACTCAGTAACGCCAGTAGGAATCTGTGCATTGAACGGATACGCTCGTGCTGATCGAGTGCATCATGGCTAAAAGCGTGTTGAAAAGCCCCGTACCAAACCCCGTACTGAGTACGGGTGCACTGCGGGGTGGGCCGCGGCGAGAATGGCCACGAGACGGAAAAGTCTATGCGGTAGGTCGCGGCACCAGCCACGGAAGGTGTGACGCTGGACTGGCGAACCGTAACCTGGGCACAGTGGCTCGGCAGGACGGCGGTGTCTGGCTTGCCCAGACGTTCGCGGACACACCTTAGCAGCCGGCTCAACGTCCGCCGCAGAACGCCAAGAAGGTTTTGAAACATGCCATAAGCTATGCGCCGAGGCGGTGACGCCGAGGCTGGCAATGACAGAGCGATATGAACGTGGCCTTCTCTAGATCCAATGTGCCCGAGGGTACAGGGGCACTTGTAGCATCGTCAATGGCATGCGCGGCACCGGGCACGATAAACTGTTATGACCAGTAGACGATTTTTCGATCTGTAAGCACACTGGGACTTCGCCCCGCGTCGTCCAGGAACACGCAGGCTAGGTTCATCGTTTTCTGGAGTGACAGTCCCTGTGTAGCCACACGGATGGTGAGGGATGGGGAGCATGGAACTCCTGCAGTGGTGGAATCTTATCTTTCTCCTGCCCGCGATGGCCGCGTTGCTCTACCTGCTGCTGCTTTCCCTGGGCGCGCTGCCGGCGGAGGGGCATGATGCGGACGTAAACCTCGACGTCGATCCGGGTCTACACATCGAAGGTCATGGCGCCCACATCGAGATTCATCCCGGTGATCTCCCAAACCATTTGCCTTCCGTCAGCGATCCCTTCCACAGCGCGTTGAGCCTGATCGGTGTCGGGCGCATTCCCCTGTCGTTGGTGCTGATGAGCTTTCTCTTTCTCTGGGGGTTCTTTGGCTGGCTGGCGAATCAAGTCTTCGGGAGTGTCATCGCCGAGCCCGCGCTCTTCATCTGGCCATCGCTCGCCGTCGCGCTGGTGGGAGCCAGCACGTTGACGCGCTTCTTCGCCGCGCGGCTGGGGCGGCTGATGCCTGCCACCGAGAGCTATGGCGCGTCGACGCGAGAGCTCGTGGGTCGCATCGCCGACGTGCGCTACGCGCTGACTGAGACCAGCGGCACTGTCCAGCTCTATGACGAATATGGCTCGATGCATGAGGTGCCGGCCAGAGTGATGCACGGGGAATCGGTAATTCCGGCAGGAGAGCGCGTGGTGCTCTGGCAGTTCGACGAACGTGCAGGGACCTACTTCGCGGTTCAGGACGATGCGATCAATGGGATCGAGGTGATCGGTCCCCAGCGGGTCAAATTTCCCATCCGATAACGAGGAGGTTCGTCATGGCACAACAGCGTGGCAGCGCGGCCGGGCTCGGCATTACGGCGATTCTCATCGCGCTGGTTTTCATTCTCCTACCGCTGCTTCTCCCGGGCCTGGGGATCATCGCGCTTAGCGGCCCGACGCAAACGATCCTCGTCGCGTTTGGCGTGATCCTCCTGCTCGTCGGCGCCGCTATCGTCACCGTGACGCGGCTCTACGTGAAAACCTCGGCTGACCAGGCCTTCGTGCGCACCGGGATGGGTGGCCAGGACCCAATCATCGACGGTGGCGCTCTGGTCATCCCGGTAGTTCACCAGCTCGTCCCGGTCTCGTTGCAGACGATGCGCCTCGATGTGGACCGTTCCGCGCACGATGCATTGATCACTGGTGACAACCTGCGGGCAGATGTCGCCGCCGAGTTCTACATTAAGGTGCAGAAGATCAAGGAAGACATCCTGGCCGCCGCGACATCACTCGGCGAGCGGTCGGTCAACGCTGAGAGCGTCAAGGAACTGGTTAACCAGAAGCTCGTCTCGGCGCTGCGCACGGTTGCGGCGACGCGCACGTTGCATGAGCTGCACACAAAACGTGACGAATTTGCTACGGCAGTGCAAAGCATCGTCGAAAAGGATCTGCGTCACAACGGGCTCACCTTAGAATCGGTGACCATCTCTCGCCTCGATCAGACCCCGCCGACGGCGATGCGCGGTGAGGACAACGTCTTCGATGCCCAGGGGCTGCGCACCATCGCCGAGATCACCCAGCGGCAACGTGTTGAGCGCAACCAGATCGAGCGCGAGGCCGACCAGCGAGTGACCGAACAGGATGTCACCCGTGACCAGTTTGTCTTCGCGCAGGAGGTGGCCCGCGCCAACGCGGCGGCGCAAAAAGACCGTGATATCCAGATCACCCGTGCTCAGGCGCAGCAGGAGGCCGACACCTTCGCAGCGGAGCAGGCGCGTCTCGCTGGCGTCGCCATAGTCAAGCGCGACGAGTCGGTGCAGGTGGCCGAGGTGGAGAAAACTCAGACGCTCGAGGTCGCTAACCAGCAGCGTGAGCGCGCCGCTCGCGTCGCCGAGATCGATAAAGTCCGCACGGTCGAGCTGGCCACGCGCGAGAACGAGATCGCCATCGCAACGAAAGAGCGCGAGCGGGCGGAGACCGAGGCGATGCGTTTTGCCGCCGAAGCGCAGTTGGAGGCGGAGCGGCAGGCGGTCCGCACGGTGGAGATCACCCAGACCGCGGAACGAGATAAGGCGAAGGCGATCATCGACGCACAGGCGGAGTTCGAACGGCGGCGGCTCGGCGAGCAGGTCCAGGCCGATGTGGCGGCATACGCCGTGGTCAAGGCAGCGGAAGGTGCTGAGTCGGCCGCGGCCAAGGATGCGGCGGCGAGGTTGACCTTGGCACAAGCGCAGAAAGAGGCGATGGCGCTCCAGGCCGAAGGCGAGCGGGCAGCGCAGATGGTTCCGGTCGATGTCGAGCGGAAGCGGGTCGAAGTTGAGCAAGCGCGGGTCGGCGTGCAGCGCCAGGATCTGGAGAACAAGGCGCAGTTCGAGTCAATCGCCCGGGGGATGCAGGTCGATCTGGCCCGCATTGAGGCTGAGAAGCAGATCCACATTGCGGCGGCTCAGGCGTTTGGCGCGGCAATGGCGAGCGCCAAGATGACCGTCTGGGGCGACCCGGAAACGGTGCGGAAGATGTCCGAAAGCTTTTTCCGCGGCCAGCAGTTTGGCTATCTAGCAGACGGTCTCGTGAACAACATGCCGGACGGCGTCAAAGAGATCCTCGGTAAGGCCAGCGCGACGCTTCAGCAGGCGGTCGGAACGCCATCGATCGATGGCAAGAACGGCGATGGCCCACGGGCGGATACGACCGAGAATGCGTCGCCGCCCAGCGAGCTGGATGGAGATTAGCTGGTTGATGGGATGACAGAGGCAGGCGGCATGGAGACTGCCCCTGTCGGCTGTGGGACGAGTTGTACGGAAGGGGATGAAGCTTTCGCGTTGCGCAGGTAGATTCCCCAATCCGATCATCACCCGAAGTACATCCGGTCCGTCGAGCCGGGAGTGGGGCATTTAGTCTTCCTGACCCCATATTGCGACCCAATGGCACCCCTCCTGTCGAGGTGGGAGCACGGAGAATGATGAGCAGATGTTCAGGATCTGCGGTACCCTTCACTCGGAATCCCCCAAGGGCTCAATTGGACACGACGGCACGAACCGTCGCCCACTATCACCTATCACCTTCTCACGCCATGATCGTATTCAAGCGCGGCGTGCCCGAGAGATGGCCGTCATCGACACAGCGAAACGAAGAATGGCGTCGGTCACTAACGCCAGCGCGGTGATGGCGATGGCGCCGGCCAGGATACGGTTGGGGTCGTCGCGGGTGATGCCCTCGAAGAGGAGTGTGCCCAGACCGCCGGCCCCGATCCAGGCAGCGACTGTGGCCAGACTGATCGTCGTCACCGACGCCGTGCGCAGGCCGGCAATGATCACCGGCAACGCCAGCGGCCAGCGTACCCGGGCGAACTGCTGCCAGCGGGTCATGCCGAGTCCCAGAGCCGCCTCCAGTGTGGCCGGATCGACCCCACGCAGTCCGGTGGCGATGTTCCGCACCAGGAAGATCTGGGCGTAGGCCGCCAGGACGACGATCGCGGGGCGGCGACCAATGCCGAGACTCGGGATCAGCAGGGCCAGGAACGCGAGGCTGGGGATGGTGTAGATCGCGCCCAGGATGCCGAGCATCGGCGTCGAGATCCTCGCATTGCGGGCGGCAAGAACGCCGAGTGGGATGGCGAAGAGGAGCGCGACCAGAATGGCGGTTGCCGATAGGCTGAGGTGCTGTAGCGTCAACTCCCAGACGCGATCCCGCCGATTGATGAGGTAATCGAGCGTCACAACCGGTTCCCGGCAACGTGGGGAATGCTCACCGCTTGAATCGCCGGCAGATCGAGGTAGCCGACCGGCTCTCCCGCGTCGCGGACGATCACCCGCGACGCGCCTGTTTCGAGGAGGATGCTGAGCACGGGACGCACCCGCATCGGGAGGTCGATCGCGGGTTCTTCACGGCTGACGGCGTCCCCCGGTTCGAGCGCAACCATGGCCGTGGCGGCGCTGACGAGACTCAGCCGGCGCAGGAGATCGTCCGCACCGACCAGCTCGGCAACGAAGCCATCGGCTGGTCGCATGATCACGCTCTCCGGCGTATCGAATTGCACGACGTTGCCTTCCCGCATCACGGCGACGCGATCGGCAAGCAATACCGCCTCGTCGATGTCGTGTGTGACGAAGACGATGGTTTGCCCGAGGCGCTCATGGAGCTCCCGCAGCTCCACCTGCAGGCGCCCGCGCGTAATGGCATCGAGCGCACCGAAGGGCTCGTCCATGAGCAGGGTGCCTGGGCCCGCGGCGATGGCGCGCGCGATGCCGACCCGCTGCTGCTGCCCTCCAGAGAGTTGCGAGGGATACCGCGATCGGTACTCCGCCGGCGGCAGACCGACGAGCAGCAACAGCTCGTCCACCCGAGCGGCGGTGCGCGCTCTATCCCATCCCAGCAGACCCGGGACGACGGCCACGTTCTCCGCAACCGTGTAGTGCGGAAACAGACCGCCCTGCTGGATGACGTAGCCCATGTGACGGCGCAGGTCTGGCCCTTCGAGCTGTTGGGAGGGGGTCCCGTCGATGTAGACGACGCCGCTGCTCGGGTCGTAGAGGCGGTTGATCAGTTTGAGGAGCGTCGTTTTGCCGCAACCGGAGGGGCCGATGAGGACGACGAGCTCACCCGGCTCGATCGTCAGCGAGACGTCGACAATGGCGGGACGCGCCTCGTCCCCGTTGTCAAACCGCTTGGTGACGTGGTCGAACCGGATCTCGGTCGCTGCGTTCGGAGCGCCGGCGAGAGCCTGCTCCTGGTCCTCGATAGCGCACCGCCTTTACGTGAGACGGCAAGACAGCAAGACGGCAAGTCGGCCAGTAGAGCTATCACGGGCGTCGCTCACTCCTGACGCACATTGGGTAGCGCTACTGGCTTTCGACTTACACCTTTCCTTGCCGTCTAGCCGTCTAGCCGTCTCTCAGCTCCCGAGCAGCCCCTGCTCCTCGAGGAAGGCGCGGGCGACGTCGGCCGGCTCCAGCTTGTCCGGACCATCGACCTGCCAGTTCAGCGCCGACATGACCTGGTCGGTCAACAGCGGCGCGATCGGGTTCAGCGCATCGGCGATCCCCGGGTTGGCCGTCAGCGTGTCGTTGCGGACGACCGGCGCCACGTGATAGGGCGGCCAGAGACCCTTGTCGTCCTCGAGCAGCACGAGATCGAGACCGGCAACCTGCCCGTCGGTGCCGAAGGCGAGCACGACCTGGGCCTGGTCTTCCTCCAGCGCCTGGTAGCGGATGCCCGGCGCAACGCTGAGGACATCTCCGAACTCTAGTTCGTAGAAATCCTGGAGCCCCTGCAGGCCATCCGGCCGCTCGACGAAGTCGGACGGGGCGACGATGGTCAACTCACCGGCGATCTCCGCGAGCTCGCTGATGGTGGAGATCCCTCGCTCTTCGGCAAAGGCGCGCTTCACGGCCAGCGCCTGGGTATTGTTGAAGGCCGACTCGTCGAGCCAGACGAGGTCGAACTGCTCCAGGTACTCCTCAGAGACGATGTCATAGACCTGCTGGTCTATGCTCACGACCTGGTCAGCGGGCGTGGCAGCGCCGGCGACCGGCGTGCCTTCCGTGACGGACTCGATCGGGATGCCGAGGACGACAGTCAGACCGGTGCCGGTGTACTCCGGATAGAGATCGATCTCGCCGGCGAGGAGCGCCTCCTGGGCAACCTGCGTGCCGCCGAGGTTGAGTTGCTTCTCGGTCGCGATGCCCGCGTTCTCGAGGAGCAGCGCGTACATCTCGCCCAGGATGAGCTGCTCAGTGAAGTCCTTCGAGCCAATGCGCACGGGTCCTTCCTGAGCGCTGGCCACCGGCCACGAGCTGCCCTGCGCCTGTACTTGCAGCGCCGCGGCAACTACCGGGGTTGCAACCAAGCTCTTCGTGAGTTTCCGGCGGGTGATCTTCATGTTTTCCCTCTTCCGGTTGCGCCAAGGGCGCGAGAACGACAATAACGGCCGCGCAAGTGTAGAACACGGGGAAACAGGCCCGCGTGAGATCGTGGATTTTCCGTCAAGGTGTCACCAACATGCGCCACGTGTGTCGATCGGGTGGTGGACGTTCACGCCTTCCCTATGCCAGGCGGAGTGATGCGAAGTTCCAGCCGCGCCAGAGTCCACTCCGTCAGCAGGGCCAGCAGTGTCACCAGCAAGGCGCCAGTCAGCAACATCCGCTCGTCCATTAGCGTGATCCCCGAGGTAATGAACGCACCCAACCCCCCCGCGCCGACAAAGGCGGCCAGAGTCGCGCTGCCGATGACTTCAATCGCCGCCGAGCGGACGCCGGTGACGATCACCGGGAGCGCCAGGGGGACTTCCACGCGCCAGAACCGCTGCCCTCCGGTCATGCCCAGACCGGTCGCGGCCTCGAGGGTGGCCGGATCGACGCCGCGCAGTCCGATGTCGGTGTTGATCACGAGAGGTGGTCCCGCCAGGAGCGTCAACGCTATGAGGGCAGGCCGCCAGCCGAGTCCGAAGATCGGCAACAGGAGGAGGATCACGGCCAGACTGGGGATGACGCGCACGGCGGCAACCGCACCGACGATGGTCGAGGTGAGCTTGCCACCCCTTGATACCAGCACCCCCAGGGGGATGAAAATGAGGATGGCGATGGCGAGCGCACCGAAACTCAACAGCAGGTGCGTCAGCACGGCCTGCTGGACGCGGCCGGCGTTCTCAGCGGCGTAGGCCCAAGTCTGAGCGAGGAGATCCATGAGGATAGTCTACGGGGTGACGGAGTGACGGGAACGGACGAAGCTTACTTCGCCCGTTCCCACTCACGACGTGCGACTCACAACGAGTCGTACGGCCTTGCCGACTTCGCTCTAGCCCTCCGCCACTGGCAGGAGGCTGACCATCCCTTCAAAGGCGTGCGGAATGCCGTCCGCTACGGGATCAGGAACGAAGCAGACGAGGATCACCGAGCCAGGCTCCGCGTTCAGCTCGACCCACTGCGTCGTGCCCACCGATTGGACCGGTGCGTACATGGGGAACGTAAGCAGTGTCTCGTCGAGCATGTTCGGGCTCGGCGTGGCGCCCGACGACGGATCGAACATGATGAATTCCATCGCCTGTTCGATGGTGATCTCTTCTGGATAGGCAAATCCAATGACGAAGTGCGGCTGATCGCTGGCGTTGAGGATCTTCACGATCTGCGGTCCAGCCGTCGCTTCGCCGGTGACCGTGAACCTGAAGCCTTCGCCGCCGGCTCCCTCCTCGACGATCGTCACCGCGGCCTCCGGCTCCGGACCTTCGATCCGAGCGTCGGGATCACCGGTGACGGTCAGCGGAGCGGGCGGGAGCGGAGACGTCGGGTCATCAGCCCACACGCCGTATTCGCCCCCGCGCAGATCGATGACAGCTTGATCGCTGGCTGAAGTCACGCCGCCAGCGATGTACGTGTCGTAGATCCAGGCGAATGTTTGCGGATCCGGCTGGCCCTCAGGCATGGGCGTGCCGGCTGCCAGCTCATCGGCGAATGAGAGATCATCAAGCGTTGTCCCTTCGATCAGCCGCACAAATCCGGCCGCAGCGTCAGGGTTGTCACTCTCGTTGGCGAAGTTGACCAAATAGCGCCCGGCCTCGACCTCGGACTCAGAGAGCTCGAAGCCCTCGTTGGTCGCGGTCACTGTCAGCTCGGGCAAGCCCAGGTCGGTAAAGAAACTCTCTCCACCAGGCGAAGCCTCAGGCGTGGCGTCCTGCGCCATGGCCCCAGCCGACCCAAGCAATGCGATCGCCACCGTTCCGGCAATCGCCACGATTCGTGAATGCATCGTGTGCTTTCTCTCCTCATCATGGTCGCTGGCACGGTTTCCCTGAAGTGCGGGACTCGCAGGCCATCTGCCCCGTGCAGCGTGTCGTAGCTCATTGTGCCGCAATAGCCGTACTTGTGTTGCGAGGGGTGATAGGCTGACGGGTGATTGGCGGAACGGCGGGCAGTGTTGGCGCGTTTGGGAAAGTGCCCTGGCAGCGCGCTGGCTGGCGTGCATTTTCATGGAGACGAGGGGTATGCGGCGACATCACGAACCGTCAGCGGCAGATACGCGGTCAGTAAGACACGGCGCCGCACTCTTGAGATCTCTTGCCGCCTTGGCCCTCGTTCTGACATCGACGGCCAGCCTGGTTCCTGACGTGGCCGCCGTAAGCCCGGGTACCGACTCCATCGCCGCAGGCGCTCACGATGAGGCCAGCGGCGAGTCCAACCTGATCGTGGAACCGATCCATGATCTGGCGCCGATCGCATTGAGGCAACAAGACGCCGAGGACGCCACCGCCGGTGCGACTGGAGCGGACGGAACAGTCAACGGCGTTCCGCGCGAGACAACAGAGGACGCTCCGGCGACGAGCGGCCCAGGCGAGCCGCTCGCGCCGGGTGACGTCATGTTGCCTCCATCTGTGCCCGGTCTGCCGGGTGTCGATCCAGCCGTGGCCGGCGCCATCGGTACGACCAGCGAGGTCGCCTTCGACGCGGTGGCTGACACGACCGTCTTTGCCGCCGAGCCGGACGGGTCGCAGTCGCCTGAGAGTGCGGCTCTCCTTGCTATCGGCGGACCACAAGGGGCCGTGTCGCTGATCAGCTTTGATGTCACCGGCATTGGCGAGGGCGAGGTTCTCAGCGCGCTGCTGACATTTACCGGTGCTGGCGAAGCGGGTGCGCCGGGCGGGAGCGTGGGCGTCATTTACGACTACGTCGTGTCGGACGGGCTGACGGCCAATGAGGTGCCCGATGGAGGCAGCGCGCTCAACGTTCATGGCGTGCCGTCCTGGTTCGAAGCCGTGGAGCCCGGTGGGCTGACGGCCGTCGACGTCACGGGCTCGGTCTCCGCAGACGGCTCGATCACGTTCGCCATGCCTGGACAACCTGAAGCCACCGGCATCATTTACTCGATGGAGAGCGGTGTCCCGCCGCAGCTCATCTTGACGGTGGCGCAACCGGCATAGCCTTCACATGCAGCTTCAGGCGGCACGGCGTCTGCGTGGCCTGCGACAATGGGCCGAATGCAGACACCGGCCGCGCAAGCGCACGCTTCGCCGGAAACTGAGAGCTCTCGTTCGCCGTCTGAGGCGTCGGTCGATCTTCCTCACGCCGATCGCTCGCTGCCGGAGGGGTTGCGTGCCTTCGGCCATCGCGATTACCGGCTCTTCTGGTTCGCCCAGCTCTTCTCGCTGACGGGAAACTGGGTGCAAAGTCTGGCCCAGAGTTGGCTGGTGCTGACCCTGACCAATTCTCCGGCGGCGCTCGGGCTGATCGGCGTCTGTCAGTTCGGTCCTACGCTGATCCTCGGCTTACCCGCCGGCGTCCTGGTCGATCGCCTGCCGAAACGCCGCCTGCTGATGATCACGCAGATCGCGGCGGCGGCGATTATCGGAGTGCTTGCCCTTCTCGTAGCCACGGGTCGGGTGGAGCTCTGGCAGATCTATGCGGCGGCCATCGCGCTCGGCATCGTCTCCGCCGTCGATATGCCGGCGCGTCAGGCCTTCGTGGTTGATCTGGTTGGCGAAGACGACCTGATGAACGCCATCGCGCTCAACTCTGCATTGTTCAACACGACGCGGGTTGCGGGGCCGGCACTGGCCGGGCTCTTGCTCGCCGCCTTTGGTCCCCAGATCTGCTTTGTCCTCAACGCGGTCTCCTACATCCCGGTCATTGCCGGACTCGGCGTGATGCGGACCCAGGGGAGGCCAAAGCGGGGTAGCGAGGTCGGCTCACCTGCCGAGCGGTTGCGTGAGGGTCTTGCCTATGTGCGCACGTCGCCGGTGGTTCGCGTGCCGATCATCCTCGCCGGATTGATGGCCATTTTCGGCATGAACTTCGGTGTCTGGGCGCCCCTCCTGGCGCGTGATGCGCTCCATATCGGCGCGAGCGGCTTTGGGCTGCTGATGTCGTCCCTCGGCGTCGGCTCGCTAGCCGGCGCGCTGACACTGGCCTTCACCGGACGCCGCCCCTCGCCTCGGGTGATGCTCAGCATGGCGCTGCTGTTTGGTGCCCTGGAAATCGCGCTGGGTGTGGTTGCTGGCCTGGGATTGACCGCCGTCCTGGCAATGGTTCTGATGGCGGGGATCGGGTTCGCGATGAGTACGACGATGGCCCTGGCGAATACTACCGTTCAGACGAACACGCCGGACTGGCTGCGCGGCCGCGTGATGAGCATCTACCTGACTGTCTTCGCCGGTTCGACCCCGATTGGCGCGGCGTTGGCAGGGCTTCTGAGTGGCCTCTGGGGCGCTCCAGTGGCGGTGGCGGTCGGCGGCGCCGTCGTCGCGGTCGTTGCCCTCGCGCTCGGGGGCCGCCTCATGCGGATCGAGCGCAGGAATGAGGAGCAGCCTGTCCCAGCCTGATCGTGGGCGTTTCCGGCACGACCCGATGGCCTGTGCCAGACTTCCCGGCATGACAGCCCACCTTCTTGGAGATTCGGCATGAGTCTCGGCCCGTTCGCGCTGATAAGCCTCTTTTATGTCATCCTCGGTGTACGGGTGATCTATCAGCTCGCCCGCAACTTTCGGCAGACATTCGACCGCACGTTTACTCATGAAGACCGCATGCTCGTCGATCAGGCGGCATTCTTCGTGCTACTCCCCATCTCGGTGGCGCTGCACGAATTCGGTCACGCTGTTGCGATCCGTCTCTTTGGGGGCGAGGTTCTGGACTGGGGCTTCTACGGATTTGCCGGCTACGTCGCCTTCGATCCACGCGATTTCACGGATGCCCAGCAGATCGTGATCGCGGCCGCCGGCACGCTGGTGAATCTCCTTCTGGCAGCGATCGCGGTCGTTCTCGTCTTCCTGAAACGGCCGCCGTTTCGCGCCGCCATCAACCAGTTGCTTATCCAGTTCACCTGGATTTCGCTGCTCAACGCGCTGGTGGTCTATCCATTGCTGGACCTCGTCTCGGGGGATTCGGGGCTCAACGGTGACTGGACGCAGATGTACCAAGGCGGTGTGCCGGCGCTCAGCTTGGTGATCCTCGTCATCCACATCACAGTCCTGGCTGCGCTCTTCTGGGCCTGGAAGAGTCCCGCGATGCGTGCGCGCGTGGCGCGACTCACCGGCGGATCATCCCGATCAGGGCGCATTCCGACGACGTCGCGGCCGCCGGCAAACGCTGTTGCTGGATCAACTGCCGTCGAGCAGACCCTCCGGGAGGCGGCCACCCGCGTCGCGAGCGGCTGGTCCAGCCCGGTCGAAGCCGCAATCCAGCGCGGCCGGAATGGTTCGGCGCTGGTTCTCTCCTGGGGGAGCGGCGCGGTGCGGCGCTCGGTGATGGCAGTTGCCCCGGAGACCGGCGGCATCGAATTCTCGGGAGTCTTGCGGTCTGACGGCGGGTCACCCGAGCAACGCCCGCTGGGACGTGATCCGGGCGAGCGCGACGTCGATCGGCTGACGATGATGCTGCGCCTGGCGATGGAGGCGGTCGAGGGTTGGACACCGTCGTCAGACGGCAATACGGATAGATGGCCAGACGGCAAGGTGAGTCGTGGGTCGTGAGCAGTGCTGGGCGGGCACCTTGTAGGCGTGACGAGCATGTCGTTCCTGGCCGTCTTGCCGTCTTGCCGTCTTGCCGTCTCTCGCAATGACTGCCGCAGCAAAGCGCCGCGGCCTCCTCGTGCTTCTCGTCTCCACGTTCTTTGCCTGGGCGGGCTTCTTCATGATCATCCCCATGATCTCCGTCCATTACGTCGACGGACTCGGCTGGGCGGCCGGCGCCGTCGGGTTGGTACTGGCGGCGCGGCAGTTTTTCCAACAAGGGCTGACGCCATTCAGCGGAGTGCTCGCCGACCGCATCGGAGCCAAACCGCTCATCGCCATCGGCATGCTCGTGCGCGCCGCCGGCTTCGCGGCGATGGCCTTCGCCGGGACCTACGCGATCTTGATGGGCGCGGCGATCGTCTCGGCCGTCGGTGGCGCGCTCTTCGAATCACCGCGATCGGCCGCGGTCGCGGCGCTCACCGAGGAGAGCGAGCGCTCGAGCTACTTCGCCAAGACCGGCGTCGTGGGAGGACTCGGCATCACCGCCGGTACACAGCTCGGAGCGCTGCTACTCGGCGTTGATTTCCGTCTCGTCGCGTTAGTCAGCGCGACGATGTACGTGCTGATCTTCGTCGTGATTCTCCTCTGGCTGCCGGCTGTGCAGGTGGCGGAAAAAGGTGGCCCATTCCGCGGTCTGAAACTCGCCTTCCGCGACCGGCCATTCCTCACCTACACCGGCTTCATGGGCGGACATCAATTCATGGCCGCCCAGTTCTCAATCACCCTGCCGCTGGTAGCGATGGCTATCGCCGGCAACCCGAGCGCAGTGGCCTGGGTCTACGCCGTCAACTCCATCATTGCGGTCGTCCTCGGGTATCCGATGCCGCGCCTGGCCGAACGCCGGCTCGGTGCTCCGCGCGCGCTGATCGCCGGCGTGCTGGCCACGGCGGCGGGACTGCTGCTGATCGGCTTCGCGCGGGACACGATCAGCCTGCTCCTGGCCGTGGTCGTCTATTCGCTGGGAATCGTCCTAGCGCGACCGAGCGAACAGACGGTGGCAGCCGGAATGGCGAACCCGGTTGCATTGGGGTCGTATTTCGGCGTCGCCGCCCTGGCGGTCGCCTTCGGTGGCGGACTCGGCAGCTTCGCCGGAGGGCTCCTCTATGACCTGGGCAGAAGTCTCGGGATCCCCGCGCTGCCGTGGCTCATCTTCGCCACGATCGGCCTGATCGCGGCCGCCGGGCTGTGGTGGACCCTACTCGGATCGGGTACGGCCGTAGGGACGGCTGCCAGGCTCAGGGGTGAGCGGGGGTGATAGGGTGATTGTTCGCTGCGCTCGCGGTGATTGTTCGCTGCACTCACGGTGGCAGGGTGGACCGCTACGCCGGGTGGCAGGGTGGCGGGGTCGAATCGCTCTCCCTGCCACCCTGCCACCCATCACCCTCGTCAGGCGACTTGCACTGGCACCGGGCCGGTCTGCGCCTTCGGCAGCAGCGCGGCGGCCAGGACCTGCTCCAGGGAATCGACCTGGATCAGTTCCATTCCGTCGCGTACGACGCCGGGTAGCTCGGCCAGGTCCTTGGCGTTGCGGCGCGGCAGAATGAAGGTCTTGATGCCTCCCCGGTGGGCAGCCACGGTCTTCTCGCGCAACCCCCCGATGGGGAGGACTTTGCCGCGGAGGGTGATCTCGCCGGTCATCGCTACGTCCTTACGCACCTGACGGCCGGTGAGGGCCGAGATCAGCGCGGTCGCCATCGTGATCCCGGCGGAGGGACCATCCTTCGGGATGGCGCCCGCGGGCACGTGGACGTGGATGTTGTGCCGGTCGAAAAAGTCCGGCGCCAACCCGTAATCACTCGTACGAGCGCGGGCGTACGAGAGCGCGGCGCGCGCGGACTCCTGCATGACATCACCAAGTTGCCCGGTGAGGATGAGATCCCCCTTGCCCGGCATGATCAGCACCTCGATGCCGAGCAGATCGCCGCCGACGCTTGTCACCGCGGCGCCGGTCGCGACGCCGACCTCATCCTGTTCCTCGGCAAGACCGTAGTCGTACTTCGGTACTCCCAGGTAGTCGCTC
The DNA here is from genome assembly GCA_963724295.1 of uncultured Chloroflexia bacterium. Lineage (GTDB taxonomy): Bacteria > Chloroflexota > Chloroflexia > Thermomicrobiales > UBA6265 > JACCXM01. The sequence goes on along the minus strand of CAVRUC010000013.1, from coordinate 237,459 downwards.
ACCTGCGGGGCGTCGACCACGATCTCCGGTGGCGGAGCATCACCCGCAAGAATGCGGGCCACCTTGCGGCAGAGTGAACCGATCTCGCGCTCGAGATTGCGAACTCCTGACTCCTCCGTGTACTCGCGGATGAGCCGGCGCAGCGCATCGTCGGTGATGGTCAACTGCTCCGGGGCCAGACCATGTGTCTCCAGCGTCTTGGGCAGCAAGAACTGCCGCCCGATCGCCATCTTTTCGACCTCTGTGTACCCTGACACCTCGATGATCTCCATCCGGTCGCGCAGAGCGGGTGGGATCGGCTCGAGCAGGTTGGCGGTGGTGATGAAGATGACCTTCGAGAGGTCGAACGGCACCTCCAGGTAGTGGTCGGAGAAGGTCGTGTTCTGTTCCGGGTCGAGCACCTCGAGCAGCGCCGACGAGGGATCGCCGCGAAATGCGTCCGAGCCGACCTTGTCGATCTCGTCCAGCACCATCACTGGATTGCGGCTCTTCGCGTCTTTCAGGGCCTTGATAACGCGACCCGGCATGGCACCGACGTAGGTCCGCCGGTGCCCGCGAATCTCTGCTTCATCGCGCACGCCGCCGAGCGACATGCGGACGTAGTTGCGGTCGATGGCCCGGGCGATCGATCGCCCGAGGCTGGTCTTGCCGACGCCCGGAGGCCCGACGAAGCAGAGGATCGGCGCTCGCAGGCGATCCCCCGCTAGCTTGCGCACGGCGATGAACTCGAGAATGCGCTCCTTGACCTTTTCCAGACCGTAGTGATCCTCGCTCAGGACGCGAGCCGCCTCGGTGAGGTCGAGCCGGTCCTCCGTCTCGACGGCCCAGGGGAGTTCAATCAACCAATCCAGGTAGCCTCGGATGACCCCGATCTCGGGCGAGAACGGATGCTGTTGCTCCAGCCGCTCGACCTGGACGAGCGCTTTGGCCTTGACCTCCTCCGGCATGCCGGCGGCGTCGATCTTCTCGCGCAGCTCACTTGCCACCGCTGCCTCAGTGCCGGACTCGCCCAGCTCCTTCTGGATGGCGCGGAGCTGCTCGCGCAGGTAGTACTCGCGCTGCTGCTTGTCCATACCGGCTTGCGCTTCGGTCTGAATTTGCTGCCGCAGGTTGAGCACGTCCAGGCGCTTCTGGATGAGGACGCTCAGCCGGCGGAGACGCTCGATCGGATCGAGGATCTCCAGCAGATCCTGACGCTGGTCCGATGTGAACTCCGGCGAGAAGGCGATCAGGTCGGCCAGCCAGCCCGGCTCTTCGACCCCGCGCACCATCGTCAGCACCTCTTCCGGGACGTTGGGAAGCATGCTGATGTAGTTCTCGACCTGCTCCATCACCGCGGTCATGGCCGCTTCCGCTTCCGCGGTCGAATCGACCGGATCATCCTGGCGGACGACGCGCGCGACGAGATACGGATCCTGCTGCACCAGCTCGGTGACGATGCCGCGGGCGAGCCCCTGCAGGACGACGTGGCGGCTGCCGCTCGGCCGGAACTGCGCGATCTCGGCGATGACGCCGACGCCACAAAGCTCGTATTCCTGCGGCTCGGGTTCCGGATCGGGGATCCACTCGGGATCACCATCGATTCCGCTGTGCGCGGCCACTTCGCTGATGGCGTCGGCCAGCAAGGCTCGCAGCTCACTCTCCTCGTCGGCGACGCCATTCGGTGAGCCGGTTTCGGATTCGGGAAGAATCGGGCGTTCAGTCAGCACCAGGACGTGCCGGTGTTCGCCACGAGAGGCGCGCTCGACAACTCTGGCCGCTTCTTCGTCCTCGATCGGGAACGGAATCGACATGTGCGGCAAAAGCAGCGTCTCATCGACAACCAGAACCGGCAGGAGCACATATGGCGGTTTCCGCGAGGCCCCTTTCTTGGTACGACCGCCACGAGTGGCGCGAGGCTTGGTCGCGGGCCCGGTCGTTTGCGGGCTGTCCGTGACAGGAGCCCCTTGGGCGGCATCCGTCGCCACAGATGGCGACGGTCGTTCGGAACGAGGTGACATGCAGCAATCTTTCCAGCGTCCAGTCGCGCGGGTTATCGCAACGGTTGGAATAAGGGTCTCGGACCGGTGTTAGGGGCGCGGCGCCGCGCCGGACGACTAACGCGAACACGCAGCGTGCAGGGCGGCGAACAGCACATAAGTGTACTCGATCTTCATGGCATTTTGCGGGGGTGTTTCTTGCTGGGCACAGGAGGCAGGTCCGGCATTCTCATCGCCTTTCCTGACCAGGCGTGCATCTTCGGAGCGATCCCTTCTGGCGTCGTTAGGCACTCGCGGGCGCCACAGGTGCGGCCATTTCGCGGCCATGTGGCCACCGGCGAGGGCATATTGAGCATCCGCGGGATAAGCGGGTGCGACCGCGGCACGGTCCTTTGCAGAGTAGAATCACGCGATGGCCGACTCACAGGCTCCACGCACGCACTACCGCTCGATCATCGCCGACAGCGCCCGCTGGGACGGGTTTGTGTTCCGTCCCGGCGACGTCGTGATCAGCACCCCGTCGAAGTCCGGCACCACCTGGATGCAGATGCTATGCGCGCTCCTGATCTTCGATGGCCCCGACGTTCCCGGCGCCGCTCGGTGACATCTCACCGTGGCTCGACAACTGCACCCGCCCGCTCGCTGAGGTGACGGCGGCGTTCGCCGCCCAAACCCATCGCCGCTTCATCAAGACGCACACGCCCCTCGACGGCCTACCGCTGCACCCCGACGTCACGTACCTCGTGGTCGGCCGCGATCCGCGCGACACCGCCATCTCGCTCGAACATCACCTCGCCAACATGGACTTCGCGCACGTCCTGGAGCTGCGCGCCGCGGCTGTCGGCAACGAGGACCTCGCCGAGCTGCCGGAGCGCCCCGTTCCGTCCGAGGACCCGGCCGAGCGATTCCGGACCTTCGTCAGCGACGAGACGCCGGGCGGGCCGTCGACGCTCGCATCGGTGCTGCATCACCTCGATACGGGCTGGCAGCATCGGCGCGATCCGAATGTGGCCCTCTTCCACTACGCCGACTTGACGGCCGACCTCGCGGGTGAGCTGCTCCGCCTGGCGGGCGTCCTCGGGATCCCGTGCTCACCGGAACGGGCGCGGGAGCTGGCGCTGGAGGCAAGCCTGACCCGGATGCGCGAGCGGGGTGCCGACGTCGCCCCGAACGCCTCGCAGGGGATCTGGAAGGATGCGCGTGCCTTCTTCCGCAGCGGCGGATCCGGTGAGTGGCGCGACCGCGTCTCTCCCGCTGATTTCGCCGCGTACGAGGCGCGGGTGGCGGCGCTCGTGGGCCCCGATCTCGCCGCCTGGGCGCACGGCGGACGGCTCGCCTCGGGCGTCGATCCCGAAGGCTGACATGGCCTCGCCCTCCAGCCCGAGCGCGCGGATCAGCGGTCCAGAACAGTCAATGTGGCGCTACGCCTCAGCCAGGACCTCGAAGTCCTCGCGCCTCCTCGCGCCGCCCCGGCCCGACGGTGAGGTCGCGGCAGTGTTGCCGGAAGTCGGTCATCGCCTCTTCGAGCTCTTCGACCGGCTTCTCGTCCCACAGATAGATCGCGTGGACCGAGTTCGCCGCCGGATCACCGAAGAAGTAGCCGGCGCGGAATCCCGGGAGGGCGCGCACGCGAGGAGCCAGGATCGCCTTCCAACGCCGTGCGTACTCCACTTCATTCCCCGGTTGCGGGCGAGGGTGTACGAGCGTGACGTACATGGCGTGCCTCCTTCTTGTCTGGGGTCTCCCCGAAACCGACGTTCGGCGCCGCAGGAGGGCCGAGAGGGTAGCACGCGAGCGACGCCGCTACAGACCCGTTCCCATTCGTAGCGGCCACCGAGGGCAACCGCCAACTGAAGCGTTTTGAGGCCGGTTCGTCCAACCGGCCTCAAAAGTCCACGTGGCCGAAACGGGACACCTCCTCTAGCAACCACACGCGGGCGTGGCACACAGCGCGCTCGGATCGGGACTGCTTGCGTGAGGTGGTCCTGACTACGCCGTGGGCCGGATGTTCTGGTTCACGCGGAAGAGGTTGGTCGGATCGTACGTGGCTTTGATGGTGGCCAGGCGTTCGTAATTGGCCCCGTACGCCTCCCGCACGCGGTCTTCGCCCTCGGCTCCCAGGTCATTGACGTAGACAGCGCGCTCGGCGAATGGCTGCATCGCCGTGAAGAAGGCGCGCGTCCAGGCCATGTGCGGCTCGGCCTCTGCCGGGTCGCTCCACTGCGCAAGGATGAGCAGATCGTACAGGTCGCGCCGATGCGGGAAGGCGGTCGCCGCAGGATCGACGCGAGCGGCCGCGCCGTGTAGCTGCTGCAGCGCGATGGTCACGTGACCGGTCGCCGTCATGGGCCGCTCGGCCGCGAAGTGCAGCATGATCGCGATGGCCTCGTCGCTGAGCTCCGCCAGCCAGCACGCCTTCCAATAGTGGTGCCGCCCCGGCGGATAGCGCTCGTCGGCACCGGTCTGCAACGTGTTGTAGGGCATCATCCCGATGGCATCCTCCACCGGCGGACCAAAGGCCCGCAGCGGTCGCAGGACGCGCTCCCCGTCATCAAGCGCCCCGCACCAACAAACGGTGACCGAGACCGTTGTCCCGCCTTCAGCGTCAACGCCGAGACTCGCCAGCGTCGTCAACGCATCCGGAGCGGTGCTGGCGACCTCGTGATAGAGGCGGAGCGCCTCTCGTGCCTGCGCGGCGGGAAAGGTGACGACGCCACCAAGGATCGGACCGAGAGGATGAAGCCGGTAGATGAACGAGGTCACCACGCCGAAGTTCCCGCTGCCCCCGCGGATGGCCCAGAAAAGGTCCGCGTTCTGATAGCTGCTCACCGTGCGCAGCTCGCCGTCGGCGGTGACGATTTCGGCGGCGAGCAGGTTGTCGCAGGCCAGCGCGTACTGGCCGTTGAGCCAGCCTATCCCGCCACCGAGCGTGAGACCGGCGATCCCGGTCGTGGAGATAATCCCGAGCGGGGTGGCGAGACCGACCGCTTGTGTGGCGCGGTCGACATCGGCCAGTAGGAGTCCTGGTTGGGCCACTGCTACACGCCGCTCCGGGTCGACCTGGACCTCTTTCAGCACTGACAGATCGAGCATCAGCCCGGCCTCACAGACCGCGCTGCCAGCAACGCTGTGTCCGCCACCCTTGACGGAGAACGGCAAGGCGTTCTCTCGGGCAAAGAGGACGGCACGGCGGATGTCGTCAGCGTCCGCCGGTCGGGCGATGAACGCCGGGCGGCGGTCGATCATGGCGTTGAAGACGCGCCGCGCATCGTCGTAGCCCGGATCGTCTGGGCCTAAGAGGTCGCCGTGGAGATGGGCGCGGAAGGCATGGACGGCTGCGTCGCCAACGGGAGCGGTCCGGAACGATGCGGTCGCCATGCGTAGGACCCTTTCTGCCAGGGGTGGCGTGCGAACGCTAAATTGTCGCGAAGTTCCGTGAGGAGTCTACATGACAGGCGCAAGACCATCGTGCACGTCCGCGGTGCGGACCGGTCGCTGATCAACGAGCGAGTTTTGAAACCGGTTCGCCGAACCTTTTTTGACCGGCTGCGGCCGGATCAACGCCGCCTCGATCGGCGGCGCGCGCGCCCTGACGGGACGCGCTGGTTCGCTTCGCCTGCGGGCTCGCTCATCGGAAAAGCCCCCCGGTCTTTTCACTGTCGCGGGTGCCCCTCCCGCGGCGGCTAGGGCCGGCTCCTTCGTCGCCGCCGCTGCGCGGTTTCCGCCCTTACCTTGCGGGTCCCTCCCCGCGTGAAAAAGACGGTCGGGGGCGTTCTCCCGGTTGTGGTCGTGTTGGGCGCGTGGTCGCCCGGAGGTCTTGCCGTGTCTGGCGCGGCTGCGTTCGGTTGGGTCTACGTCAGTCTATTCTGAGTGCCCAGGGCCAGCGCATTGGCCTAACTCTGGCTCATCAGGAAGCCGGGTACTGATGACTCGGAAGAGAGAGGTGCCGCAGTCCGTCGGGTCAGTACCCAGTGTGCGATCCGCTATAGTGCCAGAATGAACCCAGCGGATGACCAGGCCGCGCTGGCCAGCGATCGGCGGCGCGCGGAGTGGACGGAGCGTGTTGAGCGCTACGCGAGGGATGCCGCACCCAGGACCCATCCATTCGCCGTAGCGCTCGTCGAGCTCCTTCCGCCGCCGGTCGGGGCACGCGTGCTCGATGTGGCGACCGGGACGGGGCATGTAGCGGTCGAGGCCGCGCGGCGCGTCGGGCCGCGCGGTGAGGTACTGGCCACTGACTTTCTTTCCGCATGGGAGCCATTCGTCCGCGCGACGGCATCCGCCGCCCGGGTGACGAACGTGACGTTTGCGTCCATGCCGGCGGAAGCGCTCACGCTTGGGGAGGCGTCATTCGACGTCGCCTATTGTCAGTTCGGGTTGATGTTCGTACCGGAGCCACTACGCGCGCTGCGCGAAATGCGACGCGTGCTGCGTCCCGGTGGGCGAATTGGTATTGCCGTCTGGAGCGTGCCGGAAAAGGTCGGCATCTTTCTCATCCCGCGCATCGTCGCTCCGGCCCTACCCCCGACCACGGGTGAGCCGCCGCCATCGCCAATGAGCATGGGCGCGCCGGGTCTCATCGAAGATCTTGTCGCTGAGGCGGGATTCCGCGACGTGGTCCGTCACTCCGTGACGATCTCCTATGACGTTGCCGATCCGGAACTCGAGTGGCAAGTCTGGCGCGAGAACTTCGCGATGCCTGACGGGGGTGGCCTGGAACGTCTTCCGGAGCACGTGCAACAGCGGTTGCATGAGGACGTGATCGCGGCATTCATGTCATTTCAGGACGGCGATACGATCCGGGTTCCCAGCGAGGCAATATTTGTGACGGCGTCGCGATAAGTGAGAACTCGCTGGAGCGCGGCACCGGGTGCACCCGCGGTGACCGAGTAAACTTTCTGCTTATGGACCAGCGTCCGCATCCCCTCTCCTCCGCGCCCGCACGCGACACCGCAGACCTCCTCTACGGCGACGACACCACGCCGGGCATCGTCGCGGTCGAACAACTCGGTGGGAACCGGGTGCGTCTGTACCGACGCGCGAGCAGCGGTGTGATCACGGAAGACGCGTCGTTCCGCCCGTGGCTTCTCGCGGAACAAACGGAGCCCTGGCAGCGCGCCCGTGGCGCGCCCACGGTGGACACGCTCGCGGGGGGCCACCCTCTCCGATACCTCGTCGAGTTTCCCGACTGGTCCAGTCACCTCGACGCCGTGCGCACCGCTCAGGATGCGGGTGAGCGGTTCTTCCGCTTGCGCTCGCCGGTCGAGCAGTATCTCGTGCGCAGTCGCCGCACACTTTTCAAGGAGATGGTCTTTTCCGATCTGAAGCGACTGCAGATCGATATCGAGACGATGGGCCTGGACCCTCATAACCCGGACAGCCAGATCATCGTGGTCGCCATGAGATCCAGCCTCGGCACGGAGGAGGTCCTACCGCTCGGCGCCGATGAGGCAGAGCTCCTCGAGCGGGTGACGGAACGGGTGCGTGAGCTCGACCCCGACGTGATCGAAGGCCACAACCTCTTCAACTTTGACCTCCCATTCCTGGCCGCTCGCGCCGAGCGTCTTGGTCTTGCCTTGCGGTGGGGTCGGGATGGCTCACCAGTGCGGATCGGGGCCGGCGTCTCGCGATTCAAGGCCGGGGCGCTGACGATGCCGTACACCCCGGCCTACATCCACGGTCGCCACATCATTGACACCTATCAGCAAATCCAGCGCTATGACATCGGTGGTCACCTATCGTCATACGGGTTGAAGCAGGCGGTCGAGGAACTCGGTTTGACGCGGCCGAACCGGGAGTTCGTACCGGGGCCGCGAATTGCTGAGGTCTGGCGGCAAGACCGTGACCGCCTGCTTCGTTATGCGCTCGACGACGTGCAGGACGTCGAGGTGCTCTCCAGCCTTGCCACGCCGACCGAGTTTTATCAAACCCAACTCTTGCCAAGGTCGTTCCAGGCTGTCGCCACCGGCGGTCCGGGGGAGAAGCTGAACGACCTGATGCTGCGTGTCTATCTCATGGACAATCACAGTGTTCCCACGGCGGAGTCATCGCGAGGATACGCCGGTGGTCACGCCGAGCTGCTGGCGACGGGCGTGTTTCGACCGGTCGTGAAATGCGACGTCGAGAGCCTCTACCCTTCGATCATGCTCTCGGAAGGTATTACGTCCAGCCGGGACACCCTTGGCGCCTATCTCCCAATGCTCGCGGAGCTGACCCGGCGCAGGCTCGAGGCCAAAGCAGAAAGCCGCCGCGCTGTCCAGGCTGGGCAGGAGGCGGAGCGAGCGATGTGGGAGGGCATGCAGGGTTCGTTCAAAGTGCTCATCAACTCGTTCTATGGCTATCTCGGCTATGGCGGCGGGCTGTTCAATGACTACGACGCGGCCGAGCGCGTCACGCTGGCCGGGCAGCGCATCGTCAAGCAGGTCGTCGCCAATTTGCAGCACCATGGGGCAACGCCGATCGAGGTCGATACCGATGGCGTCTACTTCGTGCCGCCATTGGACATCGACACGCCGGCGTCTGAGCAAGCGTTCATCGATGCGGTTGCGGCCGATCTCCCGCCGGGGATCCGCTTGAGCCACGATGGCCGTTACGCTGGAATGCTCTCCTTACGCCTCAAAACGTACGCACTGCTCTCACATGATGGCAGCTTGACGCTCAAGGGGAGTGCTCTGCGCAGCCGGCGCATGGAGCCAGTTCTGCGCCGATTCCTTGTCGAAGCCGCTCGCTGGTTCCTCGAGGGGGAACGGGACGCGGTACGCGAAGACTATTTTGTTCTCGCCGAGCGTATTCGTCAGCGGAATATCAAACCAGAAGAGATCGCCCAGTGGGGGATGATCAACGACCAGACTCTGGCCAAGTTCCCCAAGCTGCAGCGCCTGATCTCGCGACTCGCCAACCCGGCGTTGGGACGGCCCGGGGCGCGGCTGGAGTTCTACGAGCGACAGGACGGCGAGCTCGGTCTGGTCGAAGAGTGGGACCACGATGAGAACACAACCTACCTGCTACGGCGGCTGCGCGACGTCGCCGAGCGGTTCCGCGACCTCTTTGAGAGCACCGCGGAGTTCGAGGCGTTCTTTCCGGCGATCTCCGTACGCACCGACATGACCGCGGCGCGCCAGCAAGAAGCGGTACAGCAGCTCGGACTTTTTGGATAGCGAGACGAGGTCTCGCTCAGAACAACAAAAAGCGACCGAGCAGAATCTGCTCGGTCGCTTTTCGCTATGTGGTAGCGGGGGGGGGATTCGAACCCCCGACCTTTGGGTTATGAGCCCAACGAGCTGCCGCTGCTCCACCCCGCGACGGTGCTGGCTTGCGGCTCGGAGCTATTCGCTATGAGCTAATAGCTGTGAGCCACTTCCCGACTAACCGACTGACCGACTAACCGACTGGCCGACTGCAGTACGAGGGTGAGGGGTGTCCGCGGCGGCCTCGCCTCCCGTGGGGTCGCCCCCACAGTACTCTCCGGCGCTGCGCTGGGTCACGACCGGGTTCGGGATGGGACCGGGTGGGGCCAGCACGCTCTCGGCCACGGGCACCCCCCACCCTCCCACCGGAGAGCCGGGGCCCCTTGCTGCTTGCTGCGCCAGTGCCACGGAGATCGCCTCTCTCGGAGACTCCCCTCCGGGAAGACGCCCCTCCGGAAGGCCTCCGCACGCTCCTGTCCGCGTGCCCGCGCGCCCTGCGCAGCCGCATACACGTCTCACTGGTATCCCTGGCTCGCTCGTGTCGGGTCCGTCGTGGGGCGCCGGCCAGAGGAGGGAGACCCCCTCACGCTGGCGCGGGCCGCCCCGCGGTCGGGTCACGACCCCGGACGGGAAGCACACGCAGGATCTCCGCCCTCGACCATTAGGACGGCTCGGCTCCAGTCGGTTGCCCGCGGTCCACCTGCCGCCTATCAACCCGGTCATCTGCCGGGGGTCTTACCTCGTAATGAGTGGGGATGCTCGTCTTGGGGAGGGATTCCCGCTTAGATGCTTTCAGCGGTTCGCCCGTCCGCACGTGGCTACCCAGCGATGCCGCTCCCGCGACAACTGGCACACCAGCGGTGCGTCCACCCCGGTCCTCTCGTACTAGGGGCAGCCCCCCGCAACATCCCATACGCCCGTGGCGGATAGAGACCGAACTGTCTCACGACGTTCTGAACCCAGCTCGCGTACCGCTTTCATGGGCGAACAGCCCAACCCTTGGGACCTTCTCCGGCCCCAGGATGCGACGAGCCGACATCGAGGTGCCAAACCCTGCCGTCGATGTGGACTCTTGGGCAGGATCAGCCTGTTATCCCCGGGGTAGCTTTTATCCGTTAAGCCACGGCCCGTCCACCAGGCACCGTGGGATCACTAGGCCCGACTTTCGTCCCTGCTCGGCCTGTCCGCCTCGCAGTCAAGCTCCCGTGCTGCCCTTGCGCGCTCCGGCCGATTGCCATCCGGCCTGAGGGAACCATTGGGCGCCTCCGTTACGCTTTGGGAGGCGACCGCCCCAGTCAAACTCCCCACCAGCCGCGGTCCTCCTCCAGGGTCACTGCGAGGAGTGAGAACGACGGCGCCGCCAGGGTGGTATTTCAAGGACGCCTCCCCCGGGGCTGGCGCCCCGGGTTCCCCGGCTCCCACCTATCCTACACAAGCCGCGCCCTCGCCCAACGACAAGTTGGAGTAAAGCTCCACGGGGTCTTTTTGTCCTGCCACGGGTCGACGGTATCTTCACCGTCATTCCAATTTCGCCGAGTCCGCTGTCGAGACAGCGCCCAGATCGTTCTACCTTTCGTGCGGGTCGGAACTTACCCGACAAGGAATTTCGCTACCTTAGGACCGTTATAGTTACGGCCGCCGTTTACCGGGGCTTCGGTTCGCGGCGTGAACCGCTCCCCTTAACCTTCCGGCACTGGGCAGGTCTCAGCCCCTATACGTCCACGCTTGCCGCGTTGGCAGGGACCGGTGTTTTTGGTAAACAGACGCCTGGGCCTGGTCACTGCGGCCCCCTCACGCTCCCGGGGTAGACCCGTTCACGCTACACGGGGCGCCCCTTCTCCCGAAGTTACGGGGCCAATTTGCCGAGTTCCTTGACAGCGGGTCTCTCGTCCACCTTGGTCTACTCGACCAGCCCACCTGTGTCGGTTTGCGGTACGGGCGCGCGCGCCCTGGCTAGAGGCTTTTCTTGGCGGTCCGGCATCAATCCCTACGGATCGGGGTTGCCCCCTCCCCTTACACTCCCCTCTCAGGTGACCGCCGTGCCGGATTTGCCTGGCACGACTCCCTACCGGGTTGGAGGAGCTCACACTCCCGGGACCTAGCCCCCCGCGTCCCCCCATCGCTCTATCCGGCCGAAGCCGGAAACGGATCGCGCGCGGAACGGGAATCTTGACCCGTTGTCCATCGCCTACGGCGCTAGCCCTCGGCTTAGGCCCGCCTCACCCGCAGCTGATCAGCATGGCTGCGGAACCCTCGGGCATTCGGTGGGGGGGATTCGCACCCCCCTCTCGCTACTCATGCCGACATTCGCACTCCCCGCCGCTCCACCTCGGCTCCCGCCTCGGCTTCTCGGCTGACGGGGACGCTCCCCTACCATGGCAGAACACACGTGGTGTCCACCATCCGCGGCTTCGGTCACGGGCTTGAGCCCCGGTGGATTGTCGGCGCCGCGGCACAGTCGACCAGTGAGCTATTACGCACTCTTTCAAGGATGGCTGCTTCTAAGCCAACCTCCTGGTTGTCTACGCGCCGCGACCACCTTGCCCACTGAGCCCGTAGTTAGGGACCTTAGCCGGCGGTCTGGGCTGTTTCCCTCTCGACGACGAATCTTCGCACCCGCCGTCTCACACCCCCCGCCCGCGTGGTCGAGCCGAAGCCCAACCAGAATCCGCGGCATTCGTCGTTTGGTTCGGGTCGGTAAGCGGGAAGCCCCCTCGCCGATCCAGCGCGATACCTCCGCGGCGCCCCACGGGGGGGCTGCACCTAAATGCATTTCGGGGAGAACCAGCTATCTCCGGGTTCGCTTGGCATTTCACCGCTACCCGCAGCTCATCCGGACCTTTTGCAACAGATCTCGGTTCGGCCCTCCACAGGCGTGTTCCGCCCGCTTCAGCCTGGCCACGGGTAGATCACCCGGTTTCGGGTCGTTCCCAGACGACTCATCGCCCTTTCGGACTCGCGTTCGCTCCGGCTCCGCCTGTCCCTGGCTTAGCCTCGCCGCCTGGGCTCACTCGTCGGCTCATTCTACAAAAGGCACGCCGTCACAGGAGAATCTCCTGCTCCGACCGGCCGGAAGCGCATGGTTTCAGGATCTATTTCACTCCCCTCGCCGGGGTGCTTTTCACCGTTCCCTCACGGTACTGGTGCACTATCGGTCGTTGGCGGTATGTAGCCTTGGGGCGTGGTCGCCCCTGCTTCCCGCCGGATGTCACGTGTCCGGCGGTACTCACGATCTGGGCCCACGGCCCAGCCTCCGCGGTCGCCTACGGGACTCTCACCCCCTGCGGTGACCCGTTCCAGCGGTCTTCGGCTCACGGATGCTGGTGCCGCGAGGCGGCTGCCGCCCCCTCCAGCCCACTCGTCCAACCCCCTCCTGGCATCGCCGGCAGGCTGTAGCGCCACAAGGGTTTGGGCTCCTCCCCGTTCGCTCGCCGCTACTAAGGGAATCCTCTCTGTTCCTCGGGGTACTGAGATGTTTCAGTTCCCCCGGTGCCCTCTCACGGATTCCTCCGTAAGTGCCCGGCCGTGCGCCGGGCGGGTTGCCCCATTCGGACATCCCCGGATCGCAGGCTGCCAGCGCCTCCCCGGGGCATTTCGCCGCGTGGCCGCGTCCTTCCTCGGCCGCCAACGCCAAGGCATCCACCATGCGCCCATCTTGCGGATATCCTGCGCCGCCTCCCATCCGAGATCGGTCGTGTCCGCGACCGCAGACCGGCACGCGCCAGCGGGATGGTCCCGCCTGGTCGCACGTCCGCCCCGCTGCCCCGTTCGCACGACGCCTCGTGGGATTACGGTGTGTTTGTGTGGTTCGTGTGTCTTTGTGTGTTTGTGTATGTGCTGTGCAGTGCGCGCGGGCACGCAGACACGAGCCCCCGCGTCCCACCGGTCTCGGTGCGACGTCAGGCTCGGATCGCGCCAGACCCCTCAAGGGCTGGCCTCATCCCGCGGCCGCAGAACCCGGCGGGTTCCGCGTGGCGCATTGTCAAGGTGCACGACCCGAAAGTCGTTCAGACCCGCAGGTCGTCAGACCCACAGATCTCGAGGTCGTCAAACCTCGTCCGAAGTCATGTCCTGACCTCGGAGGAGATCTCCCAACCTGCTAGCGGTCTGGTGACCGCCTCACTGGCGCTCGCCTCGAGCACGACTGGCCTGCTGGCGTGGCGACGGGTGGTCGCTGCTGGGGATCCTCCGCCCCGGGCGTTCCCCGCCCCAGGTGGAGCCGCGGGGATTCGAACCCCGGACCTCCGCCGTGCAAGGGCGGCGCTCTCCCAGCTAAGCTACGGCCCCCGACAGCAGCGTCCCGGCGCTCCGCGTTCCCGCTCCAGGCCAGCAGACAGGCCAGCAGACCGAACCGGGTGGGCGCGCCTGGACTCGAACCAGGGACCTCGGCCTTATCAGGGCCGCGCTCTAACCACCTGAGCTACGCGCCCGCGACCCCGAGGACGCGCCCCGTCGTCCCCAGCGGCGGACAGGACCCGGGTCTTCCCCGCCGAACCAGTCGCCCCATGCCCAAGACGGAGCGCGCGGAGTCTCGTCTCCGCCCAACAGCATTCACCAGCCAGCCCGCACCTGGCGCCGCCGACCTCCCCGCCATCCGTGGCGCCCCTGCCAGGTCCTGCCACCGTCTCGCGACGGGAAGACCTCGGGGCTCGGTGCCCACCGATGCCGGATCACCACTCGGCAGCTTGACACGGGTCCGCAGCGACCTCCCGCGGTCTCACCGACCACGCGGTCCACTGCTACTCCCTAGAAAGGAGGTGATCCAGCCGCAGCTTCCGCTACGGCTACCTTGTTACGACTTCGTCCCAATCACCAGCCCCGCCCTCGACGGCTGCCTCCCAACGGGAAACCCGTCGGGTTGGCCCACCGGCTTCAGGCGTTGCCGGCTTTCGTGACGTGACGGGCGGTGTGTACAAGGCCCGGGAACATATTCACCGCGGTAGTGCTGACCCGCGGTTACTAGCGACTCCAGCTTCACGTGGGCGGGTTGCAGCCCACGATCCGAACTGAGACCGGGTTTGGGGGATTCGCTCCGCCTCGCGGCTTGGCAACCCGCTGTCCCGGCCATTGTAGCGTGCGTGTCGCCCAAGACGTAAGGGCCATGCTGACTTGACGTCATCCCCACCTTCCTCCGGTTTGCGACCGGCAGTCTGGGTAGAGCAGTTAACTACCCACAGGGGTTGCGCTCGTTGCGGGACTTAACCCAACACCTCACGGCACGAGCTGACGACAGCCATGCAGCACCTGTGCGCCACCCTCGAAGGCCACCCCGTTTCCGGGGGATGCAGGCGCATGTCAAGCCTTGGTAAGGTTCTACGCGTCGCGTCGAATTAAACCGCACGCTCCGCCGCTTGTGCGGGCCCCCGTCAATTCCTTTGAGTTTTAGCCTTGCGGCCGTACTCCCCAGGCGGCCGACTTCCCGCGTTGGCTCCGGCACGGAGGGGGTCAACTCCCCCCACGCCTAGTCGGCATCGTTTACTGCGTGGACTACCGGGGTATCTAATCCCGTTCGCTCCCCACGCCTTCGCGCCTCAGCGTCAGGGACGGCCCAGCTGGCCGCCTTCGCCACGGGTGTTCCGCCTGATCTCTACGCATTTCACCACTACACCAGGCATTCCACCAGCCCCTACCGCCCTCAAGCGGTGCGGTCCCCGACGACCCTCCCCGGTTGAGCCGGGGGCTTTCACGCCGGGCCAGCACCGCCGCCTGCGCGCGCTTTACGCCCAGTAACTCCGGACAACGCTTGGACCCTACGTATTACCGCGGCTGCTGGCACGTAGTTAGCCGGTCCTTCTTCCTGCGGTACCGTCAAGTGGGTTGCCCCACCTTCTTCCCGCAGAAAAGGGGTTTACACCCCGAAGGGCGTCATCCCCCACGCGGCGTTGCTCCGTCAGGGTTGCCCCCATTGCGGAAGATTCCTTGCTGCTGCCTCCCGTAGGAGTCGGGGCCGTGTCTCAGTCCCCGTGTGGCTGGCCGTCCTCTCAGACCAGCTACCGATCATCGCCTTGGTAAGCCGTGACCTCACCAACTAGCTAATCGGCCGCAGGCCCCTCCCAGGGCGACGCCGAAGCGCCTTTCTTCAGATCTCCGCTCGAGACCCGAACGTATGCGGAATTACCCGCGGTTTCCCACGGCTATCCCCCACCCCGGGGCAGGTTGCCCACGTGTTACGCACCCGTCCGCCGCGCAGCACCCCCGAAGGGGTCCGCGCTCGACTTGCATGCATTAGGCACGCCGCCAGCGTTGATCCTGAGCCAGGATCAAACTCTCCACCAATGTGATGCCGAAGCATCGGTGACGCTTGCGCGTCGATGACGCCGAAGCGTCGGGACTCGTTGCCGAGTCCATGTGATTCCGTAGAATCGCACCTAAGTCCGACCGGCCCGAAGACCCGCCGAGCCCGGCGCTTGCGTGTGATGGCCACGCGCTTGACTGGCTGACTTGTTGCTGTTGGGCGAGCCGAAGCAGTCCTGCCGCCAGACCCGAAAGCCCCGCGCCAGTACCCTCCGCTCGCTCCGTCTTCGGCACACGACACCCTGGTCCGTCGTCGCCTCTCTTTTTAGGAGAGACGTTCCGCCCCTGCCGTCCGCTGCGCCAGCTTGTCAACGTGCTACCCCGCGCGGCGAGACAACCTCGGTACGGCTGCTGCGGCACTGCCGCTTCACCCGTTCCATCCGGCCGCCCGTTCCACGATCGGGGGTCGCTCCTCACCGGAGCCCGCAAAGGTTACCCCGCTTCCCGCCACCCTGTCAAGGCCCGGGCTCAGGGTCATTGCGTTCTGCTATTCCCGTCGGAAGGGAGGCGCTAGAGCCGCGCCCCCGATCTTCTCGGGAGACGCTCCGCGTCGCATCCAGCAACTTTGGGAACCCCATCAGTTTACTACGACAGCGCTACTATGTCAAGTAGTCCGCCTTGGGGCGCTTGTCGCGCCCGGCTCGCTTGACGGCGATGGGTCCGCGCAAGCAAGAGGATAATTGTATGCGGATAGCGGAACTATGTCAAGTCCTGGAGGCTGTCACCGACTGTTGCGATGATCCAACTTGGAGCTCACGATCGAGGAGCGAAAAGTCGCTGGCGGCCAGTGCCCCGATGCTGTCAAAGACCAGATCGGGCGGTGCGTCCTCGGGCAGTGGCGCCTGCCCGTACTTGCCCTGCCGCACCAGTACCGTCGTCACACGCGGGCCCAGAGCGCGTTTGACCACCGTCAGGATCTCCGGTTTGTCTTCGACGAGCACATAGTGGTCGGCAGGAAATGCGGCAGTCATCTCATCCAGGTGATCGAGCTTGCGGTCGAAGACGAGCACGTTGCCGTCGACTTCGGGATCGAGACCCGTACGCCAGATCTTATGCGGCTGGAATGTGGCATCGCCTTCGGAGAGAACGGCAACCTGCCCCAGTTTCCGCGCCTTCCGCACCGCGTCCATCGCGCCCGGATAGAGATACTCGCCATAGGGGAATCCCATCACCAGATCGGCGAGGGCAAAGCGCAGGCGACGCCGTTCAGCGTCAGTGAGTGTTGAATCCGCGTCGAGCTCATCGCTGTAGCGCGCCAGCAGGAGCGGGATATTGACGAGTCCCAGATCGTGCCGGACCTCCTCGTACAGTTGCCAGAAGCGTCGCTCCCCCGCTACGCCGAGGAGCTCGGCGATGCGTGTCGAGAGATCTTTCTTGGCCCGGTCGTTGTCGATCAGGGTGTTATCGACATCGAAGAGAAAGGTCACCCGCCGCTCAGGCGACATCGCGCTCATACCATTCCCCGGCGCTCCGGCCCAGCTCGCCGATCAGACCGGGACGAGGATGTTCTTGAGCACGCCGCCGGAGAGTGAGGACTCCATCGCCTCATGGAACGAGGTCAATGGGTACGCCTCCGCGATGAGCGGTTTGACGTCGAGCCGGCCGTCGGCAATCGCGGCGATCGTCTTCGGGTAGCAGTATGGCCCGAGGTGGCTGCCGTGGATGTTCAGCTCTTTGGTATCGCCAATGATGGTCCAGTTGACCGTCACGGGCTCATTGAAGACGCTGAACTCGACGAAGGTGCCCAGCTTGCGGATCATCTGTAGGCCGAGCGGTACCGCGGCCGGATTGCCGGTCGCCTCGATGAAGACATCACAACCGTAGCCGTCGGTGAGATCCTTCACCCGCTGCACGGCGTCCTCCTGGGTGACATTGATGCTCGCGTCGGCGCCCATCTGGCTGGCGATATCGAGTCGGTAATCCTTGGCGTCGAGGGCGATCAACTGACCCGGCTCGAACAGTTTGGCGATCTGGAGCATGCAGAGTCCGATGTTGCCGACACCGGCAATGACGACGGTGTCCCCCTTGGCGATCTCTCCCCGCTCGACCGCATGCCAGGCGCAGGCCGCCGGCTCGACGTACGCGGCCTCCCCGGCCGAGAGTGATTCGGGCACCTTGTGCACGATCGACCTGGCGGGGTACAGGGAGTATTTCGCCATGCCGCCGATGAGGAAGCTCTTGAAGCCAAAGATCGGATGCACCTGGCACATCCAGTACTTCCCGTTCTGGCAAAACCGGCACTCGCCGCAGGGGATGATCTGCTCGGCGATCACCCGATCACCGAGCTGGACGCTGTGCCGTTCAGCCGCGCCTTCGCCCAGCGCCACGACGTGACCGGCGAACTCGTGACCGGCGACGGCAGGTGGCTCGCAATAACCGCTTTTGCCGTCACTGCCCCAGAAGAGCTCGCCCCCCAGCCAGCACTTCATGTCGGATGCGCAGATTCCACAAGCATCGACTTCGATGAGGACTTCGCCCGGTCCCGGAGAGGGAACAGGGATCTCTTCAACGCGGTAGTCGCGCGGTCCGTGCGTCCGCACAACAGTCATCGTCTCGGCAATCATCGTGATTCCTCGCGGTCTGCGCACCCAAGCGTCGGTCCGGCCTCAATTGCTGAAGCATAGCGGACGCGGTGACGGCTCCTGCGCCTGCGTCGATAGCGAAGCCGCCCTCGGCTGCATGATCGAGGCGATCGTGCTACTCCGCAAAATGCCAGAGCTGGAGTGCCGATTCCCGCCCGCGACCCTGGCAGGTTCAGCGCAAGTGTTTGATCCAGTTCCGAGGAGGCTTGGGTTACGCGTGAGCGCCTTAGCCCTTTGTCGCGCCCGCCGTGAGACCGGAGACGTAGTGGTCGACGAGGAAGGCGTAGGCGACGGCAACTGGGACGGACCCGAGAAGCCCCGCGGCCATGAGCGAGCCCCAGAAGTAGAGGTCCGCCCTGATCAGGTCGCTGACCACACCGACCGGCACCGTTTTCATGTCGCCTGAGCCCATGAAGACGAGGGCATAGAGAAACTCGTTCCAGGCCAGCGTGAAGCAGAAGATGCCGGCCGAGAGCACGCCCGGGATCGCCAGCGGCAGCACGATGCGCGTCATCGCCTGCAAGCGGGTCGCCCCGTCGACGAGTGCCGCGTCCTCTAGCTCGCGCGAGATGGTGCGGAAATACCCCATCAGCAACCAGGACGCGAATGGGATAAGAAAGGTGGGGTAGACCAGGATCAATGCCCAGTAGCTGTTGTAGAGCCCGAAGTCGGAGACGATTCTCGATAGCGGAATGAAGAGGAGCGTCGGGGGTACGAGATAGAGCATAAAGATCGCGATCCCCATCGTGTTCCCGCCCCGGAAGCGAAACCGCCCCAATGCGTAGCCGATGAGGATGCTGCAGAAGAGCGACAGTGCCGTGGCCCCAACGGTCACTACGAGCGTGTTCCAGATCCAGCGGGGGAACTCGGTCTCCTGCAACAGATAGCGGTAGTTCTCCAGCGTCGGGTTGATGATGGCGAACGGGTTGAGGCGCGTGTCGAGTAGTAACTGATCCGGTTTGATCGAGACGATCAGCATCCAGGCGAAGGGGAAGAGCAGAAAAACGGCATAGAGCGAGAGCGGGATCCAGAGTTTGAGGAGCCGTTGGCTGAGGACGTTACTGCCAACCATATCAGCCTCTAATCATCCGCGCGGATGTAGCGCAGCAGAATCGCGGCGAAAAGCGCCAGGAAGGGGAACATGGAAAGCGCAACCGCCGCCGCCTGCCCCAGGGCGGAAAAGCTCATCATCTGATAGGCATAGGTGCCGAAGATGTGGGTGGAGCTTGCCGGACCACCCTTCGTCAGGACGTAGATGAGCTGAAAATCGGAGAACGTGAAGATGATGGAGAAGAGGGTAGTGATCAGAAGGATGGTGCGGATCGTCGGCAGGGTCACCGATCGGAACCGCTGAAAGGCATTGGCGCCATCCAGTGCCGCGGCCTCGTGCAAGCTCCGGCGAAACCGCCTGCAACCCGGCGAGAATGGAGATGGCGAAGAAGGGGAGTCCGCGCCAGATGTTGGCAACGCAGACGGAGGCGATGGCATTCCAGCGGTCGCCGAGGAAATTGATGTTCGTTTGAATCATGCCCCAGCTCTTGAGGACCCAGGAGATGGGACTGAGGACGCTGTCGAAGAGCATCAACCAGGCCAGGCTGCTGATAGCCGTGGGGACGATGAACGGCAGCAGCAGACCGGCGCGGATGAATCTGCTGAAGTGAAACGTCTGGTTCAGCACCAAGGCTAGACCAAGCCCGAGAAACAGCTTGAACGGCACGGTAATGAAGCTGTAGATCAGTGTGTTGGCGACGGTGCGGTGAAAGATCTGGTCCCTGAGCAGGAGCTGAAAATTCTCAAACCAGACAAAGTTGAAATCGGCGAATCCGACCATTTTGTCGGTCATGGAGAGATAGATGCCGAGGAAAAACGGGTAGGCCATGAACAGGAGCAGAAGGACCAGACCCGGGATCATGAAGATGTAGGCGAGAGGCGCTTCTCGCTCCCAGAAGCGCGCCTTGCCTCGAGGCTGCTGGACGACCTCTGCCTCGGCTCTGGATTCGGCGGTGATGACGCTCATGGGCTGCTCCGGGGCAAAGTCAATTCACCCGGGTGCGCGACGGAGAACGCATGGGCCGGCGCTTGGCTGCCCCGTCTTCGAGGCAGCCAAGCGCTGTGGCGAGGTGCGGTTAGCTTCCGTAAATGCGCTGCAACTGGGCCTCGGCTTGCTGCACGGCGCCCGCCGCGTCACCGGACTGGATCGCCTGGGCGATCGTATCGACGATGATGTAGCGCGCAGCGACCTCGGCGGCCTTCTGATTCGACGGGCCGGCGTATCCCCTAGGACGACCGTATTCCGCCAGCGCTGGGTAGGGGGCAAGGGTCGGGTTGCCGGTGTAGATCTCCAGATCGGCATAGCCTGGCGCCATCGGGATGATGTAGCCATCCTGTGCCTCCAACCAGGGGATGAAGACCTCCGGCGTGAAAAAGTGCTGCAGGAACTCCACGGCCACTTCCGCGTTCGGTGAGTAGCTCATGGCGCCGAAGGATCGGCTGCCGAGGGCAGCAAACCGCCCGGCCGGTCCTTCCGGGAATCCCGAGTGCCAGATGTCATCGGGTTCGACCTGCACCTCATAGTCGAGCGTCGACTCGCCTGCCTTCGCGTTGACCGCAGCGATATAGATACTGCTGCCGTTCAGCGTGCCGGAGATCTGATCGGAGAGGAAAGCGCGATTGTTGGCACCGTCATCCCAGGACAGCCCGGTCTCGTCATAGGCGTCCTTCCAGTGTTGAGTGAACGCCTGGAGTGCCTCGACGAACTCCGGCTTGTTGATGGCAACCGTGGTGCCGTCTTCCTCGACCTCCATCGCGCCGTGGGCCCACATGAAGGGGTAGGCAAACGACGGCGGGTCGCCCTGGCTGTGGCCGAGCGCCTGCCCGAACGGCTTGCCCATTTCCTTCAGCGTCTTGCCGAGCGCAAAGAGCTCTTCGTACGTCTTGGGGAAGTTGTTCTTGGGATCTTCGATGCCGGCTTCCTCGACCAGACTGATGCGATAGGCAAACGCGGAGCTGGAGTTGCCATGCGGGACGCTGTACCACTTGCCGTCGACCGAAGCGGTATCCACCACCCAATCGTAGAAGCCGCCGTACTCCTCGCTGACTGCCATCGCCAGGTCGTCGACCGGCACCATGTTCTCGGAATAGAGGTAGGGCCAGATTTCCCACATCTCGATGATATCAGCGCCAGAACCTCCCTCGACGGCGGCCGCGATGCGCGGCTGCAGGTCCGGCCAGGCAATGTAATCGGCGGTTATGGCGA
Organism: uncultured Chloroflexia bacterium; assembly: GCA_963724295.1. Classification (GTDB taxonomy): domain Bacteria; phylum Chloroflexota; class Chloroflexia; order Thermomicrobiales; family UBA6265; genus JACCXM01. Next base: position 216,161 of record CAVRUC010000013.1, on the reverse strand, counting down.
CGCCGTTCTGGCTACCCCACTCTTCCGCGACTTGATTAAAGAACTCCTGTCCTTCGGGAACGAAGTAGCTCGCCTGCAGCACGTTCAACTGGCGATCCTGGAGGAGCGCAGCCGCGCGCGGGGCGGCGCTTACGCGACCTGCCGATGCCAGCACGCCCGCGACCGCGGCCGTCGAGAGTCCAAGCGCGGCGCCGCGCCGCATGATGCTGCGCCGCGAGAGACGAAGGCGCATCGCTTCATCAACGAGAGAATCAACACGGGGATCGCTCACGGATTTCCTCCTCGCCACTGAGTGGCTCGGCCATCACGGCCGGGTAGCCTGTGCCCCGTGCGCCGGACACATCCGGCGCTGCCAAGGCCACAGTGCCCTGGTGAGGTGGCCAGCCTAGACCGATCGTCAAAATCCGTCAACAGGGTGCCGGTGCGATGCGCCTTCCCCTCCTGCGCCTCACTTGCGCACCCAGCACCTGGCCTCTGCCGCGGCGCGCCGCGGCAGAGGTAATGGCGTCCTCTTTTCTTAAGGAAGGCAGCACGCGTTGCCGCAGACGACTCGACCCGGAGGACATGAGACGCATCGTCCATTGAGGCAGATAGCGTTGTCGTCGCAGGCGCGATCACAGGCGCCACAGTTGGCTCGGTTGCTCTGAATCTCAGTGCATACCGCATCGCAGCAGCGAGACCCTGTCGGGCAGTTGTTGCAGTTAGGCACCGGGGACGTGTGACAGCACCCAACCTCGCCACAGTCCGGGGAGCGAGGATGCTCCTCCCCGGGATAGCAGCACATGCCTCCGAGGCACCGATCTGCGCCAGAAGGGCACTCCAGACCACAGCCGCCGCAGTGGTCGACGTGGTCCAGGTACGTGCACATGCCGTTGCAGCAGCTCTCAAGTCCAGGGCAGACGTTGCCGCAGGCGCCGCAATGGGTCCGGTTGCTCTTGACGCTGACGCACTCACCGCCACAGCAGCGGGTGCCCTGCTCGCAGCTATGGCCGCATGCCCCGCAGTGAAGCCGGTTACTCTCAAGATCAACGCACTCGCCATCGCAGTCGGTTCCGGTGCCCATGCACCGAAGTTCCACGTCCCGAACGCATTCGGCGTCCTGACAAATCCAGCCGAAATCGCATCGTATTCCACAGCTGCCGCAGTTGCCCCCGTCGCGCTGGAGATCGGTGCACTCCCCACGGCAGCAGGTTTCTCCGGCGCAGTCGACACCACACGCTCCGCAGTTGTCGTTATCGCTTTGCGTATTGACGCAGATGCTGGCGCAGCAGGACTCGTCATCGGCACAGGCATTGCCGCAGGATCCGCAGTGACCATCGTTGCTGGCAAGCTCGACGCACGCGCCGGCGCAGCAGGTTGCCTCGGCGGCGCAGACGGTGGTACACGATCCACAATGGGTGTCGTCGGTCAGCGTATCGAAGCAGGCGCCACTGCAGCAGGACTCACCAACAGCACAGGCAGTCGTGCAATCGCCGCAGTACTGCTCGTCGGTGCTGAGGTTCCTGCACCGTCCGCTGCAGTCATCGAAGCCGATCTTGCACGCGCACGTCTTGTTGTTGCACTCGGCGTGGTCGCAGCAGTCGCGGTTTCTATCGCAGTTTTGCCCAACTTCCTTGCAGGCCGCCGCAGCGAGTCGCCTGCTTCCGGTCAGCATTGCGGCGACGATGCCGGCGATGACGGAGCGTCGTGGCCGCGGTGCGGCCATCGCCCGTGCAAGGGCATCAAAGTGTCGTTCGTTCATGAAAAGCGTTCTCCTTGCGACTACCGAGTCTGACGTCGTGAGTAGGACCGGGAGGACGCGGCATTGGAATACATGGCGCGGTCCTCGGTGAGAACCAGAGTGAAAGGGATCTCCCAAGGGGTAGTTGAAGAATTTCCTGCCTTTCCATTGCGTACGGGAGGACCAGCGGGAAGATGCTTCCTCCAGGTATTCATCCGGCAGGCTCAGGCGATCTCTTGGTCGGGCACCTCGCCAGGAAGTGACCACCCCGTTCTCGGCCGGATCGTGCAGATGCGCCGATTCAGATCTTGCGCTATCGCAAAACCACGGCGGCACAAACCAAGGGGAACGGTTCTGCGAGTTCCTGACGGGACCGCGGGCCCACGCGGTCGAGAAGGCCGCCCTGGCCCGAGCATGGCGTCAGCCAACCATTCGAGTCTCTGCATATCGGCCGCGAGCCGTTCGCGTTCGGACATGCCTGGGACCATTTCGCTCCTCTCCTTTGCTAACAGGAAGGCGAATCCGCCGCGATCCGCATCTCCGCGGCCCATTGCCGGCAGTTCCCGATCGCCCCAACGAGCGGCCGGCTGCGATCCCAGACTGCCCGCAAGAACCCGCAACCACCATGAAAATCACTCGCAAGACTGCTCACAGCTTGTGGCGCTCCGGCAGAGATGGCGTGATACGATCGAATTGCATTAATCAGGGATTGCTAGAACGTAGAGACTTCCGTCATGAGCACCAGTGAGGAGGCGGGACGGCAGACCGTCCTCCTGGCCTTCGGTCACCAACTCAAGCGGCTGCGACTCGCCGGTGACTTGACCCAGGAGGAGTTGGCCGAACGCGCCGGTGTCAGTGCTCGCTTGATCAGCGACCTGGAGCGCGGCACGATTCATCGCCCACGCCGCGATACGGTCCAGCTGCTGGCCGACGGCCTTCGTCTGAGAGGCTCTGAGCGCGATACCTTCGTCGCTCTTGCTCGAGGCCGGCCAGTTGCGCCGCACGGTGCCGTCGTATCGGCGCCGCTGTTCTCCCTGCCGCGTCCGCCGACCCCGATCGTCGGTCGTCGGCAGGAACTGGCGGCGGCACTAGCGCTACTTCTCGTCCCGGACGTGGCTTTACTGACGCTGACCGGCCCCGGCGGCGTCGGCAAGACGCGATTGGCCCTTGAGATCGGGTTGCGAGCGGTCGAGTCGATGCCGGATGGTGCTGCCTTCGTCGACCTTGCGCCGGTGCGCGCTGCTGAGCTGGTCCTGGCCGCGATCGCCCGGGCAGTCAAGCTGCAAGCCGACCCCGAGATTCCGCTACGGCAGACGGTCGTTGATTTCATGCAGGGCAAGAGGATCTTGCTGATTCTCGACAACTTCGAGCACGTGGTGGTTGCCGCGCCGGTGATCGCTGACCTCCTTGCCGCGTGTCGGGAGCTGACGATCCTCGCCACGAGCCGGAAGCCGCTCCATGTCCGGGCGGAGCATCAGTTCCCAGTGGGTCCGCTGACTCTCCCCGACTTGGGGAAGGCCTTGCCACCCGGCGACCTCATCGAGGTGCCGGCCGTCGAGCTCTTTGTCCGCCGTGCTCGAGCAGCGAATCGAGAGTTTTCACTATCGACCGACAACGCACGGACAGTCGCCGAGATCACGGTTAGACTCGACGGCCTGCCGCTAGCTATCGAGCTCGCCGCGACGCGAGCCAACGTGCTGTCTCCTGTCGCTTTGCTTGCTCATCTGGAGCGCCGTCTTCCCCTCCTGACGCGCGGGTTCCAGGACCTTCCAGAGCGACAGCAGGCTCTGCGCGCCACGCTCGACTGGAGTCATGACCTCCTGACCTCAGCGGAGCAGACGCTCTTCCGCCGGCTAGCGGTCTTCACCGGTGGCTGCACGCTGGATGCGGCCGAGGCGGTTTCCGGAGCCGGTTCCCAGATTGGTCAGGCGCACTCCGTCCTCGGCTCGGCCAATGGCCCGTTGCTGCCAGATCTGCTGGCCGGACTCGTCGACACAAGCCTATTGCGACCATTCCCCGGCGATGGTGGTGAACTCCGGTATGGCATGCTGGAGACGGTCCGAGAGTACGGTTTGGAGCGCCTGGCGCTGGCCGACGAGGAGGCCACAGTTCGAGAGTGGCACCTGGCCTGGTGTCTCGACCTGGCTCGAAGGGCGGAGCCGGAACTGACGGGAAGAGCCCAGCAACATTGGTTCACATGCTTGCAGACTGAACACGACAACTTACGGGCCGCTCTGGCCTGGGCGGTTTCGGAGAATGACTCTGAAGCGGCGCTCGGTCTCGGCGGAGCGCTCTATCGCTTCTGGGCGACCCAGGGGTATTACGAAGAGGGACGCCGCTGGCTGGAGACGGCTCTGGCCCTGGCCCCTGGCGTTCGTTCTTCCGCGCGGGGTCATGCGCTCCTTGGGGCTGGGGTGATGGCGTTCTTTCAGGGCGAATACGACCGAGCGGAAGCACTCTGGCGGGAGTCACTGTCACTCTTCCGCGAGCTGGGAGATACAACCGGCATCGCCTATTCGTATGGCAATCTCGGGCTCGTGGCGGATGCTCAGGGTGACTATGAGCGCGCCATTGCCTCGTACGAGGAAGCACTGACGCTCTTCCGTCACCTGGATGATCGAACCTATATCGCCTACATGCTGCACAACCTTGGGCTGATCGCCTACTTCCAAGGCCACCATGAGCGGGCCACGAAGCTGTACGAAGAGTCGTTGGCGCTGGTCCGAGCATTGGAGGACCAGAACAGTATCGCCATGACTCTCGGTAACCTGGGCCTGGTGGCCTTTGTCCAAGGTGACTACGAGCGAGCGCTAGCGCTTCAGCGCGAGGCGCTGACGCTCGGGCGCCAACTGACCAATAAACCGTGGCTCGCGCGCGGCATCGAGCACTTTGCCCTCATCGCGGCCGCGACCGGTGCGTCGGAGCGCGCGGCGAGGCTCTTCGGGGCAGCCGCGGCGCTACGAGAGCAATTCAATGCATCGCTGCCGCCGAACGACCGTGAATTCAATGCTCGCTACATTGCGGAGGCTACCGCTGTGCTCGGGCGTGAGGAATTCGCCGCCGCCTGGGCGAAGGGGCAGGCGATGTCCTCGGACGAGGCAATTGCCGACGCTCTCAGCGAGAATCAAGAGCGAGTAGCCCGAGCACATGGGACCGCATAGCTTCGCCTGTGAATGGACCGATCAACGAGGAGAATAGTGAGCGATGACGCCGCCGGTCACTGTGTTGATCTCTGGCTACGACTCGCCCGAGGGGCCGGCGTTCGACCAGGACGGCAACCTCTATTTTGTGAACTGGTTGAGCAGCGCGATCGTTCGCTTGACCCCGGAGGGTGATGCCTCCGAGTACTACAACACCGGCGGAATCCCGGCTGGGCTGGCCTTTCATCGCGACGGCACCCTCTACGTCGCGGATGAGGGGGACGAGATCCATGGCGTGCTTCGTGTCGCCAATGGCCGGGGGACGATCCTCGTCAATGAATTCGAAGGGCAGCCGCTCAACGGCGCCAACGATCTGGTGTTCGATAGCAACGGCGTCCTTTACTTCTCGGATCCCTGGAGGTCATCGGCCGAAAATCCGATCGGTGGGTTCTACCGCCTCTTCCCGGATGGTCGTCTGGAGCGCATCGACCACGGCCTGGCCTTCCCCAATGGCGTCGCGATCAATGCCGACGGCACCGCCGTCTATTTGGCAGAGACCTATCACAACCGCATCCTGCGCTACCCGATCGAGTCGGCTGGCGTCATAGGCGGACGTGAAGATTTTGCCTTCCTCCCCGGCGGGGAAGGTCCGGACGGCATGGCGTTCGATGAAGCCGGCAATCTTTACGTCGCTCACTACGGTGGAGGTAAAGTCGCGGTCTTTGCTCCATCCGGCGAGATGATCGAGGAAATCCCCGTCCCTGGCGCCAAGGTCACCAATGTGGCGTTCGGGGGGGCCGACCGGCGGACGCTCGTCATCACCGACGTCGAGACGGCGTCGCTCTACCAAACCCGAGTCGACGTACCTGGCCTGCGGCTGTTTGGGTGAACGAAGCGGGATAGCGGGATGGATGCCCCGATCGTGACTGTCGAGGGCGGCGGGGGTGTCCTACTTCCTAACATATGTGCATATCTCGAGAGCCTCTATCTGGAAAGCACTCATCTCATGCAAATCATTGCGAAGCCGATTAGAGTCGAGGCGTAGCCATGATCCCGATGCCGCGAGTGAAAGACTCGTTCGGCTTGCCGATCCGGACACTTGAACGTGGAAACCAACGCTCAAAGCGGCCATCAGGGAGCGTCAACGTTCCGACCGCTCGCGGGCGCGTGCCATCAGCGCAGCCTCAACGCGGTTGCGCACCTGGAGCTTTTGCAAGATGTTCGTCATATGGTGCTTGACCGTCTTCTCGGTCAGATGCAACTGCGTGCCGATCTCTTTGTTGCTATCGCCGGCGGCGACCCGCTCCAGGATCTGACGCTCCCGCTCGGTAAGATCGTCAAGTGGACTGGTGGTCTGCGCGCCGGTTTTTCCGCCACTCAGCTCGAACAGGAGGCTCGCCGCGAGGGATGGCGTGACATAGACCTCACCGGATGCTACCGCTCGCATGATGCGGACGAGCTCCCGGGCGGCAACGCCTTTCAGCACGTAGCCTCGGGCGCCCGCGCGAAGCGCGGTGGTCACGTCGTCCTCATCCTCTGAGACCGTCAGCATCACCAGCTTGATCACGGGGAAGGCAGCCGCAATCTCCCTCACCGCGCTGAGCCCGCCACCGGGCATCGACACATCGAGCAACATGACATCCGGTATTCGTTCGGCGGCGATGCGGATGGCATCAGCCGCCGATTCCCCCTCGCCGACGATCTCGATGTCCGGCTGAGCGGCCAGGGTGTGGGCCACACCTTCCCGAAACAATGGATGGTCGTCGACGATCGCAACATGGAGCGTCTCAGGCATCAGGACCTCCCGTATTCCCCAATGGGAGCGTTGCAACGGCGCGGGTGCCTCTTCCCGGCGCGCTGTCGACGTTGAACTGACCGCCCAGGCTCTCGGCCCGCTCACGCATGCTGACGAGGCCCAGGTGCGCTTCTGATCCCTGGACGACTGCTGGATCGAAGCCGGGGCCAGGATCGGCGACCTCGACGACGAGCCGGTCATCAGCCTCGGTAACCGTGACCCTCGGCACCGCGCCCTCGGCATGCCGCCAGGCGTTGTTCAGCGCCTCCTGGACAATTCGGTACAACGCGATCTTCGTGGCCAGCGGCGCCTGGGCGGGAAGATCGCGTTGTACGATCTCAGCCGCCAGACCGGTTCGTCGCTGGTGGCCGCGCACGACATGCTCGAGCGTCTGGGCAACAGTCAGCCCGCCGAGATGGGGCAAGAGCAAACCGCTGGAGGTAGCGCGAACGTCCTTGAGCGATCTCCGCAGGCTGCCCTGGATCACTTCCAACTCACGATCGATCTCAGCCTTCACCGACCCGTCGCATTGGCCGGCGCCTGCCAGTGCAGCCAGGTGGTCCAGCCGCAACAATGCCAGGCTGATCTCTTGTGCCGGGCCATCGTGTAGCTCGGCACTGAACCGGCGCAGGAATCGCTCATTGAGTGCAGCAGTGCGGGCCGCCGCCCCGCGTACCCGCTCGTGGAGCTCCTGATTCTGCTGGACGACCTCGGTCAGCCGGGTAACTTGATCGCTGAGCTTCCGCTGCTGGCGGCGAACGGTATTGCTGATACGTTGGATAAAGGTTGCTAGCAGCACATAGATGACGACCGTGGCTCCACCCACCACCAACCAGCTTCTGCGCTGCGCCGCGGCGACATCGCCCGCCAGGGCATCGGTGGCGTAGTAGAACTCGGCGGCCGCGATCACCTCGCCGGTGCTGCGGCCGCGGATCGGGCTGTAGATCTCGATCAGATCGTCATGCGGGATGTCAGGCGGTAGCTCGCCCGCACCTTCGGGCTCACCAATATGTGCGGAAACCTCACCCGTGAGCGCGCGAGCGAGCTCTTCCTCGACCTGAAATTGCTGACCGACCAGACTCGGGACGGTGCTGTAGACAATCTGGCCGGTGGGATCCCAGACCTGAAAGACGACCACTTCCTGGCCAAGCGGGGTGTCTTCGAACAGCCAGTCAAGTCGATCGATGGATTCAGGGGTGAGCGCGTTTGCCTCGGTCAGGTCTTGCAGCGGCGGAGCGACCAGGCTATCGACGTAGAGCGCCGTCGTCGCCGCTGTGCGGTCGACGACACCCTCCTTGATCTGACTCGTGACCCACGCGCCGATACCAGCCATGCCGATGGCGAGGATGGCGAGACTCCCCAGCATGAATCGCTGTGCTGGGCTGAGCCGCTCGATCCCCAAACGCGCGTTGGCATCCATTCCGTAGGTCGCCTTCTCTCATCTGGTTCCCGAGTATGGCATGGGGAGGAGGTCATCCCATCCGACCAAAGTCGGACCCCAGCGCGGTCCAAGGTCGGGCCACGAACGTAGACCTTCGCCGGTTACCGAGCGGGTTGCCGGTGCTGATACTGAGACATGCAAGCCCCACGCGGTGTGCTGGGGCCACGGAGGTAGGGACGGCGATAAACAGGTCGCCTTCACTCCCGACCGGCCGAATCGGGTTCGGTCTTGCCGATGGCGGCAAGGGAAGCGGAATCGATCAAAGGAGCGTCGCATGATTCAAGGTTCTCACGTGAATTTCGAGAGCGGCCGATCAGTTTCTCGGCGCCGATTCGCAAAAGTCGCTGTCGCCGCGCTCGGCATCATCGGATTCGCTGGCGCGGGGTTGTCGGGTGCGTTGGCACACGATGACGATGGATGGGACGACGACGTCTTTGCTCCAAGTGGCGGCTTTGTCGCATCGGGTGGCTCGGGCGGTAGCGGTTGGGACGACGACGTGGTCTTCACCGGTAGCGGCGGGAGCGGTGGTTCCGGCGGCTCCGGCGGTTCCGGGTGGGATGACGACTGGGATGATGACGTCTGGGACGATGACTAACGGTCCGGCCGGAGATGCCGGGTCGCCGGCCGCCGGACTTGACGGCGCCGCGCTGGGTCGTGCGCTGGCCTGGCAGGGCGACGACGATTAGCCGTTCTCTGGAATCCTTCCCCGGCTCGAACAGCCGGCGGGTTGGGAGTGTCGCGGGTGGGAGCGTGCACGCTTTCCCACCCGCGACGTCATGCTGCCAGTGGGCGCCAACCCGGCCCTGTCCCGATTCGATCACGAAGCGCGTGGTTATGGAGCAAGGTGGCGTGCCGCGGTCATCCCGCTGGCGCTCATCGTACTTGCGCTCGCCCTCTCCCTGCCCCGCCTGACGACTCCGGCTGTCTATGTCTTCGACGAGCTCTATTACGCCTACACGGCAGGGAAGTACGTCGCCGGTGACGAGGCCTACAGCACAGAGATACCGCCCCGCGAGGACCCGGCCATCGAGTGGACCCACCCGCCACTGGCCAAGCTGTTTATTGCCGGAGGCATCCTTGTCGCCGGTGACAACCCGCTTGGATGGCGTATCGCGAGCGTCGTGTTCGGGGTTGCGGGCGTAGTCGTTGCCTATCTCCTGGCGCTCTCACTGACGGGCAGCCGTGCTACGAGCGGGGCGGCTGCCGGACTGCTCCTGATGGACGGTCTGTACCTGGTCGAATCACGGACCGGCATGTCCAACCTGTTCGTGCTCGTCTTCGCTAACGCCGCCCTCCTCGCGCTTTACCGCGTGCTGACGGTGTCGCCGGAGCGCGTAGGCCCGCCACTCCTGGCAACGGGCCTGTTCATCGGACTTGGGATGGCGACCAAATGGAGCGGCATCGCCCTCGCCGTCCTCATCGGGTCGGTCGTTTGCTGGCGAACGATTCAGCTTTGGCGCCTCGCACGCGAGACGAACCAGAACCCGGCGCCAGAGGTTCAGGCCGGGCTACGAGCTCATCTCCTCTGGGCGCCGATCGCGCTGGTGGCACTCCCGCTCGCCATCTACCTGGCGTCGTACCTGCACTTCTGGCTTACAGGCCACGACTGGACAGATTTCATCGCCTTACACCGGGACATGCTTGCCTACCACCGCAACCTGGGCGTCGTCCACGACGATTCTTCGCCATGGTGGCAATGGCCGCTGGCGGCGCGCGGGGTGTGGTACTTCGTCGAGGAACGCCGGCGAGAGGGCGCCTTTGTCTTCGCCAATGGCAACCCGCTTCTGTACTGGCCCATGGTTATCGCCGTTGCCTGGGTGCTCATCGACTGGTGGGGCCGGCGCTCCACGGCGGTGCTGATCCTCGTCATCGGGTTCTTCGGGCAATGGCTGCCCTGGGCATTCTCCCCACGCGGCACGTTTATCTACCACTTCATGCCCGTGGTTCCGCTTGGCTGCGTCGCCATCGCGCTCGTTCTCACCGGCGCCTGGAGGCGGGGTGGGGTGCCTCGCGTGGCCGCGGCTGGTTATGCGCTTGCCGTGGTTGCCACTTTCGCCTGGTTCTATCCCATCCATACCGCGATTCCCCTTAGTCCAGAGCAGGTCGATCTGCGCATGTGGCTGGCAAGCTGGTGGTAGTTGCCGCATCGCAGTAACTGCGTCGCGGAGGAATCAGCATTTGGCCCAGCACTGATTCGCCAGCGACTCAGTAGTTGCGTTTGTGCCCCGAGCGACGTGCGTGCTCGCTTCTCCCCGCTTCGAGGGTCTAGAGGAAGAGACGTGCCGGGAATGAAGGGCGATCGTTTGTAGACAGTCCCCAACGAGACCGCTACCATCATCCCTCGCTGAAGAGAGGGTCTTGACGGCTTGATTGCCGGATATCCGGTCAGGCCGGCCGGGAGGGGATGGACGTGCGGATCACGGGTCTGCGGCTGCGGCAGCTGACCGGCATCATGGAGCACGAGCAGCCGTTCTGGGAGGAGCGGCTGGCGCGGCCGATCGACGTCTACCCCGAGCACAAGGCGCGGACAGCCGCCGACGGCTACTGGATGCCGCAACCGATCGAACCCGGGCGGTCCCGCGTCATCTCGGTCTTTCTCGAGATCGATACCGACGAGGGTGTCACCGGTCTGGCCGGACCAATCCCCCACGAGGTCGCCTGGGTCATCGATCGCGAATTCCGCGGTCTGCTCCAGGATATCGATCCGCTCGCCACCGAGCGTGCCTGGGATCTGATGTACCGCGAGGCGGTGCATGGTCGCAAGGGCACGACGATGATGGCCATCAGCGCCATCGACTGCGCGCTCTGGGACCTCAAGGGGCGATGGCTGCAGCAGCCCGTCTACCGTCTCCTGGGTGGCCCCGTGCGACCCTCGGCTCCCGCCTATGCCTCCATGCTTGGCTACAGCATCGAACCCGAGCTCGCTCACAAGCGGACTCGCGAGAAGGTGGCCGAAGGATTCCGCGCGCTGAAATGGTTCCCTCGCTGGGGACCGACCGATGGCCGCGAGGGCATGGCGCGCAACATCGAGCTGGCCGAGACGCTGCGTGACGCGGCCGGTCCGGACGTCGATATCATGCTCGACGCCTGGATGACCTGGAACCGGCCCTACACCCTCGAGTTCGCTCGCCGCGTGGCCCACCTCGATATCCGCTGGATCGAGGAGCCGGTGATGCCCGACAAGATCGAGCTCTGTGCGGAGATCCGGCATCTGTCGCCGGTCCCAATCGCCACGGGCGAGCACGAGTACACCCGCTGGGGCCAAAAAGCGCTCCTCGACGCGGGCGCGGCGGATGTCTTGCAGGCGGATACGTTCTGGGCGGGTGGTCTCTCCGAGATGGTGAAGATCTGCACCCTGGCCTCTACCTACGACATCCCGGTGATCGCCCATGGCCACTCCGTGCCGGCCAACACCCATCTGACCATGGCAACCCCGGAGTTGCTCGCCCCGATGGTCGAGTACCTCGTGAAGTGGAACGAGCTGCTCCAGTTCTTCTGGCAGGAGCCGGTCAAACCCGTCGACGGCATGATCTCCGTCTCCGACCGCCCCGGTTTGGGCGTCGAGATCGATCCCGACAAGATCGAGTCCGAAGAAGCGTTGCAATGGTCGAGCATGCCCAACATGACTGGCAGCGTCCAGACCCGCCAATAACCGAAGGAGACCAACCGTGCGCGCAAACCATGTTCGGCGACGACTCGCGGCCGGGGAGCCGTCGATCGGCACCTGGCTGTCTCTCCCCTCGCCCGAGGCCGCGGAATACGTCAGTCGCCTTGACTTCGACTGGCTGGTGGTCGATACCGAGCACAACCCGGTCGATATCCGGACCCTGGCCCAGATGTTCGCGGCGATGGCCGCCAGCAGTACCGCCCCGATGGTGCGTATCCCGTGGAATAGCCCCGAGAACTTCAAGCGGGTGCTCGATGCTGGCGCCTGGGGCGTGGTCGTGCCGATGGTCAACTCCCGGGAAGAGGCCGAGCAGGCCGTCTCGGCGGCCCGCTACTACCCCGATGGGAGCCGCAGCGTCGGCGGCGGGCGCTTCCCGATGTCGTTCGATGCCGGAGCCGAGGAGTATTTCCGCAACGCGAACGACCAGATCCTGGTCGTGCTTCAGATCGAGCACATTCAGGGAGTGGAGAACGCCGACGCCATTCTGAGCGTGCCGGGGGTCGACGCCTGCTTCATTGGACCAAACGATCTCGCCGCCTCGATGGGCATGGGACTCGGCGTACCCCTCGAGAGCGATGAACCGCGCTTAGTAGAAGCCATCGCCGAGATTCGCAATGCCTGTGTGCGCAACGGCGTGGCACCGGGCATCCACACCTCGGGCGCGGCTGGTGTCAACCAACGCATCGCCGAGGGCTTCCAGTTCTGTGCGTTGGCCAGCGAGCTGCGATACATGCTCTCCGGGCTGCGCGCGGACCTGGCGGAGCTGAACTGGACGCGGGCCGACGCGGTGGAGATCGGCGACGGCGTAGCCGGGGCGGCGGTGCGGTACTAGACGAGTCGGGAGTCGGAAGTCGGGAGTCGGAGGTACGACGGCCGACGGGCTGTTGGAGATCACGCTCGGCTGAGCTCGGCTGCCGCAAGCTCGGCCACCGCGAGGTCCAGTGCGGGTTGGTTCCCGTCGCCGAGAATCCAGGCGGCGGAGAGACCAGTGAAGGCCAGAGTCCATTTCAGCAAGCGCGCACGATCGAGTCCAGCCGCGTCAGCCACCACGGTCACCTGTCTCGAAAAACGGCCGGGGGCCAACGCGACCTGAGCGTCCGGATTGCGAAGAATATTGACGAAATCGAAGGCGCGTTCGCCGATGAGATGCTTCGGGTCGATCGCCAGCCACCCCCGGGAGCCAAAGTCGAGGATATTGCCGTGGTGGATGTCGCCGTGCAGCACGGCGACGTCTCGAGGCTGGTCCAGGAGCTCACGTGCCGTCGCGGCAGCCAGGCTGAGGAGACCACCGTGGCGCTCGGCAGCGGGCCTGAGCTCCGCGAACCACTGCGTCAGTGGCACGAGTGTCGAGGGACGGGGACGATCACGCGGTGCGTGCAGGCTGGCCGCCACGGCACAGATGATGCGGCTTGCCTCGTCATCGTGACCGCTCCGAGCCATCTCGACCAGCGATTGTTCGCCCGTGGCTCGCTCCATGAGCAGGGCATCGCCGTCGTGGGCGAGCACACGAGCCGCGCCGTCGCCATCCCACCAGATCATCGATTCGGCGCCTCGCCGCTCCTCTGCCTCGGTGGCGACCTTGAGCATGGCCGCAGCCCCATCCTGAACTTGAAGCACCGGCAACAGGATGCTGGTGAGGGTCGTCAGCGGCGTCCCATCGGGCGTCAGGCCCCACTGGGCGAGATACTCGTCGAGTACCGGGTGGAATGCCATCTTCTTGGAGAATCCTCCGCTGTGCATGATGCTGAGTTTGTGCGGCATGCCACAACTGCCTGATCGACGCGTGATCCATGACCGTCGTGACACCGCCTCCGTATACGAGGGAGTGGCGGCGGCTGAAGTTTGCGATACCCTGCCATTCAACACTGTACCGGGCTCGCGCCCGATTGAGACAAGCGAGGAAGTGATCGGCGTCGTGGCGTGCCGCGAGCGTGTCCGATGATCGCGATTCACAGAGGCGAGACAAGGAGACGGCAACAGACAATGAACGTGAAGGTCGTGCTGACGCAGACAGAAGGCGCTCCGCATTTCGCGCTGCTTGATGACCTCAAGGTCGAAGGGTTGCGGATCGTCCAGGTCTCCACGCCGGAGGAACTGGCAACGGAGATCTGCGACGCGGATGTGCTCTACGGGTTCCCAACCGCGGATCTCTTGCGCGCCGCCAAGTCGCTGCGCTGGATTCAGTCTCCTAGCGCCGGGGTCAATTACTTGCAGGACTTGACCGAATTGGTGGAGAGCGACATCGTTCTCACCAACACCCGCGGCGCACACGGTCCCTCGATCGGCGAACACACCTTCGCCCTGCTCTTTGCCTTGACGCGACACATCCCCGAGAGCATCCAGGCTCAGCGGGATCACTACTGGGCACGGCGCGAGCTCTACCGAACAAGCCGCGAGATGCGCGGGTCGACCATGGGCATCGTCGGATACGGCGCGATCGGTCGTGGGGTGGCGCAGCGAGCGCGCGGCTTCGACATGGAAGTCCTGGCAGTCGATCCTCATCCCGAGCCGGGGGCTCCGTTCGTCGTCGAGACGTGGGACATGGCGCGGCTCCCGGACCTGCTGGAGCAGTCTGACGTCGTCGTCATCGCCGCGCCGCTTACCGCGGAGTCCTATCACCTCATCGATGCAGAGGCACTGGCCCGCATGAAGCCAGACGCGTATCTGATCGTCGTCTCCCGCGGCGGCATCGTCGATGAAGACGCGCTCGCCGACGCATTGCACCAGGGGCGGCTGGCTGGAGCGGGGATCGACGTCACGGAAGTCGAGCCCCTCCCCCCTGACAGCCGGCTCTGGGACGCGCCGAACGTGGTCATTACGCCGCACACCGCGGGCGATTCGACCGAGAAGGAGCGCCGTTGCGTCGAGATCCTGCGAGAGAACTTGCTGCGCTTTGCGCAAGGAGAGACGTTGCTGAATATGGTGGACAAGCGGCGAGGGTATTGAGGGTGATGGGTGATAGGGTGATTATTCGCTTCGCTCGTGGTGATAGGGTGATCAAGGAGACGGTCTTTCGTTCTCCCTATCACCCGATGACCCTATCACCCTATCACCCTCGTCATGACCACAACAGCCCGAGATCCCGACATCCTCGTCGTCGGCGCTGGACCGACGGGGCTGACGCTGGCTGTCGAGCTGGCGCGGCGGGGAGTCCCGTTCCGGATCATCGACCGGGAGACCGAGCGAACAAAGACCTCACGGGCGATCGGAACGCAAGCCCGCACGGTCGAAGTGTTCCGCGTGATGGGAATTCCGGAGTCGGCCCTGGAGCCGTCGGCCCGACCTCGGGCGCTTCGGTTTGCCGAGCGCGACCGCACGCTGGCCCGGATTTCTTTCGATGACCTGCCGGGTGCGTCGCGGCTGATCAGCATGGACGAGTCCGACACCGAACGGGTGCTGGAGCAGCGACTCGAGCAACTCGGAGGGCGGGTCGAACGAAGTACGCAGTTGCTCGGGTTCCGGATGGACGGAGAGCGGGTTACGGCGACATTGCAGGGACCCGGAGGCACGTCGGAGATAGAAACGAGGTTCCTGGTCGGCGCCGATGGCGCGCATAGCACGGTTCGCCATGAGGCGGGGATCGGGTTCGCGGGAGCGGCCTATCCGGAGCGCTTCCTGCTTGCGGACCTTGACCTCGATTGGGATCTGCCTCACGACGAAGGGCATATCTGGATCGGCGACGATGGGTTGGTTGCCGCCATCCCCTTACCCGGCGAGCGACGGTACCGGGTGATCGTGCCGCTGCCAGCTGCCTACGCGGCGAAGGAGTATCAGTCCGAAGCAGAGATCGCCGCCGAGGCCGAGATTTTTCTCGGTCAACGCACGGGGGTGCCTCTCCGCCGCGTTGGGAATCCCATTTGGGCCTCGGCCTTCCGCATCCAACGGCGTCAGGCCGATCGCTATCGCGTCGGCCCGGTATTCCTCGCGGGCGACGCCGCCCACGTCCACAGCCCCGTCGGTGGCCAGGGGATGAACACGGGGATTCAGGACGCGTTCAACCTTGGCTGGAAGCTGGCTCTGGCGGCGCGGGATCAGGCCGCCCCCGGTCTGCTCGACACCTATCAGGCCGAGCGGCATCCGATTGCCCGGAGCGTGCTGCGGGGAACCCATCTAGGCACCCGATTGTTCCTGGCGCAGAATCCGCTGATGCGAGCTGTGCGCGAACAAGCTGTCCCGGCGATAGTCGGTATCGCTTCCATACGCCGCCGCATCCTGGCCGCGGTTTCGCAACTGACTATTGGCTATCGCGGCTCCTTCCTCTCGGTCGATGCCGACGACCGAGAAGGCGCGCGCGGATGGCTGCATCGGCATTGCAGCGGACTCCGGGCTGGTGACCGCGTCCCCGATGTCACACTGATTGACGCCGACAGCAGCGAGCCGGTGGCGATTTTCGACCTGATCTCCGAAGGATGGTCGTTGCTCATCTTCCCGGGCGACAAGGCTACGGCAGAGGCAACCGGCGTGCTCGAGCGGGTCGCCCGGCTGGTCCAGGATGCTGTTGGCGATACGGTTGGCCCGTTTCTCGTGCTTGGCACGGCGACCACGGGCGGCGCCGCGGAGACGGTGTTGATTGATCCTGCCCGTAAGGTCGCCAACGCATTTGGAGCACGGCAGGGCCTGGTGGCTCTGGTGCGGCCTGATGGATACCTCGGATACCGGGGTCGTTTGGACCAGCAGGGAGAGCTGGCATCGTATCTGGCGCGGGTGTTCGCGATGCGCCTGCGAGACGCGGAGACTGCCCGCGAGTGGCTCGCCGGACCAACTGAGTAAAGGCGAGCACCTGGTCGCCTGTACGGTCTCCATCGAATTCGGGCCGCGCTGCCGCGCCATGTCCTGGCGTCTCATCTGCAAAGTCAGGACTTGACATCAGCCGAAACAGGTGTAGCGTGCACAACGCAAGGAAAATGCGTTCCGGGGTCGCCTGGCGGAATAGCCATGCAACAGCCCAAACAATGAAGGGAGCCTCGATGCGTCGCACGTTGCTGTTCGTGGTGGGACTGATCGCGGTCCTCATCAGCCCGGTGCAAGCCCAGGAGGCAAGTCCCGTCGCCGGGACAGACTCCAGCGCCCTTTCCGTCGTAGCCTCCGGGTTGACGAACCCACGTGGGGTGATCTGGGATGCGGCTGGCACGCTCTACGTGGCTCAGGCCGGCGTGGGCGGCGACAATCCTGCCACCGAGGAGGCGCCGACAGAAGAGGCTGTTGGTCCGTGGCACGGTGGGCTCAGCGCAAGTGTTGTCCGCATTGAGGACGAGTGCCCTGTTCTACTGGCCGGGGATTTGCCGTCAGCCGGTAGTGCCATGGGTGATTTCCTTGGCGCCGAAGATCTGGCGATCCTGGGTGACCAGCTCTACGCCTCGGTCGATGGCGGAGGCGCCGCTCACGGCAATGCGGATCAGCCGTCGGGTATCTACCGCATTCTGGGTGACGGCACGACTGAACTCGTTGCGGACCTCTCCGCCTGGGTGCGGGCGAACCCGGTCGCTCAGATTCCGCCGGATTTCGACCCTGATGCCGCTGGTTTCAGCCTGGTCGCCGATCAAGCCGCGGGGCTGTTCTGGGTGGTTGATCCCAATAGCGGACAGATCCTCAGTGTCGGTCTGGACGGATCGGTGGCACGGATTGCCGATCTCTCGGAAGGGCATCCGGTGCCAACCGGATTGGCGTTGGCCCCGCAAGGCGGAGTCTATGTCGGCTTCTTGACGACCGTGCCCTTCCCGGATGGTGCATCGCGGGTGGTCCATGTTGCGCCGGACGGATCGGTGACGGAGATGTGGACCGGGCTGACCGCAGTCACTGACGTGGCGGTCGGACCGGATGGAACGCTGTACGCGGCCGAGATGTCGACCGGAAATCTCGACGAGCCGCCGTTCCTGGTTCCCGGTAGTGGTCGCATCGTGCGTCAGAGCGGCACGGGTGACCTGGAGGAAGTCGCGACCGGGCTGATGATGCCGATTTCGCTTGCCTTCGGTCCGGATGGAGCTCTCTACGTCTCACTGCCGGCGGTTGGCGCCGACCACGGAGAAGGCGCGGTCATGCGGCTCGACCTGGCCGCCGCGCCGGTCGAGGCAACGCCTGGCGCCATGGACGAGGCGCCCGGGACGGCCTCGTGTACACCAACAATCACCGCAACCCCAGTGATGTAGGGAACCCGCGAGGAGTACATCAGCAGCCACGCTAGCTGCACCGTACGGTGATCTCAGACATCTGACGCGCTCACGATCAAGAGGATGGCCGGAGGAAGTAGACGCTCAGCGAGCCAGGCATCGACTGAAGAGTCTGGAGAAGAGTGTGATGTCTCGCTTCATCGTCTTCGGTCTGGCCATCCTCTTGATCTGCGGCATCGCTGGCGCGGGGCACTCACGCGAGTTGGCCCGGGCTCAGGACGCCGACGATGACTCGCCAGAGATCCCCACCTTTCAGGTGCCAGGGACGTTCCAGGTCTCCGGGACGGTCGACGACGCGGGCGACATTGCCGAGGTTCCAGGCGCGATCCGGGTCGTCAGCGAGGGCGACGGGCAGGCAACTCTGGCCACCGACGTCGGCGTGGACCTGATCCTCGACAACTCCGGAAGCATGCTGCAAGCACTCGGCGACGAGCGACGGATCGACTTCGCCAAGCTTGTGCTGACCGACCTCATTGAAGAGACGCTCCCGTCAGGCATCCCGCTGGCGCTTCGAGTCTTTGGCGATGAACCGGATTCCTGCGAGACAGATCTGGCTATCGATCTGGCGCCGTTGGACGGAGATGTGGCGGTCGATCGCATCGCCTCAATCGAATCGGTCGACGGCGTGAAGACACCGCTTGCCGCCGCCCTCGAGCGGGTCGCGGCCGATCTGAGCGGGGTCGATGGCCCGAAGATCGTCGTACTCGTCACCGACGGAGAGGAGACCTGCGGCGGGAATCCGCAGCGAGCCATCCGCGAGCTGGTCAATCAGGGTATCGACGTCCGGGTCAACATCGTCGGGTTTGCCGTCGACGACGAGGGGCTGAAGAAGCAGTTCGAGGAGTGGGCCCGCATCGGCGGTGGCCGGTTCTTCGATGCCGCAGGAGCTGACGACCTGGGCGAGGCGATTGCCACTGCATTGCAACCGCCGTTTGAAGTCCGCGACCCTGCCGGGGCGGTAATAGCCAGCGGTGTCGTCGACGGGGATGCCGTGCGAATCCCGCCCGGCACCTACACCGTCGAAGTCAGATCCGATCCACCGCGGGACTTCCCGGACGCCGTGGTCGGCAATGGGGAAGAGCTCGAGATGTCACTCACGGAAAGTGACTGAGCATCCAGGCTGGGTGGCATCCCTGCTTAGGAGTCGATGTCCTCACGGGTCGCAGGACGGTCGATATTCTGGCTCGTCATTACCCCTCGCAGCCGACACCATCGTAGTCGCCGTCGAACCGATGTGGGTCGGGCGGATAGACGGTGAAGCCTCCGTAGGCCACGTCGCCGCAGTCGAGATCCGGCGGTGACGGCGGGATGCAGACGGCGGGATAGGACGGCTCACAGCCAAAGGCGGCAGCTGGATCAGTGACGACGACTTGCTCCGGGGGAGATGCCGACCGCGTGGGGACCGGATCGATCTCCGTCTCCGGTCCGGCTTCGATGGCCTGGCTTCCACTCAGCTCGTTGGTATCTCCCTCATTATCCGTGATGCAGCTGGACCACAGCCCGTAGCGATGTTCCCGGGCAAATTGCCCTGCCTCACGAATCTCGTCCACGTACTTCACGTCAGGCGGGAACGTCGAGAACGCGGCGTAGCCGGCGCGGACCAGCGCCTCGTTGACGAGGTAGACCTCCCCGTCGCCGAAGTCGAGCCAGACATAGCGCAAGAGTCGTCCGAAGCGGTCACGGTCGCTGATGTCGGTTTCCAGATAGAGATCGCCACCGAGCGAGAGTAGCCATGAGAGGTATGCCGTGGCTTCCTGGCCGAAGCATTCCGGAGGGTTGTTCGGGTCTCTTGTCTCTGGCGTGTCGATGAGGATGAGGCGCACCGGCTCCTCCCGGCCGCCGACATCGACCCGGATGGTGTCACCGTCAGTGACCTCGATCAACGTGACCAGCTGGCTTCCCGCCGGGACTTGTGATGTCCACAAGGCCGGCGCCGCGCCCGGCGGCAACTCGTCGCAGGCGATGCCGTTGCCGTCGGGATCGAGGGCCGCGTACCCGGCGGGATCGCTCTCGTAGACGGTTTGCGCCCAGATCTGACTGTCGAAGTCATCGCAATCGCGTGCTTGCCCGGCAACTGGCGGTACGTGAAGGGTGAGGGCTACCAGGCTTAGGGCAAGGGCCAGGATTCGCATCGCGGACCGCATGCCAGGTCTCCTCCTGGATCCCTTCTTTTCGTCAATCCTGGCTCGGTCAGGGGTGTGGCCAAGAGCCGCTTACGCGGCGTGGCCCGTCGCGTGACGGGTTGTAATCGTGTTCCGTATCTCCGTGCCGACTTCCTGTTCGGCAAGGCGAAGCTCATACGACTTCTGAAGATTCAGCCAGATTTCCGGCCCGGTGCCAAACCACGTTCCGAGGCGCAACGCGGTGTCGGCGGTGATGCCGCGCTTGCCGGCCAGGATCTGTGTCACGCGGTTGGTGGGAACGTGCAACTCTCGACTCAGCTGGGCGGCGCTCATCTCGAGCTCGGCGAGCTCGTCGGCGAGAATTTCACCTGGATGGATTGGCGGTCTAGGCATGGTTCTCCCTCCCTTAATGGTAGTCAACGATCTCGATGTTGCTCGGCGTCGATTGGTCGTCAGGCCACTCGAAGCAAATCCTCCAGCGATTGTTGATCCGGATGCTGTACTGACCTGCTCGATCACCAACTAGCGCCTCGAAGCGGTTGCTTGGCAACATCATGAGGGCTCGCTTATCTGACGCGGCTTCCAAGATCTCCAATCGTCTGTATGCCTGACGTGCGAACGCTTGAAACTCGTTGACCCGCTCACCGGCGGCAAACCGAGCGGTGCGCTTGTCCCGATATTTGCGAACTCCGGCCAAAAAGCTCGCATCGTCGCTCGACATTTGCAGATTGTGGCGGGCGCGACGCTGTACGTCAAGCGTACAGCCTCTGGGGCCAATGATGCGGGGAGCGGGAGGCCGACCGCTCTGCATGCGAGGCTACTTTATCTATTCGATGTAAGCTGCTGTTCCGCAATGAAATTCAAGCCCAACCCAGCCAGTATGTCCCCTGGAGTAAGAAAGCCGTCGCCGTAGAGCTTGTTGACCGCGGTGGTGAAGGTCAGTGAGCCGGAGAGCACGGCGCGGGGACCGCCGTTGGCGACGATGCGCCCATCGCCGAGCAGGACAACGCGCGAGGCGACCTCCGCCACCAGCTCGACGTCGTGCGTGGCAAGCAAGATCGCTACGCCATCATCGCGCAGCTGGTGCAGCGTCAGGACCAGGGCGCGTTTGCGGGCGGCATCCATGCCACGTGTCGGCTCGTCGAGAAGGAGGACTCGTGGTCCGCCGACAAGCACCGTCGCCAGCGCGGCGCGCTCTCGTTCCCCGCCCGAAAGATCGCGCGGATGACGATCGATGGCATGCCCCAGCCCGAGTGCGTCCAGCGTTGCCTCCGGATCGAGTCCGGGCCGCCGATGATGCTTCAGGGTGAAGGCAAGCTCCGCCCGCAAGGTTTCCGCAAAAAAGAGCGCCGAGGGATTCTGCGGGAGATAACCAACGGTTTGCGCGATATCGGCAGGATGCACACGCGTCGTGTCCTGTCCCGCGACGAGCACTTTGCCGGAGGATGGCCGGTGCAACCCCGCAACGAGCCGCAGCAGCGTTGTCTTGCCCGATCCGTTGCGGCCCATGAGCGCGAGCAGCTCGCCCGGTCGCACCTCCAGATCGACGTTACGCAGCACGGCATGGCGATCCCACCCGGCGCTTACCCTCTGCAAGGCGACGACCGGTGCACCACCGGGAGGGGCAGGATCGGGCGCCACCGGTGTGGGTACGCGCCCGCGTTCGGCGTCACGGCGCTGGGCGACTCTCCCTTCCTTGATCGAAAACGGCAAGGGGTCCCAATCCAGCTGTCGCCCGAGCGCGAGCAGGGCCGGAAGACTGCCGACGTCGGCTTGGGACAATGTATCTCGTGGCGGTCCGTCGAGGGCGATTGATCCACCCGGAGCCAGGACCGTGAGGCGGTCGGTATGAGCGACGACGCGCTCCAGGCGATGCTCGGCGAGGACCACGGTCAGTCCGAGGTCCTCGTTGAGACGGTTCAGAGCCGCGAGCACTTCCTCCGCGCCCCAGGGATCGAGCTGACTCGTCGGCTCGTCAAGGGCCAGAATCGAGGGTTGCAGCGCGAGCGCCGCGGCGACCGCCACGCGTTGCCGTTCCCCACCCGACAGCGTCGCGATCTTGCGATCTCGCAACGCGGCGATCCCGAGCAGGTCGAGCACCTCCTCGACTCGCTTGCGCATCGTCACCGCCGGCACGCCGAGCTGCTCCATCCCGAAGGCGACTTCGTCGTCGACCCTGCCGGCCACGAATTGAGCCTCGGGGTCCTGGAAAACGAACCCGGTGAGTCGGGCCAGCACGCGCGGGCTGTAATGGCGCGTGTCGTGGCCGGCGACGATGACCACGCCGTCGAAGGTACCGCCGTTGAAGTGCGGCGTCAGCCCGTTGAGGCAGCGCAGTAGCGTCGATTTGCCACTGCCGGAGGGCCCGGTCACCGTGACGAATTCGCCGGGAGCGACCGTCCAATTCAGTTCCCGCACGGCGGGTGTATCGCGTTCCGGGTACCGGTAGGTCAGCTCGGAGAAGGTGACGACTGGTTCCGTGAGCAGCGTCGACTGTCCCGGGGCGCTCACGGTCGTACCGCGGCAGGAGCCAGCAGCAGCCCGAGTACCGCCAGCAGCGGCAAGCTAATCGCCGGCGGGGTCAATGTTGGATAAGGCTCGTAGCGGAATGCGGCGGGGTCGAGAAATAGCACCGCGATCTCGACCGCCAGGACGGCCAAGGCGGCGCCGCTGACGAACCATTCTGGCCGCTCCCAGATGGGATCACGATACCGGGTACGGCGCAGATGCGGCTGCGCACCGCGCCTGGTGAAAAGACCCGCCATCAACGACGCCGCCGCGACCGCCAACAATCCTCCAGCAACGGCCAGCTGACCCAGAGCGAGGCAGAATGCACCGGTTAACGCGGCAACAAGACCGACCAGCAGTGACGCGATCTGCCACGGGCGGGGGGTCAGCTCTGGGGCAAGGGGCGCCCCAAAGGCCCGCGCCTCGAGAGCCTCGGCGGTGATCATGGAGCGCTCTAACCCCCCGGCAAGGAGCGGTATGACGAGCGGCGCGGCGTCGCGAATACCGCGCGGGCGGTAACCGCGCGCCATTTGCGCCTCCCGGATTTCGGCGAGGGCGGCCGTCGTCCGCGGGAGGTAGGACCAGGCCACCGACCCGGCCACGGCCAGGGCGGCCATCCGCTCCGGCAGGAGGCGCATCGTCGCACTCCAGTCGAGGGTAGCGCCGAGCGTGGCGCTGACCGCGACGAGCGAGAAGATCGCCATCGCGCTTAGCAACCCGTAGATCAGCGCGTTGAGCGTGAGCACTCCACCGATCACCGGCCACGTCTCCGGCAGCACGGCGATGGGGCGATCACCGATGTGGGCGGTAAGCACATTGAAAAGCACGCTCACCGCGCCAAAGACGAGTGCCAAGCGCAACAGAGGTCGCCAGCGTGCGCCGGCCGCTCCCGCGCTCCAGGCGCCCCAGACACCGAGCGTCGCCAGCAGCGTCGCCGTCAGCGGCCAGGGATTGCGCCCGACCAGCGGAGGCAGGTAGGCCGCGACCGCCCAGATGATCCAGGCTCGCGGATCGAGCGGTCTCGCCCGAGGGGTGCTCACGCGACGACCTCCGTTCGCCGCCAGACAGCGAGAGCGACCGCCGAGCCGGCGATGACGACGAGGATGGCAGCGGCCGCGGCCGTGGTCGCGGCATTGGGGGGCGGGGCGGTCATCACCGCCGTTACGCCTTCGGGCAAGACCGTGCGGAAAGCCGGCTCACTCCCTGTCCCCTCTCCAGCGCCGGCCAGCCTGGCGATCTCCCCCGGCGCCAACGCCGGCAAGGCGGGATCGTCGGCCGTCCAGCTCCAGCCGAAGACGTCACCATCCTCGACCGGGCTGCTACTGGCGCCAAGCGGTTGCCACGTCCAGGCGGCGGGATCGCCGCGGTCCTGTTGAAAGTACTGCCAGTAGGGAGCGTCGGCGGCGGAACCCTGGCAGACCGTGCGCCGGCACTCGGCGACGCCACAGCCCTGGCCGGCGATCGAGCAGACACCTTCGCCAAGCGCCCCGAAACCGACGGTCACGACCGGGATGCCGCTCCGGTGCAAGAGGGCGATGCCATCAATCTCCTCTTCGGCGAAGGGCACCCAGGCGTACGTCATGCGACCCTGGGCATCGCGCACGACCACCCCGGCGTGACGGAGCTCGCCGGCAAGAGTCGGCGTTGGTGCGAGCAGTACCCCGGCCAGCAGGGCCGCCAGGGAGACCAGCACCCAGAGGCGAACGATGTGCCCGGGCAAGGTCATGCCGCCGGTTCGAGTTGGGCACAGCCGCCGGCGCCATCGCCCTCTGCGCATGCCTGAACCACCGGCAGCGACAGTCCCTCCATCGCCGGGATCGCCTGGACCGTCGCCAGCAGGTTCGGCTCCTCATCCGCCGCCATGTAGCGCAATCCACCAGATGGGGTCTGGAACAGTGCCAGGGCCAGCGGCGCGTTCCCCCACTCCGGCGAGGCGGGATCCTGCCCGGCGGCGAGCAATGCCTGCAGCACGAGCGCGGTCGAATTGGCGTCGGCGACGAGAGGATCGGCCGGACCATAGGCAAAGCCGCCGTCGGGCGCCTGCAGCGAGGACAGGAATGCCAGCGCGCGATCGACCATCGGGTCGTCGCCGTAACCTCCCGCAACGAGCGCCTGGATGGCGAGCGCGGTCGTGTTCGAGTCAGCCGCAGCCGGGAGCGGTCGAGCCGTCAAACGCCCAACCACCATCCTCACCCTGGGCGACCCGGACCGGCTGCCACGCCTCTTCGGGGATCGTTTCGCCGGCAGCGATGAGCGCGATCAGGACGAGCACGTGGTCGTAGAGATCGTCGCCGTAGATGCCGGCAATGGCGTCGGGAACCGGGGTGGCCAGCGGCGCCGTCATCGCCGCGACGAGATCGAGGCCGGCGAAATCACGCGGATCTCGTCCTCCGGTCACCGCGGCTAAGGCCAGCTTTGCCGCCTGTCCGGGACCGGTCCGCGCGTAGGCTGCTCCGTTCTCCTCGCGCGCGAGGTATTCCAGCGCGGTGTCGAGCGACGCTGCCGCGGCGGGGTCGCGTTGTTGGGCGGCGTAGAGGGCCAGTACAGCGTCGGTGGTCGTGCCGGGATCGGGTTCGCCGGAGAATCCGAGAAACCCCCCGGACGCGTCCTGCTGCTCGCGCAGCCAGGCGGATGCCGCTTCCACGGGCGAGATCGCGGTGCTCTCGGAGAGAGCACCCGGCGTGGCCTCCTGCGCTGTCGACCCTATCTCAAATAGGGTCGCGACGCTTGCGGCAAGCAATACGGCAAGGACCAGGAGGAGGAGTCGCGTGCGCCCGCACCATCCCGAAAATGAAATGTGCCGGTTCTCGGTGCTACAGAGGTTCGCGCGCGGCAAGCGCACCATGGAACGTCCTTTCCCTTTCTCGCGAAGGGCGTCGGACACGGCGAGTTGGGTGATCTGACTTCGCCGCCAGAGGGACTCCGGACAGCGTCACAGTTGCGGGACAGTGCCGGTTTTGCACCGGCTTCCCCCAAGTGGCCCCGTCGCCAGACCGCGTCGGGGCACTCCCACCGCTTGAACGCTCTTTGGCTTTCATCGCGCGGACCGAGTGGCCGGCGCGAGACGAGTGTCGCACCGGCGCGAAGAACGCGTCCAGTTCGCCCGCTTCGTGCGTGCCAGGAGTGCTAGCGAGCCATGTCCGTCGAATGGCGTGTCTTCGTCCTTCGCGCGACCGTGGCCGATCCAGCGGAGAACGCTCGAGCGCTACAATCGAACACATCCGTCTCGCCTGACCTCGTTGTCCGTCTCGTCAACAGAGCATGAAGTGAGTGACCGCGTGGGTTTGAGCAGGACTCAGCGACTGATCACCAAACTCGCTCCGCGCTCCTTGGTCACCTCGATGGAGGCTGAGTCGCGCGTGGATGGTGTGCTGCCGATCCTGCGGCTTCGAACGATCGATCTGGGAGTTGGGCGGCATCCGCTGGAAGGCGGCGGGAAGCAAGCTGACCTGGGGCCGGTGCTCCAATTGCGGCAAGCGGGGTTGGCACACGATCTCTCGCCGCGACCAGACTGAACCGCCGACCGGACCGATGCTATAAGGTACAGGGATTCGGCGCCGGGCGGCTGCCGTCCGGGAGGCCGGATTGGATATCGTCTACTCACTCGAGATCGGTGCGGTGGCGGCAGTCGCCGCCATTCTCGGTTCGATGCTCGGGTTGGGCGGAGGCGTTTTTCTCGTCCCGATCCTGACTCTCTTTTTCGGGATCGACCCCAAGTTCGCGGTTGGCGCCAGCGCGGTCGTGGTGGTGACCAACTCGGTGGTCGGGTCGACCAACCACCTGCGCATCCGCTTCACGAATCCCCGGCTGGCGATGCTGCTCCAGATTGCCACGGCGACCGGCGCTATCGCCGGTGCGCTCTACGGCGTGCTCGCTGACCCGCGGGTCATCTACATGGTCTTCGGCGCGGTCCTGGTCTACGCCGCGGTCTCGATGGTCGTCCGAAGCGAGCGCCAGGTGACCGCTCCGCCCCCTGGCGCCCCCGACACGCTCCGGCTGGGAGCGGCATTCCGCGATCCGGCCATCAGGCAGGAGGTCGGCTACATTCCCATCAATGTGGGATGGGGGATGGGTGTTGGGGTCGGAGCGGGCGTGATCTCCGGGATGCTCGGCGTCGGTGGCGGCGTGGTGATGGTGCCGGCGATGAACCTGCTCATGCGTGTCCCCGTGAAGGCGGCCGTCGGAACTTCGACCTTCATGGTCGGTATGACCTCGGTCGCCACCGCGTTCGTCTTCTACTCGCGAGGGTATATCGACCCGACGCTCGTCGTCCCGGCGATCATTGGCGTCTTCCTAGGAGGGCAGATCGGGTCGCGCCTGACCCGTCGCATCAAGGCGCAACGACTTGCCCTCCTCTTCGCGATCATCCTGCTCTACCTCGGGCTTTCGCTCCTGCTCCGTGCCTTCGGCATCGAGATGCCAGGACAGTCATGAGCGACGAACACGTGACCGGCGAATCAGAGCGCGCGCGAGGCGTGGCGCCGGGCACGTCCGAACTAGCGGCCCGCACCGAGCGGCTGGCACCGCTCTACGACGCGGCGGTGAAGACGTTGTTCTGGGGATTTCGCCTTGGGGCGGCGCTTTTGGCGCTGGGTATCGTCGTGGCGCTGGTCAAGCGCGAGCCGCTCGGGCGTGAAGCCGACCCAATTTCAGACGTTGTGGCAACGGTCCGCGCCGGGTATGCCTCTGGCATCATCGACCTCGCCATCCTCTGGTTCATGCTGACTCCGGTGGCGACCGTGATCGTCGTGGCCGCCACCTTCTGGCGACTGGGCGATCGGCGCTACGCGCTGCTCTGCCTGATCGTGCTGGCCATTCTCGGCGCAAGTGTGGCACTGGCGCTCAATCGGTAGACCTGAAAAGTGCGGAGGAACACCATGGCGGTGAATGCGACACCAGACGCCTCGCCGATCGGCGTTGTGGTGGCGATGGAATCGGAGCTGCAGCACCTGTTGCATCGAGTGACGCCCGCGCGCGAGATACGGGATGGTCCCTGGCTCGACCGCTTCGTGAGCGCGGGGAACGTGCCGCTGATCGCGTTATGCTGCGGCATCGGGATGGTCAACGCCGCGGCCGGGACCGAGCACCTCATCGGGCGCTACGCACCCCGCGCCATCCTCAACTTTGGCTGCGCGGGGGCGCACCGTCGCGACATCCTGCCCGGCGACGTGATCATCGGTGACGGCACCATTCACCACGGCGCGGTCCACATCCTGGCCAGTGGCGAAGAGTTCTTTCCCGGTAAGGACTATGAGGTGACTGGCGAGGTCGTCGCCTCGACCGAGCTCGCGACTGACCCCGGGTTACGCGATCTCGCCATCGCCGCGGCGGAGGGATGGACACCCGAGCCATGGCCGCAAGGCCTCAACCTGCCACCGGAGATCGAACAGCGCCCGCCGCGGACGCACGTCGGGCGGGTCGCCTCGGCCGACATCTGGACGCAGTTCCACGAGCGCATCGACAGCCTCCATGCCCGTCACGGCTCCCTCTGCGAAGACATGGAGGCCGCGGCTATCGCTCAGGTCTGCGGGCGACACGGCGTGCCCTTCATGACGGTTAAGGACATCTCCAATAACGAGTTCCACGCTCTCACCGACCTCGAAGGAGACATCAGCGTCCTTCCTGCCGCGGAGATTGGGCGGCGGGCGGCCGATCTGGTGCTGCGGACGATCGCGCGGATTGGCGTGGATTGATCGCTAGAGCGGCTCGTCGCCCAGGGCGGCGCGGATCGCCGCCGCGACCTGATGCATGTGATCGGCGTCACGGTATGGGTGGCGCGTCCAGGCAAGGTTGCGGCTGAAGAGGCGATCGTCATGGCGACGCGGCACGATATGGAGATGAAGGTGTGGCACGCTCTGGCTGACGACATTGTTGATCGCCATGAATGAGCCGTCGCTGCCAGTGGCCTGAGGCACGGCGCGTGTCAGACATCGCGCGAGGGCGAAGAGTGGTCCCACATCGGCGACGGGCAGATCGGGAAGGGTCGCGACATGCTGCCGGGGCACGAGCAGCACGTGACCGGGCAGGAGCGGCCGTCGATCGAGGAAGGCGATGCCCGCTGGATCGTCGAGGACGATCTCGGCAGGCGCCTCGCCACGGACGATGGCGCAGAAGGTACACCTGCCACCGCTCGCACTATCGGCAGGCTCGAGCGCGACGTCGAGGACCATGGCGGACCCGCGCTCCCTTTCTCGCGAGAAGCTTCTCGCTACTCGCCGTAATAGGTGAGCGGGCGCACCACGATGCGTCCGGCCGCGGGATCCATGGCAATGATCACGTCCGGGTGGCTGGGGAGCAGGATGTCTGCGCCGCCGTCATCCGGTGCGACGATGAGCACATGGTTGGCTCCGGTCTCCATGAGGTCAGTAACCTGGCCGAGCCGGTTCCCGCTCTCATCGTAGACCTCGAGGCCGATGATCTGATAAAGAAAGTACTCGTTCGCGGCCAGGGGGCGGGCATCGGTGCCGCGGATCCGCAAAGGCGTGCCGCGGAACCGCTCGACGGTCTCGGGAGTCGAAATGCCCTGCAGCCGGATCAGCGCGTTGCCGGCATGCAGCCGCGCGCCGAGCACCGTGCGCGGAGTCGCCTCATCGCCGAGATAGAGGCGCTTGATCGTCAGCAGATGCGCCGGATCATCGGTCTGTAAGCGGACCTTGAACTCTCCGCGCACCCCATGTGGGGCGAGAATCGTGCCGATGATCAGGCGGACCTGATCGGGCGGGGCGCCAGGGTCTGGACCGGCCGTCTCGGAGAGACGCGGCGGGGTCCGCTGCCGGGAGTCAGGAGATCGTTGCCGCTGGCGAGGTCGCGAGGTAGGTTGTGGGCCACTGGCGTCGAGTTGAGGAATCGGGATGACCGGGCCGTTCACGTCCGGCGGCGGTGGTTGGGGTTGGGTGCGGCGCCGCTGAGGACGCTCAGTCTTCGATGTCGAGCGAGGCACGGACGTTGTTCCGAGATCCGGCGATCATGAGGGCTGTGCGCATGGCGCGAGCGATGCGGCCGCCGCGGCCGATGACTTTCCCCAGCTCCTCTTCCGGAACTCGCAGGCTGATGAAGACGCTACCACCGCGTTGGCGGGCCTCCACCTCGACACTCTCCGGGTCATCGACAAGGTTCGTGGCGAGATAGGTGACGAGCCCACGGAGACGCTCGGCGGCATCCGTCGTGGGGGCGTAAAGGGCGGCATCTTCCTCATACTCGGCTTCGCCCTCATTTTCCTCTTCATAGTCGTCGTCATATCCCGCTGCGGATGTCGGATCAATGAGAGGTTCCAGGCTGGGATCACCATCGTTATTGTCGACACGCATGCTCGCTGCTCCTGGGATAGCCGAATACGCCGCTCTTCGTGCCAGGGCCGATGTGACGAGAGGCGACCGATCGAGGCCGCCTCTCGCATCTTGCTCTTCAGGGACCGATCAGTCGCGGCGTCGCCGAGCGACGGCCCCGGTCTGCCTCTGTGCTACTCGGCCGCCTCAGCATAAACACCGGCCCGCTTCAGAATCGAGCGCACCGTGTCGGTCGGCTGGGCCCCGTTGTCGATCCAATGCCGCGCCCGATCGAGATTGACGTTGATCGTGGCCGGGTCGGTGATGGGATCGTAGAAACCGACAGACTCGATAAAGGCCCCATCACGAGGCGAGCGGCTGTCGGCGGCGACGATGCGGTAGCTGGGCCGTTTCTTGGCGCCCATTCGCCGCAGACGAAGTTTCACCACGCGGAATTACTCCCTCTTCACTCACGTTCACCCGCAACCGCAGGCAGTTCGTCACGCGGTCGCGCGACTATCGACGTGTGTACCAGCAAAGGATGCCAGTTCTCACGAGCGACCGCGGGCATGGTAAATATGCCCAGTTGTTCCAACGCCAGAGCGAAAAGAACGCCCGACTATAGCACCGGACTTGCGACCACGTCAACGGGATGTTGCGCAGTGATTGTCGTGTTGAGCGTTGGCTTTACTCTGCCGAACGCTGCCTGGCCACGATCCCGTCGCTATCGAGCGCGGAGGCAGCGCAGGCGACGACGACAGCGCGGGTTAGCACGGGAGAAAGCCCAAGACGCGTGGCACGGGTAACGATGCGGCTCGGTCCTTGCCGGCGCACGAGCGCCTCGGCGATAACGCGGCTGACTGGCGGGGTACGATCCTCGGGGCGGATCGGCGCGCGCATTGTCACCATGCCCTTTCCAGGTTGTATCGGAAAGCGCGGCTGCGGTCCGCACCCTCTCACGGAATGCAGGACGATCACTCATTCGTCCCGCCCATCTGCCTACGATCCTAGTGGTCAGATGCGGTTTTGGCAAGACCCTTTCGAGACAATGCGCGACATATCGGACCGCCTATGACCTCAACACTTCAGGCGTTCGCAATCACAGTCTTCCGTGACGCGAATCTGGTGCCCTTGCCCGGGCATTGCCTCGCCCGCGAGGTGGTCGATGCAGGAGAGCAGGGCGTTGTCGTCGCCAAAGCTCCCCGCCTTGGTTGCGATACGCCTGCCATGGAGGCGACCTCCCTCGAGCACCCCTCGCGGTAAGCCTGGGGTAATCTCACCTTCGAGCCAGAGTGCCTTCGCGCCCAGCGCCGTAATGACCGCCGCCGCAATATCGCCGCCAGTCAGCGCCAGCCCTGCTACCTGACTGCTTACCTCCGGGGCGGCGACGATCTGAGCCAGGCGGGCGGCGACGGCGTGTCCTCCCAGAGGGCACGGAGTCAATCCCAGGGTGGTCAGCACCATCGAGCGACCGGCGGCGAGGTGCGTGGCGACCTGAACGACGGCGGCGTCGACCGGTGTTGCCGGGTCGTCGATCAAGTTCTGCCCCGGGCGGACGACTGGCACACCCGACTCACGCAACACCTGGATCTGTCGCGCGGTCGCCTCATGCTGACTGCCGGCGACGATCAGGATCGGCCCGGATTCGCGCACCACCTCCGATCGCGGACGCGTGTTGCGGGTCAGCGGCAGCGCACGGGCCAGCTGACGGGCAAATCCGGCCGAGCCGCAAAAAAGAGGCAACTGCCCACCGGCCACCGCGCGGCCAAGCGTCAACAGATCGTCGTCCGTCTCGGCGTCGGCGACCACGATCCCGTCGGGGTCGTCGTGCAGGAGACGCCGGAGGGCGTCTGGCCGGCCGCGAAGCGTTGCCAGATCGAGGAGACGAACGGGCGCGCCCTGGTCTCTCGCGAAGAGGGATAACAGGTCGGAGACGGCGCCGGCTCCACCAATTCCGCTCGATTCCACAGGGACCCCATCGATATGCTGCCGGCCACCGATCGTCGTTCGCCCTTCGGCGGGAAATGCGGGTGCAACGACCGCGCGTCTGGCGCCGATCGCTTCCATCGCCGCGAACAGTTCGTCTCGAGGGTGACCGCGAAGCGCGGAGTCGATCTTCTTGTAGAACAAAACACAATTTACGTCCGATCCCCGTTCGGAGCCGCCGCGACTCTTGGAAATCACTCTTGCCAGAGCGGCATTCACAGCCTGAGCCGCGTCGCTGGGGCTCATGTCACGGCTGTCCGTGGAGAGCACAACAATGTCTGCGTCCGGAATCCCGGTGCCTGAGAGAGGGATGACCGTGGTAAATCCCTGACTGGCAAAACAGGCCCCGGTGTCGGCGGCGCCGGTCAGGTCGTCGGCGATGATGGCGAGTTGGATCACTCCATTGAGCCAAGCGTTACGATCCAGCGGGAGTAAGAATCTCCATTTTCATCAGGAATCCGATTGCTGTAAATTCGAACCTGCACCCCCAAAGCTTCCAGCGCTAGCCGCCGCTCGGTGTAGTTGAGGCGGTCCAGGTTCGCACCCACACGCTGACACCATGCGGTGAGGCTCCGTACTCTTGCATCCTCAGCGGTGCGATCGGCGATGCGCTGCTCCGTTGAGAGTAGTTCCTGCTCAGCCGCCGTCTTGCGACCAGCAAGCGATCGCAGCTCCGCGACCAGGGGGGCTGCCACAGCATCGTCCTCGATGTCGGCTACCCGCTTTGCGATGCGCGCCTGCTTGTCAGCCAGACTTGCTATCTGCTTTTCCACCGCCGCACGGGCACGCTCTAGCCCCCCGTCCTGCCGGTGTCGGGCGACCTCAAGCGCGATAATCTGGGGATTGCGGAGTACTTCGGCTACCTCCGCCCACACGGCATTGTCCAGCAAGCTCGTTGCAATCTGGGGCTGCGGGCAATCGTGGCCTCGTTGTGTGCGGGACGTGCAGCGGTAGGACGCGGAGCGGTTCGATTCGCCCCCAGGAGAGTTTCGGACGCTCATTGCCCAGCCGCAGTGGCCACACTTCACGAACCCGGCGCGTAGGAGAGCCGCCTCAGGATTACGGTTATTGCGGGTTGCTTGAGCCTTGTTCGTCGCCAACCGCTGCGCCACCGTCGCCGCTTCATGCGGAGTCACGATGGCTGGCGCGATCCCCGGCAGCGGTACCCGCTCCTCGCCGCTGCTTGGTCGCCGAATGTATCCCCCACCGGGCTGCCGGTCCGAGCGTGTCGCGTACCCTACGGCTTGTCCAGCATAGACAGGGCGAATCAGAAGGTCGCGAATCACTGCCGGTGTCCAGCGCGGGTTCCCAGTAGGACTGGGGATGTGACGCTCGTACAGGCTGGCGACGATGCTTCGCAAGGGGCGGCCTTCGAGCGCCATGTCGAAGATGCTGCGCACGACGGCGGCATTGACCGGCTCTAGCTCGAGGTGCGACTTGCCAAGATCGGCCCAGCGGTAACCGTAGGAAGGTCGATTCCCAGCGAGGGGCTTGCCGCTCGCAACGCGTTCCCGCCGCCCTCGCTGGGTCGCCTCCCGAATTTTCGCAAGGTGCATCTCTGCGGCGAAAGTCCGCGCCGAGAGAATGAATTTGCCGACTTCGCTGTTCTCAAAATCCTCATGGACGAACTGCAGCGATGCTCCCATGCGTAGCACGCGATCGAGGATCACGGCGATGTGCAGCTGCTCACGCGATAGCCGGTCTGTCGCCAGCGCGAGCAGCACATCCGCGCCCCCGTCTGCGATCAGAGTCAGCGCCCGTTGCAGGCCTTCCCGGTCGTATAAATCGGACCCATTGTGCTGTTCACTCTCAACGTGCACCACAGTCCAAGACTGGCTCGCCGCATACCGGCGGCAAAGGTCTTCTTGTGAACCAAGGCTGTAGTTTTCGCGCTGCCCCGCGCTGCTGACCCGGCAGTAGATGGCGACACGCTTTGGTCGATCAGCGGGAGCGATCATGCGAGACTTCCACCGGTGCATCCGGTGCTTGACTCACCGGCTGCGCGGCGCCGCCTAGGCACTCCCTAGGCGGCCACTTTTACCTCAATGGCTTTCCGAAACTCATCGATCTCCAGCGGCTCGACTCGCAAGGCGGCCGCGAGCTTGCGGATCGTCTGCAAGCGGGGTTCGATCCGCCTGGAATAGGCGCTGCCGAATCCTGCAACGCATCCGTCGAGCTTGTCGTGAGGGGTCAAGCTCCGAGACTTCGGCGAGTACGGCGCTCCCTCGTCAGCACTACGCAATAGCGGTTGTCTGGTGGACGAGAGGGGTTGAGTCGGGCATCGACCGGATCAGGCGTAGGACCTCCTTGGCCTTGCTGTTCAGAGTCTCAGGATCGTCCGCCTCCACATTCAAGCGCAGCAGGGGCTGCGTATTGGACGGCCGGAGATTGAACCACCAGTCGGAAAACTGGATCGTTACGCCATCCAAGTGATCAATCGTCGACGCCGAGCCCTCATAGAATGCCTCAACAGCGTGCATCGTTGCGGCCGGATCGACGACATCTGAGTTGATCTCACCCGACCGGACGTATTGGTCCAAGGGTCGCAGGAGCTCCGACAGCGGACGGTCCGCCTCAGAGAGGAGCTCGAGCACGGTCAGTAATGCGATCATGCCCGAATCGGCGTACCAGTTGTCCCGGAAGTAGAAGTGGCCAGAGTGCTCGCCACCAAAGACGGCATCCTCGGCTCGCATCGTCTCCTTGATGTAGGAGTGACCCACGCGGGAGCGGATGGGTCGCCCGCCGAGCCGGACAATGGCCTCGGGTACCGCGCGCGAGCAGATCAGGTTGTAGACGACCGCGGCGCCGGGGTCGCGCTCGAGCATCTTCGCCGCGACGATCGCCGTAACCATGTCGCCACTAATGAACCGTCCACGCTCGTCGATCAGGAACATTCGGTCGGCATCACCGTCGAAGGCGACCCCCAGGTCGCACCTTTCCCGCAGCACCACCTGCTGCAGCTCCTCGACGTTCTCGGGCTCGAGTGGATTGGCCTCGTGATTCGGGAACGTGCCGTCGAGTTCGAAATAGAGCGGAACAATCGTGCAGGGGAGATGTCTGAAGATCTGGGGAGTAGTCAGCCCTGCCATCCCATTGCCGGCATCGACAGCAATCTTCAACGGCTTGATCTTCGCGACGTCCACCAGCCCGAGCACGTGGTCAACGTACGCATCAAGCATATCTTGCCGCTTGAGCGCGCCACGCCGTCCATTCAGGATCGGCAGATGCGCCTGCAGCATCAAGTCACGAATCTCGGCTAAGCCGGTAGAGAGGGAAAGGGCACGTGCGTCCTCTCGGCAGATCTTGAGACCGTTGTACTTGGCCGGGTTGTGCGAGGCTGTCACCATCACTCCGGCTGAATAGCCGAACCTGCCGACCACGAAGTAGAGGGCGTCGGTCGAGACGAGGCCGATATCGGTAACATCGGCGCCCTGATCGCGGATCCCATCGATCAATGCCGCCGATAGCGCCGGTCCTGAGACCCGCATATCACGTCCGACTGCCACCTCGTCCAGCTCCAAGGACGCCACCAGCGCTCGCCCAATCGCGTAGGCAATTTCCGGCGTCAACTCGTCGGGTGCCAAACCTCGGACGTCGTACGCCTTGAACAGGGCATCGATCTGGGCAGCATCGGCGCCGTCCCAGCTATTACGTTCACGCATCCTTGCACCTCTTGCCTGTGGCCGGCCAGTGGCATTGGCACGCCGGAACTAACGGGAATCTTGACGAGGACTTGCTCTCAACCCACAGTTGACGTAGCGCCACCCAAGCTGCCGATATCGATCTAAGCGACGCTATGCCATGGTGGAAGTCGTGGTCGTTATGGTCCACAGGTGATTGCTGGTCATCATCCTAACGAACGGGGTAAATAAGCAGAGCAACCTGGCCGTCAGCGACGAGGTGCCCGCCAGTTCTGAAGTGTCGATAGACCGTGCTACGTATCTATTTGTGAAGCGCGATTCCCAGCAACTTGCCGAAACGGAGCGAACTCGCCTGCTTCGACAAGGATTTCTCGAACCCTGCGCAGCGCTAGCACTGGCACAAAATGCGTTACCTTGATCGAGTCAGTCCAGATCTCGGCCGTAGCCTCACGGGCACGTTGCTCGAGCACAACCTCGTTCACAAGGCTCCCATAGAGCCGCTTTGCGTCGGCAACAACCCGGTCAGACATCAAAGCCCGATTGGGCACCTGCTCGTTGGTCTCAGGCAAAGCCATGGTCATGGTATCTCCAGTGCCGCCCAGCGCACCTCGTACTGCTCCACATCCCGTGTCGGAGTCGTATCGCTGTGATGGCACCATGCTGGCCGCGAGTTCCAGTGGTTCGGACCCCCTTGATGCCTGTGCCCGTCAATGTCCAACTGTCACAATGCGGGCTGAACTGACAGGCAAAGAGGAGTGATTCATACTCTTCGTCCTGTCTCTGGCAGACCTAGATTAGAGGGCCGTGGTTAGTTTGTCCTCCCTCAATTCAGCTAATTTCTTACCTGGATGAAGCAGTCCGTCTCGAATAACGGGGACAAGTGGCGCTAAGCAGAACAACAAAAGTTTTGGACCAGGGTGACGGTTGGGGGACGCCTCGATCTCTGCTGGTCGCGGCCGAGTCGTCAGGTACTGTCGAACGCGACCGGTCCATTACTTTTGTCAAACCGCTTAGGCGCTCCTCGGCCGCTTTCAGGCTGCGAGCGATCGCGACGAGGGATGATTCGGTCGAACCTTCCGGAGGCTGTGGTGTGCCCCAAGAGCACCGGACCATCATCGTGGCTCTCCCCTTTCCTCAGTAGCCTGCTGGGCTCGTGCCGTTCTTCTAGCCAAGAACGCGCTAGCACTGTGCGTCGCAAGCAGCGAATCGTCGATATTGAAGCGGCATATGAGCCACAGTCCCACCGGCATTCGTGCGAGATTCGGGCGCTTCACGCGTCTGGAACGATCCCGGACGATCCCTCTGCCAGCTTGATGAGGATGGACTCATCGTCCATCAACTGCTGCTCCGTTGAAGAGGTGCCCGTCCACTGCAATGCAATATCGCGCCGCTGCGGGATAGACGCCGGCTTGAGCGACGACACCAGGAGCACCGGAAGGGGCATCGCAGCGAAATCCGGGCGCGGAGCCTGGGACCTTTGGCTCGAGAGTCAGACCGGCCAAGGGCGCACGCAGTACTCGCCGCGGTGAGGTATCGAAGCCGGTCGCGTCCACGAGTGCGGGCTCCTCAACGCGAAGCGGAGCAGGACGCGGGGTTAGGGGCGCGTTGTCTCTCGTGCCCGGACCCAGGCCAAGCACCAGGCCAGCGCTTCCTCCAGCGTCGTGCCGAAGAAGCGGCGCGGCTCAGGGAACGAGATCGCGACCACCCACCCGGCAGGGACCTTCGTCCAGCTACACGAATACCGGTGCATGGCGATAGCCCGGTGCAAGGCCTCCTGCAGATCCGCCGCCTCATGCCGAGGATCAATCCCCGCGTGGGTCATGACCGAGCGGAAAGCGGCGGCGGGTGATCCTAGTGTCTCCTGGGATCCGCGTGGTGTCTCCAGTAGGGTGACGGGCATAGCTACTCTCCAACAAGGACTGCCATCCAGGTCACATCCGGTAGGCGCGTCATGCCGAGCGTGCGGTTGCGGTGCCCAACGCATCCGCGGCAGTACCGATCCGCTCGCGCAGCTCCGCTTCCAGCGCATCCAGGGCGCAGGCAGAGGTGGGTCCGTTGACCGAGGGCCACAGTGCCGAGGACTCTCGGCTTGTCAGATCCGCCGCGAGGATCAGCAAGTCCGCTGTCGTGCGGGAAGGTCTCAAGGCTCTCCAAGAGGCGACATGCGCCTCCCAGCGGCCATCCCGTCGACCGTAGGCCACGAGCTCAATGCGCATGCCCGCCTCGACGAGGTGCCGTGTGAACTCCATGTGTCACTCC
The DNA here is from genome assembly GCA_963724295.1 of uncultured Chloroflexia bacterium. Classification (GTDB taxonomy): domain Bacteria; phylum Chloroflexota; class Chloroflexia; order Thermomicrobiales; family UBA6265; genus JACCXM01. The sequence goes on along the minus strand of CAVRUC010000013.1, from coordinate 178,449 downwards.
TTTGTGACTTCATTCTGCTCTGAGGATGCCACCCCTATTCTCAGTGCGGCACCGGCGCGGCGCCTCCCCAAAATGAGGGATTTTTGGCGAGGTTTTCGAAGCGCGAACCTGGGGTGGCGCATCGGAGCTGATAAGCGGTAAGGGCGCATTGGAGGTCCACAAACCGCGCCCGAAGTGTCAAGCAGGGGCTATTGCCAGCAGCGGGTCCAGACTGTCGGGCGCGGGTGAGTGGTGGACCTGCGCTCAGTCCTCACCTAGGTGGAACGGCTCGCTGCCGGGGTTGTTGTGGCAGGTACGCGCGACGCCCCCATCAGGTCGCACCACAATCCGCGACTCGGCGACCTTCCCCGAGGGCGCAGTCCAAGTCCGTGAGAACGACCGCCTCGGCCGGGGCCAGGGCGGGGCCGAGATGAGCGTGGCAGACCAAGGTCGCGCTTGCCGACGGCTCGATGGTGAGCAGGCCCGTCGTCGAAAGCACCTTGCCCTCGGGGAGGATGCCGCACTCCACGGCGTCGCGATGCTTGCCATGCTCGATGAGCCGAACGGCGGCCGCTATGCTCTCCGCCTGTGCCTGGATGATGCGCGCCAGTCGTTGCGTCACCTCGGTCGGGGGAAGCAAGTTATTCCGCGCCAGCCGCTGGCCAACGGCGTCGATCGCGTCGGTGACGTCGTCCAGCTGGCTTGCCAGGGCCCGGATGTCCTCGAAGCTGATCGGCGCAATGAGATTGCGCGCGAGGGCGGTGAAGATCTCGTGCGTGATCTCGTCGCCCCGCTACTCCAGTTCCCGCAATCGCGGGACGGCCTGATCGGGATGCTCTTGCCCCGTGACGAGGTCGGTCAGCAGTCGCGCGGCCTCGGCCACAGTCATCCCCGCTGCGCGAAACGGGACGAAGAAGTCGGTTCGCTCCGGCAAGAACCGCACTGCGCGCATCGATCCTCCTCCAGTGCCGTCAGTGTAGCGAGCGTTTCGGCAGCCGCACTTCCCTCAAATGAGGGAACTTTCCGCAGTGAAGCGAGCCCCGGGTTCAGTTCGATTTCGGCGTCCAGGTCTGGTACCCACGTCCGCAACAGCATCGCTGGAACAATCGCGCGCACGCGCGCGCTGTGAAATACGGCAGGAATGACCATCGTTTCCCCGGCTGCAAGGGCAACGGTGGAATCGTTTGCGGTCACGTGCACCTCCCCGGTGAGGCAGGTCACGACCTGCGCGCTCTCCGGCGCCGAAAGCGCGAGCGTTTCCTCCGCCCCGGTGACGAGGTTCAGTTGCTCCAGTGCGAAGTACCGGCATGCCGCGAGCAGAAGACGCCCGCCTCCAGGACCAAGAGCGATAGGTGGGATCACCTCGGGTCGAGACCCGGCGTCGATCACGGAGAGTCCCAAATCGATGTGGAGCTCACGTGGTCGACCGGCTGCGTCGACACGTCCCCAATCGTCGAGCCGGTACGTCAGATCCGAGGGCTGTTGGACCTCATAGACAAGGACGCCGGCACCGAGCGCATGGACTGTTCCGGCCGGGATAAGCAGAGTCGTTCCAGGGACTGCCGGAATCTGGCGGAGGAGTCCCGCCGTTTCACCTCCTCGATTGCAACATGCGGCAAAATCTGTAATCGAGACGTCCGTGCGGAGTCCGAGGTACAAGACCGCGTCCGGTGCAGCGGCGAGGATGTGCCAGGCTTCGGTCTTGCCCAGCTTGCCCACAGTGCTTGCAGCAACGTCGTCCGGATGCACCTGGATCGATAGATTCTCAGCCGCGTCGATGAGCTTGACGAGGAGCGGGAAGAGGGGTCGGTTGGCGGTTACGCTCAATCCGCGGCGCCCCACGATGCCGACGGGGTCGGCAGCCACCAACGCTCCAAGATCGAGTTTCTACCCCAGAGCCGCCATATGCCCGAGCGTCTCCCGCTGTGATCAGCGCCTCACCGATGGGAATGCCCGATGGCAACGGAAAGCCAAACCGCGCCAACCCTCGGCTTCCCCACGGTTTGGGATCCAGCCGAGGATCGACCCGAAAGGGCCCAGCCCCATCTGCTAACCATGGAGACGATTCAGCGCCTGAGGTGAAGTCGCATACCAGCTGGTTCACAGCAACTCACTCCGCATCGACTGCGTGAGTGCGCCAACCACGCCGCGCACCTCTTGTGCATCGGATCGATTCGCGATCAAGAGCGCGTCCGGCGTATCAACCACGACGATGTTGTCGAGCCCGACGAGCGCGATCACCCGTTTGGTCTCCGACCAGACGACGCTGTCGCGACTTCGCATATGAACAAGGTCAGCGTGACCGCTGATGCCGTTTTCATCGTGGTCGAGAAGCTCACCTAAACCATGCCAATCCCCGACGTCGGACCACCCCATCTCTGCCGGCACCACCGCGACACGCGGGGTCCGTTCCATCACGCCTTGATCAATTGTTGACTCAGGTAAGGTTGGCCAAATCTCCGCAACGACCTGGTTCCTGCTCTGGAGTCCCCCAGGCGGCAGCGATCTGCGTGACGCCGAGGTGCAGAGCTGGCTGAAGCCGCGCGAGCTCATCCAGGAAGGTGACGAACCTTCCAGATGAACATGCTCGCGTTCCACAGGAAGCGCCCGGACTCGACGTAGATCGTAGCCGTCGCAAGGTCGGGCTTCTCGACGAAGCGCATCGTGCGGAAAGCGCTACCGTCCTCCGTGGTGACGATCGCCTCCTCGGTGGACTCGATGTAGCCGTAGCCCGTCTCAGGACGCACAGGTGACAAGCCGATGGTGACCAGCCAATCAGCCTTGGCCGCCTCGATCGCAACCCGAACCGCGCACGAGAAGGCCTCGTTATCGCGCACGTCATGATCGGCCGCGAAGCTGCCCATGATTGCCTCAGGATCACGGCGAGCAATGATTGCCGCGGCGAGGCTGATCGCGGGTCCCGAACCCCGCGGCGTGGGCTCGACGATGAAGCTGGTCGCGGGGAAATGCGGGAGCTGCGCGGACACCGGATCACAGTGTGCCGGCCCACAGACGATGAACGTCCGTTCCGGGGGAGCGAGGCGTTCCAGCCGATCAGCCGTTCCCTGGAGCAGCGAGCGGTCGCCGAGCAGGGGGAGGAGGAATTTGGGGTGAGCAGATCGGCTTAGCGGCCAGAGGCGGGTCCCGGATCCCCCGGCGGGGATGACCGCCCAAAACGATCCGCCGTCCGCCCCCTCCAGGTGTGAGGGCCAATCCGAAGCTCGGTATCGTCGTCATGCCTATCTCCTGCGAGCGCTCGTTCTCCCGGGTGCCACCGAACGCGGACCGACCGGCAAGAAACACCATGGACGTCTTTGAGGGCCGGCGGTGAAGGGTGAGCGCGAACCCGGACGGCAAGCGAAAGGATCCCCAGCGCTGCCATCCCCGGTCGACGGCGCGGCACGAAGCACGAGCCAGCTGTACGTTACAGATTAGATTAGATGCCGGACGCCAGCGGCCCATCCCAACAAGGAGCTACATTCGGCTGGCTCAATTTAGCCAACGGGATCGGGCGCCGTCCTAACCCGAGCGGTTCGGTCTCGACCCCGGCGCGAGGGCCCAACGCGCGGTTTGGCCCATCCGAGGTAGCTTGGTGGACCAGGCTTCGCCGGGCAGCGGGCGCAGGTCGCGACCGACGGTGAGCACGACCGCGCGGGGAACCTCCCGTGGACTCGGCGCCCAGAAGGCGCCGAGCCAGCGCACCAGATGCTCCTGAGCAACGGTCCGCTCCCGGATAACCGGGACGGGTGTCATCCGCCGTCCCCACGGCGTAGGACTGGGGTCCAGGGAGCGGCCGAGCGCGGCCACGGCGCCGGCCGTCGCCTGCCAGACGCGCGGCAAGTCCCAGGTGCGGGCGAGATCGGCCATTTCCGCAAGGTCGAGGTCGTCGGTCATGACCGCCACATCGACCAAATCCCGCAATCGGGGCCGGGGGCCGTAATGGACCCAGGCGTGACCCGCCAGGAGCAGGGCATGGGCAGCGGGGGGCAGGGTCAGGATGCCATCGCCAATAGCGGCCGGCACCGCCGCCGCCAGCATCTGGTCAGCCGGTGGCGGGCTGCACCAGGCGGGCACCGGAAGGGTGTGGTGGAGCTCGACCCGGAGCGGCGAGTTCGGCCAGCGGAGGGGAGGCTGGTGCGGTTGGCGGGCGGCGGTCTGCTCCCCTTCGGCCGGCTCGAAGCCGACCGCGCGAAGGGCGTGTTCGGCGGCCGGTGCGTCCGGCACCAGCAGATCGAGGTCGCCGAGGGGGCGCAGCGCGGGGTCGGGATACCGCGCGGCGACCTCCGGTCCTTTCAGCAGCACGATCGGGCCGTTGAGGGCGGCGCGGACCCGTGCCAGCAGGACCGGCACGGCAAGGGTGGCGATCGCCGCGCTCCGCTCGTCCGCTAGCAGGGCGGCGGGGACCGGCCGACCCGTCGCCCGCCAGCGCCGCGCCGCCAGCAATTGGACGCCGTGGGCGCGGAGCGCTGCGGGATCCTCGGCGCGGTCCAGCAGATGATCGACCGTCGCCCAGACGCTCACCTGTCCAACCGGTTGAGCAACCCGCGGCCGACGAGCTCGTCGACGACGGCCGCCACGTCGGTCTCCGCCCTCTCGGGTGTGACCGCGTATTGTGCCGCGAGCCTGGCGGCGGCGGCCTCGAGCGACCGGCCGGAGGCAAGGACCGACCAGACGACGGCGCCGGTCGCATTGAGCGCAAAGTAGGCATCGTTTTGCGCGTCGAGCAACATCAGCTCGTCGTGCACCTCGCGGAAGTGGATGTGCTCGGGCACGCTGTAGCTCATGACGCCGCTTCCGCGATCCGCTCGAGTCGATCCGCCGTTAGGGAACGGGGCGGAGCTCCGTAGATAGGCACGCTGTCGACGAGGCCGAGGGCGAGCTCGAAGCGTCGCCGTGACTGCCCCGGGTGGGTGTCAATCGGGCTGTAGATCTGGCCGAGGAGCGCGGACGCCGCCGCGGCACCACGGAGCGGGGCGTACCGGTCGAACTGGTCATCAAGGACGACAACGGCCGCTAGCGGCACCGGCTCAGAGGACGACGGGGCAGGAATGCGGAACTTGCCGCCAGCGTCGGGCTCCCCACCACGACCCGCCGCCCGATCCGGGCAGATGCGCACGAAGGGCGGGCCAGGCACGGCCCGCCCAGCCGCGTCGAGCGCGAGCAGGTCGTCGGTGATGACCCGCCAGCCACGATCGATAAGGGCCAGAGCCGCCGTGCTCTTGCCCGCCCCAGAGGCACCGAGGACCGCCACCGCCCGCCCATCGCGGGCGGTGGCGCAACCGTGCAGGGCCTCGTAGCCATGCCCCGCGAGGACCACCGACCAGACGACCGGAATCAGGAGGGCGACCGCGTCGCGATCGTCGTGGGCGTCGACAATCACCCGCTCGGGGTCTACTCGGAACCGGGCGGTCGGCCAGTCGAGGACGATCGCGGACCCGTCACGTCGGCACGCAAAGGCAAGAGGTGGCGGCGCTTGCCAGAGCAGCTCGCCGTGCGGGAGAACCCGCCCTTTGACCACCTCTACCGTCGCAGGTCCGGCGTCCGGAGGAAGCGGGAGCGGCAAGTCCGAGGTAACGGCGAGCCCGAAGAGCCGGTGGATCGCTCGTTCTGCCACGTCGCGCGAAACCCTCCGTCTACTTCTTGTGCCACTTAGGCAACGCACGATTGGAATCGCGGACCCCGTGCTTGTCGCCACTACCTCCGCAGGTCTGGACCTTGCCGGAGGTCGCTATCCCCTGGATGATGGACAGGGTCCTATCGACGATGGTCGTCGGCACGCTCGGCAGGCAGGCCCTACTTCTTCTTATTGTCGCGACCGCCGCCACCACCAGGTTGCCGCCACCACCACCGCCGCCGTGCCAGGGTTGCCGCCACCACCAGGGTTGCCGCCACCGCCACTGGGTTGCCGGGGTCGCCGCCGGGGTTGCCGCCGCTACCACCGCCAGGGTTGCCGGGGTCGCCACCAGGGTTGCCGCCACCGCCGCCGGGGTCACCGCCGGGGTTGCCGCCGTCGGGGCTGCCGCCGCCGGGTTACCGCCGCCGCCGGGGTCGCCGCCGGGGTTGCCACCACCGCCGGGGTTGCCACCACCGCCGGGGTCGCCGCCGGGGTTGCCGCCAGCCGCCGCCACCGGGATTGCCGCCGCCGGGTTGCCGCCGCCGCCAGGATTGCCGCCGGGGTCACCGCCGGGGTTGCCGCCGCGGGGCCGCCGCCGCCAGGGTTGCCGCCGCCGCCGGGATTGCCGCCGCCGCCGGGGTCGCCACCAGGGTTACCGGGATCGCCGCCGGGATTGCCACCGCCACCGGGATTGCCGGGGTCGCCGCCGGGGTCGCCGCCGGGGTTGCTGCCGTCGAGGTCGCCACCAGGGTTGCCACCGCCGTCACCGGGATTGCCGACGGGGTTGCCTGGGTCGTCGCCGACGGGGTTGCCGGGGTCGCCGCCGGAATTGCCACGGCCGCCGCCAGAATTGCCTATCACCGTCGCCGCGTACTTTCACGCGCTCCACGCCGGAGGTTGAGAGGTTGTTAGCGCTGGCGAGGACGACCATGCTCAGCGCCGGCGGCACGTAGGCCTTCAGGGCCCCCCGCCGGCTGAGGCGTTCGGTGAGATCCATTATCGACCTGGGGCCGCGGCTATCCGTGCTATCCAATGCTGTCCCTCGTCGGATGGAAGGGTTCGGGGCCGGAGGTGTCCCGGGTCCCGCCTCGGCCCGGCCGCAACCTGCAGCATACCTCTAGCCGGAGATGGCGCCATCCCCAATATGAGCCAGTTCCGGTGGTGGGCGGAGTCAGCCGGCAGGGTATGGTGCCAGCCGAGCACGCACGCCCTCGTCACGCCCTGGGGCCACCGGATGCGGCCGGCGACCGGCATCGGTTGTCGTGGAGGAGCGGGGCTTCACCTCTCCACTCAAGCGGGGTGCCCCGAAGAACTGGATGAAACGCCGCTAAGGGATGCTACGGTGAGTGAACGGTGCCGGTCGCCGCATTCCACCGACCGGCCCGTGCCGTCGGCCGTTCGATCGCCGACGGGGGTCGGAAGTCATGAGGGTGGGAAGTCGATGCCGGGTGCGACCGCCAGTACGCGACGCCCGCGGCCCTGTCGCGTTCGGGCCGGACTCCCAACGCCCGCACCGGCACGCCGAGGAATGGATGTACCCACTCCAGGTCGAGCGCACCGTCCGGGTGGGCGTCGATCACCCAGGCAGTGATGTACGTCCAGTAGCCCGGTCCGACGTAGAGGACGGGCGCGCCAGGCGGAGGAGGATCCAGCTGCCCAGCTACCGACCCGGTGCGCGACACCGAATCACGCGTGAAACGGGCGAGCAGGCGTCGTGGCCAATCGCGGTCACGGGGGAGGCGCCGGGCGAGGCCTTGGCCAAAGGCCAGGCCCTCGCGGGCCGTGGCCCAAGCTTCCGGCCGCGCGGCGCGGGCGATCTCGGCCATCACATAGGCCACCCACGCCAGGATGACAGCAATCACGAGTAGGCCAAGGGCGTAAGCGACGAGCACGGGCACCGAAGTGAGCCAGTTCATAAGACTCCGCCCTCTCGCCCCAACTGCTTTGCGCTCCGGGCACGCGTCAGGGCGTCGCGGGCATCCTGAGCGGTCCGGACAGTACAGAGGATGTCGCGCGGCATCGCTTATCCCTGCGTTCTCGACGAGCGCGTAGTAACGTTTGCACACGACCGTCGCGCCTGATGCCGTCCACACTAGCACTGACAACCCGGTGAGCCATCCCGCAATTGAGCTAGATGACGCTGCGATCAAGTGAGTCGGACGGGTCGACCGGCCGCAGGGATGCAACAGCGGGCGGTGACCGCAGGCCTCCTGTGGTGCGCGTAAAATAGCTCATTTGAGGCATGATCGACCTCCCGCCGCGCCCTACACTGAGCCACCTGGTCGGGCCGCTCGTATCTCGTCCTGGCGCAACTTCGTTGGGTGTCCGCGACAGCCCAAGGGGCGGCGCGCGGCGCCCGCCGCCATGTCAAGCGGGAAGTGGGGGTGTTCGACTGCTGACGGCTACCCGGTTCTGCTCGCCGCTGGGCAAGGCAGAGGTGGAGACGCCGGCCAAGTCACCTATTCCATACCCGATGGGTGCGGCAGCCGGGCTGGCACCGAAGCCGCGATGCGGTCGAGATTTGGAAGGCGGCGGATGCTGCGGCGATGGCTCGTCGGCTGGTTTGGCATCGGGCTCGTCGCCCTGCTCACCGCGTGCGGGTCGGGGGCCACTGGTGGGATGACCTCCAACGACTGGGCGACGATCGGTGCCTACGAGCAAGGGGTCACAGAGCTCGAAACCCAGGTGGCGGTGCTCGTGACTACCGTGCCGACCCCCGCACCAGCAACCCCGGGCGTCCCGTTTGCCGAAGCGTGGACGGTCGGGATCGAGCGCGTCGAGCGCGCGGCGTCCTTTCCCAATCCCCTGGCCGAGGGCGACATTCCCCCGATCATCGAGGCCCGGGGCGTGTTTCTCGCGATCCGGCTGACTGCCATTAACGACACTCTCGATCCGGCCGCCCGGTTCCCGTGGTGGAGCCTCAGGCTGCGCGACGACGAGGCCCGGACGTTCACGCCACAGGAGGAGGCGACGGCGGCGTACGTGGCCGGTGACGCCGGTCTCCGCCGACCGGCGTCGTATCAGCCGGGGCTGACCTACGAGGAGGCGGTCGTGTTTGATGTGCCGGTGAACGCGGAGCGCTTGACGCTTCGCTCGGCCGACGACTCGCTTCGGATCAGATTCCACACCGATGAGGCGGTGCCCGCCGGGGCGCTCGATGGAACTCAGGTCCCGACAGCGACCGCGACGGTGGCCACCCCGATCCCGGCCGCGACCAGTGTGCCGTCCCCGACGGCGCTACCCGCGCCGACCGCCATGCCCACCTCATCGCCGACGCCGGCCCGGCAGCCCACGCCGACCGCGGTCCTGACCGTCACGCCCTGGCCGGCCCCGACGTCGGCTGCGCTCCCGGCGCTTCACCTGGTCGCGCTGACGGCGACCTCTACTCCGGAGCCGACCGCGACCGCGACTCCGAAGCCAACAGCTACCCCGCGCCCGACCGCCACCCCAACCCCTGCGCCGACCGCTACGCCCAGCCCGGCACCGACGGCCGACCTCTACTCCGGAGCCGACCGCGACCGCGACTCCGAAGCCAACAGCTACCCCGCGCCCGACCGCCACCCCAACCCCTGCGCCGACCGCTACGCCCAGCCCGGCACCGACGCCGACCTCTACTCCGGAGCCGACCGCGACCGCGACTCCGAAGCCAACAGCTACCCCGCGCCCGACCGCCACCCCAACCCCTGCGCCGACCGCTACGCCCAGCCCGGCACCGACGGCGACCCCGACGCCAGTGCCGACCGCGACCGCAACGCCGACGCCGACGGCCACCCCGCCGCCGACCGCGACGCCCGCGCCCACCGTCACCCCAACTCCGGCCCCGACGCGGACTCCTCATCTGACCGCCACGCCGAAGCCGACGGTGACTCCGCCGCCGACGGCCATAGCGGCGCCGGCGCCGACGGCAATGCCGGCACCGACCCCACCCCCGATCTCGACCGAAGCGCCGCCGGCGACCTCGACCCCCACCCCGCGGCCACGGGCGACGGCGACTCCGCTGCCCCAACCGACGGCGACTGCGACCACGGTCGCGACGCGCACATCAACCGCGACGGCCGACGGCGGCGAACTGGCCGAGTACGTCGATCCTTCCGGTGACTTTGCCGTCGGCTACCCGGCCGACTGGAGTCGGCTGACGGAGGACCAGATCCGGGAGCGGGTTGGCATCGACGACGAACGGGCCGCGGAGTCGACCCTGGAGAACATTGCCTTCGTCGTCGCCAGCCCGGACGGCCGGGCGATCGTCTCCGTCACCCGGACCCGGCTCCCGGCGGCGGAGGATGGCGCGCTCGAGGAGGTGGTGCGAGCGGTCCGGGAAGCCAACGCCGCCTCGGTCGCCGGCATCGACGATGTCGCCGAGGAGGCAATCGTGCTTGACGGCGTCGACGCCGTCCGGCTGACCTACACTGCGGACGACCCGGCGACAGGAGCCTCGGGTGGGCGGCTGATCCGCCAGGTGGTGACGACGGTCGACGACGACGCCATCGTCCTCACCTTCGTCGTTCGGGCCGATGAGGCGGAGTCCTTCGAATCGACCTTCCGTCGGATGGAAGAGAGCTGGCAGTGGCGATCGTAACGCGGGACGCTCCGGCAGGGCGGTTGCCCGGTGGGCGCTCTCCGGGACGCGAGCGATGGGGGCTCGCGTTGCGCCGGCATCCGGGCGGCTGTCGATTGCGCATCGCGTTCTTGTCTTTCCGGGTTGCCCCGACGTGGGAGCGGTGACGGGGCGGAGCGCGGTCTCAGCGAGCGTGCTCCCTTACCCGCGGCAGCGGCCGAGGCCGACGACCGCACCGCGCCGCGAAAACGGCTCGAGACATGGCTCATTTTGGGGATGACGACCGTGCCGAACGGCCGTACCTTGGGGGCACACGCGACGGGGCGCAACGATGCGAGACGGACCGGGGCGACAGCCACGCCTCGGGCCACCCAAGTCGCGGGACGCCGGGCGCGCGGCTCTTCGACCCTCCACGCGCGCCCGGTGTCGCCCCTGCCGGTTGGACGACTCAGTGCCGTCGCGAACAAGGACCGTAAGCTGGCAAGGACACGGACGTCCCTACGGGGTTGGAGTCACACACTGCGCCGCGAATAATTCTAGTTTGGCGCGATGATGCGGAAACTCCGGTGGTCGAATGTACAGCGCTCGCAACCATGATCGCCGGCATGATCTTCGGCCGTAGGAATGCGCTAGCCATGCACTCCGCGCTTGACCACCAGTGTCGCACTGGCCGTAGCGAAAAGCACGGCCAACAGCCCAAACAGCTTCGTCCACGACAGGCCAATGTGCGCGGAGCCAACACCGGCCCGGGGAGTCCCGGTCACGCTGGTAGACGCCTGGTCAGCACCAGGAGTGGCCTCAACAATGGCAGCGGCGTCGTCGCGGCTGCCCCCGGTGCCCCCGTCTGGTTTGATGTCGCCGCAGACGAGTTCTGGGAAAAGCTCCTCGGCCGACGGGTGGACCAGGATGACGTAGTCGGAGGCAAGGAGGTCGCGCAGCCGCACGTTCTCGACCGTCGTCTCGCTCACTCCCTCGTCGTTGACCTCGTCCAGGACCACGGTCGTGAGGGGGTAGAGGGGATTGGGATCGAAGTTGCGGCAGGTGCCGGTGTGGATGTGCGTGGGATGGTCTCCCGTCAGCGGGTCGCCGCTCAGCTCCATCGAGACGCGGGTGTTCTCACCCTCGGCGGTCAGGATCGCCGTACCGGAGACGCCCGAGTTCTCGTGCTCGTTGAGCGGAATCGTCAGGCTGCGGTTGTCCTGGGCCGCGACCGGGCGCAGCAGCGCGGCGCAGCTCAGGGCCATCACCACCGCGATCGCGATTGAGTATCGGCGGCCGCTCGGCCGATGTTGCCGTCGCATCCTCGTCCTCCTTCGTCAGACGGTCGCCATCGGACCGGGAACGCCGGGGCGAATTGGTCGGCCGTGCCGGCGCTCGAGAGAGTATACGGCCCCGCCGCAAGCCCGCCATCGTCCCGGCGGCGCCGAGGGGGCAGCGTGGGCTAAGAGCGGCGTGGGGTGCGGTGGGTCGCGCCCCGCACCCGCGCCTCGAGGAGGTGGATTGCCGTGGACCGACTCGTCCGGTTGTGGCTGATCGTTGCCACCGTTGCGCTGCTGGTGCCGGCCACTCGATCCGGCCCCGCGGCGGCGTGGCAAAGCGACGCGACCGCAACAAGTGAACCCGACGTCAGCTTCGACGACATCATGGTCGCCGTCGGCTCCCTGGCGCCGTCCGCCGAGGCGATCATGTTTCGCGGCACGCCGGACCGCACCGGCCGCCAGCCCGGCCCTGGCCCGACGAACGCTGATCCACGCTGGCGGTTCCAGACCGGGGACGCCATCTCTTCCTCGCCTGCCGTGGCCAACGGCGTCGTCTACGTCGGCAGCAACGATGGCGCGCTCTACGCGGTCAACGCCGCGACCGGCGACGAGCGCTGGCGCTTCGAGACGACCGACGACGTCTCCGCTTCGCCGGCAGTGGCCGACGGGGTTGTCTACGTTGCCGGTGGCGACGGCATAGTTCACGCGTTGGACGCGGAGGACGGGGAGCGGATCTGGCGGTTCCCGACGGACGCCGCGCTGATCTCGTCGCCGGCGGTCGTCGATGGTGTCGTCTATGTCGGCGGCTGGGACGGGAAGCTGTACGCGCTGGACGCGACGACGGGCGAGGAGCACTGGAGGGTTGCCGCCGGTGCCGAGATCTACTCCTCGCCGGCGGTGGCCGATGGCCTGGTCTACCTCTCCGGCCTTGACGGCGTGCTAATCGCCGTCAAGGCCGAAACCGGGGAGGTGAGCTGGCGCACCGAGATCGGTGCGCCGATGTACTCGTCGCCGGCGGTGGCAGACGGACGCGTCTTCGTTGGCTCCGCCGACGGTCGGCTCCACGCGGTCGACGCCACGGGCGGCGAGGTCCGGTGGCAGTTCGCCACCGACGCCCGCATTGCGTCGTCCCCAGCCGTCGCTCAGGGTCTCGTCTACGTCGGGAGCGACGACGGCGGGTTGTACGCCGTCGCGGCCGACGACGGTGAGGAGGCCTGGCGCTTTGCAACGGGCGCTGAGGTGTATTCCTCTCCCGCCGTGGCCGACGGCGTCATCTACGTCGGCAGCCTCGACGGTTTCCTCTATGCCGTGGACGCCCGGACCGGCGAGGAGCGCTGGCGCGTCGAGGTCGGGGGCGACATCTACTCCTCCCCGGCCGTGGCAGACGGGGCGGTCTACGTCGGCAGCCTCGACGGCTCCCTCGTCGCCGTCGGCGGCCGGGATTAGACCCACGGTCGTCGACGGCCACGCCGCGGCGAACCGCATGCACAGTGCCCGCCGCCGTCGGCGACGTCGGTCGTACCGGGTGCCGGAGTAGACCGCCTTATCGGGCCTAACCTGCCAGAAGTCAGTCCGGCGGCTCCCGCATCCGTCCGGCATGCGACGACCCAGCTTCCGTCGACGATCCGAGCCGTGCCGGACGGAGCTGGCAAGCGGCGCCGATCACACTCACGCCAAGCAGTAGGCCGAGCGCCCACCCGGGCGACCACCAGCCGACGTACAACATGGTCCCGGCCACGAGCGAGGCAAGCGCGATGCTGAGGGCCACGGCGAGCGTCAATTCCGTCAGGACGTCCTCGAGCTGGAGTAGACGGATGATGGCCATCCCCGGGCAGACGGCGAGGAAGCCGAGGGTGGCGATGGGCCGGAGCGGCGATCCCGCCCCTCCCACGGCGAGGACGCCAACCAACGCTGCCGAGAGCATGATGGCGATCGGCCAAGCTCGGTCGGGGCGGATCATGGCGCGGCCCCGGACGGCGGCTCCTTCAGCGTGTAGATGGCGGCGTCCTCGCTCGCGTAGACGACGGTGAACAGGTCCGACGCCGCCATCTCCCGCGCCAACTCCTCCAGCGGGATTGGGTACAGCCCGAACAACTCGTCGTTCGCGATTTGACTGCGGGTGATGAACAAATACGTCGCCGGGACCCGGGGGTTGTTCATCACCACCGCCACCGCCTCGAGGTTGCGCCCGATCGGCGCGTCTGCCCGCCACACCAGTTGGCTGGTAAGGGACCGGGTGCGGTACTTCTCGTAGTCTCGAAACCGAATCGGGGCGTTCGTCGTCCCGACGAGGAGCAGCGAACCCGGTGGCGCGATGTTGTAGAGGTGCTCGGCCGCGGCCACCTCCTGCGGGGTCGCGTAGTCCATCCGTTCGTTGCCGTGGCGGGTGACGAAGAAAGCGCCAAGCAAGGCAACGCTGAGCACGCCGACGAGCACCGTCGTCCATCGAGATGTTCCGGCCGCCCGATCCGGAAAGAAGAGCGCCGCCGCGAAGAACGCCATGAAGGGCAAGGTGAAGAGATAAACGCGCAGCAGCATCTCACCGCCGTAGGGTTGCAAGACGACGAGCGGGAACGGCGCGGCCGCCAGGAGAACGTAGGTCAGATCTCGATGGCCGTGACGCAGCCGGCGGATGCCGCCGATCGCGGCCAGCCCCCACAGCCCGAGCGTCATCAACGATCGGGCGTAGATGACGATCATATGGCCCTCGCTGCCGCCCAACCGCGTGGTGGTGTTCTCGTTGACGGCTGAGTCCAGATCGCCTATCTGGGAGGCCAGGGTGCTGCCGTGGCCGGCCATGTAGGCCTCGGCCATGAACCGGATCCAGAGCACGACCATAACGGTCATGATGAACGGAAGAAGGCGTGCAGTGCTCCGGTTGAAGACGACCAGAGCGATTACGCTGCCGAGCGTCGCGAAGGGTGTGAGTTGGTGGCTGGCGACGGTGACGAAATAGAGGGCGAGGACGACGACGAGGAGCCCGCGGCGCTGCCACGGGCTGATCGCCGGCGGCGGCAAGTCGGTCGGTGCGAACCGTCGGATGCGCTCCGGCAGGCGGGCAAACAGGTCTGGCACGCCGACCCGAACGAGCAAGGGGTGTCGCTCCCCCGCCGTCACCCTGAACCACGCGACGAGGATGCCGAGGATCGCCAGGTGGAGAAGGTAGTTAAGACCCTGCGGCGAGAAATAGTCCTGGCCGACCCAGTTCGCCAGGTAAAAGAACCAAACCGCCAACCAGACCAAGCGCTTGTCGTCCGTGGCCGAGCCGAAGATCAGCAGCAACGGTCCTAGCTGGAGGAGGTTGAGGACGAGGGGCGTCCACGCCACGAGGTCGCGCCAGTTCTGGATCCCGGCGGCGTCGGAGACGAACGCAAAGAGGATGAAGAACCCCGGCCAGTTGAAGTACGCGTCGATCCGCGGGTTGACCTGTCCCGTCCGCTGGATGTAGTCGACCACGCCGAGGTGCTTCCAGACGGAGTGGAAGCGCGGCATCTCCTCGATCAATGCCGGCGCGCCGTACAGCATCACGATGAGGACGCCGAGGTGGAGGAGCAGCAACGGCACGCGCCCGCGTTCCTGCCGCAACGTCAGGCAGAAGCTGGCCGTTAGCACCCCCAGCGCGGCGAAGAACGGCACCGGCAGCACCGAGATCAGACCGATGTCGGTCACCTGGCCGATCTCGATCTGCCCGAGCGAGACGGCCCAGAGCGCGGCCGCGCAGAGCGTGAGCACGACCGGTCCGAGGACGGCACCCGGCGGCAGGCGCCTCGTGCGAAGCGAGGTCGGGCCGAAGGCAGAGAGCGTGCTGATGCTCATCGCCTACCGTCCCGGGCGGTGGATGCGATTTAATGCCAGGACCGCAGCAGCGCGGTCCGACGATCGATCGCCCCGCCGGCGATCCGCCGTCGACGCGAGCTGGGACGCGGAGTGGGGGAGGAACGGCAGGTGAGCGACGTCGACGAGACGATCATCGTGGTCAGCGACTTCCACCTGGCGACCGGGCGCGATCCGCGCACCGGTGTCGTCGACCGCGAGGAAAGCTTCTTCCACGACGAAGCGTTCGCCCACTTCTTGGACGACCTGATCCGCCGCGCCGCCGCCGAGCAGCGACGATTCCGGCTCTTGATCCTGGGCGATCTGCTCGATTTCCTGCGCGTCCGGCCGAATCGGCCGACGGGTCCGGCGGCCAGCCGGCGGTGGCGGACCGGACGACTCTTGCCAAGTTGGACCGGATCGCGGCCGGTCATCCCCGATTCTTCGAGGCGCTGGGGCGGTTCGTGGCCGCCGGATTCCCGCTCGACGTCGTTCCCGGCAACCACGATATCGAGCTGCTCCGGCCAGCGGTCCAGGCGGGATTCGCGGAGATCATCGCCCGTTCCGGGGGCGGGTCCAGGGCAGCCTCGGCGATCGCCGTCCATCCCTGGATCTTCTACGTCCCGGGGCTGCTCTACGCCGAGCACGGTCAGCAGTACCACGACGTCAACGCATTCCCGGCGCTCCTCGACCCCACCTCGGCCCAATACCCCGGCCGGATCGAGCCGCCGCTCGGGTCGCACCTGGAGACATACCTGCGCGGCCTGCGCGAGGCGATCGATCCCGCCAGCGGCCCGGCGCCGCTGGACGCCCGCTCCCTGCTGCGAGCCGCTCGCAAGCGGCCAAGCCTGCTGCTGCGGACGGTGCCGCACCACACCCGCTTCGCGGCCGCGGTGCTCGGCGAGCTGAGCAACCGCTCGCGCTTCGGGCGACGCGCTCGTCGCGCGGCGTACCAGGAAGAGATGCTGCGGCCCTACGCCGTGGAGATCGGCCTGGACCCCGACGCGGTGGCCGCGATCGATCGGTTGTCGGCGATTTCGATCCGGCGGATGGCGGCGCGTCTCGCGCGCCGAGCGGTCGAGCGGTTCGCCGTTCTCGGGAGGCGACGGGGGCCGGGGCCGGCCGCGGGATCGCCGAGCTACCTCCACCGCGCCACGCTGCAAATCCATCGGGTGCTCCAAGTCTCCGGGCAGGAGGTGCCATTCTACGTGTTTGGCCACGCGCACCGAGCTGAGCAGATGCGGGTGCTGCCCGGAGCTGTAGTCCCCGTCTATCTCAACTGCGGGAGTTGGACGGCATCCGGCCCACGCGGAGCGGCGCCCGAGGACGGCACGACCCGCTTCACCTATGTTGAGGTTGCCCGCCAACCGGGCACGGCATTCCCACGCGCGCGTGTCTTGCTCTGGAACGACGCGACGGGCAGCCACGAGCCGCTCTCCTCTTTCGGATCGTGACCACACGCCGCCGCACGGACTGGCGGGAGCCCGCGTCGCCTCGTGCTTATCCCAGGCGCGCTCCCCCGCCGTCAACGACGTGGTGGCGCAAGTCTAGAGTCGGGTGGCGAGACGAACATCCCATTAATGAGCCAGATCGACATCCGCGGATCGTCAGCCCTGGCGCTCGTAGGCGCCCATGTCGGGGGCGGGTGAGCGGTCGCCCCCGCCAGGGGCCGGAACCGGATTGCCGTCGAAATCTTGCGCATAGCCGACGTCGACGCCGCGATCGATGGCCGGACTCGAGGACCGGAGTCGCAGGTCGCCGCCGGCCTCGTCGACGAACAGTGGGTCCCCGACCAGGCTGCGGTCGCCCACGGCGAACTGCCGAGCGCCGCCGAAGTAGAGGTTGTGATCCTCGTCGAACGGGGCATCGGCGTAGCCGACCTTGCTGACCGCCTGGATGATGTTGTTGCGCATTGTCAGGATGTCGGGACCACAGCCGGCGTGGCACACGAACCCTTGACTTGATACGCCGGTGAGCACGACGGAGTTGTTGTAGAGCGTGGTCCGCAGGACAGGCCCGTATCCGCTGTTTGCCCCCCGCGTGACGAGGAAGACGGACGCCGGCAACGACGATCGCACGACATTGTAGGCAAAGGTGTTGTCGGACGACCGCGCGTTCCCGAGCTCGGAGAAGACGTCGTTGTCGATCGCGAGATTGTGGTGGATGTGGTTACGCTGCCCGCCGTACACCTCGACGGCGGCGCCATCGTGCCCGTAGTCGTAGGAGAAGGCGTTTGACCCGGAGATAGTGTTGTGGGCCACTTCCGTCCCATTGCCCTGGATCAGTACACCGAACGCGCCCGAGTCGTCGTCGGTTGGGCTCTGGGTCAAGACGGACATCCGATTGTTGTCGCGCAGGTCGTTACGGAGGATCCGGCTGTCGATCGCGTCCGCCCGGACATGGATACCGGCGACATTGCGGGTGATCAGGCTCTGCTCCACCTGGTTGGCGCTGCCGGAGATTTCGATTCCCGCCCAGGAGCAGCCGTCGGCGTGGATCTCCCGCAGCACGAGGTACGACCCAGACATCACCACGCATGAGCTTCCGTCGCGAATCCGTGGCAGGTCTCCGCTGCCGTAGGCGCCGATCACGATCGGCAAATTGCTCGTCCCGCTCCTGGACAGCTTCAGGCTGCCAGTCCAGCTCCCGCCCCGTCTGAAGAGCAGTCGGTCCCCCGGTGCCAGCGGAGCCTGGCTTGCCTTGGCGAGCGTTCGCCACGCTGTCGCTGGCGAGGTGCCGGGGTTGGCGTCGTCCCCGTTGTTGGCGTCGACGTAATAGGTCGCACCTGGGCTCACCGG
Organism: uncultured Chloroflexia bacterium; assembly: GCA_963724295.1. Taxonomy (GTDB): domain Bacteria; phylum Chloroflexota; class Chloroflexia; order Thermomicrobiales; family UBA6265; genus JACCXM01. Next base: position 160,431 of record CAVRUC010000013.1, on the reverse strand, counting down.
CGGCGTCGGGGTCGGGGTGGGCGAGGTGGGAGGTGGGGTCGCGGTCGGCGTCGGGGTGGGGGTCGGCGGCACTGGGGTCGGCGTCGGATTCGGTCCCGGGGTGGGGGTGGGGGTATCGCCGCCGAGGGTAAGGACTAATTGCGGTTTGTTGGCGGCCTCCCGGGAGTCGAAGTTAGCGCCGTCGCTGGTCTCCGGCCGCAGCGTAAACCCGACGGCACCGTTGCCTTTGACAGCACTGGTGACGTCGTACTCGACCCAGGCGCCGCCGGTGAGCGCTCCCCTGTCATCGAGCACCTTCCTGCCGGCTCTCGGGCGATTGTTCCAGACGATGCCCGTCTCGCTCCAGGTAGTGCCGGCGGTCTTGACGAAGGGACCGTCCTGCGTGCCGCCATCCGGCGGCACCCACAGCCGCAACGTGGCGCTCTGCACCGTTCCGCTCACCCCGCTCACGGAAAAGCGCAGGTAGCTGAACACATCCGGATCCGTTCCACCGTCGACCCTCAGCTGGGCCTCGGTCCCATAGTTGGTGTTCGGGTTGGCCTCGTTGACTTGGGCATCAGCCACCGGGGTAAAGCTCCATGACGTGGCAGCGGCGGTGACCTCAGCAGCGGCGACATCAGCCGCCCCACGGCGCTCCGGCGACGTCGTGTCCTTCCCCTTCCGCTCCTGCGTGATCTGCTTGTTCCCCTGGTCATTGTCTCGCTGGGGCGTGTCTCGCTTCCCGTCCCCCTGGTGCTTGCCGTTGCCCCCTCCCGGGTTCCTGTCCTGGTCCTCTCCTGGGTGCTTGCTCTTGCCCCCATGGCGTTTGCCGCTCTTCTCTGCCTTCTGGTCACTCTTGTCCGCGCGCTTGTCTTGCCTGTCTTGCTTGTCGCCCTTGCGCTTGGCCGCGGCGGCCACCTCCGCCTGGTCGGGCGCACCCGGCAACAGCACGCTCCCGGCAACCGTGCCCGTGCTGTCCAGGGGAAGCCAGGCAGGTATGACACCACCGGACCGTAGCGGGGTCTCCGCGACCACGGCAACGACCAGACCCAGCACGACGAGCGTGCGCAGCCACGTGCCATGTGGTGACTTGGAGTCACGGAACCCGGGCATACTGATCCCCTTTCCTCGAGCACGGTGCGATGGCTCGCGCCGGCGGGCGCTCGGGAGCGGTGGCGCACAGGTCGAGACAACCTGCACCGGCAGACCGATCCGCGAGACGACTATGGTGGCGGCAGACAGTGCTGCGCCGATGGTGGGCGTGCGACATGTGCACGCACGTCCGTGGGCCTGGGAGGTCGTTGACGCTCCTGACGCCGGGCCCGGCGGCTTTCCCTCATCCGTACGTACGGTCAGGTGGCTGCATTCGGTTCTCTAGGGATTTATGCGCGGTGTTCACCTCCAGTCAGCACTGGGGCCGATTCCGGGCGCGTCCTGTTCCTGGTCACCGCGCAGACATCGCCGTCGGCAGCCGCGCACGGGCAGCCCGGGAACATCAATCCAGCTCGGGCACGAACGTCCGGCTTCGGCGAGTCCGACGCCGTGTTGGCTCGGCACGCATCCGATGCTGGCGTCAGCGCGAAGGACGATCAGCGACGGTTCCCGCCCGTCCCACCGCCCGTTCCCTGCCGCCACCTCGCCTAGCCGCCGACGCGGCGCGGGTCCCAGCCGGTGTCGATGGTGAGCGCCGGACTCGCCGCGCGGGCGATATTGCCCCACGGCACCAGCTTGATGTTCTGGTTCCCTCCGTCGTTGCGGTCGTCCTGGGCGACGAAGAGGCCGTCCGGGAAAGCGGCGCCGAGGGCGGCGTTGGTGACGTCAATGCCGTCGGTGTGGCTAACGCCGTCGACGGCGCGGGCATCGACGGAGAAGGTGGTGACGTAGGCGTTGGTCCCGCCCCGCTCGTAGACCACGAACTCGTCGCTGCCTTGGCTGGAGGCCAGCAGGTAGCCGCCGCCGCCGCGGTAGTAGATCGCCAGGCCCTCGATGTCCGCTTCGGTGAGGTCGCCCCGGTCGCCACGCACCCCACGCCTCGTTTCGCCGGCGCGCAAATGCGCCTTAAAGCGCTCGCGCAGAACTGCTTACGAGTCCCCCGCTTCTTCTTGCAGAGCCCGGAGCAGCAGGAGGGATCCCCGGTCCGACCGCAGCGGACTCCCGACGGATTGCAGACCTGGCACTCGCAGGTAGCATCGTTGAGGACTTGCCCGGTCGGGCAGTCCTCGCGGCAGGTGCTGTTGCAGCACAGCTGACCCCGCGAGCAGGGATTGCCGCAGGTGCCACAGTTTCTCTCGCTGGTCGCGAGGATCCAGCACTTGCCGTCGCCGCAATCGACGCGGCCGTACCGGCATCGGCAGCGCTTTTGCCCCCGTCGGGGGCCGCGGCAGACGCTGCCCTCGAAACAGTCCGTGTCCTTGCTGCAGGGATCGCTAACAAGGCCCACAGCAGCGGCCTCCCGTAGGCCGGGGCCAAGAACCGCGAGCGCACCGAGGACGCTCCCCGCCAGCAGCCGGAGGATGGTCCGGCGGGAGACCCCGGCGGTCCCCCACTGGCGAGTTATCTCGTCGAACCGATCCCCCTCCAACCCGCTTCCTTTCGGTGTCAATCGGATGGTGTAAAGGGGGATGCGTACGATGAGGGATTCCGCGCGCCATCCCTCAAATGAGCCAAAATGCGTGGCCTCCTACCTGAGGAAACCTCTGTCCCCAGATGCATCTCCTCCGGCAGCCAGCAGCGCGGTTAGAGCCGCCTTTTGGGGAACGACTGCGATCGATCCCGGACCTCCGTGGTTCGGTCTGTCCGTCGACCCGAAAGGCATCACCCTCGCCCGCCACCGCTCAATATCGCGCCATCGGCACCGCTGGCGCATCCGTCACCATCGCCCGGCATGGCGTGGGCTACTGGCGTGGTCTCGTGCAGGCGAAGGGCTGGCAGGGGCGCCGCCCGGTCGCATCTCTCGCCGCTGACCTCGCCGCCGGCCGCGTGGACGCGGCACTCGCCGCCTAGGGCGTGTCCGCAAACCGGTTGGACGAGGGTTGCCATCGCCCTGGACGCGGACCGAAGGTGCGGGCGCCGCCGGAGGCTCTTTCGCGGGCGCGGAGATCGAGATGGGTCGAGGGGCGGCCCCGGGGATCTGGCTCATTTCGAGGACGGCGCCCGATCCGACCCCGGCTTTGCTGGTCCTCGTCTCGGACGGAGCGGCCTATGGCCGGCAACGCACGTGCCAAAGGTATGGCGGCCCGACGGACACGACCGCAAGGCGACGGGAAGGGCGGGGGGCGGCCCCGGAGGATGCGGCACTGAGCACAGACCTCCTCGACGTAGAGAACGAGTCGGTGCAGCCGACCCATGCCGTCCTGGCCGTAGTTCCCGCCATGATCGCGGTGTGCCTGAGGCTTTGCCGCTGCTTCTACGCGGGGCTGCGCCCGCCGAAGCTCTGCCTAAGCCGAGGTAGCGCCCCGCTCGACGGCGGCCAACCGGGCCGCCCGGCGCGCCGTCCACCGCTCAGCTCCCCATCCGCGAGAGCGCGAGACTGCACCCCTCCCACGGGTCAGATCTCTAGCTAAACCCCGACGCGTCGCGGGTCCCAGCCGGTGTCCACGCGCAACGGCGGGTCGACCGACCGGGCGATGGCGTCCCACGATACCAGCTTGAAGTTCTGGTTCCCTCCGTCGTTGCGGTCGTCCTGGGCGATGAACAGTCCGTTCGGGAAGGCCGTGCCCAGCCCGGCGTTGGTGACGTCGAGGCCGTCGGTGTGGCTGACGCCGTCGACCGACCCCGCGGTGATGGCGAAGGTCGTCACGTAGGCGTTGTCCCCGCCGCGCTTGTAGACCACGAACTTGTCGCTGCCTTGACTGGAGGCCAGCAGGTAACCGCTGCCGTCGCCGCCGTAGTAGATCGCCAGGCCCTCGATGTCCGCGGTCAGGTGCCCCCCGCCGCCGACGACATCGACCCGGGTCCGCTCGCTGCCCGCGTTGGGTTCCGCCCCGTACTTCCAGATGCCAACGTCCTCCTCAGCGATGTACAGGTCGCCGGTGCCATCGTCGGCGACGCAGCCCTCGGTCGTAGAGCCGACGGAAAGCGTCCGCACCTTGGTCACGCCGACCTTGCCGCTGCCGTCGTCGTGCAGCTCCCACTGCTGGACGGTGCCGCTACTGTCACTCAACGAAGGCGTAGTACCTGACCGGTGCTGGGGCTGACGTAGGCGCACAGCCCGGCGACGCCGATCCCGACGTCGATCGTCCGGGCCGCCACGGGGATCAGCTGGCGCGTGGCGGGATCGATCCGGTAGGTCCGGAGGCTGTCGGTGGCGGTGTCACTGGTGACCACCAGCGCGACCCGTTCGCCGCCGAGCGGAAAGTTGTAACGCAGGTCAACGTTGTTCGGCGTGCTGTCGGCGTAATAGGCGAGCTCATTCCCGGCGAGGTCGTAGACGGCCAGGCCGCCGAGCTTGTCGGTGCCGATGATCGTGCTCCGGCCAGGGTCGGTCGGGTGGATCCAGATCGCCGGGTCGTCGGCCGCGTCGCCGCCATGGTGGACCGGGGTTGTCTCGGCGGCGGCCCGCACCGTCCCGCTCCCGCCTGCGGGCGGCGTCGGGGTCGGGGTGGGCGAGGTGGGAGGTGGGGTCGCGGTCGGCGTCGGGGTGGGGGTCGGCGGCACTGGGGTCGGCGTCGGATTCGGTCCCGGGGTGGGGGTGGGGGTATCGCCGCCGAGGGTAAGGACTAATTGCGGTTTGTTGGCTGCCTCCCGGGAGTCGAAGTTAGCGCCGTCGCTGGTCTCCGGCCGCAGCGTAAACCCGACGGCACCGTTGCCTTTGACAGCACTGGTGACGTCGTACTCGACCCAGGCGCCGCCGGTGAGCGCTCCCTTGTCATCGAGCACCTTCCTGCCGGCTCTCGGGCGATTGTTCCAGACGATGCCCGTCTCGCTCCAACCCGTGCCGGCGGTCTTGACGAAGGGACCGTCCTGCGTGCCGCCATCCGGCTGCACCCACAGCCGCAACGTGGCGCTCTGCACCGTTCCGCTCACCCCGCTCACGGAAAAGCGCAGGTAGCTGAACACATCCGGATCCGTTCCACCGTCGACCCTCAGCTGGGCCCCGGTCCCATAGTTGGTGTTCGGGTTGGCCTCGTTGACTTGGGCATCAGCCACCGGGGTAAAGCTCCATGACGTGGCAGCGGCGGTGACCTCAGCAGCGGCGACATCAGCCGCCCCACGGCGCTCCGGCGACGTCGTGTCCTTCCCCTTCCGCTCCTGCGTGATCTGCTTGTTCCCCTGGTCATTGTCTCGCTGGGGCGTGTCTCGCTTCCCGTCCCCCTGGTGCTTGCCGTTGCCCCCTCCCGGGTTCCTGTCCTGGTCCTCTCCTGGGTGCTTGCTCTTGCCCCCATGGCGTTTGCCGCTCTTCTCTGCCTTCTGGTCACTCTTGTCCGCGCGCTTGTCTTGCCTGTCTTGCTTGTCGCCCTTGCGCTTGGCCGCGGCGGCCACCTCCGCCTGGTCGGGCGCACCCGGCAACAGCACGCTCCCGGCAACCGTGCCCGTGCTGTCCAGGGGAAGCCAGGGAGGTATGACACCACCGGACCGTAGCGGGGTCTCCGCGACCACGGCAACGACCAGACCCAGCACGACGAGCGTGCGCAGCCACGTGCCATGTGGTGACTTGGAGTCACGGAACCCGGGCATACTGATCCCCTTTCCTCGAGCACGGTGCGATGGCTCGCGCCGGCGGGCGCTCGGGAGCGGTGGCGCACAGGTCGAGACAACCTGCACCGGCAGACCGATCCGCGAGACGGCTATGGTGGCGGCAGACAGTGCTGCGCCGATGGTGGGCGTGCGACATGTGCACGCACGTCCGTGGGCCTGGGAGGTCGTTGACGCTCCTGACGCCGGGCCCGGCGGCTTTCCCTCATCCGTACGTACGGTCAGGTGGCTGCATTCGGTTCTCTAGGGATTTATGCGCGGTGTTCACCAATGAGGACGTCTTGGTTGACGATCCCTGCTGGACCAGACCCCGAACGCGGCTAGAGCCCGGACCGGCATCGCCGAGGGGAGGGCGCAGCCGATTCAGCGACCCCTCATCATCCACTGATGCGCCGGGCGGGACGTGGCTCAGCAGATCCCGCCCGCTAACCGGGGCTTCGGTCTACCCGCCCCCCGCTTAGGCGGCCGCGATGCCGAACGGCTGAAATTCTGGGATCAAAGTGATCGTGGCGCCTCTTTAGCTGGTGCGCCCTGTGCTCAGGATGCCGCCGAGTCTGTAGCCGGCAGTCCTGCTGCGGCGACATCCGGTCCGCGCCTGGCTCCCATGGTGTCGCGCCGGGATCTTCCCCAATTCCGCCCCGATAGTGAGCGCAACCGGGAGAGGGCCCACGCGCCGGTAACGATTTGGGTCAGCAACCAGGCGACGGCCATTCCGGTCAAACCGTAGGTGAGGCTGGCCCACACCGCCGCCCCGACGCCCACCAGCCCGCTGCAAATCCCAGTCACGATCGCCTCCGTCAACTTCTGACGGGATCGGCACGCCGAGAAATACGCCTGAACGAACGCGAAGGGGATAACCGCGACGACAAGGATGCGCAGGGGCGTCGTGCCGCTTTCCGCGTAGCTAGGACCAAGGAACGACAGCATGAACGGTCCCACGATTGCGGCGCCGACCGCGCCTGCCGTACCGATGGCCAGTGCCAAGCCGAGGCCGCGGCGAACAGCTAGCCCCAGGTCGTCCGGGTGATGGGCCGCCTCCGCGAAGAGCGAGAGCCCAACCTGCACGGGGATGACGTAGACCACCCAGGCCATCATCCAGACGGCGTACCAGGTCGCGTTGGCCTCCGGCGAAAGCAGCTCCGTGACCACAATCGGTAGGATCGAGCCGGGCGCCCGCTCCGTCAGCGTCAACGCCCAGTTCGGCAGGCCGATCCCGACCAACTGCGCCGCCAGCCGGCGGTGCAGGCGCGGTCGGTAGCGGTAGCCCGGGAGCGAGCGGCGCAGTTGGGCGTAACCGAGACCGACGCTGACCAGGCCGCCACCGACCCACGCCGCAAGGATTGCCGAAGCGTCCGTTACCCCAACGCCAAGGGGCAAGGCGATGATGATGCCGAGGGTCACGACCCCGAATACGACGCCTCGGACCAGGACTTGGTCGCCCCGTCGCAGCGCCGTGCCGATCTGGTCGAACAGCACTCCGAGCGTGCCGAGCGCGCACATGGCGAGGAAGGCAATCGCGTAGCCGGGGATCGCCGCCAGGACGCGCAGCTCGCGGAACAGGCCCCAGGCCAGCCCCAGGAAGGCGACGGCGGCGACGAGCGAGGCGACGCCGACGACGCCGATCGCGGTGTCGAGCAGGTTGGCGGGGCGGTCCTGGTGCCGGGGGAAGAGCGTGATCACCGCCGCCCCGGCGCCGAAGAGGGCGAGCTGCACGCAGAGCATCATCGCCGAGACCGCCCCGGACGCCAGCCCCACCTCGGCAGGCGGGAGGAGCCGGGCGGCGATCAACCAGACCAGGAACCCGACACCCAACGTCGCCATCTTGCCGAGGACCAGGGCAATGGAGTTCAGGTGCATTGGCAGGGAGCGCCTTGCGCCCTCACTGGCGATCGCTGTCGCCTCGGGGGTCGGCGCGGCGAATGCCGCACTGCCGGTTTGACCCACCGTGCTACGCCGGTCCAAGATCGACCCGCTGCGTCCCGGACTTCATCCGCTGCTTGAGACGATCGGCGAAGGTGCCGAGCATCGCGGTGTAGTTGAGGATCGCGTAGACCACGAAGTACGGGATCCACCGCGGCTGGCGCCGGACAAGGCTGAGCAGGCTACCGCGCACCGCCCCCGCGGCGGGGATCCCGAGTAGCATCCCGGCGCGCCAGCCGTACTTCAGCACCATCCGGGCGAGCCCCTTGCCGTCGTCGTCGAACTGGCCCCGAGCGCAGGCGAAGGTGTCGTCGAAGCGGTGGGTGACGATCGTCTGTCGCGAGACGCCGAGCTTGGCGCCCGCCCGCTGCAGTCGCCACCGCAGCTCGATGTCCTCGCCCGACGCAAAACTCGCGTCGAGCTCATGGGCGAGCAAGGCGTCCCGCCGGAAGATGGTCGCCATCAGCCCCGGCCAGTGCTTGCTGCGGCCGTTGTTGTGGTGGTAGACGAGGGCCTGTCCCCAATAGCCCGGGCCCGCCTCGCTGTGCAGCCCGGCCTGCAGGGCGGTGTACCGGCCCTCTCGGAACTCCTCGAAGAGCCGGCCCAACGCCCCGTCCGGCAGCACGATGTCGACGTCGATCAGCGCGACGGCGTCGGCGGTCGCCGTGTGAACGCCGAGCATCCGGGCGGCGGCGACACCGCGGTCCCCGTTGGCGAGGATCTGGACCGGGTACCGCCGGGCGATCTCCACCGTGCGGTCGGTCGAGTTCCCGTCGACGACGATGATCTCGCGGGGTTGCGAGCGGACGATCGACGCCAGGCAGTCGTCGATGAAGAGCTCGGCGTTACGCACCGGCACGATGACGGACAGATCAAGCACGGGATGGACTCCTCCCCAGGGCGTCGGGAGCGGCGGCCGAGGCCGCCCCGATGATCCCCGATCGCGACAAGTCGGCCGAACGTCGGCCGCGACGGGTTTGGCTGCGCGACGTTGCTGCTGCTGGCGCGGTAGCCGCCTGGCCCCGCAGCGCCGGGCGCGGGGGTGCTCCGCGGTTGCTCCTCGCTCGTCCCACGAGTGGGCGATCGGCGGTGGTTGCGACCGACCGCGCTCTTGCGTCCGCCGGCCGCGCGAGCGTCCCAACGCCCGACCCTGCGCCGGGATGTGCTCGAGAACGGTAGCGCCGCGTCGTCTCGCCGGGTGGGCGACGCCATGTGGAGGGTGATCGATTGGAGCAACCCCGTGGCGGCGAGGGTCGATCGGTCGCGCTCGACCGCGCCGCTATCCGGCGCGCCGTGGCACTCCCCGCTCCCCGCGTCAGTGAAGGACTGACCCGGCTCCGCCACGAACTCCCAGTCGTAACCGTCGGGGCGCAGCGTCAGCTTGAGGACGCCGTAGGCCTCCTCGTCCCGGACCTCGCTCGAAGGCCGGATGTTCTCCCAGTCGCCGCCCAGCGACTTGCCGCCGGTGCCGACGACGAACTCGCGGACGCCGAAGGCGTCGTCGCGCTCCCCGTCGCCGTCCATCGGGGCGAATCGCTCGTAGTTGTGCTCGTGCCCGACGAGCACCAGCTTCCGCCCCTTGCTCGTAGAGCAGATCCCAGAAGCGGGTCGACGTCCTCGTCCTCGCCGTTGCGAGAACCGGAGGTGAAGCGCGGCTCGTGCCACAACGCCAGTGTGCAGGCCGCATCGCTCGCCGCCAGGTCGGCGCGCAGCCACTCGTACTGGGGACTGCCCGGCCCGCAGCCGCCCACCTCGTCGCAGTAGGAGTTGAGGAAGACCAGGTGCCAGGCGCCGACGTCGCGGCTGAACCAGTTCCGTAGCGGCGCGGGGCCGGCGCGCTCCCCCCAGTACTCGTAGAAGTCGCCGCCGCCGTAGAAGTCGTGGGAGCCGCCGGCGACGACATAGGTCTTGTCCTTGAAGCGGCCCCACGACGGATCGTACGACTTCTCGTAGTTGGCGAGGGTTCCCTCCTCGTACTGCATGTCGCCAAGCCCAAGGACCAGGGCGGGGTCGATCTGCCTCGACCAGGCGGGCGGTGTGCTCCTGGCGGCAGTTGGAGGCGGTGCCGAGACCGTCGTTGAACGAGCCGGAGGCCGGGTCGCAGGCGACGTCGCCTGCGGCGACGACCGTGACGGACTCGCCGGCGGCGCCGTCGCCGCTGTCCGAGTGCTCGGCTTCCGCTCGGCCCCGGTCGAGCGTCAGCACCAACTCGGGCGGCCGCGCTCCCTCGCGCGCCGAGAAATCGACGCCGTCGCCCCCGTCGGCGACGAGGACAAAGGCGTAGACGCCATCGGTCGTCACAAAGTTGGTCACGTCGTACTCGACCCAGGCGTCGGCCTCGATCGCTCTGCGGTCGTCGATCGCGTCGCTGGTGCGGGAGGCCCGCGCGTCCCAAGTCAGCTCGCCCTCGGTCCACTCGGTCTCGGTCTCGTAGACGGCCGGACCGTCCTCGGTGGACGAGGTGGCGTACAGCCGCAGGGTGGCCTGCCTCACGTCGTCGGTCACGCCCTCGACCACGAACCGCAGGTAGCTGCGAACTTCGGGGTCGCCACCACCGTCGGCCCGCAGCGCCGGATCGACGCCAAAATTGGTCTCCGGTTGCGCTTCCTCGACGCGCGCATCGGCTTCGGCCGGAACGATCAGGCTTGCGGCGCCCGCCTGAGCCGCAACCCCCGCCGGCCAGGCGAGGCCCCAAGCGAGCGCGAGCCCGAGCAGCAGGCGGGCCGGGCCGGCCTCGCGCCCGCCGCCGTCCTTAGACCCGCCCCGGGGCGCAGCGTCCGGCCCCGCCCCCTGCTCCTCCGGCTCTGCCGGCGGCGGCAACGCCGCGCCGACCAGCGCCAGCAGCCAGGTCGTTATCAAGGAGCCCGCTCGGCGCTTGATCCGCATCAGAATAATCCCCGCCCCGCGGCCTCCGGGCACAGCAGTGAAGAGGCTATTGGGCAGCATTCTCTCGTGCGAGTGAAGTTTATCCGTCTCGCTCCGATTACCCATCCCCGAAACGCGCTAGCCTCACCTAGCCGATTTGAGCTAGATATTGACTCCTGGCTCATCGGCGCCACTTGGAATCCTGGGAGGGGCAGGCGCGCTCTCAGCGTCCACGTCGGAGCCAATGGAAAATACAGGGTCGGGAACGTCGGAGCCGCCGACCTGGCTGCCTAAGAAAATCGGCGAGCCCCCCAGAATCGGAACCGCGACGTCCTCACCGCCCTGGGCGATAACAACTGCGCGGCAGAGTTCAGGGTCGCCAGCGCAACGAAGGGGGTAAGGAAGTGACGCGCCCCGTTCCCCAGAACACGGGCCCCTTCTGCAGCCGGTGTCGGGATGTGATTGACGTCCAGACTGGACGCTCCGAGTCGGTGGTAGATGCGGACAGCGCCAGCGCCCACGGCAACTCAGCGGGTTCGTCGTGCGTTGCGGACGGCGTCGTGGTCCCGGTGCTGGTCGGTTCGGCGGCCGGGACTCGTCCCGAACCTGCGCGAGCCCCGCGCGACAGCCCCTTATGTCCGGCACAACCGAAGGTTGGTCGGCTTGCCGCCCGGGCGGGACGGTCCGGGGGCTGCCGTCGGGCTACGGCTCGGTGCAGTTGAGGCCGACCTCGTCGATCCGCAGCTCGCCGCCGGCCACCACGAAGACGGCGTGGTAGCGGCAGCGCTGCCCGTCGACCGTGGTGTACCGGGACGCGGCGGTGCGTGAGACCACCTGCTCCTCCCCCTCGCGGAAGACCATCCGGGAGTGGATGCTCTGCGCGGTCTCGGTCGTCGTCCCGTCCTCCAGCGTGAGCGAGAAGTCGGTGACCAGGTTGAAGAAGGTGACCAGGTCGCCATCTGGCTGGGTGGTGCTGTGCTCGACCCCTCGCGTCCGGACGCAGACGGTCCCGTAGTCCTCCTCGGTGCGGCACTCGTCGACGCGGACCGGCTCGGTCTCGTTGGACGCTTGACCGGCGCCCGGCAGCGGGGCGGCGGCGACGGCAGCGACCAAGAGCACCCCCAGCCCGACAGCCACGGCAAGACTTCCCCTCATTGCGATTCCTTCCCCCGCTGCGGCGTCGCGGATGGCCGGCCCAGCGCCGGTTGCCATCATCCTACCGGCGAGGCGCGGGCACGACCTCCCGCGAACGAGCCAGAACCGCTTGCCCGGGACGAGCCAGGGTCGGCATGGCCACCCGCCGCCCCCACAACCGGGGCGTCAAGACGGCGGCGGGCGCTGCCGCGCCGCCACCCGCCGGAAAGGATCGAGAGCCGGCTGATCGGGCACCGGACGACGTGGAGCCGCCGGTAATCCGGATTGCGGACGCGCCCTCAGCAAACGGACAAGAGTTTTGGACCGGGGTGCCCGAGGCGGCTCCCACCGCAACGAATCGCCAGCGCCCGGGGCGTCGCGGTGCTACTCAACGGGGATGGCGGCCACGGGGGCGCCCATCCCCTGCATCGCCTCAGGCGGGATCGACAGAAAGGCCAGGCCGACGGCCCGCTCCCGCCCATCGTTGCGAACCTCTCCGCCGGCGTTGGGCGGGAAGAGCGCGACGTCCCCGACCCGCAGCGTCGCTTCTGTCCCGGCTGGCACCACCTCACCAAGTGCCGCGAACGCGCCCCCAGCCTCGGCCGTCGCCGCCGGCGTCGACGTGCCGGCCCGGGTGACGACGAACTGGGCGCCGAGGCGGACGGTCAACTCGCCTGCCTCGACCAGCACCAAGCCCACCGTCGGATCGTTCGGGTCGGAGGGCAGCACCGCCCCCGGCTCCAGCGCGATGCGGACCAGAACGAGACCGCCTGGGCTGGGCAGGGCGACGTTGGGGACGGCGGCGAGGGGCTCGAAGGTCACTCCCTCCATCGCAGTTCCGCCCCCGCGGCGGGCGTACCCTCCTGGGCGGCGCGGCCGTTCAGACCGGGCACGACCAACAGGACGACCAGCATGAGGGCGAGCAGCGGGATCAAGTACGGAACGCGGCGCATCGGACAATCCTCTTCGTGCCGTCCGGCCGGCTCGGTGTGGTTCTCTACGAGCACGCGGGGGCGGCGTTCAGGTCCAGGCGGTTGTGCGAGTAGAGCTTGGTGGTGCTGTCGCCGGCCAGCACCACCATGCCGCTGGCGCCGGTCAGGTTCTGCTTGGTCGAGGTCGCGTTGTTGATCATCGGGCTGTCGTCGCGCTGGATGAACGAGGTGCCCGGCCCGGGTTGGTCGTCGAACGAGATGTCGTCGAGGCAGGTGCTCTTGTAGTAGATCCCCTGCCCGAGCTCGGGGATGGTGGCCAGCAGGTAGAGCCGGCCGTGCTCCTCGTCGATAAGCACCCGCGGCCGGCTATGCTCGTCCTCGACCTTGCTGAAGGTGTGGCCGGTCCACCCGCCGGACGCGCCCCGCACGAGGAGCCGCACCATCGGCTGGCCCGTCGTCCTGTTGGCCGTCTTGACCCCGGCAAACACCCGGCCGTCGGCGGTGGCCTTGAGGTTGAGGTGGTCGTTGGCGCACCCAGTGCCACCGCCGGTGCCGAAGCCGCAGCCGGCCTGGCCGCCGCCGTGGGCCGTCTCGGTCGCCTGCCAAACATCGGCGGGGTCGCCGTCGTTGTGCACGGCGAAGTAGAACCGCCTGTCGTCTTGGTTGCTCCACATCAGCCCGACCTTGTCGCCGCCGAAGGCGATGATCGCCGAGATGTCGTCGTAGTCGACCGCGGTCCCCGCCACCGCCGGCACGAACGGCTCGCCCCAGTCGGCGTCGCCGCCCCCCGACGCGTTGGAGTGGTTGACCCAGACCTTGCTGTCCCGGGTGAAGGTGATCCACAGCCGCCCGGTCGAGTCCTTGGCCAGGGTCATCGACTCGGCGCTCCCCGCGCGGATGGTGACCGGGAAGCCGAGGTCTTGGGTGTACGTCTTGAGGATCGGGTTGTAGCTGAAGCGCAGCAGCTCGGCCGACCCGGCGGCCAGCTGCTCGGCGGTGGGCGGACTGCCCCACTCCGAGACGACCGTCGTCCCGGTGGCGACGTAGAGCTTGGTCCCGTCCCAGAGGACGTCGGCCCGCGAGTCCTCGCGCGCGTCGACGGTGGGACCGGTGTTCACCCAGGTCTGGGTCGCCGGGTCGAGCCGGTGGATCCGGTACTCCCCGGCGGTGTTGTCGTAGAGCACCCCCCACCAGGAGCCGTCGTGGACCCAGAGCTTGCTCTCGGTCTTGTCACCCGTCGGCTCGGCGACGCCGGTGCCGCCGTAGTAGAAGTCGCGGTAGCCCGCGGTGACGTGGATCTTGTAGACCTCGGTCTTGACCGGCGAGGCCCGGCCGTCGGGGGCGACGGCGACGAACTTGAGCGTGCGCGAGCCGGGGACGGCGATCGGCCCGGTGTAGGCGTGGTAGGTGGCGCTGGTGCCGCGGTAGGTCGGGTCGGAGCCGTCGGTGGTGTAGTAGATCGTGGCTGGCTCCGAGGGGGTCAGCGTCACGTCCTGGCGCGTGTCGTAGTCCCCGCTCAGCGGCGCGGCGGCCACCCGCGGCACCAGCGGGTCGCTCGTCACCACCAGCTGGGGATGCCGCCCGGCGTTCGCGTGGTTGCGCGAGTAGAACGGGATACTGTCCTGGTGATCGCCGACGAGCACGAAGGTGTAGGTGCCGTCGCCGGTCACAGCGGAGGTCACGTCGAACTCGACCCAGGTCGCGGTGGCGGGGATCTCCCCCACGAGGTCGTCGAGCACGCGGGTGCGGGCCGGTTTGTTGTTCCAGGTGATGCCGCCCTCGGTCCAGTCGTTGCCGGCGAGGTAGACCTCCGGGCCGTCCTCGGTCTTCTCCACGGAGTTGTACTTGTACAGCCGCAGCTTGGCACTCGTAGCTTCGCCGGGGAGCCCGCTCACGTTGAAGCGGACGTAGGCCTCGCTCTCGGGGCTCGAGTCGACCTTGAGGAAGGTCGTGGTCCCGTAGTTCGTGGTCGGAGACGAGCTGGCCACCATCGCGTCGGCCTCCACACCGAAGGCGCGCGTCGGCGGGGGGGCATGGCACTTGCCGCTGCCACTGTCGGTGAAGCTTGCTCCCGCCACGGGCACGAATTTCCAATCGTAGCCCCCCGATCGCAGCGTCAGTTGGAGAACGCCCAGCGAATCGCTATTGTGCTTCTCGCTATTGGGGAGGATCGTCCCGAAACCATAAAGGGTGTTGCCCCCCATGCCGGCGACGAACTCGCGGATCCCGTGCGCCGTATCGCGGTTGCCGCTGGCGTCCATTGGGCAAAGCGCTCGTAGTTGTGCTCGTGGGCGACCAGCAGGACCTCGGCGCCGCCTTCGTAGAGGACTTGCCAAAGCGGCTGGACCTCCTCGGCGCTGCCGTGCTCGGCGCCGGAGCTGAAGCGCGGATGGTGCCAGTAGGCGAGCGTGCAGTCGGTCGGGTGCGCCTCCAGGTCCGCCCGTAACCACTGCTCCTGGGGAACCGACGCCACAGCCGCCGACCTCGTCGCACATGGAGTTGAGCACGACGATGTGCCACTCGCCCAAGTCGTAGCTGTAGTACCCCTTGCCTGGGTCCCCCGCAGCGGCGCCGAAGTAGTCGAAGTAGCCGGCGGCCCCGGCCGTGTGGTACTCATGGTTGCCGACCGCCGGGCGGGTGCGGGCTTTTAAGCGGCCCCAGGTCGGGTCGTAACAGTCCCGGAACTCGGCGGCGGTGCCGTCCTCGTAGGCGAGGTCGCCGAGCGCGGCCACCGTACCGGCCAGGCCGTCGAGCAGGGCAGCGGTCTGCTCGTCCCCCTTCGAGCTGCAGCTGGCAATATCCCCCGCAGCCAGCAAAACGGGATCGAGGGGAGTAGTCGTGAAGGCCCAGACCCGGTCGGAGGCCAGCGGGTTGCCGGCCGCGTCCGTCGCGCCGGTGGTCACGGTCGCGGTGTAGGCGGTGCCGGGGGCGAGGTCGGCGTCGGGGTCGAGCGTCGCCGTGCGGGTCGCCGCGTCGTAGGCCGCCGTGGCCGCAACCGCGGGGCCGCCCCCCTGCGGCGCCAGGGCAAAGGTCGCCGCCGTCAGCGTCGCCGGGTCCATCGCCTCGGAGAAGGTCGCCTCGACGTTCGTCGTCGAGGGCGCGTTCGTCGCGCCGTCGGCCGGCACCACGGTCGTCACCGTCGGCGGCGCCGTGTCGATCGTCCAGGAGTGGGTCGCCGGCGTCTCGTCCGGGTTGCCCGCCTCGTCGATGGCGCGCACCTCGAACGTGTGCGCGCCGTCACCCAGGCCGGTGACCTCGTGCGGCGAGGCGCAGGCCGCGAGTTGCCCGTTGTCAATCTTGCACTCGAAGGTGGCGTTTGGCGCATCGGATGTGAACGTGAACGTGGCGCTCGTCTGGTCGGTCGGATCGGCCGGCGCGGTGTCGATCGCCGTCCCTGGGCCACCTGGGGCTGCAACGGTCAGTACCAAGTGTGGGAGCAGGGTGGGATCGGTCGCGTATTCCCTCGCCCGGACCTGGAGCAGGTCGCTGGAATCGGGCACCAGGTTGAGGGTGTAGGTCCCATTCGCCGAGATGAGCGGAGTCACGTCGTATTCGACCCAGGTGTTGCTGGCGATCGCGCCCGTGTCGACGGGGGTGCCTCCGCGGGCCGGCTTGTTGCCCCACGTGATGCCGGTTTCGGTCCAACTATTGCCGGCCACTGCGTCCACTGCGTAGACCTTCGGGCCGTTGTTGGTCCCGTTGTGGGCGTAAAGGCGGAGGGTGGCCTTCGAGATGCCGTCTGCCCCGCTGACGGTGAAGCGCAGGAACCCCTCGCTCAGCGGGCTGTTGTCGATGTTGAGCGACAGCTCGGTGCCGTGGTTGAGACCAGGGTTGGCGCTCTCGACCCACGCGTCGGCTTCGACGGCCACGGTCGAGGTCGTGCTGGCGGTCGTGAACATCCAGGTCTTGTCGGCGGCCAGCGGGTTGCCGGCCGCGTCCTTGGCTCCACCGGGGCCACCCTTGACCGTCGCCGTGTAGATGGCGCCAGCTACCAGGCTCCCATCCGGATTCAGTGTCGCTCGCTTACTTGCAGCGTCGTAGATCACCTGGGAGGCGACCGGCGTGGTGCCCTGGCGCACCAGCGTAAAGGTGGCCATCGTCAGGCTCGCCGCATCCATCGCCTCGGAGAAGACTGCGGCGGCGCTGGCGTCGACAGCCACACCCGCGGCGCCGTCCGCGGGCCCGATCTTGGCGACGCTCGGCGCCGTCGCGTCGATTGTCCACGTCCGGCTGGCCGGCGTCAGGTCGACGTTGCCGGCCGCGTCGATCGCCCGCACCTCGAACGTGTGCTCCCCGTCGCCCAGGCCGGTGACCTCGTGCGGCGAGACGCAGGCGGCGAACGCCCCGCCGTCGAGCCGGCACTCGAACGTCGCGCCCTCCTCGCTCGACAAGAAGGTGAAGGTGACCGTCGTCCGGTTGGTCCGGTTGTTCTGGGCAGGCGGGTCGATCGACTCGATCGTCGTCTCCGGCGGGGACGTATCGGCCGGCGCGACGGTGGTGAAGGACCACGTCTCGGCGGCGGCCAGCGGGTTGCCGGCCGCGTCGGCGGCGGCGGTGGTCACCGTCGTGGTGTAGAGCGTACCCGGTTCTAGGTCAGCCTCGGGATCCAGCGTCGCCGTGTCGGTGGTCACCTCGTAGCTCACAGCGGCGGTGACGGATTCAGCGCCGTCCTGCGCGACCAGCGTGAAGGTCGTCTCTGTCAGGGTGGCCGGGTCCATTGCCTCGGAGAAGGTCACGGTGACGGAGGCAGTCGCGGCCACGTCGGCGGCACCGTCAGCGGGCAGCGTGCTCGTGAGAGTGGGGGCGGTAGCGTCGACGGTCCAGGTGCGGGTCGCCGGCGTCGGGTCGACGTTGCCAGCCGCGTCCGTGGCCCGCACCGCGAAGGTGTGCTCCCCGTCGCCCAAGGCCGGGTACTGCGTGGGGGAGGAACAGGCCGCGTAAGCCGCGCCATCGAGGGCGCAGGCGAAGGAGACGTCGGCCTCGTTTGACGTGAACGCGAAGGTGGCTTCGGTGCTGGCGGTCGTCCCGGCCGGTCCAGCGTCGATCGTCGTCTCGGGCGCGGTGGCGTCGACGGCTCCAGGTGTGCGTCGCCGGCGTCGAATCCGTGTTCCCCGCCCCGTCGGTGGCGCGGACGGCGAACGTGTGGGCGCCATCGGCCAGGTCGCCGTAGGTCGTCGGGGCTCGCGCAGCTTGCGTAGGGGGCGCCGTCGAGCTTGCATTCGAAGGTGGCGCCTGACTCGTCGGCGGCAAAGACGAACCGGGCCTCCGGGCTCGCGGTCGGGTCACTCGGCGCCTCGTCGATCGTGGTCTCCGGCGCGGTCGTGTCGACCGGCGCCGCTGTCGTGAAGCTCCAGACGTGGCCGGCGGCCAGCGGGTTGCCCGCCACGTCCGCGGCTCCGTTTGCCCCGCCCTCGACCGTCGCGGTGTAGGTCGTGCCGGCGTCCAGGTCGGCGTCCGGGTCGAGAGTCGCCGTCGTCCCCGCCGCGTTGAGGCTGACCTGGGCGGTGATGGCCGCGCCATCCTGCGGCTGCAAGGTGAAGGTGCCAGTCGTCAGCGTGGCGGGGGCCATGGGCTCGGAGAAGACGACCTCGACGCCGGTCGTGACCGCTACGTCGGCGGCTCCGTCCGTCGGCGTCGTGTCGGTCACGGTCGGGGCGGTGGTGTCGGCCGGTGGCCGTCGCGTCGACGGTCAGCACCAGGCGCGGCCGCAGGCTTGCGTCGGCGGCTTCTTTGGAATGGAAGTAGACCGCGTCGCGGGAGGTCGAGGCGAGGTTGAAGGTGTAGGTGCCGTCGCCGGCGACGAGGGAGGTGACGTCGAACGCGACCCACGTGTTGGAAGCGATGGGGCCCTTGTCGTCGGCCGCCACGGTGCTGGTGCGCTCCGGCCTACTGTTCCAGGTGATGCTGCCTTCGGCCCAGGCGTTGCCGGCTGGGAAGACGGCCGGGCCGTTCACCGTCCCCTCCGGGGCGTACAGCTGCAGATTGGCTCGAGTTACCGTGCCGTCGACGCCGCTCACCTCGAAGCGTAAATAGCTCTCGGTCACGGGCTCGCGATCGGTGATGAGTCTTCTTCCCGTGCCATAGTTGCTACCCGGATTGGCCCGCGCCACCCGGGCGTCCGCGTTGGCCCCGAAAGTGACGCCCGTCTCGGTCGTCGTGGCGACCCCGAGCGCGCGGCTGGTTGGCATCGTGTCGGCGGTGCGAGGCGCCGCCGCGTCGATCGTCCAGGCGTGGGTGGCCGGCGTCGGGTCGGCGGTGCCGGCCGCGTCGGTGGCGCGGACGGCGAAGGTATGCTCGCCCTTCTCTAGGTCAGGATAGCTCTGGCCGGCCGCAGCGCAGGGCCGGAATTGGTCGCCGTCCAACGCGCACTCGAACGTCGCGTCCGGCTCCGAGGAGGCAAAGGTGAATGCGGCCTTCGGGCTGGCGCTGGGTCCGCCGGAGCGCTCTCAATCGTCGTCTCCGGCGCGGTGGTGCCGTCCTCACGCGGTCCTTCGGGTACCGTCTCCGGCTCGCCGGTCCCGCCCGTGCCCTCCTCCGATTCCCCATAGCCGCCCCGGCAGCGCGGGCTTGGCCGGCGCGGCGGTCGTGAAGCGCCACGCCTTGGCGGCGGCCAGCTTGTTGCCGGCCGCGTCGGCGGCGGTGGTCACGGTCGCCGTATAGGTCGTCCCCGCCGCGAGGTCGGCCTCCGGGTCGAGCACGGCCCGCTTGTCTGCAGCGTCGTACTTCACCGTCGCCGCGACTGGCGCGTCGCCCCCCTCCGGAACGAGCGTGAACGTCTTCGTCGTCAGGCTGGACGGGTCCATCGCTTCGCTGAAGACCGCCGCCACGTCGGCGTCGACGGCGACGTCCTTGGCTCGGTGCCGGGGGGCGAGACGTGCCACCTGGGGGCCGGTCGTGTCGACCGTCCAGGTGTGGGTCGCCGGGGTCTTGTCGGCGTTGCCGGCGGTGTCAACCGCCCGCACCGCAAAGGCGTGCTTGCCGTCGCGCAGGTTGCGGTAGGTGTGGCTGCCGGCCTCGCACGGCTCGAAGCGGCCGCGGTCGAGCCGGCACTGGAACGTGGCGTCCTTCTCCGAGGCGGCGTAGGCGAACGCCGCCTCGGCGCCGGTACGCGCGGGCGGCTTGGCCTCGATCGTCGTCTCCGGCGGGGTCGCGTCGCCGTCGCGCGGCTCGGCCGGCCCATCCTCGGGGCCCGGGTTGGGCGCGTCCGCGTCGGGGCGCTGCTCGTCGCCGCCCCGTCGCTTCTCTGCCGGCTTGGCCTGGGTGATGGTCCAGCCGTGGGTCGCCGGCGTCTCGTCGCGGTTGCCCGCGGCGTCGACGGCGCGGACCTGGAAGGCGTGCTTACCCGGGCTCAGATCGCGGTACTCCTGGCCGTCGCCCGGGCACGGCTCGAACCCCGCCCCGTCCAGGGCGCATTCGAAGGTCGCGTCGGACTCGGACGATACATAGCGGAACGTGGCCGTGGCCTCGGCCGTCCGGCCCGCCGGCTTCTCCTCGAGCCGCGTCTCGGGCGGCTTGGCCTCGCCCGCACCGCTCTTGTCGTCTTTGCCCTCGGGGGCGGGCGCGGACGGATCATCACCCGCGTGTCCGGCCGGCTTGTCCTGGCGCTCGTCCGTCTGCTGCGCCGGCGGGTCCGCCGATGTGGCGGCCTCGACCGTCCACGCGTGGCGGGCCGGACTCTTGTCGGCGTTGCCGGCCTTGTCGATGGCCCGCACCGCGAAGACGTGGCGACCCGGGCCCAGGCCGCGGTAGCGGTGGCCGTCGGCCTTGCAAGGCTGGAAGCGACCCTGGTCGAGGGCGCACTCGAAGCGGCCCTCGCGCTCGGAGGAGCGGTAGGTGAACGACGCCTCGGCGGCATCCGTCCGCGCCGGCGGCTTGCGCGCGATCTCGGTCTGGGGTGGGTCGGTGTCGTCCTGGGCGGGCGCACCCTTCGCCTCTGCGGCGGCGGCCGCCACCGGGAGGGTGCCGTCAACGCCGGTGCCGGGAGGGGCGCCGTCATAGCCGGCGCCGGCAGGGCGCTGACGACCAGCGCCAGCAGCAGCAGCCAGGTCGTTATCGACGAGCTCGCTCGGTGCTTGGTCCGTATCAGAACAATCCCTACCCTACGGCCACCGCCTTACGACCGCCGGCCCCCGGCGCCGGCCGCCGCGCTTCCCGACCGTCCTTCAGACATCAGACAGAAGACGGGCCGCGCCCAC
The DNA here is from genome assembly GCA_963724295.1 of uncultured Chloroflexia bacterium. Lineage (GTDB taxonomy): Bacteria > Chloroflexota > Chloroflexia > Thermomicrobiales > UBA6265 > JACCXM01. The sequence continues at coordinate 139,712 of CAVRUC010000013.1, read as the reverse complement.
CCAGCTACCCTCGATTGATCACGTTGTGGTAGTAGCGGGTGTTTTGGACCTCGCCGGCGATGATCACGATGCCGGTGGTCGAGTCCACGTTCTGCTTGGTGGAGTTGACGTTGTTGATCGTGACGTCGGTGCTGTTCTCGATGATGACCGTGCCGATCCCGGCCGGGAAGGAGAGGTTGCTCAGGCTCGCCTGCTTGTAGTAGATCTTGCCGCCGTTGAGTGGTTGGCCCCTCCGAGGCGAAGACGTAGAGCACCCCGTTCTGCTCGTCGATCAGGACGATCGGCCGCGTGTGGTTGAAGTCGGCCGTGAACACGGTGCGGCTCGACCAGGTGCCGTTCGTCTCCCGGACCAGGAGGCCGATCAGCGGCTCGCCGGAGGCGTTGAGCGAGGTCTTGAACGCGGCGTAGAGCCGGCCGCTCGAGTCGACCTTGATGTTCATGTGGTCGTCGGCGGCCTCGTCCGCGCTGCCGCCGGACAAACTCGGGATGTCGTAGGCGACCTCCTCGGTCCAGGCGTTGTCGGCGGCGCCGTCGCTGTGCCAGGCGAAGAGCATCTTGTTCTGGATCGTGGAGCACCGGCCCTGGGTTTGGTCGCACTGGTTGCTCCAAAGGACCCCGATCTTGCCGCCGAAGGAGACGATCGCCGAGATGTCGTCGCTGTAGACCGAGGAGCCGGCGGTCGGCAGGATGTACGGCGTGACCCAGGTATCGTGGTTGGCGCCAGCCGAGCGCGTGACGTAGACCTTGCTGTCTTGGGTGTAAGTCACCCAGAGGGTGCCGGTCGTGTCCTTGGCGAGGACCGCCGTCTCCGACCCGAAGTTGTTGACCAGGATTGGACCGAGCTCCTGTGTGTACTGGTCGTTGGCGGCGTTGTAGCTGAAGCGCCGCAGCTCGGCCCGGCCGCTGGAACCCGAGTTCCACTGGTGCGCAAGCGTGAAGAGCTTGGTTCCGTCCCAGAGCACGTCGACCTTGGCTGCATTGCGCAGGTCGACCTTGACCCCGGTATCGCTCCACTGCCTGGGTCGTCGAGTCGAGCCGATAGATCTGGAAGTCCGTCGTCGACGTGTTGTAGAGCACGCCCCACCAGGAGCCGTCGTTGTACCAGAGCTTGCTCTCGTTTTCCTTGGACGTCGGCGCGCTGGTGCCGGTGAAGGTGGCGCCCCGAAAACCGGTCGTCGAGGCGATCGTGTAGACCTCGGAGACGACCGGCGACGTGCGGGCGTCGGGAGCGACGGCGTAGAACTTGAGCGTCGTCGAGGCGGCGATGGTGATCGGCCCGCCGTAGACGATCCGCGTACCGCTGGTGGTCGGGTCGGACCCGTCGGTCGTGTAGTACTTGGTGCTCGGCTCCGCCGAGGCGGTCAACGTCACCGACTGGCCGGTGGTGTAGGTGCCACCCGCCGGCGAGGCGCTGACCGTCAGCGGCACGGTGCCGTTGAACGTGACCAGCAGCTGCGGCCGCTGGCTGGTCGTGCGAGTTGTTCCGCGAGGCGAAGTCGACGACGTCGTCGGAGGTCCCGACCAGGTTGAAGCTGTAGGTGCCGTCCCCGGTCACAAGCGGCGTCACGTCGAACTCGACGAAGCCGCCGGCCGAGATCGCTCCCATGTCGTCGCTGGGCGACCCCGTCCGCGCCGGCTTGTTGCTCCAGGTGATGCCCGTCTCCGACCAACCGTTGTCCGGTACGGCGTAGACGGTCGGGCCGTTGACCGTCGCCGACGTTGCGTAGAGCCGCAACTTGGCGCTCGTGACCGTGTTATTTATGCCGCTGACGGCGAAGCGGAGGAAAGACTCGACCTGCGGGCTGCTGTCGACCTTGAGTGTGCTTTGGGTGCCGTAGTTGAGCGTCGGGTTGGCGCTCTCCACCTTGGCGTCGGCCTGCGCCTCGAAGGTCAAGGTCGGCGCCGTGCCGCTCGTCGTGAACGACCAGATGCGGTTGGCGGCCAGCGCGTTCCCAGCGAGATCCGTTGCGCCGGTGGGACCGCCCAGGACCTGGGCGGTGTAGGTGGTGCTCCGTGCCAAGTCGGCGTTCGGGTTCAAGGTCGCTTTGCGGGTCGTCGGGTCGTAGGCGACCTCGGCGGCGACGGCCGAGCCGCCCTGGGGCTTCAGGGTGAAGACGGCCGGCGCGGTCACCGTCGCCGCGTTCATCGGCTCGGAGAAGGTCGCCTCGACGTTAGCGGTGACGGCCACCCCCGTCACGGCGTCAGCCGGAGCGAGGATGGTCACCGTCGGCGGCGTCGTGTCGACCGTCCAGGTGTGCGCCGCCGGCGTGGTATCGACGTTGCCCGCCGCGTCGATGGCGCGCACCTCGAAGGTGTGGGCGCCTTCGGTCAGACTGGTCACGTTGCTCGGACTCGTGCAACTCGCCCAGGCCCCGCCGTCGAGCCGGCACTCGAAGGTCGCGCCCTGCTCGTTCGTCGAGAAGGTGAACGTGGCGCTCGTCTGGTTGGTGGGGTTGGCCGGCAGCGGCGAGACGAGGCTGGTCACCGGCGGCGTGGTGTCCGCCACGGTGAAGGACCAGAGGTAGCCGGCCGCCAAAGTGTTGCCGGCCGCGTCCTTCGCCCCGGTGCTGACCGTGGCGTTGTAGGTTACGCCTGGCGTCAGATCCGCGTCTGGGTTCAGGATCGCCTTCGTCGCGCCGGCGTCGGGGCTGACCTGGGCGGCGACGGGGCTGCCGCTCCCCTGCGCGACCAGCATGAACGTCGCCCCGGTCAGCGTCGCCGGGTCCATCGCCTCGGAGAAGGTCGCCTCGACGTTCGCCGTCGAGGGCGCGTTCGGCGCGCCATCGGCCGGCACCACGGTCGCCACCGTCGGCGGCGTCGTGTCGACCGTCCAGGTGTGCGCCGCCGGCGTCTCGTCCGGGTTGCCGGCCGCGTCGATCGCCCGCACCTCGAACGTGTGCTGCCCGGCGGCCAGGCCGGTGTACTGCTTCGGCGAAGTGCAAGCCGCGAAGGCCGAGCCGTCGAGCTTGCACTCGAAGGTTGTGCCCGGCTGATTCGAGGAGAAGGTGAACGTGGCACTCATCTGGTTGGTCGGGTTGGCCGGGGTGGGGCGGGTCGATCATCGTCTCGGGGCCACCCGGAGCGCCGACCGTCAGCACCAACTGCGGGCGCAGTGTCGGATCGGCCGCGTACTCCCGGGACCGAACCTGGAGGAGGTCGCCGGTGTCCGGCACCAGGTTGAAGGTATAGGTGCCGTTGGCCGTGACCATCGACGACACGTCGTACTCGACCCAGGAGTTCGTGGGGACCAAAGACGTGGTGTCGACGGGCGTGCCGCTCCGGGCCGGCTTGGTGCTCCAGGTGATGCCCGTCTCTGACCAACTGTTGTCGGTCACCCGGTAGACCTTCGGGGCGTTGTCGGTCCCGTTGTAGGCGTAGAGGCGCAGCTTGGCCTGCGAGATATCGCCCGCCCCGCTGACCGTGAAGCGCAGGAACCCTTCGCTGAGCGGGCTGTTGTCGATGCTCAGAAACTGGTCGGTGCCGTGGTTCAGGCTCGGATTGGCACTCTCGACCCAGGCATCGGCTTCGACGGCCGCGGTCATCGTCGTGCCGGCGGTCGTGAAGGACCAGACCCGGTCGGCGGCCAGCGGGTTGCCGGCCAGGTCCTTGGCCCCGCTCGCCCCGCCCTTGACCGTCGCCGTGTAGGTCGCCCCGGCCGCCAGGTTGGCGTCCGGATCCAGCGTCGCCCGTTTGGCAGCCGCGTCGTAGGTCACCGGAGCGGCCACAGGCGTCGTCGTGCCCTGGCGCACCAGCGTAAAGGTGGCCGTCGTCAGGGTCGCCGCGTCCATCGCCTCGGAGAAGACCGCGGCAACGTTGGCGCCGGCCGCCACGCCTGTCGCGGCGTCGGCCGGGGCGACGCTGGTGACCGTCGGCGCGGTGACGTCGGCGGTCGTGAAGGACCAGGTCTTGTCGGCCGCCAGCGGCAGCCCGCTGGTGTCCTTCGCCCCGCTCGCCCCGCCCTTGACCGTCGCCGTGTAGGTCGTCGCCGGCGTCAGGTCGGCACTCGGATCGAGAATCGCCTTCTTGGCGGCGTCGTCGTAGGTAACGGTCGCGGCGACCGCTCCGCCGTCTTGTGTCAGCGTGACGGTGGTTGAGGTCAAGGTCGTGGCGTCCATCGCCTCCGAGAAGACAACCTCGACGTTGCTGGCGACGGCGACGCCCGTCGCCTCCTCCGTCGGCAGGACGGAGACGACCGTCGGCGGGGTCGTGTCGGTCGCGACGGTGAAGGACCAGACCCGGTCGGCGGCGAGCGCGTTCCGGCCGGTGTCCTTTGCCCCGCTGGCGCCGCCCAGGACCCTGGCGGTGTAGGTTGTGTTCGGTGTCAGGTCGGCGTTCGGGTTCAAGGTGGCTTTTCTGGTCGCCGGGTCGTAGGTGACCGCGGCGGCGACGGCTCGAGCCGCCCTGGGCGACCAGCGTGAAGACGCCCTGCGCCTCCACGGACGCCGTGTCCATCGCCTCCGAGAAGGTCGCCGCGACGTTGGCGCTGGTGGCAACGTCGGCCGCGCCATCGGCCGGCTGCCACGGTCGCCACCGTCGGCGGCGTCGTGTCGACGGTCCAGGTGTGCGCCGCCGGCGTCGGGTCGGTGCCGTTGCCGGCCAGGTCGCTGGCCCGGACCTGGAAGGTGTGCGGCCCGGCGGCCAGGCCGGTGTACTGCTTCGGCGAGTCGCAGGCGGCGAAGGCCGCCCCGTCCAGCTTGCACTCGAAGGTCGCACCGGGGTCGTTCGCCGAGAAGGTGAACGTGGCCGTCGTGCTGGTGGTCGGATTGCCGGGAACGGCCCGCCGATCGATCGTCGTCTCCAGCGCGCTGCCCGCGCCGTTGAGTTGGAGCACGAGCTGCGGCCGTTGAGCGGCGGTGCCGTACTCCCTCGAGCGGAACTGGATGGCGTCGCTATGGTCGGCGACCAGATTGAAGGTGTAGGTGCCGTTGCCGTTGACCAGGGCGCCGACGTTGTACTCGACCACGGCCGGGGCGTTGGCGGTGGCCGTGACCTCGCCCTCGTCGTCGAGCGCGCCGCCGCTGCGAGCCGGCTTGGTGCTCCAGGTGATTCCCGTCTCCGACCAGCCGTTCTCCGTCACCCCGTAGATCTTCGGGCCGTTGGGGGTCCCGTTGTAGGAGGTCAGGCGGAGGGTGGCGCCGGTGACCGTCCCCGTCACGCCGCTGACGGTGAACTTGAGGTAGGTCTCCTGCTGTGGGCTGTTGTCGGCGTTCAGGCACTGCTCGCTGCCGTGGTTGACGCCCGGGTTGGTGCTCTCCACCCAGGCGTCGGCCTCGACCGCGACGGTCAGCGCGTCGGGGCCGGCGGTGGCGAACGACCAGGTCTTGTCGGCCGCGAGTGGATTGCCGGCGAGGTCCTTGGCCCCGCTCGCCCCGCCCTTGACCGTCGCCGTGTAGGCGGTGCCCGGAGCCAGGTCGGCCGTCGGGTTCAGTGTCGCCTTCTTCGTCGCCGGATCGTAGGTGACGGTCGCCGCGACCGGTCCGCCACCCTGCGGCGCCAGCGTGAACGCCGCCGCCACGGCGGCCACGTCCATCGCCTCGGAGAAGACCGCGGCGACGTTGGCGCCCGCGGCGACGCCGGTCGCCCCGTCGGCCGGACCGATGCCGGTCACGGCCGGCGCCGTCGCGTCGACGGTCCACGCCTGGGTGGCCGGCGTCGGGTCGACGTTACCCGCCGCGTCCTTGGCCCGGGTCGCGAAGGTGTGCTCCCCGTCGCCCAGACCGCTGTAGTCGGTGGGCGAGGCGCACGCCGTGAACGGCCCGCCGTCGAGCGCGCACTCGAAGGTCGCGCCCGGCTCGGTCGCCGAGAAGGCGAAGCTGGCCGTCGTCTCGTTGGTCGTGCCGGACGGGCCGGCGTCGATGGCCGTCTCCGGCGCGGTGGTGTCGGCCAGCGCAACGGTGGTGAAGGACCACGTCTCGTCCGCCGCCAACGGGTTGCCGGCGGCGTCTGTCGCGCCTGTGGTCACCATCGCGGTGTAGACAGTGGCCAGCTCCAGGTCGGCATCGGGATCAAGTGTCGCCTGCTTGGTCCCCTCGTCGTACGTTACCGCGGCGACGACGGGTAGTGCTGCTCCCTTGCGCAACCAGCGTGAAGGTGGCCCCCGTCAGGGTGGTCGAGTCCATCGCCTCCGAGAAGGTGGCCCTGACGGTGGCGGCGGTGGCGACATCGGTCGCGCCGTCCGCCGGCGCCACGGTCGTGACCGTGGGGGCGGTGGTGTCAACCGTCCAGGCGTCGGACGCCGGCGTCGGATCCGTGTTGCCCGCCGCGTCGGTGGCCCGCACGTCGAACGTGTGCGCGCCCGTCGCCCAGGCCGCTGTAGGTCGTGGGGCTCGTACAGCTCGCCCAGGCCGCCTCGTCGACCGAGTCCAGCCGGCACTCGAAGCTTGCGCTGGGCTCGCTCGAGAACGTGAACGTCGCCTCGGCGCTGTCGATCAGGTCGGCGGGCTTGTCGTCCAGCGTCGTCTGCGGCGGCGTCGTGTCCGCAACCGTGAAGGACCAGACATTTATCGGTCGGCAGCGTGTTGCCCGCCAGATCCTTGGCCCCGGCGGTCACCGTCGCCGTGTAGGTCGTCCCGGCAACCAGGTCGGCGTCCGGGATGAGGATCGCCTCCTGGGTTGCGCCGTCGTAGGTCACCCTCGCGGTGACGGCCGTGCCGCTGCCTTGCGGGACGAGCGTGAACGTGTCCGTCGTCAGGGTAGTCGGGTCCATCGCCTCCGAGAAGGTCACCTTGACGTTGGCGGTGGTAATGACGTCGGTCGCGCCGTCCGCCGGCGCCACGGTCGTGACCGTTGGCGCCGTCGCGTCGACCGTCCAAGCATGGCTGGCTGGCGTCGGATCGGTGTTCCCCAGCACGTCCGTCGCCCGCACTTGGAAGGTGTGCTCACCGTCTGCCAAACCCGTGTACTCTGCCGGCGAGGTGCAGAGGCTGAAGGCCGCGTCGTCGAGAGCGCACTCGTACGTGGCGATCAGCTCGTTCGACGAGAAAGTGAACGTCGCCGACGTGCTGTTGGCCCGGTCGGCCGGGCCGGCGTCGATCGTCGTCTCCGGAGCGGTCGTGTCGACCGTCCAGTCGTGGCTGGCCGGCGTCGGGTCGGCGTTGCCGGCGGCATCGATGGCCCGCACCTCGAAGGCATGGGCCCCGTCGGGCAGCTCGCCGTAGGTCTGGGGCGATGCGCAGCCCTCGTAGGCCCCGCCGTCGAGCTTGCACTCGAAGGTGGCACCGGCCTCGCTCGCGAGACGTGAACGTGGCGTCCGTCAGCTTGGTCGGGTCGGCTGGCGCGTCGCCGACCAGGGTCGTCTCCGGCGCCGTCGCGTCGATGGTCCAGGTGTGGCTGGCCGGCGTCGGGTCCGTGTTGCCCACCGCGTCGGTGGCCCGCACGTCGAACGTGTGCGCACCCTCGCCCAGACCGCTGTAGGCCTTGGGGCTCTCGCAGCCCGCCCAGCCCCCTCCATCGAGGGCGCACTCGAAGCTTGCACCGGGCTCACTGGAGAAGGTGAATGATGCCGTCCGTCAGCGTGGTCGGGTCGGCTGGCTTGTCACTCAGCGTCGTCTCCGGAGCGGTCGTGTCGATGGTCCAGGTGTGGCTGGCCGGCGTCGGGTCGACGTTGCCCAGCGCGTCGCTCGCCCGCACGTCGAACGTGTGGGTACCGTCGCCGAGGTCGGTGTAGGTCTTGGCGCTCTCGCAGCCCGCCCAGACCGCGCCGTCGAGCCGACACTCGAAGACGGCATCCGCGTCGTCCGACGAGAAGGCGAACGTGCCGTCCGTCAGCGTGGTCGGGTCGGCTGGCGCGTCGCCGGCCAGGGTCGTCTCCGGCGCCGTCGCGTCGATGGTCCAGGTGTGGCTGGCCGGCGTCGGGTCCGTGTTGCCCGCCGCGTCGGTGGCCCGCACGTCGAACGTGTGCGCGCCGTCGGCCAGGTCCTCGTAGCTCGTGGGCGAGGTGCACGGGGCGAAGGCCGCCCCGTCGAGCTTGCACTCGAAGGTCGCGCCGGACTCGTCGGCGGAGAAGGCGAACGTGGCGCCCGCCTGGTTGGTCGGGTCGGCTGGCTTGTCGCTCAGCGTCGTCTCCGGCGCCGTCGCGTCGACGGTCCACGTATGGCTGGCCGGCGTCGGGTCGACGTTGCCGAGCGCGTCGGTGGCCCGCACCTCGAACGTGTGCGCGCCCTCGCCCAGGCCGCTGTAGGTCTTGGGGCTCGCGCAGGGATCGAAGGCTCCGCCGTCGAGGCTGCACGCGAAGGCCGCGCCTGCCTCGCTGGAGAACCGGAACGTCGCCTCGGCGCTGTTGGTCGAGCTCGGGGGAGCGGCGTCGATCGTCGTCTCCGCGGTCGTGTCGACCGTCCAGCCGTGGGTGGCGGGCGACGGGTCGGGGTTGCCGGCGGCGTCCTTGGCCCGCACGGCGAAGGTGTGGGGACCGTCAGGCAGGCCGCCGTAGGCCTTGGGCGATGCGCAGCCCTCGTAGGCCCCGCCGTCGAGCTTGCACTCGAAGGTGGCACCGGCCTCGCTCGAGAACGTGAACGTGGCGTCCGTCAGCTTGGTCGGATTGGCTGGCCGTCGCCGACTCAGCGTCGTCTCCGGTGCCGTCGTGTCGACCGTCCAGGTGTGGCTGGCCGGCGTCGGGTCCGTGCTGCCCGCCTTGGTAGCCCGCACCTCGAAGGTGTGGTTGCCCTCGCCTACCGTGTACGTCTTGGGGCTCGTGCAGCTCGCCCAGGCCGCCTCAGCGGTCGAGTCGAACCGGCACTGGAACTTCGCGCCGGACTGGCTGGCCGAGAACGTGAACTGTGCCTCGGTGCTGTTGGTCAGACTCGACGGGCTGGAATTGATCGTCGTCTCCAGCTCGGTGCCACTCGCCGCAGTGGTGAACACGCCGTCGTTCGGCGCCGGTGCGGTGGTGTCGCGCTCGGCGTCGTCGGCCACGATCTCCGGGGAAACGAAGCTCGTGTCGACGGCGATGTCGTCGAACGCCACGTCGTACGCGCCCCCCCGGGTGCTCTCCCCGAGGACGACTCGCCCGATGGCCTTCGTTCCCAGCCGCCGGCTTCCGCTCAGCTTGTCGATCCGCTGGCCGTCGTACCAGACCTCGACCTCGCCCGACGCCCCGGTCCGGACGTGGACCTCCACCTCGTGCCAGACCCCTTTGGTGACAGCCGTCGGGCCGGCGGCGGTCGCGCCGGTGACCGAGTTGCGGACGTTGAGGCGGCCGTCACTCCCGACATTCAGGCTCACCAGCCCGTCGCCAGCGGCGGTGCGGAGGGCGAGCAGGGTGACGGGGTTCTTGCCTTGAGCGAGGATCTTGAACTTGACCCGCGCGTACAGGTCGCTCTGCTCCTGGCTGAGTGTCTTGGTCGCGAACGCGGCGTCGCCGGCGCTCTTGGCCCGCGCCCCGTACCGCCCCGCCGCCGCCTCATCGGCTTGGACCCGCAGTCCCTTCCCGCCCGTCCACTGGGCCAGGTCGCCGCCCTCGAAGCCATCGGCGAAGGCGACCCACTCGGCCGCGTCCGCGCCGTCTTGCGGCGGCTCGGGCGCGCCGTCCCCCGGGTCTTCAGGCGTCTCGTCGCCGTCGCCCGGAGCGGCCGGTTCCGCGTCCCCGTTGCCGCCGTCGCCGTCCCGATCCCCGGGCGGCTCGGTGGCCGGCGGTTCCACCGCGGCAGTCTCGGCAGTCCACTCGTGCTTGGCCGGTGATTTGTCGACGCCACCGCCGCCGATGGCCCGGACCTTGAAGACGTGCCGGCCGGGGCCCAGATCGCGGTACGACTGGCCGTCCGCCGGGCAGGGTGCGAAGTCGCCCGCGTCGAGGGCGCACTCGAAGGTCGCCTTCGGGTCCGAGGAGCGGTAGGTGAAGGTCGCCTCCGTCGCCTCAGTCCGGGCCGGCGGCTTCTCCCCGATGGTCGTCTTCGGGGGCGCGGGCTTCGCCGGCGCGGCGGTCGTGAAGCGCCACGCCTTGGCGGCGGCCAGCTTGTTGCCGGCCGCGTCGGCGGCGGTGGTCACGGTCGCCGTATAGGTCGTCCCCGCCGCGAGGCCGGCCTCCGGGTCGAGCACGGCCCGCTTGTCTGCAGCGTCGTACTTCACCGTCGCCGCGACTGGCGCGTCGCCCCCCTCCGGAACGAGCGTGAACGTCTTCGTCGTCAGGCTGGACGGGTCCATCGCTTCGCTGAAGACCGCCGCCACGTCGGCGTCGACGGCGACGTCCTTGGCTCGGTGCCGGGGGGCGAGACGTGCCACCTGGGGGCCGGTCGTGTCGACCGTCCAGGTGTGGGTCGCCGGGGTCTTGTCGGCGTTGCCGGCGGTGTCAACCGCCCGCACCGCAAAGGCGTGCTTGCCGTCGCGCAGGTTGCGGTAGGTGTGGCTGCCGGCCTCGCACGGCTCGAAGCGGCCGCGGTCGAGCCGGCACTGGAACGTGGCGTCCTTCTCCGAGGCGGCGTAGGCGAACGCCGCCTCGGCGCCGGTACGCGCGGGCGGCTTGGCCTCGATCGTCGTCTCCGGCGGGGCCGCGTCGCCGTCGCGCGGCTCGGCTGACCCATCCTCGGGGCCCGGGTTGGGCGCGTCCGCGTCGGGGCGCTGCTCGTCGCCGCCCCGACGCTTCTCTGCTGGCTTCGCCTGGGCGATGGTCCAGCCATGGGTCGCCGGCGTCTCGTCGCGGTTGCCCGCGGCGTCGACAGCGCGGACCGTGAAGGCGTGCTGACCCGGGCGCAGGTCGCGGTACTCTTGGCCGCCGGCCGGGCACGGCTCGAACCCCGCCCCGTCGAGGGCGCACTCGAAGGTCGCGTCGGACTCGGACGACGCATAGCGGAACGTGGCCGTGGCCTCAGACGTCCGGCCCGCCGGCTTCTCCTCGAGCCGCGTCTCGGGCGGCTTGGCCTCGCCCGCACCGCTCTTGTCGTCTTTGCCCTCGGGGGCGGGCGCGGACGGATCATCACCCGCGTTTCCGGCCGGCTTGTCCTGGCGCTCGTCCGTCTGCTGCGCCGGCGGGTCCGCCGATGTGGCGGCCTCGACCGTCCACGCGTGGCGGGCCGGACTCTTGTCGGCGTTGCCGGCCTTGTCGATGGCCCGCACCGCGAAGACGTGGCGACCCGGGCCCAGGCCGCGGTAGCGGTGGCCGTCGGCCTTGCAAGGCTGGAAGCGACCCTGGTCGAGGGCGCACTCGAAGCGGCCCTCGCGCTCGGAGGAGCGGTAGGTGAATGACGCCTCGGCGGCATCCGTCCGCGCCGGCGGCTTGCGCGCGATCTCGGTCTGGGGTGGGTCGGTGTCGTCCTGGGCGGGCGCACCCTTCGTCGCCGCGGCGGCGGCCGCCACCGGGAGGGGTGCCGTCACCGCCGGTGCCGGGAGGGGCGCCGTCATAGCCGGCGCCGGCAGGGCGCTGACGACCAGCGCCAGCAGCAGCAGCCAGGTCAGGATCGAAGAGCCCGTTCGACGTGTGGTGCGCATAGAGTGGAGCCCGTCCCCCGGTGTTCCCGGCGAGCGCGTCGGGGTTCCCAATCACCATCATTGCCGGCCGTGTCCACCCCGTTCCGGGGCCACGACCGAGCATGCCAAGAAATGGCTGTGCCGCAAGCATAGACCCGCCGCCTCGGCGGGCCATCCCGCGAACGAACTGCATTTCGGTGGCTCAAATGAGCCAGGACCGGCGAGCCGATGCGGCTCGCCCGTTCATCGGAGCCAGACGTGAACGCCTGTCTTGGAAGCGCCCGCGGCTACCGCGGCGGAGTGCCGTCGACCGTCGCCGGCCGGCGGGCCGTGGCCGCCACCTCGGTCCCGACGGCCCGCGCCTCGCCAACGCCGGCGCGGGCCAGCGCCTCCTGGAGGTGGGCCACGATCACGTCGGAGGCCTCGTCCGGCGAGTACGCCTGCGGCACCTGGAGCAGAAACGCGGGCTTCCCGACCAGCGCGCGTTCGAGCACCGCCGCCTTCTCGGCGAAGTAACGTTCGATGGGAACCAACCCCGTCGCTCCCAGCGCCGTGATCACCGCCTGCGACTGCGGCGCAATCTCGGCGTGGAAGTTGCCGACCAACCGCGACACCATCCACGACTGGTCGCGCTCCGTCATCACTGGCTTGGCGCCCTCGTGGCGCTCGACGAAGACGGCGATCGCCAGCGGGGCCGCGGTCGAGACCAGGGCGTGCGGGAAGGCGGCCTGCGGCGTCACCATCATGTGCTCCGGCGACCACTTCCGCGTCGCCCGCGCCAGCCGCGGGTAGCGGGTGATCAGCGGGTGGACGATCGTCGTCAATCGCCCGAGCGGCCGTGAGAGCCGGGTCGGCACCAGCGGCTTCCGGCGGCGTTCGAACAGGTGCGGGTAGATCCGCCGGTGGTGGGGCTTGATGAACATCGGCTTGGCGTAGCCGAGCAACTGGCCGCCGTTGTCGAGGAAGGCCCAGTCGTCGCCCATGAAGGCAACGCCGTCCAGCTTGAGCAGCTTGGCGATCGTGCTCGTCTTGCCAGTACCGCCCCAGGCCGGCATGCAGATCCCGTGGCCGCGGAAGTCAACGGTGGCGGCATGGACCATCGCCACGCCCCGCGTCACCAGGATGCGGTCGATCAGGGGCAACGCCGCGACGAGCAGCTCTCGCGAGCCGTTGAGGCGGAAGCCGCCCTCTTCGACCAAGACCTGGACGCCGCTCGAGTTGAGCTGGACCGCGGTGTCGGTGTAGTCGTACTCGGTTTCGCCGTGCGCCGCGCCGACCAGGGGCTCGGGCCGTCCGGTGATCGTCAGGTCGTAGTGCCCCAGCCCCTCGGCCAGGAACGGCGCGAACATGTCCCGCAAGAGCAAGGCGGTCGGTGCGTCCCGCGCCACGCGCATCGTCGCCCGGTCGTGAATGTTGAACTCGATCCAATGATTCTTCTTGCTCATCCCGTTCTTATCCCCTCCCTGGTGCCGCCGCGCCCGAGGCGCGGTGGCTGCTTGATCGTTCGTGGGCGACGGTGCCCGAGCCGGAGCGGCGTCGCGTCGCCGCTGTGCCGGCCACGTAGCCGGCCGTTGTGATCGCCAGGCCGCCGACGATGGCGCCGGCCCGAGCCAACCCGGAAGGATCACCGCGCATCGTCGTTGCCAGGCCGGCCACGACCCCGGCCGGCAGGGTCCGCATCGTGTACGCGCGTTCCGACGCCAACCCGTCGCCGGCGCCGACCAGTCGCGCGACCACCGCCTTGGAGCGGCCTTCGGCGTAGCAGCGCGAGCGGAAGTAGTCCCAACTGGTCCGCCGCCCGAGGACCTTGTGCCGCACGCGGGCCCGCGGCTCGTAGCGCCAGACGCCGTCCGGCCAGCGCTGACGGCCACGGATGCAGAGCTCGGTCTCCTCGCAGCCGACGGGCAGGGCGCCGACCCGACCGACGCCGGCATGGAATCCGCCAACGCCCTCGAAGACCGCCCGCCGGAACGACATATTGGCGCCGATCAGGTTGCGGACGGTCGCCGTGGTCTCGGGCATCCCGCGATAGGTGCAGCCGACAACCCAGTGGAACTCGGCCGGAAACCAGCGGGGAGGACGACCGTTCCAGAGCGGCTCGATCGCTCCCCCTACGCCCAGAACCCGCGGCTCGTCGTAGCCGGCGGCGAGGTGCTCGAGCCAGTCGTTCGCCGCCAGCGCGTCGTCGTCGAGAAAGGCAACGATCTTGCCCCCCGCCGCGGCGACCCCACTATTGCGGGCCCCCGAGAGCCCGCGGGCTTCGGCGTTCTCGACGACGACCAGGTCTTCTGCTAGGGACCGCACCCGCGCCAACAGGTGCTCGTTGTGATCGACGACGACCACGACTTCCCGAGCCGGCACCGTCTGCTTTCGGACGGAATCGATCGCCGCCATGAGATCGAGCCAACGGTCCTCGGTGTACGCGCAAATAACGACCGAGACGTCGGCCGAGGCGCCAATGGTGGAGGCGGCGACTATACCCCGTGCGACCTCAGTCACCGGCCGGGTTCTTCAGCTCAAGGTCGAGCATCGGCGCGGACAGGGTCGTTGTGCCGCCGAGGGCACCGACGCTCTGCTTCCAGAGCCCGGTCCACTCGCGGCAACAGTCCTGCCACGCGTGCCGGCCAATCGCCTTAAGCACCCGCCATCCATCAGGGAACGTGCGCAGGTTGCTCTCCCCGTGGATCCGGTCGGCCTCGAAGCTCGCCACCTCGGCCACCCGAAGCTTGGCTTGCAGAGCGCGCAGGTTCATCTCAGTCTCGATCTCGAATCCGTCGGCCGTCAGCGCGAGGGTGGGCAGCGTCCGCGCCCAGAAAGCGGCATAGCCGTAGCAGAGGTCCGAGAAGCGCCCTCCGAAGAGGCCACGCACGAGCTGGGTCAGCCCCCAGTTCCCCGCCCGGCGGAGTGCCGTCATGTCGGACGTCCCCCCGCCTTGCATGAAGCGGGACCCCTTGACGAAGTCGGCCCCGGCCAGGAGTTGCCCGACGTAGGCGTGGATCTCGGCCGGGTCCATCGAGCCGTCGGCGTCGAGCATGACGATGATCTCGCCACTCGCCGCCGCGAAGCCGCTTCTGAGCGCGGCCCCCTTCCCCTTGCCCTCCTGCTCGACAATCCTGATTGACGGCAGCAAGCCGAGCGCGACCTCCGCTGTGCCGTCGGTCGAGCGGCCGTCGACCAACACCACCTCGTCCACCCATCCGGGGATCCGCGGCAGAACGTGGGGCAGGTTCTTCGCTTCGTTCATAGCCGGGATGACGACGCTGACCCGGTGATGTCCGGTCCAGTTCCTGCCCTCGTCGGCGACGAAGCTCAGCGACGGCGCGGGGATCTCTAACTCCTGCAGCTTGGCAACCATGGCGTCCTCTCCGTTCCGGTCAGGGTCTGGCCCGAACGGGGATACACGCCGGCGGTTGCAGCCTGTAAAGTAGGCAGCGCAGCCGGTGTTGCCCGTTAGGCGCATCTGGTGTGGCAAAGGTGGGCGGGGGCGACATCGTGACGCGGTGCCCCCCGCTTACCTTGGGTATGGCCGATGCTCTTCGATTACGGCGGCCAACGCTTGGGATTCATCGATCCACCATCCTTCCTGACACGTTCTGGCGTCGAGGGCATGCGCCGGTTCACCCTCGGGGCGCCGTAACGGCGCTCCCGGCATGGTCGACTTCGCACCGATCCACCACGAACGTGGTTCGAATGTTGAAGATTTGTTATGCCGGATTGTAGGTTCGAAAGGCTCCTTACCAATCCCAGAAAGGAGCCAAATTTCCCTAGCTCAATCGAGCCACGGCGACGGTAGGAGTTGGGACGCAGCAGGAAGGTTCCGGCGGGCCGCCCGTCACCGCGGGTGTGGCCAGGCGCGGCTTGGCCGCGTGCTCCCGGGCGCGAGCCGAAGTTAGCAGTGGAAATGCTCAGGTGATCCCGGCGAGGCCGAGGGACACGGCGCAGTCCGGGTGTGCATCGGCTCGACAGTCTCCCAGTCGCTTGTCTGCCGGGACTCTCACGCACTCCCGCCGCCGCGGATTCTGGCTCGTTGGGGTATGGCGCCGCAGACCGGGCAGAGTACGTTTGCTCCGTAGTGCCGCTGGGTCGCGCCCGGCCCGAGTAGGTACCGGCCGGGTCCGAGCCGCCGCGCCTCGCGCCCTGTCCCCGCCGTACGCCGCCCACAAAGGGGAGCTCTGCCGATGCCGAACCGACCTCCGACGGCTGGCGGGACGCCGCGCGTTTGCGTCTTGGTCGCGAACGAGCCGCGGGTCTACCGCGAGGCGCTGGCGGGGGCGCTGGCAGCGCTGCGCTCCGAGGCCTCGGCAGTCGCGGTCGAGCCCGCCGAGCTCGACGGAATGGTGGTCCGGACCCGACCCGACCTCGTCTTCTGCAGCAGTCTGGCGCCGGCCGTGGAGGCGGGGAGCCGGGCGTGGACGCTGCTTTACCCGGACGGCGCGCCGCGGGTCGAGACGAGCGTCAACGGGGAGCGGGCGGTCGTCGCCGATCTCGGCCTAGCGGCCGCCCTCGCACTGGTCGACCGCGCAGTCGCCCTCGCTGAGGGCCGAGCCACGGTGCCCGGCGACGGCTGAGGGCGGGAGGATCGGCTCAGGCGGGCACGGCAAACAGGGGCCGAGCAGGTTGGGTCACCGAGACGCCCCGGTTTTCGTCGGCGAGTGTGTCGGGCCGTGTCCCTCCTCAGCGGCCGTCATCGTCGTTCCCGTGCTGGAGGTCGATGAGGCCGTACTTCACCGCAAATACGAGGGCCTGGAGCCGCGAATCGACGTCAATTTTGCGCAGGAGGTTGACCATGTGTGTCCGCACCGTCTCCGTCTGGATGTGCAGGCGCTCGGCGATCTCGCGGTCGTGGAGGCCGTGGCCCAGCGCCGCCAGCACCTCCTTCTCGCGTTGGGTTAGCTGGCCGATTGCCACCTGCGCCGCGCGGTTGCGCTCCCGGTGCTGGCCGACGAACCGAAGCATCTCGATCGTTTCGCGCACCGACAACAGCGGCTCCCCCGCATGCACGCGGCGAATCGCGTCGGTGATCTCGCTGACAGAGCGTGTCTTGTGCAGGACGCCGGCGGCTCCCGCCTCCACCGCGCGGGCCATCGCGACGTTGCTGGCGCTCGCCGTCAGCAGTAAGGCAATGGCCTGGGGATTGATGGAGCGCAGGTCGTGGATCAGCTCTACGCCCTCCCCGTCCGGCAGATCCAGGTCGATGAGGGCGATGTCCGCCTGAGGCAGGAGTGGACGGGCGTCGGCCACTGTTCCGGCTTGCCCGATGATGGTGATGTCCGCCTCCCGCATCAGCATGAAGGCCAGGGGCTGCCGGAACGAGAGGTGGTCATCGACCAGCACCACCCGGATCTCCTGCCCGACCCGCTCATGGTGGGTCGATGCGCGGTCTTTCCGGGTTGGGCAGACCGCGCGCGGCCGCGATTGAACACGTTCCCAATGGGGGACCGGCTCTGGCCGGTCATCATCCCACTCAGGAGAGGGGTCTGCGGCGATCCGTGGAATTGGAACGGCGTCGTAGGCCAGTTCGACCATCGGTGGTTCTCCAAGCCGCGGCACTGCTGTGGCCGCACTCTAATGAACCCCGAAGGCGCACCGGAAGGTCGCGGGACTCCCGAGAGGAGACGCTATACTCACGCAACCTCCAGGCGCCCTCCAGGGGATGCCCAGGTGGTTTGACGCGGGTGGGGTGCCATCGTTAGCCGCGCTGGCCCCACCCCGTCGTATCGATTGAGAGAAACTAGGATCGAGCAACCGTCATAGACGGCCCCCCCACGGTCGGCCGCGCTACCTCAGCAGTTGTACATCTGACTCTCAGATGCTCTGAGCATAGATCATGAACGTCATTTGCTCGTCCCTCATATGAAGCATGTTTCCCTAACTCAATTGAGGCGTGTTTCCCTAACTCAAATGAGCTAGGCCAGGTCATCGCCCCCAGCGATGCCGGCTGGCCGCCTCCAGTGGGGGACGGAAGATAGCATTCGATTCCCTGTTTCCCTCGTTCAGCGTTATGGAACAAGACCTGGATCACCGGACGAGCTCCAACTCGAAGGCGAACGTCGACCCGCCGCCGGGTCTCGGCTCCACCGTCAGCTCACTGCCATGCATCTGCACCAGACGCCGCGATAAGTACAGCCCGAGACCGACACCGGGCACCCGCTCTCCCCGCTCGTCACGTCCCCGCTCAAACTTCTCGAAGATGCGTCGCTGAGCATGGGGGGGGATTCCGGGACCGCGGTCAGCGACCTCGATCCGAATCCGTCTCCCCCGCGGGGTGGCACGCAGCTCGATGGGGGCACCAATGGGCGAATACTTGGCCGCGTTTTCGATGAGGTTGCGGAGCACCTGCCCGATCCGCTCCTGGTCAGCCAGCACCCGATCTAGGCCGGTAATCTCTGTGGTCATCGGGTGCTCGCCCGGCAGCGTGTAAGTGAACACGGCCGCCGCGACCAGCAAGTCACTGATCCGTATCGGGCGCAACTGGACGACGAAATCATCGCGCTCGGCGGTCGCGGCAGATTGCAGGTCAGAGACCAGGGTCTTGAGCACATCCGTCTGCGCACCAATTGTGGCCAGCGCCTGGCTTTGCGCCTCTGGCGAAAGTTCTCCCGTTGCGAGCATATCCACAAGGATGCGGATCGCGGCGATGGGCGAGGCAAGCTCATGGGCGACCATTGCGGTGAAGTCGGCCTTGAGAACTGCTAACTCGCTGAGGCGAGCCGAAATTTGCGCATCTGAAGGCAATGCCGAGGCAGGGAAGGGCAGGATGACCACGTCGTCAGTAGCACTCTCCAGGGCCGGCCCCGGCAAGTGGACCAGACGAGCCGGGAGCCGGGTGCGTCCTAAAGCCTCAGCCGATTCTAGAATTGGCATGGTTTTTTCAACACGTTCCCATTCGTCATCGACATCGCCGCCGATGAACGGCACTCGATTAGAGACCACATCAGCGGGGTGAGTCTCCATAACTCCCTCGGTTGTTGTGTGGTTTAGATGTAGTCCTTTGAAGCTGGTATGACCATACCTAGTAATAGGTAATTTCCGAGCGCGCCTTGGCAAGAATTCCCCTCATTATTAAATTCTCATGGTATTCGGCCCGTGCCACTTGAGAACATCCAATCAGGATTTATAACTTCGTCTGTTCCTTACCGTCCCGATGCCCGCGCATGCGGGTCAGCCCCGATATGGAGGAGGGGTCGGCGGTGCCGGGGGCGACCACGTTCGCGTGGAATATTACGTCCGTGGTGGTCTGCAAAAGGAAATTCTTGATCCCCATTTCGCGTACAGCGAGACGGAGATCGTCGCGTCCTCACCTTCGGCGAGCAGGTTCTTGGGATCGGCGGAGGGCTGCACCGCGTGGGTGCCATCCGCCAGCCGACTGTTGCCCAAGACGATCCGCGGATCGGCCAGGCAGTAGCCGGTAGCCATAGGTATAGCTCACCGAGTTCGCGTCAAAAGGTCAATCTAGCGGGGCGCACGGAGCGGTTCAGTCTTCCGAACGACGAAGATGCCGTCGGCGATCTCCTGCAATGCCATGACGGATTGCCAACGCGGCAGCGGCACCACGGGAGCGCACGCCCAGTTTGCCGCGAATATTCCGGACGTGGGTCGTGGCCGTTCCCGGACTGATGAACAACGCCGCGGCGATTTCCCGGTCCGACATACCCCTGACGAGCAGCCGTAGCACTTCGATCTCGCGGTCACTCAAGCCGTGGTTGAGGCTGGCGCGGCTCACCGGGTCGGGAGCATCCAAGACCTCCGCCACCACCGCGTCGAGTGAAAGCGCTCGACCCAAATTCCAGGCATGCACGAACGTTGGGTCAGGCAAGGCGGCCCGGGCCGCTGCAGTGTCACGGTCGAATTGTTCCTGCTCGAGCGATTGCAAGGGCGTCCCCACCACCTCTGCCATCGTTGCCGCCGCACCGAGGAGCCGCGCGGCACTCTCGAACCGCCCGCGCGCAACTTCGACACCGCCGATTCCGGCCAGGCAGTAGAGGAGATCCTCGGAATGGCCGAGGCGGTGAGCGAGCTTCAGCGCTTCCACATAGGAGGCGGCTGCCTCATCAACGTCGCCATTGAGCCGCGACGCCAGAGCGAGATTACAGAGGCTGAGTTCTACAGCATAGGTGTCGCCGGATTCCCGGGCAATGGTCAGGGCCTCCTGGAATCTGGAGGTCGCTGCAGCGAGGTCCCCCTGGCGGCAGGCGATGTTGCCAAGCGTCGTGAGGGCGATCCCTTCCGAGTAGCGGTCGCCAAGCACCTGGAACTGGCGCAGCACGTCCTCGGTGACCTCACGGGCGCGCGCCGCATCACCATTCTGATCGAACTCAATAATAGCTAGGTCGCCCCGCGCAGCCGCTACCCCCCATGAGTCACCGATCTCCCGCGCCAGTGTCAAGCTGGCATTCTGCAGATCCCGCGCCCGGTCGTGATCACCGCCTGTCCAGACCAGCACGCCCAGGCCATTGAGAGCGCGCACCCGCACGATCGTGCTCTCTGCCGCGCCTGTATCGAGGGTGCGCTCCAGCCAGCGCCGCCCCT
This sequence comes from uncultured Chloroflexia bacterium, assembly GCA_963724295.1. Lineage (GTDB taxonomy): Bacteria > Chloroflexota > Chloroflexia > Thermomicrobiales > UBA6265 > JACCXM01. The sequence goes on along the minus strand of CAVRUC010000013.1, from coordinate 119,786 downwards.
CCTGGATATACCCATGCGCGGACCAAAATCGCCAGAGCGCCGCCGCCAGTCGCAATGACAGGGCGAGATCATGCGCCAGCGACCATCGCAACGCCGCCCGCAGGTTGTCGTGTTCGCTTTCGAGCCGCACCAGCCATGCCTCCTGGTCCGGTCCCAGAAGCGCCGGCGCGGCGTCCTCGGCGAGTGTTAGAAAGTACGTGGCATGACGGCGGCGCGCCGTCTCCGCCTCACCGCTCGCCTCAAGACCTTCCAGCGCATACTCGCAAATAGTCTCCGGTATCGTGAAACGTAGTTCACCAGCCACGATCTCTCGATTCAGGAGACCGTGGTCGGTCAGCTTGACCAACCCGTCGAGCACCTGTGCGCTCAGCGTCTCACCACCCATCGACCCGGCACAGACTACCTCAGCCGCCGCAGCGTCAAACCCTCCCGCGAACACCGACAGTCGATGGAAGATAGCTCGATGCGAAGGGTGTAGGAGGTTTTCACTCCAGACCAGCGACGCCCGGAGCGTCAATTGGTGCCGCGGTAGGTCAGGCTCATCCTTGGTGAGCACCGTCAATGAGGCGGCGAGGCGCTTCCGGAGGACCGCGGGCGATACCACCCGAAGCTGCAACGCGGCGAGCTCAATCGCCATTGGCACTCCCTCGAGACGGGCGCAGATGGCCGCAATATCCGGAGCATTGGCCTGCGTCACCGTGAAGCCTGGATCGGTGACGCGAACTCGCTGCACGAGCAGCCTGACCGCCTCGTTCTGGCGAAGCTCGGCGAGCGAGGGCGGCCGCGACAAGTCCGGGGTCTGTAGCGGCGGCACCTGCAGGACCTGCTCGTCTGCGGCTCGCAGTGGCGTCCGGTTGGTGACCAGGATCTGGAGCCCTGGGCAGGCCTGGAGCAGCTGCTCCAACTCGGGTGTGACCACGGAGGCCTGCTCGAGGTGGTCGAGCGTCAGGAGCATCTTCGCCGACGCAAGCGTCGCGTGAAGGCGCTCCGCACTAGGGGAAGATCCATCGCCGTGCAGCCCAATCGTCCGCGCGATAGCAGGAAGGACCAACACAGGGTCGGCCAACCCTCCCAGATACACAATGTGAGCGCCATCGTCGTATTCGGACGCCAGTTCGGCCGTGAGTTCCAGCGCCAGGCGAGTTTTCCCGATGCCCCCGGGTCCGGTCAGCGTGAGGAAACGAGAATTCCGCCGACCGAGTGCAGATCGCACAAAGGCGCGCTCGTCCTCGCGGCCGATCAACGGAGCAAGCGGAGCACGTGCCGATGCCGCCATTGGCACTGCCTTCCCTAAGTTGTTCACATCATGTGAACGTGAGGATGTTGATTATACCATTGAGACCAATTGTCGTTGCCTCTCGCCACTGATGGACGCATGCGGTGTGGCATCGGGGTTTCAATTGGACAGCCCGTATCAGAGTGAAAGCCCTAGTAGAGACGTCACGGCACTGCTAAGTTGGACCAGCGGGCTCATCAGCATAGATCACGAGTCTGGTGCGCAGACAATCCAACTCAGTTTCAGATCCCGGGTCCGTCGGAGTCGGAAATCAGGAATGGCACCAAGGTAATCACATATTATGGTTCGATGACTCGAAGCAGATAGGGGTAGCCCCAGCCGGCTCTGAGGCGTTCGGCCTTGATGCCATCATGGCGATCGGTCCCTGACGCAGCAGATTGAGGACGAGCGACGCAGAACCGATGGATTCTAGTCGGCATTACCCTGGCGGACGCGCTCTCGTCCACACGGACGGCGATTTCGAGGACCCAATGCACGCTCTTCTCAATTCTCCAGTGGGCGCGCACGGCATCGCCGAGCGGCGCGGCATCGTCGGGCAAGCTCCTGAGATAGTAGCGGAATGATGCGCTTGCGCGGGACCCGCTACGCGGCTCGGCGACGACCATGCCGACGCTGCGCAGCGTCCGTCAAGCGCCTGGGAGATCGAGATACGCCAGGATCTCCGGATCGTCGACCGTCCAGGGCTACCGCACGTCGATGCGGCCGTGGTCCTTCTCGACCGTGCGCCGATGGTCAGTGGTGGCCGGCGACGAACCCGCTGGCCCGCCCCTCGACGAAGACCACCATTACTGCCTGATGTAACGTGGGCTGATTTGCCTTCGCCAGCACATCATCGGCCCTCTGCGCAACGATCTGTGCCGCAATCTCGGTTTGACACCTGATGGCATCAACGGTGACGACGCACCTCAGCAAGGTGAGATGCCTCAGCCTTGTGTGCTTTGACTCAGTTGGTGAGTACTGCGCGTAGTTCCGGGAGGCACGCGGGTCGCGGCTGCTACATGGCGGCTCAGCATGCTTGAAGAGGAATGGTGATGGACGCGCCGACGGACGACTTTAGTATCGAAGTGCAGCTGTTTCGGGGTGATTGAGCATCTCAATCCCCATCAGCGCACCCCGGACCCAATCGGTTGTGTGCACCTGTACCTGACATTGCGGGCAGCCAGCAGTGAAGTTGGTCAATCGACGGCGTGCGCAGCTGTTTCGTTCTCGCGATAGGTCCAACGGAGGACGACCGAGCACTGATTGCTTCCAGTACCACGAGGGGTATCGCCGGACCACTTGGCAGGGCACCAGACGGAAGCCAAGTTTGACAACCGGTCATTCATGTCACGCATATTGTGTAGGGATCTAGCTGTAGATCCACCGCGGTTCCGCATCTCCCCGATCGCCGACGATCGGGATCAGCGCCGAGCGGACGGCCTCCGCGGCCGCGGTCTGGTCCAGATCCCGGCTTTCCGTCGAGATCACAACAACGTCCGCGTTCGGGATCGTGGTGCTCGAGAGCGGGACGACCGTGGCAAATCCCGCGCTGGCAAAGCAGGCGCCGGTGTCGGCGGCGCCGGTCAGATCGTCGGCCACGATCACCAGCTGCGACATGGCGCGCTAGCCCTCGGCCGGCTCGGAATTGGCATTGCGGGCATGCGCCATCTGCAGCGCGACGTCGATGGCGGCCAGGAGGCTCGATTCCTTCGCGATTCCCTTTCCGGCGATGTCAAAGGCGGTGCCGTGGTCGACCGACGTGCGGATGATCGGTAGGCCGTAGCTGACGTTGACACCTGAGTCGAACGCCAGCAGCTTCATCGGGATGTGCCCCTGATCGTGGTATTGGGCGACGACGACATCGTATGCGCCCTTGGTGGCGCGCAGGAAGACGGTGTCCGGAGGCTGGGGATCGCTGACGTCCAGACCGCGGGCACGAGCGGCGCGGATCGCTGGTTCGATACGTTCGCGCTCTTCGTTGCCAAAGATCCCGCCCTCGCTCGCGTGGGGGTTGAGCCCGGCGACCGCGACCCGGGGCCGGGCGATACCAAGCGCCCGGCAGGCATCATGGGCAATCTGGATGACATCCTCGACTCGCCGCGGTGTCACCCGCGCGATCGCCTCCGCCAGGGCAACGTGAGTGCTGACATGGACGATGCGCAGGTTCGGACCGATCAGGAGCATGCTGACTCGATCCGCACCGGTCCGCTCGGTCAGCAGCTCAGTGTGGCCGGCGTACTCGTAGCCGGCCAGATGCATGGCGGCCTTGTTGAGCGGCGCGGTGACGACCGCGTCGGCCTCCCCTGCCATGGCCAGATCACAGGCCCGGAAAACGTAGGCGACGGCGGCCGCTCCGGCGGCGGCGGTCTCCTCGCCAACCGGGATTTGGTCAGGGGATGCGTTGTCCATGTCGAGCAACGTCACCTGGCCCGGCTGGTAGGCCCCATGGGCGGGCTCCGCGACGACGTCGAATTGAGGAGACTGTCCAAGCCAGCCCGCGGCCCGCTCCAGGATGCGCCGGTCCCCGATGACAAGCGGCCGGCAGAGGGCGAAGATGTCCGTGTGGGTGAGCGCCTTCAGCACGACCTCGGGACCGATCCCGGCCGGATCGCCCATGGTGATCGCCAGTAGCGGTCGGGTGATTTGACTCATGCAGCTCGTGTCCAGGAGCTGAACGCGTGAGATCGACCATGAGGCCGGCACTTCTCCACGCCCGGAGAATGCGCGGCCCCTCGCCCGCTGCACTGAGAAACGAGCGTGCAATGATGATCGCATGGCGAGCAGCAGCGCGGATTTGTTCCCCGAACCGGCAGCAAGGGGCGTTGAATGCCTAAGGCAAGTGGCAATCATCTTCTCGGCTCCTGGGCTTCTGTTGCCCGCTTAACTGCGCCGCGTTACGCTTCCCAGGCATGAACGGACCCGGTCCCTTCATCTTGATTATCGTAGCGGCCGTCCTTCTGGCGTTGCTGAGTCATTGCACACCTCGCTCATCCACGACCTCTGGCAGGCAGTCAACGTCGCCGGAGCACGGGCGGAAGATTTCGACTCGGTCTACGCCGCTTCCCTCGAAGCTTGATGCGCTCAACGAGGCACGCCGTAGCCGGGTGCTCCTTGGCGAAGACAGACTGTCGGTAGCGATGACGCTGACCCTCATCATCGGCGCGATCGTCACGGTCGGATTTTCGTGTTTCTTTGCCGTCGAGGATGGCTGGATCCAGGGCCTGATGACGGCAAGCCTGGCGACATTGGTCGCGCTCCTCTTGCTGCTGGAGTACCAGCTCGACTCACCGTATAAAGGCGTCTCAGCAATCGAGCCGACGGCGATGGAGCTCGTGCGCACAGAGATCGATGCCGGTCTAGGAACGATAGGCGGTCAGTCGTGAGCGATGACATTGTCTTTCTGATGACCTCCCCCAATGAGCCGATGGCCCGCTTCTGGGAGGACGTGCTGGTCGACGCTGGTATCCCGGTGCTGGTGCGGCCCGGGGGGCCCGGGGCTGGTGGCTGGGGCTCCGTGGCGACATTCGCCCACGATCTCTATGTGCGCCAGGACGATCTCGCCCGGGCGCGGGAGATCGTGGCGGAAGATGTGGACGCGGAAACCGACGCGGAATGAGCGCACCGGCGATCGAGGGCCCGAATTAATTCACTGGCGCCAGCGCCGGCCTAGTCGATGTTCTCGATCGAAGCGTACGCCGCAATGGCGCTCGGGTTTGGCGTCGAAAAATCGCCGGCCTGATCGTCCTCGCATCAGCCAGCAACCAATTTGCCTGTCAAGAGCACCATGATCTCGATGGCAGGTTCGAGAAGCAATGCTGTGCAAGCGTCAGAGGTTCAGGGCCGCTGAAGCGTCGCATGCAGGATGACGCCTTGCTGCCCCTCTTCGCTCGCTGATGGCGTGCCTACAAGTCGCGGAACCTCGCCTGGAGGCGCCGCCTCGAGCGTTCCCGAGGCATATCCCCAGGCGACGTAGCCGCCATCCTCCCGGCGCAGCACGCCATCGAGCATGACGTCGTGCAGGCCGCTGCCGAAGAACTCGATCTGCCCCAGCAGGTCCTCTGCCAGATCGGCGAACAGACTCCCGAGCTCATCACCCTCGCCGTGAATCGGTGCCGAGCGTGCGGTATCGAGAGGCACTTGGGGCATGGTTACTGTAAGCGCCAGCACCGCACGGAGACCCGCTTCGAGAGCAGACCGCATATCGCGGCCGGCTGCGTGGAGCGTGGCGATCCCCACCGGACTCCAGGGCGAGGTTGTGAATCCGGGAGCCGGTACGTCTTCGCGGTCGATCACGGATAGGTCCTCGTCGCCGATATCTGCTGAGTCGTTGCTTCGCCCACGATTCCCTCCTCGCCCGCTCTGGTGGTGCTAATTACCGCAGGAATTTGTCCAAGGGCCGATCGCAAGACGAGTGAACGCTAGCACCATGACACTGGGCCTCACCCTCAACCCCTCTCAAGACGCCCTCACCCCAACCCCTCTCCCAGTGCGCTGGGCGAGGGGCTCGCTGCTCGGCGAGGCGGGCTCCCTTCTCCCCGCTCCGAGGGGAGAAGGGCCGGGGATGAGGGGCCGTCTTGGGGATGAGGGTCGTCCACCCGGGTGGACGACCCAGGGTTCCACGTGGAACCCAACTTCGGACACGCGGCCTGCGGTTGAGCACCCCTCTATGGTCGATCTGGTATTCTCCGACCGATCCCGGCCTCCCCGCTCCGCCCCAGCTCCCACGCGGCGAAACGGATGCCGCGCGCGGCGCGTTGGTACGTGCGGAAAGGAGCGTCGGATCGCCGGATGGAACTCTCGATACCGTGGACCGTTGCGAGGCCACTAGCGGACCAGCCGCAGGCCCGCGGGAGTCAGGGGTTGACCGCGGACGATTCGGATCTCGTGGGGCGTGCCCGCGAGGGCGATCAGGTCGCCTTTGCTCGGCTCTTCGAGCACTACCATGCTCCGATCCTCAACTATCTGCATCGCATGGTCGGCGACCGCGCGATGGCGGAAGACCTGACCCAGGACACCTTCATCAAGGCCTACAACGCGCTCCCCTCTACCCGGCCGGACCTGGCCTTCAAGCCGTGGCTCTACCGGATTGCCACCAACACCGCCATCAGCCAGCTGCGGCGACGCAAGATCGTGCAGTGGATCCCGTTCCTACCCGGCCACGACCATGCCAGCGAGCAATCGATCGAGCGCTCGGTGAGCCGGCGCCAGGATATCGAGCAGACGCTGTCCCGATTGCCCCAGCATTACGCCGCGGCGCTGTTGCTGCGCCATTATCAGGGGCTGTCGCTGGCCGAGACCGCCGACGCCCTCGGCATTACCGAGAATGCCGCCAAGCTGCGGCTCTTCCGGGCCCGCAAGGCGTTTGCCCAGATCTACGGCACCGCCGAGCTGCTTGGCGCTCCCGGCGAGTGGGAGGCTAAAGGATGATCTCCCACGATCGTGCCCAGGAGCTCATTTCCGCTCGCATGGACGCGCCGCTGGCGTCACCGGAGCACCACGAGCTGCAGCGGCACCTGGCGACGTGCGATTCCTGCCGCGATTTCGTCAGCCAGGCTAACGATCTGGCGCGGGGTCTGCAGGTGCTGCCGCGGCTGGCGCCGAGCCCGGCCGTTTCGCGCACCGTCATGGCTGCGGTCCGGGCAGATACGCCTGGCTGGGGCTGGTTGCGGCGAAGTCTGCAGACGCTCTCTTCTCCTGGAATGGCCGTCGCCTCCGGCCTGGCGCTGGTGGTGGCGCTGGCCGGCGCCCTCATCATCACGCTGAATGCTCCCGGCCGCAGCAGCAATCAAGCGATTGAGCCGGAAAGCACGATCGCCGCAGTCGCCATCGCGCCGTTGCCCACCGAAGCACCGACCGAGATTCCGACCGCCGAACCAGAGCCGACCGCCACCCGCGCTGCATTGCGCACGGTCGTCGACCCAGCGCCCACAAAAGAGGTCGCCAAAACACCGACGCCACGCCCGACGGCGACGCGAGTCGCTATCGCCGCGGCCGCCGAGCCGACGGCAGAGCCCGTGATCGCGCCCGCGATCGTCGAGGAACCGATTATCGAGCCGGTGGGGGAAGACCCGACGTTGGCCATGGCGGAAGCACCGGTCGATACCGGCGCCTCGGCCGAGCTCGCTCAGGCCGCCGAGCCAGTGGCCGGCGACGAAGGTGTCAGCGAGGCCGACGCGGCACCCGCGATTGACGACGGCGGCACGACCCAGGAAGGCCGCCAGGAACGTCCTGAAGAACCCGCCGCAGAGCCTGTCGCGACGAACGCCGTCCCCGACGAGGCGATCTCGGCGCTGGAGAGTGCGGGCACGACCGATATCTATCTCCCGCCGGCGCCGCTGCTGCCGATGCCTCCTTCGCAGGCTTTCCTGCCGATCACGCCCACGCCCGTTAGCGACGGCACGCCGACTCCTGAACCCGAAACGCAAGCGGACGCGCCACAGCTCGCCGAAGGCTGGTCTGATGATCCTGGTGTGGCTGCCCTCGCTCCGGACGTGCCGCAAGGAACTGACGCGGCCGCCGCAGACGTAACCGTCACCGATGCGGATGAGACCGAATCCGGGAAAAAGCGCGACCGATCAAAGGACGGGAAGTCTGAGGAGAATCAGCAGGCGGCGTACGGCGACGATGCAATGGGCTGGTCGATGGCGCCGGTTGATCTCGGGCAGTCCGCGGCATTGCTTCAGACGGCCGATGAGCCGGCTGACGCTACGACGGAGACGGCGGCAGCCGAGCCGGCCACCGCAACCGAGCCGGCGCCCCAATACGATCCTGCTACCGGATTGGAGATCGACCCGGCCACCGGGCTCTTGATCGACCCGGCCACTGGCTATCTGCTCGACCTCGTCAATGGCCGCGTCATTGACCCGCGGACTGGGTTTCTCGTCCATCCCATGACAGGGTTGCTGATCGATCCCGCCACGGGCGCGCAACTCGACCCGGTGACCCTGGCGATCGTCATCCCCGCCGGATTCGGCAGCGACACGCCGGAATACGTCCCGGGGAGTGACTCGATGCGCGGCGCGATCGAGGCCGTGGTCGACGACACGTATAACGACGCCACGTACAGGGTCGAACCTCCGACTGACGGGCCCACGCAGCCGGTCGGTGAGATCGTCGTTCCGACCGAGTCGGGCGAGGCACACGAGATTTCCTAGACAATTCGAGTATCAGCGCCGCTGGAGCCCTCGGTGGCGGCGGCCTTCAGGGTGGCGGTCTGCGCCAGCCTGCGGTACCCTGAGCGCGCCCCTGCCCCGGTCAGGACGTAGGTGAACGAAGTCGACGACAGGCCGGCGTTCCGGTTTGGACGTACTCTCGTCTCGGTCGCGGTTGGCGATTTGCTCGGCCAGGAGGCTGAGGTGATCGTGGTCGCGGCCAACCGGCGCGGGGTTCTCGGTCCGCTCGCGACGCCCGGTCTGAGCGGGCTGCGCTCTCTGGGCGGATCCGAAATCGAGCGGGAGGCAATGAGCCTGGCTCCGCTCGAGCTGGGAACGGCGGTCATGACCGGAGCCTCCGGTCTGGAAGAACGGGGCATTCGTGCCGTCGTGCACGCGGTCATTCATCCCGCGCTTGGCGAGCGGGCACGTATCGAGGACGTGCGGCGGGCAGTACCCGCCGCATTGACGGCGGCGACGCAGAGCCGCCTGCGATCCGTGGCCATGCCGCTCCTGGGGGTGGAGTCGCTGGCGGCGAAGGCGGATGTCGACGCCATGGTCGCGGCGGTCGTCGATGAGGTGGTGGGGAGTCTGCGCCGTGCCATCCCCCGAGTCGACCGCTTGACGATCGTCTGCCGATTCGACGAGCATGCGGATGCCGTCGAGGCAGCGCTCGCCAAAGCGCGTGAACGTGTATGGACACGGGTACCGTAACGAACCGCACGTCGATCTCCAGGAACCCGAAGATTCCCCGGACAACCGGCGTTGCCTGGCGGCTAGCCCCCTTTGCCGACGGGCGTCGCGTCGATCTCTTCATTCGCCTGTTTGGGGCGAGGGCATTGCCGATCGGCGTGGACCGGGGCCGGCTCGCGATGATGGGCCTTCCCGCTGACGTGACCGAACACGCGCTGCGCCGGGTGCGGTCGGTGCGAGACTGGGATCTGGCCTGGACCTGGGCGGCGCAACGGTTTCTCGGCGAAGGGCGAATCCAGCAACGAGTTGGCCAGGAACATGCGGCGGCACTCTCCCAGCAGCATGCGGCGCTTGCCTACCACCTGGCTGGAATGCTGGTGTTTGACGACCCGCGCAAGATCCGGGCGCTACGCGCCTCGGCATCATCGCTCTACGCTCGATCGTTGCCGGTGCTACGACCGGCGGTGCGTCGGGTTGAAGTGCCCTGGAGAACCGCTCATCTACCGGGCTACCTGGCCTTGCCGGAAAACGTGTCTACCCCAGCGCCGCTGGCGGTCTTGCTCAATGGAACGTCGACAAGCAAGGAAGAGACGCTCCAATGGAGCGACGCATTTCTCGAGCAAGGCCTGGCCGTGCTGGCGCTGGACTGGCCTGGGAGTGGAGAAAGCTCACTGCACGTAGCGCCGACCCCGGACTGCGATGACTTCATGGACGGAGTCGTCAGTGTTATGTCCAGCGAACCGGCGATCGATGCCACCCGCATCGGTCTCGTGGGATTTAGCCTGGGTGGCGCCGTTGCGGCCCTTGCCGCCGCCAATGACCGGCGAGTGGGAGCCGTCGTTGCCGTGACACCCCCCTTTGATCCCCGACCCTGGTTCGCGCGGGCGCAACCGCTGCTGCGGCGACATCTGGCCGCTATCGCCGGCGGCGAGGAACAGCTGACGCGGCTGATCAACGAGTTCGCGTTGCCCGCGGTGATCGGGCGCGTGCGGTGTCCAGTGCTCGTGTTCGGCGCGGGTCGCGACCTGATCGTGCCGCCTGAGGAAGCGATCCGGTTCTGTGTGGCCGTCGGCGAGCGCGGTACCCTGCTCTGGTATCCAGACGGGCGTCATGGACTCTATGAGGAGCTCTCTGACTGGACGACGGAAGCGGCGCGCTGGCTGAGTTCGGTCCTGGCCGGTGTTTTACCGTCCACCCGGGTGGAGCAGACCTTCGAGGTACCGAACGTCGAACAATGGGGTGACTCGGCGTTCCAAACTCCTGCTTGACTCCCCCTGAAAGCGCTCCTACACTCCGGCGCGGTCAACCGGCATTGTGACCCCATGAGATCGTTGAACTGCCCGCGCGACGTCGCCCTTTGACTACGGACAAACCGTAAACGGTCTTCACGAGGCTTGGCACGACCATGGCCACGGACGAGCTGCTCAACGAAATCCGTGACCTGATCGCCGAGCGCGAAGAGCTCGGTATCCGGGGTCTGGCTGATCGCCTTGGCCCATCTGACTGGGCCGACATCGTCGTGCGGCTCGACGAAGACGAGGTCACCGTCCTCCTCGAGTCGATCCCGGACGAAGAGATTCCGGAGATTCTGGAGGAGCTGGACCCGGCAAACGCCGCGGCCATCCTCCGCCTGCGCTCCCGCGAGGAAGCCGCCGACCTCCTCGAGGCGATCGACCCGGACGACGCCACCGACATCATCGCCGAACTGCCCTCCGAAGATCGCGAGCAGATTCTGGAGGCGATGGAGCCGGACGAAGCCGCCGAAATTCGGCAGCTCTCCGCTTATCCGCCGGATACCGCCGGCGGCCGGATGACACCGGCATTCGTCGCCATCTCCCCGGACGTGCGTGCCGACGACGCTATCGTGCTCCTGCGCCGTGTCGCCGAGGAAGCCGAAACCATATATTATGTCTATGTAATCGATGCCGAAGAACGGTTGCTTGGCGTCCTCTCCCTGCACAATCTGGTGCTGACGCGACCACAAACCCCGGTCAGCGCCGTTATGGTCGCCGACCCGATCCGCGTGCGGGCGGATGCCGACCAGGAGACGGCGGCCAACCTGCTCGTCGACAAGAACCTCCTGGCGCTGCCGGTCGTCGACGATCAAGATCATCTCCTCGGCATCATCACCCAGGACGACGTCGCCGATGTCCTGGAGGAGGAGACGACCGAGGACTTCGAGCGCATCGGCGGTTCGCAACCGCTCGACGTGCCGTACCGGTTCGCTACCGCGGGATTGCTGGTGCGGCGGCGCATCGGCTGGCTGCTGATCCTCTTCGTGGCCGGACTGCTGACCAGCCAGGTGCTGGAGCACTACTCGGAGCGGCTGCAAGGCGTCCCGGCTCTGATTCCCTACATCCCGCTGATCATTGGTATCGGCGGGAACGTCGGCAGCCAGACGGTGACCACATTGGTGCGCGCGATCGGAGTCGGCGAGGTTCGCCTCGCCGACGTGGGTTGGGTGCTGGCCAAGGAGATGGCGGTCGGTCTCTCCGTCGGGCTGATCATGGGGCTGGTCGGCTACCTGCGCGTCGGGTTTCCGGAGGGCTTCCAGATCGGCCTCGTCGTCGGCGCGACGATCGCCTGCGTGGCGCTCTGGTCGGCAACGGTTGCCGCGGTGCTGCCATTGGTGCTGGAGCAACTCGGTATCGATCCCGCGGTCGTCTCCGCGCCGTTGATCTCGACGTTCGTCGATGCCACCGGCCTGCTGATCTACATGACGATCGCTGGTTTGCTTTTGCTTCAGTTGTGACGAGGGTGATGGCTCCCTATGGTCGCGGTGTTAGGGTGGTTACTCGCTGTGCTCGTGGTGGCAGGGTGGCAGGGGAATCGCTTCCTGACACCCTGTGACCCCGCCACCCTTGCTATAGCCAGCCGATGCGACGGAAGATGCCGACCTCGACGGTGGCTATCAGCACCATCAGCCCCAACGCGAAGGGGTAGCCCCAGCGCCAATCGAGCTCCGGCATGAAGACGAAGTTCATGCCGTAGATGCCGGCGATGATCGATATTGACATAAGAATGATCGAATACGAGGTGAGGCGCTTCACCACCGTGTTCAATGTGTACGAAACCATCGAGAGATTAGCATCCAGCACGCTCGAGAGCATGTCACGAGAGATATCGATGGTATCGGTGACACGCAGCAGATGGTCGTAGACATCCTGGAAATAGAGAACCTCCGTCGGATTGAAGAGTGGGGGATCGCGACGGATCAAGACATTCATGACGTCCCGCTCGGGGCCAGCCACCCGACGGATCATCAAGAGATCGCGGCGGAGGCGGAGAATCTCCGCTTGCAGCGTCGGCTGCCCCGCCAGGATGATCGACTCCTCGAGATCGTCCGCGCGCTCCGCGATGTCGTCGAGAACCGGAAAGTAGCCATCGACAAGTGAATCGAGCACGGAGTGGAGCAGGAACGCGACGTCATGCGTGCCCAGCGCGGCGGCGTTCATCCGCCAACGCTCGGCGGTCTCGGCCATGACCGGCAGGTCGCTCTTGTGGAACGTCACCATGCAGTGGTTGGCAAGGAAGATATCGACCTCGTGTGTTGCGACGACCTCGTTCTGACTGGTCAGCCCGTAGAAGACGATGAACTGGTAGCCGTCGTACTGGTCGACTTTTGGCCGCTGGCCGCCACGCGCCACGTCCTCGAGGGCCAGCGGATGAAAGTGGAACTCCTCGCCGATGCGGGCGATTTCGTCGGGGGTCGGATCGACGACGTCGACCCAGATCGTGGTCTGCCCGTGGGTGGCGAGCTCGCTCAGATCCTCGAGGCGAGTCTCGGACACCGGCCCGTTCGGGCTGGAATGCATGACGACCTGGATCACGGCTCGTCCCCGCGTACGACGGCGTTCCTGGATCGACGAAGTTGAAGCGTAGCAGGCAGGCCAGTAGGGGAGGGATCAGGTGCGGGTGGGACCGCTTACGAGCCGGCGCACCATCGGCCAGATGCCCATCCTTGTGGCGATGTCGATCACGAAGAGCGCGAGTGCCAGGCCGATGGGGACGTACCAGACGGCGCGATGCTCGCGCAGTGGACTGCCACCAGAGGTGGCGGCATCCCAGACCGCGGCCGGATCGTCCAGAGAGAGAACCCGACCATTGGTGCGAGTGGCGAGTGAGGCGAGGAGGGAAGAACCCTCCGGGGCGGGGAGGGTTTCGGGTGACGGAGGCACGGTGATGCCCGCCAACTCCTCCAGCGGGCCGCTCGCCCGCTCCTGCCGAACCTGAACGGCGTAGGCCCCGGGAGCCGGAGCTGGCAGACGCAGCGTGTATTCGCCAGGCGCCGTCTGCGTCAGCTCCTGGGTCACGACTGGTTCGCCCGAGGATGAGGTAACGGTGGCAAAGGTGGGCAGGAAGTCGGCAAAATCCCCACTCTCGCCCGCCGCGGTGACGGTCAGGACCATGTCAGCGCCATCGCGGGTTGTGGAGACGGTCAAAGGACGCCGCTCCGGGTCGGGGAGCGCCCAGCGCACGGCGGCGGCCCAGAAATCGTCGTACCCCTCCCACATAGCCCAGGGCGCGGCCAGATCTGACCCGTTGTCCGCCGTCCAGGCAATGACGCGCCCGAGTCCAAATTGCCATTTGGCAAGCACGGGATCCTCGCGGTCGGAAGTGAGGATCACCTGTGCGTCCGGCTTCGCCTCGGCAAAGTCATAGCCTGCCAGGTCGGGTAGGCTCGCCGGATCGATACGATCCAGAATCGGGCTGGGAGCCGTCTGAATGGGTCGGAAGGCGCCCCGAATGACCGACTGGCTGCCGGCGCTGCGGGCCTCTTCCAGCGTCAACCGTGGAATTTCCTCATCGCGGACCGTGAAGTGATAGCGCCCGCCGCCTTCGTCGGCCAGAAAGTTGAGGAGATCCGTGTCGGCATCCTCGCCGATGGCGATCGTGGAGAGCGTGGTGCGGTCGGCGAGGGCGTCGTCCAGCAACCGCTGATAGCTCTCGCGGGTGCCGGTGCGTGCCTTGCCGTCGGAGAGGAGCACGATGTGCCGGGCATCAGCTTCGGCGTTGCGGATGGCATCGAGCCCGACCGACAGCGCGGGCAGAATCTCGGTACCGCCGTCCGGCTCGATCGCCGCGATCTTGCGGTCGATGGCGGCGCGCGTCGACTCATCGCCGATGGTAGTTAGCGGGACGATCCACTCTTGACGGTCGTTGAAGACGATCAAGCCGACCTGATCGCCTTCGGCCAGCGAGCGCGCGGCCAGGCGGACCGCCTCTTTGGCCATCTCGATCTTGCCCTTGCCGCCCAGCGGGTCGTAGCCCATCGACCCCGATTTGTCCATGATCAGCAACAGCGCGACCCGTTGCCGCTCCCGGCCGTCGGTGACCTTCACCGTGACGGGAAGGGCGTCTTCGAGCGGGGTACCGGCGTAGCCGCCGGGTCCGTAGGCGGCAGTGCCGCCGATGACGACCAGACCGCGGCCAAGCGAGCGTGTCGCCTCGCGCAGCCCGGCCACCTGATCGAACGTCAGGGACGGCCGCCGGGACGTTGTCGAGCACGAACCCATCCCAGGCGCCGAGCTCCGAGAGTCGGGAGGGGATGCCTGTCGGTTCCGTCACGGTCACGTCCGACCCGCCTCGCTCCAGGATGCCGCGCATGATGCCGGGGTCAGCGCCCTCGGGCACGATGAGAAGGATGTGCGGCCGGTCACGCACGACGATGCCGTGTGGTACGCGGTCATCGTCCTGGCGGCGATCCACTTCCGAGTCGCCCTGAACGCGCACCTCGAGTGAGTGGAATCCGGGGGCCAGATCATCGAGCGTGAAGGCCCGGGAGCTGAGGCCCTCCGTAAGATCGACTTCCTCGGTCGTCTTGACCTGGCCGTCGACGAGGAGCTCGACTGTGGCTGGGCCGTCGCGACCAGTTTCGACCCCGGCCAGCACCGTGATCGGCTCTCCCTCCCAGGCGGATGTTGGCGCCGAGATGCCATCGACCCGCAGGTCCGAGTCGCTGACCCCGGGAAGAGCCAGGACATCGATCGGCATGCCCTCGAGCGAGGCCTGCGCGGCCTGGTCGATGGCCTGGCCGACATTTTCGGCGCCGTCGGAGACGAGCACGATGCGGCGACCGCCACCGAGCGGCAAGGCTCGGGCCAAGCCGAGTCCCGCGTCGACGTTGCTGAACGTGGGATCGATCTCCGCGCCACCGGCGGAGACCGCGGCTGCCGCATCGTCGCCGAGGAGATCGCGAGCGGATCCCGGCGCCGTGGCCAAGACCGGTTTAGCGCCGAAATTCACGATAGCGGCCCGACGCTCGAGAGGCGCGGCGGCCAGTGCATCCCTCAGCCAGCGATCCGCCGCATCGCGCGCCTCGGCGCCGATGCTGTCGGAGTGGTCGACGACGAAGACCACGCCGCCCGTCGCCGATCCTGAGGCAATCATTGGCTCGGCTAATCCGAGCGCGAGCAGGGCAACGACCGCGAGCCGCCACAGCAGCGCCACCCGCGATAGCCGGCCACGGCGGGTTCCCAGCCAGATACCCGTTAGCGCGAAGAGCGGGACGAGAGCTAGCAGCCACAGCGCGTCTGGACGCGCCCAAACGAGGGATGTCACGTCGCACCCCGAGGGAGCGGCCGCTTCGTCGCTCTACGCACGGATGGCCAGAGTGCCGTTATCCATTCGGCGACGATGACCAGCAGGGCGATGAAGGCGAGGAGCGGCCAGAGATCGACACGCTCCTCCCGCTGCGCCGTTACGCCGGACCCGGATGCGGTGGCCAGCGCCGATGCCAGATTCGGATCGAGGCGCAGGTCCGACTCCCGCTGGTGACCGGCGTTGACGACGAAGCGCGTCGCTCCCAGATCGATCCCCGTTGCGTCAGTCTCCGTGACGGTGTAGACGCCTGCCGCACCGGTGTCGGTGTAGACGATGTCCCGCGAGACCGAACCGGTCGCGCTTTCGCCCTCGTCAGTCTCCGTGGAAAAGACCGGGAGAAGCGCGGCGTCGCCGGAGGGCGGGACGATCTCGACCGAGGCTGTGGATGCACGAGGCTCGTAAACGAGTGGTTCTCCCAGCGGTATCGCGGCTGGGATGCCGTCGGGAGCGAGCGCCTCGACCATGTTCGCGACCAGCACCGGAAACGCGACTCGCTTCGGCAAGTTCGATGTCTCGGGATCGACGGTCAGCACCACCGCCGGCTGGTCGTTGATCTCCGTGCGAAAGAGCAGCGGGCCGTCCGCGGAACCGACGATCTCGTCATCTCCGGCGTTGAGCGTAAAGATGGGAGTCGGGCCAAAGGTCGCACCGGACAGGTCGACCCCTTCCAGCAGCGGATCACCGGCACGCACCCGCGTGACCTGGGGATTGATGACACCCTCGGCCACCGCGAACGGCCCTCCCACCGGAGGTCCGACCCAGAGACTCGCGGTGTCGATCTTCGACAGCGTCTCACTGGCCGGAGCGGCGCGGTCGAAGACGACGAGGTCGTAGCCACCAGCGGCGATCGCGGCCAGGTTGTCACTCGGTTCGATGGTGAGCTGGACGTTGTCGATCGCCGTGAGGGCACGCGCGAGCGCGCCGGGGAGGTCCGACACAAGCAGAATGCGCGGCGCGATGGTCGTGGTGGCTGTTTCGCTCGGGAGCAGGGACGCGGTGTTGTCAGCGGCGAGGCTATCAGCGTGCTCGATGCGCACTGTCAGCTCGGCCACACCGGGAGGCAGGAGCCAGCGCAAAGGTTCAACGGCCCCCCCTCCGGCAATCGTCACCTCGGAACGGCCGATCTCGAGACCGTCGCCCTGCAGCGAAACCGGGACGGTGAGACTCCGCGAACCGAAATTGGCAACCGAGGTATAGAGCCCGACGGTGCCGTCGCCGCTGGGGCTCGGTCTCGCCGAAACATCGATGACGGCCAGGTTGGCGCGCTCCTCATCGCCCTCGGCGCCACCCGCGATCACGAGGGTCACCGGCGCCTCGACACCGGCTACGACCGCCGGATCGGCAGTAACCGCGCCGTCGCTGATGACGACTACCTCCCGGTCGAGATTCGGCAAAAAGAGATCGCCGGCCAGCGCGAGGGCGTCATCGAGATCCGCGCGTCCTCCTGGTTGGGCGACCAGGGCCAGTCGCTCGCGGAGGGCGATGAGCGATGCGTCATCGGTTGCGGTCAACGTCACGGGGCGCGTGCCCATCAGGATCACGGTCGCGACGTCACCCTGGCGCAGTGGAGCCAGGCGATCCAACGCCTCGCGGCGGGCAGCGTCCCAGCGCGAGAGCGATGTGGCGCTGGCAGTGGCGCTCATGCTGGTCGACCCATCGAGGAGGAGGATGAGGTGGCGCGGTTCGGCATGCAGGCCCGGCGCAAGGGCCGCAAGTTGAGCCGCGGTGGCGGGTCGCGCCAGCGCGATGGCGAGTAACGCGGCGGCGGCAATCTGGAGCAGGAGAGGCAGGGAGAGTGGTGGCCGCCGCAAGCGGCGGGCCTCGGCTGGTCGCGGGTTGGCCGCCTCCCAGAAGCGGAGAGACGGGACCGGGCGGCGAGTCGGCGTGGTGTGCCGCATGTGGAAGAGGATGATGACCGGGATGGCGACCAGGGCGGCCAGCCCGAGAGGGGCGAGCAGGTTCATGCCACGACCCCCCGCGCGTGAAGGAGGGCCACCGTCAGATCGTCGACGCCCCAGGCGGTCGAGACTCGGGCGTAGGCCGCCTGTTCCGCGGCACACGCCGCTTCCAGGCCTTCGAGCCAGGTAGTCACGCCGGCCGCATACCGCGCCACCAGATCGTCGTCCGGCGCCAGTCGCAGGATTGCGCCGGATTCCCGGTCGACCAGCTCGAGCGACGTCACTCCGATCCCATCCTCTTCCCGTGTCAACCAGGCGGCCGCCGCGTCAGTGGCCACTTCCGCCTCGTCGACAATGTGCAGCACCGCCGTCTGCCAGCCGCGGGCACGGAGATCGTGCAGAGCCGCTTGCAGATCCTCCGGCTCACCGGAGAGCAGATCGGAGACGAGAAAGAGGAGACCACGGCGGGAGCGGCCATGCGCGTAGGCCCCGATCGCCGGCGTCAGCGCGGTCCCACCCAGCGGTTGCATGCGTTGCAGGTGTCGCAAGGCTGGCACCACCTGGGACCGCCCCTGCACCGGTCCGTATGGTCTGCCCAGCGCTTCGGTGAAGGGCACGATCGAGACCCGATCGAATCCCCAGAGCGCGATATACGCCAGCGCGCCGGTGAGGCATCTGGCGGCCGTAAACTTCGTGGGCCGGTCGTCGCTCCCGCGCCAGTCCATCGAAGCGCTGCTATCGAGCAGGAAATGGACTGAGAGCTCGGTCGTGACCTCGCTCAGCCGCACGAAGAGGCTGTCCAACCGGGCGTAGGTGTTCCAGTCGATGCGGCGGAAGTCGTCTCCCTGGGAATACCGTTTGAAATCGGCAAATTCCGGCGACGTGCCGCGACGGCGCGATCGGTGCTCGCCGGCCAGGCCCTCGGTGCGGGCCCGGCCGGCCACCAGGGAAAGGCGGCGGAGGCGAGCTAGCGTGCGCTCGTCGAGCAGCAGATCACCGGCGGCTGTCTCGGCGGCATCGGTGCTGGCCGTCGCGCGCTTCGAGAACGGCCGCCAGACGCGAGAGCGCATCGAACCGAGCGTCGCGTTGCGCCATCCCGCCGGCTGCATGTCCGAGGCGCTCATTCGCCGCCGCCGTTGGAAAAATAGCGCTCGACCGTTTCCCGGTGCTCGGCGGGAACCCGGTTGGAGTCAGGTCCCCCGTCGCCGACTTCGCCTTGCACGGCGAACCCGGAACCCGCGGTCACCCCGGCGCCGGAGCCGCGCATCGCCGACCCACCATCGGATGAGGTCTGCACGCCTTGCTGACCGGAGCTGGATGGGAGCGCGACACCAGGGTTGGCGCCTTCGAGGGCAGCGGGATCGGCCTCCGCGGCGCCGCCGGTCGAAACGTTGGCATCGGCGGGATCTTCGCCCGCGCCGACCGCGAGATTCGAGGCCGACGCCGAACCGTCTTCGCCGGTCGGGTCGCCTGCTTCGCCGGTGCCAGCGCCGGCGCCTTGTTGCGCGTTTGCTGAGTCTCCTTCGCTTTCCATGCCACTGGCGTTCGCCCCACGTTGCGACGCATCGTCAGGAGCCCCGCCTTCACCAGGCCCGGGCTGATCCGCGTCGCCGGGGGTGGTGCCCCGGCCGCTCTCACCCGATTGCCCCGACTCACCCTCCGCGCCATCGCCGCTATTTTCACCGGGCTGTGCGCCACGTTCGCTCTGTGCCGCATCTCCTTCCGAGCCGCTGGACGCATCGGCATCGACGCCGCTTCCCGGATCACCGCCGGCGCTCGACTGTGTTGCGGCATCGCCTGGATCTCCACTCTGACTCTGGGAGCCGGACTGGCCGCTGTCACCACCCTGCTGGGCCTGGGCCTGCCGCGCGTTACGCATCTGAGAGGCCAGTTCGTCTTGCGGAACGACCTGCTCCCCGGCACGCTCCACCGCGTCGGCGAGATCCCCCATCTCCGTGCGAGCCGTCTCATCGTCCTGGCGTAGCCCTGACGCGGCGTCCCGCGACGCTTCGTGGAGTCCATTGCTCTCCGGCTGCATTGTCTCCGAGGCGCGCTCCAGATCCTCGGCGAGCCCATCTCGCGCTCCGGACGACAGCTCTCCGGCCTGCGCCGCGGCATCGCGAATCTGTTCGCCGGCCGCGTCGTAGTCACCGCGCGCGATCTCCTCGGCCGCCGGCCGGGTCACCGCGTGGTCGGCGAGCGCGGCCGCCAGTGCCTGCAGATCCCGCCTGGTTTGCGCTGAGCGGTCAGCGCGCTCCATGACTTCCTGGACGGTGGGCACCATCGCCGCCGCGTCCAGCTCAGCAGCCGAGGGCTCGGGCTCGGCGGGTCGTTCGATAGCGGGGGTGAAGGGCGGCACGTGGGCCACGGCAAGCTCCGGCAAACCGCCTCCCAAACCGCGGAGAAACGCCAGGGTCGCCAGCACCAGGGCACACAAGACGACGAGGACGACCTCCCGGACGGGGATCGCCGGGCGCAACCGGCTGTCATTGCGCAGGACGGCCATAGCGTTGGCGGCGTCGGCCATCTGTAAATAGACGACCGGGGCCCGCTCTCCTGGCGCGGGCACGCCGAGGCCGAGGTCGTCGAGCGCGGTGCTCAGTCGTTCCTGGAGCCCGAAGGTGCGGTCGAGCATGCGTGCCGCACGCATGCGGGATGGCTTGCTCAATGCGGCCAGCACCAGACCGGCGAGCAGCAGCAACACGCCGGCAATAGCGGCAGGTCGTGGATCGAACGTCGGCCCACCCAGGACATCGAGGACCATGAGTACCGCGGCAAAGGCCAGCGCGAGCCAGATACCGCGGCAAATCGCCGCCGCGGCGAGGGTGACCCAGAGACGACGGCGCACGCGGTCGATGCCGCTCACGACCGCTTCCCCGGCAAGACCAAGATCCCTGGGTACGGCTGGTCCGCGCGCTGGCAATGCCGGCCTGGGCGAATCGGACCAGACCCAGAACGGCGCCCAGAACGCGCGCCAGAAGAAGGCCGGGCGGGTGACCGGGTCGGCTAGCTGCTGGCCAAGATGGTCAAGAGCGGCCCGCGCCCGCTCCCAGGGAGCAGTGGCGGGTTGGAGCCGGGGTAGGGAGGCCGAGCGTTGCATTAGCGCTCCCAATCGAGCTGAGGCCCGCCACGGGCCCAGAGCCAGAGGGTCAACCATGCCGCGGAGAGCAGCGCCAGGCCGCCAAAGAGAAGGACGAGGCGGCGCTGGCGTGAGTCAAGGGCTTCGAGCACCTCTGCCGTCTGGCTCCTTCCGGCGTCATCGCCCAGACGAGCGTACCCAGCCCCCGCGGCGAGCGCAGAGGCACGGGCCATTGGATAGTCGGCCCAACGCAGCGATTGCTGGCGGGCGTTCTCGAGATCGCGGGACGCTTGCGTGCCTGCCTGGATCAGCTCGTCGTAGGCGGCGATGAGCTCAGTTGGCTCCTGCGCCGCGGAGAGCCGGTCGTACTGGGTGCGAGCCTCCTGCAGGAGTGTCTGTGCCCGATTGTAGTCATGATGTTCCAACGCTGCCTGTGCCTGAGACATGAACGTCTCGGCCTGCAGTCCGGTATCGGTCTGACCCAGCAGCATCCCGACTTCGGCGATGCCCTCGTCATCGCCAAGATCGGTGAAGAGCCGGAGGGACTGCTCCAACTCGCGGCGGGCTGTCGCGTAATGTCCAAGCTCGAGGAGCTCTCGCGCGGGTTGCAGATCGAACGCCGCCAGCAAGTTCGTGCGCCAGCCGCCGGCCGTCCAGCGCGGCAAGCTCTCCTCCCATTGCGCTTCCAGCTCGTTGGGCGCCCTGCTGTAGGTCGCGCGCAGCACGGCGCGCCAGTCGGGCTCGTCGGCCAGCGCGGTGATGAAATCGCCGAGGACGGCCGGACCGTGACGGTCGATGAGAAACGCAACCATGCTGTAGGCGTGGGCGATCAGCACCGGTGGCGGGGTGTCGGGCGCCGCGGGACGGTTGAGATCCGACCACGACATCAGGCTGCCCCCGGCACGAGCGTTTTGTACCAGTGCCGCGTGCCGGGCCAGACGGGCGGGCACCGGCCGCTCGAAATAGGCAGCTAACCCCTCGTCGAATCCACGAGGGATGCGGCCACCGGATGCTTCCCTGGCCACGACGTGGGACATCGCGTGCCGCAGCGCATTTTCCGCTTCCAGCGGCGTGCGCTTGGCAAGAGCGATCTGATTGACCGCGATGTCGCCCCGGCCGGGATTCGCCAGCACGTCGGTTGCTTCCGGTTCGCGCCAGCGGGTGGCGGTGATGGCGGCGGTGTACGAATCGGCGCTCACATAGACGTAGACGTCGATCTTGTCGTGGAGCGGCGGTAGGAACGACTCGAGCTGATCCAGCCCATCGTCGATGAGCAATCCCCAGGTGCGCGCGAAGGCTGCGGCGTCGATCTCCGTGCCCGGCTCGACGTGAATCCTGGCGTGTTCGGTTTCGGCACTGGTGAAGCCCTCAGGCGGGTCGGCAGGGGGTGGGGGAGGCATGGGCAGCGACGGCGGCGTGGTTTGCCACGCCGCGACGAGCGGCGCCGCGCTCGCAAGCGTGAGGGTGACGATCGACAGCGCAAGCGCCAGCCGGCCTAGAAAAGCCGTGAAAGGGCCAGTTGGCGAGCAGAGACGCATGGCTCTCTCCCGCGCCGGTCAACGAGCCGTGCGGCCGGGTTGCCACCGGCCGTTCCCAGCGTTGGTGGAATGCTCGCTGCCCCGTGACGCGGGTGTGTCCGGAATCTCCCGGTTTTGCGAGCGGTACGGGGAGTATATGAGCGGCAACATAAGCGGTGCCAATCCGCCGCGTCGCACGCGGCCGGAGGCAAGCTAGGGGTTCGACGTCACGAGCGCAATCGCGAAACCGTCATATCCCTTGCCGCCGACTGTCTGGATCGCGGTGGCGCTGACCCGCGGCTCGGCGGCGAGCCGCTCCAGGAAGCGATGCACGCCTTGCACCGTCGGGGAGTCGCTCGCCGCGGCGATCACCTCACCGCCACGGACGACGTTGTCGACGACGATGATGGTGCCGGCCCGGGAGAGCTTCAGCGCCCAATCGAAGTAGGCCGCGTTGTTCGGTTTGTCGGCGTCGATGAAGACGAAATCGAACGGCTCTGCACGTTCGGCCAACTCTGGCAGGAGATCCAGGGCCATACCGAGCCGCACCTCGACCCTGTCGTCCAGTCCAGCGCGGGCGATGTTGGCGCGAGCGACCTCGGCGTGCCTGGGATCGGCTTCGAGCGAGATCACGCGGCCGCCGTCGGGCAGAGCCCGGGCCAGCCAGATGGTGCTGTAGCCACCGAGCGTGCCGATCTCCAGGACATTGCGGGCGCCGATGGCTCGCGCCAGGAGATGGAGCAGTTTTCCCTGCACCGGCGAGACATTGATCGCCGGTAGTCCGGCGGCCGCGCTGTCCGCGAGTGCCTCATCCAGCGCGGGATCGGCAGCTACCAGCAGATCGCCGAAATAGCGGTCGACCGCGGTCCAGAGCTCCTCTGTCATCTCGCCTCACTTCTCTGTTCGATTATCGGCCATTGGCTATTGGCCATCAGTCTTTTCTCGTTCTTACCGACTGACCGACTTACCGACTGGCCGTCTTGCCAACCTACGCCTCACCACTCTCGACGATATCGATCCCCTTCGTCCCCGCGGCGTGCAGCGCGGCAACCTCGTCCAGCAGGCGAGCCCGGAATGTACCGGGACCCGGATCTCCGCTCGCCGCGCGCTCGGCGGCGAGACCGTAGGTGGCCAGGCCCAGCGCGGTCTGCAATGCGGGATCACTCCCGGCGGTGGCGAAGATCCCGATCGTCGCCGTCGCCATGCAGCCCGAGCCGGTGATGCCGGCCAGGAGCGGCGAGCCGTTGTTGACGAGATAGGTCGTGTCAGGACCGGCGATGACGTCGGTCTGGCCGGTGACCGCCACGGTGACGCCAAAGACGTCACGAGCCGCCGCCGCGACTTGACGCGGGTCCTCCGACCCGGTGGCCTCGACCCCTCGCACCTCGCCCGAACCGACCAATGCACCGATCTCGCCGCGGTTGCCACGGAGCACGGTAATCGGCAACTCTCGCAGCAGCCGCAGCGCGCTCTCGGTGCGGAATGTGGTGGCGCCGGCTCCGACCGGATCGAGGATGATCGGGATACCTTTCTCGCCGGCGGCCATTCCGGCGAGGAGCATGGCGGCGATCTCCTCCTCGGACAGGGTGCCGATATTGAGCACCAAAGCCTGAGAGATGGCCGCCATCTCGGCTACCTCCTGCGGCGCGTAGGCCATGACCGGGAGTGCGCCGAAGGCCAGGGTGAGGTTGGCCGAGTCATTCGTGACGACCACATTGGTGATCTGGTGAATAAGGGGTTTGCTCGCAGCAACCCGCTCGAGCGATTCGCGCGCCAGCGCCGCATAATCCATGATGCCTCCCCAGGAAACGATCGACCGCGCCGATCATCGACCATCTGCCTCGTGCAGAGATTATGACCGGCGTACACCGTCAGTGGAGTGATTCGAGGGGAAGGGCACGGGGTGAGCGTGGACGTGAAGAGGATCGGCACACGGGCGCAGGCGGAGCGGGCGCTCGACGCCATTGTGGCCCAGGCAGGTGGTGAGGTCGCCCTCGCCGCGATGAATCTGACCACCGGCGAGGAGGTCGCGCGAAACGCGGAGCGATCGATGCCGACGGCGAGCGTCTTCAAGCTGCCCTTGCTGGTCGAGGTGTTCCGACAGGCGGAAGAGGGCGCTCTCGATCTCGACGAGCGCGTCACCCTGGGCGCCGAGGACGTGGTCATGGGCTCCGGCATCCTGCGTGATTTCGGACCCGGCTTGCAGCCCACGCTACGCGACCTGGCGATGATGATGGTCATCGTCAGCGACAACAGCGCCACGAACCTGCTGCTCGACCGCGTCGGTGGTCCACAGCAGGTGAACGCGACGATGGGTGACCTGGGATTTTCTTCGATCGTCGTCCACCGGCGCATCGTGTTCGGCGAGATCACCTCGAACGGCAGCCTGGCCGAGGCGACGCCGCGGGACCTGATGCGACTGGTGGCGATGCTGGCACGCGAGGAACTGGTCTCCGCGGCGGCGTCGCGGGCGATGATCGCCATCCTGGGCCGGCAGCGCCATCTGGAGCAAGCGCCTCGCTTCATCGCCTATCGGCCTTACGCGGGCGATTTCGGGCTGCCGCAGCCGATCAGAGTTGGCAACAAGACA
Source organism: uncultured Chloroflexia bacterium (assembly GCA_963724295.1). Classification (GTDB taxonomy): domain Bacteria; phylum Chloroflexota; class Chloroflexia; order Thermomicrobiales; family UBA6265; genus JACCXM01. The sequence goes on along the minus strand of CAVRUC010000013.1, from coordinate 94,979 downwards.
GGATTTATCAATGGCCTGCGCGCGGACACGGGCTTGATCACGATCGATCCGGACGTGCGGATCGCCTATAGCGTCGTCAACGACGCGGGCGCGGACGCCACCTATCGGCAGGAGCACCCGGGTGACATCGTCAACGCCCTGATCGGCCGGGTGCTGGTCGAGTATTGGTGGCCAGGAGCGTGGGATCCAGAAACTGCCGTCTTTCCCTCACCGTATGTCGAGACGCTCTTCTCCCAGGCAGGACTGTGACCGGGTGACGGGTTATGGGTGATAGGTGATGGGCTATCAGGTTGCGCTTGTCCTGGCTGTCTGACCCTCTGGTCGGGAGGGGTGGAGGCGGGGCTTGCCAAGGGCGAAGATTCCGAAGGTTCCGAAGATTCCGAAGGCTACGAGACGCAGACGGCGAGACGGCGAGACGGTAAGTCGGTCAGGACGAAAATAGACGAGGACGTGTCGTCAACTAGCGGATTCGCGGGATTGGCTCGAGTTGCTCCATGATGCGGCCGACTCGGGGGGAACAAGCCCGATGGCTACCTTCGAGGCTCATACCGCATCGCCACCGCCCCCGAGCCGAACTCCAGCCGGCTCACGAGCTTCAAGTCGACAGGCTTCGAGAGGCCCGCGAACAACGTCGGCCCGTGACCCACCAGCCTGGGGTGCACCACGATCTCGTACTCGTCGATCAATCCCAGCTCCGCCAACGCCAGCGGGAGCGTCACGCCTCCCACGAACAATCCCTTACCCGGCTCCCGCTTCAGCTGCTGAACGGCCTCTCCCAGATGATCCCCGCGCACGAGCTCCGCGTTCCAATCAACCCGGTCCAGGGTGCTCGACACGACGTACTTCTTCGCCGCGTCGATCGTCCGGGCGAAGGGTTCCATCCAATCGGCCATCCAATCGGGCCACACTCCCGTCCCCGCCGGCCGCCACGCTGCCTCCATCATTTCGTAGGTTACCCGGCCAAAGAGGAGGGCATCGGCCTGCGCGATGTTCTCGGCCGCGTGACGATGCAAGTCTTCGTCCACGACTCCTGCACGGTGATCGCAGCACCCGTCCAAAGTGACGTTGATGGAATACCGAAGGGGTCGCATTGCGTAAGCGTACCGCCGATCGAGGTTCGATAGGACGTTCTCTCATAATCGGGCGCGGTGAGCCTCACCGGCGGACACATTCACGACGTAGCGCAGGCCCAGGTCCGGAAACTTCCTCGCAGGCGGTCACCTCGTCTGCGCCCTGGCTTGGCTCAAATGACGACGGGCTCTAGTAGCCAACAGCTAACAGCAGACAGCCGCCCCCGTCTCCATGTCTCCGTCTCACACCATCTCCGGAATCATGCTCCCGTGGGCCTCGAGGAGGTCGTCGACGAGGGCGCAGATCTGCTCGGGATCGAGCTCCGCCGCGGTGTGTGGATCGAGCATCGCCGCCTGGTAGACGTGCTCTCGTTTCCCAGTGAGCGATGCCGTGACCGTCAGCTCCTGGACATTGATATTGGTTTGCATCAGTGCCGCTAGTTGCGGCGGGAGCGTGCCCACTAGCGTCGGCTGCACGCCGTTGCGGTCGACGAGGCACGGCACTTCGACCGTGCAGCTCGCCGGTAGGTTGGTGATCGAATTCCAGTTCTCGACGTTGCCGTAGACGACCCGTTCCTGGCCGGTCTCCGCGCTGTGGATGATCAACGTTCCGTACTCGCCAGAATGGCCGTTCTCCTCTTCGTGCTGTTCCGCGAGGGCTTCCGCGCGCATTGAAGCGGCCAGGGCGGGATCTTCCTTCTCGACCATGGCGATGCGCCTCGCGTCCATCCCATGCAGGCGATCCTGTCGCGCCTCCCGGTAGCGGGTCATCGCCTCCGGGTCGGCGGAGGTGAGAGCGGCGCGGAAGTCGGCCCAATCGGCGATCTGGTCTTCGCAGCGGGCCGGATACTCGTCAAGCGGGATGTTGTACTTCTGGATGAGGTCGTCGCGGCCCGGTTTGATGAACCAGGGCACATATTCCGAAAAGTGCTCGCTCGACTCGGTGACGAAGTAGCCGAAGCGGCGCAACAACTCGAAGCGCACCCGCTCCCAGGCCGGCTCGCGGTGCTCGGCGGCGAACTGTCGCAGCGCTGGGTAGAGGTCCTCGCCGTCACGCTCGTAGCGGAGCATGAAGGCGACATGATTGATCCCAGCGCAGACGAAGTTGACCTCGTCGAAGGACACGCCAAGCCAGTTGGCGATGTCTTCAGCCGTGTTGTGCACGCTGTGGCAGAGGCCAACCGTCTTGATCGCCGTGGCCCGGTTCATGGCCATGCAGAGCATCGCCATGGGGTTCGTGTAGTTGAGGAAGAGGACGTCCGGGCAGACCTCCTCCATCGTCCGCGCAAAGTCGAGCATCACCGGGATGGTACGCAGGGCGCGCATGATGCCGCCGATGCCGAGGGTGTCGCCGATGGTCTGGCGCAGGCCGTAGCGCTTCGGGATCTCGAAGTCGATCACCGTCGAGGGCCGGTAGCCGCCGACCTGAATCATATTGATCGCGTAGTCGGCTCCATCGAGGGCGGCGCGCAGGTCCGTCGTCGCCTCGATGGTCGGGTTAGCGCGCGCCGACTGCGCCAGCAGCTTGGCCACCGCCTCGGTGTCGGCCAGCCGCCCCGGATCGATGTCCATCAAGGCGATCGTCGAGCCGTGCAGGTCCGGAAAGGTAAAGAGGTCCTGCAACAGGTTCCGCGCGAAGACGGTGCTGCCGGCGCCAATGAACGCGATCTTTGTCATGTGAACGTCGTTCCTTCCGTGATTGATTCCCGTCACCCTGACGGCGTGGCGGCAGTCGGCGTGGCGAGTGCGAGTCGTATCATCCCAACCTACGAGGCAACTCGTCGTTCTCCAGCGTCCACAGGCGCTGCGCCGAGATTCCTCGATGCTTGTCGGCATGACGCCAGCTACGCGTTGCTGCCCGACTGCCTGTCGAATATCACCCGCCGCGCATTCTCCGCGTAGACCTTCCTGAGCACATCATCGGGCAGATCAAGACCGTAGATCTGCCAGCGGCCGGCGCCGGGCGGTTGCTCCCGGCCGTAGCTGAAGTATTCATCGCGCGTTTCCAGGAAGCGGTAGTAAATGGCGTAGGTTTGTAGGTCGGGCTGGGAGTCGGTGCCGAAAAGGATACGGTCCTGGTGCGCGATAAAGAAGTCGCGCGCCGTGTATGGCTGGCGGCCAAGCTCGGCGATGCGCGCGCTGATGTCGGCGTAGAAGTTCGGACAGGCATCCATGACCCGGCCGACCCAGCCGAGATTTTCGGCGTAGCAGCCGACGTGCGCGCCGATGAAGTCTGTGCCGGGATGCCGCCGCAGCAGACTCTCGAACTGCTCCATGATCTCGTCGAACGACGGAAAGTCGGGATGGCTGAGGGCACCCTTTGGCCGCGTCGGGTAGAAGTGCCAGTCCGGGTTTTCGTGGAGCTCCTCCCAGCGCTCGTTGAAGCGGTCGAGCGGCGTAAAGAAGGCGACCGGGTCGGCGATGTGAATCAGGACCGGCACGTCGAGCTCAGCCGCCGCCGCCCAGAGCGGATCGAGCCGGGGATCGTCGACCGGGATGAGCTTCCCCTCGGTATCGCGCAGGCGCAGCCCAAGCCTCTTCCAGACCTTCAAGCCGCGCGCGCCGAGGGCCACCGACTCGCGCAGGCGCTTCGCCTCCGTCTCGCCAAAACTGGGGTCGGTCGCGAAATTGTCGTAGTCGATCCCGGAGAAGACGGCGAAGCGGTCCGGATAGGGTTCCTGATAGCGGGCAAGCTCGGCGCGCAGAAGGTCGCCCCATCGGCCATCGAGGTCGACCATGGCGTGCACGCCGGCTTCGTCCATCGTCGCGATGAGCTGGCTGACCGGCCGGCTGAGCCAGTCCTCGCTCCAGGTGAGGAACGCGTCGCCGAGGTGATTGTGCGCGTCGATGACCGGGAAGCGCGGCTGGAGGACTTCATGCGCCTCCACCGTCAACATTGGCTGCGGTTCGTATTCGCGTAGCGTCAGATTCACCGTGGTGTCACGTGAGCCCACTGAGCGTGATTCCTTCGTCCAGCTCTCAATGGTTCATAGGGAGCAGAATCAGCCGTCTCTTATCCAGGTTGCCCCGATGTGGCAAAGGCTGAAGTGAACCAGGGCAGATGTGTGGCATGGGTCTCGATGGCTTCGTCGAGCATCGCCGTCGCCGTCTCGACTGATGGGACAAGAGGGTCAGCCAGGAGCGCCTGCAACGCCAGCGCCCGGTCACCGGTCAGCGCCGCGTCGACCGTCAACTCCTGCTGTCGGGCGCGCGCGGCGAGGATACCCGCGATCCCCTCTGGCAAGGCGCCAACGGCAATACCGTGGACTCCGCGACCATCGGCCAGGCCTGGAACCTCGACGACCGCCTCCGCCGGGAGGTTCGGGATCAATCCGTCATTGCGCACATTGACCGCCAGCTCCAGCAGCGGTCGGTCCATCACGATCGCCTCCATGATCGAGACCACGCGCTCACCCTCCCGCGCCTCATCAAACAGCGTGCGGTCCAGCTCGGTGCGCCCCTCAGCCTGATCGGCGATGCGATCCCACCGCTCGTCACGGGAGGCGAGGATGTCGTTCGTCATGTCCAAGCCCGATTGCAATCCGTAACCCAGGCCGTCACGGGTCTGACGGAGAAAGAATGGGAAGAACTCGGCGACGTGGCGATCCCCCGGCGACGGATAGAAGCCATACAGCTCCATGAGTCGGGCGCTGACCTCCTGGAACCCTTCGTACGGATCGTCGGACGGTGGCGGCGCTGAGGTCAACCAACCGCGAACCAGTTCCCGGAAGCGAGGGTAGACGTCCCGGCCGTCGTGCCGGAGGGCGAGCACCCAGGCCAGGTGATTGATTCCGGCCGCGGTCAGATTGAGATCAGCCGGATTGAGCCCAAGATCGTGTGCGATGGTCTCCCGAGTGTGGAGCACTCCGTGGCAGAGCCCGGCGCATCTAATGGGGCTTGTCTTGTGGACGGCGCGCACGAGCGCGGTGAGCGGATTGGTGTAGTTGAAGAGCCAGGCGTCGGGACAGAGCTCTTCCATGTCCCGGGCGATGGCGACGAGCTCCGGCACATGGCGCAGAGCGCGGAAGACGCCGCCGGGTCCCACGCTATCGCCGACGGTCTGCCAGACACCGTGCGCCTCGGGGATGCGGACGTCGCGCTCCCAGGCTTTCACCCCACCGACGGCGATGGTGACGGTGACGAAGTCGGCGCCGGCGAGCACCTCGCGGCGGTCGGTGGCATATTCGACCCGCAGTCCAACACCGCGTTCACGGGCGACCCGCTCGGCATAGCGTGCCATCGTCTCGGCCGAACGGGGGTTGATGTCGACGAGCGCAACGGTGGCGTCCGCGAAGAGTGTGGATCCAGTCAGATCGGCAATGAGACCGGGGGTGAAAACCGTGCTGCCCGCACCAATGATGACGATTTTCACGTGCGTCTTTCCTGACCCTGGGATGAGATCGCCTAAACAGCGCTTTCAGGCAGGAAGCGATCCTCGTTGATAGCGCCGAGCCGCGCCGGATTGTAGGTATAGATGATCGTCCGCCGCGGCTTTGTGCTGCGGTTCAGATCGGAGTAGTGCAACAGGTAGGGGTCGAAGTAGATCATCCCTCCCGCCTGCAGTGGCACGGGAACCACCTTGTCCACATCTACGCACGATGGATCGATCTCGAACTTGCTGCCCGGTTTGAAGGGGCAGATCGGCTTTCCGAGATGACTGCCCGGCACCACCTGCAGGCAGCCCATGGTCTCGTCCGCATCGTCCAGGTAGATGAAACAGGTGATCAACTCGTCCGTGTGCGCACGCCAGCAACAGGCCCAGTCCTGGTGCCAGGGGTACGCCGAGCCACCAGGCAACTTGAGGTTGAGCTTGTCTTCGAAAAGTGAGACATCGTCGTCGAAGATCTTGCGCAACGGATCGATGATGCCCGGGTGCCTGGCGTAGTGGGCAAACGCCGGGCTGAGATCGGAGACGGGCTCCAACTTCCGAATCACTCGCTCCATGCCGCGTTGGTCTTCGCTCGCCAGGTGATCGGTCTCCCATTGGATCCGCTGCGCATACCGCTCGGGTTCGCGCGCGCAGAGGGCGAGTACCCGGTCCGACTCCGCCCGCAGCTCCGCGAGCTGATCGGGCGACAAGACGGACGGCGCGGTGAGATACCCCTCCCGTGCGTAGCGTTCGACATCGATTTCAGTCTGTACCACCTGCATTGCCATTTCTCCTCCGGCGGAGCCAGCCAGTCCGCCTCGATCTCGATGCGGAACTTACCGCATCCCAGCCAGAACCAGGGCCTTGACGATCTGCCGTTGGAAAATCAGGAAGACGACCAGCACTGGGATGACGGCCATCGTCGCCGCGGCCATGATGAGGTCGTAGCGGGACGCGCGGAAGTCGTTGAAGAACGCCAGCGCCAGCGGGATCGTGCTCTTGTCGAGATCGTTGATCGCCACGAGCGGCCAGAGGTAGTCGTTCCATGAAGCCAGGAAGGTGAAGACGCCCAGCGCCGCCAGCGCCGGCCGCATTAGCGGCGCGACTATGCGGGCGAAGATCGACCACTCGCTGGCGCCGTCAAGACGCGCCGCTTCGATCAGGTCGCGCGGGATGCCGGCGGCGAACTGACGCATCAAGAAGATGCCAAAGGCGCTGACCATTCCGGGCAGGATCAGCGCCCAGAGGCTGTTCAGCACGCCAAGGCGATTGGCGATGATGTAGTTCGGAATCAGCAACACGGGGAAGGGGATCATCAAGGTGATCAAGATCAGGATGAAGAGAGGCTGTTTCAGCGGAAAGTCGAAGTTGGCGAAGATGTAGCCGCCGAGGGAGCTGGTGAGGAGGTTCATCGTCGTCACCGCCACCGCCACCACCATGCTGTTGCGGTACCACGTCCCATACGGTGCCTCGTTGAGCACGGCGCGGAAATTGTCGAGGGTTGGCGCTTCCGGCCAGAACGACGGTGGGATACGCAGGATCTCGGACTGTGGCTTGAAGGCGCTGAGGACCATCACCACCAACGGCATGACAAAGATGATGGTGACGACGACAAAGAGGGCGATCAAGAGAAACTGGCCAAGATTCCAGCTCTGCTGGCTCGCCGGGCGCTCGTCGAGTGTCTGCTCCATGGCTCAATACTCCCAGCGCGTGCGCAGGAACCGGAACTGGATGAGGGTAACAATCAGAATGATCGCCATCAGCACCACTGAGATGGCCGAGGCGTAGCCGAGTTGCATGTTCGAGAAGGCCTTGGTGTAGACGTAGAGGACGAGCGTCTCGGTGGTGTGGATCGGCCCGCCTGGTCCACCGGCAGGCATGATGTTGACATAGGTGAACTGCTGCAGATAGGAAATCATCGTTAGCACGGTTACTAGCAGCAGCGTCCGGCTCAGCAAGGGAATGGTGACGTCCTTGAAGCGGGCGAACGGGCCCGCGCCATCCACCTTCGCCGCGTCGTAGAAGTCATCGGGGATTGTCTGCAAGCCGGCCAGCAGGATGAGAATGTTGTAGCCGAGATCCTGCCAGACGGCGGTGACCAAAATCGCCCAGAGCGTGACGACGGGATCAGCCATCCAGGACGGTTGAGGCAAGCCAAACCGACTCAACAAAGCGTTCACCGCGCCCGCTTGCGGCGAGTACATGTAGTTCCAAATCAGGGAGACCGCCACCGCCGAGGCCACCGTCGGCAGGAAGAAGGCCGAGCGGAAGACAGCGCGCAGGCGCGTCACCTGATTCAATCCTATGGCAATCGGCAGGGCGATGATCAAGTTGAACGGCACGGCGACCAGCGCGTACTTCAACGTCACGAAGAGCGCGTTCGTGAAGTAGGGGTCCTGCGTGAAGGCGAACTCGTAGTTGCGCAGCCCGATGAAAGGCGCCGTCGGCGCCAACTGGTTGTAGCGATGCAGGCTGAGCCAGAGGACGATGCCAACCGGAGCGAAGGCGAAGATGGCGAAGAGGGCCAGGATCGGGATGAGCCCACTGGCGACGAAGGCCATCTGGCTGGCGTAGCCAGGCGGCCGCGGGCGGCGCGCCGCCCGCGGCTCTGCCGGGATTTCGAGTGTGGTAACGGCCATGACTGCGCGTCCCGCTTTCGTACAGTCAGACGTTATGGCCCGGCGAACTCGTCGATCATGGCGTTGATCTCCTGTTCGGCCTGCGTCAACGCCGTCGCCGGATCCAACTGGCCGAGGCAGGCACCAGTGAAGGCGTCAATGACCGACTGCCAGAAGCGGTCGCGGTTGTGCACCGGTCCCACCCACCTGCCGTAGGGTAGGACGTCGAAGGAGACCTTCATGAGGGGGGCGACTTCGAGGATCTGCGGATCGTTCTGCATCGACTTCAACGACGGCAGAGTGTAGGTGGAAAGATTCCACACGCGCAGGTTGTCCGGCTGCGTCATGAAGTCGATGAACTTCCAGGCCGCGGCCTTGATCTCGGGCGCGGCATTGACGTTCACCACCTCGCCCCAGCCTGATTCGGCCGCGAAGATGTTTTCCGTTCCCATGTAAGGCGGCATCGGGACGTAAATGAACTCCATGTCGGGGAAGGTCCTCTGCCCTTCCGGGATCACCCAGGGGCCTTTCATCGCATAGGCGGCGTGGCCCTGGAAGAAGAAGTTGATTTCCTGTTGTCTGTCGTACGAAGTTAGGTCGTCAACGTGGTACTTGGTGACCAGATCGACCTCGTCCTGCCAGGCTTTCTTGGCGGCGTCGGTCTGGAAATTGACGTGCACGCCGTCGTCGGCCCAGTAGGTGGCGCCTTGCTGCAGAATCATTTCCAGGAAGAGGAAGACGATCGGATCGTTGCCGGTCATCATGAAACCGGCCTGCGTGATGCGGCCCTGGTCATCGTATTTGGTGGCTTTGACGGCGCTGTCGATCAGTTCCTGCCAGGTTCCCGGCTGCGCGGGAATGCCTTCCGCTTCGACGATTTCCGGGTTGACCAGCAGGCCACCGTTCTCGAGATTGAACTCCTTCGGCATGCCGTAGTACTGCTCGTTGTAGGTGAACGCCCCGATCGACGCTTCCCAGAAGCGGTCGGCGAACCCCTCCCCGGCCAGGTCCGCCGGAACCGGATCGAGGAGGCCGAAAGCGGCGTAGTCGGTCACCCAGGTGCCGAACATCTGCTGCATGTCGGCGACGGTGCCGGAGTTGTAGCCTGCCTGCAGCTTGCTGATCAGGACGTCATACGGAAAATACTGATAGACGATGTTGATATCGGGGTTTGCTTCCTGGAAGGCCGTGATCATCTTGATGTTGCCGTCGACCCAGGATGGGTTATTGATCGTCCACCAGGAGACGTTGGTCTTTCCTTCGACCGGCTGGCTGTAGGTGACCTCTTCCGGCTCGGCGGTGGGCGAGGCATCCTGGGCCCCGGTCAGATGTGCTCGCTGGAGCGCCATGCCCGCTGCAAGCGCCCCGGCGCCTTTGAGCAGATTTCGTCGCGCGATGCTGATCTGTCGTGGCATAGGTGAACCTCCTTGTTCCCTTCTAGGCGTTCCGCTTCACTGCCTCCCGCGACACCGATCCCAGGCGATTGCCGGCTTCCGCATTGCGAGAGGCAGTCTCCCAACCTCCACTGCGTACGGTTTTTCCGCACTCGATTCAGTATTTGGAAATATCGCACAATGGTGGCAACTCTGTCTTCTGCCTGGTCCAGGTGGTGAGGCAGTCGAGCCGTAGACGAGGCGTGTGCGTCGAAAGCGAGGGGAAGTTGGCAAAGATCGCGATCATTGGGGCGGGAGGCTACGTCTTTCCACTGCGACTCGTTGGCGACATCCTCAGCCACCCCGAGCTCCACGATTCAACACTGGCACTGATGGACATCGACCCCGGCCGGCTGGAGAGCACTGCCAGCGCCGCGAGTGCCCTCGTCGCTAGCCATTGCCTTCCCACCCGCATCGAAGCCACTACCGACCGCCGGCGGGCGCTCGACGGCGCTGACTACGTCATTGTCACCTTCCAGATTGGCGGGCTGGAGGCGTACCGGCACGACGTCCAGATTCCCCGCCGCTACGGGATCGACCAGACTGTCGGCGACACCCTCGGACCGGGCGGCGTCTTCCGCTTCCTGCGTACCGCCCCGGTCATGCGCGAGCTCGTCGCCGATCTGCGCGAGCTGGCACCGGACGGGCTCCTGATCAACTACGCCAATCCGATGGCGATGCTCTGCTGGTACCTCGACCGGCTGGGGCAGAAGACCGTCGGTCTCTGCCACAGCATCCAAGCCGGCTCCCGGCTCCTGGCTCGGCAGGTCGGCGTCCCCTACGACGAGGTGCAATTCCTGGCGGCTGGCATCAACCATTGCGCCTGGTTTCTCCGCGTCCAGCACGGCCAGCGTGACCTCTACCCGGAGATTCGGCGGGTGATGGACCTCCGCTATGGCGCGGGGGGCGACGGCCAGTGGACTGAAATCGGCCCCGACCCCGAGGCGACACTCTATGAGGGTCGCATGGAGCGCGTTCGGACCGAGATGATGGAGGCTTTCGGCTATTTCCACACCGAATCGAGCCACCATTCATCGGAGTATGTTCCGTATTTCCGCAAGAACGCCGCGCTCGTCGCCGAATATCTGCCCGAGCGCTGGGACTACTACGAGCTCTGCGCATCCCATGACGACACGGGCCACACGGAATCGCTCCTCGCCGAGTTGACGAGCGAGCTCAGACCATCCCATGAATACGGTGCCACGCTGATCCGCGCGCTGGAGACGGGCGAACCAAGCGTCATCTACGGCAACGTGCCGAACCGCGGCGTGATCACCAATCTGCCCGAGGGATGCTGCGTCGAAGCGCCGTGCCACGTCGACTCGACCGGCGTCCGCCCGTTCGCGGTCGGCGCGCTGCCACCGCAGTGCGCAGCACTAAACCGGGCAATGATCAACGTTCAGGAACTGGCGGTGGAAGCCGCATTCTCCGGGAATCGCGAGCACGTCTACCATGCAATCATGCTCGATCCCCTCACGGCGGCGGTGCTCACTCTGCCCCAGATCCGGGCGATGGTTGACGATCTTTTTACCGCGGAGGCCGCGTGGTTACCCGACTTTTCGCTTGCTGCCGTTTGAAATGAGGGCGTGTATCGACCCTGCGCTCTCCCCAAGTGGCGCAGCGGCACTCCCGAGTCGCGGTTCGAGACACGTAACCCTGACGAAGAAGGAGCCGGATTTTCACGCCTTCACGATCTCCCGGGCGAGAACCTTCCCGTCGGGCGAGATCAACCGGACGTTGCGCTCGATCTCATGCGAGATGAGCATCGACCAGGCCGGAATCGACGCCCGGCGGCGCATACGAGTAAAAGAGGGCGGCGGTCGTCTCTGGTCCGATGCGGGCGACATCGGACGGTCCGGTGATGATCGCCGAGAGAACCCGCCCTCGAGCGTCGGTGATGACCATGTCGCCAGATTTGACAGTCGTCTCCTGGCCGTTGGGGGCGGTGAATGACTCGCCCGCTCCCACAGACAGCCGAACTGGCAGCTGGAGTGCGTCGAGATCGTGGCCGGCGGTGAGGAGCAGGTTCCTCAATTCGGCGATGAACATGGCCTCGACCAACGCGGCGACGCGCGGGAGCGCTTTCCCCTTCTGGGCCACCGATTCGAGCTGCATGGCGACGTGGTACCGCTGGCCCCAGCGCTTGTAGTACGCGGCGTAGGCGGGGAGGGGTGGGGTGGCGCGGATCGTCTCGCGATCAGCCGACCCGAAGCGGGAGCGCACGTCGGTCTCCAGCGCGCTCGCGAGATCGTTCAGGCGATCGTCGCTAGCGGGATTGGTGACTCCCCGTATGGCGATCAGACCGACGGTGGCACCGGGATGCGCCTCGCGCCAACTCGGGTCGACCTCGAGAATGCCGGACGAGCTCACATCACGCGTCGTGGTTCGAGCTCCTCGAACTGGTAGTCGCGCCAGACGGGGATGCCGCAGAAGCGCTCGCCCTCGGGGCAGATTGGCGCCGTCCCGGCGCGAGAGCGCATCACGCAGGGCGGGCCATCGACATAACGTCCGATCGTGGGTAGAACCTCCCGTACCTGGGCGACCTCGTCAACTGCCGTCTCGAAGATCTCCCGTTGCGCGTCGTAGCAGAGCCGCTTGACCCACTTCCAGTAGTAGTCGAGGAGCGTGCCGCTCTCGTAGAAGCGGATCCGTTGTGCATTGGGGATCAGATAGAACGTCGTTTCCGGCGGCACGCCGCGGTCGAGGAGGCTGTTGCGTGCCTCTGTCAGAGCGAGGATCACCGCATCGTATTCCTCGAGCGCCTGCTGGTTTTGGCGAATGGCCCAGGGCACGATGACATCGGGTTCACGGCTGTTCCATGCCAGCAGGGCTGGACGTGATCCGGCGGTACCGCGGTGGCGCTGGTTCTGGGCATCCTCGGCCATGCTGATCCGCTTCGCCCAGGTGAACGGCACGTGGGACAGGGTCTGCATCAGCTTGGACTGCATGCCGAGGAAGAGGGGGTGCCCCAGGTATGGGTTCCGTGTGGGATCCAGCACCTGGGCGAGCGCGTCGTCGTCCGGAAGCGCCTCTGGAGTGGCGGCAAGGACGGCGCGCACGGCCGCGGCCATCACTCGCTCAGCGTCGGCGTCATAACCGATCAGACGGCTATCGTAGGGTCCCAGCGCTTCGTCGAAGGCGTCGCGAGCCGCGGCGGTCTCCATTTCCGGTTGGGACAGCGCCCCCCGCCACTCGTCGAGCGCCTGCGCCTCGAGTGCCTCCCCGGTATCGAGCAGCCGCAAATCGAGCGGGAAGCCCGGCGCCCCGAGGAAGTAGGGATCGACCGCGAGTACCTCGGCGAGCATGCGATCGACAATGGCGCGGACTTCGGAAGGGACATCCGGCTGGCTGGCGAGGACGTGGTAGCGGAGCAGGGTGAGCCCGTTGATCGTGTGATAGAGGTGCGCCGGTGTGGCCAGGGGCAGGACATAGCGGGCGACCTCCTGAGCGCGCTTCTGCACCGCGTCGGCGAAGCGGCGCTCGGCCACCGCTCCCTTGGCCCTGGCGCGCCCTGGGAAAACGCCCGCGTAACGCCGCGCCATATCGGGCGCCAGGAGATCGGTCAGGTTGCGGTACCCCTCCAGAGCGCGCTGAATCGCGCCACTGTAGATCTCCAGCTCGGCAGGGGGGAGCTCCGGGGTAACCATCGTCTCACCGGTGACCTCGCGGTAGCGCTGCGAGACCTGCTCCGAGTTGTAGAACGGGTGGGCGTGGAAGAACGACCAGATGGCGAGACGGGAGACGTTGTCGAGGACGAAGACGAAGTTGGCGTGTTGCAGCGTCGTGTGGTGCCCGGCGGCAAAGAGGTCGGCGTAGAGCTTCATCGCCCGCTCGCGGCGGTGCGCCCGATCGGCCGCTTTGACAGGACTCAGCCCCTCCGGCTCCGGTCCGTACACGAGCTTGCGCACGGTCTCGACCTTTGCCGGCCGGCCGCCATAGCAGCTCCAGGCCGCGGCAACAGCCAGCGCAAACGGATGCTGGGTCGATTCCTCGCGCAGCAGCGTGACACCCGGCGCGGCCGAGTGAAACGGCCAGGCGGCGGATGGCTGTGCGGAATGTGCAGAAGTGGTCGTCAAGAGTGGCTCGATCATGCCCCTATGCCCGGTCGTAATGCGAATGCCGAGCGGGGCGCCGCGTCACGCGGCTGGCAAAAGTATAGATCACCCGGCGGTGACGGCTTCCAGCGCGCGCCTGCCTAGGGGCCGTCCAGTCGATCCTGGTCCTTGTCCTTGCTCCAGGGCCATGACCAGCGGCGTCCGGGACGGATCAGGAATCCGTAGATCGTGCCCGCGAAGAACAGGATGACCAGCACGGTCCCCACCCACGATGGACCCTCGAAACGGAAGCGCGTTCCGGTGACGATGCTGACGATGAGGACCAGGGCGACGACCCCACAAAGGAGCAGCAGGACCAGGCCGATTGCGTTTTCCCGGTTGAGCATGATCAGTCTCCGCCGCCCTGGCCCGCGATGATCTCTCCGGCAACGGCGAGGACATCGGCCGTAGGGTCGCCTTCGGGGCTTTCCGTCGATCCGCCGACGCGGTACATGATCGGTCCCGCCTGAGCGTAGAGAACGGTGAGCGGAACGCCGTCGGGCGCACCGCGTCAGCAAGCGCGCACTCTCGCCGATGGCCGGCGGCTCGACTTCCTCCAGACCCTGCACGAAGATGACCTGGTCGGAGAAGAAGACCATGGCGTTGGCAGCCGACTCGGGGTCGGCAAAGCGATGGACGCTGACGTTGAGGAACGTCGTCCCGCTCGGCGGCGGCGCGTCTTCGTCAGCGATGAAGTCACGGAAGGCGTTGCCGGACCATCCCCAATCGTCGAGCAGCTGCGCGGCCTCCTCGGTCCCTCCCAAGGCCGTGATGACCTCCTCTTTGCTGCGTTCCGCCTCGTCGACCAGAAGCAGGCCGGCCGGCACCTGATCTTGCGTGGGAAGCAGCTCGAGGAGAGGCAGCGTCTGGGCCGAGATATCGCGGTCAGGTTCGGCCGGCGCCGTTGCGTCGACGGCAAGCGCAGGCGACTCTTGCTCCGGCTCCCGGGTGGCCGTCGGTCCGGGCTCGGCAGTTGGGGTCACGGTTGCCAGGGCGTTCGGCAGTGCGGCCGATTCCGGAGCAGCAGTCGGCGTTCCCGGGCGCGGTAACGAGAGCCTCGGCGGCCGGAGTGGGCGCCGGAGGGACGATCAGTCCACGCACGGCGTCGCGGAAGATCCAACCCATGGCCGCGACGGCCGCGATCAGCACTACGGCGACGGCGACGCCGCGCAGAGCTCGCCGTTGGCGGCGCTGTTGCCGTGGCAGGAGTGGGGGGGCGGCGTGAACTCCGGGGGCGTAGGTCTCGGCACCGGCATAATATGCCGGGTCGCCGGGCGCGGGATAAAGACGCTCGCCGATCCCTGCCGTATCTGGCGATCCCGGCGTCTCGAATGGCTGCGATGATCGCGGCCGGGGCGGTCGTGGTTCCATGCGCGGCGATGACCTCGTGACCTACGGAGTTCGAGCCCGTCGCCGCCCGGAAAGGCGCGTACCGGCTCGCCCGAGTATAGCGGCGGGTTTCGCGCGCACCGGTCCCAGGGACGATGTGGTGGCATCGAACCGCTCCCTTCTAGTACGAACGATCTCGCTGGCCGGACGTTCCGAGGCGGGGCGGAACATTGCTGGTACCCTTGCCAGCTGACAGCTCCATTGATTCGCCGCGATGGGAGGCCGCGCTATTTCCACAACGATTGATCGTGGCTATCCGCCGGCATTAGCGCCGCGTCAGGCAGCTCGTCCGCTTGACGCGACGGTGACCCTGCCTGGCTCGAAGAGCATCACCAACCGCGCGTTGATCGCGGCGGCGCTGGCCGATGGCCCCAGCGAGCTCGTCGGGGCGCTGCACAGCGACGATACGCGGTACATGGCCGCGGCGTTGAACGCGCTCGGCGTGACGGTCGAGAGCGATGAGGCGAATGCGGGTTTTCGCATCGAAGGTGGCGGAGGCACATTCACAGCGCCGGAGGCTGATCTCTTTGTCGGCAACTCCGGCACCACGATGCGCTTTCTCACCGCCGCCCTCCCGCTCGGACGGGGACGCTACCGGATCGATGGCGTGCCCCGCATGCGGCTGCGTCCGATCGCGCCACTGATTGCCGCGCTCAACGATCTGGGAGCGGATGCGCGTAGCGAAGCCGGCACCGGCTGCCCGCCGGTTGTCGTCCACGCGGCCGGGTTGCGCGGTGGTCAGACGCGGATGGCTGGAGATCTCTCGTCCCAGTACTTCAGCGCCCTGCTGTTATCCGCGCCGTATGCGCGGGACGGGGTCGCGGTCGAGGTCATCGGCGATCTCGTCTCCAAGCCATACCTGCCGATGACCGCCGCGGTGATGAAGGCATTCGGCGTGACCGCGGATCTCGACACGGTTACCTGGCGGCAGATCGGGGTTGCTCCCGGACAGCGCTATGCGGGCCGTCTGTACCATGTCGAACCGGACGCCTCGAACGCCTCCTACTTCTTCGCCGCGGCGGCGGTGACCGGCGGTCGCGTGCGCGTCGACGGACTCGGTCGCGACTCGACCCAGGGTGACCTCCACTTCGTCGACGTGCTGGCGAAGATGGGCGCGGAGGTGGAGATCGGAGACGGATACACCGAGGTGCGCGGACCGGCGCAGGGAGACCTGCGCGGCGTCGATCTGGACCTGGGGCCGATTTCGGACACTGCCCAGACTCTTGCTGCCATCGCGCCGCTCGCCTCCGGTCCGACGACCATTCGCGGTATCGCTCACGCGCGGCTGAAAGAGACCGACCGGGTCTCGGCGGTGGCGACCGAGCTGCGCCGGCTGGGGCAGGACGTCGACGAGTTTCCGGACGGCATGCGGATCACACCTCGTCCCCTTCCAGCCGGCAGACGTCGACACCTATGACGATCACCGCATGGCGATGAGCTTTGCGGTAGCCGCGCTGCGGGTCCCCGGCATCCGCCTGCGCGATCCTGGATGCGTGGCCAAGACGTTCCCCGGATTCTTCGACGCGCTCGACGCGGTGACCCCGTAGGAGCGGGCCATGTTCTCGCGCTGGGACGCCCTGCTCGCCCCATTGGTTTTCCTCGTTGCTCTCTGGGTCAATCTCAGCGCGGTGCCGATGACGGAGTTCCACCGTGACGAGGCGCGCTGGGTGCATCGCGCGCGCTTCCTCGAAGAGCTCCGCACCCCCACCGGTGAGTTCTGGCAAGAGAGCGAGCTGATGATTGGGCAGCCTCCCCTGGGATCGTATCTGATGGGTCTCGGATTGACCTTGCAGGGCCGTGATCTCGACACCAACGGGTTTTACAACTTCCACTTCGGTCCGGACTGGAACTGGCGGCACGGCACCATGCCCAACGAGGTCGATCTGGCGGCCGCGCGACGGACCAACAGCGTGGTAGGCGCCCTCATCGCCGTCAGTGTCTACCTGATCGCGCGCGGTCTCTCGAACGCCGTCGCCGGCATTGCGGCCGCCGCGCTCCTGGTGCCGCATCCGTTGTCGATCTATCTGTCCAGCCTCGCCGGATCAGACGCGCTGGTGACGCTCCTCGTGGCGCTGGCAGTGCTGGTGGCGATGGCGCTGGCGAATCGTCCGACCTGGCCGCGCGCCATCTTGCTCGGCGTGCTGCTCGGTCTTGGCGGGTCGGCCAAGCTCAGCCCGCTGGCGCTCGCGATTGTGCCGGCAGCGGCGGGGATGGTCCTGGTCATTCACAGCTGGCGCGGCTCAGGGGCTGGAGCCAGACACGACGGCAGGCTTGGCTGGCGGCTCCTCGTACAACCCCCGCTCGCGGCCGCTACGTTCATTGCCTCATATCCCTATCTCTGGCCAGACCCCGTTGGCCGCACCCGATCGCTGCTCGAGTTCCGGGCCATCGAGATGTACAACCAGGGCGTCCTCTGGAGCGAGCTCAACGTCGATGGGCCGGTCGACGCGCTGGGACGGATCGGAAACTGGCTCGGCGACATCGACTCCGTCACCGGTCAGCTGGTCGCGGTCATTGCCAGCGCCTTTGGCGTCTCCTGGAAGCCGATGGAGCTCGATCTGGTGCTGGCCATCATCGGCGCGCTCATCTTGCTGGCGCTGGCCATCCAACGTGGACTTGGCAGTCGCTGGGCGATGGCCGCGTTGCTGCTCGGAGGGCAGGTTGCGCTGATCGTCGTCGGCATGCGCGCCGATTTCTCGCGCTACCTCTTGCCGGTGCTGACCGCGACGGCGGTGTGCGGCGGTCTCGTCGCCGGCACGGTCTGGGACTTGGCGTGGGATCGCCTCGCGGGTCGCCGGGAGTCTCGCCGGCCAGCCGTCGACTCGCCGCCATTGGCGAGTGAGCCGGTTTCTCCGTGATCCTGGAACGAGGTTCCTTTACGCCACAACCGACCGGAGGACCGGGAATTACGCGATTCGCGACGCGCGGCGACCACCGCTTGAGCTACGAGTCGCGTGGTGAAGGAACCGCGACGCCGGTGCTGGCGTTGCACGATCTCCTCGCCGATCGTGGTCAGCTGCGCTCCCTCGCCGAACCGCCACATGATGCCCTGTTTCGCCTGACACTCCCTGACGCGCGGGGTCATGGCGCATCGCCGATGCTTTCCGGGCGCGCGTATCCCTCCAGTGCGCTGGCAGCTGACGCACTTGCTGTGCTCGATGCGGAAGGGTTGCCAAGCGCGCACGTGGTTGCGATCGGCTGGGCCGCGGAGACCGCGCTAGCCCTGGCGGCAGCGGCTCCAGAGCGGGTCGTTTCGCTCGTGCTTGCCGCGCCCTATCTGCCGGCGCTGGTCGCAGCAACGGCAGAGATGTCGGCTCGCCAGATCGGGTCGGACCACCTCGAGATGATGCAAGAGGCCGCGGTCCTGGCCGAAAAGGGTCAGGCGGACCGCGCTCTCGACCTCTTCCTGGGCGCGCGCATCGGCCCGGACTGGCGAGAACGCTTCTCGAAACCGCGCCTCGGCGCCATCCGCCGCTCGGCCGGGAACCTGGCGCCGCTGCTGGCAGGCATGGTGAGCGCTCCGATCGACCCTGACGGGCTCACTCGCCTCGACATGCCAGTCGGGCTGCTCGTCAAGGATGACGCCGCCGCCCTGGAGCGCGCCACGGTCGAGACCCTCGTCGCGCTCCTGCCTCGGGCACGAATCGCAACGCTGCCACGATCGTCTCACCAGCAGCTGGCTGGCGGCCCGGAGTGGACAGGGGCGATCGTAGAGGTGCTGGTGTCCCCGCGGCGCTGAGCCGAGATCCAGCAGATCATCTCTCGGGATCGGCCCACTCGGTAAGTCCTACGTCCATGCAGCGCCAATAGCCGACGAGCGCGCAGCGACATCGAGCGATTCGTCTTCAACTTCCGATCATTATCGAGACGTTAACTTCTATACGATGTTACCGAAGGAGTCCGCGTAGCCCAAGTTCCAGCTTCACGGCGCCTGACCGAGAGCGCGGATCAGACCAGGAACGACGCTAGAGCGATGGACGCGGAGGCGACCAGCACGCCGAACCCGAACAGGAGCAACGAGTACCTAAAGAGCGCGAGCTTGCGGACGGTGATTCGGGCGTTGGTGACGATCTGCGCCGCGAGATCGATGTCGAGCTTGCTCGGTACATACGTCTCGCCCTCCTGCTCGAAATACATCTCGGCGATTGCTTCGACCAGGGCTCTCGGCTCATAGCGGGCCAGATGCCCGTAGTAGAGGAGGTTGTCCCGAGTTGTGGGCCTTTCGCGCTCGCTGACGAGGTGTTTCTCCAGGTTCGTCGAGGGGAAGAACGAGGCGACGGTCAGTAGAAGGCTGACCATCAAGGCGAGGGCGGCGATCCCAAGACCTACCCCCGTCGGGGTCGAAATCGACGGTCCCGCCACCAGGAAGGTGACGATCACACCGAGTCCGGTGGAGGACAAGCCGACGGAGCCGGTGTTCTTCGCTTCCGCGAACTTGAGCCAGTCGATCACGCGACCGAGCAGTTCGGAGAGTTGGCGTTGGACGTCGCGCTTGGTATCAGCGGTCATCTGATCAACAACCGACATAAACCAACCCTGACGACATGCATGAAGCGTCGGCGACCACCGGCTGATCCCAGATCCGTCCCTTCCCTCAAAACCCCACGTTCTCCACTCCCTTGAGGCCGAGCATGGTGCGCGCCTCGCCGGGCGTGGCTGGTTCCAGGGAGAGCTCGCGCAGGATGCGCACCGTCTTCGCGACCAGATCGGCGTTGGATTGGGCCAGCTCGCCTTTGCCGAGATAGATGTTGTCCTCCATACCGGTGCGAACGTTGCCGCCCATGATGGCGCCCATGGTGATCAGGTTGAACTGGTGACGACCCGCACCGAGGATGCTCCAGATGTAGTTGTTTCCCAGCAGGCGATCGGCCGTCCGCTTCATGTGCAGCAGATCCTCGGGATCGGTGCCGATGCCGCCGAGTATGCCGAAGATGGTCTGCACGAAGACCGGTGGCTGCACGAGGCCACGATCGAGGAAGTGCGCGAGGTTATAGAGGTGGCCCACGTCGTAGCACTCGAACTCGAAGCGGGTGCCGTGCGCGCCCATCGTCTCCAGCAGGCGCTCGATGTCGGCGAAGGTATTGCGGAAGATGTGTCCTCGCGACATCTCGAGATACCCCGGCTCCCAGTCGTACTTGAACTCCTTGATGCGGCTGGCCATGGGATAGAGACCGAAATTCATCGACCCCATGTTGAGCGAGCACATCTCCGGCTTCATCCGCTGCGGTCCGGCCAGTCGCTCGTCGATCGTCATGGTCTGCGCGCCGCCGGTGGTGATGTTGATGACGGCGTCGGTGCTCTCCTTGATGCGGGGTAGGAAACGCAGGAAGACCTCCGGGTCAGGAGTTGGCTGACCGGTCTCGGGGTCGCGCGCGTGCAGATGCAGGATAGCGGCCCCTTCCCGGGCCGCGCCGATGGCGTTCTCGGCGATCTGGTCTGGCGTGATCGGCAGATACGGCGTCTGGGACGGGACGTGGATCGACCCGGTGATCGCGCAGGTGACGATGACCTTACGGGCCGCCGTGGCCATAGCTCACTCCTTACGAGGGTGTCAGGGTAAAACGAGGGTGGCGGGGTCGCTGGGTGGCAGGAAGCGCGACCCCTGACGCCCCGCCACCCTGCGACCACGAGCGCAGCGAGTAATCACCCCGACACCTTGGCGAGATTCGCCACCGTCACCGGCTCGATCTCGCCGTGCGGGGTGAAGCCGAAGACCTGCCCGTAGAAATCGAGTTCCCCTTCAAGGGCGCGGCGGATATTTTCAGCGCGGCGGAACCCATGGCCCTCGCCGGCAAAGACCACCAGCGCCACCGGTAGACCGCGGGCCGCCATGGCCTCGTACATCGTCTCGGCCTGATCGGGCGGCACTACGGTGTCTTCGCTTCCCTGAAAGAGGATCAGGGGCTCGGTGAAGCCCTCCAGGTGATGGATCGGCGAGCGATCCATGTAGATGTCCTTCCGATCGGGATAGGGCCCGATCAGACCGTCGAGGTAGCGCGACTCGAACTTGTGGGTGTCGGTCGTCATCGTCTCCAGATCGCTGATGCCGAAGTGGCTGGCGCCGGCGCGGAAGAGATCGCGGAACGCCAGAGTGGCGAGCGTCGTGTAGCCACTGGCGCTCCAGCCGCGAATCGCGGTGCGCTCCGGGTCGACCAGACCGCGCTCGATCAAGTACCTGGCGCCGTTGACGTGATCGTCGACGTCGACGATGCCCCACGCGTCAGTCAGTCGCTGCCGATAGGGGCGCCCATAGCCGGTGCTGCCACCGTAGTTGACGTCGAGGACAGCAAATCCGCGGGACGTCCAGAACTGGAGCGGCAGGCTGAGCGCGGTCGACGTGGCACTGGTGGGTCCACCATGACTCTGGACCAGCAGCGGCGGCAGTTCGCCTTCCGGAGCGACGAAGTCCATGTTCCGCGGTAGGTAAAGAAAGCCGTGCGCCGTGAGGCTGTTCTCCGTTGGAAACTCGACCGGCATCGGTATCGACAGATAGCCGGCGTCGATATCGGTCTCGAGCGAGCGCTTGAGCGTCTCGAGTGTTCCGCTGGCCGGGTCGTAGCGCACCACCGCCGTCGGCAAGGTGGGGCTCCCCGCGACCAGGACGGCAGAGCCGCCGGCCGCGAACGGCTCGTCGATCTCGGTGAACGGATTCTCGACGAAGGTGAGCCGACCTGATTCGGTGTCGATCGTTGCCAGCTGCCATGTGCCCTCTCGGGTGTACGTGGCCAGGATCGTTCGTGGGTCGAGAAAGGCGTAGGTCGCCATGCCAAAGACCCACTGTGGCGATTCCGAACTCCGCTTCCATCGGCGCCACGGCCTCGTCGCCGTCACCGCTACGACGATAGAGGTTCCACCAGCAGGTGCGATCGGAGACGAAATAGAGCGTGCAGTCGGGAGCCCATTCCGGCTGGAAGATGGATTCCTGAGGACCGCCGGCGATCAGCTCGGAGGAAGTGACCATTCCGTCCTCGCCGATCTCACCGACCCACAGCTCGGAGCCGTCCCATGGCATGTTGGGATGGTTCCATTGCAGCCAGGCCAGCCGCCGACCGTCGGGGCTGAGACGTGGATTGGAATAAAAGTCGGCGCCGGAGGTGAGGACCATACCGCCGCTCTCGTCGCCTGCGGGGTCGAGCGCGACGATGGTATTGACCGCTTCCCCATCGCTGGAGTGGTCCTCGCGCACGGCGATGAGTCGCGCGCGGTCCGGATCGAAGATCACATCGGCGTAGCGCAGTGCGCCCGCTGGCGTGATCGGCCGGGGCGGGTCGTTGCCGTCTACTCGGTAGAGCCGGGTGTCGGCAAAGTTCGCGAAGATGAGCACGCCGTCTCGCACCGTGTACGCACCGCCGCCGTACTCGTGGACGCGGGTGCGGGCGTTGAATCCGGATGGGATGGCATCAGCGATCGTCCCGTCCGGGGAGCGACGCACGACGACCGAGCGTCCGGCTTCCGCCGGGCGGTTCTCGATCCAGTAGACATCGTCACCGTCGATACGGGGGCTTACGACGCCGACGCGCTTCCCCGTAATGAGGTCAGCGGTGATTGGCGAGCGCCAGGCGCCGTAGGGAGCGGTTTCGGGGGATTGAGTCACGAAATGTTCCTCCGGGTGTCGGGGTGGCAGGGTGTCAGGGTGTCAGGGTGACGGGGAAATTGGGTCGTACGGCAATGGTTCCTCTTGCAGCCGAGTTGAAAGGGAATCACGTAGCGCAAGCAATTGCCGATTGAGCGACGAAGTAAGATCAAGAAGAGGTTGGGTTCGCTCCGTCGTTGCGTACGAGAGACGCTCAATAAGTTCAAGATACGTTGCGACCTCGGCCAGAGACGAGCGTGCGATCGAGAGGAACTGGAGGTACTCCCGTAGGTAACTTCGAGTATGTCCCTCGGCAATGTTGGCCGGTACGGAGACGGCGGCTCGTTGAAGCTGGCTAGAGAGCCCATATGTCTCTGACTTCGGCAGTGCCCGCGTCAGGTCATACACGCCAACAACGAGATCCATTCCAATTTGCCAGACCCTGAGGTCACGGTAAGTACGGACTGTCATCACTCCCCCTTCCTCATTGCGGATGCCACACTATCACGTAGCAACGATCGATCCAAAATCTCGTCACCCCGACACCACGACACCCTGACACCGCGCTATCATTGCGGCGCTGCGAATTCGGATGAAATGAGGACGACACATGCTGACGACGCTCGTTGGGATGCCGGTGAGCGCGCTCGATACGCCGGCGCTGCTGGTGGACATCGAGACGATGGACCGCAACATCGCGCACATCGCCGGCACCATGCGCCAGCATGGGGTGCAGTGGCGACCGCACGCCAAGGGGCATAAGTGCCCGACGATCACTCACCGCCAGATCGCCGCCGGGGCTATCGGCGTTACCGTCGCCAAGGTCAGCGAGGCTGAGGTCATGGCGGCCAGCGGCGTCATGGACATTCTCATCGCCAATCAAGTCGTGGGGCCGATCAAGACACGGCGACTGGCGGCGCTGATCGCCACGACCGGGGCCGACGTAATTGTCTGCGTCGATAACCCCGCCAACGTGCGCGAACTGGATGACGCCGCAGCTGCCTTTGAGGTGCGGCCGCGAGTGCTGGTCGAAGTCGACTCCGGGATGAAGCGCTGCGGTGTGGCGCCCGGTGAACCGGCGGTCACGCTGGCAAGGATCGTCGACGACTCGCCGCATTTGCGCTTCTCAGGGGTCATGGCCTGGGAGGGCCACGCGACCTCCATCGCCGATCGCGAGACCCGACGGGAGGAGATCGCGAGGGCGATCGGCAAGCTGACCGGGGCGGCGGACGCCGTTCGCGCCGTGGGTTTGCCTGTTGACATCGTTTCCTGTGGCGGCAGTGGCACCTATCTCCATACCGCGCGGCAGCCGGGCATCACCGAGATCCAGGCTGGAGGCGCGGTGATGGGCGACGGTTTCTACCGCGCGCTGGAGTCTCCGATCGAGCCGGCGCTGACGCTGCTGACGACGGTGACCAGCCGCCCCGCCGAGGATCGCATCGTCGTCGACGCCGGTCGTCGCGCGATCGACCCTAGCAAGGAGGCGCCGGTCGCCCGCGGCGTCGAAGGCGTGCAGGCGATCAAGTTCTCGGCCGAGCATGGCATCTTGACGCTCGACGGTCCCGCGGAGTGGCCGCGCATCGGCGACCGCCTGGAGCTGGAGGTCAACTACACCGACCAGGCGGTCCATCTCCACGAATCACTCTTCGGCATCCGTGACGGCGTGATCGCCGCGGTCTGGCCAGTGGCCTGCCGGGGCCGGATGCAGTAGCAGTCAATTCCGTGTCCGCTCATCGCTCGAGGTGTGGAGCGGGCAGTGCTCGTGTGGACCTTTCTGAGCACTGACATCTTCGTGATTCTCAGAATGAGTCGCTCAGACTGACGCCACCATCGATTGCTCTGCCAGCGCCTCGATGAACGCCGTTGAGTTAGAGACCCAGCCAAACATGAGCTGGATTAGAAACAGACTCGCGTCGTGGTTGCTGCGCTGCAGTGCGTGACCGATCGGCTCGGCGGTGCAGTCGGCCAACAAGAGGCACCGGTAATCCCGGAAGAACGCATCGCGCAACGTCGATTCCACGCAAACACTCGTCGTGCACCCGGTGAACACCAGGGTTTTCACTCCCAGGTCCCGCAGAAGTCCATCCAGGTTCGTTTCGAAGAAGCCGCTGAAACGATGCTTGACGACGATGAGATCACCCGGGTGCGGCGTCAGCTCCGGAAGAATATCCGTGTTCCAGGTGTCCTCAATGAGGATCCGGCTTTCGCGCCCATTAGGCGCTGTGACCGGCTCGCCGACGTTCATCCTGAGATGCAGAATGCGGTTGGGTGCATCCGGTCCGCCCGCGTTCGAGAGGTCGCTGGCAAACGCCATCTTCAGATAGACCACCGGCATCCCGGTGCGGCGAGCCATGTCGAGAACTCGTGCGGTTGGGGCCACGGCGGCCTGGATGGGCGAGATATCGATGCCTGCCCGGGCAAACATGCCGCCCTCGGATCCGAAGTCGTTTTGCATGTCGACGACAATGATTGCGGTCTGATCGGGATCGATCATCAGCGAATATGGTTGGGCCTCGATTGAAATGAGTGGAATTCCCCGCAATCATCGTCAAACCTGCCTTCCATGCCTACCTTTGCTGCAGACCCGGGAGATCGGGAGTATCTCGTAACGGCCGAAGTGGCACACGTTCAGTTGCTCCGCCAGTGGTCAGCCAGGCTCCTAGAGGGTCAGCAGCCCGAATGCCTCCTTATAACGAGGGTCGTTGCGACGGAAGGTGTCCGGGTGGGTCCCGCGCAGCACGGCCATCGTGTACGCCAGCATCTGCATCGGCACGACCGCCAGCAGCGGCGAAAGCATCTCCGGGAGCTCCGGTAGCGCGAAGACCGAGGCATCGGAGGCCGCCGGTACGGACGAGCCGACGATCCAGAGCTTACCGCCCATGGCATCGGCGACGGCGCAGATACCGGCCACGCGGTCAAACGCGTTGCCGGGTACGGCGACCGCGACCAGCAGGTCGCCTTCGTTGAAGGCCACCATCGGGCCGTGCAGGTACTGCTCGGCGTGCAGAGCATCGATGGGGACGTAGGCCGCCTCCCGCGCCTTGATGACCAGCTCGAGCGCGGTCGCTTCGTTCGGCCCGGCCGCGATGGCGTAGATCTGCCGCTGTAAAGCGTCGTCAGCAACCGGCTGGATTTCCGTTTCACGGGCCAGCACATCGGCGATCTGGTCTGGTAGCAGGTCGAGCGCGGCGCGGAATCCGTTCACGCCTGATGCGCTGCGTCCTTCGCCCAGTACCGTCGCAACCTGGGCCATGACCGTCATTGCCGCCAGGTGCGATGCCGTGTAGGCGGCAGACTGCTCCCGCTCGACGGTACGCAGGATCAGCTCGGAGCCAGGATGCTCCGCGGTGAGGCTGCCCACGGAGAGGACCCGCGCCCCGGCATCATGCGCCCGTTGGATCGGAGACCGCGGAGTAGGTCTTGACGCCGGTGTGCGCCATGACCACGACCGCGTCTTCGGCGGTGAGGGGATAGGAGTCGGGGTAGAGGGCGAAGTCGAACGAGGAGACGGCCCGCGCGTCCGACCCGGCGGCGCGCAGCAACCAGGAGCCAATCATCGCCGCGTGCAGGCTGGTGCCGATGCCGACCACGAAGACCCGCCGCGCCGGGACTAGCAGGGTGGCTGCCTGCTCTGCCTGCCCCCAGCCGTCGGCGAGCAGGCGCCGGATATCCGCTGGTTGGCGCTGCATGGTCTGGTACATCTTCGAGTCGGTCGTGGGCACGCTCACACGGTCGCTCCTTTCGCGGCCGGTCGCCGCCATAGCCTGGTCCGCACGATGACGAGTCCGGCCAGCACCAGCCCGGCCCCGAGCAGCTTCAAGGGGCCAAACGGCTCTGCGAAGAAAATCGCCGATAGCAGCCCGGCCACGATCGGCACCAGCAAGCCAAACGAGCTGGCCTTGGCCACACCGCGCCGGGCGATGGCGTAGTTCCAGAGAATGTACGCGATGTAGACCGGGAAGATGGCGAGGTAGACGATGCTGAACCACCCCGCGAGAGAAATTGCCTGCCAGTCCTGCCTCAGCGCATCCGGCAGCGAGACGAGGAGCAGAGGCACGGTTCCGGCCAGGACGCTCCAGGCGGTGTAGGTCTCCGCCGGGTACTTGCGGACCAGTGGCCGCGTGATGATGCCGTAGACCGCGAAGGAAACCGCCGCTCCAATGCTCAATACGTCTCCCAGCAAGGTCCCGGCGGATGCGCCGCGCTTGTCGAGGAGGAACAACGCGACCCCGACCAGCGCCACGCCGAGTCCCACCCAGCCTTGCAGTGGCGTTGGCTCCCTCATGACGGCCAGGATAAGAACCGTGAAGAGCGGCACCATCGCGATCAGCAGGGACGAGGAAAAGGGAGAAGTGCGGCTCAGCCCGAGGATGAACCCGAGCTGGTACAGCGTGTAGCCGGTCAGCCCCGCCAGGACAAAGAGGCCCCAGTCGGATCGCTCGACCCAGCGGCCCGCGCCTCGCTGCAGGACCAGCAGAACGGCGAAGGCGAGCGCGACCATGATCACGAAGCGTGCGAAGAGAAAGGCGAGCGGGCTCACCTCGGCGAACGCCGCTTTGGCTACGACGAAGGTCGAGGCCCAGAACATCACGACGGTAAGTTGTGCCAGCTCGGGTCCGAACCGTGACACGACGCCAGACTCAGGATCTGCGTCGCTCGATTTCGGTGCGCCGGGGTCCGTCAGCGCAAGGTCGCCGGCTGCTCCTCGCGCAGTGATCCGATTTGAGGTCCGCATGTGGCCGCTTCTGTCCTTGTCCGCTCGCCTCGCATGGTACACGTCCTCTGCAGCGCCTGAGCCGTGAGTCGCGTCTGCGGCATACTGCTGTGGTTGGGAATGGGCTCATGGTTTCGCCGCTTCGGTCCTCAGCGCCGGCGGAACCCAGGTGGGAGTGACCGCATCGGCCATGGCTACTGAAGCGCAGCAATCCTCCGGACCGAATCCCCTCTGCGAGATCGGCCGCAATCATCCCCGCGATCGACACCGTATGAGACCGCTAGCTGACCACCCCGGCGTCTGGGAATGCCCGCGGCACGATCTCTTTGCCACGATCGTCTCCGAGGAGGTCGCCGCCACGCTGGATCGCGGCGACCCCTACGCCATGCACGATGGGCGTCCCGGTGTCGTCGTGCGCCAGGGCGATGAGCGGGGCGGCGGGGTGATCCTCTACTACCGGGCGGAGGGGTAGGGCGGGAACTCAGGGACGTGGCGTTGACCTCATGCGCTTCACGCTTGACCTCAGTCATCACGCCTGGGTACGCGACCGCGAAGGACAGGCTCCGCGGCAGACGCTGCTCGCCGCGCAGGCGGCCGACGCTGCAGGCATCGACGCCATCTGGGCGAGCGAAGACCCGGAAGGCTGGGACGCCTTCGCCGTTCTCAGCGCGATCGCGGCGGTGACGGAGGGGGCGGAGCTCGGCACCAGCGTCACCAGTCCCTATCCGCGTCACCCGAACCTGCTGGCCGCATCCGTGGCCACCCTCGACCGGCTTTCGGGTGGTCGCGCGGTGCTGGGACTCGGCCGCGGTCAGGCCGAATGGCACCGTGATGCGCTCGGCAGCGATATAGGCGATCCGCTCGGGGTGCTCGAAGAGACGGTAGCGCTCCTACGGCAGTGGTGGCGGGCGCCGCATCGGGCCTCGTCGCCCGACGAAGGACACTTCCGGGTGCGAGGCTGGGAGCGGGTCATCCACCCGGGCCAGGGCCAGGTGCCGGTCTACCTCGCGGCCGCCGGTCCGCGGGCGCTCGACCTCGCCGGCGCGCTCTGTGACGGCGCGATCTTCAACGCGCAGACCTCGAGCGATTTCCTGCGTCGAGCAATCCCCCGGGTGCGGGCGGCGGCGACGGCGGCGGGTCGCGATCCCGCCGGGCTCGCGTTCGTGCTGCGCACGACCACAGTCGTGGCTGATTCGGCGACCGCCGAGCGCAAGGCGATCGACCGCGGCAAGAACCTGCTGGCCCTCGTCTCAACCTTGCCGGGTATGGACCGGTTGGTACGGACCGAGGGTTTCGATGTTCCGGCGCTGCTCGATGAGGTGCGAGTGACGATGGGAACCCGAGAGACGCTTGCCGCCGGAGGTGGCTTCCCGGCGCTGCGTCGCGATGGCGATCTGGCGGCGGCGCGGGCGCTGATCCCGGACGATTTGGTCCGTCATCTCGGCGTCATCGGCTCGCTGCCAGTGGTTCGGGAGCGGTTGCGCGCCCTTGATGAGCTGGGTGTGACGCACATCGGGGTGGCGCCGCCACCAGATGCGACGTCAGTTGAGAGCTGGCGGCGGCTCCTGGCTGATCTCAGGCATTGAGCCAGCGGGGGGATGGATTCGCGACCAGACCGGCGCCACCATCTCACGCAGCCGGGCTTGCGTCGCCGCGCTTCTCCCGAGCACACCGACCACGACGATGAGGGAGGCAATGCCAAGTGTTACAGGAAGAGCGTTCAGGATGCTGTGGTAGTAGCCCTCGATCGTCGTCACGTTGGAGCGGAAGGCATAGCCGATGCTGAGCGGGACCGCGGTCCAGATCACGGCGGAGATTCCCGCACCGAGGACAAAATCGCGCAGCCGAATTCCCAGCAGCCCGGTGCCGACCGTCGTCCCCATGCGCACGAACGGGATCAGCCGCAGCACAGTAATGGCCGCGACATCGCGCCCGCCCAGACGCCCTCGCCAGCGGTCGAACGTGGTCTGCATCCGTTCCTGGCGATCGCTCGCCATCCGCTCCAGCAAACGGACTCCACCGGTGCGCGAGATGAGATGCAGAACGAGCGTACCCGCCAGCTCGGCGGCCGCCAGGGCCACGATCGCCACTGCCAGGCCTGGCAGGGAGCCGATGAGGTAGGCCCCAGTCGCCATCAGGACGACGTGAATTGGCACACCGGTGGGAATACCCGCGGCTGAGAACAGCAAGGTCAGCGCTACGATGGGGAGTCCATAGGACAACACTGTCCTGATCAGTTCAGATTCGATGGCCGGCCTCCTTGCCGGTGCCTGTGCTCAGACGATCAGGATACCTGAACTTCGTGCGGTGTACTATCCCCTTGCACCGAAACAACATGCTTACGCCGCCTGCCCCGTTGCGCCGCCGCCCGCGCCCGGCGCAAGAGCACCGTC
Source organism: uncultured Chloroflexia bacterium (assembly GCA_963724295.1). GTDB lineage: Bacteria > Chloroflexota > Chloroflexia > Thermomicrobiales > UBA6265 > JACCXM01. The sequence continues at coordinate 65,326 of CAVRUC010000013.1, read as the reverse complement.
CGCATGGCGGGTACCCCTGGTAATCCGCGGACCGGCAAGAGCCAGGAATAGAGTGATTGCATGGCGTAGACGCTGCCGGGGATGCGGCCCGGACGCGGCAACGCGACGGCCCGCGTACGGCGGTCGCGAAGGGCGCGGAGCAGGTCCTCGACCGTTTCTCCCGGGAACAGCGTGGCGTTTGCGCCGATCTGACCGGGGGTCAGATGCGCGTCGCTGCCTCCCAGAACGGCGAGCCCGTACTGGCAGGCGGCGCGTTCGATCGACGCGGCGCGATTGCCACTGAAGGGAAATCGTGCCTCGATCGCGTCTGGTAGGAGCCCCGCCCGCGCCATGCTACGCAGCTGACGCCGCCAGAGTACGGGCAATGGATGAACCAGGACGACGACGCTCCCCTGGACGCCACGCGCCCAGCGGACGAGGTCGAGCAGTGGTGTTCCCGGACGCGGCAGCGAGGCAGGGACTTCGCCCGGGAAGAGCACCCCGAGATGAACGATACGGCCGCGAGCCGTCAGCTCCACGCCGGGGATGACGTGACGGGTGCTCTCCGGGTCACGCTGCTTCCACTCGCGGACTGTCTCGATGTGATCGTGATCGGTGACGGCGATGACGCGCACTGCGCCGTCGCGCGCGGCGTCGCTCCACTCCTCGGCGTGAAGCAGCCCATCACTGCCTTGCGTGTGCAAGTGCAGGTCGGCGTAGGAGTGACCCTCTGGCGCAACCGGCGTACCCGGCTTCTCGTCGATCCAGATCGGCGTCAGCATCGCCCACTGGTTGAGGTTCTCGCTGACCAGCGTTTCCAGAGCGCCGGCGAGACGATTCATCTCCTCTTTGACGGATCCCTGGGGGAACTGCGGCTCGGCCAGCCGGATCTTCATCTTGCGGCCCGGCTCGTAGGACGCGATGGTCGGCACGATGACCGAGCCAGTAGCGCGGGCCAGGCGCACCGGACCCAATGGCATCTTGATGGCGCTGTCGAAGAAAGGGACCACTGCCGAAGGTGTGGGAGTCGGCTCGTCGACGAGGAGAACGACGATGCCGTTGTTCTCCAGCACATTCTTCAGTCGCTTGGCCATGCTTTGTGGCGGTTCATGGACAGGGATCACCGTGATGCCTGCCCGCGTGAAGTAGTCCATGAACCACTGCATGAGGGCGCCAGAGCGAAACGGGCGAAACATGCGGGCCACGATTGCCAGCTCGCCGGTGAACCCCTGCTCGGCCAGCCAGCGCCGGCCCATGAGCCCCAGCATCGTGTAGGGACCGGCATGGGGCGCAACGATGATCACGCCGCGCTGCCCAAGGTGGGGGCGCACCCCCTCGATCCCCTCCAGAATGAGGTGGTTCGTCGTATTGGGTAGGCGGAACCCGGCGCGTAATGTGGCGATCACGGCGCGCAGGTGGGTCGCGATCTGCTGTGCCCCGATGTACCAGGCGACGACCCGGCGCGGCGGAGTGTCGGCGCGAGCGTGGCGGACGTTGGCCAGAACGACGTGCCGGCGCTGGGACAGCATGCTGGCAAAGCCGCCCACACCCGCCAACGCGCTCCAGATCGGCCAGGGGATCACCCAGGCGATGCGGGTCAGGGTCTTGAGGGCGGCGAGGATAGTCCGATCGAGATGCGGTCGGTTGCTCTCGGATTCCAGATCGAGTCCGGTCGTGGCCATGAACGCTCCCACCAGACGAACCCGCAGGCCCTGGTCGCTTCCGGACAGATAAAACCCTGTGAACTCCCCAGTCCTTGCAGTATAGACGCGGTCGCGGTGATGGACATTACCGCGCGGTGACGGGTTTCTCCGCGAAGCGGCTCAGACGCAAGAGACCGATGTCATGCCGGGTCTCGCCGTTCTGCGCGAGATCGGCCAGGATCTCGCCGATAACCGAGGCGAACTTGAAGCCGTGCCCAGAGCAGGGCGAGGCGACCACGACCTGGGGAAAATCCGGCAACATGTCAAGGATGAAATGCTCGTCCGGGGTATTGGTGAACATGCAGGTGCGCAGGGCCATCGTCGGGCCGTTCGCCGCCGGAAAGTAGCGTGCGGTGGCCTCCCGCAGCGGGGCTTCGTCGTCGGCGTCCGCCTCCCGCTGGAAATTATCCGGGTCGACCCGCTCCTGCAGATGATGGTACAGACCGATCTTGAATCCCGGCACGTCGTATTGCGGGAAGCCGTAGTAGCGCCCCTCCGGGACCATGAGGTTGAACACTGGGAACCGCTCTGGGACGAAGAGCGCCGGCCGCAGGGGCGCGAACCAGCCCAGCACCTGACGCTCGGGCTCGGCGAGACCGGCGAGGGCGGGGACCAGGGATGCCATCCAGGCGCCGGCCGCGAGCACGAGACTTCCTGCCTGGTAGACGCCCCGGTCGGTGGTGACGCGTACACCGTCACCGAGCGGTTCCCAGGCGATGACTCGCTCGCGAGCCCGGATGTCAGCGCCGGCGGCTAGGGCGCCCTCGACGTGGGCACTGATGCAGCGCTCCGGCAAGAGAAAGCCGCCCTGGGGTTGGAACAGCGCCAGGTGGCCCGGCGGCAATTGATAGCCGGGATAGCGGGCCGTCAGCGCGGCGGAGGTGAGCACCTCGTGCTCGAGTTCAAACCGCTCGCAGGCGGCGAGCGCGCCGGTGAAGACGATCTCGTCCGGTGCGCTGGCGTCGATAGTGCCGGTGACCTCGAGCAGATGACGTTCGCTTTCCCGTTCCAGATCATTCCACAGTTCGAAGGCACGCAGCAGCAGGGGCACGTACGAAGGGTGCTCGTAGTAGGCAAGACGGATGATGCGCGTGATGCCATGCGATGACCCCATGGTGTGGGGGATGTCGAAGCGCTCCAGCCCCAAGCGTGCGCAAGCCGCGGCGCGCCAGGTGATAGCAGGCGGCGGATCCCATGCCGCCCACACCGACGACGATCGCGTCGTAGGTCCGCGGCGAACCTCTCGACATCGTTGCCACCGTCTCCCTCCCTTCAGGGTATCGATTGACGCGAGCGGAGTGTCCGCACTGTCCGGGTAGTCTGGTACAACATCTCCTCGGGTGTCATCGCGGGATGAAGCGTTGTTCCGACTGTGGGGAGGAAGAGCATGGGTTTCAATCAATACCATGAGCCGCCGAATGAGCTACCCGCCGAGACACGCACCTTTGCGCGCATGATCGCCTCGCTGACCGAGGAGGCGGAAGCGATCGGCTGGTACGAGCAGCGTCTGGCGGTGGAGCCGGACGCCGAGGCGCGCGCCATTATGGCCGACGCCCAGGCAGAAGAGTTCAAGCACTTCGGCATGGACCTGGAGTTCCTGCTGCGGCGGACGCCCAAGTGGCGGGCTGCCCTGGAGGCGATCCTCTTCCGGGAGGGCAGCATCGTCGAGCACGGGGAAGAGGGCGAGCAGGCGGAGCAGCGCGCGTAGGCACGCTACGTCTGTTGAGTTTCCACCATGGACCGTGCTCCATCGTTGCCATCTGAACACTGGGGCTCGCGATGCGCCTGACAGTCCTCGGCGGAAGTGCCGCCAGTCCCAACGCGGGCATGGGCTGCGCCGGGCTGCTGGTGCAGACAGACCGCACGCGGCTGGTCCTCGATCTGGGGCCGGGAACGCTGCAGGAGCTGCGGCGGCACACCGACTTCCGGACGCTGGACGCGGTGATCGTGTCGCACATGCACGTCGACCACGTCCTCGATCTGCTGGCGCTGCGGCATGCGCTGGCATACAACCCGCTGCCAGCTCCGGCTCCCGTGCCGATCTGGCTGCCGCCGGGTGGATCCGAGCTTCTGGCCCAGGCGACCGCCCCGTTCGACGCCTGCGACGAGCCGGGGCGATTCGCGGCAACGGTCAAGGTCGCCGAGTTTGATCCGGCGCGACCACTGATCGTCGGTGATGTCACCGTCACGTTTGCACCGGCGACGCACTACATCCCGGCCTGGGCGATCCGCGTCCAATCTTCCACAGGCCCCGGGCTGGGCTACACCGGGGATACGGGACCGGCAACGGCGCTGGCTGAGTTCTTCGCCGGGGTTCACGTGCTCGTCGCGGAGGCGACGCTTCTCGAGGGAGGAGTCAGATCTCCGGATGAACGGGGATCACTGACCGCCGCCGAGGCCGGTCAGCTTGCTGTGGCCGCGGGAGCGGAGATCCTGGTCCTGACTCACATGTGGGAAGAGCTTGGATTCGCGGCCTATCGCGCTCAGGCCGCAGCCGTCTTCACGCGGCAAATCGAGATGGCGGCTCCCGGCTTGACGCTCTCGTGGTGAGTCGAACCTATTGCCTGCGCTCGCTACGGCGAATCATCCGCTGCTGCAGGGACCAGAACCTCGCCGGTAACGACACCGGCGACGAGACCGCGCGCGACCTGCAAGACCGCTCTGTGATGGGGTTGTGGCAGGCGGATCATATAGCTCTCTTCCCCTCCCAGAGGAACTCGACAGGCGGCGAGAGCGGAGCATCCTCGGTGACGTCCAGACCGAGCTCGCGGACCGCGGGCACGGCATTGGCCACACTCACTTCTTGCCGACTTAGACCGACTTACCGACTCGTCTTGCCTAGGCCGTGTGGAATCGGCGCAGGAAGGCGCGCAAGCGATTGCTGCGCGGGTTGCCGATGACGTCCTCGGGAGCGCCTTCTTCGACGATGACCCCGCCATCCATAAAGACGACGCGGTCCGCCGCCTCGCGCGCGAACATCATCTCGTGGGTGACGACGATCATCGTGACCCCGTGGCTGGCGGCGAGGTCCTCCATGACCGCGAGCACTTCACCGACGAGCTCCGGGTCGAGCGCGGAAGTGACCTCGTCAAAGAGCATCACCTTCGGTTCCATGGCCAGCGCACGCGCGATCGCCACCCGCTGCTGCTGCCCGCCGGAGAGCTGGGCCGGGTAGACGTCGGCCTTGTCGCTGAGCCCGACGCGAGCCAGCAATTCCCGCGCCTTGCGATTGGCCTCGTCTTTGCCAACGCCGCGCACTTTGATCGGTCCGAAGGCGACATTGGCCAGCGCCGTCATGTGCGGGAAGAGATTGAATTGCTGGAAGACCATCGCCGTCTCAGCCCGGACGCGGGCAATGTCCTTCTCGCGCGCCGGGATGAGGCGGCCGTCGCGCTCCCGATAGCCGACCAGTTCGTCGTCGACATAGATCCGGCCGCTCTCGTACGTCTCCAGGAAGTTGATGCAGCGCAGGAGCGTGGTCTTGCCCGACCCGCTGGCGCCGATGATGCAGACCACTTCGCCCGACTGCACGTCGAGATTGATTCCCTTGAGCACCTCGAGGTCGCCGTACCGCTTGTGGACATCCGCGATGCGGACCATGGGATGCCCATTACGCAAGACCGCTGCCGACGCAGCTTGTTCTGGTTGAGTACGTTCGTCAGTCATGATGGAAGACCCTCGACAGACATGTCATGTGGTGTAGCGAATCCTGCGCTCGAGCCACAGACCACCGCGCGACAATGCGAAGTTGATCGCAAAGTAGAGGAGCGCAGCGGCGATATACAGCTGCATTGCCGCGCCGGTACGTCCCACGACCTTGTAGGTTTGAAACAGCAGCTCGCTGACGCTGACCAGATAGGCGAGGGAGCTCCCCTTGACCATCTCGATAGCCGTGTTCGTCCATGGCGGGATGATCGCGGGCAAAGCCTGGGGCAGGATGACATTCCAGATGCGGGGCCAGAAGGTGAGGCCGAGTGCTTTCGCGGCGTCATTCTGGCCCCGCGACACCGACGAGACTGCGCCGCGGACGATCTCGGAGATGTGCGCACCGGCGAAGATGCTGAGAGCCATCGTTACCGCCGCGAACCCGCTGACCTCGATATCGAGCGCCGGCGGTACATAGAAAATGATGAAGATCGTAATGAGTAGCGGAAGCCCCCGCACGACGTCGACATAGCCGCGTAGCAGCGATCGGAGCCAGAACGGACCGTAGAGCAGCCCGAGACCAACGAACATGCCGACGATCGATCCGGCAACGATGACGAGGACGGAGATTTGCAATGTGATGATCACGCCCTGCAGGAGAAGGGGGAACTCCTCGATCACCGCCGTCATTGTCCCGGCTCCCTCATACGGTCCACCGAATCCGCCGCTCGAGAAATCGAAGCAAAGCGGCAAGCGCGTAGGTAGTGACAAGGTAGAGGGCGCCTGCCACGGTCCACGCCTGGATGAACTGGAACGTGTCCGTCACGAATTTGCGGGTGACGAACGTCAATTCCGGCACGGCGATGGCCATGGCCAAGGACGTGTCCTTGAAGAGCGAGATGAATGTGTTGCCGAGCGAGGGAAGCACCGTGCGGACCATGATCGGCAAGGTGACGTAGCGAGCAATCTGGAGCCCGCTGAGTCCAAGGGAACGACCGGCCTCGATAAAGGCGCGGCCGACGCCCAGGATGCCGGCGCGGAACACCTCGGCCAGATACGCCGCGCCGTAGATGGCGAGCGCGACGATAGCCGTGTTTTCGCCATCCAGTACCAAGACATCGGCAAGACCACGGGGCAGCGCTGAAAACGCCCACATGGGAACACCGAAATAGAGAAAGAAGAAGATCAAAAGCAGTGGAATGTTGCGAATGAACTCGATGTAGGCTGCGGCGGGAATGTCGTAGCCAGCGGTGGCGGGAGGTACGGGCGAAAGCGACCAGCAGCCCAATGACGCAGGCAAGAGCGAGCCCGATCAGGGCCAGCTTCAAGCCGAGAGCAAGCCCTCTCAGGAACTCTTCGCGATGCCGCCAGAGCGTATCCCAATTGAGACCGAACACACTTGCATCCGGAGCGCGCCCGCGCTTGGACAGCGAGATGCGCTGCACGTGCAGGCGACCGGGGCTGAGATTCCCCGGTCGCCATTGAGAACTTACTTGTACTCGACGGGGAAACCGGCCGCCGGCGGCTCGAGTTCGACGCCGAAGTGCTCGAGGAACGCGGCCTGGTAATAGGCGTAATTCACGCCGACGAGAAGCTCGTGCAGTGCCGTGTTGACCCAGTTCAGCCAGCGCTGATCGCCCGGCTTGACCGCGAACGCGTAGGTCTGAGGCCACCAGGAGTCGATGGCGACTTTGTACTTTTCTGGTGACTGAACAGTCAGATACTGTGCCGTGGAAAGGTCGACTGGCCGCCGCTTCAGCGCGTCCGGAATCGAGCGCCAGGACCGCATTGGCTGGCGTGTCGAAAGACGTCACTTCGGCGTCCGGCACCCCGGTCTGGACCATGACGACCGTATCCGGGTTCTCTAGGGCAGAAATACTAGCGCCCTGGCCCGTGATGTCCGCCGTTCCCGTGTATGGCGAGTCGGCGGGGAAGAGCAGCGTCACCGCCTCGCGGTAGTAGGGGATGGTGAACTCCACCTCCTGCGCCCGCAGCGGGTTGACGGTCATGAACTGGCAGACAATGTCGATCTTGTCGGAGAGGAGGTTCGGGATGCGGGCGTCTGGCGCCTCGACAACGAACTCCAGCCGCTGCGACCACTCTTCGCGGTTTGCTAGTTGTTCGTCGGTCAACTGGAAGAGACCACGGGCGAAGAGCTTGGCCATGTCGATATCCATACCGATGAGCTGGCCGTCGGCGTCTTCATAGTGCCACGGCGGATTGGTCGCGCCGGTGCCAACGATGAGCTTGCCGCGGTCGAGCACCTGCTGCAGCCGGCTCGGCCCCGCCTCCTGCGCCAAGACCGTGTGCGGTGAAAGCCCCGTCGCAACAACCGCCGCCCCGGAGAGCGCCGCGCCTCCTCGGAGCAAATGCCGCCGGTTTGTGAACGTGCGCTGTGATCGGTCCACGCTCCACATCTCCTTCACTGGGATCAACCGCGCCGGACCCGCCCGGACCGGTTTCCGGGAGATGAATGGGTGCGGTTGAAACGGAGTTGCAGCATATCGCACCTCGCGGGTTCCCGCTCAGCGCATGACGTGCGGGCACTGATACGATTTGGGGATCGAGCAGGAATCGGCGTGTGGGAGGAGTGCGGGCGTGGCGCAGGTTGAAACTGGGGGAACAACGGGTTACGACACTCTCATCGTCGGTGGTGAGGTCGTCGATCCAGGGGCCGGGCTGCAGGGGTCGCTCGACGTCGCGATCCGGGACGGTCGCGTCGTTGATGTCGCGCCTACCCTCGACCGGACCGCCGCGCGCCAGGTGATCGACGCCTCAGGCGCGATCGTGACTCCCGGACTCGTCGACCTGCACACCCACGTCTACTGGGGCGCGACCTACTGGGGCATCGAGGCCGATCCGGTTGCGGCGCGCACCGGGGTGACGACCTGGCTCGACGTCGGCTCATCAGGGTCCTATTCCTGGCCCGGATTTCGCCGCTTCATCGCCGAGCCGAGCCGGACGCGCATCTTCGCGCTGTTGAATCTCTCCTCGATCGGGCTGATCGCGCCGACCTGGGAGTTCGCCAATCTCCACTATTGCGACCTCGATCTGGCGGAGACCATCGTCGAAGCCAACCGGGATCTGATTCTGGGTATCAAGGCGCGTATCGACAAGAACACCACCCGTGGCGTCGGTATCCGCGCGCTGGAGCTGGGACGGGAGCTGGCCGATCGGGTCGGTCTGCCACTGATGACCCACATCGGCTACGGACCGCCCTCGATCGACGAGGTCGCGGCCCTGCTGCGGCCAGGGGATATCCTGACGCACTGCTTTACCGGGGGGGACATGCGCATCGTCGATGACGCGGGGGTGCCCAACCCGGCGGTCCTCGATCTCCATGAGCGGGGGCTTATCCTCGATATCGGACATGGAACCGGGTCGTTCTCCTACCAGACAGCGGAGGCAATGCTCGAGGCTGGAGTGATGCCGGACGTGATCTCCTCCGACATCCACCAGATGGCCATCCAGGGACCGATGTTCGACCTTCCCACGACCCTGTCGAAGTTCCTCAACCTCGGCCTCAGCCTGCCGGACGTGATCGAGCGGGCGACCTCGCGTCCAGCGGCGGCGATGCGCCGGCCGGACCTGGGTACCCTGAAACCAGGGAGCGTCGCCGACGTGGCGATCTTCCAGCTGGAAGATGGCGAATACGTCTTCCGCGACGTCCACATGAGGCCCCGCCGGGGCCACAAGCGGCTGATCAATACGCTGACCATGATCGACGGCGAGGTGTTGCCGCAGCTTCCGGAGTCGCCGCTTCAGCCGTGGTCGGGAATTCCGGAGTGGCAGCAAGGCGTCCTGCCGCCGGACCAGGACCGAATCACTACCTGACAATGGGCAACCCGACTGGACAAGCTACCGCAGGAACTCATCCAGCGCGTGAAACCAGGCTCGTGGCTGTTCCAAATGGAGGTCATGCCCGGCGTGCTCGATCGTTACGCGTCTCGTCGCCGGGTGCACCCGCAGCATTCGGTCAACCCGCATAGGGTCAATGCTCCCGGTTTGGCCGAGGACGAGCAGTGTTGGCTGCGGCAGTGATTCCCATTCCTGCCAGTATTCTCGCGCGAAGACCGGCGCCATCGTTCGGATCATGACCTCGAGATCCCACCGAGGCCAGAGGCCGTCCGCCCGCTGCTGGAAGCCATCGGCCCAGGCACGCCCACGCTCGTTGTCACCACCGAAGAACCGCACCGCGCTGTCGTAAGTCGGAAAGGGGATTGGCCACGAGGATAGGGCATTGCGCAGCGCCGCAAGCTCCCCGCCATCGCTACCGCCGATATCCCCCTCGATCATCACCAGGTGACTCACCAGATGTGGATGGCGCGCGGCGGTGAGAAAGGCGGTGTGCGCGCCCATCGACTGCCCGATGAGCACGACTGGATGCTCAAATGGCGCAGCGTCGAAAACCGCGGCCACGTCGTCGGCGAAGGCATCACGCGATAGATCATCTGGCGTACGGCTGCTGCGACCGTGCCCGCGCTGGTCGACGGCCACCGTGCGGAAGCGTGGGAACAGGTGCCGCATCGTGGCGAGCCATTCTCCCGCATGCCCGGCGAGTCCATGCAGCAAGATTACCGGCCGTCCTCTCCCGCCGGAATCGAGATAGTGAACGGTTGCGCCGGGCCGGGACACCGCGTGCCACGTCGAGCTGGGATCACCGTGTTCCTCGGGCTCACTCATTTCGGGAGGGATCTTGGGTTGTGGGCGCCGCGCACGGCCTCCCACAGTGCCTCAGCGGCCGGCGCACCTTCGTACAGTACGCGGTACAGCGCATCAAGAAGCGGAAACGAACTGCTCACCGGCTCTCCCGGGGGAATCGCCTGTTGGGCCAGGCGAAAGCCGTAGGCAGCGGCCAGGTAGCCCTCGGTGGTGGTGCCGGCGGCGGTGAGCTCCTGGAATGCCTCGGCGCCGCTCAAACCCATGCCGATGCGCTCGCCCAGCAGGCGATTGCGGCCGGCGGTGACCGTCACCTGAAGGTCACCCGCTCCGGAGAGACCGGCGACTGTCTCACGCCGCCCGCCAAGCGATTCCGCGAGCAGGCTCATCTCCCTCACCGCGTGCGGAAAAAGAGCAGCGCGCATGTTGGCGTGGGGCAATCCGGTGCGCTTCTCGATGCCATCGGCGATGCCGATGGCGACCCCATAGGCGTTCTTCATTGCCGCCGCCACCTCGAGTCCGGCGACGTCATCGGTGGTCTCGATCGAGTAGACGGGCGTGCCGAACACCTGCTGGGCGAAGGCCAGAGCAACCGGATCGCTGCCGCCGAAAATCGCCGCCGTTGGTGTGCCGAGGGCGACCTCTTTGGCGATCGACGGGCCGCCGACAGCGACGATCGGGGCCGGGGTGAACTCCCCCAGCACGTGTGGCAGAAGCAGGATCTCATTGCCGTTAGGTCCGGAGTCGAACCCTTTGCCGACAACGACGACGGCCCCTGGCTGACCGAGGACATCCGCGATGCGACCGATTACCGGGCGGATCGCGTTGGAGGTGATGGCCACGACGACGATCTCGGTCTTGTCGAGCGCAGCCCCGATTTCGGCATCGCGGAATGTGGAGACGCCCGGCGGTGGGTGGGTGCCGAGCCGCGGGTGCGGGTCACCGCGATTGAGCGTCTCGATGATAGCCGTGTCATGGTCGGTGCCCCACAGGCGTAGCTCATGGTTGCCGGCATGGAGTGGGGTCAGCAGCGCGGTCCCCATGTCGCCCGCGCCGAGGATCGTCACACGTGTCACGTTTACGTCTCCAAGGGTCATAGGGTCACAGGGTCATGGGGTGTTAGGGAGTTACGGTTTCAGGTCTCCAATGGCCGGTGGTGCGGGCGATGCTACCCTCGCCTCGAGCAACTGAAGTACCCCAGAACCGACCCCATGACCCCATCACCTTATCACCCTAACACCCCCAACTACGGATTGACCCAGGGCCCGGTCTGGGGTACTATTCCCGCAGGAAATAGAACAAGTTTTCTATACCGAGGTCGGCTCCCATTTCGGGATTGGCAGACGCCCGGGCTCGCGCTCCCGGTGCTCAGTGAGGATGAAACCCATGACAGAACGGGAACGCGCGGTGGACGTAGCCATCGCTCAGATCGAGCGCCAGTTCGGTAAGGGCTCGATCATGAAGATGAAGCCGGGTGAGATCAACCCGATGCAGATCGATGCCATCCCGACGGGGAGCATCGCGCTCGATCTGGCGCTCGGGATCGGTGGGGTGCCGCGTGGCCGGATCGTCGAAATCTACGGCCCGGAGTCGTCGGGTAAAACGACGCTGGCGCTGCACATCGTCGCCGAGGCTCAGAAGCTGGGCGGGCTGGCGGCGATTATCGACGCCGAGCACGCCCTCGACCCGGTCTACGCCGGACGCCTGGGCGTCAACCTCGAGGAGCTGCTGATCTCGCAGCCGGACACCGGGGAGCAGGCGCTGGAGATTGCCGAGACCCTCGTCCGCTCCGGCGCGCTCGACATCGTCGTGATCGACTCGGTCGCGGCCCTGGTGCCCAAGGCCGAGATCGAGGGCGACATGGGTGACTCCCACGTCGGCTTGCAGGCCCGCCTCATGAGTCAGGCGTTGCGGAAGCTAACGGGGGCCATCGCCCGCTCCAACACCTGCGTCATCTTCATCAACCAGCTGCGGATGAAGATCGGCGTGATGTTTGGCAGCCCGGAAACCACCACCGGCGGCAACGCGCTGAAGTTCTACGCCTCGGTGCGGATGGACATCCGCCGCATCGAGACGATCAAGAATGGCACCGACGCGATCGGGTCTCGAGCGCGGGTGAAGGTCGTCAAGAACAAAGTGGCGCCGCCCTTCCGGCAGGCCGAGTTCGACATCATGTACAACCAGGGCATCTCGGTCGAAGGCAGCGTCCTCGACGTCGGGGTCGATCTGGGAATCGTGCGCAAGAGTGGCGCGTGGTTCTACCTCGACGAGGAGCGCCTGGGTCAGGGTCGCGAGAACACCAAGGAGTTTCTCAAGCACAACCCCGATATCCTGGAGGAGATTCGCTCCCGGATCAAGGCGGGATCGCCTGAGTTGAGCGGCCGGCTCGCGTTTGACGGCGGTGAGAGCGCCGAGATTACCGAGGAGGTGCCGGTGGCAGCCGGCACCGGCTTCGCGGACGAAGATCTGGCGTAGCAGCTAGCCTGAGTAACGCGAGAGGGGCGCCGCGATAATCGCGGCGCCCCTCTCGCTTCCCCCTGCCGGTCCCTGGCGGCGTTTCCGCCGGACCAGCCCTCGTCCCCCGAGGATCCCGCTGGCGCGGGTCTGTCTCGTTACGCGAGTCGCGTACCGCCAGCCCAGCGCGATCCGTAGTAATCAGAATTGAGGTCGCTGACCTTCACCCCGGTCGATTCATTCTCGGCGTGAACGAACTGCCCGCCACCGATGTAGATGCCGGCGTGGGACAGACCCGGCCGGAAGGTGTTGGCAAAGAAGACCAGGTCGCCCGGCTGCAGCTCATTCATGCCTACCGATTGACCCATGCCAATCTGCGTGAACATGTCGTGGGTGATATCGATGCCCAGCGTCTGTTGGATGACGTACTTGGTGAATCCGGAGCAGTCAAAGCCGCCGGGCCCTTCTCCGGCATAGACATACGGGTAGCCCACGAACTGCTGGGCGAAGCTGGCGATCGCCTGCCCGCTGGAGCTCGCCGTGCCATCGTTGCCGGCACCGGCGCCCTGGTTGCCATCGTCGCCGTCATTCCAACCGCCAGTTTTGTCCCGGTTCCGCTGTGCGAGCTCGACGGGAGCGGCAGTTGCTACGCTCGGCTCCCACGCGATGAGGGATGCATTGACATAGCCGCCAATACCAGCGCAGTTCACCGGCTGCCATTCGCCGATCGCTTCGCCACGGACTTCGACGGCCTCTCCTTCACCGAGGACCGCGAGCTGATCGGTGCCCCGGTCGGCGCCAGCGCGACAGACCGCACCGTCGCCACCGCTGCCTGAGATGTAGGCTGTGCCGATCGGCTCGCCCCACTGCTCGGGACCGCTGGTAGTAGCTGGTGCAGACTCGGTCCAGACTTCCGCGGGAGCGGCTTCAGTCGCCAACTCCTGAGCGGGAACCTCTTGAGCCAACACTTCGGTGGCGGCAGCCTCGACCCATTGGCCCGTGGCTGGATCGACCCAACCGCCTTCGGCGGGTGTGGCCTCGACCCATTGCCCCGTCACCGGATCGACCCAGCCCTCTTGAACAGCCGGAGCAGGTTCAACCCATTGGCCGGTAGCCGGGTCCACCCACCCCTCTGCGACAGGAGCCGGCTCAACCCATTGGCCCGTTGCCGGGTCCACCCAGCCTTCGCTCACCGGTGCTTCCGCAACGGGAGCCGCGGCGGGATCTACCCACTCGGTTGCTAGCGCATTCGCATCCGCTTCCTGATAGAGCGTTGCGCTCTGATCAAGGGAGGGATCGACCCACTCCTCCGTCGTTGCCGCCGGCTCAACCCATTGGCCGGTGGCAGGATCGACCCAACCTTCGGCAACCGGCTCAACCCATTCTTCAGTCGTCGCTACTGGCTCGACCCATTCGCCTGTTGCCGGATCGATCCAACCCTGAGCGACAGGCTCGACCCATTCCTCTCCCGTAGCCTCTGGAGCGGCATCCTGGAAGAGCTGGAACTCGTCGTCCTGCGAAGCAACGCTGGAGACGGCATCGACCGGTACAAAGCCGCCGTCGACCGGGTACCACATGGTTCCATCCGGGGCAGCCTGTTCGACACCCCAGACGGTGACATAGGAACCATCGGCGATCTCGTAGGAAACTTCGGCGTCCCAGCCGGGTGCGGTGCGAACGGCCAGCGGCGTGCCCGCGGTGATCACCGCGCCACTACCGGCCGGAATCCCGTACTCGGCGGTGGCCGCGGAGAACGGCAATATGGTGGCGATCAAGCAACATGCGATCAGCGCTGCGAGGCGTCTGCGCACGATCGTTCTGCGAAGTGTCAAGACCCTTCCCTCCAACTTCTCCGGTCAAGCAGCCCCTTGACCGGCCCGCAGGTGTCGGGTTGTTCAGAACCTGGTTGCGTCCTCCTGTGTACGGGGTCCGTCCGTGATCGCTTTTCCCGGCAGTCCATCCCTAGTCTGCTGGGAAAAGATCGACCCGGGTGCGTGGCGTTCATCCTCGCCGCGCACCCGGGTCGTTGTGTGTCAGATGAACCTGCGCGATGGTCGCATCGCGTAATTGCTCAAGGGAGAAAGATGGCACGCGTTCTGCTGGAGGTCAGTGGTTATACCGGCCGTCCGCATGCGCGGCCCCTCTTCCGTGAGTCCTGCAAAGGGGCTGTTGCCAGCCCCGTCCAATACGAATCCGGCACCCAGAGGGCATCGGACTACGGCGACCTTATCAAAGGGTCGCCACAGTGTCAACCCATGCCGCTTCAGCGCGAGTGCGCCGGTGGGGTGTGGTATGCCTCCAAGTCATTCCCCAAGGCCCATTCTTGCCGCGTCCGTTCGCGCGACGACTGCTCTCCAGAGGCGCGGGTCAATGATCGCCCGGCCGGCGCACGCGGCCGGCGCCGCTCTCCGCCTCGGCGTCTCGCCGCTGATTCGCGATGAGGTCGAGCTCCTGTTGCGCCTGATCGAGGCGCAGGCGGACGCGCTGCTCGTTGAGCAACCACAGGTCGCGACGGACGGATGCGTCGATGAGCCGCAGCTCGTCGAGCTGACCACTGAGCTGGCTAATGCGAAATCCCAGCTCACGGTGAGCTTCGCCCAGATCGTCGATCCGCTCGGCTAGCCGCTCGTGTCGCTGCTCGAGCGCCTGACGGACATCGGCGAACCGCGCGTCCATGTCTCCGCGCATGTCCTCGACCCGCTCCAACAACAGCTCGTGTCGCCCTTCACCTTGCGTCTGAGTGCGGCCCAGCTCCTGGCGGATAGCGGCGTCCGTGTCTCGCAGCTCTTCCAACGATGGATCGACGTGGACGATGGAACGACGCGTGTCGTCAACCAGATCGAAGAGATGACCGAGGTCGGAGCGCAACTCGTCGATGCGCGCCGTAATGGTGGCGCCTTCCTGGGTGACCTCGGCGACCCGACGGCGAGAATCCTGATCGACGATCTTGATGCTGTCCTCAGCGCGCACGACGTCGCGGCGCAGTTCGTCCGTTTCCTCACGCGCGCCGTCGATCGCATCGCGAACCTGATGGATGAGGACCGCGGTGCGATCGACGTGGGCGGACAGATGCTCGATCTGCGTTTGCAGCTCCTCGTCGCGCTGGCGGTACTGAGCCGTATCGTCTGATTTGAGCCGCGCCGCCTCGACGAGCTCCATCACGTGCGCCTGTAGCGACCGGATCGGACGTGTCACATCCTCCAGCCTGGCGTCGAGGTCGTTGACCTGCTGCCGGGTGCGGTTCTCGTCGAGGGCCCGGGCCTGCGCGCTCTGTTGGCTCTCCTGGCGAAGTTGCTCGATGGCGATCCTGTTTTGGGCGGTCGCGCTCTCGTAGTGCTTGAAGAGCTCCTCTTCGCGACCCTGACGGCTGAGTACCTCACGGATGGCTTGACGGAGCTCGTCGACCTGATTCTGCAGAGTGTTCAGGCGCGCTTCGTCCCGCCGCCGCTCGTCGTCTTGACGCAAGGCACCCGGACCGGCTTGGGGCTGTGCATTACTCCGCAAACTGCTCATCGTGCCCTGTTCTCCGTTCGACTGTCTCTGGACCCGAGTGCCTCAGCCAATGATGCGTCGTCGCCGTCGAGCTCGGCCAGCGTGGCCACGACGCTCGCCGCCAGCGCCGGCGGGTCATATCCGCCTTCCAGAAACGCCACGACTCGACCATCCGCATGGTCGGCGGCGATCCCAACGACGCGGCGCGCGAGACTGGCGAAGCCCCGCTCAGTCACCAGCATGCCAGCCAGGGGATCGTTCGCATGGGCATCGAACCCAGCTGAGATCAGAACGATTTGAGGCCGGAATGCGTTGGCGGCGGGGAGGATGAGTTGGTCGAAGACCTCCCTGTAAGCGTCGTCGTCAGCGCCCGCCGCCAGCGGGACATTAATGGTGTATCCCGCGCCCCGTCCAGCGCCGCGCTCGCTCGCGGCCCCCGTGCCCGGGTAGAGGGGCCATTGGTGAACCGAGCAGAAGAGCACCTCATCAGTCTCGTAGAAGGCGTCCTGGGTGCCATTGCCGTGGTGCACGTCCCAATCGACGATCAACACCCGGTCCAGGCCGCGACGAAGCGCGTGCGCGGCGGCAACGGCGATCGTGTTGAAGAGGCAGAATCCCATGCCCCTGGTTGGGGTGGCATGGTGTCCAGGAGGTCTGGCGAGGACGAATACATGCTGTGCCCGGCCGTCAAGGGCAGCGTCGACGGCGGCAACGCCTGCGCCGGCGGCGAGCGCGGCGATGTCGACCGAGCGCGCGCCGACGGGGGTATCGGCATCCAGCCAGCCGCCGCCCTGCGCCGAAAACTCCCGTATGCCCGCGATATAGCGAGGGTCGTGGACGAGCGCCAGGACGTCGTCAGGTGCGGCGGTAAACGGGATTTCGGGACGCCCGCCGAGGAGATTCAGGCGCTCGAGCTCCGAATCGATCGCGAGGAGCCGCCCCGCGTTTTCCGGGTGATCGCCGGTGTCGTGCTCGCGGAACGCAAGCGAGCGAAAGAGTGCCGTGCGTTCCCGCCCGGGTCGCTGATCAGGCGGCCGTGTCGTCATGGGCCGCCAGGCGCCGTTGCGGGACGATCAGCCGCGGCGTGCGGGCGATCGGTGTCACGGGCGCCACGGCCGCGTAGAAGAGCGCTCCGATGACGGGTACGGTCAGAATCAGCAGGCTCCAGAGGACTTTGTTGTCGCCGCGCACGCGAGGTCGCTGCATCAGGTCGCGCAGCGCCCACACCATCAGACCATACTGGACACAAGCCCAGAGAAGCACCGCGCAGATGAGCAAGAGTGTCTTCAGGTCAGGCACGTTGGCGCCTCGCGGGACCGATACGCGCGAAACGGTCACGACCATTGTAGCCAGTTGGGTCGTTCCGGCAACGCGCCGCGCCACTGCTAGACTCTGCCAGCCGTCGCGCTGCGCAGAAAGAGGACTGCCGGATGGACGCCGAGGAACAAGCCAGACACGTCCCGGCGGAGAGCGCGGCGACGATCGCCGCGGCGGCGGCGGCTCCACCTGGAACCGACCTGCGTCGCTTTTACGCGTTTCAGGCCATCAATGATTTCAGCTTCACCGCGGGTATCTGGATCATCTTTCTGCAGAGCCGGGGTTTCTCACTCGCCGAGATCGGCCTGGCGGAGTCGGCTTTCCATCTCGCGCCGATTACCCTCGAGCTGCCGTCCGGGTCGTTTGCCGACGTACTCGGCCGCAAATGGTCGATGGCCGCCGGCGCTCTGTTGATGGCCGGCTCAACGGCGCTGATATTTGTCGCCGACTCACTCTGGCTCCTGCTGCCAGCGCTGTATCTCAATGGTGCGGCCTATGCATTTCGATCGGGCTCGCAGCAGGCGTTTCTCTTTGACAGTCTCGACGAGCCGGCCGGCACCCGGTTCACCAGCCTGCTGGGGAGGCTCAACTCGGTGTCCTATGTCGCTATAGCGGCGACCACGGCGATCGGAGCGTCGCTCGCGGAGCGCGACTACGCGTTGCCATTCGGACTGGCCGCTGGCGCGGGGCTGGCTGCCGCGTTCCTGGCCGCCAGTCTCCGGGAGCCACAACGTCCGCCAGCGAGGCAGGGGATGCGTGGCACCATCGCCGAGGCACTGCGCATCGTCCGCGGTGACCGGCAGCTTCTGGTTTTGATCGTCTTCGCCGCGACGCTCTGGACCGTCTCCGCGCTGGTCCATCTCTACGCCCAGGCGGTGCTTGCCGAACGTGGGCTGGCACCATCGCAGATCGGTTTCGTGCTCGGCGCCACCTTGTTCACGACCGCGATCGGAGCATGGCTGTCCGGGCGGCTGGCGAGTCTGCGCACCTTCCGATTCTGGACGGTGGCCGCGACCGGGGTTATCGCGGGGTCGGGCCTGCTCATGGGTGGAGCGCCGATCCTGGTCGCGCTGCTGGGACTGATCGTCGCCGAGCTCTTTGCTGGCGCGTTCGAGCCGATGATCGCGCGGCGTGTGAACATGGCCATCACCTCCGCCCAGCGGGCCACGGTTCTCTCGGTCGAGGGCTTTCTCTACTCGGTGACGATGATCTGGGCCTTCCCGTTGTTCGGCTGGACCGCGGAGCGGTACGGCTGGCTGCCCGCCTACGGAGTCGCCGGGGGTGTGGTGGCGGCGCTGCTCGGCGTGTTCCTGGTTCTCGGCGGAGGCCGGCCGATGGGACCAGAGCGCGCGTGAGCCGAAGCCCAACTCAGTCGTCTTGGCCCCAGGTTGGTTGCTTCAGCCCAAAGAAGCCGTCGTAATCGGATGGCAGAGGGGAGCGCCAGCCCCTGAGCAGCGCGTCCGGGAGGTCGTAGACCTCGATGCCGATTGGCTTGCAGGTGGGAAGGGGATCGCCGGCGTCGGGCCCCCAGAGCGGCACGGAGAGATCCCCACCCGGACAGGTCGAGATCGCGCAGAGTAGATCGATCTCGGCCAGGAACTCGAAGTAATCACCTTTCCTGGCCGGACTGGCTTTCATGAAGTAGCGGTCATCTTCGTCGAGCCCCGTGACCTGGAAGATGTTGAGGACGTCGTGGACGTCCGACTCGTTGAGATGCCAGGGCAGCACGGCGCGCGTCAAATTGGAGTGGCAGTTGAAATCGAAGGTCTCGCCCATGAGCATCTTGGTCACGTAAGGATCGCAGCGCGACCCCAGCAGGTCGTGGCAGCGTCCGCCGTCCTCGTCTTCTCCGTACTGGATCGTCTCCCGGGTGATCGTCAGCATCGGGCGCAGGTAGGGCAGGACTGACCAGAGCCGGTTGTAGTTGGTGAGGTGGCTGCTCTCCAATTGCCGGGTGCGGGCCGCCCAGAAGCGCTCTCGTGGGTTGTGCAGGTTCCAGACGTTGAAATCGACGACTTGCGGCCCCTCGACCGCCACTACGCGGCAAACCTGCCCGGCTCGCACCGGCCAGGCGTAACCACTGCGAATGGGCACGACGTGTTGATGAGTCAATGTCCGCCCATCGGTCTCGATGGCAATCCGCTCGTAGAACGACCGATCAACGGCGATTGCCGCCGGCTCTGCCGGCACGTAAGTCCAGGGACGGCCAACCATGGACGAGATCTCCTTTCCCGGTTCACCGCGAGAATCACAACGCCGCACGTGCAAGGTTCGACCCAGTTTGTAGCCCTTCTTGAAGGTTACGGGCTACCCTATCTCCTGCCCGCCGCCTTACGTCACGCACGTCCAGGGAGACCCGTATGCTCCGTGCCTTTCGTCTGATATTCCTATTGCTCTGCATTACCGTAATATGTGGTGTCCCCCGCGCGCTGGCAGCGCAGATCCCAACTCCCGCTCCACTCCCCGCGCCACCGGTCGCAAGCGTGGCTCATGGATCATTGCTCGCCGCCATGGATCCATCGGTCCCGCCGGGTAAGGATTTCTATCGCTACGCCACCGGTCGCTGGCAAGACACGGCGGCGATTCCCGCGGATCGTGCCGCCTTTGGCATCAGCGACGAGATCGACGAGCTCACCACCGACCAACTCCTCGGGTTGCTCAAGCGCCTCTCTGCCTCGGATACCCTCCCGGAAGGCTCCGACGAGTGGAAAGCAGTCCAGCTCTTCGCCCAGGGGCTCGACTACGACACCCGGAATGCCCAGGGTATCGAGCCGATCGCCGGTGACCTGGCCAGAATCGATGCGATTTCTACGCTCGACGAGCTCTATGCCTTCCTTCGCGAAGGCGTACTGACGACGAATGCCTCCGGGCTTTATGGTGTCTCACCCGGGGTTGATCTGCAGGACAGCTCGATCTACACCCTCTGGTACGGTGGCCCGGCCCTTGGCTTGCCCAATCGTGACTATTACTGGGAGGATGACGCGGCCAACGAGCCGATCCGCGAGGCCTACCGCGCAACGAGCGCCAAGCTGCTCGGCTTCGCCGGCTACGATGAGGCCGAAGCAACCGCCGCGGCGCAGCGTGTTTATGACTTCGAGAAGCGACTGGCCGAACCTCTTTCTGCGCCCCGCCGACGCCAACGATCCGGCGAACTACTACCACCCCCGGCCTGTGGCGGATCTGATCGCGGCCAACCCTGACTTCAACTGGCCGGCGTTCCTCGAGATCCTGGGCGTCGCCGATCAGGAAACCGTCGTCGTCACCCAGGAGGCGTATCTGGACGCCATCGACGACATCGTCAACTCCACCGATCTCGAAACGATCAAGGAGTACCTGAGGCTGCAGGTACTCTGGAATACCGCGTCAGCACTGACCAAGGAGATGGACGACACCGCCTTCTCCTTCTATGGCACGACGCTGTATGGCGTCGAGGAGCAGAGTCCCGACGAGGAGCAGGCGCTGGGAGCGGTCAATGGCGCCCTCGGCGAAGCGCTTGGCAAGCTCTACGTCGAGGAGTACTTCCCGCCGGAGGCGAAGGCCCAGATCGAGGAGCTCGTCGATCACATCAAGGCAGCCACGCGTGCGCGCATCGAAACGCTTGATTGGATGTCGCCGGAAACGAAGGCAGAGGCGCTGGCGAAGCTCGACACCATGCGCGTCAAGGTTGGCTATCCCGACACGTGGCGCACCTATGAGAATGTCACGATCGGCGATTCCTACGTTGAGTCCGTGCTCAGCGCGAGCATCGCTGAGTACAAGCGGGATCTCGCCCGCGTTGGTGGGCCGGTCGATCGCGACGAGTGGGGGATGCTGCCGCAAACGGTGAACGCCTACTACTCGCCCACGAACAATGAGATCGTCTTCCCCGCCGCGATCCTGCAACCTCCATTTTTCGATTATCAAGCCGATCTTGCGTACAACTATGGCGGCATCGGCGGCACCATCGGCCACGAGATTACGCACGCGTTCGACCAGAGCGGTTCGAAGTTTGATGCCAACGGCAACCTTGTCAATTGGTGGACGCCGGAGGATACCGAGCGGTTCACGGCGCTCACGGATCGAGTCGTGGCTCAGTACGACGAGGTGGAAGTTCTGCCTGATGTCTTCGTCGATGGCGAGCTGACCATCGGTGAGAACATCGCGGATATGGGCGGGTTGCAGATCGCCCATGACGCACTCCAGGCCGCGCTTGCCGAGGAAGGCGACCCGGGTCTGATCGAGGGGCTCACCCAGGATCAGCGCTTCTTTATCGCCAACGCGTACCGATGGGCCGAGAAGGCGCGCGACGAATTCCTGGCCACGCTGGTCAATACCGATCCACACGCTCCGGCGCAGGTTCGCGCGGTACAGCCAGCGCGCAATATGGACGAGTTCTTCGCGGCCTTCGGCATCGAGCCCGGAGATCCGATGTATCTCCCGCCCGAGCAGCGCATCGTCATCTGGTAGGCAAGCCGCGGCCAACCGTGACCGTCTCGATCGCCCAGCGCCGGGGCCGGCGCTGGGCGATCCCTATGATTCCGGCCACCGTGCATGCGGACCGCACTCGCTCTGACCGGGTATCAGCGCCGGCATGCTCCAGCCGGGCGATTGTTATGGAAGGTTGCAAAGATGGCAAAGGCTGCAGAGACCCGGTCAATCAGCCGAAGGAGAAGAAGCGGGGATCGAGTGAGGTCGAGGTGTGCGCGAAGGGGAGAAACCGGACGGTCGCCGCGGTGTAGTCCAGCGGGACATCGAACATGACCCAGCCTTCGCGCTGGGCACCGGGGTAATAACCGCCCGCGGCGTCGGGTCGGGGTGGGGTCAGCGTGGCGACGTCCAGGAGGGGATTCCCGGCATCATCGACGAGGACGAACGCGTTCGCCGGGAAGTACGCCAGCTCACCCCCAGCCGCCACATTCTGGATCCGGAATCGCAAGGCGATCCAAACCGATCCGTCCTCCCCGGTCGCATCGCCAGCGCCGAGCGCACCCGAGCGATAGTCGACCAGATCGAACGCGGTCTCAGCGGTGACGACGTCCAGCAATTCGACGGACCACTGATCGGTCACCGCGGGTTCGCCGGTGCCGAGCGCGGTGCTGAAGTCGGTTCCGGCGTCATTGGGCGCCGCTATGGGCTGGGATAGATCGGGGATCCGGGCGCCGTCCTGAAGGGCCAGCACCCGGTCGGCCCACGAGCCGCCAAGCTCCAGGCAATCGAAGATCAACAGGAGCGAGCTTTCTTCGGCGGGAATGCCGAAAGCCACCCATCCTTCGCTCGACTCACCCGGATTCAGCGTAGCGTCCAGCGCCGGTTCGGGTGGCCGCGCGCCCAGAAAACGCCATACCAGACCCGAATCGCCGGTCACGGCAAAATCGTCATTGTCCAGCGAGAGAGGCTGGCTCCCGGTATTGCGGACGGAAAGATTGACGGCGACGAAGGTGAACCCATCCCGCGGCTCGACATTCGTGGGTGAGGCCGCCAGCACGGAGGCGACCGCCTCTGGTCCGCTGAGGACGTCAAGGACCTGGAGCTCGACCGGTCCCGCCTGCGCCGGTTCTCCCAGGGGAACTGGATTGGCGCGCGAGAGACCGATCGCTGAAGCGACTGCCGGCGTCCCCTCCTGGGCTGTGGCGACCACGCCTGCCTGGCTCAATCCGAGACCAATGGCGATTGACGTCCCGATCACGGCACGCATGAGCCGCGGAGCCTTCCGCAACGCCCGCCGAGTCCAGTCGCCGGTTCTCCTCAGGCGTTGGGGCGGGTTGGTGGGAAGGGCAAGCATGAGTCCGGACATAGCGGCGATTGTAGTGGCCTGAGAAGCGGACGTGCAGGAACGACGAGCCGCGGATCAGACGGCAATTGTGGTCCAGGTCGTGGCGGTCGCTTGCTGCAAGCCGCGTTCCGCGCGGCGCAGCGACGGCGCCGCGTCATTGGCCGTGCCGTACAGGTCGTCACCCCATTCGCCCCAGCCGTCGATGACGCGCCAGCCATACTCCAGCAACAGGTTTTCCAGTTCCCAGGGCAGCAGATAGTTGTTCCCGGGATCTCCGCCTGGGAGATGGCGCATCCACGAGGCGCGGTAGATCGGCGAGAGCGCTCCAGGCACGCTCGCCAGCAGCCTGCCTCCGGGTCTCAGGACGCGCCGCAGCTCGCGCAGCGTTCCAGGCACGTCCGGAACGAACTGGAGGAGCATGCGAGCATGGATCGCATCGAAGACGGCCAGCGGATCGGCGAGCCGGGTGACATCGCCCGTCCGCCACTCGATGTCCTGGCCGCGTGCGCTGGCGTGATCGCGAGCGAGGCGAATCATCTCGGGAGAGAGATCGATCGCCGTCACGCGCGCGCCGCGCTCGGCAAGCGCGATGGCCCACTGGCCGCTGCCACAGCCGACATCGAGGACGCGCGCATCCCGGCCTAGCCGCAGGGCATCCCAGATGCGATCGAGCTCAGCAGCGCGGTCTGGCGCCAGGGCATTGACCTCGGCGCGGGCGTCCCAACGCTCGGCGCGGGCGTCCCAGGCGGCGCGTGAGCGCTGCAGCCAGCTGGCATGGTCATCGTGCACGCGGGCGGGATCGACATCGACTGGAGGAGAAAGGCGTTCGCGGCCCGAAAATTGCGATCGGTCGGGTGCCATGGGAACTCCCGCGCTCGAGCGCCGACTCCGAGGTTCCGGATGCAAGCGTATTCCGGACGGTCATAACGCGCCGCTCTTGCGAGGATTGCTTGGCTAGATCCGTATTGGGGTTATCAGCGTGCGTCGCGCAGGCGACCGGCAGACCCGTTCGAGGGAGAAACGTGTGAAGACGACTCGGCTCCTGCTCCTTCCGGGAGTGGTTGCGGCACTGGTTGTGCTGGCGGCCTGCGCGCCAGTGCAGGATACGGCGCCGGCGCCAACCCCGCCACCGACCCCGACCGCGGTGCCGGTCACGGTCAACCTGGAGGACGTTGGCGCGGTCGTCGTCGCCAGCCCCGCTTCTGGCGCGGGCGACCCGGGCCAGATCTATGTCGTCACCTTCGATGCTTCGCAAATCGTCGAGCGGGTCAGACCGGCTGTCGTCACAGTGATCAACGAGCAGCGGTTTAACGAAGGGATCTTTGGCGAAACCGAAGTCGAAGCGGGTCGTGGCACCGGGTTCATCATCGACGGCTCCGGCAACATCGTGACGAATGAGCACGTCGTCCGCGGTGGCACCGGGTTTGAAGTGATCCTCGCCGATGGCGAGAAGCGGGATGCCACCCTGGTCGGAGCCGACCCGTTGAGCGACCTCGCTGTCGTGCGTGTGGATGGACCACCGCCGTCGACGGTCACGTTCGGCGATTCGGATAGCTTGCGACAGGGGCAGCCGGTGCTGGCTATCGGCTCTCCTCTCGGAGAGTTCACCGGAACCGTCACCAGCGGTGTCGTCAGCGCGCTCAACCGCGATTTTCCCACTAGCGCGGGGATGGCTGGCGAGGGGATCTACACCGATCTCATCCAGCACGACGCGGCGATCAACCCGGGTAACTCGGGTGGCCCATTGTTCGACCTGGCGGGCCGGGTGATCGGTGTCAACACGCTCGGCATACCGCAATCAGGGGTCACACCGGTGCAGGGATTATTCTTCGCCATTCCATCCAACCACGTCGCCGATGTCGCCAGCCAGATCATCGAGAACGGGCAGGTCTCCTATCCATACATTGGGATTGAGTATCAACCGATCTCGCCCGACCTGGCCGCCCAGAACGATCTCCCGGTCGACTACGGCGCCTATGTCCTGACGACCGTCCAGGGAGGTCCGGCGGAGCAGGCGGGAATCCGGCGGGGAGACATCATCCTCGGCATTGGCGACCAGCCTATCCAGGGCCAGACGACCTTCACCGAAGCGCTGTTCGCACAGTCACCGGGAGACACCGTCACCGTCACGGCGCGGCGCGGAAATGAAGAACTTCAGTTCGAGGTCACGCTGGCGGGACGTCAGGACAGCTGATGACGCCACCCCAGCAGGCATCGATACCTGCCAGGGTCGAGCGCGGTCAATTGGTCTCGTCAGTTCGCTGACGGAGACCCGAGCAGGTTGACGATCTTCTCGAGATGGACGCCGTCGCTGGCGAGCAAATCTTCGGTCGCTTCCCGGACCGTCGTCGGACCGTGCTCGCGGTCATCCCAGATTTCCGGAGACATGCCCCGCAACATGGCAAGCGTCGACTCCCGCGCGGTGCCGAACTGGGAGATCACCTCCACGGTCGTATCATCGGGCGAGGGGATCTCGATCAGCATGGTCTCGCCCTTGTCACCGAATGCGCCGGAGAGGCTGACACCGCTGAGGCGGTCTTTCAGCGCCTGAGAGAAGCGCAGCTCGTGATCGCGCATCGTGAGGGCCACGTCGCGGACCGAGCCCCCCGCTCCGCCGAGGGTCAGGCGCTCATCGGGGAGCGGCCGTACCTTGAGGTTGAGGTCGCGATAGGTCGCGATCAAACCGTTGAAAAGCTCCTGCTCGCTCATGTCTCACCTCTGTCTACCACCGCGCCCGTGTGGGTCGTCTGACCGCGCCGAACCAGGCGCCGGGGCGTGTTCTGGCGCAGGATCGTACCACCTGCTGATGGACGCGCCAATTGCTCGCCATCGTAGTCGTCCGGGCTACGGGCCGGTGCTAGACTCCCGTCAGTCGTCTCGCTTGTCGGGATGCGCGTTCCAGGAACGTCGCGCGTCCCATCCCACTGCCACGGAGCGAAACACGTACCTATGGACGGCAAATTTCCACCCCGCGACCGGGTGAACGTCAGCACGCCGATGCGCTGCCCGATCTGTGACCGCGAGCTCGAAGACACCCTGGTGCGGGACATCGGTGGTGTCACGGCCGATCTCTTCTGGCAGTTACACGCCGGGCGTTGTCCCGAGCACGGCTGGTTCCAGACCGAAGTGATCTCCCGGCCACCGCGCGAGATCTTCGCCGTCAACAAGCCTTTTGGCACGGCTCGACGCGTAGTTGTCGATGGCCGCGAGCTGTTCTCCTTCCCGACCGTCTGGAACAGCGTGCCGCGGGAGATGCAACGGGCCGGTGTCGACCCGCTGGATGCGCGTTACTGGCAGATCGACCGCTCCGCCGACGAGCATGAGGTCTACTAGCGCTCACTTCGCCGCATTGGTGGCCAGTCCCGGACCGACCCGCGCAGAAGGTGAGAGGCAAGGTTGAGGGTGTGAGCATCGACGCGAGAGATCCGGCTCACCCACAACGGCTGTCTCCAGCGCGCCCGACCGCGCCGACAAATGACGAGCCGCCGGCGAAGCTCGTCCCGAGCGACCGTCGCGTCGGCCTGACTCCTATTACGCTGCTCCTGGTTCTGGTCGTCGGCTACGTGCTGATCCAGATCCAGTTCGTGCTGGTGCTGGTCCTGCTCTCGCTGGTGTTCGCGACTGTGATTCAGACCCCAGTTGATGCGCTGGCGCGACGGCACTTTCCGCGGCCGCTGGCGATCCTGCTTGTCTACATCGGAATCATCGGCGCGTTCACCGTGCTGTTCATGCTCCTCTCTCCCGCGATCCGAGAGCAGGCCACGGCGTTCCGCGAGCAAGCGCCGCAATCGCTCGCCGAATTACGCGCCGCCTGGCTGGAGAGTGGAAACGCGCTCCTCGCCGGTCCCGGCCAGCAACTGCTCGGTCGTGGGATCGCCTTCATCGAGAGTCCTGGTCAGGCTCAGGGGGTCAGTGTGCCGCAGGGCGCCGCGCTGGGTCTGCTCACGGGACTCGGCGGCGGGGTCGTCGGCCTGGTGACGGTTCTCATCATCTCCTACTACTACCTGATGGAGAAATCGTGGATTCGACGCATCATGCTGCTCGACTCCGCTCCAGAGACGCGCATCCGCGTCAGTCGTATATGGGACGAGGTCGAACAAAAGGTCGGAGACTGGCTTCGAGGTCAGTTGACCCTCTGCCTGGTCATCGGCGTCACCGCCACCATCGGCTACGCGGTGATGGGCATTCAGTTCTGGCCGCTCCTCGGTCTGTGGGCTGGGATTACTGAAATCATTCCGATCCTGGGGCCGTGGTTAGGAGGGATCCCCGCGGTTATCATCGCCCTGACCCAGGGATGGGAAAAGGCGGTCCTCGTCATCGGATTTGTCGTCCTGCTGCAGCTCACGGAGAACGCAGTTCTGGTGCCTCGCGTCATGCGCGGCGCCGTCGGCTTGACGCCGCTGACCGTTTTCATCGCGATTCTCGTCGGGACGGAGTTTGCCGGGATCGCCGGGGCATTGCTGGCAATCCCGATTGCGGCCGTCATCCAGGTCATGCTGTCCCATTACACCGAGGCGCGGCGGGAGGCAAAGCTGGCCGGGCTATCCGCGTTGCCCGGCTGGCGGTGGATGCGTGGCTCGGTCTCGCCGCCGGCATTCTCTCCATTAGTTCCGGAAACAAGCAGTGACGGGGGTCCCGCAGTAGCGCCGGAGACCACGAATGGCGCACCGGGGTGGAGCGCCGATGTGCTGTCTCGAACGGCCGCCACGGAGGAGCCAGTTCCTGGGGAGAGCAACCGCCCTTGACAATGTCGCAGCGGCACACGGGGCATACGGCGCCGGGAGAGGATTCTGCCTTGGACACCAGTTCAGATCATGTCGCCCAGAACCGGGAACAGCTCGAGCGCCTACGACGGCTCGTCGCGCGGCTGAGTGACGATGATCTGAGGCGCGAATTGCCGGACGGTTGGACGATCGCCGACGCACTGGCTCATCTGGCGTTCTACGATCGGCGGGCGGCGGTTCTCCTGGAGCGATTCGCGGCCGAAGGGGTCTTTGCCTCACCGTACGATTACGAGACGATCAATGCGGCCCTGCCGCACCTGACGCGCAGAATTCCTCCCCGGGAGATCGTCGCCGAGGTTGTGGAGGCGGCGGAAGCAGCCGACCGGGCCGCGGCCGCGACACCGGCGACGCTGGTGGGGGAGATCCGCCGCCTGAACCAGGTGAAGCTCGAGCGGGCCGATCACCGCCGTAATCATCTTGACGACATCGAGGCGCTGCTGGAGTCGCGGTGAGCGGTGCGCCGCTGCCGATCTAAAGCGAGCTACCGCGGTGGCCGGGGTCGGGGAGGGCGAATGAGCAGCTCGATTCCCTGGTCGTGGATCTCGAAGACGTAGCCAACGGCAGTGACGATCGCCGGGGAGCTGATCTCGCCCCAGCGGACCTCGATCGGGTGCCCCTCGAGGTCGAAGACCTTGCGCGCGTTCGGGCTGAACGGCTGGCGCGGATTACGGTAGATCATCCGCGCGCCACCGGCGAGCTCAACCGCCTGCCAGGCCAGACGTGTCGCCTCCGCTTCCGTTACCCCGGGCGGAGATCCTCCTTCGGCATTCTCGCTATCAGTCACAGGTCGCTCCCTTCACCCCCTTCCCCGGCAGGCTAACACGCGGCGCGATCCTGGCGCGTGGGGACGTCCTTGCCGGCTCCCCGGTACTGGAACGTGAGGCTCTGCTATCGTGGATAGTCAATCAGCATTCGGCTCCAGGGAGGACGATCAGGTGGTTCAGGCGACGGCGTTGCGCGACGAAATCGACGAGATCATGCCCGGTGTGGTGGCGGACCGGCGCGATTTTCACGAGCACCCGGAGCTCGCGTTTCAGGAAGTCCGTACGGCCAGCATCGTGGCCGACCGGTTGCGCGCGCTGGGTGTCGAAGATGTGCGCACCGGCATCGCGCAGACCGGCGTGACCGGTCTTATCCGGGGACGGAGGCCGGGCGAGGGGAAAACCGTTCTCCTGCGTGCCGACATGGATGCCCTGCCGATTCT
The DNA here is from genome assembly GCA_963724295.1 of uncultured Chloroflexia bacterium. GTDB lineage: Bacteria > Chloroflexota > Chloroflexia > Thermomicrobiales > UBA6265 > JACCXM01. The sequence continues at coordinate 36,337 of CAVRUC010000013.1, read as the reverse complement.
CGAAGAAAACGACGTCGAGTACCGGTCGCAAACGCCGGGTGTGATGCACGCCTGCGGCCACGACGCGCACACGGCGATGCTGCTTGGTGTGGCACGGCTGCTGATGGACCGCCGCGACGAGTTCGCTGGCACGGTGAAGGTGCTGTTTCAGCCGGCGGAGGAGTCGCCACCGGGGGGCGCCAAGCCGATGATCGACGCCGGCGTTCTGGAGGACCCCAAGGTCGACGCCGCGTTCGGCTTGCATATCGACCAGGACAATCCGGTCGGCGTGATCGAGCTGCGGTCGGGTCCGGCGATGGCCGCGGCCGATCGCTTCCACATGATCATCCGGGGCAAGGGCGGGCATGGAGCGAAGCCCCAGGATTCGATTGACCCGATCGTGATCGGAGCGCAGATCGTGACCGCGCTGCAGACGTTGGTCGCGCGCGCGATCGACCCGACCGAAGAGGCGGTCGTCACCGTCGGCACGTTTCAAGCCGGGCTCGCGTTCAACGTCATCCCCGATACCGCGGAGCTGGGCGGAACCGTGCGTACCTTCAACGCCAAGAATCGGGATCTGCTCGAGGAACGGATCGGGACGCTGGCTCGAGGCATCGCCACGGCCATGGGCGGCGCCGTCGACTACACCTACACGCGGGGCTACCCAGCGACGGTCAACCACCCGGAAATGACGGAGCTGGTGCGCGAGGAGGCGGCCAGGGTGGTCGGCGAGGAAGGCGTGCGCGAGGCGCCGCTGATGATGGGCGCCGAGGATTTCTCGTACTTCCTGGAAGCGGTGCCGGGGGCGTTCTGGTTCGTTGGTAGCCAGAACCCGGAGCGCGGGCTTGTCTGGGGTCACCACCACCCGCGGTTTGACCTGGACGAGGCCGCATTGGCGATCGGCATGGAGTCGATGACCAATGTCGCTTTGCGCTACCTGGACGCAAGTCGGTGAGTCGGAAAGTCGGAGAGTCGGGAAGTCGGTAAGGCGAGGGGTAGCGACACCGAGAAGTAGTCGGCGCGTAAGGACGATCGTGTGGACGATCGTCGCCTTCGCTCGAGTATTCAACAGCTAGTGGATCTAACAGCCCGTCATCCAGTCACGGGTTGAATCGATTTCCATCGGGCGCTATTCTTCAGTTCTGGATCAATTTATAGCGGATAGGGAATCAGCTAACGAGAGGGAGACTTGCATGGCGCTGCTCGACGAGGTCCGTGCTGCAAACGACGCCTACGCCGCGGAATTCACCAAGGGTGACCTGCCGATGCCGCCCGGGCGAAAGGTTGCGGTCGTCGCCTGTATGGATGCCCGACTCGACCCGGCCAAAGCGCTTGGCTTGGAAGAAGGCGATGCCCACGTCATTCGCAACGCGGGTGGCCGCGCGGCCGATGCGCTGCGCTCACTGGTCATCTCCCAGCGCCTGCTGGGGACTCAGGAAGTGCTGGTCGTGCATCATACCGATTGCGGCATGCTGACCTTCGACAATCCCACCCTCTATGGCATCTGCCAGGAGCAGTTGGGTGCGGACGCCTCCGACATCGACTTCCTGCCTTTCAACGACCTGGAGCAGAGCGTGCGCGACGACGTCGAGCTGATCCGCTCCTCGCCGCTGATCGCGAAAGACACGGCGGTAACCGGGTTCATCTACGACGTTAAGACGGGCAAGATTCAGGAGGTCGCGTAGCGGAACCAACAGGGTTCCATTACGCTGTGTCACACAGCCGTGTGCTATGCTCCTCGGACGGGAGGCGGAAGTGCCAGACGGATCTTCCTGACGACGAAGGGCACACATGGTGACTGCTAACCAACTGTTTCAGGAGATTGATTCGTTCAGGCCTAGTGTTGGAAACGAAGAGAGCACCGATGGTTGTTGATGCCAGACAGCGGCGGGCGCACATCGTGATGCCAACTGAATTAGTTGAAGAAATCGACGCCCAAGTTGGGCCGCGCAGACGAAGCCGATTTGTTCAGGAGGCGGTGGAGGAAAAACTCCGGCGCCAAAGACTACAGACGAGCCTCTCCGAGATGGCTGGCTCATTGGCCGACGTCGATATCCCGGGTTGGGAAACACCGGAAGCTGCTGCTGAGTGGGTTCGGGCGCTACGGCGAGGAGATTCCGTGGGCGTTTCGACAACGCCTAATAGCTGAGCGCCGTGGATCGGCTGCTGCTCGACACCACCGTCCTCATTGACCTGTCGAAGAACTTCGGAGACGTGTTGACCTCGCTGAACGCGGTGGTCGCCTCTGGCGGAATCCTCGGTGTCTGTGCCATATCGGTGGCTGAGTTCCTGGCTGGCGTACCAGTTCCCCAACGCGGGCGATGGGAGCGATGGATCGCGGATTTCGAGTATTGGGACATCTCGCGGGAGGCGGCGGTGCTGGCGGGCATCTTCCGTTTCGACCTGGCTCGCCAGGGCCGAGCGCTCCAGATTCCGGATGCCCTGATGGCGGCGACGGCCGTTGTTACGGACTCGACCCTCGTCACGAATAATGTCAAAGACTATCCGATGCCGAACCTGAGGCTGCTCCGGCTTGGTTCGTGAACCGGCTACCTGATTATCAGGTGAGCCGCAAGACGTGTGGAGGACGAATGGCAGCGGGGCCACGCCGGGCATTGATCGCCGGGGAATCGTGGATCATGCACACGATCCACCAGAAGGGGTTCGACACCTTCACGACCACAGCCTACGGCACAGGGCACAAGTGGTTGCAAGCGGCGTTGGAGGCCGGAGACTGGGAGGTCGAACATCTTCCCAATCATCTTGCCCCTGAGGCGTTTCCGACGTCGCTGGCGGAGTTGGACGGGTACGGCCTGGTGATCCTCAGCGATATCGGGTCGAACTCGCTGCTCCTTTCACCGGATACCTTTGAGCGTTCACGCTCCGCACCGAACCGGCTCACGCTGCTGCGGGACTGGGTCGCCGCCGGCGGTGGGCTGATCATGGTCGGTGGCTACCTGACCTTTCAGGGTATCGAAGGGAAGGGCCGCTATGCCGGATCGGCGGTCGAAGAGTCGCTGCCGGTGATGCTCTCCCCCGTCGACGATCGGGTCGAACGGCCGGAAGGGGTCGCACCGACGGTCTGTGCGCCCGATCATCCCCTGGCTGCCGGACTGCCCCCGATCTGGCCGGAGATCCTGGGCTACAACCGGCTGACGGCGCGACCGGAGGCGGTAACGGTGGCGATGGCGGGTGATGATCCGCTACTCGCCGGGTGGGATTTCGGGCAAGGAAGATCGGTGGCCTTTGCCTCCGATTGCGGACCGCATTGGGCGCCGCCCGCGTTCGTCGAGTGGGACGGGTACCAGACGCTCTGGCAGAACATCGCCAACTGGGTCGCGGGATCGCGAGGCTGACGACCCGAGCCGTTCTTGTGGTTGTTGATGTAGAACCTTAGAATATCCTCGCCGCTTGCATGCGCCGTGTTCGCCCAATGAGCGGCGGTTGTCAAGATGCATCATCGTCGACAGGAGGCAGTTATGGTCACGACCGATTCTCGCTTCGCCGAAAGTGGATACGCCCACCCGGAGGTGCTCGTCTCGACCGACTGGGTCGCCGAGCATCTGGACGACCCGAACGTGCGCATCGTCGAGTCGGATGAGGACGTCCTCCTCTACGACATGGGGCATATCCCCGGCGCGATCAACCTCGACTGGCACACCGACCTGCAGGATCAGGTGAAACGCGATTTTCTCGACAAGGCAGGTTTCGAAGCGCTGTTGGGCAAGAACGGCATCGGCAACGACACGACCGTCGTGTTCTACGGCGACCGCAACAACTGGTACGCCACCTACGCCTACTGGCTATTCAAGTATTTCGGGCATCGCGACGCGCGGGTGATGAACGGCGGTCGTGCCAAGTGGGAGGCCGAGGGTCGGCCCATGTCGCGCGATGTTCCCTCCTACCCGGAAACGACGTATACGGCGCAGGAGCCGGACGAGCGCATCCGTGCCTACCGCGACGATGTGCTGAAGCAGGTCAACTCCGGCGCGCCAGCGCTGGTCGACGTCCGCTCCGTGCCCGAGTACACGGGCGAGGTGCTGCACATGGCGGGTTACGCGCAGGAGGGCGCGCAGCGAGGCGGCCACGTGCTGGGCGCCAAGAGCATCCCCTGGGCGACCGCGGCCAACGAGGACGGCACCTTCAAGAGCCCGGAGCAGCTCAAAGAGATCTACGGCGGCAAGGGCATTACTCCGGACAAGAATGTGATTGCCTACTGCCGGATAGGAGAGCGCTCGAGCCACACCTGGTTCGTGCTGCGTGAGCTGCTGGGCTACCCCGACGTGCGCAACTACGACGGCTCCTGGACGGAGTGGGGCAGCATGGTCGGCGTGCCGATCGCCAAGGGAACTGAACCGGGACTGTAAAGACAACAGCCGGCGTTCGGCAGGCAGCGGCGGACGGCGAGACCGCCGCCGCTTACGACCCGGCCGCGACGCCGGGGGATTTCTCGGCCGCGGATGTCTCGAGGACGTGGACCGTCACGAGTCTCTCCGCAGTCGCCGACTCCGGGGCCGAGCGTCCCTTGCTCTCTCTAACCTGTCGCTCCGCGGCATCTGGTGCGGTTAGCGCGCGGTGATCCGGCGACGCCGGCAGCTCACGTGCGCCTGTCTGATGCAAGAGATGGTCTGTGTCCGGCTGCCGCGCCGCCTCGAGCTCCAGAAGGTCCCAGGAGGCTTTGAGCGACGGTACGGCCTCCCGCATCAGGACGCGATAGCAACCATCGCGGCGTCTGGAGACGTAGCCGAGAACCACGTCATCGCACACGTACCAGCGAATGCCTGCACCCGAATCGCCGAGGACACTGGTGCCCTCGGGAGGCGCTTCCGGCTCGGGAGGCGCCTCGTCCGACCAATGCGCTTCGAACCACGCGTCCAGTGCGCTCGCCGTGTCAGTCTCGCCGCGCCAATGCGCCGAGATGACGCGGTCATAGGTCAGAGCGATCTGCCTGGGACTGACGAGAGGATCTGCCGCTTCTCGTGCCTCGTCCATCCTCTGTTCTCCTTACACGCGGGCTGCGATGCAGACGACTGGGCATGGTGAAACGCCCAAACGTGCGTGCGGGGAACGCATCCGAAACCGCTAGGCACGGAATGTGTATAGCTCGTTGCAAGTGCCGCGCCGGATCGGGATCCGTGCCGAACCCCCGATTCCGGTTGGAGAGACGAGCCGATGCACAGCTACCCGCAAGAGGGCCTCGAAACGCACCCATCTGCGACGGTGCTGGTTGTCGACGACGAGCCGGCCATACGTGAGGTCATTGCCACGCTTCTCGAAGACGAGGGCTACCTGGTGCGGCACGCCAAAGACGGACTAGAGGCGCTCGACACGATCAACGACGACGAGATCGACCTGATCGTTTCCGACGTGGTCATGCCCCGCCTTGATGGCGCTTCGCTGGTGCGCAAGCTGCGCCGGCGCGGCTATGTCATGCCGGTCGTGCTGATGAGCGCGGTCTATGCGGACGTCGATCTGCCAGGCGTACGCTTCGTGCCAAAGCCGTTTGAAATCGATCGCCTGCTCGGCACCGTCGCCACCGCGCTCGAATCAGCCTAACTCTACTCCTGCCCCCACCCGAGAGCAATAGCTTGCGCTGCTATCCACTCCGCTTCAGGCGGCCGGTCCGCTTGGCGTAGCGCTCGCCCCAGCCGAAGATGGCAACCCCAATCGGGAGCGTGAGCACACCCAATATGAGGATTGGCAGAATCGCCGGGCCGAGGGCCGATGTCGGCGTTCCTAACAACAACGCAGCCCGCATGCCCTCCAGGACATAGGTCGCCGGCGAAATCGTGGCCAGCGGCTCCATCCAATCCGGCAGAACCGAGATCGGATAGTAGACCCCCGAGACCAGGAGCAGGATCGAAGAGATCACGAACGTCATCTCTTCGCCTCGCTCCGGGAACAGGAGCGGCAGCACCGCGGCCATGATGCCGAATCCGAGGAAGCTGACGCTCCCCACGAGCAGGATGAGCGCGGCTCCTCCCAGGTTCGCGTTGCTCAGATCGACGCTGAAGAAGAGCGTCAGCACTCCCAGCAGCAAGGCGGAGCGGGCGAGCCCGTAGATGATGCTGAAGAGCGAGACCCCGAGCATGTGCGCCAACCGTGAGATCGGCGCCATCATCGTGTACTCGATCGTCCCCTCCCAGCGCTCCCAGGCGACCATCTCGCCGACGTTGGAAAAGACGGCCCGCAGATATGCCCAGACGACCGTGCCGATGCCCGAGATAGAGCACCAGATCGAGCTGACCTTCCTGCGAGCCACCGCCGCTGGCCTGCATCTGCGCCTCGCCGATGTAGAGCACGCTCATCGCCGATGCCACGTTGAAGATCAGGAACGCCAGTTCCAGGTGCCAGTAGCGGCGGACCAGATACAGATTCCGTTCGACGAACGCCAGCGAAGCGCGCGCCTCCCACCAGGGCCCGGCGCCCGGCAGCGGGTTCGCCGCCGGACGCAGCGACTGGTTCATTCGTTGCCTCCTTCGTCATCGTCCTCGAGCGACCGTCCGGTCAGGTGGATGAAGACGTCCTCCAGCGTCGGCTCAGTCGCGCTGATCTCTCCTCCGAACCGCTGTTGCAACCCGACTACGCTGTCGAGCGCGACCAGGCGTCCTTTGTCCAGAATGGCGACGCGATCGCAGAGGGCAGCCGCCTCGGCCATGTCATGCGTACAGAGCAGGATCGTCGCGTCGTGCCCCTCGCGCAGCTCGCGTACGAACCTCTGCACGTCGAGCTTCGAGCGCGGGTCGAGTCCGGTGGTCGGCTCGTCGAGCAGCAGCAGCACTGGTGAGGTCAGCAGGGCGCGAGCGATGGCCACCTTCTGCTGCATCCCGCGCGACAACTGCTCCAGCGGCTCGGTCACCTTGTCGCGCGCGACCCCCAGCCGCTCCAGGACGGCGTAGGTCTCGTCGCGCACCCCCGGTCCGCTCCGCCCGTAGAGGCGCAGCGCGTAGGCGAGGTTCTCGCCCGGCGACAGCTTCTTGAAGAACGACGCTTCGACCGAGACGCGGTTGATCAGGCGCTTGACTTCCGCTTCATCGCGCCGCACGTCGTACCCGAACACCTCGACCCGACCGGAGTCCGGGATCAGCAGCGTCGAGAGCATACGGATGAGCGTCGACTTCCCGGAGCCGTTGGCGCCGAGGATGCCGAAGATCTCGTTGCGGGCGACCGTAAAGGAGACGTCATCGACCGCGTGGACTTCCTTGGTCTTTCCGCGCCGGAACAGCGGGCGCTGGATGAAGACTTTGCTGACATGGTCGACCATGGCCGCCGGCTCGGTGATGCGACTCCTGGCGATCCGTGGTTCGGGTTGGGTTACTTCTGTTGGCCGCTCCAGCGTCAAGACCATGATCCCTGTCCCTTCTCGCTGCTCCCTGCTGTTCGTGCACTTGCAGCGCTCGAACCAACCTCTCGACACAACGCGGGCAAAAAAGAACCGCGGGCGAGAGGTCTATCCTCTGCCCGCGGTGGGAAGTGCTGCGTGATGCCGTTCGATCACGTATCCCCGCCGACAGGCAGACTCCGACCATTAGCGCCGGGTGCGATGTCCCACACGCGTGGGCACACCACGGGCCGGCCGCTGTTGCGGCCGGAGAGCCCGGTGTTGGTCAAGATCCGCTCCATCGCCTGTCTCCTGAATCGAGACATACGCCCTCTCGCGAGGGCAGGGTGTCAGAGTAGGGGTCTCATGCCCTAATGTCAACCACTAGCCGGCGGTGACCGAGGACGGCGGCGCCGGAACGCGGCCGTCCATGAAGTCGATGCGCGCCAGCCAGAGCTCGGGCTGGCGAATCTCGGCCATCGTCGGCAGGTAGTCCGCACCATCCCAGACGCGGCGGGCGAAGCTGTGGCCGCGCTCATCGGCAACGCGGTCGATGAATTGCTCGCCGAGGCGGTACTGCTCCATCTTGACGTCGAGACCGGTCAGCTTGGCCAGTAGCCGATCCGCCTGGGAGCGCTGCTGCAGTCGCTGCGCGAAGCGCCGCGAGATCATCGTGTAGTTGGGCAGCAACTCGCGGCCGACCGCGTTCATGACGTGGTTGGAGTACCCCTCCACGATACACATCGTCGCTTGCATCCGCGTGAAGAGCGCACGCTGCTCGGCGTTCATCAACGATTCCAGCCAGCTCCCCGATTCACCGCTCCCGGATCGGATCCGATCGACGTACAGACGCAGACCACTCAGCCCCTGGGAGCGCAGATTCACCGCATCCTCGCGCAGGAACCCGAAGTAGCGCTCCAGCATGTCGTTGAAGTGGTCGCGCAGCCAGGGATGCGCCTCGAACTCGAAGGCGTGCGTTGTCTCGTGCAGCGCCAGCCACATGCGGAACTCGTCACGCGGCAGCCCGAGGGTGTGCTCCGCCGCCTTGATATTTGGCTCAACGTAGTAGAGGCGGCCCGGTCCCAGCGGCTCGCGACCGAGGAGAGTCAGGTCGTACTGTCCGAGCACCTTGCGCGCGAGGTAGCCGAGGAGGAGCCCGACCTCGGCGCTGAGCACTTTCTGGTTGAGCGTGCCGAACATCTGCCCCGCGATCGACCGGTTCGCCGCGTCCCCCAGAAGGTTGAGTCCTTCCAGGGGCGCGAACATGCGCTCGAAACCATCGATGTTGGCGTTGACCCAGTCCACGCGATCGAACGCGAACGTGCGCTCCGGTGCGTCCGGGAGGAGATCCCCGGTGTACTCGCTCACGATTGGCACGCAGCGCGCGACGAGCGCGCGGTACTCCGCGTCGAGCTTCCGCCGCTCGGCCACGGAGAGGACCTCATCCCGGCTCATCGTCACCGCGATGTCCCGCGCGGTGCGCCAGTCGATGAGCGGCGGTGATTCCGTAGACCGGACGCGCCCTGGTTCTTGCAGGCGCTGCCCGACCCAGGCGCCGGCGGCCGCGGCAACGAGCACGCCAGCCGCGAGGATACGGCGGTCCGGACCGCGACGGGTGCGGTCGGCAAGTTCAGGGGGGGCAGCGATAGCCATGATGGTCCTTTCCGAGATCAGGTGCGCCGGCACATGGGTCGTCAGCACGGGCGGCGGATCGACACGCCTGACACCAGTGCAGTGCGGGGAGAACGCGCGCTAGCCGGTTCCGGTTCCGCGCAAGGTGGTATTGCGGGAGGGCGCAAACGAGCTAAATACCGCATCCTGGAGGATGACCTTGCCGTCGTCGAGTACGGTGCGGTCGATGCGGACGTCGAAGCCGTCCTGTGCCGACTCGACCACTCGCTCCTGGCCGACAGGCAGCTCGGGCGACTCGGTGTAAATCATCTGATCAGGCGCCTTGACTTCGTTTTCGATGGTTGGCTCCGGGACGACGACTTCCCAACCGGGGTCTGTCCCGACGATGCGAGCGTAGACCATCGCCCCGTCCGGAATGAGCACCACCGCGATCCAGCGACCGGTCGTGTTCTTGAACTTCAGATCGAGGCGCCAGTCGGGTTCGATGTTCACCATGGCGTCGAGCCCGGGCAGACCAGTCGCTGCCTCGCCGTAGGTGCGCAGGTAGTAGGGATGCTGATGCCGCTCGAGGAATGGGAGGCCGGCCCAGAAGGCGGCCTGGTAGAGCGTGGTGGAAACCTGACAGATGCCGCCGCCGACGACGGGAGCGGTGGTGAACCCCCCGCGACCGTCGTCGACGATGCCGAGTCCGGTGATGTACCCCTTCTCCTCGGTGATCAGCCCGACGCTGTCGGCATAGGAAAAGGCGCCACCGGGTGGAACCAGCCAACCGCTCAGAGACGATGAGGCCAGCTCGATGTTCTGCCGGCGGGCATCACTCGAATCGCCGTACCAGGTTGCACCCTCGCCCAGGATGTCGTCGCCAAGGGTGATAGCGCTGCCGTCCTTGCCGGTCCAGCGGGGCATCAGCGTACGCACGTCGAGCTTGACTTCGGTCTCCTGACCGAGGAACGCGTCCACAACGCTGGCGACGCCGCGATCGAGATCGAGCTCACGCCCCTTGCTCTCCGGGACCGCGAGCTGGATCTTGCCGTCGATGATGCGCCATCGCGCATCCTGGACCGGAATATCGAAGTCCAGCGCGTACCGCTCCAGACTCTCTCGCACAAGATCTGGATCGAGACCGAAGACGAACGGCTCATCCGCGCCGGGCCGGGAGCGAATGGTCAGCGCGCGCAGCAGATCTCCCCGTTCGAGCGTGCCTTGACCGCCGTCCCAGGTGAGCGCGATGCCGGGATCCAGGAGCTCTTCGCCGTGCGCGACAGCGGCCGCCGCCATGGCGTCCGAGATCTCGGCAGGCGTCTCGTCGACCACCAACGCGATCTGGTCTTGGCCGGCGAGAAGTCCCTCCGCGATCGTCGCCACCGACGCGTCGACGTCCACTCGCGCCGCCGGGATGGCCGGTACCACCGCCAGCCGGCCGTTTTCGTCGACAGTGATCCCCGCATCGACCGCGTCACGGTCGATCTCCGCGGCGAGCCCGGCGACGAGCGAATGCAGCGGCCTGTGGTCGACGCGCAGATTCGACGTCGCCGGATCGACACCCAGCAACAGCCGCAGATTGTCGGGCGGAACGTGCCAGACGGCGTCGTCGAACGAGAGGATGAGCGGTGCATCGACCGCGGCGCCGGCTTCCGGTAGGTTCGGCGCCAGCGACGCTGCGGTCACGTCCGCCGGGTCATCGCGGGTCACCATTGGCACGGGATCGCGGGCAAAGGTGGCGATCCGCTCGGCAAGCACTGACTCGGTGGCGACGTAATCGAGGCCGATGCCGGTCACGTCCGGGACGATCTCGGGGCGTCCACTCGCGCCAAAGGCCAGCCTGGCATCGATCGCGGGTTTGACGACGTTCGGGGCAATAGCCGCGATGCTGCCGTGCGCGGCATCCGGATCGAGATGGACCACGGGCGCTATCGCTACCCCACGCACGAGGGCCCGCGCCCAGGCACGCGATTGATCCCAGAGGGATCCCTGGCGGCCCCAATGCATCGCGGCGTCGATCGTCGTCTCGCTATCGAGGCGAGCACCGGCTTCGGCCGGAGTGATCTCGAAGGACTGGTCCCCCGCGGTGAGGGTGAGCGGCCTGCCGGCATACTCCGTGAAGTGCTCTTCGAGGCGGGTGCGGGCGTCAGCCGGGGAGAGACCGCCGAGATCCAGACCGGCGACCCGCACCCCTTGATAGATGCGACCCTGGTGGGACGAGGCGTAGAGTGCCAATCCCGCGGCTCCCGCCGCGAGAAAGAGGGCAACCACGAGCAGTACCCGGGTCAACAGGCGCGCCACCTCTTGCGAGCGCGCGGGTGGAGTCAGCCCAATGCTCCGGACTCCGGCAGCGCTGCTGCCAAGCCAGGCAGTGACGTTCATCGGAACTCCGGCGGGTGGACGAAGATCACGCGACATCCTCAGTACGCATTATAGGGTTATGGGGTATTAGGGTGATAGGTGTTAGGGTGATGGGGAGAACGGACGGTGTCGGGGTGATCTGGAGGGGGAGGCAGTGACCGAGCGGGGAGAACGGACAATCGTAGCGACAGACGGGGCTCCGGCGGCCATCGGGCCGTACTCGCAGGGCATCGTGGCCAACGGACTCGTCTTTACCGCGGGTCAGCTTCCACTCGATCCGGAGACCATGACGCTCGTCGCCGGCGATGTGACCCTCCAGACCGAGCGGGTGATGCAGAACCTCGCCGCGGTGCTTGCGGCGGCTGGCTCCGGTTTCGACCGGGTCGTCAAGACGACATGCTTCCTGGCGGACTTGAACGACTTCGCGGCCTTCAACGCCGTCTACGGTCGCTTCCTTGGGACCAACCCGCCTCCGCGCTCCACGGTCCAGGTGGCGAAGCTGCCGTTGGGCTCGTTGGTCGAAGTGGAGTGCATCGCCCTGGTCCCGTGAAAGCGCATGCGATATGAACTGTACATCCCGCCGTCATTGTTCTGACCGTCTGATCATTCCTTGTATGATGTGTTAGAGGCGACCGGCATGCTGCGCCGGAAGCCTCGCAACGATGGGCCGCTTGTCGATGCGGCGCCACTGTCAAAGCTGGAGGAGGAAGACCGATGCCGTTCTACCTGACCCGGTTCAGCTACACGCCGGCCACGTGGGCCAAGCTCATCGGCAACCCGGAGGACCGCCGCTCGGCCGCCACCCAATACGTCGAAGCGGTCGGTGGAAAACTGCACGGGTTCTGGTATGCCTTGGGAGAGTACGACGCCTACGCGCTGTACGAGGCGCCGGATACCGTCTCCATCGCCGCCATGGCGCTGGCCATCAACTCGGGGGGAGCCCTCAGCGCCTACGAGACGATTCCCTTGCTAACGGTGGAGGAGACCCTCGCCGCTCTGGACAAGGCTTCGCAGATTACCTATCGGGCACCGGGAGCCGCCGGCTAGCAGCCGGCGGCCTTCGCGGCTGGCGCCGCCTTTACATGGCCCGGCTCCAGCGGCGCAGGATCACGAGCCCGGCCAGCGGCCACAACAGGCTCAGGCCGAGACCGGCGCCTGGCGCAGATCCCAGCCCGGGCGCGGCGCCGGTCCGTGGGCTGCCAGCCATGGCCCCGGGACCGGCGCCGGTATTGGGCGGATTCTTCGCGCCGACGCAGTTGAAGATCCAGACACTGGCTCGCTCGCCCGCGGCAACGACGACCTGACCCTGCGCGTTGACACTGTCCGATTCCGCGTGGCACCAGGTGGCGTCGACCTCCTGCAGGTCGTAGGTGCCGGGTTGCAGCCGGGTAAAGCGGAGAATTCCGTCACCGTCCGTCGCCGCGGTGACGACCGGCAGGAATCGCGAGCCGTCCCAGACCGACAGGCTGAACTGGACCCCCTGTCCCTGCGGATCGCAGCGGCCATACCAATCGAATCCCGCCGGTGCAACTGTGACCGGGCAGGCGTACTTGTAGACCGTGATCGCCCCGGTATCCCCGGCGAGGTCCTCCGGCACGTTGAACCAGTGACAGGTGACGGTCTGGCCGGCGGCGAGACGGAGATTGACCGCGTCTCCGACTCCGCGCCCGTCAGGAGAGGCGGGATCGAGGCCACAGAAGGCATAGACCGCGACCGTGCCGAGGGGGGTCTCTTCGCGCAGCCGGTAGTCGCCCGCGGGGAGGGCATCGAAGCGGGTGGCGCCGCCGCTGCCGGTGTCACCGGTGACGCGTCGAGCTGAGACCGCCCCGGAGAGCCGGAAGCCGACATTGTTCGTGAGATTCGCGTCGTCAAGACACGCCTCGGCGAAGTCGAGCCAGACCCGACCCTGGAATCCCGGCGCGCAGGTGTATTTCACGACGTCGATAGCCGCTGGCTGCGGGCCTTGCGGTTCGACATAGTTGATCACCACCACGGTCGTCAGCGTGTTGACTCGCACCGTGAGCGGCTCCGACCCACCGGTCGAAACCTCGGTCAGCACGTAGTCCCCGGTGGCGAGAGTCGTCTGGTAGCGGCCTCCGGATCCCGTTCGGAACTCGATCGGCCCGGACGGTCCATCGAGGACAAAGTCCGCGTCGCCGATGTCACAGCCGGCGGTCCGGGCCAGCCCGCCTCCGTCAGGATCGGAGGAGTCGACGAAGACGATGCCGCCACCACCCGCCGCAACGGGGCAGACGAATTTCCTGACCTGGATCGAGCCGCTGTCAGGCGGTGGTGGCGCTGGCTGGTCGACGACCTCGAGTGTCGCGGTGCTGCCGGGTCTGACCGTGACCGGATCGATGGCCGGCGCCACCAGGTATCCCGCGGGCGCCTCAGTCTCCACCACGCGGTAGACACCCGGCGTGAGATCGGCGAAGAGCAGCTCGCCATTCTCGTCGGTGCAGGAGGCGCCCGCGGCGTCCTCGACGAGATCGAAACAGGCACCCGCCAGCGGCAAGCCGTTCGGGTCGATCTTCTGTATCAGGATGCGGCCGGGGCGAAGCCGGTTCACAACCTCGACATCGACGGTCTGGTCCGCGACGACCTCCACCAGAATATCGGCCGCGGTCTGATAGTCAGCCGAGGGCCGGCGTGTCTCACGCAGGGTGTACTCTCCTGGCGCGATGCCCTCCATCAGCACCACACCGTTGTCGGCGCCATCGTCGGCGTCGCAACGCGCCACCAGCACCTGGCTTCCGTCGACAACGGCAAAGCAGGAGCCGGCCAGGGCGCGGCCGCCGGTATCGAGCTTGAAGACACGCAGATCGCCGCTGCGTTGCGGTTGTGGCGCGAGGGGATCGACGACGCTGATCTGACTCCGCTGGTTCGCGGAGACCGTTACCTCTCGATCGGCGGCGGCGAGATATCCAGTCGGCGGTTGGGTCTCGCGCAGGGTGTATGTTCCCGGCGCCACGGTGCCGAGCAGGATGACGCCGACGCTGGTGTTGGCGTCGCTGGCGTCGTTGTCGCAGATCGAGTAGACAGCGCGGTCACCACTGCGGAGGGCGAAGCAGGCTCCAGCCAGGAGTTGGCCCGCGTCATCGGTCTTGCGCAACAGCAGGCTGCCCGGGCCCGCCTCGTTGACGACGGTCACCGTCGCGGTTTGACCGGGGTCAATGCGCGTCGCCGTGGAGCCTGCAATGGTGTAGCCACCCGCTGGCGCCTGGGTCTGGCGCACGACGTAGCTGCCGGGCGGGATATCGACGAATCGGGTGATCCCATCGTCATCGTCGTCACAGTGTTCGAGCGATGAATTCCCTCGCAGGATCGCGTAGCAGGCCGCGGGCAGCGCGTTCCCCTCGTCGTCAGTTGTCGCGACGTCGAGGTTTGCGGTGCGCTCCGGTTCGGCCTGGTTGGTGACCGCCACCTCGCGCACGGAGCCCGCCGCGATACGGACCGACTGATCCGCGGCGGTGGTGTAACCGGCGGGGGCGGTAGTCTGGTTCAGCGTGTAACGGCCTGATCGGATGCCGGTGAGCAGGATGCGGCCGTCGGCACTGTTCTCGTCCCCACCGCGGTTGTCGCACACCTCGGCGGATGGCGCGGTTTCGCCATCGGGGATCAATCCGAAGCAGGCGCCCGCCAGATAGTCTCCATCCTGATCCCGAACCCGAATGAGGAGATCGCCACGCTCCCGCTGCTGGGCGCGCACGTTGAAGATGGTGCGGGTCGGCTGCCCGCCGCGGCGGATGGAGACGGACCGCCGCGGCTTCGCTTGTTGAGCTTGCTCGACGTCCGGATCTTCCACCGCGGTCTCGAGCACGGCCTCATACGTTCCGACCGGTAGCCCCTCGACCGCGAGCACGCCCGGATCGGCAGAGGTGTCGCCTTCGCCGTCATCGCAGAAGGGGCCAAAGCTCTCGCCGACACCGACGAGGGTGTAGCACTGGTCTGGGATCGGACTGCCGCTATCGTCGAACGTGGCCAGCTCGACCACGCCCGTCTCCTCGGTCGCAGGCTGGTTCACCATCTCGAGGACGGTGGCAGCGGCGCCATGCTCGACTGCCACCGGGGCCGCCGGGTTGAACCCCTCCCTGGCCGCGGTTTGGGTCAGCGTGTACTGGCCCGCGGGGATCCCACCGAAGGCGACGACTCCCGGCGCGCTATCGAAATCGCTGGCGTCGTTGTCGCACATCTCGCCAACCGGGACGTTGGCGGCATCGGTGAGCGCAAAGCAGCCGTCGCCGAGCGGGCTGCCGTCTGGCGCCAGGTTGACCACCGAGAGCATCCCGGTTTCGACCGGCTGCTCGGCGGTTGCTACCGGCTCGGGCGTTGCGGCTGGCTCCGTGGTCGCTTCCACCTCTGGTGTCGCGGTTGGCGTCTGCTCAGGCTCAGGTGTCGCCGTCTCCGGTGCTGGCTCTCGCGGGTTGAGCAGGGTGACTTCCACGGTCTGCCCGGGCTCGACGGTGATGGTCTGCTCGGGCGCAGGCTGCCGATTCTCGCCGGAGCGGGTCTGGACGATCGTGTAGTCCCCGGAGGGGAGATCAGGGAAGTTCAAGCGGCCATCGTCGCCCTGGTCGCAGACGTCGGTCAGTGTCTGAGCCTCGGTTTCGCCCTGGAGCGTGAAGCAGGACCCGCCGATTCGCTCGCCGTTCTCGTTCTCGATGAAGATGACAAGCGTGCCCGTCTCCTGGGCCGGGGGGCCGTGACGGAAGATGACCTCGGCTTCTTCCCCGGCACGGATTTCGACCTCCTGGCGAGGAGGATCCGCCGGTTGAGTATCCGCAGGTGGAGTGGATTCCACGACCGCGATCGGACCGGGCGTGACCCCTTGCACTGTCACCTCACCGTCGCCGTCCTCGTCGCAGAAGGGGCCGAACACCTGGCCTTCCGGTGGGATCTCGACGGTGTAGCAGGCCATCGGTAGGCGATCACCGCCATCCTCGAGGTTCCCGGCAATGATGGAAAGGCTGCCGTTCTCCGGAGCTGTCTCGATCGGGGAGAGGACGATCTCGATCGGCGCGTTGGGACCGGTCGTCACCTGGATGGTGGCAGGCGGTGGCGCGTCGAATCCGTCGGGCGGCGTCACGGTCAGGGTGAAGTCGCCTGGCGCGATCGCGCCGATCTCGATCTGTCCGGCCGCGTCGCTCTCGTCCTCCGCCGCGTCGTCGCAGACTGAGATGTCAGAAGTGCCGTCGTCCAGCGCTACGCAGGCGCCTGGAAGAGGCGCGCCATCCTCCGACCGGATGTTGACGGTGACCTCGCCTTCATCGACCGGGGCGATTTGCTCGCTTTCTTCGTCTTCCGCCGGTTCTTCGGTCTCGGCGCGCGCATTCACGAGGGGAAGCTCGATCGTGTCGTCTTCTGGCACGACGACTGACGTCTCAGCGGCCGGTGTGAGACCTTCGGCCGTTTGCGTCTGCCTGACGGTGTACTCACCGGCAGGCAGATCCGGAACGTTGAGCTGCCCGTCGTCCTGACGGTCGCAGATGTCGCTCAGCTCGACCGGTCCGAGCACGTCGAAGCACGTCTGCGGTACCGGATCGCCGTCCTCGTCGGCGACGAGAATGATCAGCCGTCCCGGCCGGCCCTGCGCTTGCTGGTATTCGACGGTGACGTCGGCGGGTGCGTCTGCGGCGACGTCGATGGTCTGGCTCTCCGCGGGTTGATATCCGGCCGGTGTTGTCACTTCCTCCAGCCAGTAGCGACCGGCCGGGACGGTATCGAAACGAATGACGCCGTCGTCGGCTCCATCTTCGTCGTCACAGCGCTCGATCGTTTGATTGCCGTCGCGTTCGGTCAGGGCCCAGCAGGCCCCTGGTACAGGATTACCGTCGCGATCTCGCAGCGCGAGCACGACTTCACCCTCACCGGCCGCGTCCTGTGGCGTCTCCACCGGTTGCACCGGCGGTGGCTCGTCGGTTGTTTCAACCGGTGTCTCCCCGGCAGCCGGCTGATGCGGCACGAGCAGCCTCGTCCCGGTCGGCTCGATGCTGATGGAGAGATCGTCGACGGATGCGAACTCAGGTGGGGGCGCGGTCTCGCGCAGGGTCAGTGGCGCGGACGGGACACCATCAAAAACAACCGCGCCGTCACCGTCATCGTCACACACCTCGAATGCCAGCTCGACAACGGCGAAGCACGCGCCCGGCAGCGGCTGCTCGGCGGCATCGACCGCAATCACCGTCAGTCGCCCCGGCGCCTCACCGGGCTCGGTCACCGGCTGGTCCACCGGTTCGTTAGCGTTCGACTGATCCGGGGTCTCCTCCGCGCTGGGTTCGGTCCCGTCGGGCGACGGTTGACCAGTGCTGGTGGAGGCACTTGCCTCGAATCGCCCAGCGCCGAGCTCGACTCGCTGGTCCTCGGCGGGCGTCCCGCCCTCGGGAGTGAACGTCTCACGTAGGGTGTAGTTGCCGTCGTCGAGACCGTTCGGCACGCGGAGGCGCAGGAGGCCGTCAAGCTGGCCATCATCGGCGTCACAGCCCTGGGTTCGCAGCTCCCCGTCGCGGTCGATGATCGCGAAGCAGGAGCCTGGACGCGGAGCGCCACTGGCGTCAGTCGCGGTGACGTCGAGCCGGGTGTCGCGGAGCGTGTCCTTCAGCGTGACCGCGCCGGCATCGTCGACGGCGACGACCACCCGGCTGGGACTATCCAGGCTGATGCTGTCCTGAGCGACAGGCTGGCCATCGAAGAGGACCTGGAAGCCATAGCTTCCCGGCTGGGCATCCCAGGTCACCTCGTACCCACCACGGCGATCGGGAGCCATGGCGAACTGTTCGCCGAGATCGGTGACCAGCGTGGCGGCATTGGCCACCGGCTCGGCGACGATCTCCCCGGTCAGGGTGTCGTAGCGGAAATAGACACCGGCGGCATCCCCGGGCACGCTGAGCTGGATGTCGGCGCCGTTCGGATCGCCGCCCTGACCAAGGGCGCGCTCGACGTCGCTGGAGGCCACCACTCGGAAGACGTAGTCGCCGGGTGGCACGGGGAGAACCGCCGACCATGAGCCGTCTCGGTCGTCCTGGAGCTGTGTCTGGGGACAGCTCGGGTCAAAATCGGCTGGGCAGCCGAGTGCGGTCTGAAACGATCCTGAGAGGGCAACGCGCACGGGCGCCGGGAGGGGGGGCGGGAGTGGGCTCCCCTGCGAGAGCGCGGCGGCCGCCGGTGCGGTGAGCGGGGCAAGCGGGACTACCAGGCCGACGAGCAATGACACGGCGAACAGAGCGTGGAAGAGACGCGCCGCGGCATGGACACCGTGGTTGTGAGAGCGACCGAGCGGCGCGCGCATGCAATCCCTCCGCGGTGCGAGTCCAGCCCGCTCACTCCAGGGAGCGGGTGTAGCCCAAAGTCGAAATCCGCGACTTGACGGGGCCCGTGCCCGCGTCAGGACCGCGTTTGTACGCTAGCATGGCCGTTTCGCCATGCGAGGCGTGCTGTGCGGGACGACCTTCACCCGTGTATACGCTCGTGAGCCAGTGGATGTTTCCAAGGGCGTCGAGAACCGGTTTGCGGAGCACGTTCGAGCTTGGCGCCGGGACCAATCGTACCGGCCAGCGAGGGAGGGGTCGTGAGCGCACCAGCGGAGCGCGTTTTTGACATCGCGGTAATTCCCGGCGACGGCATCGGCGTCGAGGTCATACCGGAGGGTCTCCGGGTACTGGAGCGGCTCGCGGAGCTGAGCGACGGCCGGTTTCGCTTCCGCTTCGAATCCTTCCCCTGGGGGAGCCACTATTACCTGCAGACGGGCCGGATGATGGATCCGGACGGGCTGGAGCGGCTGCAGCGGTTCGACGCCATCTACTTCGGCGCGGTCGGCTGGCCCGACGTGCCGGATCACATCAGCCTGTGGGGCCTTCGCCTCGCCATCTGTCAGGGGTTCGACCAGTACGCCTGCATCCGGCCGGTGCGGCTATTGCCGGGTGTCCCGAGCCCATTGCGGGACGCGACTCCGGAGCGAATTGACTGGGTTGTGGTGCGCGAAAACAGCGAAGGCGAGTATGCCGGCATCGGCGGGCGCAACCTGGCGGGGCGAGGTCCGCAGCGCGAGGTGGCAACCCAGACGGCGCTCTTTACCGCCGAAGGTTGCGAGCGGATCATCCGCTACGCGTTCGAGCTGGCGCGGACACGGAAGCGGCAGAAGGTGACCAGCGTCACGAAGAGCAATGCCCAGCAGTTTGCGATGGTGCTGTGGGACGACGCATTCGATCGCGTGCGGCGTGATTTTCCGGACGTCGAGACAGAGCAGTGGCTGGTGGATGCCATGGCAGCGCGGTTCGTGCTGCGGCCGGAGACGCTGGAGGTGGTGGTCGGCTCCAACCTTTTCGGAGACATCCTGTCCGATCTGGGGAGCGCGATCGGCGGCAGTTTGGGCATCGCCGCCAGCGCGAATCTCGACCCCGAGCGCCGCCACCCCAGCATGTTCGAGCCGGTCCATGGCAGCGCACCCGATATCGCCGGCCAGGGTATCGCCAATCCCATCGCGGCCATCTGGACCGCGGCACTCATGCTCGAGCACCTGGGGTTGGAGGATGAGGCGACACGGGTAATGCGCGCCATCGAAGCGACGACAGCGGCAGGTGTGGTCACACCAGACCTGGGCGGAACGGCATCGACGCGTGACGTTGGAGACGCGGTGGTAGCCGGGTTGTGAGACGGCCGGTTGTGGGTGGCGGGGTCCCAGGGTGGCGGGGTGGCGGGGAGAACGATTCCCCCGCCACCCCGCCACCACGAGCGTAGCGAGTAACTACCCCGCCACCCACAACGCTGTGACCCCGTCACCCGGCTCGCGAGAAACCGGGCGGCGTATGCTGACGTTTACGTAACAGCGGGCGTCCTTCGTGGCGCTTCGTTCGCCCGCGTCGGTCGTGAGGAACCCCGTGTACGGCTCGCCGGCAAGAATGCGTGTGGAGCGAGATGTGGCGCGGCGCAGTAATGCGCCGGTCGTCATCACGACGTTGCTCTCACTCCTGCTGGTCGGCGCCGCTGTCGCGGCGGTCGCCTATCTCGTCTTGCGCTCGCCGTCATCGCCGGTTGATTCCGCGGAGAGGCTGGAACCGGTGGGCACCGCACTGCCCGCGCCATCCGAGCCGCCCACGTTGCCCACTCCCATCCCGACGTCGGAGCTTGATGCGGACGCCCAGCCTGAACCGACCGCGCTGGGCTTCACCGGCGAGGCGCCAGCGGTGGCTGGACTGCCAACCATGGCCGCGCCTCAGGAAGCCGGACCAACGCCGACGCCGAGGCTGATCGCCCTACCGACGGAGGCGCCCGCGACGGCGGTCCCGTCACAACCGACCTTGCCACCCGCCGTACCGGTGGAAAATGTGCCGGTTGTCGCACTGGCCCCGGTCGAAATGGCGCCGCCTCCCGCCCCAACGGCAGCGGCCAGCCAGTCCCAGGCCGGCACCCAACCGACCCCGGTTCCCGTGGAGGTCGACGACGACCCATTCAACATCTTCGGCAATGGGCAAGGGGCGGGGATCGCCCCGGCACAGAATGACGCCCTGGAGCGGGCGCGGGCACTGCAGGGCGGCGCGGACCTGAGCGGGAATCCAGATCGTGAAAGGGACGACGCTGTCATCGTGCCCGCTCCGGTCATTACCGATGACGGCAGTCGCGAGGGCTCCACCGAGATCGTTATGCCAGACGTCGATGCCATGATCGACGAGATCACCGCCCGCGCCACCGATCCGAATCGGAACCCGAACGTGGGTAACGCCGGCCGTGACAATTCCGGCCGCGCCCAGGAAGATGTGAAGCGCGAGGTAGTCAAGCCGCCTCAGAACCGGCGCAAGAGCGCTCGTGACCGGAACGGAAACAGGCCGCCGACTTCGAACAGTCGCTCTGTGCCTAACGTGCCGGTCGTCGTGCCGCGGGGCTCAGGCGACAATGGTCAAGCGTGCGAAGACCCGTTCTCGAGTCTTCCTGAGGACATGCGGCCGGAGAATTTCCCGTTCAACAACTGCTGACCGCGCTTTTCGATCGGCAGGTCCGAAACGCCTGTCCGGCTGTAGGGGCGACGCCTGCGTCGCCCGCATTGATCCGCAGCCTCGGTTCGCGACAGGCAGCCTTGTTTCCAGATCGATCTAGCCGGTTGGGATCACGGACGACGCGGCGTCGCCCCTACGACTCGCATTGTGTTTCGGATCAGGCTGGATCAGAGACGGAGTCACCCTCCGTCCTCGCTAAGTAGCCGCACGCCTTCCACGAGTCCCCATGCCCCGGTGAGCATCATGTCGCCGTGTGGCGCAGCCTCGTGAAACCCAAGTCCGCGCGCTAGCCGCCGATTCGGACCAGTGACCGCCACGAACCTGAACGGACCGACCTCCTGGTAGGTGGGATCGAGGGCTGCGCCGTGTCCATCGAAGGTCTCTCGGAAGCGCTCCGTGTCCAGGGTGGCATCACGGAGGCGAGCGACGAGCGCGGCGACGATCTCGGGAGTGATCCCACCCGTGTGGTGCTCGAAGAGTCCGAAGAGGCGCCGCCCCTTGATCAAGGTGGCGAACGTATGCATGTTGCCGACGTTGACCAGGATCGCGCCGTCGCTGCTGGCCGCCTCGGCCACGAGTGGATCCCCGAGCGCGCCGAGGACGGCGGCCGCGCCGGTGTCCATCAGATAGACGCCCGGGGTCGAGCGGCGGACCGCCTCCATGCGGGTCATGCCGGCCGGGGGCTCGGTATAGACCATGCGACCCAAGTCGCCGCCGCCGGCCAGCAGCCCTTGCAGGTATTCGAAGCGAACCTCGTTGTTGCCGGAGCCAGGGCGAAATCCGTGGTCTTGCACGGCGACGGCCACCAGCTCGGGAAGCTCGATTCCGAACGGCGCCAGCGCGATCGCCAATGTACCGAGATCGACGTCGCCCGTCTCGATGACGACCGCGCCGGAGGGAGCATCCTGGCGTATCTCGACGCCGAGGGCTCGCACCCGTTGCAGGTCATTGTGGATCGTGCGCGCGGCGTCCGCGGTCGCGGAGAGGGCGAGCCCGGCCGCGAGGTGGTCTTTCATGGCGTCAGTCGACGCGCCGCCACCCATGAGCACACCGCAGAGGTGGATAGGCAACCCGGCGGCGGTCGCCTCCCGCACTCGCGCGGCGACGATCTGCGTCTGGGACGGCAGCACCAGCTTCAGGCAGTTCTCGGGCTCGCGTGCGGGATCGTAGAGCAGGACGTCCTGCGTCCCCGCCCCGACGTCGATGGCGAGGATGGAACGGTCTGACGGGGGTAATTGGGTGATGGGGTGATGGGGAGATGGGATGTTCTTCATTCCTTGGTTTGCTTCCGATCTGATCAACGAACGCCCTTCGCCGCCTAGTGGAAATCCGAGCACAAGACCCAGGTGCTGCCTATCAACCTATCACCCCATGACCCCACCACCCAACACCTATCACCCCATCCGGCTGCTATACTTTCCCGCACCAGGGCGCATAGCTCAGTTGGCCAGAGCGCACGGTTCACATCCGTGAGGTCACAGGTTCAAGTCCTGTTGCGCCCACCCCTTGCCGGCTATCGGCGATTGGCCATCAGCTACCGATAACAGGCTCCCGCCCCCATGCTTTAGCTGTCCGGCCGTCTTGTCAATTTCTCCTCGCCTGCCGACTCCTGCCTTCGCCAGCGGCAACGATCTCCCGACTCCGTTTCAGGTACCATTTCGCGGGACGCGGCCCGGCCGGCGTGCAGGCAGTCACGCTCCCGAGCCGCGTGGCTTGACCGGGCCGGGACCGATGCGGACAATTGCGCCGCGATCGACGCGCCCAGCCCCCGGCCCGCTAGCCGCGGCGCGCCAAAGGACGCTTGCCCGCCGTTGCGGCGGCAGTGAATCGGACCAAGTCGGAGGACGGAATGGCGCGGGAACAGACGCTGGCAGATAAGATCTCCAGCTCGTCCGTGTGGCGCTCGATCGTGCGACACGGGTACCCGGATACCCAGCGCAACCAGGCGCTGATCATCGCGAGCAACGTTTTTCTCCACATCCACCCGGTCAAGATCAAGCGCTACGCCACGAAGGTCACCTACACCTTCTGCCTCGGTGGGCTCTCCTTCTTCATGTTCCTGGTCCTGACCGGGACCGGCGTCCTGCTGATGTTCTATTACATCCCCTCCGCCGATCTGGCCTATCAGAGCATGAAGGACATCGAATCGAGCGTGACGTTCGGTCAGATGATGCGGAACATGCATCGCTGGGCGGCACAGGGCATGGTCATCGTGGTCTTTCTCCACATGTGCCGCGTGTTCTACACCGGCTCATATAAACCTCCCCGCGAGTTCAACTGGGTTGTCGGAGTCCTGCTCCTGGTGACGACCTTCCTGCTCTCCTTCACCGGCTACCTGCTGCCCTGGGATCAGCTGGCCCTCTGGGCAATCACGGTGGGCACGAATATCGGCGGCGCCGCGCCACTCGTCGGCGAGCAGGTAAACCTGGTGCTGCGCGGTGACTACGAGATCGGGCAGAGCGCGCTGGTCCGCTTCTATACGCTGCACGTCATCTTCCTGCCGCTGGTGGCGGCCTTCCTGATGGCGGTCCACTTCTGGCGTATCCGCAAGGATGGCGGCATCTCCGGTCCCCTGTAGTTGAGGGTGATGGGTGGTGAGTCAAAGGGTGGTAGGGGGTTGGAGCACGTTTCCGACTTCCGATCTCGCCAGCGGCAACGATCTTCCGGCTCCGTTTGGGGGATGTGATGGCTGATATTGCACAGCAGATGCCGGGTGGATCGCCGGCGACGGCGATCGACGAGGCGAAGCGCCAGAAGCTGCTGGAGCTGGTGCGTGGACGCGCGCTGGCGCGACCAACCGACCTGGCCGAGGACGAGGTGATGGTCTGGCCGTCACTCGTCGTGGTCGAGGCCGTCTGTGCCACGGTCTTTCTGCTGCTCTTGATCGCGGTCTCGGTGCTGTTCAACGCGCCACTGACGGCGCAGGCCAACCCGAATCAGACACCGAACCCCTCAAAGGCGCCCTGGTACTTCCTGAACCTTCAGGAACTGCTGCTGCATATGGACGCCGGACTCGCCGGCGTCATCGTTCCCACCCTCGCGCTTGGCGCCATTGCCGCCATCCCCTATTTCGACCGATCGCCACTCGGTGTCGGCATCCTCGGCACCTCGGCAAAGGGGCGCAAGATCGCCGGGTTCACCGCCGTCTTCACCACCGTGGTGTTGATCGCGATGATCTTCCTCGACGAGCTCACCGGCCGCACGCAGTTTGGCATCGGCGGCTTCTTGCGGACGCAATTCGGCATGCCGGCGTTGGTCTACAACATCATCTTGCCGTCGCTGATCATGTTGTTCATGATTGGCGTACTGGTGGTTTTGGTCCAGGTCATCTTCAAGCCGACCCGACGCGAGATGATCATTGCTCTCTTCACTGGGTTCGTCGTTGCCTACGTCGTGTTGACGATCAGTGGCACGTCCTTCCGCGGTGAAGGGCAGAACCTCGTCTTCCCGTGGCAGTTGCCGCTCGAACATCACTAGTCTCGAAAACGTGGGAGTGCACGTGCAACCACAAGGACAAGCAATGCGGATCGCCGGCAACAGGCCGGCCTGGCAAAGGACTCGCGCATGTTCATGATTCTGCGAACGTTGTTCGGCCTGGTCGTGGGATGGGTCGCATCGGCATTTTTCGCCGTTCTGGGGCGCCACAGCCAGGGCAGTCTCACGGTGCGACCGGATCGGCGCCAGTTCCTGCGCAATGCCGCTCTCGGCGCGGTGGGATCGGTGCTGGCGCTGATGGGAGCGGCGACAGGGTTGCTGCTCTGGCCCAACAAGACCGGCGCCTTTGGCAGCGAGATCACCGTGCGCGCCGAGGACGTGCCGCCAATCGATGCGCCGCCGCTACGGAATGTCCAGGGCAAGTTCTTCCTCGTGCATAGTCCCGATGGATTGCTCGCGCTCTACACGAAGTGCCCGCATCTCGGGTGCACGGTGCCGTGGGTCGGACCGCCCGATAGCCCCAACGCGTTCCAATGTCCGTGCCATGGGTCGATGTACGACTATGTTGGGCTGCGCACCGGCGGACCCGCGCCACGGCCGATGGACTATATGACCGTGCGTGTTGACGAAGCGACCGGCAACGTGACGGTCGATACCGGCGATATCAACCAGCGCCTCGACTATTCGCCTGAGCAGGCGGTGCCGTACTCGGCATAAGTGGGCGTGCACGGGCACGTGCAAGAGCGCGCGGGCTGACTCTGGGTTCGGCGGGTCTGGAGCGCGAAGGGGCGGAAGAGCGTGGGAGCGGTCCAAAAGCTCGCGACGGTCGTCATCGTCGGCATGGTTGCCCTGGCGACGCTGCTGGTTATCTACCTCGCCGACGAGCCCGGTCGCATGGCCGCCGAAGCGGTCGAGCAAGAGGACGTCGCGGTCGAGCGCGGCATAAGCACGTTTCTCCAGAACTGCGTCGTCTGCCACGGTCCGGCTGGCGAGGGGTATTCCGAACCCGGCGCCGAAGGTACGGGCCGCATCGGTATGCCCCTTGGGGGCGATACCGAGCTCGGTCGCGCGGCACGTGAACTGAACCAGAGCGAGGACCCGGTTACCCGCGAAGAGCGTTACAACCTGATCGTGGAAACTCTTCATCAGGGGCGCGGGCTGATGCCCGCCTTCGGACGTGGCGCAGAAGGTGGCGCGCTGCTCAACGACGAGCAGATCCACGAGCTGGCGCTGATGATCCAGAATGTCGACTGGGATCTCGTCTATAACGAGACGATCGAAGCCTCAGGCGGCTACCCAACCTTCCCACCTGCGCCGGCTCCCGCCGGTGGCGCGGCGCCGACCCCGGCGCCCGCGGATGCCGCTCAGGGCGCCGGCGGTGAGGCTGGCGATGTGGCCACTTCCGACCAATTCACCGTCGAATCTCATGACATCGCCTTCGTCCCGACCGAGATCGAGGTTCCCTCCGACACCGAGGTGACGATCCTGCTGCCTAACCTGGGCGCGGCTCCTCACAACTTCAGCATCGACGAGCTCGACATCAGCGTCGACATCGCGCCGGGCGAGACCAAGGAAGTGAAGATCACCGCACCGGAGGGCGAGTACGAGTACTACTGCAACATCCCCGGACACAAGGAGGCCGGCATGGTCGGCACGCTGATCTCGCGGCCGATGGCGGCGGCCGACGAGCCGGCGACCGCGGACGAAGACGCCGCCGCGGACGAGGATCAGGGCGCGCAGGAAGCGGCCGGCGAGGCGCCAGATGCGGCAACGGCCCAGAACGTGACCTCGTTCGACATCTACTTCGAACCGGCGGAAGTCACCATCCCGGCGAACACCGACGTGCCGTTCACATTGCCGAACGATGGCGCGGCCGCGCACAATTTCTCGATCGACGAGCTTGGCGTCAGCATCGATCAAGCGCCCGGTTCGACCCAGGAGACGGTGATCAACGCGCCCCCAGGAACGTACGAGTACTACTGCAACGTGCCTGGGCACAAGGCCGCTGGAATGGTCGGGACGTTGGTCGTCGAATAGCGGATGCGGAGCGACACATGATTTCCAACAATCTTGCCGGTGACTTCGGGGTTCTCGCCGATACCGTCGAGGTCGTGATCGCGGTGGTTTTTATCATCGCCGGTATCTTGCTCACGTACGGGGTTCAGAAATGGGCAGACAAGGCCGGCGAGCCGCCGCCCGCGGATAACCAGGGGCTCAGCGGCGCGGCACAGCCCTACGAGCCAAACAGCTTGCGCGGGTGATCGGCGCGGCGTCGAATAGTTCCCTCCTGAGTGCCGGCGAGAATCCCGGCGCCACGTCCGGTATTGATCATGGCTCGCGCCGGCTCAACCAAGACCTATCTCTGGTGCCAGAATTGCCGCCGCTCGTTCTCGCACGCCGACGCGCCGGCGGGCATCTGTCCCGTCTGCTCGGTCCCGATGCGCGAGATGAGCCGCTTCGCGGCGATCGCGCGCGGGTTCATGGCCAACGAGCTCACCGCGTCCGACCTGGAGACCAAGCACCGGCAGCTGATCCGGTTGATCTGGACCCGTAACGGCATGGGCGAGCGCTACTACCGGGTGCTTGCTCCGGACATGCCTTACAGCCGGTTTGAAGCGCGGGTCACCGGATTGCTGGCGCGCGGCGCCGACGAAGGCTGGGTGCGCTTCGTCTTGCCGGCCTCCCCGTCGTCAGACGAGTCCGCGTACCGGCTGGAGTTCGTCGACGAGGAGCGCTTCGTGCGGGAGCTGGAGGCGCTGGTTGCTCCGGCGGCAACCGACGCCGCACCGCGCTAGAGCGAGACGGGCAGGGGCCGGGTCCACCGGTTGCTTCGATCCCGCAAGTGCAAGAACGAGGATTGCCGGTGTCTGGTGACGCTGACGAAGGCCTTGTCGCGTATCTCGACGAGGTCGCGGCGGGGACCCCAGCTCCCGGTGGTGGAAGCGTGGCGGCAGTCGTGGCAGCGCTGGCCGCGGCGCTCGGCGAGATGGTGGCGAATCTCACCCTGGGTCGCGCGAAGTACGCCGAGGCCGAGGCACTCCTGCGACCGGCGCGGGACCGGCTGACCGCGTTGCGGAGCCGCTCTCGTGGAAAGTGCGGCAGCCGACGAAGCCGCCTACCAGGCGTATCAGGATGCGGCCAGCCTGCCGCGTACCAGTGATGGCGAAAAGACCGAGCGCGCGCCGATGCGATGCAGCGGGCGCTGATCACAGCCACCGATGTGCCATTGGACGTCGCCCGCTCCGTGTACGAGGTGGCTGAGATTCTGCAATCTATGGCGCGCGACGGGAACCCGCATGTTCGCTCAGATGCGGCCCTCGGCGCACTGCTGGCCGAGGCCGCGTTGCGCGGGGCCCTGCTCAATGTGCGCGGCAACGCCGGGATGATCAAGGACCGAGAGCTGGCCCAGACCTACATGACGGAGGCCGATCGCCTGGAGGAGGCAGGGCGGGAGGCCGCCCAACGTGCCTATCGCACCGCGATGGGCGTCGCGGACGAGAGCGGGTCTCGTTGACGCTCCGGGGCCAAAATGCTATCTTCAGAATGTCAAGGCGCATTCGTCTAGTGGCCTAGGACACCGCCCTCTCAAGGCGGAGATCAGGGGTTCGAATCCCCTATGCGCTACCAGTTGTCAACCCAACACATCAAACTTATCTTTCCGGAACCTCGCACGATACTGCAAGGGCCCCTTTACTTAGCTTGGGATTTAACCCGCGTGCGCTCACAGACACGGCTGAGGCACGGCTGACGGGCAGCGGAACGAACCGAGGTGGGACACCGCCGGCACACGCTTCGCCATGTCATCCTGGACGCATGTTTGCACTCGCCCGTGGCGGGCTGCAGAATGCTGGTCACCGACGACCTCTTCGGGCGATTGGCGGACCGGCGGAGGGACCCTCATGGCCGATGTGTCCGGGCAGTACGTCTTCCGAGCCACCGATGCCTACGAGGCCTATGTGGGGCGATGGAGTCGCCCGCTGGCTGAGGCGTTCCTCGCCTGGTTCGCGGTCCCACGGCGGGCCGGTGGTTAGACGTCGGCTGCGGCACCGGCGCCTTGACCGAAGCCGTGCTCGACGCAACCGACCCGATCGAAGTCGTGGGCATCGATCCCTCGCCCGAATTCCTCGGTGCCGCGCAACGCCGCGTCGCCGATCCGCGCGCCCGCTTCGAGGTCGGCGACGCCCGCGCCCTCCCCGTGCCGAGCGACGCCTACGACGCGGTGGTCGCCGGGCTCGTCCTCCACTTCATACCGGATCCGGCCCCCGCGGTCGCCGAGATGGTGCGCGCCACCCGTCCCGGTGGTGTGGTCGGCGCCTATGTCTGGGACTACCGCGGCCCGATGCAACGCCGCAGTACTTCTGGGCGGCGGTCGCGGCGACCGATGCCGACGCCGCGGCCCTCGATCCGCGTCCGCACTTCCACACCTGCGAGCCCGAGCCGATGGCCGACCTGTTTCGCGGGGCCGGACTGGACAACGTTACGGTCGGCGCATCGACCTGCCGATGGTGTTTCGGGACTTTGACGACTTCTGGCTGCCGCACACCATGGCCGGTGCGGCCGCGCGCAGCGCTACGTGTCGGGACTCGACGACGAGCGGAAGGCCGCGCTCCGGGAGCAACTACGGGTCACGCTCCCCTTTGCCGCGGATGGTTCGCTGCACTTGACCGACCGGGCGTGGGCGGTGCGGGGCACGAAGGGAGCGGCCTGAGAGGGTGAACGGTTCGGCGTGGCGCCTGCCCGCTGCCTACGGCGACTCGCCTGCACATCGAGCGGGAACGAGGTTTTGGAGCATTTGCGCGCAGCCCCAGTGGTACGGCGCGTGCCAAAACCTGGTGCGGGTCAGGAGCGAACCCGGCAGCGAGCCGCGTGTGCTCGTGATGGAGCCGGAGCCGTGGCCCGGGCACCGCGCCGGGGTTAAATCACAAGCTTAGAGGGTGTTGCAAAACCCGGCAGGGTGACGCGACACATCCGCTCCATGAGTGCCCGGCCCCGGCCGTCGGTTCACGGCCTGCTGGGGCGGTCGTCTCCCGCCAGCTCGGCCGCCCCCGCCAACACCGCCGCCGTGAGCCCACCTGGCCCCGGTCGCCAGCCGGCCGCCGCCAGCACCACCGTTGCCGGCGGCACCACCAGCCGCGCCGGCCCCGGGTAGGCGACGTACACCACCGTCAGCGGCGGCAGGCGCCGGTGGTAGGGCGCCAGCGTCTCCCAGAGCCGGGTGCTCTCGTCCTCATCGGGGCGGCCGGGCCACCAGAGGTGCGCTACGGCGTCCTTGCGCTCCCCGGCCACGGCGTCATAGGCCGCATCCAGCTCGGCCAGCCGGGCCCCGACCGCCGGCGGCCCGTCCCAGAGGGCCACTGGGTTGGGAAACGGCGGCCAGACGTCGTCATTGTTGCGGGGCAACGCTTCAGCAAACGCGGCAACCGCGGCGACGACGCGGTCGAACCACGCCCGCCACGCCTCTGCTGTCAACCCGGCCGCACGCAGCGTGCCGTCGCCGTCGGGGTGGTGCTCAAAGGGAGGAGCCCGCAGCCCGTCGCGCTCGAGGGTCCAGACGCAGAAGTCGAGGAACATATCGGGGCCGAGGCTGACAGTCCAGGTGCTGCCCGGAGCGTAACGGGCGGCGATGCGGCGCCACATCTGCTGGAGCAGCATCCGAACCCGGTCGAACATCGTCGCCGGAGGGGTCGGGTCACGCATGCGCGTCTCCTGTGTTGCCCAACGGTGGGCGCGCGACGGGTCGCACAGGCCGCTCCCGGACGCGATGACCCCGGGGTGGTGGCGACGGTCACCGAGCCGGAGCTGACCGACGAGATGATGACCGCGGCAATGGCGCGGGCAGATGCGCGGGTCTGCATCGCCAATGCCCGCGCGGCGCTCGTCGGGTCCGGCCCGTGTCCCCTAGCTTCTCCCCCGCACCCGGCGGATCAGGGCGATGAGGACGCCAACGATGAGCGTCAGCACGCCGAGCGGAATCGCTAGATATCGCCAGCTGAATCCGGCGTAGACCACGGCGGCCTCCTCGTCCCGGTTGGCGCGGAGTAGGGGGGTATTATCCCTCCTGGCCGGGTGTTGCAACGCGCTCTTTGCTTCCGATTGAACCCCTAGCCAGTCAACCGGGACACTTCACGCCCTGGAACGACCAGACGACTACGTCGGAGAGGAGCGTGCTGTGAATGTCGTCCTCAAGCGGATGCTCTTAGTGCTCCTTGTTCTGCTGTCGCTGCCCATCGTGTTGCCGGTCTACAACCCTTCTCTCCAGCTCGAAGGCTGGGGTTTCCTCCTGGGAGTGATCGCCATGACCATTTCGCCCCTGGTGCTCTTCGGCTCCCTCCTCTACCTGGTAACCAAGCTCTGGTAGACCGCAGATAGGGAGATGACATGGCCTGACGAGACGCCTCCGCTATTGCGGTCATAGACCTCTCAGGAGCGGCTCGGTTGCACGAACAGCGCCATGGCGCTCTACCTCTACTTGCACGCGACCACTGACATGCAGCGGCACGCGGACGTCCTAGAGGCCACGGTCCTGAGGACAGAGTAACGCACGGCATAATTCGGCTGGGATCCGGACTGCAGGGGCGTATCTGCGTCACGCCGCGGTCGAACTCAATGCGCAGGCGAGTTAGCTCCATCATGACTAGGCGGGGTACGGCGGATGTCGGATTTTGATTTGATCAGCGAATTAGCCGACCCCCCTTCTCGTTTGGCAAAAACCGCAGATCACACCCTCCGCGCCTGCAATCTCGGGGCCGATGAGCAGCTGCTCATATTGACCGATAGCGCCACTGCTCCCGATCTGACTCGGGCATTCACCGACGCAGCCATGGCCTCGGGTCGTTCCGGCGATGTCGTGTTGCTCAGCGTGAGCCCCCGCCGGCCGGCATTCGCCGATCTGCCGCAAGTCGCGGTTGATGCGCTCCTTGCCGCGGATTTGGTGGTTGATCTGACGACCGTGCCCTGGCTCTATTCGGACAGCTTCACGCGATACGGAGAGGAATGCCGGGCGTGCGGATCTCGTCTTGCGCTCATCTGGGGTATGCCAGAAAGCCTACGGACACTCGCAGCCTGTCCTCCATCGGTGACGCTCGCTGACCGTGCCCGTTCTG
This sequence comes from uncultured Chloroflexia bacterium, assembly GCA_963724295.1. Classification (GTDB taxonomy): domain Bacteria; phylum Chloroflexota; class Chloroflexia; order Thermomicrobiales; family UBA6265; genus JACCXM01. The sequence goes on along the minus strand of CAVRUC010000013.1, from coordinate 4,538 downwards.
CCATGCCTCGGCTCAATGATGCTCGGACAGTGCGGGTTCGATCGGCGACGGGCACCGACTTCCAGGCCGACCTCGGCGATCCGCTCGATTACCCGCGATCGTTCATCGGTGAGCCACCCACCAGCCCGGGCATGATCGGCGCTCCGCTGTGTGCATCCGTCACCGCACCGTTCGTTCCGGGGACAGCGCACGGTACGCTCGCGTTCGTCGGAGCTGGACGCTTTCAAGGGCCGGAGAACTCCCCAATCCGATCCGAACTGCCGGTCATCCTCACGGTCGACGCCGGCCGTGTCGTTGACGTCCAGGGTGATCATGCCGCATGCATTGCGCTCGCGGATTGGTTCGCACGGGCGCAGAATGACGATGTCTTCGTCGTTATGGACTGCAATATTGGCTTTGATCCGCGCGCTGATCTAGCCTGGGCGGATAATACAGTAGTGCATTCCTTCGCTGGTGGGATCATGATCGGCTTCGGCAACCCGTACCAGTACCGGCCCGAAGGATCCCACCGTCCCGGCTACCACCTCGACCTCATGTTTCCCGGCGTCGATGTCGACCTCGATGAGACGCCCTTCATCCGAGCAGGTTCGTTTGTGGTGGAAGCCGGGATTGGCTGAGGGCGGCATCTCGCGTTGCGTCGTCTGAGTTTGGCCGCTGGTCCGCTATCCGCCGTTGAGCATGTCGTGGGCAATCAAGGCTACCGGAATCGCACCATAGTGCAGTACGCGATCGTGGAAGGCGCGCAGTGAGAAGGTGTTGCCATCGCGCTCTGCGACCTGCCGACGCAGGTCGTGCATCGCCTCGGTGCCGACGAGATACATCATCGCCGCACCGGGGAACATCGAGTTCTTGATCGCTTCGCTCCGTGCCGCGCTGGCGGGCATGCCGGCTTCTCGCTCGTAAAAGGCCGCCGTTTCGTCCAGCGACATGGCCCCCGTGTGCAGCGCAACGTCGGCGACCGCGCGGGCGGCCATGCGCAGCCGGCTCTGCGCCTGGGACAGCGATTCGAGCGGGGTCAGGAAGCCGATCTCGTCCATGAGATCGGTGGCGTAACACGCCCAGCCTTCGACCAGGGTTCCCGCCGCGAAGAGGGCGATCCGGGAGGCGCAGTCGACGCCAGCGATTTGCCCGATGCGGGAAGGCGAGTCGGAACGCGTACCAGTTCTGGACATGGTGTCCCAGGCCGCCGTGGTGAACCACGTGGTTGAGTTTGATCACGGCATCGTTCGTCGCACGCAGCTGTCGGTGTTGCTCGGCGGGATCACCTGTCCGGAGCGAGGGGCGGCACGAGGTAGCGATGGGTCTCCGGCCGGCCGAACGGCGGCGGACAGCGGTACGGAAGATAGTAGAGACCCGCGGCAGCTTCGCGATCCGACTCCGGAATGGGGACGTAGTCGATCGGGAAATCGGGCCAGGTCACCAGATCGGCTTCGATCGCCGCCGTTCGCGCGGCGTTCCAGACGCGCGAAAAGGCGGCGTAGTAGTCGTTCGGCGACGGATGACGATCGGCGAGGTCGGCGAGTTGGTCGTACCACGATCTCGCCGGATCGAGCGCAGCGGCCTGGTCTTCGAGCGCCGCACGCGCTTCGCTGTAGCGCCGCGTGACGCAAACCCTTCGAGCCATGTCGCGTCTCGATCTGGTGGCAGGAAATGCCCCCGGCTCAGATAGCGATCGAATGCCTCCCGGCCGCAAGCCCATGCCTCCGACGGGCGCAGCCGGAGCGTCCCGTCCAGCCACGCAGCATGCTCGAGGTACGCGTCGCGCGCGACGGCAGCCGTGCGCAGGAATTCCGGGTTGCTGATGCCGCGATCGGCGGCGAGGCGGGGCACCCCTTTGTCAAAGTAGTCGGCGCTCGCACGCGCCTCGCGCAGGGCATGGTCGGTCCACGCGACCGGCGCGCTCGAGATGTTGGCGCGTGCCTGGGCGAGAAACTCTGGCAGCGCGCGCATGCGGCTCGATCGCCGCGGCAACACGGTCGGAGAGTGGCTCCGCATCTCGGAGAAACAGCGACAGGATCGCGAAGACGCCTTCCGAGGTGTAGAGCGCGGGGTTTCCGCGATGGAACTGCGGAAGCGCGTCCTCCATGATCTGGAGTTCGAGGTAGCCGTCGGCGATCAGGGCGTCGTGACGCCGGCCAGTATCGAGACCCGCGGTCGGTATCTGCGCCAATTCCTGCCCGGAGCTGGCGCATCTCCGCGAGTTGACGCGCGGTGGCCGCGGGCGAGAAGTCGGGAAGCGCGTGGTCGTGGTCGTGGACGCCGATGAAAGTCGCGTTGACCGGCCGCGTCGCGTAGTAGTGGGCGAAGAAGCGGTCCAGCCACGCGTCGAACGCGCGCTCGTTAGCTGTCATACCTCGCGGCTGTCGGACTGGTGGTCACCGGGCGAGAGGAAGATCGGTCCAGCGCCGCTCGTGATGCGAGATCTCGACGGCGTTGATGATCTCTTGCACCCAGGCGCCGTCGTCGAAGTTTCCCTGGTTGCGCGGCGTGTCAGTGGTCAGCTCGTCGAGGAAATCCTTGATCAGATTGGCGTAGAAGAGGGTGAACCACGTCTCGTTCGGGCTGCCTCCCTCGGGATAGAACCGGTCCGGCACCTGAGTTCCTTGAACTCGACGTCATCCGGCGTTGCGGCCTTGATCGTTTCGGCAATGCCGAACTCTTCGACCAGCCGGGTGATGATGGCGCCCTTCGATCCGTAGAGCCGGACCTCGATTCCGGGGTAGTTGCCGACCGTGACGAAGCTGGTCTGAACCGAGCCAATAGCGCCGTTGGCGAACTCGCCGATGAAGATGTCGCCATCATCGATGTTCATCCGCATCATGCGCCCGGTCGCGCGTACCACCCGCTCGGGCACGAAGTTGCGCAGCACGCCGACGACTGACGTGAAATCCGAGCCAACCATCCAGCGCGCGATGTCGATGACCGGCGCGCCGTACCCTTCGAGCGAGGAGACGTGAATGCGCGATTGATCCGCCTCGTGGTCGCCCTGGCGCAGGGGCGTCTGCGGGTCGATCCATTGCGAGTTTTGCTCGTAGGCGTTGTAGATGTATGGGTCGCCGCAGAAGCCCTGGTCGACCATTTCCTTCATGTAGAGCATGGCCGGGGAATAGCGGAACGTGAAACCGAGCTTGGTCTTCAACCCTTGGAGCGAGCCAGCTCGGCGGCGCGGAGCGTATCGCGAAAATCGAAGGCGACCGGCTTCTCGCATAGCACGTGCTTGCCCGCTTCCAGCGCCGCCATCGCCAGCTCGAAATGCGTATGACTCGGCGTGCAGACGTCGACCACATCGATGTCATCCCGGTTGACGACGTCGCTGATAATCCGTGGCGGCATGCGGGATGCCGAACTTCGCCGCAGCCTCCTTCGGCGAGCTGCGGCTCGATGTCGCAGACGGCGACAAGCTCGGTTCGCGGATCCCGTGCCCAGCCTGGAAGATGGGCCATCTGCGCCCAGCGCCCGGCGCCCAGCACCCCGACCCGCACCCGTCGATCCACGATGGGAAGGACCATGCCTTCCTCCTTGCCTCGTATGACCTTCGATCACTGATTCGGGGCCGTCCCGCATCTGCCGCATCGTCCGGCCACGACCAGCGGTTGTCAACGTGCGAAGGGTGTATCGGCTCACTCGCAGACGGATTCCCGAGGACCCGCCAAGCAAATCGACGCGTCGTACACTCCTGAACCGACACCGCCTCGATTGCTCGCGAAAGGCCCAGAGCGGGGTGAACGTCAGCTTCGATTTTTCCGGCAAGTCCGTGGTGGTCACCGGCGCTGCCCGCGGAATCGGACGAGTCATGGTGCACCGATTTGTCGAAGCTGGTGCCGCGGTGGTTGCCGCCGATCGCGACCAGGTGGGGCTGAGCGAGACCGTCGCTGGCTTGTCCGCAGATCAGGTCGCAGCCGTCGTGGCCGATGTGGCCAGCGAAGCAGGGGCGACCCAGATCATCGATACGGCGGTCAGTCGCCATGGCCGGCTCGACATCTGCGTGAACAATGCTGCAGTCGCCCGCACACCTCGCTCCTCGACGAACGCGCCGAGGTCTGGGATCGGGTCTTCGCCGTCAACTGCCGCGGCACGTTTCTGATGACCCAGGCGGCCGCGCGGGCCATGATCGCCGGGGGCGGGCGGCCGGATCGTGAACTTCTCGTCCGGGGCCAGCACCAAAGGCACCCTCGGGGCCTCCGCCTACGCGGCCAGCCGCGCCGCGACAGAAGCTTCTCCCGCGTCGCCGCGATCGAGCTTGCGCCGCACGACATTCTGGTCAATACCGTCAGCCCCGGGACTGATCGACACCCAGCCGAAGCCGCTGCCGCCTGTCATGGCCGAAGCGCTGGCGAAGCGCATCCCGACACTGCCCTTCGCTCGTCCCGGTGATCCCGATGAAGTTGCCTCGATCGTCCTCTTTCTTGCCTCCGATGAGGCCGGGTACGTTACCGGGGCCGTCTGGAGCGTCGATGGCGGCGCAGGAATCGGGTCGCGCCCGAGCGGCCAGATCGTCGATGATGATCCCCGCTACTTCTGGGTCACCGGACAGGACG
>CAVRUC010000012.1:0-82893 GCA_963724295.1 uncultured Chloroflexia bacterium | reverse complement strand
AGTTTGTCCAAACTCAAGTCCAGTGATACTGCCCGGAAACTGGCGGCATTCGTGATTCACCAAGGAGGTCTGACATGAGGTCGACACCGGTCACACGGCGAGCAGGTGGTATTGTCCTCACCTTCTTCTTGCTGCTCGGCGCGGGGCTGTGTGGGGAATTGACGCCACTCGCCGCTCGAGCCGAGGCGACACCCAGCCCCGTTCCCATCGAGAGCGAATACAGCCCCCTGGCGGCGATGCTCGGGCGGTTGCCCGACCGTCCGCTCGGCCTGGATGGGGCGATGGTGACCTACGCCGACGTCGCCAGGCAGACCGCCGCATTGGGAGTCGATGCGCCGCGAGGAGCCGGTGACGAGGCGGGTCGGCAGCGGTGGATCGCGGCCATCGTGCCCTTGACTCTGCCCCAGGCGACAAGTCAGCACTGGGCTCAACCGGAGTGGCGAGAGACATTTGGGTTCGACCTCTACCAGATCGAGCAGGCAGTGGAGTATGGCGCGCCACCATTCGGCCTGACCGTGCTGCGGGGAACATTCGATCCGGCGGAGCTACGCGCCGCCTGGGCACGCGGTGGTTATCAGCCGATCGATCTCGGCGCCGGGGAGGCGTACGCCGTCCGCGAGGACTTCGCGATCGACTTCAGCGACCCGGGGAGCCGGATGGCGCTTGGCTATCTCAACGTCGTGGCCATCGCCGATGACGGCACGCTGATCTTCGGCAGTACCCGCGACGGTGTGCGCAGTGCGCTGGCCGCGGCGGCCGGTATGGAGCCTTCCTTCGCCGATCGGGCCGAGGTCGCGCCGCTGCTGCGGGCGGCGCCGCCAGACCTGGTCTCGGCGCTCCTCGTGGATGGCGAGCTGCTCCGGGCGGTCCCTGACCCGGCAGGTGCATTCCTGGGGGATGAGTCACCGCAGGACTTCGCGACGCGCGTCGCGGAGGAGCAGGTCGAGGCACGACGCTCGCCACCGGTAGCGGCGGCGCTGCTGGGCTGCACGGCGGGTCTCCTCCCTGGTGACTCTGGCACGGCAACGCCAGCGGCGATAGCGCCGCCATTAGCCCGGCTCGTGGTCGCCCTGAGCACGATCAGCGCTGACGCGGCCGAGACGGCGGCGACGGTGATCGCGGAGCGGCTGGCGACGGAAGGACACCGCCACTCATGAGCGGCGACCTGGCGAATCGCCCCTGGCTCGAGCTCTTTCCGCGGCAGACGGTACACGCGGTATCCGAAGAACCGGGGGTGCTGATCGAGCTCGTGCCCGCTCCGGGCGTGCCGCCGTTCATCGTGCAAACCATGCTGTTCCACCGCATACCAGGCTTCCTGGCCTGGGAGTGGTGAATCCGAGTTCGGTGGCACGCTGGCTGCAGGCGAACTTGCGGAATCTCGGCTATTGCGCAGGAACGCGGCCTGCGGCCGAGATCTGCCTTGCATTCACTACGTTCACTTCAGCATGACACTTGGCGCGGTCGCGGCACTCAGAGGCTGGTTGTTAGCGACGAGAGTGGAACACTAGTCTCAACCGGATAATTGGCCGATTCCTGAACAGATTATGTGATGACAGGCGTGGAAGCCCGCAGCCGTTCCGATGACGCACGGACAGGAAGTCCTTTGATGCGGCCGCTCCGTCACCGTTCGCGGTCGGTTGGTATCGGACTCGCCGCAGTCATCGCCATCGTTGGCATCGTCGGTCTCGGCGCGCTGATCTCGCTCCTGCCGAGGACCGGGTTGGACTGCCCGGACCCGGGTCGCGGGTCATGCTCGATCCCGGTCATGGCGGCGACGACCCCGGCGCGATCAACGAGGCGGAGGGGCTCGTCGAGCGCGAGTTGGTGCTCGACATCGCCCGTCGCACCGAAGCGCTGCTCGAGGAGGCGGGCTATTCGGCGGCGCTCACTCGCAGCGACAGTGCCACTGGCTACGCCAACACCCCACGCGGGGTGATTGCCAACGCCTGCCACGCCTTCGTCTACGTCTCGATCCACCTCAACAGCTTCGGCGAACCGGAGCCGAACTACGCCAAGACGTTCTGGGGGATCGAGGAGAAGGATGCCGCCTTCGCATCCGTGATGCAGGCGGCGCTCGTATCCCGGCTGCAACCGGGAACCGACCTGGGAGACTCGGGACTGGAGGTGCTGGAGAACGGCGGGCTGCTCACGGCGCGCATGCCGGCGGTGCTGGTCGAGCCCGTCTTTCTCTCCAATCCGGAGGAGGCGGCGCGACTCGCCGACCCGGCTGGCGAGCGACGCGAGGCGATTGCCGCGGCGGTGACCGACGGCATCGATACCTGGCTGCGCTCCCGCGGACTGGGGCCGCTCGAGCTGACCGCCGTCTCCGGTCGCGCGCCAGGAGTGGCGATGACCGCGCAGGATCCCCTGCTCGCGGCGCCCCGAGGCGCGGTGGTGCGGGCTCTGGTGTCGGGGCTCCAGGCGGAGGCGGCGCGGCCCGAGGAGCTGCGGGCCTACGTCATGGAGGTCTACCGTCTGGCGCCGCTGGTGGGGATCGATCCTGCGATCGTCGTTGCTCAGTCGGCGCATGAGACCGGCTGGTGGCAATCCCCGGCCTGGACAGATCATCTCAATCCGGCCGGGATCGGCATCACCGGTCCCGACGTGGCCTCGCCGTCCTGGGAGAGCGGTGTGGATGCGGCACGCGCTCACCTGGTGCATCTCTTCCTCTATGCGGCGGGGCCGATTCCACCCGGCCATCCCCTGGAGCCCTACATTCCGCTGGACCCCCGCTACGAGGCGGCGCTGTCGGCCGGACGAGCGGGCAGGGCCAGCAGTCTCGCGGACCTGACCGGGCTGTGGGCCACCGACCCGGATTACGCGGAACGTGTTGCCCGAGTCGGTACCCGCCTCTTCGCTGAGCGGTAATTCATGGCGCCGCGGCAAACCGCGGCAAGACCCGCAACGCCACGGCCAACGCGGACCGGAATGCGACCCTCAGTCTCTGTTTGTCGCCGACGCTCGGATCTGTCAGCACGGGGCTGGTGCCCTTGGCGCGGCGGTGAAACAGGGAGAGGGTGTTCAGGCGTTCCAGATGATGTAACTATTCCGCCGCAGACCTTGGGGTTTTCAGAGAAGGGGTATTCCATGTCGATTCGTTCGATCCAGCGCCGGCCATTGGTGTTACGGGCGCTCGCGGCATTCACCGTGATGCTGTTTCTGGTGGCGCTCAACCCGGCAGCCGGCAGAGCCCAGACCCAGTCCTGTACGAATTGCACCCTCTACGCCATCACCGAGCTCAACCTGCGTCAGGAGCCCTCGCTGACCGCGCCGGTCCTCCGCTTCATTCCGGCGCAGGCGCCGGTACACCGCGGAACCGGTGCGGTGACGAACGGTTACGCTCCCGTGACCTACGACGGCGTGTCGGGATGGGCCGTGGCGCTCGGTCTGGTCGCAACCCCGGAGGAGGCCGCGACGGCAACCGTACCAACGACAACCGTCCCGACGACAACCGCTCCAGCGGCGGCGCCCGCGGCCTCCAGTGAAATCCGCGTCACGCTGAGTCCCCTGATGCTGCGCGGCGGTCCTGGCGTGGATGCCGAGCCGATCCTGGTCATTCCCGAGGGAGGGCGCCTCATCCTGACCCAAGAGGGGGCGGCGGACGGCTATGTCACCGTCGACTACGACGGGGTGACGGGCTGGGTCTACGCCGATCTGATTGCCAGGGAAGACGAGTTGGGGTGATGGGGTCGCAGGGTGGCGGGGTCTCAGGGTGGCAGGGAGAACGATGACCCCGCCACCCCGCCACCCCGCCACCACGAGCGTAGCGAGTAACCACCCTGTCACCGTGAGCGAAGCGAGTAATCGCCCCGGCTGGTGCAAATCCTGCGTATAAGCGGATCGTGTTTTGTGGAGCGCGGGGACCGGACGCGGTCTCTCTGAGCGTGATGCCGCGTGATTTGGCGACAAATCATGCCACTTGCGGCGTTTCAGGGTATAGTGCGCAGGGCGCTTAGGCGCCTCTGTCGAAATGACCAATATGAGCAGGGGCTTCCGGTCGCGGACCAGCCGGGGGCGTTGCGTGTGACCGGAAGCCGAACCGCGCTGGCGGTGGCAACCGACGCACCGCAAGCCGACCTTTGAGGGAGGGGTCGAGTGCGATCGGAGGTCAAGGAATTGGCGTCGGCCGCAACGGCCGCAGGCGCCGCCCGCTCCCTCTTCTTTGTCGAATACGGCATGGGGCACAAGACGCATCTCCGCTTTCTGGAGGAGCATCTCGATCGCGACCCGCGTTTCGACGCCACACTGATCCGGCTCTACTGGATGGACGACCTGGCGGAATGGCTGGGACGCTTTCATCTCCTCCCCTTCCGCAATGCCGGGCTCGATTTCTGGACCTGGTGGATCTTCCAGTTCAAGCGGCAGCAGGTTCGCTATCTGCTGCGTCGCTACGACCCGGAGAACCTCGATCTGGTCTACATCCACACGCAGACGGCGGCGACCAGCGTGCTCGACCTACCGAAGCACGTTCCGACGGTCGTCTCCATCGATCTGACCTGGAAGCTTGCCTTCCAGGAGTCGCGCTATCACGTGTCGCCGCTCCTGAAGCCAACCCTGGAGCTGGAGCGGCGGATCTTCGAGCGGAGCGATTTGGTCATCTCCTTCTCAGACTGGGCGGCGGCGTCGGTGATCGACGACTACGGCATCCCCGCCTCGAAGGTCAAGGTGGTGCGCAACGGGGTGACCCTGCCGCCGCCGCTGACAGGGCTGCGCCCGCCGAATGGCCACTCACCGAACGGGCATGACGGTGCAAACGGTCACACGAATGGGCGGTCCCCCAATGGGCGAGACCTCCACTCCCTGAGCCATAGCCCAAATGGGCACGGCGCGAACGGTCACGGTGCCCATGCGCTTGGAAACGGGTCAAACGGTCATCTTCCTGACGCGAGCGGGTCGAACGGCCATCTTGCAGGCGCAAGCGCGAGCCACCAGGACGAACTGCTAAAGCTCGGGTTCATTGGCAACGGCTTCCTGCGTAAGGGGGGCGACCTGCTCCTGAAGGTGCATCAGGAGCACTTCGCCGATCTGGCTCACCTGACCCTGGTGACCCACGATCCGCCCAAGGGATTGAGCGGGCTGCGCAACGTCGAGATTCGAACGGAGGTCCCGTGGGTCGAGTTGATGACCTCGGTCCTGCCGGGATTCGATCTCTTCGTCTTCCCCACCCGGTTCGACTATTCGCCGTACGCGGTGATCGAGGCGATGAGCGCGGGGGTGCCGGTGATCTCGACGCGGGTCGGCGCCATCCCGGAGATGGTCGAGGATGGTGTCGGCGGCTTCCTGATCGAGGCCGGTAGCGCGGCGCCGCTGGCAGAGCGCGTGAGCTGGGCGATCGATAACCGGGCGCAACTGCCGGCGATGGGAGCCCGCGGCCGCGAGCGCGCCATCGAGTACTACGCCGCCGAACGTAACTACCCGCAACTGCTCGATACGCTGGCCGAAGTCGTCCAGAAGCCGGTCGCGGTGGGTGATGCGGTCATAGGGTGATCGAGTTTTGAGTCATGGGCGACAACCGGTTCGTCCGCGCTAGCGGAATGCCGGCCGGCCCTGACTCACGACGGGCTCGCCAGCGCTCACCGGACTCCTACGATGCCCACATCTTGTCGATCTCCGCGAGGAGATTGTCGATGTCGAACGGCTTGAGCACCACGCCGACGCCCATGGCGTCCAGGTGGGTTTGCAAATCCTCGACCAGTTTCACCGCGGCGGTGCAGACGACGACCGGGATGGCGCGGGTGTCGCGATCCATCTTGAGCATCTGCAGGAACTGCCAGCCCTTCCCCTCGTCCTGGATCAGGAAATCGAGCACTACCAGATCTGGTCTGTCCGCCTTGACGCGACTCAGCAGCTCGACCATCTCGATCTCGAAGCCGTCGGTGGTGACGCGGTAGCCCTCGTCCTCCAGCAGAGCGGTGAACAGCTCCAGGATGGCGATCATGTCGTTGATGACAAAGATATGCTTCTGGTTCTGAATCCCCGTCTTTGCCACGCCCTTCCCTGATCCCGACTCGATCCCGTCCGCTAGCGCAATTGCAATCCCAAGGTGGCGGCCCGGATGGTACCGCAAGTGCACGTTTCGGCGGGTGGCGGCGCAACAAACGACTTGCCCCGGGAACCAGAAGCGCGCGGCGCGTGACTCGGCGAGAATGGTCGCCGCCGGCGATCTCCATACGGGTGCTGGCCGGTCGTCAACCCGATGTGTAGCTGGAGCAGACAACCATGCGCGCCGCCGTTCTGCCTGAGATTCCCTCCATGCTGGAAGTTGCCGAGATCCAGATCGACAGACCGGGTCCGCGCGAAGTGCTGGTACGCACTGTCGCCGCCGGCCTCTGCCACAGCGATCTCCATTTCATGGAAGGCAAGTACAGCCACAACACCCCGACCGTGCCGGGACACGAGGCCGCCGGGGTCGTTGAGGCCGTCGGCGACGACGTCACTCATGTCAAACCGGGTGACCACGTCATCGGCTGCCTCTCGATCTTCTGCGGCCGCTGCGAGTACTGCCTCTCCGGACGGCCGGTCCTCTGCGACCGGCAGGGGCTGGAGCGAGAGGACGATCAGCCGCCCCGCCTGTCACGGGATGGCGCCCTGATCCACCAGTTCCTGCGCCTCTCGGCCTTCGCCGAAATGATGCTCGTCCACGAGAACACCCTGGTGAAGATCCGCGAGGAGATGCCGCTCGACCGCGCGGCGCTGATCGGGTGCGCGGTGACGACCGGTCTCGGCGCGGTCTTCAATACCGCCAAAGTGACACCCGGCAGCACCGTGGCGGTCATCGGCTGCGGCGGCGTGGGGCTGAACTCGGTGCAGGGGGCGGTCATCGCCGGGGCGGGGCGGGTCATCGCTGTCGACACGAATTCCTGGAAGCTCGAGCTGGCTCGGACCTTTGGCGCCACCGACCTGGTCGACGCCACGGCCGGCGACCCGGTGGAGCAGGTGCGCGAGCTGACGGACGGCGGGGTCGAGTACGCCTTCGAGGCCATCGGGCTGAAGGTGACGGCGGAACAGTCGTTCGCCATGCTGCGCAAGGGGGGCACGGCGACGATCATCGGCATGATCCCCGAGGGAGAGCGCATCGAGCTGCCCGGATCGGAGTTTCTGGACGAGAAGAAGATCCAGGGTTCGAACATGGGCTCGAACCGCTTCCGCGTCGACATGCCGCGCTACGTCGATCTCTACTTGAGTGGTCGCTTGAAGCTCGACGAGCTGGTGTCGGCCCGTATCGGGCTGGATCAGATCAACGATGGCTTCGATGCCATGCGCCGGGGCGAGGTGGCGCGCAGCGTGATCGAGTTTTCGTAGGGTGATAGGTGACAGGGTGATAGGCTACGGGTCGCCGCGTGTCATGGTCGACTTACCGACTTACCGACTCTCGTGGAACGATGGATATCACCTTCCGGCCGGTGACGTGGGCGAACTTCTCCGCCGTGATCGAGTTGGCGATCACACCCGAGCAAACGGAGTTCCTCACGCCGAACCTCAATTCCATCGCTGAGGCGTATCTCGAACCGACCTGGACGCCGCTGGCGATCTACGCCGGGGATGTCCTCATCGGCTTCGCCATGTTCGGGCGCGACGATGAGACCGGGCGCTGGTGGATCATGCGGTACATGATCGACGTCCAGCATCAGGGCAAGGGGTACGGCACGGCCGCGCTGCCAGGGTTGATCGACCTGATCGTCGAACGCCACGGCTGCAGCGAACTGTTCCTGGGCTACGAACCCAACAACGAGGTCGCCAGCCGCCTCTACGCGCGGATGGGATTCGCACCGACCGGCGAGGTGGTCGGGGACCAGATCATTGCCAGGCTCGATCTCGCAACCTCGCGATGACGCGCTCGTGGAAACGCGGCCGCAGAGGATACACCTCACCCCGAGATCCGTAACCAGTGCCTGCATGCGGGCGTGAGGACAGGCGCGGACCGGGGTTCGGTGTGCTCCTCGATGGAAGACGGGACACCGCTGTCGCCCGCCGCCGGCGGATCGGACGCGCGAAGGAGCCAGCCGTGGCGGATCATCGGGCCAACGACATGCTCGGGTACCCACCCGACGCCCGCCTGCTCATCATCAATGCCGACGACTTCGGGGTGTACCACGCGGTCAACGCCGGGATCCTCCGCACGCTCACCGATGGCGTGGCGCGGTCCGCCACCCTGATGGCGCCCTGTCCCTGGGCGTTGCACGCCATGCGGCTGCTCCGCGACCACCCGGACATCGCCTTCGGCGTCCACCTGACCGTCGTCTCCGAATTTCCCGACTACCGGTGGGGGCCGCTCACTCCCAAGCACCAGGTACCGTCCCTGCTCGACGAGACCGGCTTCTTCTACAGCAACGACCGGCAGGCCGAGTTGCTGGCCCGCGCCAAGCTGGACGAACTCGAGGTCGAGTTCCGCGCCCAGATCGAGGCCGTGCTCTCCACCGGCCTGAGGCCGACCCACCTCGATTGGCACTGCCTGTACGACGGCGGACGGCCTGATATCTTCGACCTGACGCTCGGGCTGGCCACCGAGTACGGTCTGGCCATGCGCGTCTTCGATCCAACCCGGAGCGAACGGCTGCAGCGGCGAGGACTGCCCGCCGTCGACCACGGCGTGGTGGACAGCACCCGGCTGCCGACGGCAGGCAAGACGGCCCGCTTTGTTCGGATGCTGCGCGAGCTGCCGGCCGGGCTGAGCGAGTGGGCGGTCCACCCCGGTCTCGGCACCGCCGAGGCGCGGGCCATCGACAGTTGGTGGATGAAGCGGGCGGCGGACCTGCGGTTCCTGGTATCGCGGGAGGCGCGGGAGACGGTCGCGGCGGAAGGGATCGTCCTGCTGGACTATCGCGCGCTGCAGGCCATCTGGGAGCGCGACCGAGCGCGTCGTTCGGTGTAGGCCCGGCGCGAACCTGCCCAGACATGTTCCCGAGGTCATGGTGGGCTTTGCGGCGGTTGCTCTTCATCCGGCCGGTGACACTCGACGTCGAGATCGCTTCGGACGTAACGTGATAGGCTCGTCAAACGTCTCAACAAGTAGTCATACCCAGTGTGGGTGTCTGTTTTGCCGGAGGTTTCCTTGATGCGATCTCGCCTGCTCCTTTTGGTTGCCGTGCTGCTGGCGGCAGCCAGCTTGGTACCCGCCTATTCCGCCAGCGCCCAGGAGGCTCCAGCCGATGCCGCCGCCCCGGCGATCCCACCGATCCCCTGGCAGCTGACGGCGTTCCCCGGGACCAGCACCGGCATCGAACCCGGACTCTACACGGTCCATTTCCTGCCGGATGAGACCGTCAACATCCGTGCCGACTGCAACTGGGTGGCCGGGTTCTGGAGTGGCGCGAACGGCGCGCTGGACGTCACGGTGACGATGACTACCGTCGCCCAGTGCCCAGCCGGCTCGCTGGAGGAGCCATTCGTCCAGGCGCTGGACGAGGCCACGTCCTACACCTTTGGCGACGACATGACTCTCATCATCAGCGGCCCGGCGAGTGAGATGCGCTTCACGCCCGCCATGCCGGCCATGGCCTGGGAGACGATGCCGGCCTTCATTCCCGATTCCGCCGCACCAGAAGCCGGATGACGGGACGAAGCCGGCAATTGACGCCATAAAGGTGCTACATCCAGGGACACGTCACCCGCGCTTTGTACGGCGGTGACGATGCAGCCAGCGCTCGGGATCCGGTGAGTCCCGTTCCGCCGAGAATCGCCCCAGCAGCATCCCCACACCCCAGATCGCGAAGAATCCCGCAACGCCAGCGCCGGCTCCCCACAGCTCGTTGGAGTCGCGGCTGAACGCCCAGGTGGCGCCCTTCAGGAGGGCGAAGAGAAGCGGAAGGACGCGGGCCGACAGCAGGAGATCGGCGATCGGCGCGGCGATCCGGCGCACACCCCAGACCCACCAGTCCGCGAGCTCCGGTGGCGTCTCCTCCTGATCCTGGATGTCACGCGCGGTGCGGTCCTCGGTCATTGCCGGTAGCTCCGAGCGGAAAAGAGGGATGTGCCGCCGGGTTGTACCATGCCGGTCTGCTTGAGGTTTCCCTGCCTCAGTGAGATCCTGCGGGGTGCCGGCAATCGCAACCGGCAATCCGCGCTCCGCTTGCGTGCCAGGCACCCGGAGGGTCAGCGGGCCGCGACGAACGGAGGGCGCTCGGGCGGAGCTGCGTCCCGGCCACCCCTGACGGGGCCCCGGCCGGACCTCCGCTCCGCCCGGAGCGAGGAAGCGAGCCGCGCAGGGTGGGCGTCATTCTCTTCTATCCCGTAGGGTCGTTGGTGCGTGAGCGTCCCCCCAAAAAGCGACCGCTGCAAGCCCAAACCTGGTCATCGAGTGGTTGACGCATAGCAGCATGATGGCCAAACCATGGCAACCCTCGCCAGAGCCTGGTTGTCGTCGGTAGGTCGCATCGGTGGCCGAGATCGTGCCGCGGTTCGCTGCTATGCTGCGTCGGACGGCCACAGGCGAAGCGGCTTCCGCGACCCGCGTCGGAACCGGGGATCCCGCGCTCGTCCGTCGCACGGGAGGGTCCGATGGCCAAGCGAGCAGAGCCGGTCGGCACGGTCGTGATCGGCGCCGGCCAGGCGGGGCTGGCAAATAGTTACGAATTGGCCCAGCGCGAGCTCGACCACGTCGTCCTCGAGCGCGGCCGCATCGGCGAAGCCTGGCGAGGGCGCTGGGACTCGCTCTGCATGGTCCTGCCCAACTGGTACAACGGCCTCCCCGGGTTCCCCTACCAGGGGGCCGCGCCCGACGACTTCCAGACGCGCGACGAGTGGGTCGCCGACCTCGTGCGCTACACCGCAGACTTCGCGCTCCCCGTCCGTGAGGGCGTGGCGGTGTCGGCT
Organism: uncultured Chloroflexia bacterium; assembly: GCA_963724295.1. Taxonomy (GTDB): domain Bacteria; phylum Chloroflexota; class Chloroflexia; order Thermomicrobiales; family UBA6265; genus JACCXM01. The sequence continues at coordinate 72,081 of CAVRUC010000012.1, read as the reverse complement.
GTTGCCGCGCTGCCGGACGGCCGATTCTCCCTCCAGACGTCAACGGGCGCGCTCGTTGCCGAGAACGTCGTGGTGGCCACCGGCTCGTACCAAGCGCCACGCGTGCCAGCGATCGCCGCCGAGCTAGCCCACGACATCCACCAAATCCATTCCGGTGGGTACCGGAATCCGGACGCGCTCGCCCATGGCGCGGTCTTGGTCGTCGGCACCGGCAACTCCGGCAGCCAGATCGCCGAGGAGCTCCACCGCGCCGGCCGGGCGGTCTGGCTCGCCGTGGGGTACAGCGGCTTCCCAATCCGCCGCTACCGGGGCCGGGACGTCTTCTGGTGGTACGTCACGGCGAACCTCGCCCACCCGTCGCTGCGCGACGGGGTAAGCCCGGCCGGGTTCGGCAACATCACCGGCCGCGACGGCGGGCGTGCCCTCGACCTGCGCCGCTTCGCCCGGGACGGCATCCGCCTGCTTGGGCGGATCCGCGCCATCGACGGCGCCGCGATCACGCTGGCCGCCGACCTCGCCGCGAGCCTGGCCGACATCGATCGCCGCACCGACACCTTCCGGCGGGCGGTCGATGCATATATCGACGCGACCGGGTTCGACGCGCCGCCCGACGAGCCATTTCCCGACGCCGGGCTCGGCGGCACCGACGAGCCCGATTCCCCGGCAACCCTCGACCTGCGCGCCGCCGGGATCACCTCGGTGGTCTGGGCGACCGGCTATAAGTGGGACCTCGCGTGGCTGCGGCTCCCGGTGCTCGATGCCGCGTGTGCCCCACGCAACGTCGCCGGGATAAGCCCCTGCGCCGGGCTCTACTTCGCGGGGATGAGCGTGGTCGAGCCCCTCACCACCTCGATCGGGCGCGTGGGCGCGGAGGCCGAGCGGATCGTCGCCGCGATCGCGGCACGGGTGCCGGCGCAGGCGTGATGGTGGCGCGCCCGGTTCGGCGCGGGCTGGCCGGTGTTCCTATCACGGCGGGGTGACGACGGTCCCGCGCCAACCAGGGGCACCGGGAAGCCCGAAGCGAGGAAGCGAGCCGCGCAGGGTGGGCGTCGTTCTCTTCTACCTTGAACCGCTTTTAAGAGCAGATGGCTGTGCCTTGAGATATGCGACCAGCTCCCGAGCACGGCAGAGGAGGGAGTGGCCGTGCACGAGCTAAGCGATTGTCCGCTCGAGCAGTGCTTGTGTTCACCCTGGCAGATCGGTACGATGTGGTTCCTGCTCTTGCCGCGTATTGGTCTCAGGCGCTCCGACGCGCATGGAGGCCACCTCCTTGCACAGGAAGAGGCGTCGCCATGCGCATCCTCATCGTCGGTGCTGGGATCGGCGGCCTGACCGCTGCCCTTGCCTTGCGCCAAGCTGGCTTCGACGCCCATGTCTACGAGCAGGCCACTGTTCTCCGTGAGGTGGGTGCCGGGGTCGCCATCAGCCCCAACGCCGTCAAGGTCCTGCACCGATTGGGGCTGGCTGAGGCGCTGCGCAGCGTCGGCGTCGTCTCGCACGCGATGGACTCGCGCGACTGGCAAACCGGTGCGCTCCTAGGTCGGGTGCCGCTCGCCCAGGCGGCCGTCGAGCGCTGGGGCGCACCCTTCTATCACCTGCACCGTGCAGACCTGCACGATGCGCTGCGCGCCGCGCTGGGCGACCAGCACATCACCCTCGGTGCCCGCTGCATTGCTGTCGAGCCGCACGACAGCGGTGTGACAGCTCGCTTCGCCGATGGTCGCGAGGCGACAGGCGAGTTGCTCATCGGCGCTGACGGTATCCACTCGGTGGTGCGCGAACATGTCGCCGGACCGGATCGACCGATCTGGTCACGCCAGATCTCCTGGCGGGGCCTGGCACCGGCGACGGTCGGGCATGAGGTCGGTCTAGAGGTGCGCCACCACTCCTTCTGGGGACCGCGCAAGATATTCGTCTGTTTCTATGTCTCGGCGGGCCGGTTCGTGAACTGGGTCGGCAACACGCAGAGTGACGACGACTGGCACGAGGAGTCGTGGTCGGCGCGCGGCGATCGCGACGAGGTACTCAGACTCTTCGCTGGCTGGCATTCCGACGTACGGGACCTGATCGCGGGCACTGAACAGGTGTTCAAGTGGGCGCTGTTCGACCGGCCGCCGCTGGAGACTTGGACACGCGGGCGGGTGACGCTCCTCGGCGACGCCGCCCATCCAATGCTGCCGTACATGGCCCAAGGCGCTAGTCAGAGTATTGAGGACGCCTTCGTCCTGGCGAGCTGTCTCGCCGCGGACTCCGATGATCCGCAGAGCGCGATCGAGAGGTACGCCGCCCGTCGCTGGGAGCGCACCGCCGCGGTCCAGGCGGCGTCGCGCGACGCCAGCCGGGTGGTGCGCCTGACGAACCCGGCGGAGGTCCAGGCGCGCAACGCACGCTTGGCTGACAACCCGGAGGCGCCCATCGCCCGGTTCGACTGGATCTGGAGCTACGACGTGGAGAGCGCCTTAGCCGACGGTTAGGTCCGGCCGCATGATGACTGGAGCTGTTCGATCCGTGCCGCACCGAGTGAAGTGACGTGACCGCGCCTCGCGCTCACGGCGAGTTGGCGTCTTTTCTAGTTCTTTGAGTTCTTAAAGCAGGTGCTGATCCGCGCACTCGGGCTGGAGGGCGAGGCCATGTCAGCCTTCGGGATCGACGCCCGAGGCGAGCCGGCCGCCGTGCGCCCAGGCGGCGAGATCGGGGCCCACGAGCGCCGCCACCCGCGCCTCGTACGCGGCGAAATCAGCGGAAGAGACGCGGTCGCGCCACTCACCGGATCCACCGCTGCGGAAGAAGGCACGCGCATCCTTCCAGATCCCCTGCGAGGCGTTCGGGGCGACGTCGGCACCCCGCTCGCGCATCCGAGCCAGGCTTGCCTCCAGCGCCAGCTCCCGCGCCCGTTCCGCTGAGCACGGGATCCCCAGGACGCCCGCCAGGCGCAGCAGCTCACCCGCGAGGTCGGCCGTCAAGTCGGCGTAGTGGAAGAGGGCCACGTTCGGATCACGCCGATGCTGCCAGCCCGTGTCGAGGTGATGTAGCACCGATGCGAGTGTTGTTTGCCCGCCCGGCGTCTCGTCGGCGACGAAGGTCCGGAATCGCTCGACCGGGTCCTCAGACGGAACGGGGCGCTCCGGCAGCTCGGCGAGGTCCTCATTACCGACAGCCGCGGCGCGCAGCGCCAGGACGTGCGCGAAGTCCATGTTGGCGAGGTGATGTTCGAGCGAGATGGCGGTGTCGCGCGGATCGCGGCCGACCACGAGATACGTGACGTCGGCGTGCAGCGGCAGGCCGTCGAGGGGCGTGTGCGTCTTGATGAAGCGGCGATGGGTTTGGGCGGCGAACGCCGCCGTCACCTCAGCGAGCGGGCGGGTGCAGTTGTCGAGCCACGGTGAGATGTCACCGAGCGGCGCCGGGAACGCAGGGCCATCGAAGATCAGGAGCGCGCACAGCATCTGCATCCAGGTGGTGCCGGACTTCGACGGGGTGCTGATCACGACGTCGCCGGGACGGAACACAAACCCGTCCCAGCGGGCGCTGTCGCCGATGATCGAGCGGTAGTGCGTGCGTGGAGCCTGTGAGTCGGCCATCGCGTGATTCTACTCTGCAAAGGACCGTGCCGCGGTCGCGCCCGCTCATCCCGCGCATGCTCAATATGCCCTCGCCGGTGGCCACATGGCCGCGAAATGGCCGCACCTCTGGCGCCTATCCCTGCATGGCACCCCGGATAGACGCATGCGACACGAGGCAGTCGTGGGCGACAATTGCCGCCAACGCGCGCTTGCTGCCACTGGAACACCATGCTGCCGACCCCTGAACAATGAGAAACAGACCATGCCGAGACGATCGCGCGATGTCTCGGACAGGACCTTCCGTGCCCATGCACTTGCCCTTGCCGTTGCAGGACTCGCCAGAAGCGCCGCCAGGCGACCCGGCCGGCGTCGAGATCTGCTCCGCGAGGTGGAGAGATCTGCTCGCTGTCGCCGGCGTGCAGCGGCGGGCCTTTCCCCCACGTTTCGCCTACACCCTGAGCACGCTGACGATCCTCTGGGTGTTGCCCTGGGTGCGCCTGCTGGTCGCGCGGCGTGACGGCCAGATCGTGGGCTGCGTCATTGGCGACCGCGTCCTGGAAGGCAATCGAATCGTCAATCTGGCCGTCGATCCGGCCGCGCAACGACAAGGCATCGGCGCCTCGCTGCTGCGGGCCGCCGAGCGCGCCCTGCCCGCCGGGGATATGACCCTGATGGTGCAGACCGGCAATGACGCCGCGAGAGCGCTCTACCGTCGCGTGGGATATGAGGAAGTGTCGGTCCATCCTCACTACTACGGTTCCGGCAACCCCGGTATCAAGATGCGTAAGCGGAGGGGGGCGCTGGGCTGAGGGGGGCGGCCGCTACGCGGCCTGAGGGGGGAAGAGGGGGAAAAGGGGGAAAGGAGAACGACGAAACGACTCCCCGCCCATCGACGGTCTCCTCATCCCCCCTGGAGCGAAGCGACCCCCCTCTCCCCCCTCAGCCGAAGGCGCCCCCCTTCGTGCTATCGTGCCGGGACAGCGGGACGGCGGCAGGGGAGGGAAAACGTGACTGATAGCGGGATCGGGCTGGGAATCATCGGCTGTGGCGACGTCGCCTTGCGGACGTATGGGCCGGGTTTAGCGCCACTGGCGGGCCGCGCCACGGCCGTTGCGGTTTATGACCCTGACCCGGCACGCTCCGAGCGTCTGGCGGAGGATCTGGCGGGGCTGGGACTGCCGCGCCCGACCATCTCATCGACGCTCGATGCCCTCCTGGCCGATCAACGCGTGGCGGCGGTGCTGAATCTCACCCCCGCCCCGTTCCACCATGAAGTCAATGTGGCCGCGCTGCAGGCCGGAAAGCATGTCTTCTCGGAAAAGCCACTGGCCGGGACCGTTGCGGATGCGCGGGCGACGATCGACCTGGCGCGCGAGCGGGGTCTGACCCTGCTCTGCGCGCCGGCGGTGATGGCGACCAACCGCTTCCGCTGGCTGAAAGCGGAGCTCGACTCGGGCTGGCTCGGCCGCCCGACCCTGGCGGTTGGGCAGATGGCGAACATGGGTCCCGCGGCCTGGCGCGAGTACCAGGGTGACCCGGGGGTTTTCTATGGCCCTTCGGTGGGACCGGCGCTCGACACCGGGGTCTACATCCTCCATGCCATTACCGGGCTGCTGGGACCGGCGCGGCGCGTGGAAGCCTTCGGTGGAGTCTCCATTCCCCGTCGCAACGTGCTGATCCCCAGCCGCCAGGGCCAGGTGATCGACGTCTCGGCGCCCGATCATCTCCTCATTCACCTCGACTTCGGCGACAACCGCTTCGCGCAGATCCTCTCGTCCTTCGCGACTCCGCGCTCGAAAGCCCCGGCGCTGGAGATCCACGGCGACATGGGAACGGTCAGCATCTCGCTGGAGGACTGGTACGAGCCGGATGCGCCGGTCGACGTCTGGCAGCGGGACGAGCGCCCGAATGGCCAGGAGCGCTGGCAGCAGGTCTCCCCACCCAGCTCTTCCCAGATCTCGCATCTGATTCAGGCCGGGCCGGAGCACTTCGTCGCGGTCCTCGAAGGCGCGGAGGCTCCGATTCTCACCGCCGAGCACGCCACCCACGTCCTGGAGATCATTCTCGCCGCCGGGATTTCGATGGAGGAAGGGTGTGCGGTGGAGCTGAGCCGGGAAGATAATCAACACTGACGTTGATCCTTTCCGCGAGTTCAACTGGCACAATGGAGGAGATCCCTCGACAAACCCACAAATGTAATGTAAACTAAACCGTAAAGTAAGTGTTTTGACCAGGTCAGGGAGGTGAGGCGTGGATCAAGGCTTGGTTGACTGGCTCCAAGCCGAAGCCCCTGAGCGACGGGTTTATGCCCGGCCACCACTGGCATTGACGCTCTGTCAGATTCGCTTTGCCACAAAGTTCGGTCTTAACGATTCAACAGTTGCACCCTTCCAAGAGGCACTTGAGACCGATTATCCGAATCCTGATCGCCAGCAGCAGGTAACAGCGATTCAGGTGGGCAGTCAGGTCAGCCAAATTGGAATCCAAGCTCCGAGTCCTGAAACTCTATGGAAATTTACTGACGAAACCGGAGATTGGACTGTTACCCTCACGCAAGACTTCATCACGTTGGAAACAAGGGCCTACGCCCACTTCGACGATTTTCTGGCGCGACTTCGTCGCGTGCTCGAGATATTGGATCGGACTATACGACCTCGTATTGGCCGCCGGATAGGCCTCCGATACATCAATGAGATTCGGTCCATTAACAAGGATTGGGCAGAAATCATCCAACGTGAGTTGCTTGGTGCCTTGGCAATTCATTCGATTCGGGACAGTGCTGAGCAAGCGATCCAAGTGCTAACGCTCCGGGCACGGGACGCACGAATTAATCTACAACACGGAGTATTCCCTACTGGAACTACTGTAGTACCCAAGCCAGGACTACAGGTGCCAACTGAACCCTTCTATCTTCTAGACATTGACATGTACCAAGACTTCAGCCCTCCCAAGTCGCTGAGGATGGATTCATTGATTATTTCTGAATATGTCGAGCAGTATCACGCAACCATCTCTAGGTTATTCCGGTGGGCAACGACTGACGAATATCGAGCTTCGCTCGGGGAGCATGACGATGTTCGCTAATCCTCAATTCTTCGGTCTATCCACTCCCTCAACAAGCGCCTTAAACGTAACTTGGGGGCCTCTCGACAACCGGTCTCAGAGTGCAACGGTGGTTAGTCAACTTGTAGCGCAAGTAACACCTGAACCCATTCAGCAATTCGGTCCGAGTATCGGCAGCTTGGTTCTCGGATACGGGAAGAGATTGATCGTCACTGCCTCGGCACATACCATTCTTGACACCTTAAGCCTGCCCTTTCTAATTGAAGAAGCGGAGGTGTTGGATTTTCCGGTTGAATCCGATGTGCGTCATCTCACAGAGGAACTCGAAGAGATCGAGGTAATGACAGGGTTGAACAAAACCCGCATCGCCGAGGATCTGTTCGGAGTAAGCCGGATGGCCTATCACCACTGGTCGGCGGGTAAGCGAGTCTCGCTTGAGAACGAACGACGGATCCGGGGCACACTCAATGTGTTGCGCCATGCATCGGTACGACATGTCAGTCCGGAACTCCTACGCGGATGGCTTGTTACACCTGTGGGCTCTCATGCTGTTGCCCCTATTGACCTCCTAAGGGCTGGAAAATTTGACGAGGCAAGACTCCTCGCGGTGTCCGCCCTCTCTAAGCGCGAGACGGCTTTGCCAGATTGGCTACTCAGTGGGCCGCTCGACGAGTGGGGTGAACGCGAGCAGAAGCGGCGCGACTTCGTGGTACGTGAGTCCGATGCGACCTCAAGAGTTGCGATTGAAGACTGAGAAGCACAAAGGTCCAGATCTAGGTGGCGGAACACGACGAAGACGCTGAGCATCTCAACCCGCTCTTGGCTGCAGGTTGGCAGCAAGGGGTCCTCTTCGACGCTCCTAGAGCCTCATATGAGTTAAACATCCTCTCTACAAGTGAGGATCAGAGCCTTGAGCTTGGTCGAATTCGGGCGATCCGAGCACGCGAACGACTCGTGTTGGTATCTCACGCGTGCGATATCCAGGCCCCAGACGAAACGTACATCGAAGCCCTCATTTGTAAGAGACACGATCCCAACGATGAGATCCTCGGCAGATGGGATCAGAACAGCCCTCGCTATTTCGTGGTTGATCCACGAGCTGCATATGTTGCGGATGCAAGCCACCGCGTCAAAATCGAAAAGGGTGCGCTATTAACTTTGGGACATCACGGGCTCGCTATGGACGAGCTTCGGCTGTACCGCTTCGTCGAATGGCTCACACGCCGCTACGACCGACCCACTGTTCCAGATGCGATATACGAGAGATTCCATGCTCCTGTTTCCGCAGCACTGCGAACTCTGCCATTCGATCAGCCAGGAACCCATGGAGCATTCAATCTCGCAACCAATGAAATCCGAGTTGCCCTCCCTACTGAGACATTTCCTCCGTACAGGATCGGCGTAGTCTATCTAACCCTTTCGAGTCTGTCCGAGGAGCAATTGGAGGCAATACACGAGGTACATCAAATCATTGCGGCAGCCGCAGACAACGCAGTGATCGTTGAGACGGAACCGGTGATAATTGAGTTGGACGAAGTTCCGTTCAGAGTTCTACGGCGAACACAGCCCCTTATTATCGAGTATCCATCCTGGGAAAATGACGAAGCTGCTCCACCTAGTTGGCTCCAGGAGCAGCAGAATGAGTGAACGCCGATTCCAGGTCTATTTTCGTTCCACCTACCAACTAGTCCGCGACGCCTTTGATGGCCACGATCTTCGTCGGGCGGACCCGCACCAGAAGCTCGCCGGGGACGGCATTGCGTCTACCGTAGGCATCGGCCTGACCTTCACCCATGTAGCGGGCAGCGATCCGGGTGGCCCAGTGGAGCATCGTGCCGAGGTCGTCTGAGAGACTTACGTCTCCTTCGATCGTGATGAAGGCGAAAGGGGGTTCTTCATCATCGACCATCAGCGCCACCCGTCCGTCGCGCTGCAGGTTGGCGCCTTTGACCGTGTTCTCACCGGTGGTGAAGAGGAGATCGTCGCCATCGAGCGTGAACCAGATCGGCGCGACGTGAGGCCGGCCATCAGCACGAACCGTGGCCAGCGCGGCGGTGCGCGTCCCCTCGAGCAGGAAAGCGCGGGTCTCGTCCGGGGTCATCTGCTGCACAGGGCGCTCCTGGGGCTCCTGGTATGGAGCCAGCTGTTCGATGGGTTGCGCGAACGCCGTGTCGCCCGCGATGAGCGGATTTTCGACGATTACCTGCAAATCGGGGAGGATGCCTCGCCAAGCAGCCCCTTCGCAGCGGGTATGATGCGCCCCGATTGGCGAATACGGGCACGGTAGTGAGTAGACGGCTAGTCGGGAAGTCGGGAAGTCGGGAGGTCGGGAGTCGGGAGAGGTGCGTGAACGGATAATTGCATCCGCAGCTCCCTATCACCCTATGACCCGAGCACCCTATCACCCACGAGGAGGAACGCAATGATCGTGCGGCCGGAGAACCCGATCGCCGTGCAGCTCTACACCGTGCGCGAGCCGGCGCGCAATGACTTTCCAGGCACGCTGCGGCAACTGGCCGAGGGCGGGGCGCGCGCCGTCGAGTTCGCCGGCTACGGCGGCATGCCGATTCCGGAGCTACGGGCGCTTCTGGACGAGCTGGGGATGCGGGTGGCGGGGTCGCATGTGCCCCTCACCGCCTGGGAGGGCCAACCTGAGGCGACACTGGCCGATATCGTCGCTCTCGGCGGGGAGTACGCCGTCGTGCCCTTTGTGCCGGTGGAACGGCGAGGCGGCGTGGACTTCGCGCGGTCGTTAGCCGCCGACCTCAACCGCTGGGCCGTCGAAGCAAAGCAGGCCGGGCTTGGCTTCGCCTATCACCATCATGACTTCGAGTTCGCACCGCTGCCGGACGGTGACGGCGGCACCTTGTTCGACGTTCTGGTGCAGGAGACCGACCCCGATCTGGTTGGGATCGAGGTCGACGTCTACTGGGCCGCGCACGCCGGGGTCGATCCGGCGCACTTGCTGGGCGAGCTGCAGGGTCGTGTGCCGCTCCTCCATGTGAAGGATATGGCTCCCGGTCCGGAACGGACCGCCATTCCGGCAGGCGAGGGCATTCTGCGCTGGCAGGAGATCCTGCCGGCGGCGGAGGCGGCCGGCGCCCGCTGGTGGATCATCGAACAGGACGATCCGACCGACCCCATCGCCGAGGCCCTGCGGGCGGTCAAGAATATGGAGGCCTTGAGTCGTGAGTCGTAAGTCGTAAGAAAGACGGCTAGACGGCTAAGGAAGAGAACCACACCCACGACTTACCGACTTACCGACTTACCGACTTCGGAGCGTATATATGTCCGCTGATCTCGTTTTACTGAACGGAACCGTGATCACCGTCGATGATGCGCGGCCCACCGCCGAAGCGGTGGCGATCGTCGGTAACCGCATCGCGCGCGTTGGCAGCAACGATGAGGTGCGGCATGAGGTGGGGCCAACGACGCGGGTCGTCGATCTCGAGGGGCGGACGCTCCTGCCGGGGTTCAACGACAACCACACCCACCCCATCTCCTACGGTCTCGGTCTCAGCCTCATCGACGCCCGGCCGGGAACTGTCCCCACACTCGCCGCCCTCCAGGAGGCATTCCGGGCCGCGGCTGCGACCACCTCCACAACCGTCCGCGATGGCTGGCTCCAAGGGCGTGGCTACGATGACAGCCGCCTCGACGTCCGCCGCCACCCGACCCGGCAGGAGCTGGACGACGTGACAGGCGGCCGCCCGGCGTTCCTGACCCGCACCTGCGGGCACCTCGGTGTCGCCAACTCGGCGGCATTGGCCCGGGCCGGGATCACGCGGACCACGCCGGACCCCGAGGGCGGGCAGATCGACCGTGACGAGCGGGGCGAGCCGACCGGCCTCCTCCGCGAGACCGCCATGGCTCTCGTGCAGGAGCAGATCCCCCGCTCCACCCGGGCGGAACTGAAGGACGCTCTCCGCGCGGCCGGAGAGCGCTTCCTCGCTTTCGGTATCACCAGCGTCGGCGAGGCCAGGATCCGCACCTCGGACGAATTCGCCGCCTATCAGGAGCTGCTGGCGGCCGGGGAGCTGCCGGTGCGCGTCTTCACCATGATGCTCATCGACGACACCCTCGACGCGCTGGCCCGGCTGGGGATGCGTACCGGCTGGGGTGACGCCTGGCTGCGGATCGGTCCCGCCAAGCTCTTCCAGGACGGTTCCGGCGGGGGTCGCACCGCCGCCATGACGACCGACTACGTCAACGATCCCGGCAACCGGGGCATCACCATCTACGATCAGGAGGGGCTGAACGAGCGCTTCGCGCGCGCCCACGCCGCCGGTTTCCAGTTGGCAGCGCACGCCATCGGCGACCGCGCCATCACCATGATCCTGGACGCCTACGAGCAGGCGCTGACCAAGGCGCCGAAAGCCGACCATCGCTTCCGCATCGAGCACTGCGGGATGTGCACGCCGGAGATCATCGACCGCATGGTGCGCCTGGAGATCATCGCGGTGCCCCAGCCGAGCTTCATCTACGAGCTGGGTGACTCCTACATCCGCAACTTCACCCCGGAGCAGCTGGCCTGCTCTTATCCCGGCCGCACCTGGTTCGATCGCGGCATCGTCGCCGTCGGCTCCTCCGACGTGCCGGTGGTCGACTGCGACGTGCTGGTCAATCTCCGCTCGGCGGTCACCCGGCTGACCCAAACCGGGCAGCGCATGGGGCCGGGGCAAGGCGTCACCATCGAGGAGGCGCTGCGCATGTTTACCCTCCACGGCGCGTACGCGTCGTTTGAAGAGGGCATCAAGGGCACCATCACCCCCGGCAAGCTGGCGGATCTGGTTGTGCTTTCCGGCGATCCACGTGCTATTCCAGCGGAAGACCTGCCGTCGCTGTCGATCGAGATGACGGTAGTTGATGGGCGGGTCGCGTACGAGGGGTAGGCGTAACCCCCTCGTACCATACTGACCTCGTGCGGCAAACGGGCCGCGATGACCCAATAGCCCCGGAGGGAATCGATGCCGAAACTGACCTGGATCGGGCACTCGGCGTTCCTGCTCGAGGATGACGAGGGACATGTCGTCGCCATCGATCCGTTCATCGAGGACAACCCTGTCACCTCGGTGGATCCCAAGTCGCTCAAGCCCGGTACGATCCTGCTCACTCACGCTCATAACGACCATGTCGGGGACACCGTCGACCTGGCGGAATGGAACGACGCCCGGGTGATCTGCACCGTCGAGCTCGGGAATTGGCTGGAGTCACAGGGCGTGCGGGATGTCGTCAGCGGCAACCACGGCGGCACCATCGCCTTCCCCGGCGGCACGGTCAAGTTCACCCCGGCCTGGCACAGCTCATCCTATTCGGATGGCCAAAACCAGGTCGCCAACGGCATTCCAGCCGGCTTGATCGTCCGCTTCGGCGGACGCAGCTTCTACTTCGCCGGCGACACTGCCCTCTTCGGCGACATGCGTCTCATCGGAGACGAAGGCATCGACGTCGCCATCCTGCCCATCGGCGACCACTTCACGATGGGTCCGGACGATGCCGCCCGCGCCGCCGAGTTCGTCGGCGCCAGGACGGTCATCCCCTGCCACTACAACACCTTCCCACCGATCCGGCAGGACCCGGAGACGTTCCGCACCAAGGTGGCGCAGCGCGCTCCGGACACGCGGGTCGTCATCCTCAGCCCCGGCGAGTCATTTGACGCGGGGTGATGGGTGATGGGTGATGGGTGAGGACGAGGAGCTGAAGCGAACCGCCTTTCAGAAGAAGGCGGTCAGCCGCCTGCGACCGGGCGAGGTCCTGGACCTGGCGATCGCCTTCTTCGCCGAGCGGGGTTACCGGGCCGGGCGCACCGGCCGGCCCAACCAGGTCTTCGTGATGGGCAAGGGTGAGGGCATCCTGCCCCGCGTCACCGGGGAGATCAGCGCCCGCTCCGACGTCGGCAAACCGGGCGTCACCCTGGTCACCCTCGACGCGGCCGGAGAGCGTCTCGGTCCGCTGATGGCGGAGTTCTACCAGCATCTGCGAACAGTCGGCCGCCGGCCCGCATCGACGGCCTAATGACGGCGCTAGCGGCTATAGGCTAATTGTTCGAGGACGTCCCAGATACGCTGTCATTCTAGGTGTCGCGCCAGGGGATGGGTGTCATTCCGAGGCCCAGCATGCCGCATCCGGTGTTACCCATGTCTCCGAACGGCTGTTACCCCTGTCTCAGGTCTGCACAGCGTACGAGGAATCTCGTCGTTTGGCGCATCAGCTCGTGATAGCCGAGATTCTGCAACTTGCAGTTCGCCTGCGGGCTCGGAATGACACCTCCGCCGAGGTGGACGTAGGACGATCCCGAGTGGGAGCCGCGCTGACTCAAGGCGTTCAATAGTGCCGGGCTGGCTCGGCTGGACGATTGGCTACGCCGTTGCCATCTGGGGCATCAATGTGGCCTTTGCTCTGCTCGAGCGGCGGCCGAACAACGCGAACCGGCGCGTGCAGGAGGTCGCCGCGTGGCTCCGGTTCGTCATCCCGCCTGGACTGGCCTTGCTCGTTGGTTTCTGGCTGCGTACATGGTGGTGGGTGCTCAGCCTGTTCCTGGTCATCGTCGTGACGATGCTCGCCTTCTCGGTCGTCGACTATCTGAGAAGACCCCCATCGCAACGCCAGCAGGCGGCCGTGGGTCTGATCGTGGCGATTGGCGCAACCGTGCTCGATGCGGGCGTGGCTACCCTGGCCGCCATAGGCAGTCTGGTAGCCGGCCGCTGGTGGCATGGCGGCTGAGGTGAGCGCCGCCATGCCATCTGCTTCAAATTCGGTTCGGTGGACGGGCGATGAGCGATCCCTCTGGGACCAACCGCATCGCCGATGCGGCGTCAGACGACGACGGTCTCTCCATCCCCGAAGCCATCGCCATCCGTGTCCCAGGCGAGGGGATTGGTCAGAATGCCGAAGAGCTCTTCGCCATCGGAGATGCCATCGCCGTCCGAGTCCCAGTACCAGGGATCGGTGAAGTAGATGTTGACCTCGTCACCGTCGGCGACCCCGTCGCCATCGACGTCCGGGTTATAGGGGTCGAGTCCGACTTCCAGCTCCGCCGCATCGAGAAGGTTGTCACTATCTGAGTCGACGTCGCTGGCCGCGGCCGTATCGGCGACCGCGGTATCGGTCTCCACCGGCGCGGCGGTCTCCACCGGCGCGGCGACCGCCTCGGGCGCTGGTTCATACACCGGCTCGGGCGCCACCACGGCCGACTCACCGACGGTCACGTCCGAGGGCGAGACCTCGGTGACGGTGTACGTGCCATCCGGACCAAGCAGCGCCGTGCCGGAGCCCCCCGTCACCGTCCCCGGCGCGGCCGAGGCATCGCCAGGCCCCAGGGTTGACGCGTTGCCGTCCGTCGCCGTGATATCTCCGTTCGTCCCGGGCGGAACATAGACCACGTCTGATGGGACCGGAGCCGCTCCCTCCGTGGGAGGGCCGATCACGGTGCCCCCTGGGATATCGCCGTAGACAAGCGTCGGTCCGTCCGCGTCGACCGCCGGGTTGATCCCGGCGTCTGACCTGCCGGCGCTGCCATCCGCATTAATCGTCGGGGCAACGGTCTCCTGGGCCAGGGCGACGCCGCTGAATGCGACGAGACCAACGCCCAAGCCAAGAACAGTGATGAACCTCCGAACGTGCAAATGTAAGTGCAATTTCATGGATCCCCTTCCCACGCGGGGCAGCGCGGACAGCAGTCGTCTCGACCCACGCTGACGCTCCCGCCACATCTGTGCCGACTCTACCCACTACAACGTCTGAATCACGGAACAGGTTTCCTTTTGTACCCCGCTCCCGCTCTGACGCACCAGAAACTACGCATAAAGAGGGCCTGCACACGCTCGTCGGAAGCGAGGTCGATGTGCGTTATCTGGCGCAGGCGCCGCGGCACCGGCGATCTCGGCGGTGTAGTGCGAGAATGCGCGGCATGGTACGCGCGTTCGTGTTGACGCTCTGTGTTCTGCTGCTGGCCCCTGATGCCCTGGCGGCTCCGACGATATGGGCCAGGAAATCGGTCCGCGTGCTCGATTACAGCGCTGCGAAGTGGACTGGTCTTGTCGAGGAGATGATCGACGAGTTCAACAGCATGCTGCCGGAGCCGACCCCGCGGCTGGTCTATCGCCGCATGCCGGAGCGCGCCTGCCAGGACCTGAATCCTCGCCCCATCGTCGGCGCGATCATCGTCTGCTCGGTGCCGGCGGCCCCCTTCGTGGGGATGACCGGCGTCCTGCACGACGGCACGACTATCGTCGAGACCCGCGTCATGCTCAACGACAGGCTGTACCTCAACACCAGCCAGGCGACCAACACGATCTGCCACGAGCTGATGCACGCCGTGACAGGTATCAAGGACCGGTATCATCGCCGGCCGCGGACGTCATGCGTGTGGGGCTCACTGCCAACTCCCGGCCGCTTCGATGTGGCCTATGCGCGCAAGGTCTACGAGCCGCGCAGCTGAGAGTGCGCTGCAAGACGCCATCCCACCAAATCCTCACTGAAAGGGGCTGCCTGTCGCCACCTCCGTCACGTCGCTGCAGACCTCTCACCAGCGGCAGGCGCCAATTGTCGAGTAAGCCAGGGTTGCACGTATCGCTGATATCCGACAGCTGAAAGGACAATCAGCAATCCGACCAGGGCGAGCCCGAAGACAAAACCGAGCGACCCGGCAAAGACGTCGAACGCCAGCTTGGAGACGTAGGCGTAACAGCCCAGGGCGCCGAATACCAGGAAGACCCGCGACTGAAGCCAAACGCTGGCGACGACGAACCCAAGGTAAATGGCCAGGAATAGCAGGCCCAGCACGGGACCATCGTCAAGCGCCAGCGCCCCCAGGTTGCCGAGCACGGCGACATGGCCAAAGATGTAGAACCAGAGGCTCCACTCCTGCGCGTCGCGCCGCCGCTGCAGCCAGACGCCGATCGCCAGCATCACGAGACCAACTGCCGCCCCGACGGACCACTCCACCGGCCCCCAGGCGAAGTCGTCATGCCCAGTGATCGCCTCTGTCAGATCCATCGAGAGGTACCACCCCCAGAACCCGATCAACAGCGTCAGAAGCGGGAACCTGATCCACCAGGCGATGGCGAGGGCGACGGCGATGCAGATCACCTCAAGGATCACCCAGTTGCCGTCGATGGTCCGATAGAAGTCGCGGTAGATCTCGGCTTCGGGCGACTCCGGCCAGAGACCGGCGAATCGCAGCACGGAATAGACGGCAAGTGCCGTGACCCCCGTGCCCGCGAAGATCAGGAGATTCCCCGCCAGGGGATAGCCTCGACCTCGCAGAAATCCGCCTATCACCCACAATCCGGCTACCGTGCCGCAGGCGGCGACCACCTGCCCGCCGCGTCCGAGCTCATCCCACTGCAGGCCGAGGAAGATGGTGTAGGCCAGCAGGATCATGAACGCGCCAAAGTAGTAGGCGATGGTCACCAGGTTGAGACCGGCCCGGTGCTCCTCACGCACTGGCCGACGAGTGATATCCACGTCGTCGGGGCCTCCTGCAGGCGGGGTCGGGCCGGGAACCCTGGCGACGTGGGCGCGGATCGCCGTCATCTGGTCGGGTCGAATCAGCCCATGATCCGCCCACTGCTCCACGTCGCGCCAAGTGAAGCGAGGTTCGGGTGGCGTATCGGTCATCGGGTTCCTCCTCATCCCGACGGGACGGTCGGCGCCTATCGGTCGATGCTGTGCCCAGGCGATCACTTCGGTCTGATGGAGCCGCATCCAAAACTACAGCAATCCGGAGCGTCTGCCTCCCGTCTCGGTGAGTCGTTCGGTCGAAATGTGCGCGTGGTCGGTCTCAATCGAGCGCTCCTGTTGCGAGATGCCTCATGACCACCCTGAGAGCTTTCGCCTCAGGCATGCTCATCCTGCATCCGGCATCACGAGCTCACCCCGTACCCGGTACGGGGATAGGTACGGGTTTTCGCAGAAAAGGGATCGTGTCAGATGAAGCCGAGACGGACGGCGATAGCGGCCGCCTCGCGGCGGTTGGCCGCTCCCAGCTTGCCGATGCCAAGCATTGCCTCGTGGCAGTCCGTTCTCAGGGGCATGCTGGTAGGTCAGTGGAGCATGGACGAGGACACAATTGCTCAGCGGCAGGCGCTTGCCGCGAGCGCCGGGCTCACCGACGAACTGCAGGGCAACTTGCGCGGTCCTGGTCACCTGTTCGACATGACCCATGCACCGCTGGATTAGGTATTTTTATCTGTCATCCGCTGCACCCGGCAATTGGTGAGTCTGCACTGCAATTGTCCGGTGCGTTGCCAGAGACGGTGTTGTCATTCAGGGTCACCGTTGCTTGGGCCCGGGCGAGAATGCCGCCGCCACGGATACCCGCGGTGTTGTTTGTGACGCTGCTCCCGCCGCCTGCCACAAACGTAATGCTGCCTGCTTCAGCGTCGATGCCCCCGCCCACGAGGGCTGCCTCATTACGATCAATGGCGCAGCTGGCAAGCGAGACGGTCCCCTGACTGTTATAGATCCCCGCACCAGAGCGCGCCCGATTGTTCCGAATCCCGGTGCCATCTCCGGTGGAGACGGTGATAGTCGCGCCAGCGTTATAGATGCCTCCGCCCTCTTCATCGGCGTCGTTGTCGCTTATGGTGCAGTCCTGCAGTCCCAAACTCCCGTTGCTATGGATGCCACCGCCCCGTTTGTGCGCTCTATTGCGACTGATAGTACAACCGGTGAGCGTGGCCTCGCCGGGGCCTAGGGAGAGCCCACCACCCTCCTGGTTGGTCGAGTCCTGTTGCGTGGTGTTTTCCAGAATGGTGCAGTTCTGCATGATGAGCCGGCCGCCGGCGTTGACCGAGACGCCACCACCATAGGAGCCTGCGGTATTGCCCGTGATCGCGCAGTCGGCCAGTGTGGCTGTGCCGTCCCCGATTGTTGAGAGACCGCCGCCACGGACCCTGGCCGTATTGCCACGCATCTCACACCGCTGCAGCGACAAAGTGCGACCGGCGAAGATTCCGCCCCCTTCGAACGTCGCCGCATTGGCACCAAAGGTGGAATCGGTGATCGTCAGGTCGCCAATGCTAAAGACGGCACCGCCTTGGTGGCCCGTATTCCCGGTGAACGTCGACTGGGAGATGCTGAGCGTTCCGTCGTCGTTGTGGACACCCCCGCCGCCGGGACTGCGGTTGTCGCTAACGGTGCAGCCGTCGAGACTCAGCACGCCTTGGTTCAGGACGCCGCCGCCATAGTCAAATGCCGGCTGGCGCGAGATCGTAAGATCTTTGAGCGTGGCGGTGACCCCAGATCTAACGGTCACCGCGCGCGCGTCAGACGTCTTGTTGCGCAGGATCACGTCTCCTGAGTCTCCGCAGCGCGTCAGGGTGAGGTTCTTGCTCACCACGAGATCGGCGTCATAGGTCCCAGGGAGCACCCTGATGGTTCCGCCGCTCGGGGTGGCCGCAATCGCCGCTGACACGCTCGTGAACTTACATCCCTGTGCGCAGACGGTCTCCCCGTATGGACACCGGCATTCCCCCACGGTCACGCAGGCCTGCTGCGGGGCGCAGTACTCGGTCCCGCTTAGGCACGGCAGACACTTCCGCTTCTTCTTGTTGCACCGGCCGGAGCAGCACTGGCTCCCTTTCCGGCAGGGCTTGGCTCCCGGGGGCAGGCAGGTGGTGGCGCTCACCTCGGCGCTCTCCCGCAGCGCCGCCTCGTCAGCCGCGTCAGGCGTCTGTTCGTCACGCAGGCCAAGTGTCCGTTCGTCCGCCGGGTCCGGGGAGTGCGCCTTGCGCGTGGCCTGCTTCCGGTCTGCGAGCTGGTTCGTGCCGGTCGCGCCGTTGCGCCTCTGGCCGTCGTTCGTCTCGCCGCGCTCCGGCGCTGCCGTCTCGCCTGGCTCCGGCGCCTGCTCGTCCCTCGGGTCCGGCGTCGGCGGCGTTACGTGGTCCTTCTTGCGGTTCTTTGTAGTGGCCTCGTTACGCGGGTGGCAGTCCTGCTTCGTGCCGTCACCCCCGTTGCCCTTCCCCTTCGCTTTGCCGGGTGCGGCGAGAGCATCGAGCGATGGCCCCAGCAGCCCCCCCCCGAGGAGGGTGCCGAGCAGGACCCGCAGGCCAGCTCGGCGCGATCCAGCACGGCTCAGGGTGCGGGCCAGGGCATCGAGGTGGGTTGGTTCCATCGGTCGTCTCCAACTCGTCATCGTCGTCGCACCGGAGAATTGCCATCGCCTCACCGTTAAGCACCGCACCCGGTGCCTCGGTCGGCGCCGGGTGCGGTGCCTGCGAGTCCGCCCCGGAAAGCCTCGCGCTCACGTGCCCTTATTCGACAGCAGCACCCATCGCTTCAGGTCCCGAGACGCCCTATCGGTCCCTAGTGGCGTCGGTCGTGAAGAATGTCTCCGACGTCCTGCTCGTCAGCGCTTCGACCAGACCGTCGACTCGCCGCCGTTGCCGGACTCGATGTTGTGGGGAGGCGAAACCCTTGCCCGCACGGGTTGGCGCAGAGCTGGGCAAAACAGTCACCCAAGCATTCGCCGCCCAAGTCCAAACAGACCGACCCGGTTGGGCAGTCCGCACTCGTCGCGCAGGTGTTGACCCCGTCGCAGAGGACCGTGCCCCCCATGCACGAGTCGCCGAGATCCGTGGCCCCGCAAACACAGCCGCGACCGCATCCCGCGCCCTCGCCGTCGGAGCAGGTAAGAGGGTCCGAGCACGCGCCGAAACACGCCCCGTTCCGACAACTCTTGCCCGTCGGACAGAGGGCCGTCTCGGTGCAGGAGCAGCGGCACTTGCCGGTCAGCTTGCCAGCCTTCTTGCATTTGCCGTACTGGATGCAGGTGCCACTGGCACACTGCGCGTCGCTACTACACTTGGCGTTGGCGGGCTTGATGGCCGCATCCGCCTTCCGCAGCGCGCCCAAACCCAAGGCAGCGCCGAGGGCCGAGCCAGCCAAGGTGCGCAACACGCCACGCCGGGATTGACTGGTGTCCACCCATCGTGTCAGGGCATCAAATCGATGATCGTCCATATCCTGCTCCTCCTGTCGCGCGTCGCCTGGATCGCCGGCACGCGGCATCGTTGCCATGTCCTCGGCGGTGATCTCCTGTGGCGAATCCCCGTGACGTTGTTCGGCAGTGCCCTACTCCGACCGGTTCACCTCACCGATGCTCCTGGGCATGCGTCGATGATGGACGCGCTGCGCGCGGTCCACACCCGTACTGGGTACGGGGATCTCTACGGGGTTTCCAGGTGACTGGCGCTACACGAGGCCGAGACGGACGGCGAGAGCGGCGGCGTCGCGCCGATTGGCGGCTCCCAGCTTGCCGATGATGTTGGTGACGTGAAACTCGACCGTGCGCGTGCCGATGTAGAGCTGATCGGCAATCTCGGGGTTGGAGAAGCGCTGGCAAAGAAGGTCGAGCACTTCCCGCTCACGCAAGGTGAGATCACTGCCTGGTGGTGGTGTCTCTAGCGGCGATTGGTTGAATGCCGGGATTGCCGCCGGGGCCGGGTGCGCCAGGATGGTCGAGCTCATGAGCTGCTCGGCGGACCCGGTACGATTGGCATCCTCCCGCATGGCCCCGGACGTTCTCGGGCTTGATTCCTGCTGGAGACCGCTCGAGCACACCGCCGTCGCCGGGTCTGCTGCCGCGATCTCCTCGAGCAGTCTCCGCGCTTCGGTCAACGCAGCGGACCACGACATGCCGGCGCCTTCCGCCCGGGTTGCCGCGAAGCGCGTGTCGCCGAGCGTCGACCGCACCGTTGCCACCGTGCGATCCCAATGCAAATACGGGGGGCTGTGATAGGCAACGCCGAGGCCGTCAGCCCACGCTTCGGCCGCGCCGATGAAGCGCGCGGCATCGTCGAAGTGGCCGGTGCGCATGACGACCCCAGCAGAGGCCATGAGACCTTCGACCGCACCAAAGCGCTCCCCAATGGACCGCCGCAAGGTGATCGATTCAGCCAGAAGCTTCACGGAGTCGCGGATATCAGCGTGCTCGAGGGCGGAGATGGCCAGTACTTGTAGGGTGTTGGCCTGCCCCCAGGCGTTCCCGAGCTGACGGAAGATGGAGAGCGCCTCCTCCGCGGCGGTTTCCGCGCGTTCGTTGCCCACGATGTCCGGAGACTCGCCCAGGAAGGAGAGCGTCCAGGCCAACCAGATGGGTGAGATCGCTTCCTGCGCGACCGCTTCCCGCGCCTCGGCGATGGCCGCGAGCGCGTGCGATAGGGCGTGTTCCTCATCGCCCTGGCGACGCGCGGCATGGCAGAGTCCATAGTGGGCGCGAATCGTGCCGACCGCGTCGCCGCTCGCTCTCGCCGCGTGCAACATAGCCTCCCCGGCTGCCACTGCACGGTCGTAATTCCCCTCGTTGCTCGCAAGGACGCACGCGCCATAGTGGGTGGAGAGTGGGTTCTCCGCATACGCCACATCAACCGCGAGCGCCAGAGCGCGCTCGCACCAGGATCGCGCTTCGGCGAAGTCGCTACGGAACCACCAGTACGCGACCAGCGCCCCAGCCGTCATCAGCGCGGCTTCCGACTCCCCGCGCTTCAACCACCACGTCAAGGCGACTCGCAGATTGCCACGCTCGTTATCGAGACGTCCCAGCCACCGCCGGGAGGCCTCCCGGTCCAGCAGCGCCGGTTCTGCCTGAGCAATGAGATCCCGGATATGGCTCGCGTGTGCCGCCCGCGCGGCGTCGGTCTCGCCACTCGCCGCCAGCTGCTCCAGCCCGAACTCGCGGACGGTCTCCAGCATGATGTAGCGCGCCGTCCCGTCCGCTCCCGTCCTTCTGCGCAGCAGGCTGTGGTCGACGAGCGCGGTGATCCGCGCCAGCACATCACCGCTGAGATCAGCGGTGACCGCGAAAGCCTCTGCCGCCTCGAAGGTGAATCCGCCGACGAATACCGACAGCCAGCGAAAGAGTCGCTGCTCTTCATCCGCGAGCAGGTCATAGCTCCAGGCGATCGTGTCGCGCAGCGTCCGCTGCCGTTCTGGCGCATCACGCGGACCATCTGTCAGGAGCGGAAGACACTGTTGCAGACGTGTCAGGAGTGCCGCCGGTGGCAGCACGGTGACCCGCGCGGCAGCCAGCTCGATCGCAAGCGGGAGTCCGTCCAGGCGGTGGCAGATTTCCGCGATTGCGCCCGCGGCTTCGAGATCGAGGCGGACGGCTGGATCCGCTTCGCGCGCGCGCTCAACAAACAGACGGACCGCCTCGTTTCGAGCCAGCTCCTTCAAGGAAAGGAGGGTGTCACTAGCCGGCAGCGGCAGGGGCTCGACCGGTAGCTTCTGCTCACCCCGTACCCGGAGCGGCGCCCGGCTGGTCGCGAGGACCTGCACGGCCGGACATCCGATCAGGAGTGCCGACGTCAACTCGCCAGCCGCCGCCAGGAGATGGTCGCAGTTGTCGAGCACGAGCAGCAGTTGCCTCAAGTGCAGATACTCGACGCTAGCCTGGATGAGGGACTGTTGGAGTCCAGGAGTCGCTCCGAGCGCAGTGGCGACGGTAGCCGGTAGCAGCGCCGGATCGCCGAGGGCGGCCAGATCGACGAAGACCACGCCGTCGACAAACTGCTCCGCCACGGCGTGGGCCACGGCAAGTGCCAGGCGAGTCTTCCCGACACCACCCGGTCCGGTGAGGGTGAGAAGCGGGGCGGCCTCATCGAGCAGGGCCGCTCGCGCGGCGGCAACCTCCCCCTCCCGCCCCACGAGCGAGGTGCGCACCAGAGGCAGGACATGGGCATGGTGAAGCGGCAATGAGTTGGCCACGGCAAGCGGAAGGCGAACGGTCGGACGAGGAAACGATGCTCATAGCCTACCACTGCCCACAACTATTGGTGGTCTGTCATGACGCGATCCCAAATCCCCGTACTCATCCCCGTACTGCGTACGGAAGCCTGCGGCCGGTGTGGGGTGGAAGATGGGACGGCAAGAGGAAAATGGCAGCGGGGTCGGAGCGGTGAGACCGCGCGGCGGGTGACACGTTCGCGCCGAGTACAAGAAGAAGGAGCGGGAAATGGAGAGCCGATGGGACGGCCTGGCGAAGCAGCTCGGTGAATACGCGACGCGACGGCGGATGATGCAGGGTCTCGGCGTACTAGGAGTCGGCACGCTAGGCACTCTCGCTCTCCCCTTGTCCGCGCAAGCACGATGCAGGACGAGCTGTCGTTGCCGTAAGCACGAGTCCCGCAGGAAGTGTCTGCGGCGCTGCAAACGGAAGTGCGATTAGTAGCGTCCCCATAAGCCGGGAGAGCGACGCTTTCGGCAGCACCAGGTGAAAACGCGACCGCGCCAGCGACGGCACGTCTTGGTCCGGCCGGCGCGGAGTGTAAGGGAGCCGGTCGCGTCACTCGTCGCCACTACACCCCGACTGCAGCCGACTCTGTCCAAGCCCGCATTACACGTCGAGGCGAGCGCTAACGCGTACGTCCTGGGCCGTCTCAGCGATGCTAGTGGCGGTGATACTCGACCCCTGCCGCAAATTCCCGTACCCAGTACGGGGGCGAACTCGGTTGCCAGGCTCGATCATGCGGTGTGGGCTCTCACGTGGCGATGAAGCAACCACGGTCGGATCTACCACGAGGGCGCGATCTGGGAATCCTGATGAATATTGCAGTACCCCACCGAAGAAATGTCATCGGCGCCTGGGCGAGCGTCAGGAGCCGGCTTGTCCTGCTCGTCTTCGTAATCATGGTCATGGTGACCATCGGAGCCAGTCAGCCACTGCTCGCCGGCGCCCAGGCCACGCGCTCCTTCGTCTGGGACCGTGTCGACGTAACGGTCGCGTTGCAGGAGGACAGCACGCTGCACGTCACCGAACGTGATCGCGCCCTCTTTTCCGGTGGGCCGTTCCGCACTGGCTACCGCGACATCCCGCTGACCCGCATGGAGCGAATCGATCACGTCCGGGTTGCGAGCGTGACGGAGGCCGGACGGGAGCCGTTCTCCTTCGTCTGGCCAGCCTCCTTCTCGCCGGACGTGCACAATACCTTTACCACCCGCACGATCGGCACGACGCTGCACATTGAGTGGAGTTTCCCCGCGACGACCTCCCAGAGTCGCACCTTTCAGATCGACTACGACGCCCATGGGGCGCTCCGGGTCTATCCCGATCACGACCCGCCCTACCAGCAGATCTCCGGGATCGGCGTCGATCGCGCACTAACCGAGGACGCGGAGGTCAACACCGCAACGTTGACCTTCGTCCTGCCGCGCCCGGTTGATCCCGAGCAAACGCACGTTGTCGGCCCAGGTGGGAGTGCCCCGGGCGAGTACCTCACCAGTGGCCAGACGTGGACGTGGACGGCGAACAACCTCCACTCGGGTGACTCTCTCGACGCCAGCCTCCAGTTCCCGCCACTGGTGCAGGCCAGCAAGCCCGCCTGGCAAGATGCCAGCGACCTCCGCGAGCAAGCGATTTGGGAGCAGTCCCCACTGACGCTCCTTTTTCTGGGGCTCGCGCTGCTCATCGCCATCGGTGGAGGGATCGCCGTGCTGGCGGCGTGGTGGACCCGGGGACGTGATCCCGAGATCGGTCCGGTGCCCGATGTCCTGGTAACGCCACCAGCGAACCTCCCGCCCGCGGTCGCCGGCGCGCTCGTCGACGAACAGGTCGATCAGCGCGACATCGTCGCTACCCTGGTCGATCTCGGTCAGCGCGGGGTTTGGCGCATTGAGCCGACGAGTGTGACTGGGATCCTGGCACGGTTTGGCCACGGAGACGACTTCATCGTGACATTACAGCAGGGAAACCCGAATCTCTCGCGGTTCGAACACGCGCTGCTCGAGACCTTGTTCGACCCGCCCTTCATGACAGGCAATGTGCGGCTGCTCTCCGCGGTGAAACGACCCTCCCGCAAGGAGAGAGAACCTCCAGAACATCCTCTATGACGACCTCGTGCAGCGCGGGTTCTTCCCGGCGCGGCCTTCGGGTACGCGCAAGAACTGGACCTTGGTCGGTAGTGTGTTGATAGCCGTTGTCTACTTCGCTTGGCGGTTCGGATTGGACAAGCATCCATGGTGGATGCCCCTCGCTGCGCTCTTTGCGCTTGGGTTCCTCACATGGGCCTTGGCGCGGTTCATGCCTCGAAAGACCATGGCCGGGGCCGAGGCGGCCGCGAAGTGGCGAGCATTCAAGAAATACCTGGAGCAGATCGACCAGTTCGAACAACTCGACGCAGCCCAGCACCTGTTCGAGCGCTACTTGCCCTATGCCATCGCTTTCGGCATCGACAAGACCTGGATCGAGAAATTCTCCCGGTTCGGGATCCCTGCGCCGCACTGGTACGGGGCACACGGCGGGTTCTTCGCCTTTCCCGGCGGGACGGACGGTTTGTCCGGAGACCCGACGCAAGCGCCCGCTGGCGGGTCACCGCCATTGTCCGACCTGCAGAGCCTGAGCGGTCGGGCCGAACTCTCCTTACAGGCCGCGTCGAACTCGCTGTTCCATCTGTTCGACTCCGCTGGAGCGAGGTTTGCCAGCGGCGGGGGAGGCTCTGGCATCGGCGGCGGCGGGTTCGGCGGCGGGTTCGGTGGTGTCGGCGGGGGTGGCGGCGGGTTTCGGTGATGGCATTGCCGCTGCCGGATGGGCGCAATGACCGGCCGGTCGTTTGGGATGTTGGACGATGTCGACGGCGACATGGGCTTGAGACCGAAGCCGCCCCGTTCGTCGACACCATGAGCCATGGCCAGACTCCCGGTCCAGTCGCGATTTCCCGCGCCGCAGTTTCGGGGGTGGACGGACAGCTCGAGAGCGGGACGTTGCGTCCTCTTGTACAGGAGAAAGGAGCCCGACCATGAGGTTCATTACCCGCCCAATTGGTCTGCTTGCGGTCGCGATCCTACTCGCGGCCAGCCTCCCCGCTCATGCTCAGCAGCCCCACGACCAACGCGACAATGACCAGCCGATTGTCATCGGCCATCGCGGCGCGAGCGGCTACGCTCCTGAGCACACCCTGGTCGCCTATTTTCTTGCCATCGAACAGGGTGCCGACTACATCGAACCCGATCTCGTCATGACCAAGGACGGCGTCCTCGTGGCACGCCACGAGAACGAAATCTCAGGCACGACCGACGTGGCCAGTCGTCCCGAATATGCCGACCGCAGGACAACCAAGACGATCGACGGCACCGAGGTCACGGGCTGGTTTACCGAAGACTTCACACTGACTGAGCTGAAGACGCTGCGCGCGAAGGAGCGCCTGCCAGAGCTTCGCCCCGCGAATACCCGCTTCGACGGCATGTTCGCGGTGCCAACCCTGGAGGAAGTGCTCGCTCTGGTTCAGGCCGTGAACGACCAGCGCACGCAGACGGCCTCGGATGAGGAGCGGCGGCACCTCAAGCCGATTGGCATCTACCCAGAGACGAAACATCCGTCCTACTTCGCGGACATCGGACTTCCTATGGAGGAAGCGCTGGTCGCGCTATTGGAGCAATACGGGTATCGCGGACAAGGCGCGCCGGTCTTCATCCAGTCGTTCGAGGTCGCCAATCTGAAGCAGCTCGCCGGGATGACCGACCTCCCGCTCGTGCAACTCCTCAACGAGTCCGGCCAGCCGTTTGACTTTGTGGTGACCGGCGATCCACGGACCTACGCTGACATGGCCCAGCCCGCGGGTCTGGAGGAAATCGCGACCTATGCCAGCGGCATCGGCGTGCCCAAGAGCTCGTTGATCCTGCTGACCCCCGACGGCGCACTCGGCACGCCGACCACGCTGGTCGATGACGCGCATGCCAATGGCCTGATCGTGCACAGCTTCACTTTCCGTGCCGAGAATTACTTCTTGCCGACGGACTTTCAGTCAAGCACCGATGCGGCGGCATACGGCGATCTGGCGGGCGAAGTGGACCGCTTTCTCGAGCTAGGAATTGACGGGTTTTTCACCGATCACCCGGACATCGCCGTACAGGCGCGCGATGCGTTCATGAGCGGCCAGTGACGGCTCCCTGGTCCTCTTGGCTGCCGAACACGTCCAAACACCAGGGTCCCAGGTCGACCGCGGAGTAGGCGGCAGGGGGTGCGGCGTGCGCCATCTCGTGCTCCGCCGGCGCGACCGCCAGCATCGTCCGTCCAAGCAGCACAGCGACGACCTGGTCCCACCATCCTCCGGCGCCGGTTCGTTCGCATCGATCACCTCCTTCGATCACGCTTGGTGACTCCTAAGCGCGTCGCGGAAACGACCTTCCCTGCCTGGACGACGGCAACAGACCCACCGGGGACCCCGAGTCGGGTGCCGGCATGGCGACGTAGGGCTCGAACGCGATTCGCCGCATCGTGCATCATCTCCGACCTAGCATCATCGGCCAAACCCTACGAGTGCAGCGAACGGAGTAGCTGCTCGGCATTGGCCACCAGTGGTTCCCACTACCGTCGACCACGGGATTTCCCGGATCTACGACGCCGCTTGGGTGCTGCGGGCGGTTGGTTGCCACCTTTCCCAGGATGCCCGTCGGGTTGTTCGGGCGGCTCGAGAGCCTGCAACGCGTCGAGTGTCATGGTGGTCGACAGGAACGCGAGCATAACCAACCCGAAGCCACCCACGATCAAGATGGGCGTCTGCTCGCTTTGCGTATCGATGCGCAGCGCCCAGGGAGACAGGTGCGGCAGCCAGGCCAGCCCAAGACCTAGACCCAGCAGCGCCCCTGCGAGGGTGGCGGGCCACCAGATCGTGGCAAAGGCCCGCCCGCACCCGACAGTCACCACGGCGGCCACGACGATCGCGGCGATGAGCAGCCTGGTCCCGGACGAGAGCGACAGCAGGGCAACGATGCCAAGGAGACCCGCGAGCAACAAGGCGACCGATGCCGATCGTCCGAACGGCGTGCGTGCCGGCGTCAAGGCCAGGAAGGGCCACGCCGGAATCCGCGCAAACACGTGCGCCACAGTCCAAGCGATGACGGGTGCCAGCAACGGGAGCAACCTGGCCAGGAGTCGCGCCATTTCAGGTCACCCGTCTGGAAAGAGCGGTGAGTTCCGTCCCCGTCAGGATAGCCCCGGTCAAGGTTGGCCGCGTTACTGGGTCAAGGCAAATCTGGACGGGTGAGCAGCACTCCGAGCCAGATGGGCCGCTGCCGAACGGGCGCAATGACCGGCCGGTCGTGTGGGATGTTGGACGCTGTCGACGGCGACATGGATTGCACCCCGGCATCGGCGCTTGCCACGCAGACGGTCCTCTCAACACGCCTAGCCCAAAGCCGCGAACATCAACCCGACGCAGACGAGCCCGACGTGAATCGCGATCAGTCCCCAACGGGCGGCGGAGAATGGGTCGTGGAGGAGATCGGGCACGGGGGCCCAGCGGAACCAGAACCACCCACCCGCCACGCCGCCAAGCAGCAGGCCGGCTGCGATGAGTATCCAGCCGAGGGCAGGCAACGGCCGGTCTGGAGACCACCAGACGGCAATGGCCAGCACGGGGACGGTGATCAGCGTGGCGGGGAGCATGAGCAAAGGTCGCAGCGACGGAACCGGGATGCTTGCGAAAAGGACCGTTGGCATCAGCCACCACCCGGCCAGCAGGGCGATGAGGAGCGGCTGCGGCGCCGCGAGGCGGGTGATGGCTAGCCACCAGATCAGCCCGGGGGCGACGAGACTGACGATCCCCAGGCGCCGCACCCGGCGGGAAAATGATGGGTCGGCGGAAAGCTCGATCGGTTGTGCCGCTCCTCCGTGCACCCTCATGACGTCGGCTCTCCCGCGACGTACCCGGCGAGTGCCGCTCGCGCCGGGCGCGTGTCCCGCAGGAAGAGGAGTAAGACGATGAGGAAGATGACGTCGACCCCGGCAAAGAGGAGGAACACCGCGTGCGGGACTTCGCCGCGAAGCTGGGCCCACACCGCGAGCAGGATGTAAAACGCCTTGAACACCGTGCCAAGGAGCACCAGATCCCAGTTGACGAGCGGATTGCGCCAGGCCAGATAAAACCCGAGTCCGATGATTGCGATCAGCCCCGCGGCAAGCTGAACGTAGACGGGATCGGCCGTGGTCTCGACGCCGAGGGCGCGCAAGAACTGCCCAGAGAAGAACAGAAACGCAAGTCCTAATAGACCATCGTAGATGGCGGAAAGCAGGAGCGCCGGTCGGTAGCGGTTCGCCGCCGCGCGCCCATTCTCAATCCCCTGCGACCGCATGGCTCTCCCTCCCTTCCCGTTTGGCGCGGTCGGCGCGCAACCCCTCGCGCCACTGCCGCTTGAACGCGCGTTGCCGCCGCCGCTTGGCCTCGTCGCCATAGAGCTCGCGGCCGAGCGCGATGAGACCCTGTTCCAGCTCCTCCGCCGACATGTTCTGCGGCCGTACGTTGACATCGAAGACGGTGCAGCGTTCCCAACCGGTGGGGTCGATGAGCCGCCCTTCCGCCGCCATGCGCGCGTAAAGGGGCGTGCCGGGCATCGCGGTCAGCACCGTGATCTGTACTTCGTACAGCCCGCTCTCCTCGACGAACCGACGCACGGCCGCGAAATCGTCGACCGTAGAGCCGTCGAGCCCGAGCACGAAGCAGCCGTTGACCGCGATACCACGGCTCTGGATGCGATAGATAGCCTCTTTGTACGTCTCGAGGCGTCCACGTTTCCAGTTCCTGCGCGTCTCCAGCCCATCGAGCGCCGCCGCGGTCGGGCTCTCCAGCCCGATCAGCACCTGCGCGCATCCCGCATCGCGCATCAGGTCGAGCAGTTCCTCGTCATCGGCGATGGCGATGTCGGTCTCGGTGAACCAGCGCACGTCTTCGGCGGCCAGGGCGCGCAGCAGCTCTTTGGCGTAGCGGCGGTTGACGAACGAGTTGTCGTCGGCGAACTCGATGAAGGCGTGCGGCCACAGCTTCTTGATGGCGCGGATCTCGGCGATCACCTTGTCGACCGGCTTCACCTTGAACCGCGAGGTGAGGAGGATCGAGGAGGCGCAGAACTCGCAGCGCCAGGGACAGCCACGCGTGGTCTGCACCGTGATCCGGTTGTAGCGCTCGATCTCGAGTAGGTCGAAGCGGGGCATCGGCGCTTGCGCCAGGTCCCACTCGCGACCGGCCGCGCGGTAGACGCCGTGCGGCTTCCCCGCCTCGGCGTCCCGCAGCACGTCGGCCCACACCACCTCGCCTTCACCGGCGACGACGGCGTCGACGTGGCGTGCCGCCTCTTCCGGAAGAGCAGTCGCATGCAGGCCGCCGATGATCGTCGACACGCCCAGGTTGCGGTAGCGGCGGGCCAACTCATACGCCTCCTTTGCCTGAGCGGTGAAGGTGGAGATGGCCGCGACATCACAGGCCGGCAGCTCGCTGGCCTCGCGGATATCCTGGATCTCGTGGTAGGAGACATCGAAGCGGTCGGGTGTCATCCCGGCGAGGGTCAGCAGGCCGAGGCTGGGCAGCGCGGCGACGGCCTTGCCTCGCTCGACGAACCCGGGCAGGGTCATGCCGAGCCGTGCCAGCTCGGGGTTGAAGGTGCGTAGCCCGCTCATGGCGATCAAGGCTAGCTTCATCGGGGAGCCTCCTCGCGGCCGACGTGGTTACGACAGCGCCTCGCATTCGGCCGTGGTTTCTGTTCAGCAGCCACATCCTGTACTGAGTACAGGATGTGGCACGCGTGT
This sequence comes from uncultured Chloroflexia bacterium, assembly GCA_963724295.1. Classification (GTDB taxonomy): domain Bacteria; phylum Chloroflexota; class Chloroflexia; order Thermomicrobiales; family UBA6265; genus JACCXM01. Next base: position 41,937 of record CAVRUC010000012.1, on the reverse strand, counting down.
CGCTTTAGCCCCCGTACCTTGTACGGGTTTCCTCGCGTTTGACACGGTCTTTGAGAGGTAGACTCCGGCAATTCATCTCGCACGATGGCGAGCACGCGCCGAGTAGGGGTCTTCCGGTGAGGGATGTCGGATCGTCAGATCAGCCTGAGCCGAGCAGCGAGAGCAGCCGCGTCGCGACGATTTTCGACCTCCAGCTTGCGGAGAATGTTGGCGACGTGGAACTCGACGGTGCGGACGCCGATGTAGAGCCGGTCGCCAATCTCAGCATCGCTGAAGTGCTGGCAGAGCAGCCCCAACACGTCTCGTTCACGGCGAGTCAGATCAAACGGCGCAGACGTGGCCGCCCGCGCCGACAGCTCATGCTGACTCTGCGCAAGGAGTTCTGCCACCGCGTCACCTGGTTTGAGAAGAAACGCAAGGGCCTCGGCGATCGCTTCCTCTTGCGACAAGGTTTCGCCTGATACCCAAGCCGCCGCAAAGGCGACTTCATCCACATGGGCGCGAACGGCGGTGGCCGTGGTTTGGAGATCCAGTTCCTCGGTTGGTAGGGGTGGAGAGCCAATGGCCCGGCGTATCGTCGCGGCGCTTCCGAGGAACCACGCGGCGTGGATTGGCTTGCCGCGCGCTGATGCGAGGTGCGCCACTCGCTCCAGGCATTGGGCCATGCCCAACCGAGAGCCGAGCTCATAGTTCAGAGCCAGTGCGTCCGCATAATGGAACGCCGCGATCACAGTGGAACCGTGGCGACGGGCACGATCCCCCAACATCGTGAGCGCGTCGACGATGAGCTCACGTTCGTCAATCGTCCTCAGTTCGCTGAGAGCTTCCGTTTCGAACAGCGCCGTGCTGGGCGGGAAGGACGCAACGGACTGGGCACCAGTGTTCTGATAATGGGCCACCACATCGAGGGAACTCAGCGACAAGGCAATTCCCGGCTCATCGCCGGCCTCCTAATACAGATGACAACGTGCCCGTCATTGATGATTTGACCGCATGCGGGGGCGGTGCTGGTCAGCCCAGCACCGCCCCCGGAATCACGGTCCGGTTCAGTATGGCGGGTGCCGCTGAACGGTCGCTGAATTGCTGCTGAGCATTCGCTGAAGTCGCAGACGGATCTACCAGGCGTCGCAACCGCGCCCCCGTGCGCCAAAGTTGCTGGCCACACGTCGTGCCGTCTCCCGGAGAAATCCCGTACCGATCCCCGTACGGCGTACGGGTGCGTGCGGATCTCCTCAACCCCATGATGGCGTCACGCCGGGCGTCGACGCTCCCGCGCTCCCACCTGGTGGGGTCGGGGTGAAACCACTCACCCCAGCACCGAACCACCCCGATCAGGAATGCGGCCGCCGTGCGCGCTTACGCTGGCCTTGGGACGCGGGCTCGTTGTGGTGAGTCCCGGGGACCGGTCCAAGGCCCCAATGAGGAGGTTGAGCATGGCACGACTCATACTATTCGTCGCTTTGGTTGTTTCGATCACTACCACCATAGTGGCCCCCACCAGGGCGATTGCCCAGCAGACCGGGATCGCTGCCGAGATTCGCCAGGGAAATTGCGACGACATCGGCGACCTCGTCGCGCCGCTCATCGAGGCCAGGGTCCCGCAAGGCGAAACCCATGGAAACGTGGTAGCTATCCCCGCCGCCAACTCCTTCACGACCGTCCCGATCTCGCTCGACGCGTTGACCGCCAGCGATCATGCGATCGTGGTCCCCTTTCCAGTTGGAGAAGAGATCGTGGCATGCGGCGAGATTGGGGGATCACTCACGGAGGCGGGTGCCCTGATCGTCGGTCTCGCATCGAGAGGGGACGTGGGGATCACCGGCATTGCCTACCTCAGCCCCGGTACCGATCCCGCGCAGACCACCATTTCGCTCTTTCTCAGCGGCGAAGACCTTGATACGTTCCTTGCCGCGACCTTCCTTCCGCCACAGGCCGTGACCGAGGAAGATGCCGCGCGGTTCGCCGAAGCCCTTGCCGCCCGGAGCGACTCCCTCAGACTTGCCGGGCCGTTCGCGGGCCAGCTCGTGCAGCGCCAAGGCCAGCGCATTGTGCGAGGCGCGGGAGTCACGGCGGAGAACTTCTCGGCCACCGTCACGTTCGTCAACCCCCAGGAGCAGACCGAGACGCCCTGGGATGTCGGAGTGGCCTTCCATGGGACGCAGGACACGGCCCAAATCGTGGTCGTCAAATCCGATGGCCACTGGTACTACCAGAACTCCCTGACCGGAGCGATTAAGGTGAATCCCGCCCTGGTCCCGTTCGATCCTACCCCCGGGGCGACCAATACCCTCGATCTCGTCGTCGAGGGCGCCACGGCGCGCTTTGGGGTCAACGGCGAGATGGTGGCCACGATCGATCTCCCGCCGCCGACGGCCGCGGACGTCGTCATGGGCACGGGCTGGTTCTCCGACAACGCCGTGGAGGGCCGGGAGATCGCGTTCAGTGACTTCGAGGTCTGGGAGGCGGAGGGAGCGGCGTCTGCGGCCGGAACGCCACCCGCGGCAGCTGCGGAGGACGACGCGTCGCGGTTTGCTGCTGCCATTGCCGCCCGCTCCGGTGCGCCGAGCCTCGCCGGGCCGTTCGGAGGAACGCTCGGCCAGCGCCAGGATGACCAACTGACCGCGATTCCCGCCGGGGTCACCACCCAGGACTTCTCGACCACCGTTACCTTCGTCAACCCGAGCGAACCGATCGGCGCGACCTGGGACTACGGCTTAGCGTTCCACCAGACCCTGGAGCCGTACGCGATCCAGGAGGTCTACGTCGATGCGAACGGGGCCTGGTACTACAGCAACTTCCCGAACGGTGTGCCGCAGTCGGGCAGCGTGCCCTCGTTCGACGCCTCACCCGGAGGCATAAACACCCTCGATCTGATTGTCCAGCGCACCACGGCACTCTTCGGCGTCAACGGCGAATTCGTGGCCAGCTTCGAGTTGCCACCCTCGACCGCCGCGGACGTTCTCGTGGCGACCGACTTTCGCTCCGAGAACATCGTGGAAGGACGGGAGATCATTTACAGCACCTTCGAGGTGTGGGACGCGCCGACGCCGGCATCGCCGGCCGCCGCGCCGCCATCGGCTTCTGCTGAAGACGACACGGCGCGGTTCGCCGCCGCCCTAGCCGACCGCTTTGGCGCTATCAGCATCGCGGGACCGCTTGCTGGCACGATCCCGGACCAACCGGGCGGGTTCCTTGCGCGGGGCGCGGGGGTCACGACGGAGGACTTCTCGGCTACCGTCACGTTCATCAACCCGCAGGAGCAGAGCGAGACGCCTTGGGACTACGGATTCGCATTCCACCGGGTGGGTAATACGTTCCAATCCATTTACGTCGATTCCGAAGGGTTCTGGTACTACCAGGGCACGCGGTCTGGATTCGTGCCCACCTTCGACGCCACCCCTGGAGCAACCAATACCCTCGACTTGGTTGTGGAAGGCAACATCGCGTACTTCGGGGTCAACCGGGAGTTCACGGGCAGCATCGACCTGCCGCCGCCAACAGCCTCCGATGTCTACGTTGGCACCAGCTTCTTCGAGGGACATGAAGTGGAGGGCCGGGAGATCCGCTTCCGTGCCTTCGAGGTGTGAGGATAGGCGGTCGCACCTCGCCTCGGGTGTACGCCGCCATGGCCCGACGATCAATCCACGATCTGGCTGGGAATGTGGCTGGCATGGAGCATGGTGGCTTGCCTCTCCACACCTGAGGAGGTCATCTCAGCATAGCGATTGCTCACGATTGCCGCTTTGCTAGGATGGCGGCACACGCGAACCAGCGATCCCGGACTCGACGACCCGCTCCATGCGGTGGAGAGAGGAAGCGCATGCCAGAAAGTCCATCCTCAGCGGGTCGTATCCCGAAGCGGGGAGTGAGCCGCCGCGCCCTGCTGCGCACGACCGGCATCGGCGCGGCGGGGCTCATTGCCTCCCCCTGGCTCAACGGCTTATCCGCTGTCGCCGGCGAAGCGACTCCGGCTGCCGCGCTTGGCGATGTCGCCTGGGACGATCTGGCCAATCGCCTCAGCGGCCGGCTTCTCCGTCCCGGAGATGGGATGTACCCGGCAGCGACGGTGATCAACGCTGCCCGGTATATGGGTGTCGGTCCGGCCGGCATCGCCGTCTGCGTTTCGCCGGATGATGCGGCGACCTGCGTCACGTGGGCCCGCGAAACTGGGGCGCCATTTGCCGTACGCTCGGGTGGGCATTCCTACGCCGGATTTTCCACCTCCGACGGACTGGTCATCGACGTCAAAGGGATGCGTACAGTCAGCGTCGATCCAGCCGCGGGCACGGTGACGGTTGCCGGCGGCGCCAGTAACACAGACGTCGGCGAGGGGCTCCAGCCGCATGACGTCTACTTCCCGGGCGGGCGCTGCCCGACCGTGGGAGTCTCCGGGCTGACACTTGGTGGCGGCTGGGGAATGAGCTGCCGGCATCTGGGGATGACCTGCGACAACCTCCTCGCGACCGACGTTGTCACCGCCGGCGGCGAGATCGTCACCGCGTCGGCCACGGAGCATCCTGATCTCTTCTGGGCGGTGCGCGGTGCTGGTGGCGGCAACTTCGGAGTGCACACCTCGTTCACCTACAAGGTGGCTCCGGTGCGAGACGTCTCGGTCTTCAGCCTCTCGTGGTCGGGTGGAGATACCGCGGCGCTGGTCGATGGCATCATGCGGATGCAGGTTGCTGGTCCGCTCGAGCTCGGTCTCCGCCTCAACCTGCGGTCGCCATCACGCCTGCCGAGCTCTCAGCCGGCTCCGCTGAACGTTGACACCGTCGGGCTCTTTTGGGGACCGCTCGCGGAGCTGGAGGCGTTGCTGGCCCCGGTCGAACAAATTCAAGCCGCGGATGCGCGAACCGTCGCGAGCAAGAGCTTCTGGGCCGGGCGCGAGTTCCTGTCCGCCACCACCCCGCTCGGCACCTATGCGGTCAAGAGCGGGTTCGTTCGAGGGTCGATGGCGCCGGCAGGCATCACGACTATGCTGGAGTGGATCACGATGATGCCGGGCGTGCCGTCCCGGGAGCAGGAAGGCCCGACCGTCCTCTATGGCTGGGGGGCAAAGGTCAATGATGTCACCCCGGATGCCACCGCGTTTGTCCACCGCAACGCCGATCTCCTCTTCAAGTGCGAGGCGATCTGGGCGCCGGAGGATGATCCGAAGCTGATCGCCGACAATCTCGACTGGCTGGAGGGCTATCACGCGGCGATGCAGCCCTATCTCTCTGGCGGCGCCTACCAGAATTTCCCGGATCGCACCCAAGCCGATTGGGCGCACGCCTACTATGGCGAGAACTTTCCGCGGCTGGTCGAAGTCAAGCGGACGTGGGACCCGGACAACCTGTTCCGCTTCCCGCAAAGCATTCCGGTCGCCCTCTGATCCCGCATAGATCAGTCTGGTTCGACGCCTAAAATCATGGAGGGAGGCGGTTCGCCTCCCTCCGTAGCGTCAACCGCGCCGCGACGACTGAACCCGGTCAGGCGGCGCTCACCGCCGCTATTCCGAATCGGAGCTCCCGCTGGTGCTGGCGCGGGCGGCCTCGACGCGCTCGATGAACGTGAAGTCCGCCGCTTGCGGCGCCCGCTCGTTTCCCTCGAACGCGCCTCGCTCGTAATTGGCCTTGATGGCATCCCGCAGCTCGTCAGGGAAGTGCCGCATCGTCCGCTGATTGAGCTCACCCCAGCGGTCGGCCAATGCCTTGCCTCGGCGCTGGCTGGATCGAGATCGGCGGCGCGGGCGGCTCGAATCTCAGCCAGGAGCGTGGTCCAGCCCTGCTCGACGGCGTCGATCTCTTCCGCCGGCGTCGCCTGACGCGCCTCCTCGAACCGCGTCATCTGCTCCGGTGTGTAATACGCATCCATCATGTCCTCTCCTCGCGTCAGACCGGCGCCAACCGCCCGCGACGCCTCGATGATCAACTGCCAGGCCCATTCACCCGTCGCCAGCCGCTGGTCGACCAGCTCGCCGATAGCGGCGGAGATGCGCTCCAGCTCCGCGATCCGGTCGTGCAGCGCCTGGCCCTGCACGCGGAGCGAGGCGACCAGATCGAAATCGGCCCGTTCCAGCAACTCGCCAATCCGTCTCAGGGGAAACCCCAGATAGCGCAGGGTCAGGATCTGCTGCAAGCGCAGCAGCTCCGCTTCCCCGTACATCCGGTAGCCCCCGGCGGAGTACAGCGCCGGACGCAACAGCCCGATTCGGTCGTAGTGATGCAGCGTCCGCACCGAGACGTGCGTCAGCGCGGCCACCTCGCCGACGCGGTAGTAGCGACCCACGCCTCACCTCCTGGATAGCAGCATAGAGCCTGACGTTACGTCAGAGTCAAGCCCCCTGAAGAGCACGCTATGAGTGCCGCGCTGCTTCCGCGAGATGGGATAATCGAATCGCTGATGAGCCACAGAATACGTGCGCACGCCGACTGTAGCGGAGCCAGCATGTGGCACGACTTCTGCGGTGATACTATTGCGGCGTCCGTGCCGGTCTCGATGGCGTCCCATGAAAGGTGATCTCTCCTATGAGCGATGTCGGACAGACGAGGACGATCAGCATCGGAACCATGCGGCAGTGGAAGAGCGGTCTCGAGCAACTTGGCGCCGAGGGCGACCTCCAATTGTTGCAGGCGGTCTCAGAGCAGCGGCAGCGGCAGGAAGCGGGCGATTCCACGAATAGACTCACGCAGGAACAGATTGGTCTGATCGAAGGGCTGACCGGTATCAAGTGTGAGTACGAGGAGACCTAGCCCCTACCCCGCCGGCGCCGATCAGCGGACGTGACGGAAGACCTCGCGGCCAGACGGAGACGGGCCAGTGACGCCGGGTGCGTCTTCGCCATGCTCCGTGTCATGCGCTTGCACGTGCGGTAGTGCGTGTGACAGATCAACGACCTGACGTCAAAGCCGCAACCTTCCGCCTGTGGTACGAGCTGCTGGAAGAGACTGTCGCGCACGACCCGAACGAAATCGCTCCCGGAAACCAGTGGAGCGCCGTGATCCTGTTGCACGAATTGACCGGCGTTGGCGTGCGCAGCGGGGCCATCCGCCCGATCGTCATCCACAGCAGCGGACCGAGTAGCTACGCGCATCTCATGTTTCGCTACGTCATGGAACCGGAGTTTGACTGGAGCGGTGAGATCCAGCTCGTGCCAGACCGCGGGGAGGCCGCAGCCTGGCCCGATCGATTTGTCGCCGAGATCGAAGCGGCGACCGGTATCGCCGAGCACGAGGATGACGAGCGAGACTGAGTCGCAACCGCAAGCCCAAGGACACCGGGGAGCGGGCGATCGCTATGCATGACGATCGACATACGGTCATGGCATCGACCTTCCGCGCCTGGTGGCAGAGTCTCGCCGACCAGGATCCGGATGAGATCGCCGCCGGCAACGCTCTCGACGCGCGGCGACTCTGGGCCGCTCTCGTCGCGATCGGGAAGCGCAACGGGGCGGTTATCGCGGAGCCCGAGGGCGGCGTTTCCGCAAGCTCGTGGGCAGAACTGGATCCGGACTTCGACTGGAACGGCGAGGTCGTCCTGGGCCCGGACGCGCCAATCGCGGAGATCGAGCGCGCGACCGGTATCTCTGACGATGAGCCGCTCGCTTAGCCGTCGCCAACGACGTTCCGCACCACGACCAGAGACAGAGGCGTCGCTACGGCATCGATTCTGCAAGTACAAGGGCAAGAGCAAGGATGCGAGCAGGGTCGTACCCGGGAGGGCGCCATGAGTGATCGAGACATGCCGACGCAATCCACCGCTAGCGATGCCACGGATGCGCCCGAGACGGAGCGACAGGCGCCCCGGTTGAGCCCGGAGGAGATCGAGCGGCTGGAGGACTTCGAAGATCTCGAGTCGCTCATCGAGGAGCCACCGGATGGCTCCCTCTCGATCATCAGCGACCAGGACGTCCCCGGAGCACCCGGCTAGCTTCACCGCTGCCGCGGCGCGGGTATCACCATTTCCCTACGCTAACCCTAGCTCGGCTGCGCCACGAGCACGGTCGCATCGTCCGTCGTGCGTGCCCACCCGGCCAGGACTGCTTGCGCCAATCCGTCTCCATCCAGGGTCGTCGCGAGCAGCGGCTGCGCGTCGAAGCGTCGCTTGATGCCATCCGTGTGCATCAGCAAGAGCCAGCCAGGTGCGAGCGCCATCTCTACCGGGCGCACCCGCGGCAGCACCGACCCGACGATCCCGCGGTCGGTCATCAGGTGCTTTACCCCACCGTCCTGGCAGAGACGCGCTTCGACGTTGCCAGCACCGGCGACGATGAGCTGACCTCTGGAGAGATCGATAGATGCGACCAGGAGCGCCGCGCCACGGGTGTCCACGAGGGCATCATGGCAGCGGTGCACGGCGTCTACCGGGTTGAGCGCCGGCTCGGCCGCCAGAGCGGCGACCGCGGCCAGCGCGGCAGTCGCCGCCTGGGGTCCGTGTCCCAGGCCGTCGACGAGGGCGATACGGCAGACCGATCCATGCCAATCGACCTGCCACGCATCGCCACTGACGGTCTCACCCGGATACGGGCGAGCCGCTACCGCGACGGCGACGGGGAAGGTAGCCATTTGCGCGCCTCGATGGATGTTCCTGACGGGCTCGTGGCGATCGTGAAGTCGTCCATCAGGCGGCGCACGCTCGGCAGCCCACTCCCAAGCCCACCGCTCGTGCTATAGCCATCGCGGAGCGCCAGCTCGACGTCGACGATTCCAGGCCCAGTATCGGAGCATTCGATCAGGATGCCGAGCTCGTTCGCTTCTGACACGATCGAGACAATCAGCTCTCCACCAGGTGCGTAACGCACGAGGTTGGTCGCCAACTCTGAAACGGCAAGGAGGATCGCTTCCGCGTCATGACGGTCGAACCCGGCGTACGTGGCAAGGGCCCGTGCCTCACGCCGGATCCGCTCGACGTCAACCTCGGCTACGATGCGTCCCCGGCAAGAATGGTCGTTTTCCATGCGTGGTGGCTGAAACGCCACCTACCGCCGCCACTTGCGAATCGAGACCGTCGTACCCTGTCCGGGGGCGGAGTCGATCGCCATCTCGTCCATCAGCCGCCGTGTTCCAGGAAGACCCATCCCCAAGCCAACGCCGGTGCTGAACCCCTCGCGCAGGGCCTGTTCGACGTTCGCAATTCCTGGGCCGTCGTCACGGACGATCACCTCGATGCCAATGCCCTTCGCCGACGGCTCCAGCTCGCGGATCAGCACCTCGCCTTGGCCACCGGTCGCATAGCGCACCACATTGCGAGTCAGCTCCGAGACGGCCGTGGCGATGCGGCTCTGATCGACCAGCCCGAACCCCAGCTCCTTCGCGGTCTCGCGTGCTTGCTGGCGGGCAGCCACGATGCCCTCCTCTCCGGCGACACGCACTGCCCACTGACGCGGGCTTCTCGTCTCAGATGCGGCCAGCATCAGGGCCCAGGTGCGCGAGGATAGCGAGGCCCTTTTCGGCGTCGAGCGCCGTTCGGACGCCGGGTAGCGTCAGCCCCAGCTCCACCAGGGTCATGGCCACCGCTGGCTGGAGTCCCACCACCACCGTCTCGGCTCCAAGCAGCCGTGATGCCGCCGCGATGGCGCCGATGAGGCGAGCGAGGAAAGAGTCGACCGTGGCCACGGTCGAGAGGTCGAGCAGGACGCCGCGCGCCGCTCCATGTTCGAGCAGTTGACCAAGCTCTTCCTGCAATTGCAGGGCGTCGTGATCGTAGAGCTCTTCCTGAACCGTCGCGATGAGGACCTCGCCGAGGCGAATGATCGGGACGCGGGCCACTAGGGCGTCGCGCCATCGGCATCGACCGTGCGCCGAGCGCTCCCGTTCTGCGCGACAACCGTCAATCCCAGCCGCCTGAAGGCAAACTCCAACCCCTTGGCCAGTGTCGCCCGCGTCGTGACGTGAGAGAGGTCGATGCCGAGCTGGACGAGCGTCATCGCCGTACGCGAGGAGAGCCCGACGATCAGGACGTCGGCTCCCAGGAGGCGAGCGGCAGTGACGGTCTCCAACAGGTGACGAGCCACCGCCGTATCAACCACCGGCACGCCGGTGATATCGAGCAGCACGATCTCGGATCCGGTCGCGACGATGCGCTCCAGGAGCGCCTCGGTCATGTCTTGAGCCCGTGCTGTGTCAACAGTCCCGACGATCGGCAGCGTCAGAATCCCCTCCCAGACCTGGATGACAGGGGTCTGCAGCTCGCTGATCGTCGCCCGCTGCTGGGCGATGGTCTCCTGGAGGGCGGATTGCCCGACGGCTTCACTCCCCGTGGCACTCATGGACTTTCCTCTCCAGCAACGACGTCTCCCCGTGGCAGTACGACTCGGAAGGTGCTGCCTTCGCCAGGCGCGCTCTGAACCTCGACACGTCCGCCGTGGGCCTGGACCAGCTCCTGCACCAGCGAGAGCCCGAGTCCCAGACCCTGCGCCTCGACGTCCCGCGCTTCCCGCGCCCGATAGAACTTCTCGAAGATGCGCTCCTGGATCTCAGGAGCCATGCCGATCCCGGTATCGCTGATCGTCGTCCACGCCTCGCCATCATCTGCCCCACAGCGCACCGTGATGGAACCGCCGACCGGCGTGTAGCGGATGGCATTGGCGAGGAGATTGCCAAAGACGCTGAGCAGCGCATCGGCGTCGCTGACCACTGAGACGCAAGGCCGCGCATCGTCGCGGACGAGGACGAGGCCCTTCTCCGCGACGGCGGACTCTGCCCACGCGCAGGCTTCGCTGACCACTTCGCACAGGTCGTGCGGGGCAGGCGCCAGCACGGGAGGCTCACCCACACTGGCCCGCGCGATATCGGCGGTCAGGCGTGAGAGGCGATGCAACGCGTCGCGAGCGGTACCCAGCCACGGCACGACGCGGTCGGTCCGTCCGCTGACGAGGTCGCGTCGAGCCAGGTCGATGGTGCCGAGTGCCGCGGTCAGCGGGGTGCGCATCTCGTGCGCGACGGTGGCCAGCAGCTCTGTTCGCTCCTGCACGGCCTGCGCCGCCACCGTGTCGCGCTCGCGGACCTTCATCTCGAGGTACTCGCGGTAGGTCAGCCCGTAGACGATCATCACTTCCAGCAGGAACTGGTGGGCGTGTCCGACGCAGCGTGCTTGCTCCAGCGGAGTGAACCCGTCGAGGGTCTGGTCAAGAGCCTCCATGTGGAGCGCGACGATTTCCTCAGGGCCGACCCCGTGATGCACGAGGTCCCGGCTGACGAGGGACGCTTCGTACAGCGCCTGCTCGCCCGGGCTCTTCAAATAGCCGGCGAGCACCTGACCATACCGATCGAGTGGGATCGCGGGGTCCACTGCGAGTCCTTCCCTGTCAGCGCACCTTGGCTGAGGAGCAGCAGGGAGTTAAGCATAATCGATGGATGGCGCGATTGGTGTCGACGCCAGTGTGGAGTGGTTGCCCGCGGAAGCACGTGATCTGTACGTTCTGGCATCACCTCGAGGGCCGCGCGGGGCCTACGGCACAGGCGTGCCTGTTACTGCGCCCGGCAGGTCGGCGAAAGGCGTGATCGGGATGCGGGTCGGCTCCGGCTGCCACGGCAGGACCCCCGCCGAGCCCGCCAGCGACAGCCCCCATGCCGCCAGGATCAACAAGGGCACCAGCACGATCACCGCGATCACCAGGGCCCTGCGCCGCCGTTGTTCAGCATCCATTGTGGCCTCCTGTTAGAGGGGGGCGCTGCGCTGAGGGGGAGCAGGGGGGTCGCTTCGCTCGAGGGGGGATGAGGGGGAGACAGACGACGGATCAGACCGCTCTCGTGCTCCTCTTCCCCCTTTCCCCCCTCAGGCCGCTTGCGGCCGCCCCCCTGGTTGCGCACCCCCAGCGCGCACCCCTGAGGCGAAGCCGGCACCCCCTCCGCCCTACACCGGCCGGGCCGTCAGGTCCACTTCGAGCCGGATCGTTTCGTCCAGCGAGAGCACCACCGGCACGCTCGGCGGCTCGATCCCGAAGTCCGGCATCTCGAACATCGTCGCCGCTGTACTGGTCAACGCTTCGTCGACGAGGCTCACCCTGGCTTCCCACGCAACCAGCTTCGTGACGTCACGCAGGGTGAGGTCGCCGATCAGCCGCAGCGTCGTTTCTTGCCCCTCCTGCAGCGGCGCATCCATGCCCTCGACTGCCCGCAGCACGAAGGTCGCCAGGGGGTACTTCTCCGCTTCGAGCGTGTTCTGATAGAGGTAGTTGTCGCGCCGGGCCTGGTCGCTCTGCAACGTCCGTAGATCGACGTCGAAGCGGGAGCAGGGCAAGGGCAGTCCGTCCTCGCCGAAGCCAAACTGCCCGATGATGGCCTGCGTCTCGCCGACGGCCTCAGTCTCGCCGACCTGCGCCAGCTCTTCCTGGACCCGATAACGCGCCGTCGACTCCTCGGGCACGATCGCGTAGACCGTCGCCGCGTCCGTTCCCTCAGGGAGCGCCCCGATCTCGGCAGGGGCGCATTCGGGAAGGTCTGCCGCCGTCTGGACCAGACCCATCGCGGTCGGGGTGGCGCTTTCCTGAGCAACCGCGCCAGACGTGGCCGAGGCCAGGACGCCAGCCGCGACCACTGTCGATGAAAAGAACGCGAGCACCCGGCGGTGCGACGATGACGATCGGAACATACGGTGAGACTCCTTGTCTGGGCCCCGGATCGTGCCGGGGATGAATCGCCACAAACCCTGGGTGTGCCTTGCACCGGCTACGGCCATCCGTACTCCGGCTACCACCTGAATAACAATGCCCGGCGACATCGCCACCGCGTCGTCGCCGGGACATGCTAACCGTACCCGCCATCCCGCCAGCAAAGCTTGGCGTTTGCTGAAAATTTGCTGGGAATTGACGAGGGTGATGGCTCCCTGCGGTCGCGGTGACAGGGTGATTACTCGCTTCGCTCGTGGTGGCAGGGTGGCGGGGTCATCGTTCTCTCTGTCACCCTGACACCCTGACACCCTGTCGACCCTGTCACCCCCTCGTCCTGCCCGAACGATCAGTTGTCGCGTCGCGTCTGACACGGTATCCATAGGGAAGCATTTGTCCCCGGCGGCGTTGACGCACCACCGGCCGCCTCACAGCGAGGTTTCTCCCAGGAGCGCATGCAGCACCCCAGCAACGGATCATCGGGCGGTCGCAACGGTCATCGCTTCTCGCCACCGACGGAGAGCGTGCCCCTGCGCGCCGGCGGCCGCTCCGGACGACCGGGGCACGGCTCGTCCGAACCCGGCCAGCCTGCACCGGCGGAACCACGCCGCTTGCCGGTGCGACGCCCCCGGCGTGAGGATCTCGGTGCCGTGGCCAAAGGCGCGCGCCAGACCTGGCGGAGCATCGTCCGGGTCATGGCGCTCGTCTGGGCGACGAGCCGGAAGCTGACGCTCGCCCTCGCCGTCGCGACGTTGCTGCAGAGCATCACCCCCGCGGCGCAGGTCTGGCTGGCTGGCCGTCTCATCGACGAGGTCGTCGCCGGGGTGCAGGCGGGCGGCAGTGAGCAGCATGTCCGCGCCATCGTCGTCCTCGCCGTGCTCCAGTTCGTCCTGCTTCTGGGATCCAGCTTTCTGCAAACCGCGGGCAACATCAGCCAGCAACTGCTGCAGGAACGGATGACCATCCACGTCCAGCTCCAGATCATGCGCCACGCCGCCACGCTGGACCTGGCCGACTTCGAGAACGCCGCCTACTACGACCAGCTGCAGCAAGCCCAGCGTGAATCGGCGCAGCGACCGGTGCAAATGGTCTCCGGTGTGTTCGGTCTCGGACGCTCCATCGTCACCTTCGCCACCATGGTGGCGCTGCTCCTGGGGTTGTCGCCCTGGGTGGCGGCGGCCGCGTTGATCGCCCCCATCCCGGCCTTCATCTCCGGCTCCCGCTACGGCTGGTGGGGGTTTCAGCAGATGCGGCGGCAGTCGCCAGTGCTGCGCGTGATGTCGTACCTCACCACCCTGATGACGACCGACGAGTACGCGAAGGAAGTGAAGCTCTTCACAGCCGAGGACTACTTCATCGACCGCTACGAGAGGACCGCGAGTGGCTACTACGAGGAGACGCGCCAGCTCCTCGTGCGTCGCTACCTAGCCGGCTTCGGCTGGGGCTCGCTGACCACCCTGGCCTCCTCCGGTACATTCCTTTATGTCGCGCTGCTGGCAGTGCGTGGGCAGGTGACGTTGGGAGCGCTGACTGTCTTCACCCAGGCGGCGGCCCAGGTGCAGGGCGCCTTCCAGGGGATCCTGGGCGGCATCCAGGGTATCTACGAGAACGGGCTCTACCTCTCGACCCTCTACGAGCTGCTGGAGCGGGAGCCGCGCATCCACGCCCCGGAGCACCCGGCGCCGGTCCGTCGCCCATTCCGGCAGGGGATCGAGTTCCGCAACGTCAGCTACCGCTATCCCGACCGGGAAGCGCTGGCGCTGGATGACGTCTCCTTCACCATCGAGCCGGGGCAGACTGTCGCCCTGGTCGGGCGCAACGGCGCCGGCAAGTCGACGGTAGTGAAGCTGCTGGGTCGCCTCTACGACCCCGATGAAGGGCAAATCCTCATCGATGGCCGCGACGTGCGGGAGTACGACCCGGTCGAGCTTCGTCGTGAGTTCGGAGTGATGTTCCAGGACTACGCCGCCTATCAAGTCTCGGCCGGCGAGAACATCGGCGTCGGCAACGTCGACCGCGCCGAAGACGTCACCGCCATCGCCGAGGCGGCCGCGCGCGCCGGGGCGCACGACGTGGTGGCGAAGCTGCCTGAGGGATACGAGACGACGCTCGGCAAGTGGTTCGAAGGCGGTCACCAGCTCTCGGGTGGCGAGTGGCAGAAGATCGCCCTGGCCCGCGCGTTCATGCGCGACGCCCAGGTGCTCATTCTCGACGAGCCGACCGCGGCGCTGGACGCCCAGGCGGAGCACGATCTCTTCGCCCGCATCAAGTCACTGACGCGCGGCAAGATGGCCCTCTACATCTCCCACCGCTTCTCGACGGTGCGCATGGCCGACCGGATTTTGTTCTTAGAGAACGGCCGCTTGGTCGAGCAGGGCACCCACGAGGAGCTGATGGCCCTCGGCGGCCGCTACGCCGAGTTGTTTGACCTGCAGGCGGCGAGTTATCGGTAGGGTGTCGAGGTGATAGGGCTATCCTATGATTCGATGGCCCCACAATCCTCTCGCAGAGGAGACCCGATGACCGTTGAGACCGTTGTTCCTCGCCTCGTCCAACTCATTGAAGATCTCACGCGTCTGACGGGTGAAAGCCCCGAAACTGCCGTCGAGATCGCGCTGCGGGAACGGCTCCACCGGTTGGAGACCCCGGAAGCCAAAGAACAGCGGCGGGCAAGGGTGTACGCGCTCGTGCAGGAGTTGCAGGCCCATTTCAGGGAGCACCCTAAGGCGGCCGTCGATCACGGCGAACTCCTATACGACGAGGACGGCTTGCCGAGGACCGACTGAATCGGACAGTGCTCCCTTCCCTGATCCTCAGTCCGCCGCACTCAGCATCGGCTGCCGCGATCTGATCTTGTCGATGATGGCCTTGCCGCGTGCCGTACCCGCGCGTTCGAAGAACCCGATGACGGCATCGGCATAGAGACCGGCCTGCGCTTCTTCGATAGCCTTTGGCAGCGCCTCGCGGAATCGCTCGAAGCAGGCGATATCCGGGTGGGAGTAGTTGAGCCGCAGGTAATCGGCCGCCTTCACGTCGCCAAGACCATCGGCGGGGATGGCCGCGATTTTTCCCTTCAACAGCCCAACCGTAACTTCCTGCGCCGTGACGCCGGCGCCGGAGACGTCGATCATCATGCAGAAGCCGTAGGCGGGTTTCACCGGGATTTCGACACCGTCCGTGCGGGCAACCGTTTCCTCGATATGAGCGTAGTTGCGGCGGATCGTCTCGGTGCTGGCCGCCACATAGGCCGTGTCCCGCATCGCCGCCAGCGCCGCGTACTGACCCGGATAGTTGATGTGGATCTTGGTGATCTCCATCTTGGTCAGAAAGGCGCCCCGCAGCAGGGCCGGATGCCCGGCCATGAAGCCCACGCGAATGGCCGGCATGCCGTACCCCTTGGACATACCGCTGACCGACACGACGTGGTCCATCGGCGTTGCGGCCGAATGGAGCGACGCCATCGGAATCTGCGTCGCCGCTGGATCAGTCTGATGGGTGTTGTGGGTGACATTGTTGAAGATGACGATGTCGCGGCGGCGGGCGATGTCGGCAATTTCCAGGAGCTCTTCGCGGGTCTGTACGGTGCCGAACGGGTTGATCGGATCGCAGACGACGATCATCTTCGTGCGCTCGGTGATCGCGGCCGCGACCTGATGAGGCTGCAGTTTGAAGCCATTCGCCGCATTCAGCTCGATCGGAACGATCCGTGCCCCACACGCCTCGGCCGCCGGGACGAAGTGGAAATAGCCGGGATCAGTGACGATCACCTCGTCGCCTTCGTCGAGGAAGGTGAGATAGGTGTAGCCGATGCCGCCCTGGGCGCCTTCGACACCCATGACCTCGAAGTCGGGTCCCAAAGAGCGGCCGAATTTCTTTTCCGCGACCAGCTTCTTCAGCTCCGGCAGGCAGTCGGGGGGATAGATGCGGAGCATTTCGGACGTCGACGCTTCATGGAACGCCTGGAGGGCCGACGCCGGCGGGCCGATATGGTTCGCCATGTAGCCCATATCGAAATACCCGGCGCCGGTGACGTTGTACACGCCCCCTGGCGCCACGTCGTTCCAGTCGAGACCGAGGATATCGATCGCGGTCTTGAACGTGAAGTAATTGCCCATCCCCTGGGGATGATGAAGCAAGGTCTTGGCTCTCCTGGACAAGAGCCGGTCCTGCATCTCGGCTGACTGGGGATCTTCCATGCCGAATCTCCCTCCAGGCTCTGGTTTGACCTTGTTATCAAGCGCGCTGATGGCCAGATTGGCACCAGGACGCACGGCAGTCTTGCTGACACCCATGAGCTCTGTCAACCTGCCGTGAAGGAGTCCGAGGCCGCCAGGCCCCGGTCGTATCGTCAGCTCGTTGTAACCTCCTCGGCGCCCACCGCAATGGGGAAATGCTCGCTCATCCACGCCTGCCACGCGGGCTCGGCGCGGGCGACCGCGGCCGGCGCTTGATCACCGTAGAGATAGAAGCGGATCGTCAGGTAGACCTGGCCACCCATTGGGTGGGGAACGAGATGGGCGATGCCGGGCGCTGGCTCGTCAAGTCGCAGGAGCAGCTCTTCTGGCCACGCGGGCTGGCCCGCCCATGCCACGATTCCCGCGAGAGGTGGCGCGCCCTGCGACGTGCTCACCCGCTTGCCCACCTCGGCGCCTTTCACTTGCAGCCCGAGCCGGCTGGTCAGCGCCTCCCATGCCTCGGACTTCGGCTCCGGGGCGACACCCATCAACTGGAACGGGGAGCCGGGCTGGCCGCGGAAGTGTTCGAGATAGAGCCGCAGGACGCGGAAGAACGAGATCCACCCGTGGGTGTGGCCCTCGAACTGATCGTCCCAGTCATCACTGCTGGTGAACCAGCTGTGGACGACACGGACGACACAGGTTCCCCCGGAGCGTGCTTCGACGATCCACTCCGTGGCGACCGTCGGGTCATCTGGTCCCATGTCGTCCCGGCTGTCAGCCACGAACCGGTGAGGCGGCTCCCAGGTCGTGATGGTGGAGAGCGACTCCATGCCGGGTCCAAAATTGCAGACGATGGAGCCACCTTCACGCTCTTCGACCGTAGCCGGAACGAACCAGGATGAGATGCCCGGTCCAGTGGCAATCGCCTGCCAGACATCCTCCGGCGTGCCGGGCACCTCGACTTCAGCCTCGACGGAGCGGCGTCCCGAGGCATCCTTCTTCACTGGCATGGTGATTCCTCCGTTGCAAGTTGCGAATCGTGCGGCAGCGGGTGTGCCATGAGTACCAGGCGGTGCGCGCGGCCGCCCGGGGCTGATTCATCGTGGTAGCGCGCGACAAGGCCTGTCACGGCCTGGATGAGCTCGTTGCTGAAGGCGGCGCGATCGGCCGCGGACCGAAACCGGATCTCGGTGTCCAGCGACATCGTCGCGAGATGCTTGTCAGCTGCCCGTGACCGGCGCAGGAGATTGCCGACCTCATCGACGATGCGGGCGGCCAGGGCGATGAGGTAGCTCGCGGAGAGGCGGTCGGCGTCCCGATCCGGATCGACGGCCACTGGCCCTAGTGCCCGGGGCGAGACGATGTAGGAGGACGCGCTCGCCACCAGCAGGCGTTCCGTCAACCCTCCCCACTGGCGCGTCCCGGCCTGCCGTACCAGCTGATGCGCCTCGAGCGCTCGCACGTGGTAGTTGACTTTTTGCCGCGCCAGACCGACCCGGGTGGCGAGCGTCGCGGCGGAGGCCGGCTCGGCCAGCTCGGCGAGTAGCCGGCTCCTGATCGGTTCCAGGGCGACGATCGCGGCGGCAGGGTCGTCGATGATTCCCACATCATCCATAACCCCATTAGACCATTGACAAGAAAATTTGTCAATGGTCGGCGGGTCCGTGAGCGCTTCGTCTCTGGCCCGCAACGCGCCGATCTTTGCGCGAGAGCCGCTACTCTCCCTGACCAATAGAGTCGCGCACTTCTCGCGCCGCCTCCACCATGTGCTCCAGTGCCGGCCAGACCTCTTCCGGCTTGCGGGTCTTGAGGCCGCAGTCGGGGTTCACCCAGACGCGGTCCGGCTGCAGCACGGTGAGGATGGTCTGGAGCTGGTCGGTCAGCTCAGCCGTGTCCGGGATGCGCGGGCTGTGGACGTCGTAGACGCCGGGCCCGATCCCCTTGTCGTAGCCCTCGCTGCGGAAGACCTCCAGCAGCTCCTGGTCGGAGCGGGCGTGCTCGATGAGCAACACGTCGGCGTCGAGGGCGTCGATCTCGGCAAAGATCTCGCCGAACTCGCTGTAGCACATGTGGGTCTGCACCTGAGTCTCCGGGCGCGCGGCGGCCGCCGCCAACCGGAAGCATTCCACCGCCCAGCGTAGATACTCCGCTTGGTCGGCGTGGCGAAGCGGCAGACCCTCGCGCAGCGCCGGCTCGTCGATCTGAATGACGGCGATCCCGGCCGCGTCGAGATCGGCGACCTCGTCCCGAATGGCGAGGGCAATCTGGCGGCAGGTCTCCTCCCGCGGCTGGTCATCGCGGACGAACGACCAGTTGAGGATCGTCACCGGCCCGGTGAGCATCCCCTTCACCGGCCGCGCGGTCAGTCCCTGGGCGTAGGTTGCCCAGCGCAGCGTCATCGGGCGCGGCCGGGCGATGTCGCCGTAGATGATCGGCGGCCGCACGTAGCGGGAGCCGTAGCTCTGCACCCAGCCGTGACGGGTGAAGGCGAAGCCGTCGAGCTGCTCGCCGAAGTACTGGACCATGTCGTTGCGCTCCGGCTCGCCGTGCACCAGCACGTCCAGCCCGACCGCCTCCTGGCGGGCGACGACGTCGGCGATCTGCTCCTCGAGGAACGTCTCGTACTCCTCGGTCGACATCGTGCCGGCATCGGCGGCCTTGCGAGCGGTGCGGATCTCGCCTGTCTGAGGGAAGGAGCCGATCGTCGTCGTCGGTAGCGGCGGCAAGTTCAACCGCTGCCGCTGCCGCTCCATGCGCTCGGCATAGGGGAGTGGACGGCGATCGGCGTCGGGTGGCAACTCCGCCAGCCGCCGCCGCACCTGCGGGTTGCGGCGCAGCGGTGATGTCGCCGCGGACGCGACCGCGGCGCGATTGGTGGCGAGCTCGGCGGCGACCGCATCCTTCCCCTCATTCACCGCCCGGGTGAGGGTCACGATCTCGGCCAGCTTCTGCTCAGCGAACGCGAGCCAGGGCCGCACTTCCGCTGGTAGTTCGTGCTCCAGCCCTACGTCGTACGGCACGTGCTGGAGCGAGCAGGAGGCGGAGACCATCAATTGCTCGCGGGGAACATGCTCCTGGATGCGACCGAGCAAATCGAGCGAGGCGGCGAGATCGTTCGTCCAGACGTTGCGCCCGTCGACGACGCCCGCCACCAGCCATTTGTCGGCCGGGAAGCCATGTTTGGTGATGAAATCAAAGTTCCGCGGTCCCCGAACGAAATCGAGTCCGAGAGCGTCGACTGGCAGGGCCGCGAGCGTCGGATAGGCCTCGCCGACGTGGCCGTAGGCGGTCTGCAGCAGCAGTCTGGCGGAGCCCTTCGCTTCGGCCAGAGCCGCATAGGCCCGCTCGACGGCGGCCAGTTGATCCGGGGTGAGATCGAGCACCAGGGCCGGCTCGTCGAGCTGGATCCATTCCGCACCGCTGGATGCGAGCCGCTGGATGGTTTCGGCATAGACCGGCAGCAGCGCCTCCAGCAGGGAGAGGGGCAGAAGCGGTGTCATCGCCGCCGGTCATCTTTCCTAATAGAAGGAAGGTGATCGGTCCGAGCAGCACCGGCTTGGCCAGGACGCCGGCGGCCTGGGCTTCGGCCAGCTCGGCGAAAGGTTTGCCGCTGGCGACGCGGAAGGTCTGGCCTGCCGAAAATTCCGGCACGAGATAGTGGTAATTCGTATCGAACCACTTCGTCAGCTCCATGGCCCGCGCCGGCTCTTCGCCCGCGCCGCCGCGCGCCATGGCGAAGAGGAGATCGAGGTCGACCGTGCCCTTGAAGCCCGTCCAGCCGAAGCGAGGAGGAATGGCGCCGACCAGCGCGCAGGTATCGAGCACCTGGTCGTAGAGGGAGAAGTCGTTGACCGGGACGAGATCGAGGCCGGCAGCGGTCTGGGCGTCCCAGTTGGCGCGACGGATGGCCGACGCCGTCTCCTCCAGCTCGGCGGCCGTGCGCTTGCCGGACCAGTAGCCTTCCAGCGCCCGCTTCAGCTCGCGGCGCTTGCCGATGCGCGGGTATCCGGGGATGGTAGCCAGGGCCATGATGCTGGTCTCCTCAGTCGGTCGATCGGCAGAACCTGTCTGTTGAGTATGATCCGGCGCGCTGTGGCACGTCGATGACAGCCAAGGCGGTTGCTAATCCCAGCTCAGGCTTGCGCCACTGCGGTACTCCGTCACCCGGCTCTCGAAGAAATTCTTCTCCTTGCCGAGGTCGATGGTCTCGCTCATCCAGGGGAAGGGGTTGCGCGCGCGGTACTGGCGCGGCAGACCGATGCGCTCCAGGCGGCGGTCGGCGATGAACTGGACGTACTCCCGGAAGAGACCGGCGTTGAGCCCGAGCACGCCGTTGGGCAAGCAGTCCTCGGCGTAGGCGATCTCCAGCGTCACCGCCTGCCGGATGTTCTCTACGAGCTGCTCCTGGAAATCGGCTGTCCACAGCTCGGGGTTCTCGGCTTTCACCCCGTTGATGAGGTCGATGCCGAAGTTGAGGTGGACCGTCTCATCGCGCAGGATGTACTGGAACTGCTCGCCGATCCCCTTCATCCGGTTCTGCCGGTGGAAGGAGAGGATCATGGCGAACCCCGCGTAGAAGAAGATCCCCTCCATGATCACGTAGTAGCCGACCAGGTTCTCCAGGAACTTCTGCGCCCCGGCGAAGGTCGCGGTCGTGAAATCAGGGTTCAGGACGTCCGCGGTGAGCGCCATCTCCAGCTCGTCTTTGGCGGCGATGGCCGGGATCTCGTGGTACATGCCGAAGACTTCGCGCTCATCCAGCCCCAGGCTCTCCACGATGTAATGGAAGGTGTGGGTGTGGATCGCCTCCTCGAAGGCCTGCCGCAGCAGGTACTGGCGGCACTCGGCGTTGGTGACGTGGCGAAAGAGGGCCAGGGTGATGTTGTTGGCGACCAGACTCTCGGCGGTGGCGAAGAAGCCGAGGTTACGCATGATCACCAGGCGCTCGTCGGCGCTCAATTTGCCGCTCTTCCAGAGGGCGATGTCGGCGCCCATCGCCACTTCGGTCGGCATCCAGTGGTTGGCGCACCCATTGAGGTAGTGCTCCCAGGCCCACTCGTATTTCAACGGCATGAGCTGATTGACGTCGACCGCGTGGCAGTTGATGAGACGCTTTTCCGAGACGTCGCCGCGGGCGCCCGTGCCAGCTCCACGATCGAGAAGAGCAGTTCCGTTTCCTGATGTCATCGCATTAGCTCCTTGTTCCCCCTCTCCTGTCTCCGACGGGAGAGGGGGCTAGGGGTGAGGGTCGGCGCCTACTGACACGCCTCGCAGATAAACGCTTCGGCGTCCTCATCAATTGCGGGCACCATCGCGGTTGAGGACGCGGGCGACGCGGGCGTCGCCCCTACGTCCGACTTCCGACTTCCGACCTCCGACTCAGCGTCCCGCACGATGGCAACGTCAGCCGAGGCGCTGCGGGCGCGCATCCAGCGCGGCTGGATGGCGCGGCGGTTGACGTCGAGCGTCGATTTCTCGTTCTGGGTCGCGCCGCGAGAGCGGAGGTAGTAGGTCGTCTTCAGACCCTGTCGCCAGGCGGAGCGGTAGAGATCGCTGAGGACGCGGCCGGACGGCTCGGCGACGTAGAGATTGAGCGACTGCCCCATGTCGATCCATTTCTGGCGGCGAGCGGCGCAGGCGATCAGCCAGGTGGCATCGATCTCGAAGGCGGTCGGGTAGCGCTCCTTGATCTCGTCGGGGATGCGCGCGATGCCCTGCACCGAGCCGTCGTCGTATTTGAGATCGTCGAGCATCTCGGCGTCCCACAGCCCGCGCCCGGCCAGGTCGCCCACCAGCCGCTCGTTGACGACCGTGAACTCGCCCGAGAGATTGCTCTTGACGAAGAGGTTCGTGTAGAGCGGCTCGATCGACTGGCTGACCCCCTGGATGTTGGCGATCGTGGCGGTGGGGGCGATGGCCATCGTGTTGCTGTTGCGCATCCCGTGCGCGCGCACCGCCGCCCGCACCGGCTCCCAATCGAGGGTCGACCCCAGGTCGACGTCGACCGCCTCGCCGCGCTCCTCGGCCAGCAGCGGCACCGTATCAAGAGGAAGCAGACCGCGGTCCCACTTCGAACCGGCGTAGGAGGGATAGGCGCCGCGCTCTTTGGCCAGTTCGGTCGAGGCCAGAATGGCGTAGTACGAGAGAGCCTCCATGCTGCTGTCGGCGAAGGCGACCGCCGCTTCCGAGGCGTAGCCGATGCCAAGCTCCCAGAGGGCGTCCTGGAACCCCATCAGACCGAGACCGACCGGCCGGTGGCGCAGGTTCGAGGCGCGAGCCTCCGGGATGGGGTAGTGATTGAGGTCGATCACGTTGTCGAGCATGCGCATGGCGACCTGCACCGTCTCCCGCAGGCGGTCGTGGTCGATGCCCTCGGCGCTGACGTGGGCGGCGAGGTTGACCGAGCCCAGGTTGCAGACGGCGACCTCGTCCCGGCTGGTGTTGAGCAGGATCTCGGTGCAGAGGTTCGAGTTGTGGACGACCCCGGCGTGGTCCTGCGGGCTGCGCACGTTGGCCGCGTCCTTGAAGGTCAGCCAGGGGTGCCCGGTCTCGAAGAGGGCGGTCAGCATCGCCCGCCAGAGGTCGACCGCGCGCAGCTGTCTGGCGTTGGCGATCTCTCCCCGCTCGACCGCGGCTTCGTATTCGCCGTAGCGGCGGGCGAAAGCGGCGCCGTAGAGATCGTGCAGGTCGGGGACGTCGCTCGGGCTGAAGAGGGTCCAATCGCCGTCGGCTTCCACCCGCTGCATGAAGAGATCCGGAATCCACAATGCGGTGTGCATGTCGTGGGTGCGGCGGCGGTCGTCGCCGGTGTTCTTGCGCAGATCGAGGAACTCCTCGACGTCGAGGTGCCAGGCTTCGAGGTAGGCGCAGACGGCGCCCTTCCGCTTGCCACCCTGATTGACCGCGATGGCGGTGTCATTGGCGACCTTGAGGAAAGGGACGACCCCCTGGCTGGCGCCGTTGGTGCCCTTGATGTGGCTGCCGAGGGCGCGCACCGGGGTCCAGTCGTTGCCGATGCCGCCGCTCCACTTGGAGAGGAGGGCGTTGTCGCGCACCGTCTTGAAGATCTCCCCGAGGTCGTCGCTGACGGTCGAGAGGTAGCACGAGGAGAGCTGCGGGTAGCGGGTGCCGGCGTTGAAGAGTGTGGGCGTCGAGGGGCAGAAGCGGAACGACGAGATGAGATCGTAGAAGGCGATGGCGCGCTCCTCGCGCGCTTCCTCGTGTTCTTGCAGCGCCAGCCCCATGGCCACCCGCATCCAGAGCATCTGCGGCAGCTCCAGACGCCGCCCAGCGTGGTGGATCAGATAGCGGTCGTAGAGGGTTTGCAGACCGAGGTACTGGAAGGCGAGATCCCGCTCCGGGGCGAGGGCCGCACCCAGCCGCTCCAGATCGAAGTCGAGCATCTCGGGGGCCAGCAGCTCCAGCTCTACCCCGCGCCGGACGTACTCGACGAAGGCCAGGGGATAGGCGGCGCGGGTCTCGTCGATGCCGACCCGCCGCCCCAGCGCCTCGGCGTAGAGACCGCGCAGCAGCGCGCGCGCCGCGACGAACGAGTAGGCCGGGTCGCGCTCGATGCGCGTCCGCGCGGCCAGCACGATCGAGCGTTCCAGATCGGCCAGCGGCGCGCCGGCGGGGAGACCGGCCAGCACCTCTTCGGCGATCGCCTTGGCCGAGACACGGTCCTCGTAGCCGGCGCAGGCCTCGGCGATCCACGAGCGCAGCAGCGCCAGGTTGAGCAGCACCTCCTGGCCGTCGGCGTCGCGCAGCCGCAGCGCCTGCTCCTCGCGACGCCGGGCGCGCGCCTCGCGGTAGAGGATGTAGCGACGGGCGACGGCGAAGGCTCCCGCCGCCATCAGCGCCCGCTCCACCTCGTCCTGGATCGCTTCGACGGTAGCGACCACCTCCCCCTCATCGACCACCGGCAACGCGGCGAGGACCGTGGTGACGATGGCATCGACCTGGGCGGCGGTCACCGCGGCGATCGGATCGGGGAAGGGGATCCCCAGCTCGGCGCGGACCGCCATCTCGACCGCGTGGGCGATCCGCGAGCGGTCGAAGGGCGCCACGCGCCCATCCCGCTTGCGGACCAGTCTCCCGGTGAATCGACCCGCCTCATCCGCAAGGACGTCATCGCCGGCACTACCGGCTCCTTGCACGTGCTGCGGATCCAGCTGTTCGACTACCTGCACTCGTTCCTGTTCCAGGACCATCTCGCCTCTCCGCTCCAGTGGACCGCCGGGGCACGGCCACGCCGGGTATCTCGCGGGTTCGGACGGAGATGCCGGAGGGACGCCGGGGACGCCGGCCGCGCCAGGAAGCGAGCCGGGAGCCACGACTGAACCAACCGCCATCCCCGCGGACGACGATTTCACCAGGGACCGAGCGAGAGGATGAGTGAGGAGAGTCGCCGCCACCGCGTGAGCCGGTCTCCCGCTCACGACGTCCTCGAGGATGCGGCGCACTCGCCCGCTGGCCCCTCCCGCGGAGGCCCGGGTCACATCCACGCCAATGCTCTTGCTGCAAGTGCAAGGGCGTGGCTCGGCGGCAGGTCTTCGGGCTTATGGGCAGACCGATCAACCGTTGCGTAGCGTGACCGGAGCTCCTAGTAGCCGTCGCTTCCCAGCCCGGGCATGTTCCTCCCGAACCAGTGCTTCTGACGGCGGTCGTTCCCACTCACCGCTGCGGGGCAGCCCCGGATTCGCACCGGGTTCCCTGTTGACTCACCCCTACTGCTAGGGGAGAACCACCGAGAGGCATACGATATGTGGGGGGTTAAGCGATGTCAATGGTCAGGTTGTCACAGGACGAAACTGACGGCATGGAATCGCTGGGGGCGCCCACATTGCACCAAGCGCCGCTATCACTACTGCCATATCGCGGAGCCACCAAGTCATGTCAAGCCGAGTTGTGCCACTAGGTAGGAGGAAGCGGGGATGCTCCCTTGGTCCACTGAATATGCACCGCAAACGACGCTGAGCGATCAAGCACCTGGGGAGGTTGATTGATTTGGATCATTAGCTTAACGACAGTACTTGATCCCGAGTGTGGGCGACTTCGTTAAAGGTCCCGGCTGAAATCCGAGATCGTTACACTTCTTCATCTGTTCATCGTAGTCTAGCACTCGGATACTTTCATGATCGCAGCCGTAGCAAGGTGAATGGCATCAGGCGGTGTCAACTTCCTGCCAATTTCGACGGATCTGCGAAGTAGTCCCCGAGCATCGCGGGCAATCACCTGATCGAACTCGACGAGTTGTACCGCCGAACGGTCGCCCCATAAAGCATCCATACCGGCAACAACGGCAGGATCGAGTCTCTGCCCGTCTTTTCCCCCTTATACGCGACTTCCACAATCGAGAAGGTCGATGTCACAATGACTAAATTGCCCGTCTTACTCGCCTCATCAATTAACGCATCCAGGATTGACATCAACTTTGGGGAAACTTCAATGTAATTCGCGAAACGCTGGAGTCCCAGTAGGCCATTGCGGACTCGCAGGCTCACGCAGACGCCTGATCGCAACCGCGCGGAGTGGCACGTAGGGCCAGTGGGTGCCAACCCTCGCGCGACAATAGATCCGCGCTCGACTTCTGGCACGATCTCAATGGAATGCACGGGATTTATCGCTACCGCCACTCATCGGGTCACGCCTCACCCAGCCTCGCACAATGGCGCGGCGACCCAAGCTTCGGGAACCGTATCATCCTATCAGAGGCCGGATGACAACGAATGGCCGTAGTTTCAAAGTCCTGGACTGTGAAACCACCAGGTTCGATGTGACCGTCTCAATTCGACCCCCATTGAGCCAGATGCACCAATCGGCGCCTTGATCGCCGAGGTGCCGGCAGTCACGTTGCACCTCACTGCCAGCTTAAATTGGGTCGAACTATTTTGCCGTTGAGGACCTTATGATGTTTTCAGCCGCACGAGCGACCACGCCCAGGGGATAGGCTTCCTCCTCCAGGGATAGCCGATGATAGGCTCGGCCGACTCGTTCCCCACTCGGATCGGCAGCCTCGTGGATCGTGAAGGCGCGACCGGACCAAAACCCTTCGACAGTCCAACTAATGGCTACGCCCTCACCCATCTCCTTCGCAGCATTCGACTAGGTGCTGAAAATGTCGAACGGTGTCCGAAAGAGGTCGAGTGGGACTTCGCCCAAGGCCAGAGTTAGGGTATTCACGGTCATAGCAGTGCTCCGGAGCCGATCCTTAGAGGGCTCCACGTTGGCTCTCAACTGACCACCCAAATAACTCCTTGCCCGGTACAGATTAGAACGCTTGTTCGATTTTGTCAATTGCCGCTCGCTTGATCGCACCTGGGTGGCTCGACAGTCGGCAGATCATATAGTCCGCCACTCCATTCAACGACAGCATAATTAGTTGAATGCGCTGAAGACAACTAGGTGCGGGTGCGTCCTTCAGGCAGTATGCGACTCTTGCATTGGATGCCCAGCGCTACTCTTGCCTGAGTTTCGGCAAGCTGGCGGGTTCACCCCTCGCATCGGGCGAGAACCCAGCTAGGACCGGCTACTGCCCTATCTGGCTCAGCGTCCGCAGCAGCGCAGCCCGTTCCTTCTCCGAGAATTTGCCGATCAGCGCCTCGTGCACGACCCGGGCGTGGATGACCAGGGCGCGGTCGATGAGCGCGGTCCCGGCTTCGGTCAGGCAGACGACGACCGCGCGGGCGTCATCCTCGGCCTCGCGGCGAGCCAGCAGACCGCGCGCTTCCAGGCGCGCCACCAACCGGCTGAGCGCGGGTTGACTGAGGGGGACCGCTTCCAGCAGCGCGCCGATCCGCACCTGCTCCTGCGGGTGGGAGCGCAGGAAGAGCAGCACGTCGAACTCGTT
This sequence comes from uncultured Chloroflexia bacterium, assembly GCA_963724295.1. Taxonomy (GTDB): domain Bacteria; phylum Chloroflexota; class Chloroflexia; order Thermomicrobiales; family UBA6265; genus JACCXM01. Next base: position 14,321 of record CAVRUC010000012.1, on the reverse strand, counting down.
GATGGCCAATCCACAGGCGCCGGCGAGCTCCGAGCCGAGCCGCTGCGCGACCCGATCGTGGGCCATGCGGAGTGTCTGCCAGGCGAGAGCACACTCGGAGATCGCTTCTCGATCCTGGTGTTGCGCGGCGTCGCTCATCCCGCCTACTCCTGCGGCCACGTCTCCCAGGTGCTGAGCAGCGGGCCGAGGGACTCTTCCTCGAGCGCGAGGTGAGCGAGCAGGTGCTCCTCCAGCTCGGTGAGCGCCTCGACGAGCTGGAAACGGCTCACACCCGAGGCGTCATTGGGAATCTTGTCCGCCACGGCGGCGATGCGCTCGGTGATGTGGTGGACTTTGAGATGATCCTCCTCGAGCCGGTCGACCACCCGGTTCAACGAGGGATCGTGCTTGCGCACCATGGGGAAGAGCGCCGCGTCCTCGATCGTGTGATGGGTGTGCACGAAGCGGCAGTAGTGCATGCAGCCGAATTTCAACCGCCACAGCGGGCTGTTCGTCTCCAGGTTGCGAATCTCGGCCAGGATCGTCTGCGGCGACAGACCCGTCGCGGGCATCACGAGCCAGGCGGCGGACCGTTTCCAGATCCCGGCGCAGATACGCATGAATGGTCAGCAGCTCGCGGAACATCCCTTCTCGCGGCGCCACCCCGGGCGTCGTGACGCTCTCGTCAGTAGTCGATGCCGTAGCCAAAGTCAGCAATCTCCGGTCAGCGACTTCCAGTCGCACTCTTTACATGCATGTGCATAATTGTATTCGTGATGGTGAGTATGTTGCCACTTCTGGCTGGCTGAACGACTCATACGGAAATTCGGGTGCTCGCCACCCGCATCGCCAGCCGTGTGGAGCCCGCTGCCGGTAGAGGGTTATGGAAGGTTGCAAAGAATGCAAAGGTTGCAAAGGCTACGAGAGGCAAGCGCGACGGGAGCGGGGAGAGGGCTAACCGAAGCAACGCGAACCCGACATCCAGATTTCGCATCACGACTCACGACTCTTCTCGACCGCTCGCCTTACCGACTCACCGACTCACCGACTTACCGACTTACCGACTCCACCAGAGGTGCCCCATGCCCGACTACGGCCACGATCTGCAATTCGGTTTCTTCCTCGATCCCGCGACCGGCAACCCCGAGCGCACCGTCGAGATCGCCCGCATCCTCGACGACCTCGGCTACGACCTGATCGGTATCCAGGACCATCCCTACCAGCAGAAGCACTTCGATGCGATGGCGCTGATCGGCTATCTCCTCGGCCAGACCGAGCGCATTCGCATCTTCCCCGACGTCGCCAACCTGCCGCTGCGGTCGCCGGTGATGCTGGCCAAGGAGGCGGCGACGCTCGATCAGCTGAGCGGCGGCCGCTTCGAGCTCGGTCTCGGCGCCGGCGCGTTCTGGGATGCCATCCGGGCCATGGGTGGTCCGGCGCGGGAACCGAAGGAGGCGCTGGCCGCGCTACGGGAGGCGACCACCCTGATCCGCGCCTACTGGAGCGGCCAGACGCTGCGCCACGACGGCGAGATCTACCAGGCGATCGGGGCGCGGCCGGGTCCGCTGCCCGCGCACGACATCGGCATCTGGCTCGGCGTGCTCGGCCCGCGGGCCCTGCGGCTGACGGGCGAGCTGGCGGACGGCTGGGTACCCTCGATGGCCTACGTCCCGCCGTCCCAGGCGGCGAAGTCGAACGCCATCATCGATGAAGCGGCCCGTGCCGCGGGGCGGGAGCCGTCCGCGATCCGGCGCATCTACAACATCGGCGGCGACGTCGCGCCACTCGTCGAGGCGGGCGCCAGCGATGACGACCAGCAGATCGTCGGACCGCGCGACCACTGGGTGAACGTCCTGACCCATCTCGCCGTCGACCACGGCTTCTCGACCTTCGTCCTCTGGGGCGTGCCGACCGCGCCGCGGCTGCGGATGTTCATCGACGAGATCGCCCCGGCGGTGAAGGAGCGCGTGGCGGAGGTGCGGGCTCGTATAGGACAGCAGGAATAGCCTGCTCCACCGCCTCGTGCCTGAGTCTCGATCCTCCGGCAGGAGTGGGTGCGGGTCATGCTGCACGAACTTGATGAACCTGATGGTCGCAGTGACCTCCAATGAACCCCAAACTGCACGCGCTGGACGTCTCCTGACCTGGTTCCTTAGCTGTGGCCTGGTTCGGGCCATAAGCGCGCTAATTGAGTCAGTCCTTGGAGCTTTCCGCTGATTCATCTCCTCCCGGAGCTTCAACCATTGCTCGTTTGTTGCTGCTACACGCTCCACTCGCTGCTCATGTTACGTCGAGTTGTCCGCTTTCTAATCGGTGCGCTCCCACTCGATGAAGTCAATTGAGGTCCACGGGATGAAACTCAGCACCTTGCGCCGGCCTGGACCTGCGTGCTCTGATGACGCGGTGTGGGAGCGACGCCGGTCCTCCACCAACACCCCTGTTGACCTCACCTCCTCGATTTGGCCCCACCGATTTTCATCGCTGTGCAGATTGACCTGGACATCAACGCCCAAGAAGTTATGGGGCAGCGTTGCGCCTCGCACATCCCGCTGCCAGCGTTTGGCGTCCTCCCAGGACGCAGTTCTCGCCTCCCCGTCATCGTCAGCATTCGCCGGGGATTCAATGACCGTCTCCACGGCATCCCAGGCGATGAACATCCGCTTCGGCTCGGACTTGTGGTCGAGAGGCGTCTCATACACGACGGCAGCTCCGACGAGCCAGAAGCCGCGTTGGGTGCTGTTCTCGACCTGACCGTGATACGCCCTCCCGCCTGTGGTGGTGACAAAGGCGTAACTTCCTTTGGTTAGTCCGGCGTCCAGTTCACTCGTCATCGGTACTCTCTCCTCAATACGTCGCTTCGCTTCGTCTGAAAATACCGGACCCGCGTCCGGCACGAGGTCAGGACCGTGATAACACGGCGACCCGTCAGCCTCTGGCTCAACTCGGAACGGTCGCGCCTCTATTGGATCTTGCAGGAGGGCAGATGGCAAGAGCGCTGCTGCTCTCTGACTTCCTTAGCAAGGCTGGCCTGAAAGCTCTCGTGGACCGCGCGACCACTGGGTGAACGTCCTGACCCATCTGGCCGTCGACCACGGCTTCTCGACCTTCGTCCTCTGGGGCGTGCCGACGGCGCCGCGGCTGCGGATGTTCATCGACGAGATCGCCCCGGCGGTCAAGGAGCGAGTGGCGGAGGTGCGGGCTGGCCGCCTCTAGGGCTGCCGGGATCAGTTCTGAGAGCCCCGCCAATCGGCGCAGCGACGCTAGTGCAGGCGCGCCGCTGGACGCCGTAATACCCGCAGGGACACCCGTGCAGGAATTAATCGAAGCAGGGGTGGAGCCTCTCGCGGTCTGCGCGCCCCGAATGAGAAAAAGTCATCATTCCGGAAAACACGATTACCAAGAGTATGCTCAGTCATACTGCGAACAACTACCACGCGCTAGGTTCCTCGGTCACCTGACGGAGGGTTCGCCGGCGACCGTTCCGTCGAGCCCTCGCCGGCTGGGGTCGGATGCGCATCCTCCGACTGCATCCATGAAGCTCCAGACATCCGCTTCGGACGCGGCCACGTGGTTTGAATCGACCTCGCTGGCTGATGTGGCCGAACACGTTGTCGAGCTACGCGCTCTTTGGTCCACGGACTTCCAAATTGTGGCAGCCAGGACTCCAGGCCGCCGTTCAGGACGACTAATAACCCATAGCCGGCAAGCTCATCCAGCAGCCCTCGGCCTCGCGCTTGCTCATCCGCGGGGAGGATTCTGGACCTCGCCATGCTCTGATTGCCGGAGTGCCGTCGGGGCGAGGCGGGACTCCGTATTGAAATCCCGTCGGCCACCAGCTTTCGCGGCGAATCTCAATGTGGCCTTCGCCTAGCGTCCAAGAGACGGAAGCAAGTCACCACGAAGCTTCTCAGCATGGATGAATAGGCATATACTACTCTCGTATTCATTCACTTCATACAATGGCGCCGCAGGCCTAGGACAATAGCCTTAGCTGTATGGTATTGCCGTCGATACGTCCCTGCGCAGTGAGCACCCATCACTACGAAGGGAGTCTCCCAATGCGTACGCTCGGAATTGATCTTGCCTCACAATCTGCAAAGACCGCGGCTTGCCTCATAGATTGGAACGAATCTCCGCCCGCGATTCTGACCCTCGAAATTGGGCTGACCGACAAGGGAATCCTCGATCTTGCAGATCAGCTAGACCTGCGAACCGCGAGCGGTGCCGAGGGAGACGCGATCGCGATTGACGCCCCGTTCGGCTGGCCGCAACCGTTCATAGAGTTCGTCACCCGATCGCCCACGGGCAAGCGAGTGGTGTCAGCTTGGACTCCAACCGAGCGGAAGCGCCTCGCCTTTCGGCTGACCGACCTCTATGTCCAGCAGACGCTCGGCCTCTGGCCTTTGGCTGTTGCAGCAGACAAAATCGCACTGCCGGCGATGCGGTGCTCGGACTCCTCGATGATCTGGGCGTGCGCGATCGTTCAGGAGTCAATGGGGTTTTCGAGGTGTATCCGGCGGCGGCGCTCAAAGCGTGGGGTTTGCCACATCAGGGATACAAATCCGAAGGATCGAGTGCTGGGCTCACCGCTCTTATCGGAAAAGTATCCGATGCCTGTTCCTGGCCGGGTCTACTTGACGAAGACCACTCGCTGTGCGCCCGCGACCATGATGCCTTCGACGCGGTGATGGCAGCGTTCGTGGCGCGAGCGGCGGCGCTGGGCCTCACCGGGCGCCCAGACCACCCGAGTGTCGTCAACGAAGAAGGCCGCCTCGTTCCGGCGCCCGTCGTCGTCGAGCGAGCCAGGACTGAGGGATGGATCGCGCTCCCGACGAAGAACTGTCGGGTAGGAGACCTTATGCCCGCAGCGGCCATCTCCCGGTCTCGAGTTGCGGACCTGGACGACCACCGCCTGCGGGATCTGCTAATCGACCAGGCGGAGCTTGGTCGGCGTGGGATCGATGGAGACGAGCAGCGGCCGGGTCATGTGCGGAAATGAGACGATGGCCTGACCAGGAGCGAGGCCGGGCAGCCGCTTCCAGAGGCCGTCGTCGATGCCGCACTTTTCGCTGAAGGTGCTGACGACCTGGGGATCGGTGATCTTGTGCAGGACATACGAATTGACGAGGCCGAAGACCTGCGCCGGCAAGTGCTGCGGCAATTGGGTGACGAAGACCAGCCCCAGCCAGCGCTTGCGGCCGCGCTTGGCGATTCGAGCCAGTTGCTGGAAGAGGATGGGCATCTTGTCGATGCGCTCCGAGCTCAGGAACTCGTGCGCCTCTTCGATGACCAGCAGGACGGGCGTTGGTGGCTCGAGCTTGCGCCATCTCTCGAGGCCGTCTCGTAAGCCGCAAATGCGTCGTCCTGCGCCTCCTGCAATCCCTCAGCAGATCGGCGATGACGATGTTGTTCAACTCCGAGGCGCCGGAATCAGAGAGATCGATGATCGAGACCGACGCCCGGCTTCAGCAGATCCTCGTAATAGAGCGGTTTCTCGCCGGTTGGAGGATCGAACACCTTGATGCGGCTGAGCCGCCCAAGCGGCCGAGCAACGCCCGCCAGGAAACCGCATTCTGCGGAATCTGCGCGCTTTGAATATGCCGCTGAAGCACTCCTTTTGCCTCGTCGGCTGCAAGGATCCCCGTGTAAGGGTCGATCGGTTTGGCGACGACCGTTCGAGGCAGCGCCCACGACGTCCATCATCAACGGCAGCGTCAGGCGCGGATAGCCACGCTCGAACTCGTCGAGCTCGATGGCATCTCGTTGCTGACCGGGTTGTCCTTCGCGGGAAGATGCCCAGGTCGCGGATCACGCCCTTGGCGATGTCGTAGGCGTTGAGAAACCGCTCCTGCTGCGCATCGGTGAGGCCAAGGATCTCCATGACCGCGTAAGGGGAGAGCCGAGCAAATTGCAGGGAGAATGGCCGCAGATTGGGGTGGTCAGGGTTGGCGGTGTCGCGGCCGATGAGGTGATAGAGCCGGGTCCTGGTCGGTTCCAGCCCGGCCGGCTTGCAGGTCGCGCTCTTCCAGACCAGAGAGCATGCGCGATCTGTCGGTCGGCTCGTGCATGAAGGTGTATTCGCCCTCGACGTCGAGCAGGATGACCGCCATGCCGGCCTGCTGCGCCTGCTGGACGAGGCGGGAGACGGTCGTCGACTTGCCGCCGCCGGTCGTGCCGAGGACGGCGGTGTGGCGCGGGCAGAACCGACTTCTGGTCCGACGGCACGCCGACGACAACATGCTCGTAGCCAACGACGAGGCCGAGACGCATGTCGCCGTCGGTCTTGAGGACGGCGGCGGACTCGGCGTCGTCGAGGGCAAACACGGGGCTGTTCGGCAGCGGGCGGAGCCGGGGCGGGGTCAAGGAGCCGTCGCCCAGCTCCTCGCCCAGGATCGTGACCTCGACCGGCCGTGATAGGGCGGCAGGAAGATGCCGCCACGGGTGGCGACGGTGACGAGCATGTGGGAGTCGCCGCGCAGGCTGTCCGGCTCCGCGAACGGGCCGGCGGTGACGATGCCGAGATAGCGCGGCCGTCCGCGCTCTTGATGCGCACGAGCGCCTGCGACGGCGCCTCCTGCATCGTCTCCCTGGGCAGCAGCACAGATCATCGCGTTGTCCTCGCTGCTCGGCAGGTCGAACATGGTCGCGCCGATCGAGCCGACCCGGCTCCGGATCGGGCAGCAGCTCGCCGCCGGCCGCTTCGATATGCAGCGTCGAGCCGCACCAGAAAATCGTCTCGGCGCCGGCGCATCGATGTCCAGCCCGGTCAGTTCGGCTGCTGCTCGCCATCAGATCGCTCGATCGGTTGGCTGCGTCATTGGCGTTCCTTTGCGTTACTAGGCGATCGCGTGGCGCGTTCGCTCAGGTATCGCCAGGGGGCGTTGGCGCCGACATAGGCCGCCGAGACCGGACCGGAGAGCGTTTCGCCGCCGAAGACGCCGCGGCAGACGTTATCCGCGAGGTCGATCAGCAGCGGGAAGCCCCGGTGCGCCTGGAGCATGCTGTCGGCGATGGCGATGTGCGCGGCGATGTCGGCGTGGTCGCGATGGGCATAAAACATCTGGGCCGGCGCCAGATCGGTCGCGCGATAGACGCCGACCACGATCTGCGGCGCCACGACGTCGCGAAACCGCTTGATCCACTGCTCGGCTGTAAGCTCGTCGCCGTCCCAGTGGCTGTCGACGATGACTCGTCCTCCGATAGTGACCGTCTTCAACCGTCTTCTCGATGCGCTCCTCGAGCGTGCCGACGATGGCGTATTCGAGCGGCCGAAGCGCCTGGCCGATGGTCAGGAGCATGCGATCGCTCGGCTCGCTGGCGACGAAGACGAACTTCTGGTGCTGCTCGACCAGTTCGCGAATGACCCTGGTCGCCTCGATCATGAGGTCGAGGCTGCCCGAGCCGGTGATCAGCTCGTAGGGCGCGGGGTTGCCGTGACCCATGCGCCACGGCGCGGTCGAGCGGCGAAGCAGGATGGCCCGCTCGCCGTAGGCCATGATGCCGCGGCGGGCCAGTTCGGACAGCGTGTCGCGCCGGCTCGGCTGGTTGAGCCCGCCCCGCCGCTCGCGGCGCTCCAGCAGCTCGATCATCTCCTGGGTCGGGTCGTCGCTCGCGACGCGCAGGTCGCGGCGGAAGAGCCGCTGCCTCCAGGTTCCCTGATCGCCCTGATAGGAGACGAGGCTGACCCCGACCTGCAGGATGGTGAGCGGGAGCGTGTCATGCACCAGTTGCGTGCCGTCGCACGCCTCGACGCCGCCGTTGAACAGGAGTCCGCGGTGAACCGCTCCAGGTGATCGATGCCGCGCGACGAAGACGCCGGCGCCCGGCGGCGACCCGGGTAGGAGCCAAGGAGCGGAAAGACCCGCGCGGATCTCGACGCGGACCTGATCTTCCTGGACGATGGCGTCCTGGACCTCGGCCTCGATGCGTTCGTAGACCGTCGCCGAGGTCTTCGCCGGTGTCCAGGTGTCCAATCGAGCGTCTGGCGAGGACTCGCCAAACCCCGCTCGGTATTCATCCGCGCTGATTTCGACGGCCTCTCCGGGGAAGTTGATATTCGGGGCCCCGGCTCGATTGCTGGGCTCGTTATCCGTCATCGGTTCCGATCGCTCCTACACGTGAAGTCTTTGCCTTTATTTCGGAGAACATCGAAAAAGTTCGACAACTCAGAGCCGCGCCCGCAGGTAGCCGAGTAAAGGGTCTGCTGCTGGCTCGTGTGGAGCAAACAAGTTCTGCGACCGTTTGGCCGAGGCGTAAGGGAGGCCGAAATGGTCCACTAATATGTCAGCAACCGTTTGTGGGGTGAGAACCGTCGTGGTTGACGATGTGGTCTACCACAGTGTCCCACGGAGCAAGGAGCTCAAACGCCAGGCGATCAGCAGCGTCTTCCAAAGTCTTGATTGTCAAGTTCGGGTAATCATCGCCCGAGCGGTCCATTAAATGAAAAAACGGCTTCACGGGAACGTCGAGAATTAGGCCCGCGGCCCGTTCGTCACCTTCGGCCGGCCGGAGGCCGTCAAGTACGTCAACTATCTCTTCTCCATGGCGTCAACTGCGCGTTCCGCGGAAGAAAGTAATCGTGGAGGAAGTGAGCTAACTCATGGGCGAGGGAGAAACGCTGTTCATCCTCCGGATCCGCTCCATCGATGAACATGGATCCGTGGCCGTGCCGAGCAAGAACACACGCACGGAGTGGGCGATCGGCGAGACGTATGGAATACGCTGCACCTTGCCGCTGGAGCCACGTTTCAGTCGCACTTAACGTCATTTCAGGTATTAGGACCACCGAGAGGAAGCGCTTGAGCCACGGCCCGTCGCAGATTTCGCGGGAACGGTTCGTCTGCCTGGCGGTCGCCCAAAACCATTCGGCAGTTTCCGAAACCCAGAGCGGAATTCTCATCTCTCTTGACTCTGGTCTGAAGAGGGCGTTCGTTGCCGCCGTCTTGATCTTGGGCAGCCATCAGGAATCCATGCTCAGCCAACGCTGTCTTCAAGGCATCGAGCGCATCGGCTCGCCGTACGGCTTCCCCCAGGCGCTCATCATCGATCTTAAAAGCGGATGCGATGCGACCGACGTCCTGCCGAAAAAGTGCGGTCTCGCGCCGGGGACTTCGACAGAGGCGCAGACGGGTCAGGGTGGCAATATCGCATCCCAGGACTTTCGCCAAATCGTCATCGGCAAAAACCTAGTCTTCTCGTATTGTGCAAGGGCATAGCCCAGAAAATAAGGATCCGTTTCCACGCGCCGAGCAAGGACTGCAAGCGGCTCATCCATCTCTACCTCCGCTCGCTCCACACGGCGCTTGATGCGATCTTTGACACGCTTGACCTCACGCCGTTGTTGCTCTGCAGGTAATTCCGAGATGCCTAGGACCCGGGCGAATTCGAGAGTTCGACGTTCTCCTTGCCGCATGAGTGTCAGCACCTCAGCCTCTTGTGAGGTGAAGGAAACTGTGCCGGTCGGCGGCAACGTGAGCGTGTTCGCTACCGCCTCATCCATTTGCCGCTCGACGATCACTGCTGGATCATTCGAATCCTCCTGCCCTACATTCCGATTCCGGTGAGAAAGTTCGACAACTTCGAAGGTTGCGCGTCGCCGGCGATGCCTCCGCTCCTTCTCCAACAGGTTGCGGAGATCGCCTTGGGCCGACATGCGCAAGTACAGATCGAGCGTTCCGCGGGTTGGCTGATACGATTTTGGATTCTTGATCAGCACCAGGATGGCCTCGCCGGCAGCTTCATAGCAGAGGTGGGCATCAGTGCCGGGATTGGATCTCGTCAAAGTGTTGATGAGGGGTTGGAAGTAAGCCTCCGCAAGGTCCGCCGGCGCAACCGGGTCTCCTTCACGCAGTCGCGTGTAGAGGTCTTCCGCTGCCTTATCTGTGGGCCAGTCCTGATTAGCTGCCACGGCGTCTGTGCTCCCTGAATAGGGTGGCCATTGGCATATCGTCGTCGACCTCACGACGAATTAGAGTCAGAGTCCACTGCTCTGCGTTCCCGAATTTAGTTGGATTTCGACAGGATTTGCTCCCCGAATCGTTCGCCACCACAACAGTGGCGCCGACCTAGCCCCACATTTGCTCAGCGCTGGAAGCTCAAGACGCTTTCTGTTCGCATTCGCTTTTCGAGGGTTGAGTGGCGCGCGTCCACGGGGGGCGGCAAATATCGACGCGACGGCGGAAGTTCGCGTTCATGTCTCCCGACCAGGCGAAACCCAATTTCTTCCGCGGGACGAGTGATCACCCGGGCGTTCTCGATGAATACACCTCGCAGGCACGATTTCCCAATGACGAGTACGACCGTCCCGCCTACTTGCACGACCCGATGCAGTTCAGTGACCACTGCGAACATGTCCAAGGCGTAGCGGTGGATCATTCGGCGGAGGCGCTCTGGCAATTGGCCCGTTCCGGCCAATTCAGAGCAGATTGCTTCGGCCAGATCCTCGTCGGCAGCGGGATCCGGCGGCGCTCGGCACCGATACTCTCCGCGCGGGTCACCCGCAGATCGCCCACTCGGTGCCCAAGCCAAACAAGACTTAGCCGGTGTCCACGGAGATAGTCGATAGCATTCAGGTAGGGCGGCGATGTGATGGCTGCATCGACCGAAGCCGCTTGGAGTGTCCGCAGGGAACGTGCATCGCCGGCCTCGACAAGGACATTGCCCTGAGTCGGGGACTTTTCCATGCGCTGTGCCAAGCGATTTGCCGATCTACTGAACCCTGAGAACACGTCGAAGTCCGTGTGATCCCATGCCCGATGCGGCCGGCTGTGCGAAACATCCCGAGCGAGCGACGCGCCGCGATCTTTCGTGACGATGATGCAACTGAGTGCGACGCGAAGCGCGTCCCCAATTGGGCCGGCAACTTCTCCTATGACCGCACTCAACCGGCGCAGGTCCCTCGTCTGAGGCTCATCAAACTAGTAATTGACGAAGCGATGGGTTTCGGGATCATCGTCAATCCACGGAAGATGTATGGTCAACGGTTCGCGAGCCGACGCAGTCGAGACGACGCTTGTCGCCGCCTCCTGCAACAGGTATGGGTCAAGTGGAGTGGTCGAAACCTTTGCCAGCAGCACGGCGAGCGGGTCGAGGTCGTACCCAAGGCCTTGAAGTCCCTGGTCCGAGGCTGCTCGCAGCACGGTGCCGGAGCCGGCCATGGGATCCAAAACAACAGCGCCTCGAGGAAGGCGCACGCATTCGTTGAGGGCGATCTCGGGCGCCATTCGGGCCGGGAACGGGTGGATCGGTTGGACCGCCGCCATACGACTCCCCAAGATTGTCATCCACGCAAGTGCGTCCCCTTCATCTAACTCCGCGATCATACCGTCAATCCCGAATCGGTACTCCTCTGGATAGCGCTGATTTCCCGGCGGATAGCCTCCAGCACGGCGCTGGGCGGAGCACTAAAGAACACGTTGCCGTCCTGTGCAATCCGTACCAGATTCGGGACCAGCACCGAGACGCCCTCGATCGCGCTGTGCACGTCTTGCTCTGCGGGTTGGTTGCCCTTCCCCAGGTGCTGGCCCATGCGATCGGCGATGACCTTGAGATGCACCGCGTTGGGACCATCGAATCCGATCTCGTCACCGACTTGGAAAAGTAGCGCCAGCGAAACGCGGGGGATCGATGCTTGAGCGGCCGCTACGGCTTCATCTACCCACGCGCTCACTGCATCTGGGTCTGTGTTCGTGAATAGCGAGCGGAACGCATCTAGGTCGAAAGGACCCGTTGCTGCCGCCACCATCAGTAGCCTCGCGAGATCCCGCGCCCGCATCGGCGTGACGCGGTGTTTTTCACACTCTTTTTGAAGCGCCTCTCCGCCTTGGAAATCCGGCGCTACGACCAATACGTGGTCCGCATCCCAATTGTCCCGGTGGCGCACGAGGCCGGAAACGCGAACATGGCCGGCCGACAATCTGGACCCGCTTGTCGACTTCGCGTCGTAGGTGAAGCTGTATGTCTTGACTCGGTCGGGTTCGCGCCGATCCGTTGGTTCGGGTGGTATCGGCGCGGTGGCGACGCCCTCTGGTTGACCACTGTCGCCGAGTCGTCGTAATACGAATCCGAGGTGCTCCAGTGCGTCACCAACGACCGTTTCGAAGCCTTTGGCGTGGCTGGTCGCGTCAAGGAGGAGCTTTGCCACCTGCAACGCTGTCGCGACGCACCTGTGCCAGCAGGCGGAGCATCTGGTCCCGGTGCTGCGACACGTCGCGACGAGTCTGTTCGTGAACGCCGACATCCACCATGAAAAGCTCGGTGAGCAGATCGACGAGCGCCGTGTCGCGGAGGACAAGTTGCTGGTCGTGGGTTCCCCCGTACTCCAACACGAACGGGTGATTACTGTTCACCACCACGCGTCGTTTGGCTAGGTCGTACTTGACCAGCGGATCATCGGGCAGGAGCGACTGAAACTCCACCTCCTCGATGAGCTCCCCGCTTTGGGCCGTCGGTCGCTGCCGCCACTCGTCAAGGAACTCGAGAGGATTCTCCACGCCGGACGCATCGACGAATTCTGGCAAGCCCCGAGCGCTCCCAAGCCCTTGCTCGATGACCCGCCGCAAGGGCTCAGAGGAACTGCACTCCATGGGTTGGTTAGGACGTTGCCTGCGTCTGGCCAAGCCGCCCGGGCCGCACTGTCGTGCTTGGCGCGAGCCTTGTTGAAGAGCGCCAGAGAAACCGCCGGAATCCCTCGACAACCGGAGTCTGCAGCAGGCTCTCTCGGTTTACAGCGAGTCGCCCGTCCAACCCGTCTGCTTGCACCGTTGCCCTAAACTTGGCCCAGGCCGCGTGGTTCAGATTATCCAGGCCGATGTACTGGTCGTCGACGTTGATGACACGCCCACGGATGTTGATGAAGAACCCGTTCGAAGCACCCGCGGCGTCGCTCTTGCCGCCGGATATCCGCTCTTTGTAAAGCCGTACCCGACCGGTACTACGCCGATCCCGTCGATCGTGACGTGTCCGTCCGACTCTGCGACCGGGAGGGCCTCATCGTCGTCCAGCCGGACGTACGGAATCCCGAGGCTGTTCCGATCACCCAGTCCTTTGCAACGCCGATCTCAATTTTCGACGGAGGTAGTGGCTCGTCGTTGAACACGATAACCAGCCCGTCGCCAAGCGGAAGTGCTGTTCGGAGCAACCTGCGGATCCACCCAGCCTGCATCCGCTGGCCGATCGGTTTAAGCGCCGTCAGGAGCGCGAGCGTCCACGTTTCGCTCTTTGGCGGAACTGGTATGGCCTCACCGTTGAACTCGTTCTCGGTTTCATCATCGAAGGCTGGCCGCGGAACGCCGGAGTGAATAAGCTCGCGGATGCGGTCCCCGCCTGCGAAAGACCGTAGGAGTTCATCCAACTCAGAATCGTCGAGGCGACGCACGGGCAGGGTTACCGGGACGGGGTTGTGCAACTCGTCAGCCGAAACTGCCTGCTCATGGACATCGCGATAATCCATCGTTACGGCGCGAATGGCGCCGTCAGTGGCCTTGCAGACGTAGGTGAGCTGGTTGGCGAGGATGTAGGTGGCCAGTTTCCCAATGCCGAACTTTCCGATCTGGGGGCGCCCGCTGCTCGGTGGGGCAAGGCGTTTGTTCGACTTGGCAATCGCCCAGAGCGCATGCAAGCCTGCTAAATCCATGGAATCGCCGTCGTCCAGTACCCAGACCGCCGCAAGCGGGTCGGACAAATCTTGCGGCACCCCGACGTAGACAGTGAGCGCCCCGGCGGCCAGGAATCCAGACGAGCTCCTCGAAGGCCTTGTTCGGCGAGGAATACAGGTGCTCGCTGAAGAGTTCAGGAACTGCGGGCCGATGGATACGGGGACTCGGTCCTCCTCTTTCCCGATCTCGGCCACTTGTGTTTCAAGCGGAGCTTCAGTCGCTGCGACCACGCAAATCCCCCGGGGAGTAGAGACGGATTATCCTCCATTTATGGACCGATGATAGCTTGGCGAACCCCGAGGTGGCGAATTATCGCGGCGCACAAATAAACGGGTGAAATGTCTTGGTCCGGAATTTCCGTTTGCCGGCAATTGCATCGACATCGCGACTGCCCCTGGATTGACGATGTCGCTCGTTCTTGTGTTGCCCAAAAGCGAGCGAGACGATCAGGATGCCCATGACTCCACCGCCCGCCGCGCGCGCTCGGGGGCTACCCGCAGAGTCTCGAAGGCGTCGAGATACGCCCGCGACTCCTCCCAGTTCAGGCCAATGCGAGTCGAATTGGCCTGCTCCGCATGATGAGACGCTTCGCGTCCGGAGCGCCCAGCCTTGGGGCGTGGCGGTGCCACCGCAACCTGGATGGTGTCAAGCTCATTTGTCGTATCACGCGACCGATCCGGTTCGCTT
>CAVRUC010000011.1:0-155979 GCA_963724295.1 uncultured Chloroflexia bacterium | reverse complement strand
ATTGCCTCATTCGAAAGCACCGAGCGTAACCTGGCGGGCGAGCATCGCGGCGCCGCTCGTATGGAGGAGGCGACATGACAGAGGGCAACACGGGTCCGAAGCTGCACAACGCGATGTGGCCTGGGCTGGTCGGCAAGGGAGGCGATGCCGAGCCGCCGATCGACCTGGAAACGATGCTCGATCTCACCGCCGCCGCCGAGGTGAACGGCACGCGCTTCGATGGCGTCGACCTCTTTCTGGCCGACCCGCACACCAGCATCGACGCCAGCGACGACGACATCGAGCGGCTGGCCGAGGCGGTCGCCTCGCGCGATCTCGTCGTCGGTTCGGTGGTGGCGCCGGTCTGGCCACCGGTCGGCGGCGGTTCGGCCATGGGGAGCGCCGAGGAACGCGCCCGCTTCGTCGAGATGGTCGACAAGGCCAGCCGCATCGCCAGCCGCCTGCGCGAGCTGGGCGTGCGCTCCTACGGCGTGGTGCGCATCGACTCGGCGGCTCCCGTCGAAGAATGGGCGAAGGACCCCGCCGGGAACACCCGCATCATCGCCGAGACCTTTCGTCGGGCCTGTGACGTGGCCGAGAGTCACGGCGAGCGGCTGGCGGCGGAAGGAGAGATCTGCTGGGGCGGGATGCATAGCTGGAAAGCGATGGTCGACCTGCTGGAAGCGGTCGACCGTCCGCGGACCCTCGGCTTCCAGGCCGATATGGCGCACACCCTCCTCTACACCCTCGGCGCGAACGCTCCGGAGGCGCGCATCCTGCCCGACGATTTCGCCTGGGAGGACCGCGAGACGCTCGACCAGGCGCTGGCGACGCTTACCGCCGCGCTCCGTCCCTGGACGATCGATTTCCACGTGGCCCAGAACGACGGCACGGTCTTTGGCTCTGGCACGCACGACAAGACCGGCCGCCACTGCACCGTGAACGACCCGAACGGGCGGCTCGATATCGTCCACCACGCCGGGTTCTGGATGCGCGATGAGGCCGGCGAGCCGACCCGCGCCTATCAACACATCTGCTGGGACGGCTGTATGTTCCCCAATAGCACCATGCTGGAGCCACAGACCTGGAACGACGTCCTGGGCGCGATGATCGACGTCCGGAATGCGCACGGCTGGCGTGCCTGAATAGAACCAAAAGGGCGAGGCTTAGCGACAAGTGCCCGTAGTGGCGACACCTGTGTCGCCCGAACACACCCAACCGGAATGGTCATTCACCGACGAGAGGAACCGGGCCAGGCGATTCAAACGCGAACGTGAGCGGCATCAGATCCGGGCGACGCCTGCGTCGCCCCTAGTCGGGCGCATCGAAAGAAAAGAAAGGAGCGGTTTCGTTGGCGGCAAAGCGACCTCTCAACGTCGGTCTGGTCGGGTGCGGCTTCATGGGGCGCACCCACTCCAATGCCTGGGGCAAGGTCAACCAGTTTTTCGAGCTCGAGTACCAACCGGTGCTGAAAGCGGTCTGCGCCCGCAACCCAGAAGAAGTGCAGGGGTTCGCCGGGCAGTGGGGCTACGAATCGACCGAGACCGATTGGCGGGCCCTGGTGGCGCGCGACGACATCGACCTGATCGACATTGCCAGCCCCAATGACACCCACGCCGAGATCGCCATTGCCACGGCGGCTGCCGGCAAGATGGTCACCACCGAGAAACCGCTCGCGCGCGGCGGCGCCGAATCAGAAAAAATGGTGGAGGCGGTGGACGCGGCCGGCGTGCCGAACATGGTCTGGTACAACTACCGCCGCGTGCCGGCGGTGACCCTGGCCAAGCAGCTTGTCGATGAGGGGCGGCTGGGGAAGATCTTCCACTACCGCGCCAAGTTCCTGCAGGACTGGACCATCTCCAGAGACCTCCCGCAAGGGGGCGCGGCGCTGTGGCGGCTCGACGTCAACGTGGCCGGCAGCGGCGTCACCGGTGATCTGCTGGCGCACTGCATCGACACCGCGCTCTGGCTCAACGGCGACATCGACCGCGTCTCGGCGATGACAGAGACCTTCGTCAAAGAGCGTCACCACAATCTGACCGGAAAGACGGAACCGGTGGGCATCGACGACGCTAGCGCCTTCCTGGCCCGCTTCGAGAACGGCTCGCTTGGCACCTTCGAGGCGACCCGTTACGCGCGCGGGCACAAGGCGCTCTACACCCTGGAGATCAACGGCGAACACGCCTCGATCATGTGGGACCTGCACGATCTGCACCGGCTGTCGTATTTCGATCACGGCGACGAGGGCCGGGTGCGCGGCTGGCGCTCGATCCACATCACCGACAGCGACCATCCCTACATGGCGCACTGGTGGGTGCCGGGGTTACAGATCGGCTACGAGCACTCCTTCATCCACCAGGCGGCCGATTTTCTGACCGGCCTGGCCACCGGCGAACCCGTCTCCCCGACCTTCCGCGAGGCGCTGGCAACCGACTACGTCACCGACGCGGTCCTGACATCGGCGAAGTCGGAGAAGTGGGAGACGGTGAAACGCGCGTAGGGGAAGCCGCTACGCTCAGGGGGTGCCGCTTCGCTCAGGGGGTGGCGGCGGTTTCACCGCCTCAGGGGGTGTCGCCTTCGGCTCAGGGGGGAAGGAGAACGATGGCACTATTACTCGTCCTCCTTCACCCCTGAGGGAGCGCCCTGAGCGACCGGCACCTCCTGAAGCCGCTCTAGCGGCTGGCACCCCCTTACACCGTCACGCTGGCGCCCGGTTCGGCGAGCTTGTGGAACTGGATGTTCATCGCCGTGAAGACCCTTTCGTAATTGCCGTAGCGTTGGTTCACGAAAAACTCTTTGGCGTACCCATCGTGAACGGGGATCACCTGGCGGGGACGCATCCAGCGGGCGAATGCGGCCACGCCCACCTCTGTCAGGAAGGGCGCCATCACCGGCATGATGGCAACGTCGACGCCGGCGTAGGACAGCAGCGGATCCGCGAAGGAGTCGCCACAATGCAGAACCCGATCGTTGACCAGGAACGCCGTGTGATGAGGCACCGTATCGGCGAGGATCGCCTCGTGCGGGGTCGGGATAGCGCGCAACCTGAACGCGCCGGCGGTCAGCGTGCCCTCCTCGATCGTGGTCGCGGCGATCCCTTCGTCGTCGAGGATCGCGGCCACCTCGCCATTGGTCACGACGTCCGCGCCACTTAGCGCCAGAATCTGCTTGAGCGGCTCGAGGGCGAGATGGTCGGGGTGGCTGTGGGTGATGACGACGGTCGAGACATCCCGGAACGTCTCCGGGGTGACTCGCCCCTCGATGAAGGAGTAGTTCCCGGGGTCGAACAGCAGCTTGTCACCCTCGTGCTCGAACAGCAAGCACGAATGGACGTACTTGGAGATCCGTACAGAATGGTCGAGTCCGCCACTGTTGGCTCCAGCGTGATTACCCATCTTGGGTAGGGTTCTCCTTTCGCATCGACGGTCCCGATCCGATAGGCGTGAACCTTCACCCCCAGCGCATCGAGAGCCAGCCGCTTCTCGTCATAGGTCAGCATATCGAGGTTCTCCGCCACCGTCTCCGCCTACGCTTCGAGATTCTGCACCCGCTGTACGTCCTCGGCCCGATCAGCGATCCGCGCCGGTAGGCTGTCCCGCTCCGTCTGCGCCGCTCGCATCTCGTCACTCAGGGCTTTGAGTTCCACGGAGAGCAGGTCCGCCGTGTGGTCGTCCACGCTCATCATTCGCTTGGTGCCGGTCTGGTGCTTGGTCACGATGGCCGCGAGTCGCTTCTCGACGCCCGCAAGCTGGCGCTCCAACCCACCGTCTTGCCGGTGCTTGGCGACCTCGTCGGCGATGATCTGCGGATGGCGCAAGACCTCGGTCACCACATCCCAGACGACTGAATCAATCATGCTCGCGCTGATGCTCGGTTTCGGGTAGGCAGGACCGTGCTGCCGCTGCGCGGGTCAGCGGTACTGGGGGCTGATATTGCGGCTGGTCGGGGTCGGATTCGCCACCGCCAGGGCCCGGCCGCAACGGCCACAGAAGATCTACCCGGCGCGCAGCAGCGACCGCTCGGGGTGCGGGTTGTGCCGCGTGCTGTGCGCCTTGTTGCGAGCCAACTGACCGCCGACCGCCGCGAACTCCTCCTCCGTCACAATCGGGTCCGCGACCCCGCGCAAGACCACCCGCTCGGCCGTGCCTGCCAGCGCCACCAGCGACCCGGCGTAGGTCGGGCGGAGCAGGATTCCCCGCAGTGAGGACGGTTGCCAGCGGGCCGCGCCATCAAGCGTTCGAACGTGACTGCCTCATGCCGCTCTGTTACGGCGCGTCTAGACCCAGCAGGCAGAGACGATCGGCTTCAATTTTGAGCGCGGCAAAAATCGCCTCGACGTCACCAGCGAGCGCCATCCGCCAGACCGCCAGCAACAAGCGATCGAGTCTCCGCGCAACGAGGGTCTGATGCTCTAGAGACTCTCCAGGAAGTCGGTCTTCCACGTCTGCCGGATGACGACGAGATCGCGGCTAATCGTCGCTTGGTGGACCCCCAGGATCGCCGAAATGTCGCTGAGACTCCCGCCACTCACTCTGAGGCTCGCGACCCTCGTGTGTCTCGCGATGATCTGGTCCGCCCGGACCTTCGACTTGCGCATCAGGACGGCGCCGGTCATCACCTGGTGGATGAAGCGTCGATGTTGCCAGTTGGTGACGATTCTCGCTTCACTACTGCTGGAAACAATAGAGGCGGCGCGGAACGTCGCATGGCGACGAGGCAGCCTGTGTCCACGCACCGCCATTGGAGAGGGCGAAACCCGTGGTACCAAACGGAAACGGATCCGGAGCAGGCGACGGGATAATACCAATAGTCCAATCGGAGCAGTCGAATCCCTGAATGCCCGCGGTGCCATCAGGTGTCGTGTTCGTCCAGGCAAAGGCCTCCGGAGCGGGGCTCGCGGGCACCGTCCCGCCCAATTCAGTCACATTGATGGCATGGATCAGATCCCCATCGGTCAGATCGGTCCAGTCTGTGGCGATCTGCGTCTGGGCCTGATCGGGCAACCGGTAGCCCTCTCCCGAGCAGCTCGCCGCCGTGCAGCGGAAGCGCGTCGACGGCGAACCGGTGTCATCCGACAGCCAGGCGCGGTAGGTACCGGGCAGCCCGCCCGCTTGCGCCCGATCCTGACAGATGGCATCAGCACCATTCAACCCACCCAGGTTACCGTTTCGCAGCGAGCTAGTGACGAAGACCAGACACGCCCCACAATCGACCCGTTTGCCGCAGTTGTTGCGGACCTTGCCGCATTTCCTGCCACAAGTGCGGGCTTTGGACTCCGGCTTGCACTGGTTGCGCTTGCCCTTGCGGTTGTCTTTGTGCTGGCCGGGATTATGGCGATGCCGATTCCGGCGCCGGCGCCGGCCAGGCCCACGGATGATCGCCCCGTTGCCATTGCCGCCAGCGCCGTACGCACCCTCCGTCAGTCGCGTGACCAAGCCACCGGCCAGCGGTAGCGCGGCCACGAGTTGCAGTAGCCCACGCCGGGTACCAGTCGTGGCGAGGGTTCGCGTGAGCCCATCGAAGCGATCTACGTCCATAAGCAGGCTCCTCTGGGGCGAATTAAAATGTTGCGATTGTCTCTTGTGGTACAGCGTATCACAGACACAGCTGGTGATCGGCAACGTGTCGTGCGAGGGGCGCCGCTCACGCATGCATCCAGCGATCGTTGCCCGGTTTGTTGGTCACCGGAGATGACGACTCAAGGGTAAGTTGGCCACCCATGTCGGGTGCGGACTCAACGATCATGACTCAGCCGCAGCCGCAGTTCTGGCAATCCGGCAGCGCCGCAAAGCGCGTGTCGAACGCCAGATCGGACGCCTCACTGGTCTGCAGCTCCGGATCGTCACGGACGGCAGACCAGCCGACGAGATGGTCGAGCAGGGCTTCAATCCCACGACTGCCACCGCGATAGTCGAACCAACACAAATTCGCGCAGAACGTCCGATGCGGGCGAATCCGGCGCACGACACCGTTGGTCGCCACCCACGCGCCACAGGTGGCACACCAGGGGGCTTGCCGAGCCAGCGCCAGTCCCAACAGATCGCGACAGAACGGGCACTCGACCACGACCAACCCGGCACCAGGCTCGGTCGAGAGACGCAACCGGTCGGGAACGTGTGGACCATTCGCCTCGCTCTTGAAGTCGAAGATAGGTCAAAGATAGGCGGTTAGAGCATTCGACGAGCGAACCTGTTGAAAATTGAATAATCGTGACTTAACAGCGTATTGACTTTGGCTATTTAATCAGCTATTGTAGATACATCCAAGATTCAGAGCGTCTCGCTCGCATCAATTGAAAAATCTACCCTCAGGCTCCTCCGCACGCGGTGCCGAGTTCACGTGGCTGTTTCTGACGGGACCGGCAACTCACGGACTGTCACGCCACGATGACCGGGGAGCGAACGACAGTGGAAGGAGGAGTGACGCGAGAAATGACGACGAGTTTGTCCACCTCTCGGTCGAATCGAGCGTGCAACAACCTCGTTCTACGTTCGGCGCTGTTCCACCGGTAGCAATCAACGGAGGATCCATGATGACGCGAAACCTACGGGTCGCAGTTCCAGCGTTCCTCGTTCTGCTGGCACTGGTTCTTGCCGGAAGTCTGGGAGCAGTCAACGCCAAGCAGTCCAATGCCCAGGGCGGGGTCCATACGGAGGCGGCGGAAAAATTCACGGCCGTCCCGAATACCTTCCTTGATGTGGGCGCCGTCTGCGATCCCCTCACGGCCAAATGGATCAAGAAAAAGGGACTGAAGGAAAAAGGAGGCACCAAATTCGGGCTCATCCTTGAGAAGGGCTGCACGACCGAAACCGCCGCGTCGGCTGACGCTGACATCGAGGGCGAAAACGGCATTGTGTTGACCCAACTGGGCTTCGACTATAAAACGGGGGGGCATTGCACGACTGGCGCGCCCCGCTTCAATGTCTTCACCGAATTCCCATCCGTCGGCTACCGCGTCGGGTGCTTGAATGGGACGCAGACGGATTTGGGCAATGGCTGGACCCGGGTGCGTTTCCAGGAAGCCGACTTTGACCCCTTCGGTGACGCCGAGCCCTTCAGCTACAGCAATACCGTCGTCGAGGAGATCGAGATCACTCTGGACGAGCAGGGCGAAGTCGTCCTCGATAACATCGCCATTAACAGCTATCAAATCGCCAAGAAGTGATCGATCGACCTGAATGCCGCGCAGAATCTCCGGCCACGCTGCTTCAAATCCGGCCAGCGTGGCACCCGGCGCGCTCATGTAGCGAAGCCTCGTTGTCTCCTTCAGCCGCGCCGCTTCGGATGCACTGCGCTCTTCCTGGCGAGCCTGGAACTCGGCTTGCCGCACTGGTGGCACGCCGGCAAGCATCATGTGAGGTGGATCGCCGCAGGAGCGGAACGCGATTCGATGCACTGGCCCGAACGGTTGTCCTCGGAACAGTAGGGCACCGCGCTCCGTGCGGGAACCTCATCGACTTCGGTCCAAGCACCACCGCCAGCCGCGTCTGATGGTCCTTCCGCCGGAACCCAGGTCGGATAACGTGACCGCGGCAGACGAGGCGGGAGCAATCGACGGGGGACCGGCAGCATGCCGGTCCCCCGTCCTCATCGCTAACCCGGAACCTGTCGTTCCCTCAGCGGTGCTGTTGCTCGAGCGTCTCGCGAATCTGTCGTTCAGCGCTCCTTGCTCACGGCTGCTGGAAACAATAGAGGCGACGGGGAACGCCGCATGGTGACGAACCCTCCGCCGTCCACTTCGCGTCGGTGGCGATGGCGGCACCCGTGCCACCAAACACCCCCGGCCTGGGTTCGCCGCCACCGTTATAGGTCCAGCTGACGCAGGTCAGATCGTCATCGGGAACATCCGTCCGGACCGTGCCATCAGCTGCCGTGTTCGACCAGGCACGGGCGGCCGGAGCGGGGTCCGGGGGCACCGTCCCGCCCAGTTCGGTCACGTTGATGGCATGGCTGAGGTCCCCATTGGTCAGATCGGTCCAGTCCGAGGCAATTGGCGTCCCGGCCTGATCGGGCAACCGGTAGCCCTCTCCCGAGCGGCGGAAGCGCGTCGACGGCGAACCGGTGCCATCCGACAGCCAGGCGCGGTAGGTGCCGGGCAGATTACCGGCACGCGCCCGTTCCTGACAGATGGCATCGGCCCCGTTCAGCCCACCCAGGGCACCGTTGCGCAGTGTGCTGGTGGCGAAGGCCAGACACGACCCACACGTCCCATCAGCGCCACAGCACCCGTTGCAGCAGGTGCCGTCGCCGCAGCAGACCCCCTCGGTGTCCTCGTCCGTGGTGCACGTGGCCCCGGTGTCCGGCTCGCACTGGCAGCCCGTCTGCGGGTCGCAGCGGCAGCTCTTCTCGCAGATCTTCGGTTCGCAGGGGACCTGCGTGCACGTGCACGACCCGTCCGCTGGATCGCAGATGCACTCATCCGTGTCGCATGCGGTCTCCGGCTTGCAGACGACCTGGTCGCACCGGCAGCCCTGCACCGGGTCGCAGGTGCAGTTCTCCTGGCACGCGTCCTCCGGCTCGCAGCGGAGCGGCGCGCACGAGCAATTCCCGTTCTCTGGATTGCAGGTGCAGTCATGCGACTCGCACTCGCCCTGCGGCGTGCAGGTGACGTCCGTGTAGGTGCAGAACCCGGTATCGCGGTTGCAGCCGACGGTCGTACACGGCCGCTCTTCGCAGGCGTCCTGGGTCGGGCACGGCTGCGGCGTGCAGACGTCAACCGCTTCGCCCTTCTTGAACCGTCGGTCGCCCACCACGCACGCGGTGGACTCGCAGACGCACGTGTCAGGGTTCCCGCATCGGACCTGGACGCTGCCCTGCGTGATGCGGTCGCAAAGCTTGCAGGTGTACTCGTTCCCGGTTTTCGCCGGGCACCGCTTCGGGCTCAGGTCAGTACAGGCACAGCGGGTGTCCGCGGCGACGCTCCTGAGGCTGGGAGTGGGTGCCCCACTCGTCTCGCCGCCGCCCCGCTCGCCGCCGCCCTGCTTCTGGCGCCGCCTTTCTTCTTGCCGCCTTTCTTCTTGCTCACGGCATGGGCACCGTGCTGACCACCTTGGCTCTGAACTTGCTTGCCGCGGCGCCGGTTCTGACCTTCGGCATCGTCAGCGAAGAGGCTCGCACCCGTCAGCGCTGCCGCCGCTCCCGCCACGAACCCGCGGAGCGCGGCCCAGCGGGTCAGGCGGGTGGTCGAGAACTGCTTGACCAGATCATCGAAATTTTTCCCGTCCATCTGGTGACGACCTTTCTGCTTAGCACCGCCGGTGCCGCAGTCGATGGCGGTTCTGGAGGTGACCCTGATGCGGGAGCAGTCGGCAACGGGGAAACGCGTGTTTCGGTCGGGAACCACTCGCGTTAGTCGACTGGTGTCTGACGTTCGATGAAATCTTGGATCACGTTGCGGGCGCCTTTGGCCGCATCACTGTCCGTCGAACTCGTCACCAGCCCGACCCACAGATCGCTCGGCGTGGGCACCAGAATGACCGTCGCGTGGACGGTTCCGCTGGCATTCGTGCCGAAGATCCAGTATTCGTCGTCGACGACGTTACTGAGGAGATCGAGCCCGTAGAATCTGAGCGCATTCTCGCTGAAAATCAGACCATCACTTAGGGAGGCATCCTTGCGAAACCACTTCCAGTAGGTCGAGACGGCCGGCGCCGCCGACGCCTCCGGCTGGCGAACGACCGCCGCAGCTCCCCCGGCAACAAGGGCTCTGAGGGCCAGGCGACGGCTCGCCACGTTTTCGGTGAAACGCGCAGCAAGTTGGTGACCGGAGGAGATCATGCCCCGCTCCTAGCTGGTTCACGCTCGAGTTAAATGCCCCTATCAGGCAGCATACACGTGTTTGAGATTTTGTCAATCATAAGTTGGACACTTTTTTTATTCAGGTTTGAGAGAATCATCTCACTGGCACGTGCATGCGGCTGGGGGAGGCGGGCGATGCCGGCCGGCCTAGAATGACACGTCGTCCGCCCTGGGAAAACTGCGGCATGACCTCCTTGCGAATTGCTGAAGTGGACCACGGTCGTAGGCGACCTTGGGCATGTAGAGGATGTCATAGGCTATCCCCGCCTCGGTGTCGCCGGTAGGTGATGCGTTGGGAGTATCCGGATGGCTGAGGAAGCCGGTGCCCTGTCTGGTGTCAATACCGCGATGCTCGAGCCCATGGTCCGAGACCTGCTCGGCGAGCCCACGGCTGTCGTCGCCGAGGAGTGGTCCTACCGCCCGCTCGGGGGCGGGGCGAGCGACGGTCTCGGCCTCTACCGGGTCACCGGGTCGGCGCGCGTCGGCGCTGCCTCCCATCCCTGGGCGCTCGTCGTCAAGATGTCTGCCGCCGCGGATGGAGCCGACCCGGGAGCCTGGGACTACCCGGCCCGCGAGGGACTGGCCTACGGTTCGGGCCTCCTCGATGCACTGCCCGGTGGTCTGGCTGCTCCGCGCTGCCTCGCTGTCGAGACGCAGCCGGACGGGACGAGTTGGCTCTGGCTCGAGGCGATCACTGACGCGCACCCCGGTCCGTGGCCTCTCGAGCGCTACGCCTGGGTGGCTCGCCAGCCTCGGCCGCTTCAACGGTGCGTACCTGGCCGGAGTGCCCCTGCCTGACCAGCCGTGGCTCAGCCAGGGATTTCTGCGGAGCTGGGTAGAGCCGGCTGGGCCTGCCGTCGCCGAGCTGGAGCGCCTTGCCGTCCCCGGCGGTCCGCCATTGCTGCGGCAGCTCTATCCGCCGCCCGTCGTGGCCGAGCTACGCCGCCTGTGGGAGGAGCGGGAGCGCTTCCTCACTGCCCTGGATCGGCTGCCGCAGACCTTCTGCCACCACGATGCCTTCCGGCGCAACCTGTTGGTCCGGCGGGGACCGGAGGGCGAGGAGCTCGTGGCCCTCGATTGGACGCAGACCGGCCATGGGGCGGTCGGGCAGGAGCTGGCACAGCTGGTGGTAGCGAGTCTCGTCTTCTTTGAGACGATGGGGATCGCCCCGCGCGACCTCGATGCGGCCTGCTTCGCCGGCTACGTGGCGGGGTTGCGGGAGGCGGGTTGGGCCGGGGAGGAACGCCTGGTGCGCCTGGGCTTCACGGCTGCGGCGGCGCTGCACAATACCATTGGCCTCCTCCCCCGGGTGTTGCCGATAGTCACCGACCCGACCCTGCGCCCAGCCGTAGAAGACCTGCTCGGGCGCCCGTTCGCGGAGGTGGTGGAGGGCTGGGTCGAGCTGTGGCCGTTCCAGTTTGAGCTGGCCGACGAGGCGCGGGCGTTGCTGCCGGCGGTCGGCTAGTCGAAGCCTGTGAGGCTGCAGCGAGCCCGCCAGGCAGTCCGGGTCGAGCCTTCTGACGGATCCCCGTCCATGCCTCCTCATGCATCCTCTCGCGGCGAGTCCATCCCGGGCGTGGCCTCCCGGTCGTGACCAGGCTTCGGCTCGTGCCCAGCCGCTTCCTGACGTTCCCAGTCGGCCTTCGTCAGCGCGTACTCGACGTCCCCATGCTCATCCCCGGGGATGCGGTCGGGCCACTCCCCGTGGAACGTGCGCACCAGCGTCAGGCCCGACTTTTCCATGACGCGGCGGGATGCCGTGTTGACCACCATCGTGTACGCCACCACCCGCCGCACGCCGAGCTCGGTGAAGCCCTTGCGAATCAGCGCGCGCGACCCCTCGGTGGCGTAGCCCTTGCCCCAGGCCGATCGGCGTAGCCGGTAGCCGAGCTCGGGCTCGTCGGACGGCTGACCGTCCGCCGGCCGGAAATGGAACCACCCCAGGAACATCCCGGTCGACTTCTCGATCGCCGCCCAGAAGCCATACCGGTCGCCACTCTCGTAGTAGTGGAGGAACCAGGGCAGGAGGTCGTTCTCGATCTCTTCCCGAGGCGTTGTCCTGCCGCCGGTGATGAAGTGCATGACCCGCGGGTCGCCGTCGAGCTCGACCAGGTTGTCGACGTCGTCCAGGGTGAACCGGCGCAGCACCAACCGTTCGGTTTCCAGGAAGACCTGCATCCCTCGCCTCCAGATGAGCGCACGAGTCTACACCCAGAGAGGATGGCGTTCGGGAAGGTGAACCCGGGTAAAGGGTCAGGCTGGGGTCGACATACCGGCGGATCAGCCGCGGGCGACTCAGGAGTCGCCCCTACGATCCCCTCGCCGTCTTGCCGTCTCGCCGTCTCGCCGTCTCGACCCGCTCTACTTCTTCCGCGGCGCGCCCTTGGCCGGGGCGGCGTCGGGCGGGATCCAGCCCTCGGGCAGGCGAGCCTCCGCGCCGAAGAAGAACTCCTCCATCTGCTCGCGCAGAATGCGGCGGGTGTCCGGATCGGCCGGGTTGAGCCCGTAGTGATTGATGAGGATCGTCATGTGTGGCTGCCAGAGGGCATAGGCCTCGGCGGAGACGTTGTCGTAGATGCGCTGGCCCAGCTCGCCGGGGAAAGGCGGTTTCTCCAGCCCCGGCAGCTCGCGGCCGATCTTCACGCACTGCACCATTCGCGCCATCATTGCTCTCCGGGGTCACGGCGCGGTGGATCGATTCTGCCGCGCACCCTGCTCCTATAGCCGGGAACCGTAGGGGAGCGAGCAGAGCGCGTCAACTTTTCTCGCCCCGCATTCCCGGCTATCTTCGTTCGACCATGCCCTTCCTCATCCACTTGCACGTGCGGAGAGCGTGCCTCATGGGTGCTTCAGGATCCAATCTATGACCTCGATCGCGAGCGTCCTCTTCCTTGGGCAATCGTGCACCACGGCGCTGCCGCCCCTGGCGGCGCTGCTGGAGGCCGGGTTCGCGATCCCGGCGGTCGTCCTGGCGCGGCAGCCGGGGACACGGCTGGGCGATATCCAACGGGTCGCCGCCGCGGCGGGCATCCCGGTCGTCTGGGTGAATTCCGCCGTCGAGGCCACCACGGTCATCCAGAGCATCGCGCCCCAGATCGCGGTCGCCGCCTGCTTCCTGTGGCGGTTGCCCCGCGCCGCACGCGAGACCCCGCCGCTCGGCATCGTCAACGTCCACCCTTCGCTCCTGCCCGCGGGACGCGGACCGGAGCCGGTGTTCTGGACGTTTCGGCGCGGCGAGCGGACGACCGGGGTCACCGTCCACCGCATGGACGCCGGATTCGACACCGGCCCGATCGTGGCCCAGGCGGAGATGCCGGTTCCCGAGGGCATCACCGCGCCGGACCTCGAACGGGATCTCATGACGCTTGGCGGCAGCCTGCTGGTGGAGGCACTGCCGGCGCTCGCGGCAGGGACGCTCCAGCCCTGGCCCCAACCCTCGGTCGGTGTCAGCCGGGCCCCTGTGCCAAAACCGGCCGACTGGACGATGGTCTCCTCGCTGCCCGCGGCCTGGGCCTGGCGCTTCGCGCGAGGTGTCGCTCCCCTCCGCGGGCCACTGACGGCCATCGCCGGTGGCACGGCGATCCGGGTCGCCGCCGCTCTCGACTGGTCCCCGGCCGAGCGGCTCCCCGAACCAGTGCTGGACGATGGCGACGGCACGGTGCGGGTGCGCTTCTCGCCGGGCTGGGTGCGCTTCCGGCGCTCCGAATCATCACCGATGATGATGGATGAAGGGTGATGGGCTCTTGGCTATCGGTCTACGCTCGTCCTGATCGACTGACCGACTGACCGACTGACCGACTCCCGTATCATCCCCCTATGGACACAAGCACCAGCATCTGGCAAGGCGAGCGCGTGCGGTTGCGCGCCATCGAGCCGTCCGACTGGGAAGCCTATTTCAGGTGGAATCAGGACGACGAGCAGGCTCGTAGCGTCTCCAGCATTCCCTTCCCGCAATCCGCGGAGGCGGTCCGGCAGTGGGCGCAGCAGGAGGCGACCCGCAAACCCGAGGGGGACGCCTTCCGCTTCGTGATCGAGAACGAGACGGGCGAAGTCGTCGGCGATCTCACCACCCACCATTGCGACGCTCGGGCAGGATCCTTTTCCTACGGCATCACGGTCCGTCGCCAGCGCCGGCGCTGTGGGTATGCGTCCGAGGCAATCACCCTCGTCCTGCGCTACTACTTTCGGGAGTTGCGGTATCAGAAGGCCACTGTCACCGTCTTCAGCTTCAACGAGGTGTCCGCGCGGTTGCACGAGAAGCTCGGCTTTCAATTAGAAGGTCGCATGCGGCGCACTCGGTTCACGGACGGCGTGCTGCACGACGAGCTGATCTACGGCATCACGGCGGAAGAGTTCGCCGCGGGTGGCAGGGTCGCTGGGTAACAGGAAATCGATGCGTGAAGACGAGTCGTCGGCCAACGACAGCGTCCTTGACAGGGACGGGAGAACCACTGAGGATCGTCTTCTCACGGAGGCGAGCATGGACACCAAGCCACTGGTGCGCGATGAAACGGTCACGCTCGATGGGCTGCGCTTCCACTACCGCGACTGGGGTGACCGATCAGCGCCACCCGTGGTGTTGCTGCACGCCTATCTGCAACATGCCCGCACCTGGGACACCGTCGCTCGTGGTCTGGCCGATCGCTTCCGGGTCCTCGCGCTCGACCACCGCGGCTTCGGTGAGTCCGAGCATGCCGCCGACTACCACGAGCTGCGGCTGGTCAGCGATCTGGCTGGCTTTGTCGACGCTCTTGGGTTGGGGACGTTCTCTGCCGTCGGCTTCTCCCTAAGTGTCAATGTCGCCGTCAGCTACGCCGCGCTCTACCCCGACCGCGTGGGGCGGCTAGTGCTCCTCGAGGGCTTCGCCGACCCGGACGAGCAGGGACACGCCTCCTGGATCCGTCTCATGCACGACCAGATGGGTCGCCTCCTGGCACTGCCAGAGTCGTTCGCCAGTCTGGAGGAGGCAGTGGCGGCGTTCCGCCCCCTGGCACCCTTTGCCGCGGACGAGGAGTTGCGCCTGTGGATGGACGGCGGGCTGGCGCCCGGGGGCGATAGCCGCTGGCACTGGCGCTATGACCCGGCCTTTCGTGTGCCCGGCCCGCCGGAGCGCCTCAAGGCCGTGCAGTCCCTGGTGGATGCGCGGTTTGCACGAGTGACGTGTCCGATGCTGCTGCTGGCCGGGGCGGAGTCGTGGCTTGTGGAGCCAATGCACCGGATGGCCAGGCACAATTCCCGGGCGCGCACGGTCACCATCCCTCAGGCGGGCCACTGGGTGCCGCTGGACAACCCCGGCGGCTTTCTCGATGTCGTGGCGCAGTTCCTGACGAAGGAGTTGCGCACCGGCTCCTAGGCACGCATCGTCGCGGAAGGGAGGAAGGGTATGGACATTCGGGAGTTCTTCCTCTACCTCCACAACGCCACCCACTTCACGGGCAAGGCGGCCTGGACCCTCGATGAGGCGATGGTTCCTCACTACCGGACGGTATTGCCCGGGCACAACTCCATCGCCTGGCTGCTCTGGCACATCGCCCGCGGTGAGGACTGGGCGATCCAGACCATCCTCCAAGGTGGTGAGCAACTACTGATTCGCGAAGACTGGGGCACCCGAATGGGCGTCACTTACCCGGGCTTTGGGGGCGGCATGAGTCGGGAGGAAATGATCGCGCTCACCGAGCAAATCGACCTCGAGGCGTTGCGCAACTACTACACCGCGGTCGCCGCGGCGACCCAGGCGTTCCTGCGCACCTTCGACTTCGCGGCCATCGATGCGCCGTTCGATGTTCACAGCCGGCTCGCGCTCGTTCCGGAGGCGGAGGGACCGAGCCCGTTCTTCCACCAGATGTTCCGGCGCTGGACGACGCCGCTCGTGTGGCTGGAGGTGTTCGCTCTCGTCGACGTCGCCTTCCACATCGGGGACACCGACCATGTCCTCAACCTGTTGGTGCCTAAGCGGGACGTCGACTGACTCGTCGCGGTGCTGGGGACGTATGAAACGGGTTCTTCGTGCCATCCATCGCCCATCACCTGTCTCACTCCACGATCAGCACCGCCATCCCTAGCGGCGCCCATTCGTACATCCAGTCGGCGACGTCCATCGGCACATTGATGCAGCCGTGGCTCATCGGCACGCCGAAGTTCTCGTGCCAGTACGTGCCGTGGATGGCGTGGCCGCGATTCGTGAAATAGAGCACGTCCGGCACCTTCGGCACGTTGTAGGACTCGCCGCCGATCACGCCGGCCATGTCCTGCTCGGGCACCTTCGTGTTGACAGTGAAAAACCCGGGCGGCGTACGGAACTTCTCCTTGCCGGTGCTGACATAGGTGCTGCGCACCACGACCCCGTCTTCATAGGCCCACAGCGCCTGCTGGCTGAGCGAGACGACGACCGCGCGGCCACCGCCCGGCGCGGGTGGCGCCGCATCCCAGTCGGGAATCGCCACCGGCGGCACGAAGAGCGCCTCGTCGTAGACGGGAATCGTGCCCTGGGGCTGAGGCGTCTTGGAGATGTCGTAGCGGTCGGCAAGCATCTCGCCGACCTGCGTCATGGTGATGTCCTCGCCTTCACGCCAGCGCAGCTGCCCGCGCTCGAATGTCTGGTAGCTGACGCCAGCCGTGATGTACTCCTCGCTGAGCGGGTTGCCCAGATACGCCGCCTCACCAGTCGCCTCCCAGAACGCGCGGAACCCGCCCCAGACACCGTGACGCGTCTCCGGGACGAACCGGTACGACGGCTGCTCGACCGCCATCAGCGCGGCAGCGTCGTCCGAGAGAGGTTGCCATGCCCGCGCCACGGTCAGCTCCCGCAGCGGAACCCTCGTTCCCCGGGTGGCGACGCGGCGTACGAGCAGCGGCGATC
This sequence comes from uncultured Chloroflexia bacterium, assembly GCA_963724295.1. GTDB lineage: Bacteria > Chloroflexota > Chloroflexia > Thermomicrobiales > UBA6265 > JACCXM01. Next base: position 139,343 of record CAVRUC010000011.1, on the reverse strand, counting down.
CCAGCTCGCGTCCGATCTCGCCGAGGGTGACGTAGTTGCCGTCCTCGTCTCCCTCCGGCCAGTACTCGAAGCGGGCGTACTGGTAGTACTGGACGATCTTCCCTTCCACCTCGGTGATCTCCGGGGTGATCGGGTTGCCGTACGACATGGCGCCGCCACCGGTCCGCCACAGATCGAGGAAGAGTCCATCGATGGACTGGCCGGTCTCGGGAATGTAGACCGTGGTCGGCGGCGACCAGTTCGGATCGATCGGATAGGCGCCTGCCGCCGGGGCTGTCGCCGTGATGAGCAGAGCAACGATGCCGAAGAGATGCACCAGGGAGACGATCCCTGTCTTGCGGAACGCTGAGGCGCTCGAGCGGGACATTGGCAAACTCTCTCCTCAGTTCACTGCGTCCCAATGTGCCATACACACTGAAACAACAACCCATGCACCTCGCAGCACTGGTTCGACAATGCGCTCGCGCCGATGAAGCAATTGCGGCAAGTCTATTACGGAAGTTGGGCCGTCGCATCACGCTCTGTACAGATAACGCAGACAGGCCGCGATTCGGATGTTGTTGCCAGTGAACGAGACCAGACCAGCGATTGAGAAGAAGGAGAAGGTGCGTTGACCAACTCAGCAGGCGGGTGGCATTGCCGAGCCATGGCACTCTGGTCTCCCGACGTCTCCTGAACAGAGGCGGGCCGAGCTTGACAATGCCTTCCGCATTCCATACTATGCGCGAGTCATCTAACAGTGTTAGTTTTATTTACTGACGTTTCGGGAAGGACGCCCCATCATGCGCACCTGCCTTCTGGCCTGCAGTCTCGTTCTTGCGTCGCTCATCGCATTCGCAAACCCGTCGGTCGTCTCCGCCGTGGAGCCGGTGATCCTCGGACCCATCCACGAGGAGGGCACGGATAGGTTCGCCAAGTGCAAGGGCTTCTCTATTCTCGACGAGTACGTCTTGGACTACACCCTGAGACAGTTCTTTGACCAGGACGGAAATCTGGTCAAGATGGAGGAGACGGTAAGCGGGACCGATACGTTCATCAACTCCAAGACCGGCAAAGCCATCGCTGCCCCATTTCACAACAACGTCCTCATCGATCCGGATACGCGATTCGGTGCGAACGTGGGCGTGATCTTCAAGGTCACGGTCCCTGGCGCGGGAGCAGTCTTCCTCGATGTCGGACGCCTCGTGACGAACCAGGCGGGTACCGAGATCACCTTCGAGGCTGGCCCCCATCAGTTCTTTGACGGCGATCTGAGCGGACTCTGCGCCGCGCTAACCGGCGAGCCCTAGTCAGTTGGAGTCCTCCGTGGGCAGCGGCGTCAATCCACGCGGATCAGTGCCACGCACCGCAAGAGACACCCGGACGGAGGCGACATCACCCGGAGCCCCCTCGCCCTCGCCATTGCTGTCGCCGGCGGAGCGCCGCCAGCGGAACCGGGAAGAGGTGAGACAGGCGATCCTGGCGGCGGCTCGCGATGTGATGCATGAACAGGGAGTGGCGGCGCTCAGCCTGCGCGAGGTGGCGCGCCGGGTCCGGATGCAAGCCCCGTCGCTCTATGCCTATTTCCCCAGCAAGATGGCTCTCTACGATGCGCTCTTTCTGATGGCGGTCCGACTCCGCGCCGAGTACCGCGATCGCGCCGAGGTGGGTCGCGAGGGATTCTGGAACCGGCTCGAGGGCCGCTTCGAAAGCTATTTTCAGTTCGCTCAGGAGAACCCCGAACTCTACCAACTCGCTTTTGAACGCCCCGTCCCGGGCTTCACCCCCTCCGTCGAGAGCCTGGAGGAGGCCTTCCGGGCGCCGGCCGGGCTCGAGCTGCTGCTCGACGATGCCGTCGCCGCAGGCGAGGTCGTGCTCGACACATCGGTTGCACAAGCGCGCGACCTGCTGATCGGGATGATCCACGGCCTCACTGCCCACCACATGGCGAATGAGCCTGCGTTACCGATCGGGTCGGGCCGGTTTGGCAGCCAGATTCCGGCCGCGATCGCGCTCTTCCGCGCGAAGTGGGACCCGCCAGGAACTGGCCGCAGCCTCAGTCCGGGTGTACCCGAAGAAGGAGGTGAACGGTCGACAACCGTCAGGGGCAAGAAGAATCGTCCGTAATGAGCGCGAACAACATGGAGGATGCCATGCCAAGTCCAGCCCGTCCCAACCTGCATCATATCGCTCTCACCGTCACCGATCTCGATGCAAGTATCGCCTGGTACGAGCGTATTTTCGGCCTCACCTACCGGCTGGAAGAACCGCACTCGGGTGGCACGGGCAAGCTGCTGGCCGATGACGATTGGCAGCTTGTCTTCGTGCTGCACCGCCACGACAGCAATGAACGGGAGACGTTCGTCGAGACACAGACAGGGCTCGATCACGTCGGCATGAGGGTCCCCTCGCGCGCCGATCTGGAGACGTGGCAAGCCCATCTGGAGGAGCAGGGAGTGGCGATCGCCTCACCGGCGAACCGCCCCCTGACGCAGAACCCCATTTATGACCGGCCCTATGGCTCGGTCCTCGTCTTCCGCGACCCGGACAACATCCAGCTCGAGATGGTCTCACCGCCGAGCGCGTAACCACCAGGAACCCGTCACGAGCACGAAGAGGAGGACGATGATGCACACGAGTGATTTCAACGACCTCGAATTATTGGATGCCTGGTACGAGCAGGATCCGGCGATGCGGATCCGGGTGAATTTCCCTTTCTACGCGGCTACGGGCAATGAGTGCTCGTCGGTCGTCTACTTCGAAATCGACCCGGGGCACTACCTCGGGACGCACACCGACAGCGCCGAGGAGATCGTGCTGATCCTGGCCGGAACGGTCGAGGCCAGCCTGGGTGAAGAGCGGGGACAGGTGTCGGCGGGGCAGGCGGCGCTGATTCCGGCGATGGTGCCGCACGGGATCCGCAACATTGGAAACGAGACGGCGCGCTGCGTCGGCTTTTTCGCCGCGGCCGAAGTGGTTTCGACGTTCGACCAGCCCATGATGCCGCTCGGCCAACAGGTCGTGGGCACCCCACCGGTCGCCGCTCCCGCGCACTAGCTGTCGTTCCCCGCCGATGCCGCAACGATCCATGACTCCAGCCATCGACCCAGTCAAGACCGGAGAGCGGATGAACCAGCCAGAGCAGACCGGCTCGACCCTCGGCGGTCTGCTCGTAGATGTGCATTGGAAGTGGGGCGAACAACACATGAGACGCCTCTGTGATCGATCGTGGCCCACCGAGGCGACAGCACCGTGGGCCCAATTGGCAGGGGCTTTAGTCTGTGCCGGGGTCGTTGTCGCAGACGCCTAAATTGAGAATGCAGGACCGGAGCCCGTTAATCGGGCAGCAGTCGTCGTCCGTCGTGCAGGGCTCACTCGGAGCCCGGCACGTGTCCTGGCACGTCCACTCGCCGTTCACCTCGCGACACGTCTGCGGTGCGGTACAGGCGTGCTTGTCGGCCGGCGTGCAGTGATGTCCGGTCTTATGGTTCGCCCCGGCGGCACTGATGCGACTCAGACCGAGCACACCCCCGAGGAGCCCGCCGATCACCGAGCGGCGCGAACCGACCGCAACGCACGTCTTCGCGAGTTGATCAAAACGATGTGCGTTCATCTGGGCATCCTTTCCGATCGGGTGCGGTGGTGGAGGCTGGTACGGCCAGGGCGCGTACCAGCCCATTGCAGCGGTCAACGTCGGCTACGGTGCCGGCGTCGCCTCCGTAGCCATCCCCGCCATCTCCTCAGCTGGCATCAGTAGCGGCTCGCCGCTCGTTAGCACCAACGTACCGAGGACAACCGTCTCCTCATCGCCGGCGCCACGGGCCGTGTGCACCACGTCGTCCTCGTAGAAGATGGCATCACCCGGTTCCAGGATCACATCTGTACCTGGCTCGGTGAGGTCTTCTGCAGGACCAGTGGCGCCAGCAGCCGCCCCCCGAATGACGTGAGCCGTTCCTTCCAGGAGCGTCCAGCCCAGGGACCCGGACTGGACACCGAGGATCGTCGTTCCAGGGTGGTTATGCGGAAAGATCTCGGCGCCGGGCTGGAGGATGAAGCGGGCCAGGTAGACCGTCTGATCGGGGGCACGATCGGACGGAGCCCCGACGAAGACTTCAACCGCGAAGCCGGGCGCGAGCTCAGTTACGGCGATCGGCCCCGGCGTGGCTTCCTGTGCGGCCAGGCCTGGAGCGAAGAGACCGGCGAGGGCCACGAGGGCGATGAGAGCGAGGAATCGGGTTCGTGTCAATCGGTGTCGCATCGGAATTCCTTTCATGATTGGTACACGCTCGTCTTTAGCGGCTGGCACGCTGCAGTCACATCGAGACGGCCTCCTTTCAGGCGTGCGGGCACGCCTTTCCCCTGCGCGGTGGGTTCCACCGCGATTGCTGATCAGCGAATTGAGATGGACGTGGGAACGAGGCGCTAGCGAGCGGCGCGCCGTCCGCTACTTGCAGTCGGCGGGTCGAGCCCGCCGCGTCGAACGTGTTCCTGGGCCAGGCGGCCGAGAACGGCGATGCCGCGCTCGATCTCCGCTTCGTCGACCGCGGCGAAGTTCAACCGCAGATAGGGTTGATCCGCGGGTTCGGAGAAGAAGGCCGCTCCGCGCGCAAACCCGACTCCGGCCGCGACCGCGTCATCGTGCAGGCTGGCTACGGAGATCCCCTCCGGCACACGCACCCAGAGCACCAGGCCGCCCGAGACGCCGCTCCACTGCGAGCCGGGAGGAAAGTGCCGCTCCAGGGCACGCAGCATCACGGCGTGGCGCCGGTGGTAGACGCGGCTGACGCGGCGCCAGTGGCGGGCCACCGCGCCACTCTCGAGAAAGGTGGTGAGGGCGCGCTGCATCAATGCCGACCCGAACAGGTCCGCCGTCCGCTTGCGGGCGATCAGCGCCTCACGCAGCGGTCCCCGCGCCACGACGTAGCCGATGCGCAGGCTCGGGATCAGCGACTTGGTGAACCCCCCGGCATGAATGACGTTCCCACGACGATCGAAGGCCGCCAGCGGAGGTGGGATCGGCTGGCCGAAGCGCACCTCGCGCACATGGTCGTCCTCGAGAATCGGCACCCCGTACTGGTCCGCGAGCGCGCACAACGCACGGCGGCGGAGTGCGCTCATCACGGCCCCGGTCGGGTTCTGGAAGGTGGGAACCGTATAGATCAGTCGCGGCTGCTCGTGTTCCAGTGCCTCCACCAGGCGGTCGTGCTGAATGCCTCCTCTATCGAGGGGAATGCCAATCACGCGTGCGCCGGCAGCCTCGAAGACCTCCAGCGCGCCGGGCCAGGTCGGCACTTCCGTGATCACGCGGTCGCCCGGCTGCAACAGCGTCGCGGCGACGAGCGAGATCGTCTGTTGTGTGCCGCCGGTGACGAGGACGTCGTCAGGCGTGACGTCAAGCCCGTTCTGCCCCAGGTAGCCCGCAAGCCAGTGTCGTAGCGGCGGATAGCCTGCCCCACCCTCCGGACCAAGCGCCATGGGGCCATCGCGGTCGAGGACCTCGGCGAGAGCGCGGCGAAACTCGGTCATGGGAATGAGTCGAGGATCACCCGCGCCCCAGGCGAAACCGATTGCATCGGGCGTTAGCGGGCCGCGGAGCACGTCGCCGAGGGTTGCCTCCCGTTCCTCATTGACCGGATGCACGAGGTCGCGCTGCCAGGGCGGCAGACCGGTCGCCGAGGGGGCGGCCGCGGTTTCACCACTCCGGCCGCCTGGCCGGGGTGGTGTCCACGGCGGCAGCACGTAGGTGCCGGATCCTCCGCGCGCCTCGATTGCTCCCGCGGCCTCGAGCTCGGCGTACGCGGTGACGACCGTGATGCGGCTGACCCGCAGATCACGGGCGAGCTGTCGCGACGAAGGAAGTCGTGTACCGGCGATGAGCGTGCCGTCCGCGATCTCGCGTTGCAGGGTTTCGGTGATCTGCTCGTAGAGCGGCCGGGTGCCACTGGGGTGCAAGGTCAGCATGGACCGCTCGCTTTCATGTGGACCGTGGAGCGGAAAGCGGACCACGGCCTCGAGATGTGTAGCGACAGTGTGCGGGCTTGGTGGTCCGGTGTACAGGTCCAGTGCTCGATCAAAACGATAAGGCCGCTTGACAGGCGCCTCGCGACGATCCGGCCTAAACCGCGGACGCCCCGAAGACGAGACCGAGCGCATGGCGATCGATCGGCGGGCAATGGTGTCGAAGCGATCAGCGTCGATGGCCGCGTCCTCCGGAAGCGCCTGAGAACAGCGGTGGATGCTAGACGCCCAGGTGGCGCAGAGTCACCATCGTCGGTTGGGGTGCCGCTAGGGCTTAGATCCTGAGCGTCCTTGGCCCGTGAGGTGATCGAGCACGGGCTCGAACTCCGCGGTCGGCGAGAAGTCCACGTACTCACAATCCTCGAGCGCTTCGGGGGCATGCCCCGGCCCCCAGTAGAAGGCGTCGCCGGCTTCGAAGACCTGATCCCCCTCGGCCGTCTTCATCCGCAGGCGGCCCTTCAGCATGTACCCCCAGTGCGGACACGGGCAGAGGTCGCCGGGTAGACCTTGGAGGCCGGGAGCGAGGTCGAACCCCTTCGAGAGTCGAACCCAGGCGACTGTCAGCTGGCCCGCCGGTTTCGTCCGGAGTTCCACCCCTTCCGCCTCGACCCGCACCGCCAAGTCGTCATGACGCAGCGCTTGCATACTGATTCCTCCTCTCAAGGGTTTCGGTGATTTGCCGGTAGAGCGGCCGGGTGCCACTCGGGTGCAGGGTCAGCATCGACCGCTCGCTTTCATGTGGACCGTGGTCCGCTTCTCGCACCACGGCCGTCGGATGCGTAGTGACAGTGTGCGGGCCCGGTGGTCCGGTGTACAGGTCCAGTTCCCGAGCAAAACGATAGGGCCACTTGGCCCGTCCCCGCTGATTCTGCAGCGTATCGTGATCCGATTCAGGATGTGGTTTCGACAATCTCCAACAGGAGCCCCGTCAGTGCGCCGGGAGCCGTGATCATGGCATCGTGCCCGGTCGTCAGCTCCCGGTACCGCCAGTCATGTTCAGCACGGACACGATCGATCATGGCTTCGCGCCACTGCGCCGGCGGAGCCTCGAGGCAGGCAATGAAGGTCTTCGGTCCATCGAAGCCGGCAGCATGCGTCAACCGCAGCGGCTGGGTGAAGGTTGCGAATGGCTGTGGCGCCAGCTTCGCGCGCACCCAGCCCGCGTCCTCGTGACTGATGCCCCAGCCTGTGAGGTCCGCTGGCGGCGGCAGTTGCCAGCCGTCGCCTTCGGCATCCACCTGCGCTCGCCGGGAGCACGCCACTCCGGTGGGAAGAGATCGAGCACGGTCTGGCCGTCGCGGGCCATCGCCCCATCGAGGTAGACGAGGTGGCCGATCCGCTCCGGCGCCCGATCCGCGACCCCGGTGATGACCATGGCGCCGTAGCTGTGACCGGCCAGCACGACGTCGTGGAGATCCTCGAACTCCAGGACCCCCAGCACATCCCTGATCTGGGCGTCGAGATCGATGCCGGGGTGGGCCAGGTGCACCCGCTCAGCCAGACCGGTCAGCGTTGGCGTGTAGACGTCATGCCCAGCCGCGCGCAGGAGCGGGGCGACCCGCTTCCAGCACCAGCCACCGTGCATCGAGCCGTGGACCAGAACGAAGGTGCTCATCGCAGACGCTTCCCGAGTTGCCGTGCGGCAGCTACCGGCACCGGATGCTGCCGATGATACGACCCGACTGGTAGACCAGGATCCGCATCGGGGTGAACCGATCACGAGCAACCGGAACGTCGCCATTGACATGGTTGGAGTTCATGAGACACTTGCCAGGCAGGTCCAACACGCGAAGGTCGTTCACGGATGCGCGCCAGCGCCCCGCTTGGGTGCACGTGCAGACGTCGTTCATCAACGCTACCGCACGCGAGAGGAGGCAGGCTCATGACCGACACGGCCGTGATCGCGGGGACCCCCGCGCCGACGCTGCGAGTCATCGGTACCGGATTCGGGCGCACCGGCACCGCGTCGATGCGCGACGCATTGGTCCGCCTGGGGTTTGCCCCCTGCGACCACATGGTGGAGAACTTCGAGCATCAAGAGCGGTTCGCCCTCTGGGATGAGGCCCTGCGCCGCAAGACCGCCGGCGAGCCGATCGATTGGCGGCCGCTGCTCACCGGGTTTCAGGCCATCGTCGACTGGCCGGGGGCGTACTTCTGGGAAGAGCTGACCGCGGCGCACCCGGACGCCAAGGTCGTCCTCACCGTCCGCGATTCGGAACGCTGGTACGACAGCATTCAGCAAACGATTTTCACCTTGCAGGACGACCAGTGGCCCGAGGGACCGCGGGACATCATCTACAACCGCACCTTCAACGGTCGGCTCACGGATCGCGCCCATTGCCAGGCCGTCTTTGCCCAGCACGTTGCAGCGGTGCGCGAGACGATCGCCCCCGACCGGCTGCTGGTCTTCGACGTCAAGCAGGGGTGGGAGCCACTCTGCGCGTTCCTGGGTGTCCCCGTTCCCGGGGATGAACCGTTTCCTCATGTCAACGACACCGCGGCGTTCCATGAGTTCGATCATGTCGATGACACGGCAGTGCTCCAGACGGGGACTCCGGGGTGAATTAGTTGACGCGGCGTCCTCTGGACTGCGTCGAGGCGCCGATCTGTCGCGGAAATGGGCCGGCTTCATGACACCATCAACCCGGCCAAGCCAGAGGAACGTGACGTTCGTTTACTCACCTCGCGATCCAGCGCCCACGGCACCAAGCTGGTCCGAACCGCTGCCAGCTGGGTCAGTACTTAGTGCCTGGCCCGCCGCGGCAAGCTCGGAGATGGTCACGACCTGGTAACCACGGTGGCGGAGCGCCGGTAGGATGCGCTGCAGCACACCTACCGTCCGTTCCTGGTCCGCTGTCCCGTTGTGAAGAACGATCACGCCGCCGGGGCGGACATTGAGCAGGATGTGTCGCGCCGCGTACGGCGCCGAGACCGGGAGGAACTCCAACGCGTAGTTGGAGGCCATGGCGCAGCGGTAGCCATGACGATGGAGCTGGTCGAGCATGCGGCGGTTGAACCAGGTGTGGCCCGGACGGAACCATCGCACCGGACCGAAGCGCGCCAGCAACGCGTGCGTTTGCAGCAACTGGCGCTCGAACTCGGCGGCGGGGAGGGCAGCGCTCGCGGCATCCGACATCATGTGGTTGCCCAGCTCGTGCCCTTCGTCTACCAGGCGACGCACGATCTCCTCGTTGCCGGCGACGTGCTCGCCAATCACGAAAAACGTGGCACGAGCGTCACGCTCGGCCAGGACATCCAGGATGCGCGGCGTCAACGTCGGGTGCGGGCTATCGTCGAACGACAGGGCGACGAGTGGCCCCGCGTTCGCCCGCTCGAACAGGACGTCCGGGAAGCGTCGGCTGAGCCAGCGGACCACCGGACCAGGCCGGATCAGGGCGGCGGCGACGACTGAGCACAGCCCGAGAAGGTGTGCAACTCCCTGCCGCATCACCTTCCATCTCCCCCTTCCGGTTTCCAATCCGCCCGCCCACCGACGGGGCAACGATTCAATACGGGCCTCCTTGGCGCTACGCTTGCGATGGTAGTGCGATGGAGCGAGAACCGGGAGGAGAGCATGGCGCGGTCAGCGAAGTTCGGCGTGTTTGTGCCACAGGGTTGGAAAATGGATCTGGTCGAGATCGAGGACCCGGTCGCGAAATTCGCGGCCATGACCGCGGTCGCCAAGGCCGCCGATGCCGAGCAGACGATCGATTCGATCTGGGTCTACGATCATTTTCATACCATTCCCAGACCAGAGCTGGAGACGACCTTCGAATGCTGGACGATCTCCGCCACCCTCGCCCGAGACACCGAACGGGTGCGCATCGGGCAGATGGTTGGCTGCAACGGCTATCGCAACCCCGCCCTCTACGCCAAGATCGCCTCCACCGTCGACGTCGCCAGCAATGGCCGGCTGGACGCGGGCATCGGCGCCGGCTGGTACGAGCACGAATGGCTGGCTTATGGCTACGGGTTTCCGGACGCGCCGGAGCGGCTCCGGATGCTGCGCGAGGCCTGCCAGATCATCCGCGCGATGTGGACTGAGGACTACGCCACGTTCGAAGGCAAGCGCTACCAGGTCGATGGCGCGATCAACGAGCCGAAGGGGGCGCAGTCGCATCCGCCGCTCTGGATCGGTGGCGGCGGGGAGAAAGTCACGCTCAAGCTGGTGGCGCAGTACGCCGACGCCTGCAACGTCGGCGGCGGCAACCCTGACACCTGCCGCCAGAAGCTGGAGATCCTGAAGGGCCACTGCGAGGCGGTGGGCCGCAACTACGACGAGATCATCAAATCAACGAGTCTCGACATGCTGCTGCTGGAAGATGGCGCGGATCGGGATGCCGCGATCGAAGCGAACCGGCAGGGGTGGAGCTTCGAGCAGTTCAGCAACCAGTTCCTGATCGGCGGCGTGGACGAGGTCAGCGAACGCATCCAGAGCCTGATCGACGTCGGCATCGAGTATGTGATCGCCTACATCCCGCGTGTCGCCTACGACCACACGCCCATGCTGCGCTACGCTCGCGAGGTGCTTCCCCGCTTCGTGTAATGGGTGACGCTTCGTGCTTCAACAGGCTGTCGCTATGCGGCGAGTCATGATCGTCCGACCAGGGGGGGGTCAGGAAGCCGACTCTCGCTCGCGACCTTGGCGCCGCGCTCGCTGAAATGGTGGGGTTCGCCGCGAATCGGATCCCGCGCGGCGCGTCCCGCTCTAGCTCAGATCGAACCAGTCATCGAGCAACCAGCGGTCGCCCTCCTTGATGAAGATGCGGACGTCCCCACGGCCGTTATCGCCGGATCCTATGACCGCTACGCGGCCGTCACTGAGCACCCGCACATCTTCGAGGGGAACGAACGGAGCGGACTGGTCCGGCGGGATTGGGACCGGCGTGCCCGAGAGGTACGCGAACAATGCGTCCTCGGTCACGCCGAAGGCGACGTCGACGACAAATTGGCGGCGCACCATGTCATCGCTGACGAGCGCGAACATGCGCGGCTGGTCTCCCCGGTAGATACAGGCAATGTACTCCCGCCAGGTGGCATTGACCGCGGCAACGGTCTGCTCGTCGGCGGGAGCGCCCGTCGGGGCCACAGCCGGCCCGGGGCTGGCTATAGAGGAGTCGAGGACCGGTGTTGCCGCCACCTCGCGGAAGAGCGCGCGCAGCTCGTCCGCGGACCGCGGCTGGACCGTGCACTCCGCCGGAGATGGGATGTCGAGGCCGGCGACCGGGCTGCCACCCTGAGCGCCGACCGTCGGGACCCCGACTGCCACAAACGCGCACAGCATCACGATGGCCAACACGCAACGCCGGAGATGTCCGGACTTCATTGCCAGGGTCGAGTATCCCCACCGCTCCATCGTCGCCTCCCATTGCGTCACCAGGCCCTTGAGTCCCTGCCGAGCGCACTCTAGCAGACGGTTCTGCTGGCAACCGTCGCCTCGCTAGCGCCCTACGCCCACGTGCTCGGTACGCCATCGGCCGGCGAACGAGCCGCGGCGTCGTTCAGCCAGCTGACTCCCGGGAACCATCTGTCAGGTCGATCCCCGATCGGCTCGTCGCCGAGTGCCTGCGACCCTCGTCCCTAACGAAGTCGGTCAACTAGACACGGCAAAGACGCTACCGAGATTCAACGCCGGTAGGTTGGGCGCGATGGACTGAGGTCGAACGTCGACATCGGCCTCCAAGCACCAAGGTCCGAGGGTGAGGGAAGGCGGCCTCCGCATGGCGGCAGCCGACGAAGCAATTCGGGTGTTCGCAGGTGTTCGTTGTCCGTCTTTGGCTCGCAGATGCCGCGCCGCCCGACTAGTTGCTGGGGTGGCGGAGTCGAGTCAGTCGAAGTCAGCTCGGAGAGCGCTCCTCGTGGACAGCAACGTGGACAGATCTGCCGGCATCGCCGCTTGGCTCGCCAATAGAGTGGCGTCGCCACGCGGCTGGGAACGGCTATGGCTCATGCCAATGAACGCGAGCAGTTAGGTTAATGGAAGGCGCAACAGCGGCAGCGGCTGGACTCCTCCCCGCATTGCGTCGGCTGGATGCTCTGCTGGCACGCGCCGTCGCCTCCGCGGCAGCAGTCTACGGTCCTGAGGCGGCCAGCGACCCCTATCGCGGCCTCGTGATCGACCGCGACGAGGTCGAGCGCCTTTTGCAACGCGCCCCGGGGGAGCCTCTCCTATTCTCCCCTGAACCAGCTGACGACGAAGCTCCGAGCTCGCACGGGGGCGCCTTCGCCTGGCTCGGCCATGCCTTCGGCCTGACGCCATTCGACCTCGATCTGCTCCTCATCGCCATCGCGCCGGAACTCGATCTGCGCTACGAGCGGCTGTATGCCTATCTTCAGGACGACGCTACGCGGCGACGACCTACCGTCGATCTCTCGCTTAATCTGCTTTGCCCATCTGCCGCGGCTCGTATTGACGCGCGCACGCGGGTAGCCTCTGATGCCCCGCTTCTCCACCATGGGCTGCTGCACCTGGTCGCCGACCCGAATCAACCTCATCAGCCGCTGCTGGCGCGAGCCATGCGGCCAGACGAACAGGTGGTGCGCTTGATCCTTGGCGAGTCGACCCTCGACCCGCGACTCGCCTCCTGCGCACGGCTCGTAGCCGGTGGTCGGGCGCTCGGCTCGCTCGCCCTCGACCCGGTAACGTGGCGGGCACTGCCGCTCAGTGCGCTGCGGCAACCGCCACCGGAAAAGCCTGCCCTGCTCTACTTCCAGGGCCCACCCGATGCTGGTCAGCAAGGCGCCGCTGAAGCTCTCGCTCATGAAGCAGGCGTCCCACTCCTGATCGTTGACCTGGAGCGCGCGGCGCGGGCGGAGACGCCGCTCGATGAGCTCCTGCGCGTTTCCTTCCGCGAGGCATGGTTCCGCAAGACCGCAATCTTCCTCCCCGGAGTGGACACCCTGCGCGGCGAGCACGTCCCCGGGGCCCAAAATACCCTGCTGGCGGAGGTCGCGGGCAGCCGGGTGCTGACGATGCTGGCCGGGCGGCCTCCGTGGTCCGCGGCTGTCACCGGGTACGACGACCCGGCAGGTATCGTCACCATTCCCTTCCCCGTTCCCGCCGTCGCCACCCGCCGGGCGTGCTGGCAGGACGCCCTGGCGGCCGCCGGACTCGCCGTCGAGGAGCGTACGGTTGAAACGTTAGCCGGACACTATCGTTTGACCGCGTCCCGGATCGCGGAAGCGGTGCTGTCCGCCTGGAATGGGGCGGTCTGGACCGGCAGCGAGCCCCAGGCGGCAGATCTCTTCGCCGCCGCCCGCGCCCAATCAGGTCAGGATCTTGCCTCGCTGGCGCGCAAGATCGACCCAATCTTTGGCTGGGATGACCTGATCCTGCCAGAGGATGCGCTCAGTCAGCTCGGGGAGCTGCATGACCGTGTCGCGCAGCGGCAGCGCGTGCTCGGGGAGTGGGGATTCAACCGCGTGCTCGCCCTCGGCCGCGGCATCTGTGCCCTCTTCGCCGGCCCCTCCGGTACCGGTAAGACGATGGCGGCGGATGTGGTGGCTCGAGAACTGGGGCTCGATCTCTACAAGATCGATCTCGCGACGGTAGTCAGCAAGTACATCGGCGAGACCGAGAAGAACCTCGAGCGTATTTTCGACGCGGCGGAAAGCGCGAACGCGGTCCTCTTCTTCGATGAGGCGGATGCCATCTTCGGCAAGCGCTCGGAGGTCCGGGACGCCCACGACCGTTACGCCAACATCGAGATCGCCTACCTGCTGCAAAAGATGGAGCAGTACGACGGCATCGCCATCCTGGCGACAAATCTGCGCGAAAACCTCGATGACGCCTTTCTGCGTCGGCTCCACTTCATCGTCGAGTTTCCGATGCCGGACGAGACGAACCGCGAGCGGATGTGGCGCCAATTCATGCCGACCGAGGCGCCGGTGGACGAGGCGATCGACTACGCGTTCCTGGCCAATCAGTTCCGGCTCTCCGGCGGCAACATCAAGAACATCGTCCTCTCTGCCGCCTATCTCGCATCCGCGAACGGCGGCCGGATCGGCATGCCGCACCTCATCCGCGCAACCTGGCGCGAGCACCAAAAGATCGGCCGCGTGCTCTCCGAGAGCGACATTGGCGACTACGCCTCCGTTATCGGTGAGCGAATTTGAGGATTTGGTCAAGACTGTCGGCACGACGGCAGAGGAAGGAAAACACGATGCAGCTCGATCCATATGCCCAGCAGCCCACGACCAACCCCGGCGGCAGCGAGGCCTGGCAACCTGGCTCCCTGGCACCCGGCGGCGTGCAGGGTCAGCCACCGGCCGTGCCGCCAGCAGCGCAAGCGATGCCTGTTCCCACCCAGCCGCCGGGCGCGCAGCACACCGTGCCGCCAGGGACGCCGCCGGCCACGCCGCCGGCCACGCCGCCTGCGCCGGCAACCCCGGAATCCAGCACGCTCGATGCGCAGATAGAGGCGGACGAAGCGGCGATCTCGACCCTCCAGGACCAGCTCTCGGAGTTGCAGCAGCAACTGGAGCAGGTCAAGCAGCACAAGGCATCCGCCACCGCATTCAACACGGAAATGAAGAGCAGTGACTCCGCACTCAAGCAAGCCCAGAACAAGGCGGTCACTGAGCGGAATGCCGCCCAACCCGTTGTCAGTCAGCTCCCGGCATTCGCGGGACGCCTGTCCGACGAGTTTGTCCACATCGCCGACGCCGCGGTGGCCGCCGTCGAGGCGGAGAGCGCGGCTCGGCGCGGCGCCGTCGAGGCGCTTCAGGACGACATTGCAGCGAAGGCCAGCGCCGAAATCAACGCCAACGCCGAAGCCACCCACGCCCGGGAGGCACTCGCCAAGGCCAAACGCGAGCTTTCCGACCACGTGAAGGCGATCGAGACCCACACCGCACGTGTCAAGAGCCTGAAAGACGCCGCCACGGACGCGGACGCGAAAGGGCAGATCAACAGCGCCTATATCTTGACGAAGGACCTGGAGACCGCGCTGGCCTACCTGGAGTATCTCCTCGACTCGACCCAGTTATCGCGGTTGCAGCAGCAATTGCGAACCGCCTGGGATACGGAAGCAATCACGGTTGCGGCCGCGAGCAATGCCACTGCAGCCACCAAGAAGGCAAAGGACGCCCTCAAGGACGCGCAGGAGGCGCTGACGGCGTACGAAAAAGACCGGCGCAAGCAGATTGATCAACACATTGCCCAGGCAGTGACCAACCTGACCGCCACCGGCGAGGTGAGGTGAGGTGCAGCCCCGTGGGGCCCATGCAACAGGATGATCGTGCATGTTACAAGATCTCGACCTCACCATCAAAAAGATTCTCGACGACACCACGATTCCGCCCTTCTGGACGGGGGTGGATGTCAACTTCAGGACGCCCGACAAGACCTTCGCCCCCTCCGTGCCAACGATCAACTGCTTCCTCTACGGGGTCCACGAGAACCGGACACTGCGCGATCCGGTGCCGATCGTCGAGCTGGTCGGCGGGACCTGGATCCGGCGCCGGCCGCCCCTGCGCGTCGACTGCGACTATCTGGTGACGTCCTGGTCCAAGAAGGCGGACGCGTTAGGCGTGGCGGAGGAGCACCTGCTGCTGGCCCAGGCAATGAGCAAACTGAGCCGCTTTCCACTTCTCCCGACCAGTTATCTCCAGAACACACTGGTGGGGCAGCCCTTTCCGGTGCAAATGTGGACCGCCCAATCGGACGACAACAAGAGCCTCGGCGAGTTCTGGAGCGCGCTCGGGATGCCGCCCCGCTCCTCGTTCCAACTGATGGTGACGATCGCGATGGATCTCGAGATCAAACAGACCGAAGGTCCGCCGGTGGTAACCAAGGAGGTAGTCCTTGACGACGATCTGGATCCGACGACGCCGGGCGAACCGGTCTACGGCATCGGCGGCGTGGTCCGCGATGCCCTCACTGCCGCCCCGATCGTGGAGGCCACCGTCGCGCTGAATGGCGGACGGACGGCCACCACGGATGAAGAGGGTCGGTTCACGTTCGCCGGGGTGGGCGCCGGCGCCCACACGCTGACCGCCACGGCGGCGGGGTTCACCCCGTCTGGTGACGTCCCGGTCACTGTTCCGGCTGCCGTCATCAACGCGTACGACATTCTCCTGAACCCATGATCAGTCTTGGTCGTTCGTCCGCCGCGCGCAGAGAGGAGAGATAAATGGCAACGACGTATGCCGCACCCGGTGTCTATGTCGAGGAGCTGCCGGTCACGCCCGCGATACGCGGCGTCGGCACCAGCACAGCCGCGTTCATCGGCATCTCCACCGGGGCGAAGATGCCTCTGCAGCCGGATGGGACACCCTACCCTCTCGTGGCCGTCGAGGAACCAAGGCTGATCACCAATTTCGACCAGTTCAAGCGGTAGTTCGGCGACTTCGACGCCGGCAACCGGATCGTTGGCTCACTCGATCTACGGCTTCTTCAATAACGGCGGCAGCGTCTGCTGGGTTGCCCGCGTCGATGACCTCGACGATACCGGGACCGTCGGCAACGTGCTCAAGAAGTTCGAGGCGATTGACGAGATCGCCATCGTTGCCGCACCTGGCGCGCTCGATGCAGCCGTGCAGACTGGCCCTGATCGATCCACTGCGAAGACACGAATCTGCAGGATCGGTTTGCGATCCTCGACGGTCAGCGGACGCACGACCGTGACGCCGGCAGACATCAAAGGGTCGCCGTCAGCACCAGTGACTACGCGGCGATCTACTTCCCCTGGGTCCAGGTCTCCGACCCTGAACGCCGCCAACGGGCGACGGCGAAATCTTCATCCCGCCGAGCGGGCTGATGGCCGGCATCTACGGCACGGGTCGACAGTCAGCCGGGGCGTCCACAAGGCGCCCGCCAACGAGGCCGTCCGCGGCGCGCTCGGGCTGGAATACCAGACGACCAAGGACGAGCAGGGCAGTCGTCAACCCCGCCGGCATCAACGTCATCCGGCGCCTCAACGGCTCGATCCGGGTCTGGGGTGCGCGGACGCTGGCGGCACGAACGAAGCAAGGCGGCTAAGCATCAACGTCCGACGGCTGATGAACTTCCTTCGGGAGTCGATCGACGAAGGGCACACAGTTCGCGGTCTTCGAACCCAACAGCAATCCGCTCTGGCAGCAGATCATCCGCACGGTGACCGCCTTCCTGACCGGGGTCTGGCGTGACGGCGCGCTCTTCGGCCTCGTGCCCGAGCAGGCCTTCTACGTGATGTGCGACGAGACGACCAACCCACCCGAGTCGCGCGAGCATCGGTCAGGTCGATCACCGAGATCTGGCGTCGCACCGGTGAAACCGGCCGAGTTCGTGATCTTCCGCATCGCCAGTTCAGCCCAGACTCCCGTCGCCTGACGCGCACGTCTGTCACTCGCGACATCTACGGCTCAGGAGGCAGCCATGGCCACTGGAGACACGGGTCGATCCGTATCGCAATTTCAACTTCCTCGTCGAGATCGACGGGATCACCCAGGCCGGATTCTCTGATTGCACCGGCTTCGGCGCGACCACCGACCCGATCGAGTACCGCGAAGGCGGTCGAGATGCACCAGACCCGGAAGCTGCCCGGGCAGACCAAGTATCCCGAACATCACATTGAAGTGGGGGCTGACCGACTCCCGCGAGCTTTACGACTGGTACCGCGACGTGACCAAGGGAAAGATCGTCCGCCGAAGAGCGGCAGCATCATCCTCTCGACCTCGAGGGCGACGAAGTCATGCCGCTGGAACTTCTTCGAGGCCTGGCCGACCAAGTGGGACGGCCCGGACTTCAGCGCCAAGGGGACCGACGTCGCCATCGAGACGCTCGAGCTCGCCCACGAGCGGGTCGAGAGGGCGTAGGCCATGTTCCGGACCGAGTATCCGACTTCACGCTGCCGCTCGGCTTTGTCGATGACGACGGCACGCTGCATCGCGAACGGCACGATGCGCCTGGCGACCGCGGCCGACGAGATCCACCCGCTGCGCGATGCCGGGGTGCAGCAGAACGAGGCCTACCTGATCGTGATCATCCTCGCTCGCGTGATCACCTCGCTCGGCACCGTTCGCAGATCAATCCGAAGGTCATCGAGGGGCTGTATGCGGCCGATCTCGCCTACCTGCAGGAGTTCTACAACCAGATCAACCGAACCGGCGCGGCGACCGGTCGAGGCCGCCTGCCCGCACTGCGAGCACGACTTCTCGGTGGCGTTGAACGGCGTGGGGGGGTCATAGGCTACCCCCTCAAGGCGCTTGTACGAGGAGGTAGCCTTCGTCGCGTACCACTTCCACTGGCCCCCAGACGACCGTCATGAACCTCGAACACGCGGACCGCCGCCGCTGGGTGGCGGAGATCTCCGCCATCAACCAGCGCATCAACGAAGGGACCGCGCCGTGACGTCGCATTTGCCGAATCTGGCCGACCGGGACAACCCGATGCTGCAGCCGATCCGTCGGCGGCGGGGCTGGCCGTGCGCCGCGCGGCGGGCGCCGAACCGGTGGCGCGCCTGGGCGGGCACCCGGTCGGGCAGCGGCGCCGGCCCGATGGTCCGCGGCCGGCCTCCAGGATGACGGTGCTGTCCCGAACGCCCCACGTAAGCAGTCACGACCGAGCGTCCCCGGCGCACCGCGTCTGCGACGCATCTCCTGCACGTGGTCGTCAACCCGGCCGCTCGATTGCTCATCGCGATGGCCGTCCTCAAGCGCCAGGCACGAGCCGGGGCGCCGGCTGGCCGCGCCGACGGTGGATCGGGCCGGCTCGCCGCGCCATGGCGTTGAGGCCAGCTCGCGGCACGATGACGGTCATGTCGGCAACGCCAGCAGTGGGAGCGGTACGCGGAACCGATCGCGGCAGGATGCCGAGCAGCGAGGCCGCCTGGGAAGGCGTGCCGGTGCGGCGCGCGATCGAGGAGCTCGTCAGTCGACGTCGTCCAGCGCACCAGCGGGTCGAGGTGCGCGCCCAGGGCAAAGCCGCCATCCGGGAGCAGCCGAGTGTGAGCGCCGAAGTCGAGCGCGCGCTGGTCGCCATCCAGCAGCAGCAATCGACGGCCCGGGCAGGGCAGATGCCGGCTGGCATGGCCTGGCAAGCGTTGCCAGGGGCGCCGGGAGCAACGGGCGCGCCTGGCCTCGACCTCGAGCGGCTGACCGATCAGATCGTGACGCAGAATCGATGATCGCCTGATCGCCCACCGGGAACGGTTCGGGCGCGCCATCCTAACGCCTCGGATCGGCGGAGAGACCCGATGGCACTCGCCAAGCTCCAGGTGACGGTTGAGCACACCGGGGAAGTGATCTTCCTGCCGTTCAACCCCGAGGAGTACACGCTCAACCAGGACAACACCTTTGCCTCCCAGGCGATCCCCGGGCTGTCGGGCCCCATCCTCCAGTTCGTCAACGGCAACATGCACACGCTGGAGATGGAGCTCTTCTTCGACACCTGGGACACCGACAGCCTGCGAGAAGCGCGGACGTCCGCGATGTTGACCGACAAGGTCACGCGGTCTGCTCGAGATCGACCCGGATCTGCACGCGCCGCCGGTGCTTCGGGTGCAATGGGGCAGTCTCGACTTCCGCTGTGTGCTGGCGCGGGCGAGCCAGAAGTTCCAGATGTTCGCCGACAACGGCCGCCCGGTCCGCGCCCGCGTCACCGTGACCTTCAACCGCTTCATCGACGCCGAGCGCGAGGCCAAGGAGATCAACCGCCAGACCGCCGACTTCAGCAAGGTCCACGTCGTCATCGACGGCGAGACGCTGAGCGGCGATCGCCGCACAGCACTACGAGGATCCGACGCCTGTGGCGGCCGATCGCGCTCGCCAACGCGCTGGACGATCCCCGGGCTATCGCGCGTCGGTCAGTCGCTGCGGATCCCATCGCTGCCGTTCAACGACCCGGAGACGGGACGAGGTCGGTGCGCTGAGATGGCGTCGTTACGCGACCTACGCCCCCGAGTTCTCGATCGAGATCGACGGCGATCCGATCCCGCCGGCGCTGCGCGGCGCCGTCAGCCGGATCAGCTACACCGACGGCATGCAGGGCGCCGACCGGGTCGAGGTCACGATCGCCAACGAAGGGTTGCGCTGGCTGGATCATCCGCTGCTGCAGGTCGACAATCCGGTTCACGCTCTCGCTCGGCTATGCGCCCGATCCGCTGGAGCGGGTCTTCGTCGGCGAGATCACCGGCGTCAACGCCACATTCCCGAACGGCGGGATGCCGACCCTGACGATTGTCGCCCACGACTTCCTGCAGCGTCTGACCACCGGCACCAAGGATCGCGGGTTCACGCTCAACCTGCCGACCATCGGCCATTTCCCGCTGCCCGACGCCGCTCGTGACCTCGCTGGTCTCCGCCACCAATCTGCTCATCCCATATCAACGACCCGATCGGCGCGGCGCTCTCGTTCTTCACGCTGTTGCTGGCCTACGCCATCAGTCCCGCTCGACGCCAAGAAGGGCGTCCGCCTGCAGCAGGGCGAGAGCGACTTCGACTTCCTGAGCGGATCGCCAAGGAGAACGGGTGGGAGATGTACATCGATCACACCCTGGAGCCGCAGGGCTACGTGCTCCGCTTCCAGTTCCTCGTTCAGGACTACTCGCCCAGCGTCAGCCTGACCTGGGGCGCATCGCTCGCCGACTTCACGCCCGAAGCTGACCACGGTCGGTCAGGTGCCGGCGTCCAGACCCGGATCTGGATCCCCAGCATCAAGATGGAGTTCGTCGTCGTTCTCGGCTGGGACTACGACCGTGCGGCGTTCGATCTGCAGATCTTCCCCGGCGTTCGGCGGTCTCGATGGCGTGACCGGCCCGGCCAAGTCCAAAGCGCTTGCTCAAGGTCGAAGCCGTCGGGCCAGCCACGATGCCGAAGACGCTTGCTCAGCGAGCTGCTCCCGACTCAACAACCGGCTGACCGGCAGCGGCAGCGCGGTCGGCAACCTTGCGCTCAAGGCCGGCCGGGTGATCGACCTGCAGGGTCTCGGCGACCAGTTCAGTGGGCTCTACCGCATCACGTCGGCCACCCACACCATCGACGGTGGCGGCTTCAAGACCTCCTTCGACGCGCGCAAAGAGGTCTGGTTCGGCTCGATTCCGATCCCCAGGGGCATCGGCGGCCTGGCTCGCGTCAACGGTCAGCGGATCGGCTAGCCCGGGCGCCCGGGCAACGAAGGGGACGACCATGACCGACGATGTGGGAGTGGCGAACCGTCGATGAGGATGTTGAGGTCAAACCTAACGTCAGCATCGCGGTTGGCACGGTCACTGGCAATTTCGATCTGCCCAATGCAGGGGAAGGTGTGGTGCGCATCCCCGCCATCGATCAGGTGGTCTGGGCGCGGCTGGCCGCGATCGGCGCCGGGCCCAGCGCGGGCTTCTTCTACGCTCCGCGCAAGGACGACGAGGTGCTTGTCGCCCTGGCGAACGACGATCCAACCGACGCCTTCGTCATCGGCGGGCTCTGGAACGACAGCGATCGCATCCCCGTCACCACCCCTGCTCACCGCCCTCGTCAAGCGCATCATCCGCAGCGGTCTGACCTCGGCCGCCGGCCATGAGATCGAGATGGACGATCTCCTGCTATCGCTCACGATCACGACCACGACCAAGCAGAAGATCACCATGGACCCAAAGAAGATCGAGCTGACGAACCTCGCCGGCTCGGTCACGATCACCCTTGACAACACGACGCAGTCCATCTCGATCAAGGCAGCCAAGAGCATTGACCTGAAGCCGCCGAGATCAACCTCTCGGGGGCAAAGGTCGACGGTTACCGGCAAGGCCACTGACCGAGGTCAAGTCCGGGAAGGCCTGCAACATCACTGCCCCACTCGTCAAGATCAACTGACGGATTCTGAAAGGAGCATCTTCAATGCCCGATGCCGCGCGAGTTCTCGACCCCACCGGTCACCCTGGAATCGTCATCCGGCCCTGGCGTGGCGACCGTTCTCATCGGTGGCCAGCCAGCGGCGGTCATCGGCGACTCCCACACGTGCGGCATGCCGCCGGCTCCAACGGGAGCGGGGCCGCACCCGCCGACCACGATCGTGAAGGGCAGTAAGACCGTGCTGATCGGTGGCCGGCCGCCGCCCGGATAGGCGACACGGCTGGCTGCGGCGCCGCCATCCTCGGCGGTCTGCCCACCGTGCAGATCGGCGGATGAGGCGATGGCGGCGTCCGCTCTCCGGTTCGACCCCAAGGCGTTCCTCGGCACTGGTTGGGCCTTCCCGTCGCCTCCGTGCCGGCCGGTGGCACGCCAGCCATGACGGCCTATGAGGAGGATATCCGACAGGCGATCCGGATCATCCTCGGCACCGATCCAGGCGAGCGTGTGATGCGCCCCGACTTCGGCGCCGGCTGATTCGCTTCGTCTTCGAGCCGGTCAACCCGACGACCATGACCCAGATGCGGACCCGCGTCCACGAGGCCCTCGTCGACTGGGAGGCGCGGATCGAGGTGCTCGAGCATGTCGATGTCACCACGGACGGCGACGAGCGCAATCGCCTCAACATCGAGGTCCACTACCGGGTCCGGGCCACCAACACGCTCCTCAATCTCGTCTACCCCTTCTACCTGGATGAAGGGACGCCCCGGTGACCTCCACCGCGCGGCCCCAGATCGAGCCCGAGATGCCGCCGCCTTCGTCGAAGCACTGCGGGCCCGACGCGCCGGCTACGTGCCGGAGTGGCAGCCGGGAACGACCGGCCCGGACGTCGCGCTGGCCGAGGTGCTGGGCCGCTACCTGGCCGCGATCGCGGCCCGGCTCAACCAGACGCCGGACAGGCGCAACTGGCGATGCTCGATCTGTTGGGCGTGCGGCTCGTCCCCGCCCAGACGGCCCGCGCCGTGGTCGTTTTTACGCTTGCGGAGGACGCGAACGACAGCCGCGTGCCAGCTGGCACGCGGCTCGCCGCCAAGGCGCCGGAGCCACCGCCCACAAGCGTCGCTCTGCTCCCGCCGCCCGAACAGCCATCCACGACCCCCCCGGGCCCAGTGTCTCTTCGAAACGGAGCAGGCCACCGGGCTGGCTGCCGGTAGATTGGTCGAGCTGCGGAGTCTCTGGCCGGGCCGCGACCAATCGATCGACCACATGCCCGCGCTGACGGCCGGGCAACCGTTCCAGCCCTGGAAGCTG
Source organism: uncultured Chloroflexia bacterium (assembly GCA_963724295.1). GTDB lineage: Bacteria > Chloroflexota > Chloroflexia > Thermomicrobiales > UBA6265 > JACCXM01. The sequence continues at coordinate 116,288 of CAVRUC010000011.1, read as the reverse complement.
TCCGACCTGATCGATATGCCTCATCACCTCTACCTCGCCCACCACGACGTTGCTGGCCCTCTCCGGCCAGAGCGAGGTCAGGGTCGAGTTTGAGCTGAGCCAGGGCGCCTCCGAAGCACTCGACACCATTTGGGAGTACTGGGACGGCAAAGTCTGGCGGCCGTTCCGGAACACCCTCGCCGCCTGCGACCAGCAGCAGGCCGAGAACGAAGACAGCACGGCGCGCTTCCAGCAGACCGGCACCATCCACCTGCTGACCGACTGCGCCGAGACGAAGCAGACGGCAGTCGACGGGATCGAGAACTTCTGGGTGCGCGGCCGTCTGACGGAACCGCTCCTGCCCAATCCCGCTCAATTGCTGCCGGAAGTGGAGCAGATTCAGCTCTCCACGGTTGTCACTCGTCCCATCGGCCAGGCCACGCTCCCCACGGGAGAGCCGCCCGCGATCGAGGGCGGCTTTCTCCCGGATACCGCCATCATTGACGGCACCGAAGTCGACCTCAGTGAGCCGTTCTATCCGTTCGGCATGCAGCCGCAGCCCGGCTCAGTCTTCTACTTCTCCTCAGAAGAGGTCTTTTCCAAACCGGGAGCGGATCTGCACATCAGCTACGTGCGAACCCCGACGCCGCAAGATCAAACCAAGGCCACGACCGATCCTGCCTTGCCGCACCGGGTCGCATGGGAGTACTGGAACGGTCGCGAGTGGGCGGAAGTCCCCGGTTTCACCCACGATCCGACGACAAGCCCTGCCGATCTGAGTCCAGCTTTGCCGTTCGTCGGAACGGGCGCCGCTGCCGTTCAGAGCGCGGCCTACACAAACGTGATCCTGAAGGTGCCCGAAGAGATGGTGCCGACGGTCGTGGCGGATGTCGAGGCGCGCTGGATGCGGGTGCGGCTCGTCAGCGGCGGGTACGGCTTCACGAAGACGGTGACCTGGGAGCCCAGCAACGAGTTCACCTATGTGGTCAGCGCTCCCCCTGCCCTGGCCGAGCTCAAGCTCGGCTATACCTGGAGCTACGGCCCGTTCGCGCCGGAGCAGGTCTTCACGTACAACGACTTCCAGTACGCTGACCGCACCGATGAGGCGATCTGGCCGGGTAAGGTCTTCCAGCCGTTCACCCCGCCGGCCGACATTACCCCGGCGCTCTACCTCGGTTTCGACAAGCCACTGCCGGTCGATCAGATCGGAATCTTCTTCGACATCGAAGAGGACACCGCCGAGACGCTCGGACCCGCCGCGCTCTGGGAATACTGGGACGGCGGCGCCTGGCGCGTGCTGCCCGTCGATGACGGGACACGCCGGCTGCGGCTTCCCGGGCTGGTCAACCTGATCGGGCCGCAGGACAGCCAGGCCATGCCGCGATTCGGCACGGCACGCTCCTGGCTGCGCGTCCGCCTCAAGGAGGACGGGCCGCCCGGCGCACCAACCGTCCGCTCCATCCACCCGAACGCCGCCTATGCCGTGCAGCAGCAGACTGTGGTCGATGACCCGATCGGCGCCAGCACCGGCCGGCCGAACCAGGTCTTCGCCATCGGTCAGATACCGGTCCTCCCCGGTGAGCAGATCGAGGTTCGCGAGCTCGCCGCCCCTCGCGCAAACGTCGAGTGGCGCATCATCGCCCTGGAGCTCTTTCCCGGCAATCAGCGCGCCATCCGCGAGATCGAGGCGCTGCTCGGACGCGAAGGGTCCGACGCCGAGGTGGAGTATGGCTCCTTGCGTCTGCGGCGCGACCGGACCAAGCAGGTGACGGAGGTCTGGGTTCGCTGGCAGGGGCAGGAGCACCTGCTTCGCTCCGGGCCGAATGACCGTCACTACCAACTCGAGCGATCCCGCGGCCGCCTGCAATTTGGCGACGGCACCGCCGGCAAGGTGCCCCCGGCCGGCGCCGCCGTGCTCGCCCGCCGCTACCAGACCGGTGGCGGCAGTGCCGGCAATGTCCCGGCCGGCGCCATTAAGGAATTGCAGGGCGCCATCGGCGGTGTCGATGCCGTCTCGAACCCCTTTCCGGCGGAGGGCGGCGCCGATGCCGAGACCCTCGATGCACTCCGCACCCGCGGTCCCTTGACACTGCACCACCGCGGCCGAGCCCTGTCCCTGACCGATCTCGCCACCATGGCCCGGGAAGCCTCGCCCGCGGTGGCGGTCGCCCGCGCCTTGCCGGTTCGTTCGGTTGACGGTCGGCGGCACCCAGGTCACGTCACGCTGGTCATTATCCCGGCCAGCCCCGATCCGCGACCATGGCCCTCCTTCGGCCTGCGTGAGTCCGTGCGCCGCTATGTCGAGGAGCGTGCTGATGCCGCGCTGGCGGGGCTGGAACGGATCGACGTCACCGGTCCGGCGTACGTGGCGATCGATGTCGACGCCACGATTGTGCCTCGAGTCCCGGCCGAGGCCGGGGCTATCGAGCAGCGCGCCCGAGCCACACTCGCCCGTCTGCTCCATCCGCTCTACGGGGGGCCGGACGGCAGGGGTTGGCAGCCAGGACAGAATGTCTACCTATCGGACCTCGCCGCCGTGCTGGAACGGGTGGAGGGGTTGGATTTTGTTGAATCGCTCGCGATCTCAATCGATGGCCGCATCGGTGGCGAACGAATCGACGTCGCGCGCGATCGCATGGTGATTGCCGGTGAGCTCCGGATCAAGGTGGCACGTGAGTACGCGCCTTAGGCGGCACGAGAGAGGCATCCAATAATGGCAACGGCGCTGCCACTTCCAAGCCTGGACGACCGGCGGTGGGCGGACCTCGTTGACGAGGGACGCGCCCTCATCCCGTTCTACGCACCCGAGTGGACCGATCACAACGCGCATGATCCAGGCATCACCCTGATCGATCTCTTTGCCTGGATTGCGGAGATGGACATCTACGCGGTCAACCGCATCACCGATGCCCAGCGTCTGAAGTTCCTGGCCCTGGCCGGAATCGTGCCGCAGCCGCCGCAACCAGCCGAGACATTGCTGGCCCTGCGCCTTGCGGACGGGTTTCCCCCACAGCCGATTCCGGCCGGTTTGGAGTTCGAGGGATCCGACCCTACCGGCGTGCCAGTGCAGTTCCGCGCTCGCCATGAGCTGACGGTGCAACCGGGGCGCATCGCCGCCGTTTTCACGTCGGACGGAACCACGCTCGAGGATCAGACCGCGGCCTGGGCCCGCGGCGAACCGGTGCAGCCCTTTGGGGTCGATCCCCAGCCCGGAGCGGCGCTTTACCTCGGGTTCGCGATGCCCGCTCCCTGGCCAGCTGAATCTGAGGTGAGCCTGGGGATCGCGTTGGATCCGGCCGATCGCGCTGGTCGCGCCGAACGGGACCGGATCGCGGAAGAACTGGCGGGACGCGTTGCGGACTGCGCGCCGCCATGGGACGCCATCGACTGCGGGCGGACCGCCTTGTCTGATGACGACGATGGACACCCCAACGAGGACGTGCGGCCGCCTCGACTTGCCCACCACGCGGTCCAGGTGATCTGGGAGATAACCACCGGACCGGAGACCTGGACGCGTCTCTACCCCGAGACCGGGGTGCGCGATCAGACTCGCGCCCTGACGCTCGATGGTCGCGTCATCGTCCGTACTCCAGGGCCAGTGGCGACTTCGACCCTTGGCGGCCGTGCGGACGCTCTCACCTGGCTGCGCGTTCGGCTCGTGCGCGGCGCCTACGACGCTGCGCCCGTCCTGAGGGGCCTGGCCCTGAACGCGGTCGAGGCCGTCCAGGCCGTGCCCGCGACCGCGCGGCTGCAAATCGCGCCTGGTGCGCACGTCGTCGGCACTCCACCTGCCCCGGGCGCGTGGACCGGTGTCGATTTCACTGTCGACAGCCGCGGCGACGTTACCTATCTCGCCTTCGTCGCACCCTCCGCGGGGACTCCGCGCGTGCGGTTGCTCCTCTACGAACCGGCCACCCGCATCCTCACCATCGAGGCCGCGGCCGTGGCCTGGGGGAGCGGCGCCCCGTCGCAGCGGATCGAGATAGCCAACGCGCCGGTCGTCAAGAACAGCGTTCACCTCGCCAGCCTGGAGGGGGGCAGCTGGCGCACGTGGACGATCCGGCCAGACTTCGACGCCTCGGGACGAGCCGATGCCCATGCCCGACTCGATTCCTCCGCCGGCGCCCTGACCCTCGGCGATGGTGAGCGGGGACGGGCTGCCGCGCCTGGCTCGGCGTTGCTGGTGTCGGCAGACATCACTCGCGCCGCTGAGGGCAATCTGCCGGCACGAACGATCAACCGGCTCGCTTCCTCGGCCCACAATGAAGCAACGGTCCCTGGCCTGACCGAGCTTACCGCGGCCCTGGGTGAGATCACCAACGTCACTCCCGCCATTGGCGGCGCCGCCGCCGAGACGCTGCCGGCCACCATCGCCCGCGCCCGGGAGGGCCGGGAACGGGCACTGCGCGCCGTGACACTCGACGACGTGGTTGTTCGCGCGCTGGAGACGCCTGGGACCCGCCTGGCGCGCGCCGAGGCGCGGGCGAACTTCCATCCCGGCTTCCCCTGCCTGAAGGCGCCGGGCATTGTGACCGTGCTGATCCTGCCACACCTTCCGGCGGACCACCCGGAGCCAACCCCCGGCTTGCGCCAGGTTGTTGCCGCCTATCTCAACCGCGGCCGCGTGATCGGAACGCGGGTCGAAGTGGCCGGACCGCTCTATGTCACCGTCGCCGTCCGCGCCACGGTCGAGGCTTGTCCTGGCGCTCGCGCCGCCGAGGTCCAGACGGCAATTGGCGAGACGCTCGACCGTTTCTTCCATCCGCTGACGGGCGGTCAGGACGGCACGGGCTGGCCTTTTGGCCGCGATGTCTATCGCACGGAGGTGTTGGGAGTCATCGATGAGGTGCCGGGGGTTGCCCACGTCCTTGCCCTCGAGCTTCTCAAGGACGGCTGCCCCACCTGCGGCAACGTTTGCCTCGGACCGACCGGACTGGTCGACGCCGGACCGCACGAGATCGATGTGAGATGAGGTCCTCGATGACGACGCCCCTCATTCCGGTTGAGCCCGAGCGCCTGCGACACGGTCGTGGCCAGGCGATGTTGCGCCGCGACTTTGTGGGGCAAGCCGCGCAAGACGATCAGCTGCGCTGGTGGCACAACCGAGCGTTGCATCAAACCTATGGGGTAGCGCACGGACTTCACGTGGAGTTCGAGATGGACGGCGGCGTCCGCATCGCGCGAGTCAGACCTGGCCTCGCCTACGATTGCTTCGGGCGCGAGCTCCAGCTCCGGGATGAACGGCGTCTGCCCGTACCGGACGAGGCTGAGGACGTAGCGCTCGTCATCGCCTACCAGGCCGACGAGACACCGCCCTGCTCGCCGCCGGCCGGCTACTGTCGCGATCGCCCCACCCCGGACGCGGGCGTCACGTTCCGGTGGTTGCCGCCTTCGGCTTACACCCCACACGATGGTATCGAACTGGCCTCGACCGCCGAGGCCAGGAACGACGAGGACGCAACCTCCACGCGGATGTTCGCGCCGGAGCGCGCCCGGGCGATGGCACGCCCGCGCACCCGGCACGGGGCAACGGTTCCCGGGGAGACAGCCTGGCAATCATGGGTGGAGCCGGTGGAGGACACCATCATCCTTGCCGGTATCCAGGTTGAGATCGATACCTCTGCCGCCGGTTTCACGGCAACCCCATGCTATTTCGCCGAGATCACCGGCTCGATGTGGAACTCGGCCGTTCCCTTGATGCTCCTCCTCCCCTTCAGGCATATCGCCGAGGCCACCAAGACCGGCTTCACCTTCCGCATCCTGGCGCCCTGGCTCTACACCGCCTATGGATTCCGCACTGTCGAGACCTCGCTTGCCACGGAGCCCGCCCCGCCTGAGGGTGTGCACCTGGTCGACGTCCATGAACGTGAAATTCACCTGAACAGCAGGGCCTTCACCGAGAGGGCAGAGCCACGCTTTGACAACGCGATTCTCGGCCTGGGACGGCTGACCAAGCTCGCGGTCAACTGGATCGGCATTCAACACCAGGGCGACGACGATCTCACCGCTCGGTACACAGGAAGAAGGTCGGTATGGGTCTCCTAGATGACACGCGCTCCATCGAGCGACAGCGCTTTTTCAACGGGCAACGCCTCTTCGCCGCAGACCTGCAGGGGATCGAGACGTTCAACCGGGAAATGCGCTGGCTGCACAATCAGAGCCTGCACCAGCCAGGGATCGGCAACGGCTTCGCCGTCGGCGGCAAGAAGGACGACCGCGAGGTCAATGTCGGCGCGGGCTATGCCATCGATGACCTCGGCCGGGAGATCGTGCTCACCACGTCCCGCACCATCCCCGTGCCGCCCGTCGAGGGCGATGGGCATGGCAACGCCATGCGCTTTGTCCTGACCGTCCAGTACCCGGCCGATGACACCCTGGAGGAGGTCGAAGAGCGCGAGGGCTTGTGCGGTACCCGCGGCGCCGTCCGCTTGCGCGAAGAGCCAATCTTCTGCTGGGTGCCGCTGAATCCAGACGGCGGTCCGGCCCGCGATCAAGCCGAGATTCTCCGCGGCGCACACCTCGTGCTCACCGAGATCGCGGTGCGTGATTGCAAACTGGATAAGGACATCAGCATTGTCCAGCGCCGCAACGCCCGTCCGCCGTTACAGCCCTACATCGCCTGTGGCGTCGAGAACCCAACTCCGTGGACGGTCTGGGAGCCTTGGAACGAAGGTGAGCGAGTCCCGGATCCCGTGATCCTGGCGAATCCGACGCGCGCCCTCTATCAGATTGTCGGCGGAATGCAGGCCGAGATCGACACCACGAGCGGGGAATTCCTGACGACTCCGCACTATTTCGCTCGGATCGACGGTCCCCGGGTGATCACCATCGGGCAGAACGGGAGGGCCCAGCGCGTGGTCGTCGAGGGTCTGCTCAGCATCACCGAGCCGACCCCGTCCGGGTTCATCGCCCAGGTGTTCGTTCTCTGGTTCATGACCAACCGCCCCGACATCAACATCGCGGCGCCCGAGTTTACGCGGGCCATGGCCAGGTCACGGAGTAGAGGGGAAGACCCAGGCACCGTGTCGATCTCGGAACGCGCCGCCCAGCCCATCGTCCTCGAAGGCTTCGATATCTCCGCCCTCTGGACGACCACTATGTCCGCATTCGACGAGGCTGCAGAGACAGCTGAACCAGTCGACGTGGAGGTGGGTGCGGCCGCGGACGAGCCCGGTCTCCCTGACCTGTTGCAGGAATGGCAGGTCGGCTGGATGGGTGTGGATGGATAAGGAGGGAATGATGAGTGCCACCCCGGGGAGGCAAACGGGCCAACCCGATTTCCTCTACCTCAATCGTGACAACGTCTGGCCAGATTTCGAACGTCGCAACATCGATGTGGTGGATGGATCGCTGGGTCTGGCCAGGCTGCCGGCACTGACTGCTCCGCTGCCAGCCGAGGTCGCCCGCCTCGACCCAGCGGACGAGCCGGCGGGTCTGACGGTCGGGCCGGACGGCACAATCTTCTTCACCGACCCTGTCAATCACACCGTCTTCTCGGTCCAGGGTTGCGATGGCACGACGCAATTGGTGCCGTGCCTGGGCGGCGAAGGGGAGGAGCCGGCACAGTTACGTGACCCGCGTGGTCTCCTCATCCACCCCGGCCGGCGCGCGCTCATCGTCGCTGATGCCGGCAATCACCGGCTGCAACTCTTTGACCTGGGCACCCTCCAGCTGCTCGACATCTGGGGCGATGCCGGCCCGGGCATTCCGCCGGCACCGGACGCGAGCCCTGGACGCTTCAACCGTCCATCCGCGCTAGCTGCCGACCCCACCGGGCACGTCTACGTGGTTGATCGCGGTAACGCGCGAATCCAGAAGTTCACTCCTGGGGGCGAGGTCGTGCCTGCCTTCTGGCAGACGCTCGCCAGTGAAGCGACAGTAGCCGACCCGGTCGACATTGCGGTCAGCCCCGGCGCCGACGAAGGCGAGGGACCACGCATCTTCATCCTCGACCGGGAGCGGAAGATGCTGCTCGTCGTTGACCAGGACGGGCATCTGGAGAGGGAAATCGCGCTTGCGGTGAGCGGGGATCCACTCGGGCTGGTCGTGACAGGGCGCACGGTCTACACCGGTGACCACACCACCACCGGTGGACAGGTCTTACGCCTCCGGTCGGATGGCTCATCAGTCGGCGCCGCCCGTGGCTACCGCGGCGCCGTGGCGGCGCTGGCGATCGACGGCCGGGGCGGTCTGCTGGTTCATCCCGGCTGGTCGCGGGCGCCGCTCCACCTGATGCTCGATGCGGCGTTCGTCCGGGAGGGTGTCGCCTGGGGCGGCCCCTTCGGCGCATTCAACCCGCGCAGTAAGACCTGGCAGCGACTGCGCGCGACGATGACGACGTTGCCCAAGGACGCCCACGTGCAGTTCAGCGTCTACACCACCAACGATCCGGCCGCGATGCCGCCGGTCAACCCGGACGGGCCGGTGCACTTCCCGGCGCCCGCCTGGAGCGCAGGGGCGCCGGACCTTGCCGAGCACCTGATCCGGCGCCCCCCATCGGCGCTGGCGTGGGTCGGCATCCACTTCAGTGGCGAAGGTCTCACCTCGCCTTCGGTAGAGCAGATCCAGTTGCTGTTCGATCGTCCAGGCTACCTGGAGCACCTGCCGGCCATCTACCGGGAAGACTCGTCACCAGACGCCTTCTTGCCGCGCTTTCTGTCGATGGTAAAAAGCCACTTCGATGAGGTCGAAGAGAACATCGCAGACCTCACTCGGATCCTCGACCCCGCCGCCTCACCCCCCTTCCTCGCGCAACTGGCGCGATGGCTGGCGGTCGATATCGCCGCCCAGTGGGACACCGAGACCCTGCGGGATGCAGTCGCCAACGCGTATGTCGAGGCGGCGGCGCGGGGCACCGCCTCCGGCTTGCGCACTGCCCTGCGCCGTGCCACAGGAGTGGATGCGTGGATCGAGGAACCAGTGATGGGAGCTGCCTGGTGGGCACTTGCCGGAGACGAGGGGAGCCCCGCGGCAGAGCGGGAGACCTCGATCCTCGGCGTGACGACGATGCTCGCGGCGGCCGAGCCCCAGGGGGCCGTTCTCGGCTCAACTGCGACGCTCGATCGCTCTCACCTGATCGAAGGCGACGACTATGGCTCGCCGCTCTTCGAGTCGGTCGCCCACCGCTTCACCGTTCGCCTCTACCGAGGCGCCGCCTACAGCGAGGAGTTGCTACGCAGCGTTGAGGCGCTCATCGAGCGAGAAAAGCCGGCTCATACCGAGTTTCAGATCTGCCCGGTTGATGCTCAATTCGAAATCGGGGCGCAGGCCAGGATCGGGATCGACGCCATCATCGGCGGCGACCCGCTGCCATCCCGGCTCGACAGTGAAGCGACGCTTGGTGTCGATCTCGTGCTCGGCGGTGATCCGCCGGGCCAGATCGGCAACCACAGTCAGATCGGAGTGACGACCCTCCTCGGAGCAGCGGCGGTCGAGGACTAGCACAGCGCGTAGTCGTGACGGGAGGAGCCAGGACAATGTACGGGACACGTGAGTCGGGAAGCCGGTTGGACTGGCGAGGACGGTTGAGAACACCGCGCCGCAACCACTTCTTCCACGGCAAGATGATGGACGTCTATCACTTCGAGCTCGAGACCGACTACATCATTGCCATGCGGCGCCTGCTGAACCGGCTCGTCACCGGCTACGGCGTCGTCTGTGGCCTCGATATCGAACGCGGTGATGATCCCTGCTCGATCAGAGTGACGCCGGGGACCGCGATCGACGGCTGGGGCCGCGAGATCGTCGTTCCCAGCCGCAGTCCGTCCCAGCCCATTCCCAGTGCGCTGATCGACCGCGTCTGCAATCGCCGCGACAATCCACGCGACGAAGGGGATGAGGGCGACACGAACGGGAAGTACGGCAACGGAGAGGGCAAAGGACAGAGCCGAGATGAGCCCAGGCAGTATGCAGGCGATGGGAATGCGGAGCGACAAGGTGACCACGATCACCACTCCGATCGTGGCGCCTGCGTCACGGCCCTGCTCTGCTACCACGAGTGCGAGAGTGATCCGGTGGCAGTGCTTGCCGGTGACTGCTCGACCTCAGTCCCCTGCGCACCTGGCACGATCCGCGAGCAGTACCGGATCGACTTCGTGCCGGGCTGCGTCAAGCGGCCCAAAGTCGAATGCCGCTTCCCAGACATCCTGCAAGGTGGCGAGATCGACTACGGGGCGCTGGCGCGCTGGGTCACGGAGGGCTGTCCGCCCCCGCGCCGTAACCCATGCGTCCCGCTTGCCAACCTGCGTCTGGACTGCCGCGATGGCGGCTGCTCCATCTACGAAGTCGAGATCGAGATCCGGCCGATCGTCCTCGGCAACGACCTTCTCCTCGATGTGCTGAGCCGCCTCGTCGAGGAAGAGCGCCCGAGCGAAAACTGGCGACGCTAGCAGGGCGGGATGCCGTCCACCGACCGCGCCGCCACCGCGGCGTCCGAGGAGAGACCCTATGCACATGACCATGAGACAGCCATCGGCCGGTTACGCGCAAACAGAGGTGAACCCGTGCAGCCCTAATGGCCACACCTGCTTCCCCTTCGGCGTGCTGGAGCGCCCCCGCTATTTCCCCCGGCAGTTGATCACACCGGACGAGCTGGGTCTGGAAGCGGAATATTTCCGCGATCGGCTGCGCCGCCACAACATCTACCTCCACGGCTGGGGTGTCGTCTGCGGCGCGCTCGTCTGTGTCATCCCCGAGACAGGCCAGAAGAGAACGGACACGACCAGGAGCCGCGGCTCGCTGGCCAGGGCCGCCGCGACCAATGGCGGCAATGGCAACGTGGCGGACACGGCCAGCGGAACCGTGCCATGGAAGGTCCGGGTCGAACCGGGCTACATTCTCGGCCCCTACGGCGACGAGATCATCATCGATTGCGCGCAGGAAGTGTCCCTGCGTGGTGGCGGCGTCAGCGGTTGTGCGGGCGCGGGCGACGACCTCTCCGACCCATGGTGCAGCGAGGTCTATGACAGCCGGATATCCAGTCCTCTTTGGGTCGCCGTCCGCTACAAGGAGTGTCGGGTGCGGCCGGTTCGCGCCCAGCCAGCCGGCTGTGGATGCGATGACACCCCGTGTGAACACTCGCGCTTCCGCGACAGCTACGAGATCGATACCCTCGATTGCTGCCCGCCAGGCCATGAGACCGAGCAGCCGGAGGGACTGACCCTCCGCGGAGTGAGGAATCCCGCCTGTCCCGACTGCCCGCAGAGTCCCTGGGTTGTCCTGGCCAGAGTGGAGTTCGATGCCAACGGCACCGTCACCCTGATCGACAACTGCGATTGCCGCCGGATCGTCCCATCGTTGCGAGGATTCGAGTACGCGTGCCAGGCGACGGAGTGCGACCAACCCGCACGTGATGGGACGATGGATTCCCGACGCGGGGAGCGCGAGCTGTTTCGTGAACACCAGCACGGAACCCCGCAACCCGCACCTGAAACACCCATGTCGGAAACGACGGCCCGCGAGGAGGCCAGGGCGAGCGAGACGGCTCCTGCCGCTGCTCCCGATCTGGCGACGGGGCGGAGATCTTCGCGGCGAACCAACACGGCTGGCCGAAGCGCCAGCAGCTGATCTGATGGGGAGAGCACGAATGCGCGCTCACACCAAAATTGCCCGTGCGGCAGCGGGTGTCCCCGGCCGCGCCATGGCGTCCGCCCGCCGCCTGACCCACCGCGCGGACGCCGCGGTTGGTGGCAACCAGGCGGCACTCGCCCGAATCGGCCGCAACGCCGGGTCGCCGGACGTAGAGGCGGCGCTGCAATCTCCGAGCCGGCCCCTCGACGCGCAAACCCGCACCCTCATGGAGCGCCGGTTCGGCCGCCCCTTCGGGCGCGTCCGCATCCACACTGGAGCGGAGGCCGCGGCCTCCGCTCGTTCACTCGATGCCCAGGCCTACACGCTCGGCAATGACATTGTCTTCGGCGCCGGCCGCTATGCCCCAGCGTCCTCCCAGGGTCGCGGTCTGCTCGCCCACGAGCTCGCGCACGTGGCCCAACAAGAGGGGAGCCGGCCGACGACCGACCTCCCTATCGACGAGACCGGGAGCAAACCCGAGCGCCAGGCGGGAACAATGGCCACCGCAGCTGCGCAGGGGCGGCCCGTCCCCGCCCCCATCCGTGCCGCCAGGCGAGTCATGCGCGCCACCCGCACCTTCTCCCTCACCTTTGACGACGGTCCACACGCCGCCCCCCTCGGCGGTGGTCGGAATCTGACGGAGAACGTACTCGACACGCTCAAGGCGCGTAGCATCAAAGCGGCATTCTTTATCCAAACTGGTGTCGCTCATCGCATGGCAAACGCCATTGGGCGGAAACTCGTCGCGCGGATGCAGGCCGAAGGACACAAGGTCGGCATCCACACCGGGGGCACGGCTGACCATGAGCTCCACACCAGGGCCGAGGCGGCCGGACGACTGGAAGGCGAGCTCCAGGCTGGTAAAGCTGCTGTCAAAAAAGTGACCGGGTCTGAACCAACGCTGGTCCGGCCCCCCACCGGTGCGCTCAATCCCGATGTCGAGGCGACCTACTCCAAAGTCGGCCTGACCAACCTGCTCTGGGATATCGACGTCGACCAGGGCGCGAACAAATCGCTCGCTGACCTCAAGAAACGGGTCGAAGCCGGGGTCGCCGCCGTCCATGGCCGTGGCTGGAAGACCACCACACCGTCGTCGACCATTGTCACCCTGCTCCATGACATCCAGCGAGGAACGGCCAACAATCTCGGGGCGATCATCGACCATATCAAGACGACCGTGTCCAAGATCAGCGGCGGCAAAGATTCCGCTGATTTCACTGCGCCGTAGCGGAGGACATGGCGGATGGCCGTGACCGTCAAAGACCAGAACCCAGTCAAGCAGATCGCACCGGAGCCAGCCGTCGGCCAGGAAGGTCCGCGTCCAGAGCTGCCCGCGCGCGGTCCAGGCGTATCGATCCTCCGCCTCCAGTCAACGCATGGCAATCGCGCCGTGATGCGCATGCTCGACCAGGCGAGGCCGGTGATCCAGCGCCAACGCTGCGCCTGCGGTGGCGAGGCGGGCGCCGATGGCGAGTGCGCGTCCTGCGCTGCCAAGCGCCGCGCAATCCAACGCGAACCTGCCCCGGGGGCGGCGGCAGTCCCGCACGCCGCCCCTTCGCTCGTGCATGAGACGGCCCGCTCCGCAGGGCAACCCCTGGACATGTCCGTGCGGTCCGAGATGGAGTCGCACTTCGGCCACGATTTTGGCGACGTCCGGGTTCATACCGATTCACGGGCGGCGGCATCCGCCCGCGCAATTGACGCCCGGGCCTACACCATCGGTCACAACATTGTTTTCGCCACGGGCCAGCATGCGCCGCATAGCGGCGCCGGCCGGCGTCTGCTGGCACATGAGCTTGCCCATGTAGTCCAGCAATCGAATGCGAATTCCACCATCCAAACGGCGCCAGACGGCATCGCGCCGGCAGACGGGTACCACGAGCACGAGGCCGAAGCAGCGGCCCAAGCAGTTCTCGCGGGTGGGCGACCGGCGGCCCTGGCCCCGGTCCGCGGATCCATCCTTCGCGCCCCAGAAGTACCGACGGAAACGCCCCCTTCCGTTGGCATGAGCGCGTCGCTGAGTGGGCTCAGCTTCGACGTACCCGACCATATCCGGTACAAGGCGGGCCGCAAGACGCCGCAGTTGCTAGCGATCATCCTGGGCCGCCTGCTCGGCGCCAAGTACGATCCCGCATTCGTTGCCGAAGTCGAGACGATCCTCAATAAGGGGAAGTTCGAGCGGTACGGCGGCTTCAGGTCCGCCAAACCCGCCAAAGCCGGCGAAGAGATTGGTCATGTGGATCTAGGCCTGACGCCGAGCCTGGCGGTGATCTCCTTCCTCAGGTCGAAGAAGCTCGAATTGCAACTGACACCGGAACAGGAAGATTTACTCGTTCTGGGGTATGCGAGTCTCAACCTCTGGGACGAGTTCATTCGCTCACTTAAGGAATGGGATATCCCGCTACCAAGCTGGTACTCCCGAGAGATTTTCAATCGTGAGATGGCGCAGCACGGCCTCATGCTGCGCGACTATGCCGTCCTCCTTGCACAGAGCCAGGCCGGTGAGACCGCCGCGTTCGCCGGCATTGGCATGACAATCGGCCAGATCATGACGGCACTCTACCAACCGGCGATGGTGTTGGAGGCGATTCGGATCGATACCAAACTCGCGGCGAACGAGAAAACCGCCGGCGCCTACGGCGCCATTTGGCGATTACCGAAGCCGAAGAAAGGTGAGCCGATCAGGATTACAGCGCCACCCACAAGACTGAACAACCCAGGCGCCGCCGTGGTCCTGCTCGGGTACATGCGCACGCAAGCCCACCTCGCGCGGGATGCGGAGACGGACGAGGCCGCTCGCGTCCAACTCATGACGAACTACGCCGGCTACACGCAGCGGATGCTCTTTGAGGGGACGTTCCAGGAGGGCGACGAGGTTATTCGTGATAGGCCCGGCACGGCCAATGCCCCCGCGTTTCCCTCAACGCTCTCACCCGTCTCGGCATCACCGATTCCACCCTTCGAGGCCGCGCTCGGCACTGACTTCCGATTCAACATGGAGGTGCAGTTTCCATCCGTCTATGAAGCGCTTGGCCGCTACGCCTTCAACTGGGAACGGGTCCGCATCCCGGATGAGCAGATCGGCGAACCGATCGACGTCTCCAAGATGCGAGGTGAGGAAGTCAGCCACGGTGAGGTGGCTGCAGTCCGGTTCAGCCGGACGACCGCCTACGCAAAGGAGGATATCAAGCGGGTGGTCGACTCCATGCAATCGGATATCGGCCCTGCCGGCGTTGGCGCGCTGAACCTCGTCGGCGCCAACGCCATCCTGCGTTATCTCGGTACCGGGATCAAGATGGCGATTGAGATCCTGACGATGCCGGCCCATCAGAAACTGATCGTCTTCCCCACCCCGGGCCTCTACTTCGTCCGCTCGGCGATGTCCCAAGTTCGAGAGGGCACGGAGCAAGTTGTCCGGGCGCCGAGTGTCGCCTACTACCCGGTCCTCGCCCGCGACCCCGATGAAATGGCGGCCGGCGGCGTCAAAACGGCCCTCGCCAGGCGCGAGAAAGCGCATGAGCAGATCAAGAAACTCGAAGCGACGCTGGCCAACGGGAATCTCGGCAAAGAGGAAAAAGAGCAGGCAGAGCAAGAGCTGGCGGCGCTGCGGCAGTCGCTGGCGCCGCTCGGCGAGCGATTGACAACCCTGCGCGACGAGGCCGCCAAGCGCGTGGAGGCGATCAAGGCCGGCACGCAGCAGGGCGATCTCGATGCCGCCACCAAAGACCTGGAGCACATCGAAAAGCTGATCAAGCGGCGAACTGACCGCAAAGTCGGTGACGCCGAGCTCCTGACTGCCCAGTTTGTCAGCGACTTCGGCCAGAAGATGTCGCTGACGCTGGAGGTGGTCGACAAACCGACGACAACCACGAAGCGAGGTGACACCTACCACGTCTACATCTCTGATGTGACGACGCCGAAGAGCGGAGACGAAACCGGCACTGGTAAATCGCGAGATGACGCGATTGTCGACGCCGTCAAGACGCTTCTGGAAAGCACCGAGGGATACGGCCGGGGCCGAGTCGCGCTCGGGCTCTCTGGCGGTATCCGCACCATCCGCATTGGAGCCAGCAAGGGCAGCTTGCTCGCCGAATCTATCGACAATGTCACCACCGCGCTGTCGATCGCGGCGGTCGTGGCTGCGCCGTTGACCGGAGGCGCGTCACTCATGTTCCTCATCCCGCTCGGGTTGGCCGGAGCGATCCCTTCCGCTTACCGAATTTCCCAGCGGCTCGAATCCGGCACGTTCGAGCTCGATTTGGAAAACGCTCTGGAGATCGTCAACATTGCAGGCAGCGTGATCGGTCTTGGCCGCATGGGCGCAACCTCGTTGCGGATGATGCGCCTTGGCAAGGCGATGCTGATCGTCGGCTTCGGCATCGACGCGGCCGGTGGCGTCATGATGAGTGTCCAGTTCATGCAGCAAGTGGACGCGCTGGCGAAGATCAAGGATCCCGGCGAACGAGCAGCCGCGCTGATGATGTTGATCGGCCAGACGATGCTGTCCACAGGAGTGATGGTTGGCGGGTCACTTGCCGAGCGCTCGCACCACGTCAACGCCGAAGCGCAGGTGGGGAAGCCGAAGGGCCTGATCGATGAAAAGCCGATTGGCACCCCCGACCCGGCCAAGGTTCCAGCAGCGGACGCGCCAGGTGCCAAGCAGATCCCGGAATCACCGGCAGCGATACCCGAAAAGGTCCGCATCGACACAGAAATGCAGCGCATTGGCGGTGTGGACCCGGACACCGACGCCAAGCTGCGGGCCAACGAACCGCTACGGAAGGCGCTCGTCGATCAACCGCTCGCGGCGGCTGCCCTCAAGAAGTGCAAGTCTCCCTGCTACCCGCCGAATGTCACGCCGCAGCAAGTCGCCCGCTTGGATCAACTCCTCAGTCGTGTGAAAGAAACTGGTGGCTACGACGAGCAGGCGCTGAAGAAATATTTATACGAGCGGCGTGATAACCTCAATCAAGCGATTGCACAGTTGGAAGGCGCGAACAACGGGGCAGCGCTCGATGCTCGGCTCAAGATGTTCAACGAAGGCGGCGAGTCCCCGAAGCCGGTGGCGAGCGAGCCGCCTCGACCCGTGCAGGAGCCATCCACGTCGGCACCCCAGCCGAGAGAAGTGAGCGAAGCGGATCCGGCTCCGGCAGACGTGGATCCGACGTTTTCGATGCACATTGGTGAGAAACGCGCAGCGCAAATCCAATCAGGCGAGAGGGACTTCGCGCTCGATCGCGCCATGACTTTCGATATTGATGAAGTTCTTCCAGTGGGAGCCGACGACATCAAGCCGCAGCGTGCGGTGGGCCGGGCCCTTGATCCATACAACCGTCAATTATTGGACCCGAATACCAACCAGCGAACAAAGGGGCTCGGAATTGACCCGCGTGAGTTGAGGTCCAATCGCGGCGAACTACCGCCGGTCTCAGTAGTCGACAAACCGGAAGCCCTGCTCACGAGGCGCTTCAGCGAGGTGGAGGAGCTGTCTCGAATCTTTGATCGGGCCGTGGCATCGGTGCGAGAACCCCAAACGCTTAGGCCCACCGAGCTCAAGGCGCGGATCAACAAAGAGATACGCCGAATCATTACCGAAGGAACTGACCCTGACGCGGTCGCCGTCCGGACAGCGCTGGAGTCGCTCGGGTTCCAGCGCCAACCGGGACGCGGCTTCACGCTGACGAAGTAGTCTCCAGATCGGGGCGACAGCCGCATATATATTGCCGTTACAGCCATCAGTCCGGACAGTTGTCACTTGGAGGTGCAGGGTGAATTCCTGGGATCAAAAAGGGATCGAATCAGATGACGACAACTCTGTCATTTGATCCAGTCTGGGGTGCGCACGCCGCCGAATTCTCCGCCGGGGCGTATTCGGAATATTTGGCCCTCGAGCCGGCGTCGCGCAGGCCATTGGACCACGCACTTGGCGTCGACTATGCACTCACCTGCGCGGTGACTACCTTCGCACTTGGCGCCGACCCCGACGACGCAAGGGTTTGGATCAAGCGGGCGGCATTCGCATTTGGCGAACTTTTTCGGTCGCGCGGCACGGTCGCGGTTTCCCGGACTCAAGTCACGAGCGGGAACGGCTTCCTCCACGCGATGCCGCCGCATGTGATCGGCGCCTTGACGAATTCACGACTCGGCCTGCTCGCGATGGAGGTCGCACTCATCGCCGGCGACCCGACCTTGACCGAGCAGATCGCGGAGATGGTTGGGGACCCGGCGGATGCGGCCTACATCGGTCCGGACTCTGAGATCTGCACACCCGATGAACAGAGTCTCGCCTACGCGCTGAAGGCGCACCTGCTCGGCCAACATGCTGTCGCGGTCTTCTACGCCGCCGGAGTTCACAACGCGCCGATGTCGATTCATCAGCAAGCGGCTGCGGTAATCGCGCTCGTCCGGCAGGACCCTGAGGCGTTTGTCGATGCACTGCGCGGGCTGCTCACGGCACACGCCGCGGCGGCGAGCGAGGCGAAGCGCGCCCCCGTGCCGCGCTATTTGATGAGTCTACCTGCCCTCGGGTTGGCCTCACTCGGGACCGAATCAGGGCTTCTGGGACGAGACCGATTGCCCAAGGATAACGCCTACCTGCCGCTTGCTATGATTCCAGCGCATCCGCGAGCGTAGAACGGGACCACCATGGCAGTGCAAGGAGCAGTGTCACCAGCGCGAGTAGCCAGACCGGCCAAGGGGACACACTCCCCGATGTGGCGTGAGCAGCATCGCGCCCAATCCCCGGCGTCGAACTCTGTGGCGCGCCTGCAATCGACCTACGGCAACCAGGCACTGTTGCGAATCATTGACCGACCGCCAGCCCCGACTGTCCAACGGCAGCGCTGCTCCTGTGGAGGCGAGGCGGAACCAGGGGGTGAGTGCGCGGCGTGTGCAATGGGGCGGGAGTCAGTCCAACGGTCCCCGCATGAGGCCGCCCACGATCCGGCAGCCGTCCCGCCCGTCGTTCGCGCAGAGCTCAGCTCGCCTGGCCAGGCGCTCGACGCCGCAACCCAGTCGGGAATGGAGATGCAGCTCGGCCACTCGCTGCATGGGGTGCGACTGCACACCGGGGAGCGCGCGGCGGAATCGGCAGAAGCGATCGGCGCCCGTGCCTACACCTTCGGCCGCCACGTTGTCTTCGGCCGGGGAGCATTTGAGCCGCACGCGCCGTTGGGGCAGCGTTTGCTCGCGCACGAACTAACGCACGTCCTCCAGCAAGGTGGACTAACAGCGACTCCCAACCTGAATGAGGCGCGCCTGGCCGGGCCGGAACTGGAAGGAGCGGAGCGGCAAGCCGAGCGCGTGGGGCAGGCTGCCGGCACAGCGCCCGGCATGGCACTCAGCAGCCCCGTCGCGGCGGGTGGTGTGCAGCGCAAGACGCTCGGTACCAAGTTCACACATCCCGCTGGGGCCAAGTCCCCTCACAAGAAGATCACCGCCACCTTTGACGGCGCGCAGTTCACCGTACTCGGGGATGGGAAGCAGATCATGCAGATCGCTGCCCAGTCAGGCCGCCCCTACACCGTCCGCCCAGGTGACGCGGCGGCCTGCGGCGGTAGCAAAGACGACAGTTATCTCAATAACCCGCGTTATGTTGGTATCAGCGACAACGGACCGATTCCTGAGGGGACGTACCGTTTCACTGCCACCCAGATGGCGACCTTCACCCAGTCGGAACGACTCCAGATGCTCCCCGGTGGCAGCTTCACGGATCCTTTCGGCGTCTCGTTGCATGGCGGGGATTGGGGTGCTGGGCGGGTGCCGCTGGCGCCGGTCTCGATCGTGCCTGGACCGAAAGGCTGCGGCAACACCCAGACGCGCAGCGGCTTCTTTCTTCATGGCGGCGTCATGCCCGGCTCGTCCGGCTGCATCGACATTGGCAACGCCGGGGTGGACAATCTGGTCAGGTTGCTCGGTGGCTACACTGGGCCGATCACCGTCACGGTCAAGTACACCGCCAAAGCGCCGGAGGTCGGCCCGGTGGATCGGGCTGTTGGCCGCTTCACCTACCCGCAGAAAAAGGACCCTGGGATCTGGGATCGCATCAAGGCCGCCGCGGGCGCTGAATAAGACGAAGTACGCCTTGCTAACTCCCGTGTCAGCAGCGCGGGCGCCATGACGCCTCGTTTGCAGCCGCGCTAGCGGGAGAAGCGGCACAGGCGCGCAGCGAGCCGGCGCCAGCGAAAGCGGACGCCCATCCCCTCCAGCACCGCGACGACCACGTCGCCAATCTCCGAGAGCCGGCGCACGTAGCGCGGATCTCCGCCGGTGATGTTGACGACCTGCCCATACCAGCGCGGATTCCTACCCCCCTGCGACACCTCGTCGATCCAGAGGCGGATGATCAGCCGTTGGTCCGTGCGGTGAGGCAGAGCGGCGGCGGCGATGTCATCCTGCTCTGCAACTGGCGACCTCTCAGTCCCAACCATTGTTTTTGCCCTCGATTACGGTAGCCGCATGATCCTCCCTGACGTCGATCGTCTCAGTTGCCAGTCTGGCAACCGTTCCGCCATCGTCCGCTGCACTGTCTTTCGGCTGCACGCCGCCTCGAGGCTAACCGCGGCACGTGACGCGGAGTGTGGCCCGTCCCACTCTCCCGACGCCGGAACACGCTATCGCGCCAATCGTGGCGGCTGTCGCTTGATCCTGAGATTGATGGGTTGATACTGTCGCTGCACCTGCTGGTGGATGCCCTCGAGCAACTCGCGCAGTTGCTGGAGCTGGGCCATGGTGTCGGCAAGGGTGGCCGACTCGATTTCGCGTGACTGGCCCGGGTGCGGCAATCCGGCCTGAAGGCTGTCGGGGCGATCGTGACGGATCGCCTCATGCAGCGCGATCGTCGCCCGCGACGGATCGACGGCGAGATCGTCGCGCAGGGCATCGCGGCAGCGCGCGAATTGGCGCAAGGCCCCGGTGCGATCACCGGAAAGGTAATGCAAACGCATCAGGCACTGATGGGTCGCTTCCCGCGCGCGGTCGACCTCTAACATGCGTGTCCCATACGAGATTCCGGCTTCGTACATGAGGCGGAACTCGCTGGCGGCCATCAGCTTGTCGAGGATCGCCAGGTACTTCACTTGCAGCCGCTCGCGAGCCGTTAGACACCAGTCCTGATACCAACCCTCCAGCAAATCACCGTCGTAGAGATGAATGGCCGCGCGGAGACGCGCGAAGCTTTGATCATCCAGGTCCCGCCCAGCGACGCCATGGGCGTGGTCAAAGGCCTGCTCCAATTTGACGACGTCCACGTGGATCATGTCGCTCAAATCGAGTTGCATCCAGTCGGCTTCGACATGGAGAACGTCCCCGAGCGCGTTGCCAACCCCTGTACAGAGGGCAGTCTGCAGTTGCCAAAGCGCCTGCCGCAGATACTTGCGGGATACCTCAGTTGGCCGCTCGTCCCAAAAGAGACCAGCCATCGCTTCGCGGGGGTGGGGCCGCCCAGAGTGGACGAGCAGGTAGCAGAGGAGTTCCTGAGCCTTCGCGCTCTCAAACCCGGTGATCTCGACATCATGGGCGTAGATGCGAAATCTTCCAAACAAGCGGATGTCCAACTCGGCCATCACAGAAACGCCTTTCCGTCACAGGCGCGGTTAGATTCAGGGCTCACCCGGACTCATTGCTGTGTACCGGTATCATGCACATGATGCTGCGCTTGTCAACATTCTGATAATCATGTTTTTATCTTTCATTAACAGAATGAGCTTTCAGCATCCCGACACCGTCCGTTAGCGACGTACCGAAGCGGGGGTCCTGGAGTCGACCTCCGTGGCGCGGACCACACCAGCGCCTTTCCCCAACGCCAAACGGTGCTCGACTCTGTTGCGATGCCAAACAGTGTTTCGTAGGAGCGACTCGTCTGACGTCTCCGTAATGTCTTGCTCGTCGTCTTTTTCGATCGAAGTCAGTTTTGGGGATGATCCTCCAGGACGCGCCGATCCACCTCCGACAGCTTGCGCTAACGTCGGAGGACGTGGCACGGCGCCCTGGCCGGGCACGCGGCGGTCAGCGTTCGATCACCCCGGGATCATTCCTGGAGGCAGCGAGCGCTCGAGTCCGCTCGAGATCGCGATCTTCTCGGCGTCCGTGGCGGCTACGGCGCGAATGCGAACCAGCGAGGGGTCGACCGGCCCGCGCAGGACGGCGAGGAACCGGCTGAGCAGACCCGCCCCTCCGCTCGTGGCAACCGAGATGGCCAGGGAGAAGGTCGCGTTGGCACGCGAGAACAACCCTTGTGACCAGCGGACGTACTGGATCTGATCGATCCTGGCGGCGGTCGAGGTGAGGGTGAACGCCCCTCGCTGCACGAGCAGCCATTCGCCGTTGCCGGCGTACCAGCCGGCACTCCTCCACGCCAGCCACCCCGAGATCGCGAACGGCACGGCCAGGATCAGGGGGAGGAGCGCCCACCACCACAGCCGCGGCTGAAGGCTCAGCAGCAATGCCAGCAACACCCCGCAAACCGCGGCGATCCGCACCGGCCAGTAGGTGACATAGGCGTTGCGACACCTGGCCGCTAACGGGTGAACCCCTTTCCCACACATCGCCTCGCTCGTTGCCAGATCCATCCCCGCGATCTGACTCGTGAGGGAAGGGAGGGTCGCATCGGTGACGGCCGGATGGAGCACCATGGCGTAGATCGGCGGAGAGCCGTACGCCGGCAGGCGCATCCGCAGCATCGCCCGCTTGCTTCTGAAGTACCGCTGCAGTGGCGACCGGGAGATCTCCAGCCCCTGGATGGCGCCGGCCTTGATCAGCCGTCGCGAGCGGCGAATGACGCCGGTTTCGAGGATCAGCCAGCCCCCATGCTTGCCGAGCCTGAAACGGGCGAACGACACCACGAAAATAGAGCGTTGACACGAGCCACAGGATGACGATGATGCCGAGGAAGGGGACGATCACGAGGTGAACCGGAGGGGGTTCGAGCGTCGTGATCTCGCCACTGATGTCGATCGAGGAGAAGATCTCGTTCCGAAAGAATAGGCTTACGGCGTACAGAACTACCAGAGCGCGACCGATCTGGAGTGTCGTCGCGCCGGCAAGGATCAGATCCCACCACCCGAGCTGATCGACGCTGAGCGGATCGAACCGTCGTACCTCGTTGTCCTCGCCATCGAACACCAGCTTCGTGATCAGCAACTCCTCGAGGAGGTTTGCATTCTTCTTCGACAGGTACCCAAAGAGGACATCTGGCGTCGCCTGGTCGACAGCTGTCGTCTCGATCGCGATCCTGGAGACACCGAAGAGACGCCGCACCGGCGTCGACGTGCGGTCGATCGTCACAATGTGATCGAACGTTACCCGCCGCCGCCAGACGTCGAAGATCCCGCCGCTGGTCCAGATGGCGTCGTCGTCGATCCACCACCGGAACGTCCACCAGTGGACGAGGAGGGGGATAGCGATGAGTCCGATCCCGATCGTCAGGATCGACAGGTCTGTCCGGGTGAATTCGTCGCGCTGGAAAATAATGCCGCCATCGTCCCGCACCGACAGGCTGTCCGAGAAGTAGTCGACGATCAGGATCACGACGAAGAGGATCGAAAGCAGGAGCCACCTGGGGATCCTCAAGCTTCGGCCAAGACGCGGTGGCCTGGAGTAGCTGGTGAACGGGAAGATGATCGCCAGCGGGTGCAGCCGGCGCTTTCCGCGCAACGATCGAGCAACGCTCAGCCGATCGGTCACGCGTTGGCATCTGGTCGTTCAGCACGCATCGTCGCGGGCTGCTCGTAGATCAATCGCTCGATTGCGGCCGCGACACGGGCTGGCACTGGCGAAACGACGACCATTCCTCCCCCGGTGTGCAGATTGCATCGTCTGAGGCGGAAGATCCGCAGCAGGATCGAGGTTTCGGTATCGAAGAGCTGAACGTGCTCGCGGGGAACGTACGAGCGCTTGCGCCCATACTCGAAGATGACGGCGTCGGAGGTGAGATCGAGACGGTAGCTGCGCAGGCGCAGCTCTGCCCGCAGGTAGGACAGAGCAGCCACGATCAGGACCACTGCCAACGGAACGATCGTCTGGCCGGAGTCCCAGCGCCGATCGAAGCGCTGGGTGGAGATCCAGATAGCAACGAGTGCCAGCAGGACCAGGGCCAGCGCTGGAATCGCGGCGGCCAGTCGACAGTACAGCCGCACCCCTTTGAGGTCGTCGCCATGGACGACGATCTCGGAGTCATCGATGTCCTCGGTGATCAGCGGAGGGGTCTGAATATCGATCGGGGCGGTCAGGGCCATCGGACAACTTTCTCGCTTCCCGAATGACGGTGGCGCACCGTCCCCGGCGAGTCAGGTGCTCGCAGGTGTCCACGGGCGTCGCCACGAGAATCCGGGCGCCACGGAACCGATCGGAGCCAGGCGTCCGCTGCACTGACGACGAGGTACGCGGCCCGAAAGCGCGACCTGCATCTGCTCGCTGTAATGACTTGCGCTTTGGCGCAGTGTACACCCTGGCAACGCCAAACGAATCAGGACACCGCTGTGAGCGGGATGGCAAGCTAGGAAACCTCTGAGCCGATAGAGGAGACCGCCTGGCCGATCCATAAGCTCGGGAGGTCAGGGTGGCGCCACAGACTTGCGGGCCATTCCGACACCCAATGCTCCCACACGCGGCCTCTGTTGCTCACCCAATCAGCCTGCGAGGTGGTCGTCTCGATGTCCCGAACCAGCCGCTTGGCCGGGAAGGCCCACCGCTGCTCGCCACCCGTCTCCCCAACGGCCAATGTCTGCCAGCAGCGCCGCCGTCAGCCATGGCAGATCGGTCCGCCCGACACGCGGCGCCAGATCGTGCATCATCACCGCTGCCGCCCAGGCATAGAACGGCGCCATCCCGGTCACCCGTCCGGCCATGGCGCGGTAGCCGTGCCGCCAGCCAGCAACGAACGCCCGGCGGGCGATCGCCGTCACGGTCGAGGGCCGCACTCCAAGCGGCGCGAAGCGAAGAATTGCCGCCGTCCGGGCGATGTCGGCCCGCCGGTCACCGGTACGGGCATTCGCCCAGTCCAGGACCGCCGACACGCGGCCGTGCTCCACGAGCACGTTTGCCGGGTGGTAGTCGAGGTGGAGCAGCACCTCCCCGTCGCTGGATCGCCGCAAGCGGTCCCGGAGCGCGGCGTCGGGTTCTGCCCACTCGATCCAGGAAACCGGGTGCCGGCGTAGGGCGGCTGGGACTGGCGCTGCATGGATCGCGGCCTGCATTCCGCCGAACTCGACCCCGAGGACCCAGGCGCGCCAGGGACGGGACTCCAGCTCATGCCGCAGCAGTTGGCCCGGCATCCACGACAGCAGGAGTACCGGTCGGTTGTCCCAGCTCCCCTCGGCAACGACGCGCGGCACGGGGATGCCGGCCGCGGCGGCCGCGGTCATGACGACCGCCTCACGCCGCGCCATAGCCGCTTGATCGGCCCGGAGCAACCGCAGCGCGTAATCCGCGTCGCCGTACCCAACGCGCCAGATGGTCGCGTCCGCCCCGCCGGTGACCGGCGTAATGCGCGATGGCCCGCTCAGTCCCAGCGCCGCCAGCACGGCGACGGGGTCGGGAAACACTTGATTCACCGAGACGTCGTCTATCGCTCCATGCCCGGCCTCCACTCGGATGATCTTGCCATGGACAGAGGCGACGGGTGGCCCGGACTGTGCCAGTTGATCTGACAACGAAGGCAACGAGGCCCTACGTGCCGAGAAGTAGGGGAAGAATTGGAATGCGTGACGAAAGCACACCGGACGGACGTAACTCGGTGCTGGACGGTGTGGATATTCACACGGTCATCAGCGGGACGGAGCGGATCGCGGAGACCGTTACGGACGTCATCGATGCCGAAGGATCGGCGGACACCGTCTCATCGGCAGATGCGCCAGCGTTTGTGGTCTGGCTCTTCCAGGAGGACGCGGAGCCACGGCAGGTTGGTCTCGAAGACCTTCCCATGTTGGCCGCGGATGATGCCTACTTCGTCTGGGTCGATCTCAATGGCTACGCCCCGTCCGACCTGGCGCAGGTGGCAGAGCAGCTGGACCTGCCCGAGGCGGCTGTGCAGATCACCCTCGCGGGCTGGCAGCGGCCGCGGCTCGGGGTCTTTCGTGACCGCTACTTCGTCGCGGTGACCGTGCCGCATGCCGAGCTCGCCGCCCAGCGAGTCCTCGCCAGCGAGCTCGATCTCTTCGTCGGGCGCAACTATCTCGTCAGCGCCCACAAGCGTCCCCTCCCTTTTGCGGAACGGGCGCTGGCGCGCGCCATGCAGAACCCAGGATTGCTGAAGCTCGACTCCGCCTTTCTGCTGTCGATCCTCATCGATGAGCTCCTCGCGCACTATGAAGTGCTGACCGAGGAGCTAGAGGACGAGGTCGAGGCGATGGAAGAGCGGGCGCTCACCGATTCTTCTGACGCGCTGCTGGAGGACCTCTTGCACCTGAAGCGCTTCGCCTTCGCCATCTACCGGCTGGCGAGCCAGCACCGCGCCACGCTGGAGGCCTTTCTGCGCCCGGACTTTCCGCTCGTAGGAGGCGACGTCATCGAACCCTACTTTCGGGACCTGGACGAGCGACTGGGGCGATTGCTGGACGCGCTGGAAGCCGCCAAAGAATCGATCAATGGGTCCTTTGACCTCTACGTGTCACAGGTCGCGCACCGCACCAACGACATCATGAAGGTCCTCACGATCGTCTCGGTCACGTTGCTGCCGGCATCGGTCATCCTCGGCTTCTTCGGCACCAATTTCGAGTCCCCGCGGATCAACACGACCAGCGGGTTCATCGTCATGATTGTGCTCATTGTGCTAACCACAGCAGGATCGCTGATCCTCTTCGCTCGTCGGGGATGGATCGGGGGCTCGGCCAGGGAATCGCCGGCCTCGCCTTCCCGACACCGAGATTGAGCGTCTATGGAACTAGCTTCAAAAGTGGTCACCGCGCCGCGGCGAATGACTCGCTATGATGCCGAAGCGTGATCGCGATCGAGGCAATCAGGGCGTTCATGGCGTGGAGGTGGGGATGGAGGCGGTCAACGGGGCGACGGTCATTCTCCCGGACGCGGGAGGGGCGGAAGCCGAGGCCGCGCGCGGTCCGGTCGTCCGCGGACCGGGGCAGACTGGCGAGGCGTACGTCGTCATAGTCGGGGCCATGCCGGCCGGGGATGCTTGGCCTCCCCTGCATATCTATCCACACACCGACGAGGCCTTCTACATCGCCGAGGGTGAGATGACGTTCCAGCTGGGCGATCGGGAAGTAGTCGGGGGAACCGGGGCGTTCGTCTTCGTCCCCCGCGGGATGATCCACACCGCCCGCAATTCAGGACCAAGACCGATGCCTGGTGGTGACGAGAGGATTGCTACATTCTTCGGTTCCACCCTTCGATCGTTCGGGGCGTCTGCGGTATCCAGGCCGCTAAACCGAAGGCTGGCTGGCGAAGGCGAGAACCTGCTCGCACCAAGCTGCGGCTGCTAGAAGCCGGGCCTCGGCAAAGGGCGCGCCCACGAGCTGGATCGAGAGCGGGAGCCCATCCTCAGCGAGGCCACTGGGAAGGGCGATGGCGGGCATTCCGGCCGAGCTCCAGGGCGCGCAGAAGCTGGGGTCGCCGGTGGAGTCGAGGCCCTTGGGTGCGGGAGCGCCGATCGTCGGAGCAAGCATCGCGTCGTAGCGCACGGCAAGGGCGGTGGCCTCCTTGCGAAAGCGATTTCGGGTCTCTTGCGCCAGGAGGAACGCCACGGCGGAGATATCCTGCCCGGCCACCAAACCCTCCCGAATCCGCGCCGGATAGTCATCCGCGTGGACGGCGAACAACTCGCGATGCGCGGCCGCTGCCTCTGCCAGCAAGACGGTGCGACCGGCGTCGGCGATCTCGGCGAACGCGGAAGGCAGGTCCACATCAATCACGCTGGCCCCGTTTTCCTTGAACGCCTGTGCCGTCGTCTCCAAATGCGTGGCCATCTCCGGGCTGACGCGCTCCAAGAGCGGCCGCAGGAAGCCGATGCGGGGAGCGGGCGGATCGACCAGGCCGGCCAGATAATCGTCGACGGGCGCCGCGCTCGCGCGGGGATCGGCAGCATCGGCGCCGGCAAGCAGCCCAAGCGCGAGCGCGGCGTCTTCCACACTGCGACTGAAGATGCCTACATGATCGAGGCTCCAGGCAAGGGGCACCACACCAGTCGTGCTGATGCGGCCGTAGCTCGGCTTGAACCCGACCACGCCACAGTAGGCGGCGGGGCGCAGCACCGAGCCGGCCGTCTGCGTGCCCAACGCCAGCGGCACCATGCGCGCGGCAACGGCGGCGGCCGACCCGCTCGAGGAACCCCCCGGCGTATGCGCGCGGTTCCATGGGTTCCGGGTCGAGCTGGGATCGAGGAAGGCGAACGCAGTGGTGGTCACCTTGCCCAGGATCACTGCACCCTGGGCCCGCATGCGGGCCGCTGCGGCCGCGTCGGCCGATGGCGTCCGGTGCGCGAAAGATCCGGCGCCGGCGGTGGTAGGCAAACCGGCGACGTCAATGATGTCTTTCAGCGCCACTGGGATCCCGTGCAACGCGCCGGCACATCGCCTGAGTCCGATCTCCCGCTCGCGCTCCTGCGCAACGTGCTGCGCTGCCTCACGGTCCAGATGGACCCAGGCGCCGATCGCGGGTTCGCAGGCGTCGATGCGAGCCAGGCAGGCGTCAAGGTACGCGGTTGGACTCATGGTGCCGGCGCGGATCTGTCTGACCGCCTCGGCAGCGGTCAGATCGTGCAAGTCGGCCATGGTGCACTCCCTGTAGTACCTCAGTCCATCGATCTCCCAGACCTGAGGAACCGGCTGATGATCTTCCTCTAGCAACCGGTGTATTCTCTCTCGATCTCTCCCGTTCGTTCCTCGACGTTGCGCTAGACATCTGTGGATCGCTGGCCTTGCCTGTCCCGTCCCGGTAGGCGGCCAAGGAAGACGAGGACGCTGTGCATCGCGAGCCACTACCGACCACAGCCGGCCCAGGGGAGAGCAGCGACTTCGACGCCGTCATCGTCGGCGCCGGATTCGCCGGTCATGGCGCATCGACGATGATCTCCTTTTGGGTATGGTGGACCGGAAGTCACCAACTTCGGCACATATCAGCGCTCTCGGCTTTCAAGGAGTAGGGGCGTTTTGGGGACCGGCTTCATCGCGTAGCCGTCTCGGCCACACAGTGGCCAATCCGGGCCGTCGCCGGTTCGAATACCTCGACCCACCGCGACCGCCAGTCAGACGGCTCCCACGGGACGCCAAACTCGATCGTCTTGTGCTCGCACTCGCCATCGCGGAACTCCAGAGTCTGGAGTTTATTCAAAAACGTAGGTGGCTCCATCTGCGCCGACCGTCATGCCTACGCAGGGACGAGGAGAGATCGGTCCACGGCTTCAGGAGAGGCGAGACCGCAAAGCATCAAATCGAGTGCCAGCTCGGCACGCAGCAGCTCCAGGACGTGCCGCACCCCGGCCTGGCCATCAACGGCCAATCCCCAGTGGATGGGCCGGCCGATGAGCACGCCTCGCGCCCCCAACGCCAGGGCCTTCAGGATGTCCGTGCCTCGCCGCACACCGCCGTCGACAAGCACCTCGGCGCGCCCACCGACCGCCTCTACCACTGCCGGCAGGGCATCGAGCGAGGCGACCGCGCTGTCGAGCTGACGGCCGCCATGGTTGGAGACTATTACCGCCCGCGCTCCCTGGTCAACCGCACGCAGGGCATCATCAGGGTGCAGGATGCCTTTCGGCACCACGGGCAGCGACGAAAGTGAGGCAAGCCAATCGAGATCGTCCCAGGTCAAGGCCGACTCTACCGCGGGAAATGTGGCGGTCCACTCGGCGCTGGCGCCAGCCTCTGTCAGCAGTCGTGGTGCTGGGAGCTGAATATGGGGCATCGTTACGCCGGATGGAAGGGTAAAGCGATTGCGTTCGTCCGCCTCCCGCCGCCCGAGCATTGGCATATCGACGGTCACGACGAGGGCCGAGGCTCCCGCGGACGCCGCGCGCGTGACCAGTTCGCGGGTCAGCCCCCGGTCGCGGTAGACGTAAAGCTGGAACCACCACGGTCCCGCCTCGGGGGCAACTTCCTCCAGGGCGATCGAGGAGGGCGTGCTCAGGGTGTAGATCGTGCCGGCAGCCTTCGCCGCGCGGGCGGTGGCCCGCTCGCCCTCGTCATGACACAGCCGGTGCAGAGACGACGGTGCGATGAGCACCGGCAGCGCGATGTCCTGACCGAGAACCGAGGTCCCCGTCGAGACATCGCGTAACCCGTGCAACACCCGCGGCAGCAAGCGCCAGCGATCAAACGCCGCCCGGTTGCCACGCAGAGTCACCTGGTCGCCACTGCCGCCGGCGACGAAGTCAAAAACCATCGGTGACAGGATCTCGCGCGCCGCCGTCTCGTACTCATGCAGATTGAGCGGAAGCGCCACGGCTTCGTTGGACGTGGTCATTGGTGTCTCCTGCTCGCGACGCTCTGCCGGGTCCATTACACGCGCCCGCCTCCCCGACGCTGGTCAGCCGGGGATCGGCTAGTTACTTTTGAAACCGGATATTTGCTCTGAGGGACGTAGTCATAGGCGCCACCCTGGAGGACCAGGAAGGTGGCGGAGCTGGTGCCGCCGTTCGTCACCCGATGAGGACGACCGGGAAGTACGGCGTAGATCTCTCCGGGCCGCAGCCGCACCCCCTCCTCGGCTCACGCAAGGAGAGGAGGATCTCCCCCTCGAGCACGTAGAAGGTGTCCTGGGCCTCGTTGTGCGAGTGCCAGGGGATCTCTTGGATCGGCCCGATCTGCAGTTCAGTAATGCGAAAGCCTGGCCGCTCGGCGTAGCGGACGCGGCGTTCCACCTCGTAGAGCGCAGTCCCGTCCTTGAGCGTCGACATGTTCGGCCTCTCTTGGTGGCGTGGCATCGGGAACATTGGAGCGTTGTGGCACCGGGGAGTATAGGGGGCAGAGGGGTGCTTCCTGGCGCGTACTCCTTCAGGAATGACGCCGCACGATGCAGATTGGTCTCCCCCGGCTGATGTCTCAGAAGCCTTCGTCGCGTGCCGGCAGCGCCCAGCCAGTCGTTCGCGGACGTGACAGCCGCACCCGATTTGCGCCGCGCCATCGCATCAGCAACCCGCCGACCAGGGTTGCCGCGACCCGGTGGGCCGATGCTGGCACGGACAGTGACGGGTGCTTATTCACCTGCGCGCCGGCGGCGAGTCGCTGGCTGGCCGCGTGTCGCAGCCGCTCTGGGTAGTCCAGGGAATTGATCGTGTAGACCGTGTCGGCATGGGGGAACATGGCGTGCCTCCGCTGTCTCTCTGGTTCGTATGCCAGCCTCGTCCTGGCACGCTTCCAGAGTGCGCCCGTGGCAGGTGATCGGCCACGCCTTCTACCGACCTCTCGCCCACCTTTCACCCACGCTTCACCGGCAGAAGGTCAGAACTCATCCTGCTGACCGGGTGCTACGATGCGCATCGAGCCCCTGCACGGCAGCTTTGACGTGAAATTCCGTGGGAACCAGGTTGGCATGGCAACACGCGATCTTCCCGGCTTCGGCAATCTGCTGCGGCGGCACCGTACGGCGGCGGCCCTCTCCCAGGAGGAACTGGCCGAGCGCGCGGGGGTGAGCGTGCGGGCGCTCAGCGATCTGGAGCGGGGCGTGCACCGCGCGCCACGGCTGGAGACGGTGCGCATGCTCGCCGGGGCTCTCGGGCTTGGGGAGAATGAGCGCACGGGTCTCCTCGCCGCGGCACGCCCTGAGACGCCTCCCGTAGCCACGCCGCGCACTCGCTCTACCGTGTCGGCGACGCTCCCGCTTCCGCCCACCCGCCTGATCGGCCGGGAGGCCGAGATGGCGGCGCTGTCCGGACCTCCTAGCGCAGGATGACGTTCGCCTCGTCACCCTCACCGGTCCTGGCGGGACGGGGAAGACCCACCTGGCACAGGCGGTCGCTGTCGAGGTGGTGGATCACTACCCGGACGGCGTCTTCTTTGTCGATCTGGCTCCAATTACCGATCCGTCCCTCGTCGTGCCGGCTATTGCCGCCGCACTCGGTATGCGCGAAACCGCTGACGAGCCGCCGCGGGAAACCGTCCTCGGGCATCTGCGGGAGCGCCGTCTCCTGCTGGTACTCGACAACTGCGAGCAGGTGCTGGAGGTCGCGTCTGACATCGCCACTCTGCTGGCAGCCTGCCCGAACCTCTGCATACTGGCCACGACCCGGGAGCCGCTGCACATTCGGGCCGAGCGCGAGATCGCTGTGGCGCCGTTGCCCATCCCTGATCCAGACCGGCTGCCGCCGCTCACTGACCTGGAGCATGTTCCCGCGGTGGCGCTCTTTGTCGAGCGGGCGCAGGCGGCGAGCGCCGGCTTCGACGCTCACCGCGGAGAATGCACTCGCCGTCGCCGGCATCTGCCAACGCCTTGACGGCTTGCCGCTGGCCATCGAGCTCGCCGCTGCCCGGATCAAGGCTGCTCCCGCCGGCGGCGCTGCTCGCCCGGCTCGAGCAGCGGCTGCCTTTGCTGACCGGCGGCGGACGCGATCTGCCAGCCCGGCAGCGCACCATGCGCGATGCGATCGCCTGGAGCTACGACCTGCTTGCGCCCGAAGAACAACGACTCTTCCGGCTCCTGTCGGTCTTTGCCGGAGGCTTCACGTTGGAGGCGGCAGAAGCGGTGGCCGATTCTGCCGGGCAGATCTCCATCCTCGACGGAGTCGTCGCCCTCGTCGAGCAGAGCCTGCTCCGGCAGATACCTGGGGCTGACGACGAACCGCGCTACCAGATGCTCGAAATTGTGCGCGAGTTCGGACTCGAGCAACTAGCGGCAGCTGGGGAAGCAGCCGAGGCGAGGCAGCGGCATGCGGACTACTTCCTGCGCTTCGCTGAAAACTTGCACATGGCTTCCGGATGCATGGAGTATCAGACAGGGTTGGCATCCGAGCAAGATAATGTGCGCCTCGCCCTCACCTGGTTCGACGAACACGGTGACGCCGACGCGCTCCTGCGGTTGAGCGTGCTGCTCAATGGAATCTGGCTCGCTCCCGGCCTGCACCGCGAGGGCTTGCAGTGGGTTGAACGCGCACTGAGCCTCTCCAGCTCAAAGGCGTCAACGCCTCGCATCCAGGCGCTGACCGCTGCGGGACACCTGGCGGCCTTCCAGGGCGACTATGCTCGGGCCGACAGGTTCCTCACCGAACGCCTCGCGCTGGCGCGGGAGCTTGGTGACCCGTTGCTGATTGGCGGAGCGCTCGGCTTCGCAGGATTTCTCGTCGTACCGGCGAGGCGACTATGGGCCGGTCCGAAGCGCTGCTCGACGAGGCGCTTCGAGCTGCTGTGCGGACTCGATGACAGCATGCCAGATGCGATTCCGGCCGACGGCATCGCGCTCCTTACCCTCGGGGATATCGGCCTGGCCCAGGAGCAGTTCGACCAAGCGGCGAGGCGGTACGAAGACGCCTGGACGCCATGAGGCGGGTAGGCTTCGCCTGGGGGCCGATCGATGCGCAGATCGGGCTGGCCGGAGTCAACTACTGCGCGGGGAACGCGATAGAGGCGACAGCGCTCTACGTGAAAAGTCTCAACCGAGCCCGAGACTCTGGCATTTCGTTGCTCGTGGTCAGCGCGCTGCTCGGTCTGGCGGGGTTGCCGCCGACATCCGGGAGACCTGACAACGGGCGCGTCTCCTTGGCGCCGCGGAGGCGATGGGCGTTCCTTCGGCGCCCCGATCTTCCCCAGAGACCAACCAGTTCGCGATCGTTGCCTGAGCGCGCTGACCGCGGCGTTGGGCGAGGAACGACTCGCCGCCGCCCGAGAGGCGGGTCGCACGCTGACGGTCGAAGAGGCCATTACGCAGGCCCAGGCCGTGGCCAACACATGTATCAACCACAGGATCCTGGGTCGCACGCGAGAGGCCGAAGTGATTCCACGAGCAGGGCATGTGACGGATGCGGCTCATCGTGTGCCTGAGTTGGGAGATGTGGGTCTCAGCCAGATCAGCGACTTCGACGCGGTCATCGTCGGCGCCGGGTTCGCCGGCTTGTACATGCTCTACCGTCTACGCGGTCTCGGTCTGTCGGCGCGGGTCTACGAAGCGGGCGGCGGTATCGGCGGCACCTGGTACTGGAACCGCTACCCCGGCGCCCGCTGCGACGTCGAGAGCATGGACTACTCCTATTCCTTCTCCGACGAGCTCCAGCAGGAATGGCACTGGACGGAGCGGTATGCCTCCCAGCCCGAGATCCTGAGGTACGTCGAGCACGTCGCCGACCGCTTCGACCTCCGGCGCGACATTCAGCTCGAGACGCGGGTGACCGCCGCGCGCTTCGACGAGGCGGCGAACCGGTGGCAGATCGAGACCGACCGCGGCGACCATGTGTCGGCCCGCTTCTGCATCATGGCCACGGGATGCCTGTCGACCTCCAGGATCCCGGCCTTCCCGGGTCTGGAGAGCTTCGCGGGCACGACCTATCACACCAGCCACTGGCCGCAGACGGACGTGGACTTCACCGGCCAGCGCGTCGGCGTCATCGGTACGGGCTCCTCCGCGATCCAGTCCATCCCGATCATCGCCCGGCAGGCCGCTTCGCTGGTGGTGTTCCAGCGCACACCGAACTTCAGCGTGCCCGCGCGAAACGCTCCGCTGGATCCGGCATACGAGGGCCGGGTGAAAGAGGACTACGCGGAGTTCCGCCGCCGGGCCCGCGAGTCGCGCGTTGGTTTCGTCGTTCCCGTCAACCACACGTCCGCCCTGGCGGTACCGCCCGAGGAGCGGCAGCGCGAGTACGAGATGCGCTGGCAGCGCGGTGGTCTCGGCTTCGCCGCGGCGTACACGGACCTCCTCACGCGGCAGGAGGCCAACGACACCGCCGCCGAGTTCTTCCGGGCCAAGATTCGCGCCATCGTTCGCGATCCAGAGGTCGCCGAGGCGCTCGCCCCCAGGGACTTTCCGCTGGGCACCAAACGGATCTGCGTCGACACCGACTACTACGACACCTTCAACCGCGACAACGTGACCCTGGTCGATCTCCGCGGCGATCCGATCGAGGCGATCACCCCACGGGGTGTGCGCACCCGGGCCGCCGAGCACGAGTTCGACAGCATCGTCTTCGCCACCGGCTTCGACGCCATGACCGGCGCCTTGCTCAACATCGATATTCGCGGCCGGGACGGCAGCACGCTGCGGCAGAGGTGGACCGACGGACCTCGCACCTACCTCGGGATCGCGATCGCCGGCTTTCCCAACCTCTTCACCGTCACCGGGCCCGGCAGCCCGTCCGTCATCAGCAACATGATGGTCTCCATCGAGCAGCACGTCGACTGGATCGCCGATTGTCTCGCGCACCTGCAGTCCCACGACCTTCAGACGATCGAGGCGACCCCAGCGGCGGAAGATGCCTGGGTGGCCCACGTCAACGAGGTGGCGAACGCCACGCTCTATCCGCTGGCCAGGTCCTGGTACACCGGGGCCAACATCCCCGGCAAGCCGCGCATCTTCATGCCCTACGTCGGCGGGGTCGGCGCCTACCGGAAGCACTGCGAAGCCGTCGCAGCCAAGAACTACGACGGCTTCACGCTAACCCGGTAAGGACTGAGCGCGCCGACCATCATTGCCGGAAGGCGGATTCTGCCGCGCGTATCACTCAGGCATGACTTCGGCCGCGTCCTGCTCTTGCGGTGCAGTCGAGTCGAAGAGGATGAAGACGAGCGGATCGCCCGGCTCCGCCGTCGCGTCCGTGCGGACCGCCGTGACCCGGCCGCCCGTGTCGGTCGCATAGTCCGCCACGACCTCGCCGAACGCGTTGCGCTGGGTCGCGACCGCCTGGCCGGGCGAGACCTCCTCATCCAACCCAATCAGCACCTCGACGAAGCCGCCTTCGCTTGCCGCCACGACGTGCATGCCGTCTCCGACGAAGGCGGCGGTGTCCGTGCCGGTGCGTCCGATTGAGCCCGGAACGATGCCGTAATGCTTCAGGACGTTCAGCGTCCCCTCCACGAAGGCGGCGATCATCTCCTGGTCGACGATGCGCGCGGCCCCGATTTCGGGCGTGAAGGTCGGGATGCCGATGTCGGCGAGGGCAACGGGCAGCAATCCCGGGTAGCCGGCAAAGTCCCAAATCTGCCGGATCGGGAAGAGCTCGGCCATGGCGCGCACCTCCGGCTGGTCCAGGGGCGCCAGGAGGCAGTCGACCATGTCCATGCCGGTTGCCGCCGTGTGGAAGTCGATGGCGTAGTCGGCGTTGGGTGCAAGGAGCTGACTGAAGACCAAGGCCGCGTGTCGGGACGAGGCGGTGCCGCCGTTCGCGTTGCCGGGCCATTCGCGGTTGATGTCGATCAGGCTAAAGCCGCGGCCGGTGTTGGGCCACCGGCGCTGCAAATTGATCAGGGCAGGGCGCGACACGTCGAAGACCGCCAGCACCGTCCCGGCCATCTCAGCCGGATCGAGGTCCTCCATAACGCGCTGCACGGTGCGGATCGAACTGATCTCGTCGCCATGCACGCCGCTGATCAGGGCCACGCGCGGGCCGGGCTGTGCACCCTTGGCGACCATCACCGAGACGTAGTGATGCTGGCCAGCGGGCGTCTGCACGCCCTGGAAATAGAGCAGATGCTTCTGGCCGGGCTCGAGATCCCCGACGTCAAGGGCGGTGACCACCGGCTTGCCCGCGATCATGTCGCCGGTGTAGGCCGTCCCACCCATGCCGGGAACAGGGGTTGCGGTCCCCGTTTCGGCCGATGCCGGCATCATGCTCGTGGTCAATGCCGCTGACGCGCCGATGGCGGCGGAGATGAAGCCGCGGCGGTCGAGCTGTTCGTGTGCCGACAGTTCAGACATGGCGGGGGCGCTCCTTGCGAAGTTCGGCATTCCGAGACGACGTTCGCGACTTGTTACTGCTTCGTTAGACTATACACGTGGTGTGAGCACCTGCTGAGACAGTATGGCTACCCGACGTGCAGCGGGTGGGGCGCTGCCGCTACCGTCGCTGCCTGAGATCCCCCTCGCCCGACCTGTCGTCCTCCGGAGAACCCACCTCTATCTTCATCGGCGCCTATCGGAAGCACGGCGATGCCGTCGCGGCCAGGAACTACAAGGGCTTAACACTAACCGGGTAGGGACTAGGCCAGCCGCGCCGCGATGCCCTCCAGACCCGGCACCGCGGGGTAGCGCGTCAACACCAGCGGATCGTGACCGGGAATGATGTGGTCGGGCGAGTCGGCCAGGGTGCGGATTGTCTCGAAGGCGTCGTACATCCGGGGTAGGTCGCTCACGATGCGGAAGGGGCGATCCTCGTCGATATTGGCGTAGTAATGCGCCGCATCCGAGGCCAGGACGACCCGGCCACGCGCGGTCTCGACGCAGACGATCTGCAGTCCCGCCGCGTGACCACCGACGTGGTGAACGGTGATTCCCGGCACGATCTCCGCTGCCCCATCGACGAAGCGGAGGCGACCGGCGAAGTTCTGGCGAACGAGCTCCAGAATGTCCTCCGGCTCCACGACCCAGAGGAAGCCGCCT
Organism: uncultured Chloroflexia bacterium; assembly: GCA_963724295.1. GTDB lineage: Bacteria > Chloroflexota > Chloroflexia > Thermomicrobiales > UBA6265 > JACCXM01. Next base: position 79,274 of record CAVRUC010000011.1, on the reverse strand, counting down.
TTGCTGGCGTAGCGGCCAGTCCAGAAGGCCATCTCCCGGTCCTGCACGACAAAGCTCGCGTTCGGAAAGTCGGCGACGTTCCCGATATGGTCGTTGTGGAAGTGGGTCAGAATGACATGCTGGATGGTCTCGCTGGCGATACCGAGCTGCCGCAACCCCTCGGCTGGGGTGTGCAGAAAGCGGCGACGTCGCCGTGCCGCGGTTTCGGCGGTGAAGCCGCAGTCGATGGCGACGGTACGCTCCGGCGAAACAGCGGCCCAGACGAAGAAATCCATGGGCGTCGGTCCGTCGTGCGGATCGTTGCCGTAGAACCGCGTGCCGTGCGGAGCCATGCTCTCCGCGTACTTGAGGACATACACCTCGTACGAGCAGCTGGACATAAACTCTCCTTCGCGGGCAGCCCGATTCGGAAGATCAGGGTATTGGACTCGCCGGTGAGCCGGACCGACGCGGGCTAACCGCTGTCCAGCAACTCCAACACCGGCGCGAAAGCTTCGATCCCGGCCAACGTACTCGGCGCGAGGGCGACCTGGAGATGCGTCACCCCTTCGTCGGCAAACGCCCGCAATCCTGCGACTATCTCCTGTACCGAGCCACAGACCGGTTCGGCTCCGGGCGCGCTGCGACCGAGCAGGGCGACCCGCGCTCCCACTGACCGAGTCAGTGTTGCCGGATCTCGACCCACCTCCCGGCACGCCGCATCGACTTTCTCCCGCAATGGTGGCAGCACATCGGGCTGGCTGCGCCCATAGGCCAACCAGCCGTTCCAGCCATCGGCATACTGGGCCGTCAGCCGCAGCATGCGGGGACCGGTCCCCGCGATGACGATCGGCGGCCCGTCCGGGCGCGGACCGCGTGGACGCAGCTCACACGCTTGGGCCTGGTAATAGGTCCCGCTGAAATCGACGCGGCCAGAGCGAAGCAAAGGATAGACGATGGCCAGCGCTTCCTCGAATCGGCTGACCCGATGATCTGTCGGATAGCCAAATGTCTGGTGCTCGAAGATGGAGTCGCCCGTCCCCAATCCCAGGATCAGGCGGCCGCCACTGATCTCTTCGAGCGCATCGGCCATCTTCGCGAGCAACGCTGGGTTGCGATAGCCGGCACAAGCCACCAGCGTGCCCAGCTCCACCCGTGAGGTGGTTGCCGCAATGGCGGCCAGCACCGACCAGCCTTCCCAGCAGCCGATAGGAGGCAAGCCAGCCAGAGCTGGCGGGACAGGCAGGCCGAAATGCTCCATCATCTCGTCGCGACGGAAGAGGAGGTGGTCGACGACCCACAGCGAGTCGAAGCCGACCGCCTCGGCCTGCCGGGCGATAGCCAGGATATCCCCCCAGACAGGGGTAGCGCCGTCAAGCGAGCCTTCCCAGTGCGGGAGCAGCAGGCCGACCTTGAGTGCGCGCGTGCTGACCGCCACCATGTCGTGCTCCGTACGTGAGTCCAACGTTCGTTTCCGAGAGACACTTCGCCGCGTTCGCATCGCCCAATCGCGTCGAGAAGCGGCGTTTCGCGGATGGCCTCAGGCCGCGCTGGCTCGTTCGGCGATCTGCGCCGCGAGGTAGGCGGCATCCTCACCGACTCCGGTGAACAGGCCGGACCTCGCGGTGTGCAACCAGTCCAGGCCGAGGATGTAAAGACCCGGCACACTCGTCACGCCCCGCCGCTGGATCGGGTAGCCGTCCGTATCCAGGATGGGGAGACCGACCCATTCCAAATCGGGGCGGTAGCCCATCGCCCAGATCACGGTGCTGATCCCCACCTCTGCCAGATCCAGCTCCGCCGGCGCCTGGTGGTGACTGACTTGGTTCGCTCGGAGGTCGTGCGGCCAGCCCTCTGGGGGCGCCTCGAGTCCTTGTTGGGAGATCAGGTCATCAATAGCCTGCAGCCAGGTCCGCGCCTGCTCGTCGCCCCACGCCAGATTGACGGCCAGATCCGCGGCGAAAAAGGCGATCCCGTCACGGACATCCTGCAGCCGGCCGAGCAGGCGCACGCCCTCGCGAGCCAGGGTGTGACCACTGATATCGTGCCCACGATTACTCCCGGTCAATTGCGGATTGGATTGGCCGGTACGGACCCCGGGCGGGAGCTCATCGACCGAGCGCTCGAACCAGCCCAACAGCCGGCCCCAGGCGGCGGCGTCGCGACCCCGATAGCGGCGTGGCGCCCACCAGCTGCGACCGCCCGCGAGAAAGACCCTCCGTCCCGCGCGGACCAGTTCCTCCGCGATCTGGCAGCCGGTCTCCCCACTGCCGACAACGAGGACGGCGCCAGGCGGCAGTGACTGCGGGTTGCGGTAGGCCGGCGCCACCACCTGCATGACGTTCGTCGGAAGCCGCGCGGCGCATGCTGGAACACGCGGCTGCTGCAACGCCCCGGTGGCCAGCACCACCTGCGATGCCATGTAGGGGTTGCCCTGGGTCCGCACCAGAAAGTGCGGATCAGCCGCTCTGCGCTCGACGGCCGTCGCCCGCACCCCTTCGCGAACAGGTGCGGCGAACGACCGAGCATAGGTCTCGAGGTGGGCGACGACCTCGTCTTTGTCCATGAAGCCATCGGGGTCGTCGCCGGCATACGTGAATCCCGGCAGCCGCAGTGACCAGTTCGGCGCAATCAGGCGCAGCGAATCCCATCGCTTGCTACGCCAGCTCTCCACGATCCGATCCTGCTCCAGCACGACGTGCGAGCGGCCCTGCTCGGTCAAGCAGAAGCTCAGGGCCAACCCCGCCTGCCCGCCGCCAATAATGACGACCTCGGTCGGCTGAGAGCTCATCGGACAGTTCGGCGTGTGATGAGATGCGGAGCGGTCCGCTTCTCGCCCATGGCAACTCGCATGATGATCCTCCCGCAGCGGATGGGCCTGGCGTCGTGGCCTGACCTGGCCAGATGTGCGTCACGCGACATGACCCGGCCAGGCCGAAAGAGCCCCAGCCGGGTTCGCCATTCGCTCCCCCCACCGTCGCGGCGATCCGGAGATCACGGCGGGGATCAAGGTGCCTGAGGAAGCTTCACTCTACCGACGATTCGAGACTTGTCAAGCGCGGGCTATGATTCAGGACAAGTCTTCCCCGTCACCCAAGACGGTGTCTAAGAAACGACTCCTTATGAGACGCCGGCGTGCCGATATTTCGCACTGGGATCCGTGCCGATCATGCCATCGGCTCCACGCGACACGGGCATCGACGTGTCCAGTCACGGCGCTGGGCGGCAGCCATCTCCATGAGACCCCAGCGCACGTCCCACCCGTCCGGTTGGAAGGGATTGGTACCCACGTGAGCGGACACCGCCCCCGCACCCTTCGCCAGATCCGTCTCCAGATACGTTGCTGCCAGCCGGGACCGCGGTCGGATCTCAGGAGCGGTTCCCGCGGGCCCGTGCCGTTCCGGACCCCCTGCCTCGGGCCAGGCGTGGCGAGGCGCCGACGGGGTGACCGTGCCCGACCCACCATGCCCTGAGACAACCGTCTGGCTGTCTTCGGTCTGGTCTACACGGCGACCGCACCAGCACACCGCGTCCGCCAGCCAGCCGTCCCGGCGAAGGCTCGTGAAGTGAGGTCTCTCCGCAGTCAGGGCCTGTGGCCCTACGCCAGGCGGAGGAACACCCGAAGTCAGCGTTTCTGTCCTTCCTGCGAGGACAAGGACACCCACGAGTGCGGTGACCAGGACGGGGCCTAGAGAGGCCAGCACAGTTGGACTCCTGGCACGGCCCTACGGTTTCCTTATCGTCGACCGGACCCTGCGGTGAGTCTCCTCTTACGCTCCTCGCCGACAACCGCCCGGGAGATAGTGCCCAGGAGCTGGGTAGGAAATCTCTTTACGCGGCGCCATCTGCGCGCGCGACGGAGTTGACCAGGCGCCCGACCTGATAGCCCATCTCCAGCCCGATATCGTCGTCGAGCGGGTAGTGGATACCTGACCAGCAGCGCTGGGCAGCCGCCTCGGCCGCGCTCTCCAGCAGATCGACCTCGGCACGGGGGAACAGGTGCGCCAGGACCACCGCCGCGGACCCCACGACCGCGGAGAAGCCCGACGGGTATGACGGGTACGGCGGGGTGGGCAGCAGCATGTCAAGGTCCGGGTCTTCGGTGATCGGGCGCGAGGTCCACCACGTGTATTTGGCATCCCAGACGGCGATAACCGCGTCAGCCTGAGCGACGCTCATCAGCGCCAGGACGCGTGCCGTATGGGCATCATCCAGTCGATTCCGCTCTATCAAATCGAGGGCGTACTCGGTGAACGAGCGGAACGGTCCTTTGTCGGCCCAGTACTGCACGATCCGCACTTGCTCGAGCGTGCGGTTCGACGTCGCCTCCTGGACCGCCTCGAGCTCAGCTTGCCAGAGAGGCGTTCCGTACTCCGGTGGCGGCGCTGGGCGTACGGCATCCCCACCGGAGAGCACCCAGGTCTCCCAGGTTCCAGCCAGCGGCTCGACCGGCTTCTCGACGAACCCGGGAGGAGTCGGCTCCCAATAGCCCTCACCTGTCAACCGGCCACTCCCATCCCACGTGGCATCCGAGCCGTCGGCCTCGCCCCGGGCCACCGCCCGCTCTCCGATCGCCTCTCCGAGGGCCAGGCCGGCTTCGACGTCGCTCGGGTAGTTCGCACCAGCCCAGAGGGGGGTCTCGGCGGCCTCCTTCGCCAAGGCCTCGAAACGGCCCGCCTCCGCGTCCGGGAAGAGGTAGGTCAGCACCGTGCTCGCAGCCCCCGCCACGGCGGCGTGCAGAGACGGGAAGGAGGCGCCATCAGTGGCTACACCCTCCATCGGCGTGAGGCTCGAGTCGGCTGCGGAGGGAGCCTCGCGCGCGTAGGCTCCCTGCGCATCAAGGGTGGCGAGCACCGTGTCATAGAGGGCTGTTCGCAGCAGCGCCTGAGCGCGCGCCGTACGCGGTCCGGAGAGTCCAAACTCATCTCCGAGATCGAGTCCCAGATCCACCCAGGGGATGACCACGGGCTGGCCGCTCCACCGCATCACCGTGGCGGTGGTCTCGTCCGACCGCCGGCTCTGGAAGTCAACCAGCTCGTCGATCTCGGCCTGAGTCGGGTCAGAGGGAGCGGGGGACGGAGTTCATCGACGCTCTCGAGCAGCCAGGGCTTCCAGCTGAGTGGATCGCCGGAGCCATCTTGCCGAGCCGCTACGCTCGCTGGAGATCCGAGTCTCCAGAGGGCAGTCGCGGCCAATCCGGAGCCGACGAGAGCTCGGCGTGAGAGGTGAAGCGACGGGACGAATGACGAGTGACTGGGATGACGCATCATGCACGCTCCTGTCCTGGTCCGAGTGATCTTCTTCTGGCGCTGGATCCGTACTGACCGATCCTAGCCTACGCTGGCGGCCACCGGAAAACCAGACGCGTTCCCCACGCGTTCCCCACGCGTTCCCCACCTCAGCGGACGATGAGGATGCCCTACACTGCGTATGCGCTCTCCCGATGCCCTTATTGAGCCAGACCGGTGATCGGACTGGGGCCATGAGCGGTGAACCAGCGTCGTTCGGTACGGAATTGCGGCGACTACGACTTAAGGCCGCCCTGTCGCAGGAGCAGCTTGCTCAGCGTGCCGGGCTGAGCGCCCGCGGCATTAGCGACCTGGAGCGCGGGGCACGCCGCGCGCCGCACCTCTCCACGGTCCGTCTGCTGGCCGACGGCCTCGCTCTCTCTCCGGCCGACCGGGAGGCACTCCTCACCGCCGCGCGACCCGCGACCTCCGCTGGTTCGACTGAGGTCGCTTTGCCGAGTCATGCTCCGCTCCCGCTACCCCTAGCGCCCCTCGTCGGGCGCGAGCGGGAACTGGCGGATTTGGTGTCTCTGCTGGGGCCCGTCAAGAGTCGGCTGGTCACGTTGACGGGTCCCGGGGGCATAGGCAAGACGCGCCTGGCGCTCGCGGTCGGGAGTCGGCTCGCAGCGCAGTTCGCCGATGGGGTCGTCTTTGTCGATCTGGCGCCGCTGAGCGATCCTGGACTCGTTTTGCCGGAAGTCGCCGCTACGCTCAACGTGCGTGAGACTGGTGGACAGCCACTCATTGCGACCGTGCAGCGCTACCTGGCCGCGCGGGAGATGCTGCTCATCCTCGACAACTTCGAGCACGTTCTCAACGCGGCTCCGGTCGTGGTCGAGTTTCTGTCCGCGGCGCAGCGCACCACGATTCTAGTGACGAGCCGTGCCCCGTTGCGGCTGCCGGGCGAGCAGGAGTACCTGGTACCCTCCCTCGGCCTGCCAGCAGCAAGCACCAACGATGATCTTGCCTTGCTGGCGGCGAGCGAAGCGGTCGCATTCTTCGTCGACCGCGTCCAGGCCGTTCGCCCACACTTTGCGCTCACCGCTGACAACGCCCCGGCGGTAGCCGGGATCTGTCGGAGGTTAGACGGTCTTCCGCTGGCCCTCGAGCTTGCCGCCGCGCGGGTCAAACTCTTCCCTCCCCAGGCGCTGCTCAGGCGCCTGGAGCAGCGGTTGCCGCTCCTGACCGGAGGGGCTCGCACCCTCCCGGCACGGCAGCAAACAATGCGGAATACGATTGCGTGGAGCCACGATCTCCTCTCATCCGAGGAGCAAACTCTCTTCCGCCAGCTGGCCGTCTTCCCTGGTGGGTGCACCCTGGAGGCGGCCGAATGGGTGGGGGTGCCACTCCGTTCAGGGGGTGTCGGCTTCGCCTCAGGGGGAGCCGGCGGTTTCACCGTCTCAAGGGGTGTCGCCTTCGGCTCAGGGGGAAGACGAGGCCGTCGGCAATCTTACTCGTTCTCCTTCACCCCCTGCGGGAGCGCAGCGACCGACACCCCCTGAGCCAGCGACACCCCCTTCGTCTTCTGCGGCATTGCCTCGCTCGTCGACGGGAGTCTATTGCGCCAGGAGGAGGGAGCTGAGAGTGAGCCCCGCTTCCGCATGTTGGAGACGGTCCGTGAGTACGGGCTGGAACAATTAGCGGATAGCGGCGAGAGCGATGCCACCCGAGACCGGCTGGCCGCCTGGTGCCTGGCCCTGGCCGAGCAGGCCGAGCCGGCCGAATTCGGGGGCGATATCTCGCCCGCGTGGGTGGTCCGGCTCGACGAGGAGCTGGCCAACCTGCGTGCCGCCGTCAATTGGCTGCTCGCGGGTGGGAAGGCGAAGCGAGGCATTGCGGCTTCTGGTGGCGACAGAGGATTTCTGGACCCAACGGCTCGTGAGCTATGCGGAGCTCCACCGCTGGTTGGAGGCAGCGCTCGCCGCGGCTCCAGATGCCCCCGTGCGCGACCGGGTGCTGGCACATTGGCTCTTATCCACCGGGAACGGTGCCCAGGGCAATCACGAAGCGGCCTTGTTCCATGCCCAGCAATTGCTTGAAGCGGCCGAGGAATCTGGTGATTCAGCGAGTCTCGGGTTCGCCCACATGGCGCTCGCGTACGTCTGGGAAGACCGGGGTGATATTGCGCAGGCGGCCGCCGCCTATGCCGCGACCATCCCGGTGTGGTGGGACGCAGGCGCATGGTATCCAAAGGCCCAACTGGCGGACAAACTGGTCTTGCAGGGCGACCTCGAGGCGGGCGTGCCGATGCTCGAAGAAGCCCTGACGCGCCTGCGGCAGACCGATCCGCACTGGTGGATAGTGCTCGTGATCATCCTTCGCGGTCACGCGGCGCTGCGCCAGGGCGACCTTGCGCGCGCGGCGGGGTTGTTCGCGGAAGGAATCACTGACGCGAAGGGTCTCCACCATACGCCGGCGCTCCTCGGCGCCATGGCTGGGTTGGCGGGAGTGGCGCTGGTGCGCGGCCAAGCGGAGCGGGCGGCGCGGTTACTCGGCGCGATCGAGGCCGAGCGCGAATCAGTTGGAATTGAGCACATCAGAAGTTGGCTCCATGCCGAGAAGATCGCGAAGGACACCCATGCCGCGTTGGAGGCGGCGGCGTTCGAGCAGGCCTGGCCGGCTGGCCGCATGGCACCATTGGAGGAAGCCATCACCGAGGCGCTCGCCATTGCCGAGGAGATAGGCGCGGGAACGACACCTTAATAATCCTGAATCTGCCGCAGACAGTCCCTTTGGCAAAGGCGCTCGAAACTATCTGAGAAACGACCCTTGCTGAGACGCTGCGCCGATCAGCCGGCACTCTACGAAGCGCATAGGGAGTGATGGGAGGAAAGGACGCGTCCTTTGCCCCGCCCTCGATAAGGACCTGGGCCGGACGCCAGTCATCTTGCGCTGGCGAGGAAGCGGTGAATTGCGTGCTCTGGTGCTATCCAGCCTGTGGCCTGCGCGGTCCCGACGTCATATTGAGGATTTTCACTGAGGGTCTTTTGAGAGACTACTGAGGCATTTCCAGAGGCGAACTGAGGATGACGGTCGGGACCGGCAGTGCAGGCTGCTGGCCTCCTCGCACGGATCGTGCCAACTGGTGGCCACTTTGGCCGTAGCACTCCTACCCGGAAGTACCGTCTTCAGCCCGGCTGCTCCAGAACGGCACTTGATGAGATGCCGCCAGATCGTGTAGCGCAAGTGGTTCGGCTCGTGCGGCAGCCAACCCGGCGCAGATCTCGGTGCGAATCCCACCCGGCGTCAGTCGCAAGACCAGTCGCAAGACCACGCCGGGTGGGATCGCCGCTCAGGATTACTTTTTCGTGTTGACGACGCCGCCGAGCGCTCCGCCCCCACCCGACTTCTCATCGAAGAAGGCCGGCACCGTGCTCAGCAAATCGACGTTCGGGCCGCCCAGCATTGCCAGCCCCGGCGGCCGCGACGGCACGGTCGTTCTCGACCGTCGAGCCGGAGACGCCGATGGCGCCGATCACCGTTCCGTCCTCCGCCTTCAGCGGCAGCCCGCCAGGAAACGTGATCAATCCGCCGTTGGAGACCTCGATGCCGTAGAGCGGGCCGCCTGGCTGCGAGAGCGCGCCCAACTCCTCGGTGGGCAGATCGAAGTAGCGGGCGGTGCGCGCCTTGGTGGTGGCGATGTCGATGCTACCCAGCCAGGCGCCATCCATGCGGGCAAAGGCTTTGAGATTGCCACCGGCATCCACGACGGCGATGTCCATCTTCGTGCCCTGCTCCTCGGCGGCGGCGAGGGCCGCGGTCACCACCGCTTGGGCCTGCTCCAGGCTGAGATCCTGGCTTGCCAGAGGAGCGCGAGTCGTCTCCTCGGCGGCGAGCAGCCGGGGCTGGCTCACCGCCACGCCGATCAGGGTCAACACAAGAACCAAGCTCACTGTGATCACACGGCGCATGATGCGCTCCTTTCGCTTGTCCTTCGCTGTCTGTACGATCAGGTTCTGCTTGGACCGTTTTGCCGCTGTCAGGCGCGGCGTTCATCGAAAGCTTTGCTAACTCTCACCTCCTTACGACCCGGAGGTCAGCACGTCGCAAACCCGGGCGCCACTGTGTGGCGGATCGCCGTCGATCAAACGCTCGGTACTCCAGCATCCTGCCTTGGCCCAGCCGCCCCCACCACCCGCAGCGCACACCGTTCGGGCACGCATCGCACACCGACCAAGTCACCATGGCCGCCAAGCGCTACACTGCGGACTCGCAACCGATGCCTGGTGGCCGTCGCTGGCGAACCGAAACCACTGTCATGGCAAACTCGACATCCGAGCCGTTTGGAACGCTCCTCCGCCGCTTTCGGCTCGCCGAAGGGCTCAGCCAGGAGGCGCTGGCAGAGCGGGCCGGGGTGAGCGCTCGCGGCGTGCAGGATCTGGAACGGGGTGTCCGCCGCGCACCCCGCGCCGAGACCGTGCGTCTTCTGGCCGATGCCCTCGGGCTGAGCGGGGAAACGCGGGCGGCACTCGTCATGGCGGCGCATCCGGAGCTGGGCGCGCTTTCAGGACCGATCTCCGTCCCGCTGCGCCTGTCTGCTCCGCCTGTCCCGCCGACGCCGCTGGTCGGTCGCGAACGGGAAGTCGCTGCGATCTGCGCATTGCTGCGGCAGCCGGAAACCCGGCTGCTGACACTCACCGGGCCGGGTGGGGTGGGAAAGACCCGGCTGGCGCTGGCAATTGCCGGCGAGATGGCGGGGGACGTTCGCGACGGGGTGACCTGGGTCGAACTGGCCCCGCTGCGTGACCCGGCGCTCGTTCCTGCCGAGGTGGCCGGCGCACTTGGTGTGCGTGAGCGTGGCGAGCAGCCACTGGTCGACGTGCTGAGGAGCGCCGTGGCTAGCAGGCAATTGCTGCTCGTCCTCGACAACTGTGAGCACGTGTTGCCAGCGATGTCGCTTATCGGTGGATTACTGGCGGCAAGTCCCGACCTGACCGTCCTGGCAACGAGTCGCGCCCGCCTTCGGCTGCGTGGAGAGCGCGAGCTGCCGGTTGGACCGTTGGCGGTGCCCGCGGCAGGATCAAGCACGCCGTCGGAAGGGGTGGCAGAGGTGGCGGCGGTACGCCTGTTCGTCGAGCGCGCCCAAGCGGCGGCACCCGCGTTCGCCCTGACGGAGGTGACGGCGGCGCCGGTGGCGGAGATCTGTCGGCGGGTGGAAGGGCTGCCGCTGGCGCTCGAGCTCGCCGCGGTGCGCGTCAAGCTCCTCCCCCCGGCAGCCCTGCTGACCCGGCTGGAGCGGCGGCTACCCCTTCTCAGCGAGGGTCCCCGCGACGCCCCGGATCGTCAGCGCACGATGCGCGACACGATCGCCTGGAGCCATGATCTCCTGAGCACCCAGGAGCAAACCTTGTTCCGCCGTCTGGCTGTCTTCGCCGGCGGTTTCACGTTCGAGGCGGCGGAGGTGGTCGCCACAGGTGGCGCGGGCGCGTCCGGCGCGCCGGGAACCGTCCTGGACGGCCTCGCGACCCTATTCGACCAAAGCTTGCTGCGGCTGCAGGAGCCGACCGCGCCCGACGACACTGGAGAGGCGCGCTTCGCCATGCTGGAGACGGTGCGCGAGTACGCCATGGAGCGCCTGGAGATCAGCGGTGAGGCGGGGACGATCCGCCAGGCTCATGCCGGATTCTACCTGGCGCTTCTGGAAGCAGTGCAGGACCGGCTGCACAGCCCCGATGGTCCGGCAACGCTCGACCGCCTGGAAGCGGACCATGACAATCTGCGCGCCGCGCTGACATGGGCAACCGAGGAGGGGAAGGTCGAAATCGCGCTGAAACTAGCGCATGCCTGCTGGCGCTTTTGGTGGATGCACAGTCACCTCGAGCAGGGCCGGCTCTGGCTCGAGCGGGCGCTCGCGCTGCCCGATCCCGGTGAACCGCTCCGCCCTGCGCCCGCGGGCGCTGGTCGACGCGGGGTACTTCGCCCGCATTCAGGGCGCCTACGGGGACGCTGTCGCGATGGGCGAGGAAGCACTGGCGTCGCTCGTGCGGCCGGCGATCGCGACACGATGGCCTCGGCGCTTTTCTTGCTGGGGTTCACTGCTTTCGATCGCGGCGAGCTGGAGCAGGCGCGAGCATATCACCAAGCATCGCTCACACTGGAACGAGAGATAGGCTATCAGCACGGGGTGGCCATTGAACTGACCCGCCTTGGGGACATCGCCGTGGCCCAGGGCAATCCCGCGGAAGCCCAGACGTTGGGCGAAGAGGCGCTGGCCATTTGGCGTGACCGCGGCGACGCGTGGGGCGTTGCCTGGGCACTGATCCAACTCGGGCGCGCCGCCCGCGCTCAAGGAGATGACGCACGCGCGATCGCCTTGATTCGCCAGAGTCTAGCCAGTAACGCGCGACTGGGAGACAAGGAGATCATGGTCAGGGCCGTGTCCGAACTCGCGGCAATTGCCTGCGATCGTGGGCAGTTTCTGCTGGCGGCACGGTTGTATGGGGCGGTGGCGGCGCTGCGTGAGACCCTGGGTGTTCCGCTCGCGCCGGCAGAGTGGACACACTACGAGCGGGACCTCGCCGCCGACCCGGAGCGAGTTGGCTGAGGAGACCTTTCATGCGGCTTGGGACGCGGGTCGCGCGCTACCACTGGAGCGCATCATCGATGAAGCCGAGTCGCTCGGCGACGATTGAGTCCCATCTGGTGTTGGCCACTACCTGCCTCATAAACGACTTTGCCTGAGACTGTCCGGAAAGACTCTCTTCTTGGTCGAGCCAACGGGGGAACGCCCGATTTCGTCTTCCACACGAGCAAATTGTGCCTGAAGGCAACGCCGCGACCTTGAGAAATACGGGGCTGATAACCAGGGCACAATCACACCATGCGGAATTCGTCGCCGGGAGGGCCGGGAGCAGTTCCCGACCCGCACGAAGTGCGTGGCGCCGGATGACTTTCACTTGCAGAGGAATGACCACGTCCCGGCGAAGAACTTCGCGTCACGCTAGGCAGCCGGAGTCCCCTCGGCCAGGAAGTAGAAGTAGAAGTAATCCACGTGCGGTGACAGCTCGTCGAGTCCGAGTACGGGATTCTGCAGTGGATTTCCGCTGGCATCCGTAACCCGTAGACTGGCCAGGTTCGCGGGCATCTCGCCAATGACGCCGATCACGTAATCGCCGAACGCCAAACCATCCCAGTCGTAGACGCCTGGCTCGGTCGCTGTCCCTGCCATTGGTTGCTCACCATCTGGAAGCATGCTCAATGTCGGGGCCAGCTCCGGAGTGTCCAGGGGCGTGCAACTCGCCAGGAGCGCGGCCTGATCGAGCTGCCCCTGTGCCGCGGCTTCGTTCATCTCCGCCGGGCACGCATACACCCGAATAGTGACGGAGCCGGTCTGTTCCGCTGTCGTACCGGTGCCAGGTGTAGCGGTCATGGCGGCTGGATAGAAGAAGGCGTAGGTTGCCTCATACGGTGCACGCACTTCCTCACCGGCATGAGCCTCGTCGCAGCCGTCGGTCGGGGCGACTCCGCCGACGGTGTCGAGTCGTTGGATGTGCGTGATCGTCGAGAAAGCTCCGCTGCCCGCGTGATCCTTTGCTTCAAGCAGGAGCCAGGGGATCGCTCCCGCATCCAGCGCAGCGGCGCGCTCGAGCACTGAGCCAATGACCGCACTGCCGTCCTGGCCCTGCCAGGTCGGACCGGCGAAATGGCTCCCCACGACGTCGCCGCGCTCGTTGAGCAGCTCGGCCTCCGGCGCCTGGAAGGTCCAGACGAACGAAGTGGCGTCGTTGGAGTCGGCCTCACAGACGTAGATCTGGACGCCACGAGCCTCGAGCGTGAAGAGCAGGACGGAGTCCGCCGGGGGCTCCAGGTTGTCCGGGATGGGCGTGGCCCCGGTGGGCGTGCCCTGGGCGTTCACTGCCCCGCCGAGACCCACGATGAGGGTGATGGCGGCGAATAAGGCCAGCAGGGTCGAGGCACGGACCACGGCATCCTCCTCTCGAGAGGCCTGGCTCGGCCACTCCTAAGAGCGACGTTGGCAAGGCCGGGTAGCACGACGCGACACGAAGGATGAGGATCGAGCGGGAAGTCTACACCCGTGGCATGACGCTTGGGTCTGCCGTCGGGCCATCACGTACGGACGGCGATCCGGTGGGGAATGCCCAGGCCGCTCAGGGCTCGACGATCTTGTCCCAGACTACAAGTTCGTCGCGTACGCTCGGTTCTCCTGCTTGAGGCTCGGATCAGTCCCCAGGAAGGCGTGCTTGGACATGTCAGCGGTGTAGCGGCTGGCCGGCGGTGTGCGGCCAAGCGCCTCAGCCATGCTCCGAATGTGGTGCGGACCCGCGCCGCAGCACACCCCGAGGTAGCGAATCCCGAGAGCGGAGGCGTCCCGCGCGAAGTCGGCGATCTCGTAGCGGGTACACATGAACGGATCCAGTGCCGTGGGAAATGGTCGGCCCGTTGGATTCGACGGATATTCGGGATCACGCAGCGACTGGAATGTTGGCTCGTCATCGTGAGTCCGGTAGGGCACCGGTAGCGCCGCCACGTGCCCCTTGACCCGCGCTCGGATAGCTTTGAGCATCGGCATCATCGTCCGCGGTCCGCGGATGCAGTTGAGACCGACGACGTCCGCCCCTGCTTCCTCCAGGCGAGAACACGCGTCCTCTGGAGACCACCCGTCGCGCGTCACTGGTTCCTGGTGCATGGCCAGCGTGATGACCGCGGGCTTACCGGCCCGCTTGATCACGTCGAGCGCAACCAGTGCCTCCTCGCCCCAGGAGAAGGTCTCACCAATGACGTAGTCCACCCCCGCTTCCACTGCCCAGCCGACCTGCTCCTCGAACATGGCGCGCGCGGTCCGTTTCGATGCTTCGTCTCCGGTGAAGACATTGGTATTGCAGACGTTACCGGCGAAGAGCGCGCCATGCTCGCGAGCGACCATCTCGGCGGTGGCCAGGGCCTGGCGATTCATCGCTTCGAGCAGATGCTCCTTCCCGATGAGTCGCAGTTTTTCCCGGTGCGCGTAGTAGGTAAATGCCTCGACGACGTCCGAGCCGGCATGGACGAACTCGCGGTGGAGTTGAGCGACGAGGTCCGGATGCTCCAGCACGACCTCAGGAGTGAAGGCCCCGGCCTGGAGGTACCCGCGTCGCTCGAACTCGAAGAGGTATCCCTCGGCGCAGATGACCGAACCAGTTTCGAGCCGGTCCAGGAGGCCGAGTCCGGGCTCGGTCGCGGTATCACTCACGTACGATCTCCTTCGATTCACGAGATGCCGGACAATCCGGCGCCGGCATGAAAACTCATCGGCTGAGCACCGCTTCGTTGCGGAAGATCGGCTGAAACATCGGGTCGGTGAGCGCTGGGCGATCCGCTCGGAACGGTTCGATCGGATAATCGGTCCGCCCGTCGAGGGCTAGCTGACTCAAGATGCGGCCGATGAGGGTGGCAAACTTGAAGGCGTGACCGCCGTCGACAACGACGGATATTTGCGGGTGACCCGGCACCCTGTCGATGACGAAGTGACGATCCGGCGGCATGGTGTAGAGACACGTCTTCGTATACAGCTCAGGACCGAGGAAGTGGGGAATGCGCTCCTCCAGAAAGCGGACGAGCCGCCCGTGAGTGCGCGCATTCGGCTCGAACGTGCGCGTCTCGGCTGTCACCTCATCACCGCCGACATCCTGGCCGGCCTTGGTCGCCACTTCGCCATAGACAGGGAATCCGTAAAACTCCTCTTGCGCCCGCCAGATCCAGATCGGGAAGCGGTCGGGGGTGAAGTCGCGAATGTAGGGCGTGGCGAAGTACGTGACTTGCTCCTGCGTCACGGTGAGCGGCCAATGGATACTGAGACTTTCCAGGAGCGTATTGGTCCAGGCCCCGCACGCCAGCACCACGTGACCGGCAGCAAACACGCCCTCGTCAGTCTCGACCTCCACCGCATCGCGTACCGGCCGCAGGGCGCGCACCGGGAGTTGATCGCGGATGGTCGCCCCGTGGAGGCGCGCCAGCGCGACGTGAACCGCATTGGCCTTGCCAGCGTCCACCAACCCGCTGTCCGCCTGATACAACCCGCGCGCCTCATCCGGGAGGTGGAACTGGGGCCACCGCTCCATGATTTCCCGCCCGCTCAGCTCCTCATGAGCGATGCCCTGCTCCGTCATCGCCGCAGCGCAATGACTCAGGTCCTTTATGCCTGTCGTCCCGGTCAGCTCCAGGTCCAAACCGCCGGTCTTGACGACCATCTGAACGCCTGACTCGGCCTCGAGCTGATGCCAGAGCTCGTAGGCGGGCGCGGCGAGAGCGACGTAGTGCGGATCGTGGTATGAGCGGCGGATGATCCGGGAATGGTCCTGCGAGCTGCCGCGATCGTGCCCGAGCCGGAACTGCTCGAGGGCGAGGACCCCGGCCCCCGCCCGCCGCGCCAACCAGTAGGCCGCGGCGCTGCCGAGCCCGCCGCAGCCAATGACGATCACATCGTACGCTTGTCGCATGTCGTCCTATCTTTGCTCGCCTCCACGCAGGAAACGCCTGAATGTGGACGGAGAACGCTCTCGCCATGTCCGCCGGTCGGCCGATAATCGCCAGCAGCGGTCAGAGTGAGAACGTGCTCCACATCGCTGAATCCCGTTGCGCTACTGGGCGATCAGGCCCTGCTCCTGAAGGAAGGCGCGGGCCACGTCCTCCGGCTCCATCCCCTCCACGTCGATCTGGCTGTTGAGACCGGCCATCGTCTGGTCATCGATCTTGCCCGCCAGCGTGTTGATGACCTCGGCGACCGCCGGATCCTGGTCCAGCAGTTCCTGCCGTACTACCGGCGCGGCAAAGTAGGGCGGGAAGAAGCCGAGATCGTCCTCGAGCGTGACGAGCCCCAGCGCCGGGATGCGCCCGTCGGTCGCGAAGGCGGAGATGACGTCCACGTCCCCGGAATCGACCGCCTGGTAGACAAGCCCGGGATCGAAGCCCTTTTCGTCGCCAAACTCTAGACCTTCGTAGGCCGCGGTCAGCCCCGGCAGGCCATCGGGCCGGGTGAGGAACTCCTGTGTGCCGCCGAACGTCAGGTCGTTCGCCTTCCCGATCAGATCAGAGATCTTGGTGACGCCGAGTTCCTGGGCCTTTTCCTGGGTCAAGGCCAGGGTGTAGGTGTTGTTGAAGCCCAGCGGATCAAGCCAGACCAGATTGAACTGGTCCTTGTACTCGCGCTTGACGGTGTCGTAGACGGGATCCACGCCCGCCATCGGCGTGGCAGCCGCGCCGGCCGTGGGGGTACTGGCGTCATCGAGCGTCAATTTGAGGATCGCCAGCAGGCCGGTCCCCGTGTATTCGATGTACGTGTCGATATCGCCGTTGACCAGCGCCTGATGCACGATCGCGGACCCGCCCAGGTTGAGCTGCCGCTCCACCGGGTAGCCCGCATCCTCGAGCAATTGGGCCAGCATCTCGTTGATGAGGACTTGCTCGGTAAAGTCCTTCGAGCCGATCTTGACCGTCGGCTTATCCTGCGCCGCTGCCACCCGCACGCCCATCCTGGACAGCACCCCCCCGGCAATGGCCAGGGAGAGCAACGAGCGTCGGTGTAGACCGCGCGCGAGCAATTCGCCGTTCAATCGATCCATGAAAGCCATCCTCCACTGTCTACATCACGAGCGCCGACCATCTCGGCAATGGTTTACGACTTTCCCCATCGCACCTCCGTCCACCCTGAACTCCTCTGGCCGCATCAAACGGGCCCTACTGAGGTTCAATCTGCAAGCCATCGGGCACCGCCAACCGACGTAAGCGCCCCATGCTGATCTCCGCGATCACCGCCAGCAGAGCGACCGGAATCGCTCCGGCCAGCAGGACCGGCGTGTCGACCATCGCCAACCCTTGCAAGATCAGATCACCCAGCCCACCGCCGCCAATGAACGCCGCCAGCGTCGCCAGGCCAATGTTCTGGACGAGAGCAGTCTGGATACCGGCAAAGATTACGGGGCTGGCGAGCGGGAGCTCGACCATAAGCAACATCTGGGCATTATTGGTACCCATCCCGCGGGCGGCATCGACGATCGCGCGGTCGGCGCCGCGGATGCCGACGTAGGTATTGAGAAAGATCGGCAAGATAGCCCGAATGGTCAGCGCGAAGAGTGCAGGTCGAAAACCGATGCCCAGGAACGGTAGCGTCAGGGCGAGGATCGCCAGGCTCGGTATCGTCTGGCCGATCGCGGCCAACCAGATCATCGGCTTGGCCACCAAGTGGAAGCGGCTCGCCAGGATCGCCAGGGGCACCGCAATGAGCACCGCGATCACGACCGAGAGGAGAGTCAGCTGGATGTGCTGTACGAGCAGTTCCAGGAAGTCGTCCCGGTGCTGATCGATGTAAGCAAACATCTGCCCCAGATCGTCGAGCATGGGCTTTCTCAACCCCTCCCGGCACTCTGCCCAACATCACGCCGCAGAGTGTTCCCAAGCCGCGCCAGGCCCCAGTCGGCCGTCAGCGCGAGAACGGAAGCCACCAGGGCGCCGGCGACGACGCGGTCGACCCCATGCGGGGTGCTGATGCTCCGAATGCCGTCGAAGATCAGACGGCCCAGGCCGCCTGCCCCCAGCAGTGCGCCGACGGTGGCGATCCCAACCGCGGCGACGGTCGCCAACCGCACTCCGGCGAGGATGACGGGGAGCGCCAATGGCAACTCCACCATCACGAGCCGCTGCGTGCCGGTCATCCCCATGCCGCGCGCGGCGTCAATGGTCGCGGGCGGTACGTCATCGATCCCGGCGACTGTGTTACGGACGATGGCGAGTAATGAGTAGAGGATGAGGGCGACGATGACGGTCGTGCGGCCAAGTCCGGTATAGGGGATCAAGATGGCAAAGAGCGCCAGGCTGGGAAGCGTATACAGCACTCCGGTGATGCCAATGACCGGGCCCTCCAGCCAGCGCAGCCGTGTAACCAGGATCCCGAGCGGAATGCCGATCAGCATAGCGACCAGAATGCTGACCGCGACGAGCTGGACGTGTTGCTTGGTCAGCTCCAGCACGCGGTCCGGGTTGTCACGCAGGTAGGCCATCTGCCTCCCTTTCGCCGGGGGCCCGTCGGTGGCGCCGATCGTTTCGCCCAGCACCACCGCAAACTGCTGATAGGTGAGGTAGCCGGTCGGTTGCCCGGCGTCGTCGCCGATCCAGAATCCCTCCCCGGCCACGTCACCGTGGAGCCCCAGCTCCCGCCCGGCATCCAGAATCGAGAGCGTGCCAGGGAGAACCAGACCGTTCGGCCGCACGTCAGCCGGCGGCGGCGCGGCGAGCTCGGCCAGCGAGGTGAACTGCAAGGAGCGCAGCCCGCGGTCCTCCCCGATGAATGAGGTGACGAAGGGATCGGCCGGGTGGCGCAGCAGTTCGGCTGGCGCGCTATTCTGAACCACGCGTCCCGCGGCCATCAGCACGATGCGGTCGCCGAGCAGGAAGGCCTCGGCGATGTCGTGGGTGACAAAGACGATGGTCTTCTGCACCTCTGCCTGAATGCGGCGCAGCTCCCGCTGCAGCTGCTTGCGGGTGATGGGATCGACCGCGCCGAACGGCTCGTCCATGAGCACGATGGGCGGATCGGCGGCCAGGGCGCGCGCCACTCCGACGCGCTGCTGCTGACCGCCGGACAACTGACGTGGATACCGGTCGGCGAACTGCTCCGGGGGCAGGCCGACAAGGGCCAGCAGCTCGCACGCCCGCTGGCGCCGTTTTCGCGAGACCAACCGAGCAGCCGGGGCACCACGGCGACGTTGTCGGCGACGGTGAAATGAGGGAACAGCCCGCCCTGCTGGATGACGTAGCCGATGCCGCGCCGCAGCTCCACGTCATTCAGCTCACGCACGTCGCGGCCATTCACCACGATCCGTCCGGAGGTCAACGTCTCCAGGCGGTTGATCATGCGCATCGTCGTCGTCTTGCCGGAGCCGGATGGACCGATCAGCACGACGAGCTCGCCCGCCCCGACGTCGATGCTGACGTCGTCGACCGCCCGGATTTCCTGCCCGCCGGACGTGAATACCTTGCAAACGTGTTCGAGTGCGATCATCGCCGCACTCCCGGCACCGGCGATGGGCCATCTGACCGACCGTCGTCCCAGGCCAGCAACGTCCCTTCCGCGCGCACCGGCTGACCCCCGGCCGAGACATAGATGCCGGCCTCGCTGGCCGCGGCTTCCAGGGCTTGCAGGCGGGCCACGGCCCGCTCTCCCAGCCGCAGGCCGAGATCCGCGACGATGCAGTTGATCAGGGCAGCGGGCGCGGCCAGCGATCCGACGAAATCGAGCATGTTCACCTTGGCGAAGAGCGCCACTTCGGCGAGGGGCAGCACCGGCGACAGGGGGCTATCGGTGATGGCGAGGAGCCGCACTCCGCATCGGTGGGCATACCGCGCGAGCGTCACCAGGTCGGCTGGGTAGCGTGCGAAGGCGATCACGATCAGCACGTCTCCAGCATCCATCAGGCGTACGCGGTCGAACAGCGACGAATCAGCATGGGTGTACGACTGCACATTCGCTCTGATCTTGGCGAGCGAATACTCGAAGAAGATCGCCAGTGGGCTGACGTAGCGGAAGCCGGCGATGGTTACGCGCTCCGCCCCGAGCAGGGTGTTGACAAACCGCTCGATCTGCGGCTCGGAGAAGGTCTGCGCCAGCCCGTGCAGGCTGTCGCAGTCGGCGTCGATGATGCGACGGAGCAGGGCCGCCGGCGAGCGATTGACCTGCGCGGATTGCCGTAAGCGCGCGACTCCGGTCAGGTCGAAATTGACGCGGTCCTGGATGCGGGAGCGGAATTCGTCGAAGCTTCGGTAGCCGAGCAGCGCCGGAAAGCGGACCACGGTGGCCGGGCTGACGCCCGCCGCGGCGGCCAGCTCGCGCGTGTTCATGAACGCCACCTGCACGTAGTTGTCAGCCACGAATGCCGCCAGCCGTGCCATTTTGGGCGTGAGGGACGGCTGCGCAACCGCCAAGCGTGCAACGACGTCAGAGCCCGAGGCATGAAGCATCTGTTTCTTTCCTTTGTGCGCAAGCGACGGTTTGGAGTCTATGGTCGGCCCTCTGGAGTGTCAAGAGGGTGGTTTAGGCAAATGGTCTGGCGCTCATCGGACGCCTTGGAACAAGCAATTTTGATCGTTACGACGGACTCCGGACAGCCGGAAAGCTCGAACCCAGGAGGCCCCGCTGCCCGGTGAATCTCCCACGGCATCGTTCATCTGCACGAGATCAAGTGATTCGAATGATTCAGACATTCGAGGGAATGATGTGCATTGCATTTTGGAGAAAGCACCCCTGGGGTACAGCTGCGGACTGCGCGGGCATTCATCAAGAGGACGGAG
Organism: uncultured Chloroflexia bacterium; assembly: GCA_963724295.1. Taxonomy (GTDB): domain Bacteria; phylum Chloroflexota; class Chloroflexia; order Thermomicrobiales; family UBA6265; genus JACCXM01. The sequence continues at coordinate 58,728 of CAVRUC010000011.1, read as the reverse complement.
TGGGGGTAAGGCAGACGCATCGGTGTGATTCCCCCGTGATCACGCCTATCGAGGCTTTGCACCAGTAATCGCGAGCGAGATCGCGTGTTACCGGTTGGAGCAGGTTGCAGACGTCCCGCAGACACGAGCGATTCGGGTGCGAGGTCTCCTTGCAATTGGCGGCAGCCTTTTACCGGTTCGGAACGGTTGAGACGGCGGGGCCGATCCTGATCACGACATGACAACCGCGATGCGCGTGGTGTACGTCGACACTGAGCACCAGCGGGTGCGTGACCATCCCGAGGCCGGCGCGCGTCACCAGGCACGGCTTGTGGAGACGACAGACCGTCTCGGGAGAGTCGCCGGGGCACCGGCGGAACTCCTGGGATTCGCTGAGGTTTCACCTGCACGGATCGCGCAGTCACGGCCGGCGGCGATCATCATCGGCGGCAATACCACCGATTGGAGTGAATTCGATTTTGGGGAATTGGCCGGCCTGCTGGAGGTCATCCGCTCCGCGCCGGCGCCTATGCTGGGGATCTGTGCGGGACACCAACTCATCGGCTCCGCTCATCGCGTGCAGTGGGGGCCGCTAGGTCCGCTGCAACACGGCGAGATCGATCCCGATCCCCGGTTCGCACCCGGACAGCGCAAGCAGCGTGGCTTCCTGACCGTCCAGCTGGACGTGCGTTGCCCGCTGTTTCACGGTATGGACGCGACGGCAGACTTCTTCCACTCACATTATTGGCAGCTCGAAGATGTACCGCCCGGTTTCGCTGTTCGTGCCAGCTCGCCGTGGTCGGCGATCCAGGCGATTGAGCGCCTCGATCGGCCGGTCTTCGGTGTGCAGTTCCATCCGGAACGCTACGATGACGCCCATCCCCTCGGCGCTGTCATCTTGCGCAACTTCATCACGCTTGCCCGAGACCGGGATAGAAGCGAGAGGGCAGCAAGCTGAAGCTCGGACAGGGCTGAGCACGCTCGAGCACATCGCTTGCACAGTCCCGCTCCCCCCTCATCAGGAGAACAGCTCCGCTCAAGGGGCGTCACTGCGCTTGGCGGGTGGTGAAGTAGAAGAGGGAGCACCCGCTAGGGCTCGACGATCATGCTCTGCAGATCCCGCGGATAATAGGTCAGGCGCTCGACACCGTCGGAGCGGACCACCACGGTGTCGGAATGACGGAACCCCGCCAGACCGGACACGTAAAGCCCGGGCTCGATGGTCAGGACCATCATCTCCTCGATGACGTCGTCGCTGCCCTTGTCGATGAATGGCCACTCGTGGCCCTCGAGGCCAATGCCGTGACCCGTGTGGTGGCGTTGAAACTCCGCCACGCCCAGGTCGACGAAGGCGGCGCTGACCTCGGTTTCGACCTCAGCCAGCGTGCGACCCGGCCGGATGGCATCGAACGCGGTTTGCTGGAGTTGGAGCATGCGATCGAAGTACTGCTCGAACTCCGGCGTCGGCTCGCCAATGATCATCGTCCGCTCCAGCTCCGAGTTATAGCCCCCAACGTCCGCCCCGGCTCCGGTGACGAGCACATCGCCCCGTTGCAGCCCTCTGGTCTGCAGGAGGCCGTGCGGCTGCACCGTGTTGGCCCCGGCGCTGAAGACCACCATGACCGGCGTGCCGAAACCCGCCGTCAACGGCCGGTACGTCGGACCCAGAGCGGCGATCATCGTCCGGCTGGCCTCGGCGGAAGCTTCGATCCCGATCTCCATCGCATTACGCCCGAGGACCAGCTTCTCCTGCATCAGGCGATGCGCCAGGTTGCCCCAGACGCAGCTCTCCTTGATGAACGCCAGCTCCGCCTCGCTCTTGACCGCGCGCAGCAGATCGACGATATCGCGCGCCGGGAGCGTTTCGACACCATCCGCCACGATCTCCGTCAGCAGGGGACCGTCGTAACCATTGATATCGAGGTAGCCGTTCGAGTCATAGCCAAGCCGCGTCCCCCTGGCGTTCAGCCCCATCTCCGCCAACAGGTCGACGAGGTAGAGGAGCGGATGCTTCGCGCCGCCGGTCGGGTACTCGGGGTAGACCATGACCCGCTCGACACCCGGGATCGCCGCGATGTGGTCCTGTTCCAGGTGCGGCACCAGCGCCGCCAGACCGCCGTCCGGCGCGACGACGATCGCCATCGGTCGCTCGGTGCTGTAGTGGAAGAATCCGGAGAGATACGCCATCCGGATCGGATGGAACAGGACCAGACCACTCAGATCCCGCCGCTCCAGCTCCCCCCGCACGCGCGCCACCCGCGCGTCGTATTCCGGCTGCTCGATCCCCCAACCCACGACCGGCGTCGTTCGAACTCCCTGCTGCACCGACGAGGTCACCATGCTGGTTCTCCGTTCTTTTGCTTATTCGAGCTAGCGACTGCGATGGTAGCGGGCGCAGGCGTCGCGCAGTTGGGTCATATCATCGCTCCGCCGGCAGCTCGGAGAAGGCGACTGGACGCGACCCGCGGACACGCTCCGTGTGCCATGTATGATGCCGCGTGCGGTCTGGATCTCGCATCGGTTGCGACAAGGTCATGGGTTTCACTCTCACCCCTTCCATCGACCGTAACGTGGCTCGGCTGGCCCAGCCCCTGGCGGCGTCCATCCCGATCACGATCTTCTCTGCGGCAGCGGTTTCCTTACCGCTCGCAACGGCGCAGTCCTTTGAACTCTCCTCGCGCCAGACCAGCACCTGGATTTTTGCGCTTTACGCGATCCCGGGTCTAGCGTCGATTGTCCTGACCCTGGTCTATCGTCAGCCGCTACTCGTGGCCTGGCACACTGCCGTCGTCGCCTTGGTCGCCTCGTTCAGCCAGACCATGCCGTACACGGACCTCCTGGGAGCCATGATCGTTGCCGGTCTGGTCATCGCCGCCCTTGGCGCGCTCGGCCTCACCCCGCGTCTCGCGGCGTTCGTCCCGACCCCGGTGGTCTTCGGGGTGGTCGCCGGGAATGTCCTGCCATTTGTCGTGGGGACGTTTGAAGCCCTGCAAACCGAAGCACTCCTGGTCGGCGCGGCGCTTGCCGCTTACCTCGTTGGGCGGCGCGCCTTCCCACCGCGCGTGCCCCCGATTCTGCCGGCACTCGTGGTGGGGGTGGCGCTCGCTGCGGTCACAGGGCGGCTCCATGGGCTTGCTGCCGGGTGGACCTGGCCTGCCCTCGCTCACGCTACACCTTCGTTCACTCCGGCGGCAGTCCTCACCGTTGTTCCTGTTGCTGTGCCGTTAGTCGCTCTGCACTCCAACCTCACCGCGGTCGCCTATCTCCGCAGCGAGGCCTACGCCCCACCGACGCGGGCGATCGAGGTCACGACCGGGGTTGCCACCGCGGTGGCCTCGGTGTTCGGGCCGTGCCCGATCTGCATGGGAGCATTGGTGACGCCGTTGACCGCTGGACCGGAGGCTGGGGAGCGATCGGTCCGGCCCTGGGCCGCCTATGCGGGCGCCGCTGGCTTCCTGCTCATTGCCCTGGGAGCCGGTGTGGCGGCGGAGCTCCCGGACCTCCTTCCGTTACCACTGCTGCTGGCCGTGGCCGGGCTCGCCCTGATCGGGGTCTTGAGTCAGGCCATGGAGCAGGTCATCAAGGGGCCACTCCGCCTCGGTCCGCTGGTCGCCTTCGCCGTCGCTTCCTCGACGCTCTCGCTCTTTGGGCTGGGCGCGGCGTTCTGGGCACTCGCCCTCGGCACCCTCACATCACTGCTGGTCGAAGGGGAGGCGTTGCGCACGTTCAGGAGCCCCGAATCCTCGCGGGTTCCCGGCTAGGATCTCGCTGTGTCCCCGGGCCGGAAACAGCTCCCGTTGATCTCTATTCCACGCCGGGTGCCGGTCCCCAGAATGCGTTTAGTGCCGATTCGTCCGCGTAGTGGCCGCGCACTTCGACGATCTTTCCATTTTGGACTCGCATGAGCTGGCAGACCGTCTGGTCCAGCCGATGACCAGCTCGCTCAGCGGTGGCATGGACGATGGCGACGATGAACTGGTCCCCCACGGCCAGATCGAGCAACTGCGCGCGGAACGTGCCGCCACTGAGCGGCCCCTGCCTGGCCAGGAGACTGTCCCGAATCGCCGGCCAGCCGCGATGCGTGCCAGAAAGGGCATTGGTCCCAGGCAGGTGCCAGACGGCCTCCTCGTCAAAGCACTCCCCGACCGCGGCCAGGTCACGAGCCACCACCGCCGCATACAAGCGGCGCACCACAGCCACATCCTCCGCCGTCGGCATCACGCCTCCCTGTCCAGACACCGCGGCTATCGCCAGTCGTCGATGATGTAGACGCCGGGCCGGTTGTAGCCGGCCTCGTCTGGCCGGTCCATCGCCAGACCCTGCACGTCGGTGCGAAACCCGCCCGCCAACATCGCGCGATACGCCTCACGGCGGGCCGTGTTGACCCCGGCCACCAGACGCGACATGCCTCGTTCCACCGCGAGCGCTTCGCAGGCCGCGAGCAACCGGGTGAATACTGCCTCCGCATCGGGACCGGATCGCACCGCCCCAAACTTGACGTAGCACTGGCCACTGCCCGCCTCGGTCTCCGCGCCACAGTGGCAGACGGCGAAGCCAATCAGTTCGTTGCCGTCCCGGAGCAGCAGCGTCTCGCCGAAGTGGTGCTGCTCCGTCGCGTTGATCTCCAGGCTGAGGTCAAGGCCGCCATGCCAGGCATCGGTCAACTCGCGGCAGTCCACTAGGCAGTCCCGCTGCTCAGCTTCTGACAAGGCCGAGTAGGTTGACCACATGGCCTCCGGGCTGGCTGGACCAACAGGTTTGGCCATGATCGGGGTAAGGAAGCGAGGCCAGAAGCCGAACTTTTGGTAGAGCAGGATGTGCTGTGCACTATGGGAGAAGGTGAACAGGCCGACATGCTGAGTTTCCCAGCGCGCGAATGCCTCGAGGGCAACCTCGACCAGGCGCTGGGCGATGCCCCGTCCCCAGAAGTCCGGGTGAACCGAGAGCGGCCCGAAAAACCCGACGCTACCCCAGTTGACCGCGAAGTTGGTCCCGACCAGCTCGCCGTCCACCTCGGCGGCAAAGCTTGCGGACGGATCGGCCAGGTAGCGGGTTCGCACTGGACTGGCATCGCCGCGAAAGCTCAGGGGATCAGGCAACCCGAGGAAGGTACCGAAGGCGAGGCGCCGGACCCTATCGGCGGCAGGGATGTCGGCCGCTCGCAACGGGCGGATAAGCACGTCATTTCCGGCCCTTGGCGTGTCTGCTCTCGTGTCCATAGGACACCCACCCGGCAGCACCTAGAACTGCTATCAACGATCCAGGCGCCTCTTTATGGCTCCAGCATCCTGCGCCGTCAAGCCGAATCGTGAAGATCCTCTGGTTACCGCCTGATCCACCACGTAGTGCTGTAGTAGTCGGACCAACTCGTCTAAGCTGCCGAGCTATACCACTGCCGCGCCGTAGTAGTGACCATGCTGGTTCTCCGTTCTCTTGCTTAGGCAAACTCGAGGTTGGCATGACCACGTAAGCCTGGCACCCATCCCGGCGGACAGCGAGGTGATTACGGGGCGGTGCTGCCGAGACGTGGATTCTATTCTTCACGATGACCAGCGGCACCGACTCGCCGACCAACCCGCCCTCACGGCGTCAGGCGCTGGGCAAGGTGCTGCAGCCCGAGAGGGTAGCGGTACTCGATCCCGAAGTGACCCGCCTCGAACAGCTCGAAGCGCACATCTGTAACCCCGATGGTGACGAGGGCCTGGCGGAAGGCCTCAGCGCCGAGATCGAGGTACGCCTCGTCGCGCGTGCCGGCGTCGATGTAGATCGCCTGCAAGCCGCACAGCGCGTCGGCATAGCGGGGGACCATCCGAACCGGGTCCCAGCTCAGCCACCGCTCCCAGACCTCCGGCACCAACATCCCCGTCGTGGAGTCATACGGCAGTCGTACCGTCCCGTCCGGGTCAGTCGAGTAGCAGGCCGCCATACACCAGTCGTTGAGGAGCAACCCATCGCTCTCCCTGGTGAAGGCCGGGCGGCTACGGAAGTCAGCCCAGAAGGCATCGAAGGAGCCCCCGTACTGGTCGCGCAACGCCCGCACCGAGGCGCGGAAGTCTGGCAGGTAGCAGACCTCGAAGAGGGCGTCGCCCGCATGCGTCGCCAAGCCGCCAAACAGGTCCGGCCGCAGCATCGGCGTCACCATCGCGCCGTAGCCGCCGCTGGACTTGCCGGCGATCCCGCGGTGGGCCGGGGCCGCCAGCGTCCGATAGTGGGCGTCGACCCAGGGCACGACCTCGTCACAGAGATAGGTGTGGTAGCGGCCCGTGCCGGGCGAGTCGAGAAACTGGCTGCCCCCGAGGGAGGTCCAGGCATCGACCCAGACGACAAGACAGGGAGGAGCACCGCCGGTGGCAAAGAGCTCGTCGACCAGCTCCGGGACCGTGGGTCGGAAGGCGGGCCGGTTGCGCCACATGTCGAGCTGGCCAGTCAGTCCCTGGATCTGGTAGAGCGTCGGGTAGCGCCGTCCCGGCTCGTCGTCATACGCGGGTGGTACGTAGACCCAGAGTGGCCGCTCGTGGGGGTCGCCGAGGGGATTGCCCCGCAGCGCTTCGCTGACGACAACGTGCTCCTCGAGACGCCCCTGCAGGGGCCGGGACCATGGCTGCATGCGACCTCCGGGATATGCCGAGCAATGGGGACAACGGCGCGGGCTCCTCGTGCCGGACGCTGCGGCCATCATAGTCCGGCAACGGGTCAAGGATGCACGCGGCGTTCCGATCGTTAACTCTGCTTGATAGTGATGCCGGAGGCCCGCACCCGGTACCAGGACATTACCGTTCTCATCTCGCTTCTTCTTCTCCTTGACTCGTTCTCAGCCGCGCCGTCGCCTCCTTATCCACCACGTAATGCTCTGACAGCCTGACCAACTGGTCCGGGCTGCCGAGACATTTCATCACGCCATAGTGGTGCGAAGCGACTTCCATAGAGACAAACCTGGAGACGATGGCGACAAGGACTGCGGCAGCGGTTGTTTCGGTTGGGCGAACTCAGCAGACGATGCGAGTGGAACTAGGTTTCTTCCTCACCCTTGACCTGTCGATTCGTTACGAGCCGAATATTGGAGACAGGTTTCCCGTTCCGGGTGTACCGCAATTTGGCGGCGACGCTCGCGCTGCCGACCAGGATGATTTTGTTAATCCGTCGCATCCTTCGATCGTAGCGAGTGCTTGTAAGAATTGGGTACAAATTGTGTAAGAAACCCGCCCATGGCTCAATCGGGAATGTCGAGTTCGTCCACGAGCGTACTCAGCAACACGAGCGCCTCGTCGAGGGGCACGAACAGCACGCGTGTGGTTACCGCAAGTTCGGCGTAACCTTGGCTGGCTCGGTCGACGACCCCGGGGCTGCGGAACGCCCGGCGCGTGACAGGAACATGGCGCGCGGCCGCCTTCTCCAATAAGAACCTGGTGACGAGGTTGCGATCGAACTGCGTGTTCTCGCGGAGGATCACGGCGATGTCGAGCAAGTCCTGCCGACGTTGGCGGTTCCGGATGGGCTGCTGCAAGAGGGCGCGGAGCTTCTCGGCAACGATGTCCTCTATCGTGGCAACGCGCAGTTGGAGTTCCGGACTCATCGTGATCATGACTGCAGCACCGATTGGCTCATTGAGGCTGATATCGAGCTTGATCACGTGTGGACTCGGTTCGCCTTGTTCGATGCGCTGGCGGAGGCGAAACTCATCAGGGAGCGCATACCCAATTCGGGCCTCGAACGTGATGAAGTGCTTTTCTGTGCCCCGCGGGTTTTGCTGAACCCGGTGGACCGCCAACACAACGCCCAAGCGGGTGGTCGCGACGGGGAGTCCTCGTTCAAGATGACGCCGAATCGTCTCGGCATCCGGAGTCGCCAGGCTACTCGCGTGGTCGACTGAAAAGTCAAGGTCGACAGTGCTTCGGTTCGGCTGCCAGACGAAGTCGAGCGCGTTGCCTCCTTTGAAGACGAGCCCTTCTCGGAGCGGGCGGACACCGGCGATGCTGCGCAGCACGGCATACTGGGCAAACCGAACCCGCGCCTCTTCGATCGGCACGCCGGCCGTTTCGGCCCATGGGCCGATGTTATCGAACGAGGTCGGATACGTTGGTGTCACGGACTCCCATCGTGGAGAGCTGCGATCGACGCGTTGAGCGAGAGATTCCAGCGCTCACTGTAGTGCGAGGAGTAGGGATTGGCGCCCACCAGCTTGCTTGATCCGCCACGGCGTGCCATGCCTTGCCACTCCTCAATACGGGGATGGGACAGTCCGAGCTCTTCCAAGATGAACCCAGTGCGCTGCCTGAGTAGTGCAACGTTGAAGCGATCGACATAGTGGATGAGTAGGTTAAGGTCGAGCGTGTCGCGGGCGAGCACCCATGCCCGAAGAACATTCTCGATCCCACCTGAGAGCTTCGGTGCTTGCAGGCCATCGAGGAGCGATCGTTCTGGCGTGGTGACCCGAATGGGATACCCGCTTGGCTGATACACGCCTAAACCAAAGAACCGCTCTGGCTTGATATGGTGCCAGGTCACGGGACGACCGAGGATGCGCTCAGGCGTCCGTCCTCGTACAAGAGACAGTCCTTCCCAATCCCGAGGCTCGGTTCCAAGGGGAAGCAAATCCCCGGTCCCATCTAAGGGGACCATGGCGTTGATTCCCTTTGGTAGTTCGTCCGTCAGGCCATGGAAGACGAGCGCCGAGAGGTAGCTCACTGCTGCATAGGGGTGAGCCTCCATGAGGACCTCTTCCTCTTCTATATGTCCGCTACGAGCATAAGGTACGGTCACTTCGTAGAAATGGTGGAGGCCACGGATCGGTTTGATTTCTCCGCGCTGCCGCATTTGCCGAAACAACGGGTAGAGGTCGGCTGGTTCATGGGGGAGTTGTGACCAGCGTCGCTCAGATGACGCGAGCTCGAATGTGGCGCGGCGAATAAGAATCAAGGCACGCCACTCTGCGAGAACCCGTCGGTGTTCGTCTGCGAGTTGCTCAAGAAGAGCGAAGGAAGCGGTCTTTTGGACGATTGTTTTCTGCTCCTACGTGTATACTTGCGTCCTTAGGACGCAAGTATACACGCTGCGGTCAAGTATATGTCAACCGCCTAAGGATGATCCTCAGTACGAAGTAGTGGCCTCCATCATATCTTGACGTCTCGACTCCTCAACGTGTTCTGAGCCGCGCCGTCGCCTCCTCATCGACCGCGTAATGCTCTGACAGCCTGACCAACTGGTCCGGACTGCCGAGGTAGCGGATGACGACCCCGTAATCGCGCTCGGCGCTTTCCAGAGAGACGTAGCCGGAGACGACGTCGGCGAGGACCGCATCAACCGGGCGCTGCAAGGGGTCGCCGTAGCCGGCGCCGCCGGGCGGAGCCATGCAGCACCGTTTGCCCTGGCTCTAGCCCGATGACCGTTTTCGGTTTCAGCGGCTGGCCGTCAGCTTCAAAGAGTCCCAGCGCGCCGGGGCCGCCGCCGGCGAACCCCTGCGCCGCGAACTGGGTGCGGTCGATCATCGCCGAGACGCTCCAGGGGCCGTCGCCGCGATACCAGAACTCGGTCGCCTGACCCAGCCCGCCGCGGGTCGTGCCCGCGCCTCCCGAGTCGGTGCGAAGCTCGCGCCGCGATTGCACCAGCGCCGAGAGATGCTCGATCACCTCGGCCGGCACCCCCGCCACCCCGGAGGGGAAGCCGGTCGTGCTCAGCCCGTCCTTTTTGGCGCGCGCACCGGTGCCCCCGACCTGGAAGATCGCCGTCATGAACGGCTCGCCGTTCTCCGGGTGCTTGCCGCGCCAGACGCTGAGCCAGATCGGGTCGGCGCCGCCCGCCAGCAGCCGCTCCGGCAGCGCCTGGGCCAATGCACCGAAGATGGCGCCGGGCACGAAGTGTCCGATCAAGTGCCGCGCCGCCACCGCCGCCGGGTCGACGCAGTTGAGGATCGAGCCGAGCGGCGCCGTGACGTGCACCGGCCGGAACGAGCCCTCGTTGTGCGGCACGTCCGGGGCGATCGCCGCTTTCAGCGCGAAGGAGGCGTAGCCCTGGGTGTAGTTCAGCACCACGTTGATGCCGCGCCTGCTCTGCGGCGACGACCCCGCAAAGTCGATGTCGATCTCGTCCCCGCGGACCGTGACCGTCGCCACGATCACGATCGGCTCCTCGAACCCGTCGCTCCAGACCTCGTGCCGGTAGACCCCATCCGGGAGGGAGCGAATGGCCTCCCGCAGGGCGCGCTCGGAGCGGGCGATGATCTCGTCGGACAGGGGATCGACACTCTCCAGTCCGAACTCGTCCATCATCGCCAGCAGCGCCCGCCCGCCGACGTCGTTGCAGGAGGCCTGGGCGTAGAGATCGCCGACCGTCTCGTCCGGGAGGCGGACGTTGGCGCGGATGATCTTCAGCAGCTCGTGGTTCGGCTCGCCGCGGTCGAAGAGCTTCGTCACCGGGACGCGCAGTCCCTCCTCGTAGATCTCGTGCGCTTCCCCCGAGAAGACCTGACCGCCGATGTCCGCCGCGTGGCAGAGGTTGCCGAAGTAGCCGACGATCCGGCCCTCACGGAAGACCGGCGTGACCACCGTGAAGTCGTTGAGCTGGCCTGACGTCATCCAGGGGTCGTTGGTGATCAGCACGTCGCCGGGACCAAGCGTCTCCGGGGGATAGGCGGCCAGCAGGTGGCGCACGCCGGTGGCCATCGGGTTGATGTGCCCGGGGGTACCGGTCAGCGACTGCGCCATCATCTGGCCGCGTGTGTCGAAAACCCCGCAGGCGAGGTCCTGCGACTCGCGCACCACCGTGCTGAAGGCGGTCCGCATCAGCGCCGCCTGCTGCTCGTTGGCGACGGAGAGGAGCCGGTTCCAGAGCACCTCCAGCGTCACCGGGTCGAGGGGGGTCGCTGCGCTCGGGGGGCGCTGCGCTGAGGGGGTCGCTTCGCTCAGGGGATGAGGGGGAAAAGGAGACCGACGATGGGATTCCTGTGCTCCTGCTCCCCTCGAGCGCACTGTGCTGCAGCCGCCCCCTAGCGAAGCGACCCCCTTCTCCCCCTCGATGACTTCCACGGTGAGGTTCCCTTGATCATCGACCGACACCGTGGCGCCGGGACCGATGACAGTGGTCGATTCGCGCTCCTCGACGATGGCGGGGCCGGTGAAGGTCGCGCCCGGTCCCAGCCGGTAGCGGTCGTAGACCGTAACGTCGGTCATCCCGCCCTGCTCGGGCACGTAGGCCCGGCGCGTGCCTTTGCGGGCCGACTCGGCATCGCCGGTCGCCTCCGGCGCGGTCGACAGACGGAGATCGGGGCGCGGACCAGACGAAACGACCCGCCAGGTGATCGCTTCCACCGGCACCGGCGGACCAAGCCGGCCGTAGAGGCGGAGGTACTCGGTCTCGAACGCCTGCCGCAGCGCGGGGACGCTGGCCGGGGTGAGCGGTCCCGGCGGCAGCGGCACGCGCACCTCGTGTCCCTGCCCGACGTAGCGCATCTCGGCGGCGCGGCGGTGGGTCACGTCGCGACCGCGCACACCGGCCGAGGCCAGCAGCGCCGTACCCTCTTCCTCCATCTCGGCGATCAGCCCGTTGACGCGTGCCCAGTCGAGGGCGTCGAGGCGGCCGGGGAAGGAGCGGGTGAAGTCGAAGGCGATCGGCGCGGCGAGGAAGCCGATGGCACTCATCACCCCCGCCCCCGAGGGGACGATCAGACGCGGCGAGCCGAGCGCCGCCGCGATGCGATAGCCGTGCACGGGACCCGCGCCGCCGAAGGCGAAGACCGGCAGCCGCCGCGGATCGCCGCCGCGCTCCAGGGTGTGCACCCGCGCCGCGCCGGCCATCACCTCGTTGACGATCTGGTGGATACCCCAGGCGGCCTCCTCGACGCTCAATCCGAGGGGTTCGGCCAGATCGCGGCGGATGGCCTGCCGCGCCGCCTCGACGTCGAGCGACATCGCGCCGCCGAGGAAGAAGCCGGGATCGAGATAGCCGAGGACGAGATCGGCATCGGTGACCGTGGGCCGCTCGCCACCACGGCCGTAGCAGGCCGGCCCCGGATCGGCGCCCGCGGAATCGGGTCCGACCTTGAGCAGACCGAGAGCATCGATGCGAGCGATCGAGCCGCCGCCGGCCCCGATCTCGATCATCTCGATCACGGGCAGGTTGATCGGCAGCCCGGAGCCCTTCTTGAAGCGGTAGCGGCGGTCGACCTCGAAGCCATGGGCCAGCAGCGGCTCGCCGCGGGCGATCACCGCGAACTTGGCGGTAGTGCCCCCCATATCGAAGGAGAGGAGATCCTCGTAACCGGCGGCGGCCCCAAAGGCCGCGGCGGCGAGCGCGCCCCCGGCCGGACCGCTCTCCAGCAGCCGCACCGGGAAGCGAGCGGCCGTCTCGACCGTCGCCAGGGCGCCGGACGAGATGAGCAGCAGCAGCGCGCCCTGGAATCCCGCCCGTGCCAGCCGCTCCTCCAGGTCGCGCAGGTAGCGCTCGACCCGGGCCTGGACGTAGACATTGGCCACCGTCGTCGAGGTCCGCTCGTACTCGCGGATCTCCGGCGCCACGTCGGACGAGATCGAAACGCGGATATCAGGCGCCGCTCGATGCACCGCCTCCCGCGCGCGTCGCTCCAGCTCGGGGTTGGCGAAGCTGTTGAGGAAGGCGATGGCGACCGCCTCGATCCCGGCGGCGGCCAGCTCGCGGGCCAGGCGCTCGACATACTCCTCGTCCAGATCGTGCCCTGCCAGGGTCGAGCCGTCGGCGAGGGTGCGCCCCGGCACGCCGAAGCGGAGCTCGCGCGGCACCAGGGGACGCGGCATCTCCAGTTGCAGATCGTAGAGGTCGTAGCGATGCTCGCGGCCGATCTCGAGCGAATCGCGGAATCCCTCGCTGGCCAGCAGCGCGGTCGGTACGCCCTTGCGCTCGATCAGCGCATTCGTGACCAGGGTGGTGCCGTGGATGATCTGGCCCAGGGCATCCATCGCCGCGTTCGCCGACGCCAGGGTCTCGTCCAGCCCAACCTCGATGGCGACCGAGGGATCGTGAGGGGTCGTCAGCGTCTTGCCGACGACGAACGCGCCGCTGGCATCGTCATAGACGACGAGATCGGTGAACGTGCCGCCGATGTCGATACCGGCGCGCAGCGACTGGCGGTGTCGGTCAGAGAGTCGGTGAGTCGGTAAGTCGGTGAGTCGGTCAGTGAAATCACGACTGCAGCGCATCGCCCACTCGTGTCATTCCGACGCCTGCAGTCGCAGGAGGAATCTCGTTCTCGCTGTGCCTCGCGGAGGATACCGACGAGATCCCTCGTGCCTCGGGATGACACCGGCAGGCGATGCCACGCTAGGACAGCGAGCACTGGTGCAGTTGGAGAACAGGGTCGTGTTTCGCCGCACCACGATCGTCTTGCCTTCTTACCGACTTCCGACTTACCGACTTCGACTCAGCGTAGCTCCGGGAATCGCGACAGCGGGAAGATGTCCGCGGCCGGGGAGCGCATCGCCGCCAGGATGCCGCCGTCGACGGCGATCAGCTGCCCGGTGACGTAGGCGGCATCAGCGGAGGCGAGGAAGACGGCGGCGCCGGTCATATCTTCCGGTTCGCCCATGCGGCCCATGGGAATGGCTTCCCCACGCTGCTGCTTCACGTCCGGGGACATCCCCTTGGAGTCGATCGAACCAGGGATCAGCCCGTTGACGCGCACGCCATAGGGGGCCAGGTCGACCGCCATGGCACGGGTGAGCGCTTCGATCCCGCCCTTCGTCGCGTCGTAAGCAGCGTTACCGCGGTGAGCCCGCGTCGCGCCGCCGGAAGAGACGTTGATGATGACCCCGTCGCCCCGCTGCGCCATCAGCCTGGCCGCGCGCAGACCGCAGAGGAAGCTCCCTTTGAGATTCACGGCGTGGATGCGATCCCACCATTCCTCGTCACCTTCGAGGAAGTGCCGCTCGGTATCGGTCAGCCCCGCGTTGTTGACCAGCACGTCGACCGCGCCGAAGCGATCGAGCGTCTCGTCGAACAAGCGATCGACCGCCGCTTTGTCCGAAACGTCGGTGACGATCGCCACCGCCGTGCCCCCGGCATCGGTGATCCGCTTCGCCACCGCTTCCCCACCAGCGGCATCGACGTCAGAGACGACGACCGTCGCCCCTTCCGCGCCGTAGCGCTCGGCGATCGCGCGGCCGATGCCGTGCGCCGCCCCGGTGACGATCGCCACCTTCCCCTTCAAACTGTCCGCCACGTTACCTCCAATTGAGGTGGCAGGGTGGCAGGGTGGCAGGAAGAACGATTCCCGGCCACCCCACGACCCCGCGACCCAGCGACCCTCGTCACACCGGCTCCAGCGGCCGGTGCGGCGCGGACGGCAGCTCGACCCGGATCGCATCGCCCGGGCGCACCTCGCCGCCGCTCACGACGACACCCATCACCCCCGCCTTGCGCACGAGGTTGCCGTCCTCATCATGGTCCAGGGTCGCCGCCATCAGACCCGGCGCGATCCCGTTCAGTTGCGCGCATGGGTTGCGTAGCCCGGTCACCTCGACCGTGGCCGTATCGCCCAGGAGCAGCCGCGTCCCGACCGGCAACCCGAGCAGATCGACACCGCGGGTGGTGATATTCTCGCCCATCTCTCCGGCCGAGACGCTGAATCCAGCGTCGCGTAGCTCGTCGTGCAGCTCGGCGTGGATGAGATGCACCTGTCGCAGATTGGGCTGCGTCGGGTCACGCCTGACGCGCGAGCGGTGCTTGACCGTCTCCCCTTGATGGGCATCGCCCGCGACGCCAAGCCCGGTCAGGAGCTGGATGCTCTCCTGATTCGGCTTGCTCATCGTGTGCGTCCCGCTCCGGCTGACCGCCGTCACGATCCCGCCCAGCCTGTTCGCCATAGTGCCTCCGTTGGGGTGGCGGGGTCACAGGGTGGCAGGGTGACAGGGAGAACGATGATCCCCGCCACCCTGCCACCACGAGCGCAGCGAGTAACCACCCTGTCACCGTGAGCGCAGCGAACACCCACCCATCACGCCAGGATCGACACCGTCTCGAGCGCCCGCTCGGCGAGCGCCTCGTCGCCCTCGATCCGCGCGGCCCGCCGGGCCTCTTCCTTGGAAATACCCTTCGTGAAGAGCCGCCAGGCATGATCCTCATCGAGCTCGACCGTGGCATCCACGGTCATGTGCGGCGCCGTCCCCAGCATCCAATCGCCATCGTGCCGCAGCGCGACCCACTCGCCGCCGGCGTCACCAGTGATCGTCAGCCGCAACGCGGTTCCGTCCTCGGCCGGCGCTATCCCGCAGCACGCGTGGCAGCCCCCGCACGAATGCGTCCAGCACCGGCGCGAACCAGCGCCGCTCCTTCAGACCGGGTTTGCCGACGGCGTCCCGGATGTGCTGCTGATGCACCCAGCGTTCGGTGTACTCGCGGGCAACGTCGAGCCAGACAGGCGCCGGCTCCGGGCCCGCCCAATCGACCGGCATCCCGAGCGCGGTCATCTCCAGGCTGGCGAAATACGCCTCGGTCAGCTCGCCCGTCATCTCCAGCAGCTCGATCAGGAGCCGGGGACTGGTCCGCCGCGCGCCCGTCACCCAGACCGCGTTCTGGCGATCGATGGCGGCGACGAGACCGGGCAATGTCCCGATATCGAGCCCGGCGGCGAACGCCGGGTTGACATAGCTATCACGCCCCCATGACAGCCGGCCGATGTCGTCACCCAGCAGATGGACCGCTACATCTTTCACCGACCAGCCGGTGCAGACGGTCGGGGCCTCCCAATCCGAGGCGGAAAGGCTACCGAGTAGCTGGAGCAACGCGGACCGCTCCCCGGCAAAGAGGGGGAGGGTGTCGATCGGAGGGAGCGGGGTGAGCTGACGCCCCTCATCCCCAACCCTTCTCCCCTCAGAGGGGACGCGGGCGACGCACTTGCAGCGGGAGCAGGAGCTTGTTTTCGTGCTCCTCTTGCCGTCTCGCCGTCTTCCGTCTCGCCGTCTCGGATCACGACTCACGACCAACCACCGCCGCCTTCGTCGGACTCCACGACTCGGCCAGCGCCGGCCGGTCGAGACTGAAGCGAGCGGTCGGGTAGGGAGTCGTCCCGTTCACCGCGAGGTCGGCCAGCATCTGCCCGGTCACCGGCGCGAACTTGAAGCCGTGGCTGGAGCATGGGGAGGCGATCACGATCTGCCGGTGCTCCGGGTGGAGGTCGATGATGAAATCCTCGTCCGGGGTCATCGTGTACCGGCAGCTCGTGGTCTCCAGGATCTCGCCGGTGATGCCCGGCATCAGCTCCGTGGCGTAGGCGCGCAGGCGTTCCAACCGCGCGGGATCGATCGAGCGGTCGGGGTTGCCGGGATCGACGACCCCGGGGCCGATGCGGTCGAGCATCACTTTCACCCCCTGGTGGTCGTAGATCGGAAAGACCGAGCCGAGCGAGGTCGTACCGGGGAAGCGATGCATCAGCAGCGGCAAGCGATCCGGGGTGTGCGCCGCGGGATCGCGCACCTGGAAGAAGGCGAGCTGCTCCTGCAGCACTGTCAGCGGCAGATCGATCCCCAGCGGGGCCAGCAGCGGCCCCAACCATGACCCGGCGGTGAGGATCACCCGCTCAGCGTGATACGTGCCGCGCGTGGTGCGTACCGTCACACCGTCGCCATCAGGCGTGATCTCGACGACCGGCTCCTCGTCATGCAGCTCCGCCCCCTCGGCACGGGCCCGCGCGGCGAGCGCGGCCACGCAGCGACTGGCGGCGAGGATGCCGTAGTCCTCCTGGTAGATGCCGATCGACCCTTCCGGGAAGGTGTACTGCGGGTAGCGGCGACGCAGCTCGTCATGGTCGAGCCGCTCGTAGGGCACGCCCAGCGTGTCGAGGGTATCGGCCACCTCTTCCATGGCGTCGGCGTGCGGCACGCCGACGTTCATGCCGTGCGTGCGCAGCAGTAGCGACTCACCCGATTCGGCCTGCAGCTCGTCCCAGAGCCGGAACGCCTCTTGTCCCATCTCGACGTACTCGGGAGCGGGGTAGGCGATGCGGATCATGCGCGAGGGGCCATGCGAGCTGCCCTTCTCGTGGCCGAGGGCAAACTGCTCCAGCAGCCGCACCCGATGCCCGGCCCGCGCCAGCCGCCAGGCTGCCGCGCTGCCCATCGCCCCGCCGCCCACGACAATCACGTCCACTGCCCGTTCCGCCGCCATGCTCTCTCCTGTCTCTCCTATCGTGCGGAGAGATGATGAAGCAACGAGCGCGGGTGCGCCACTGCATCCATCGTCGGCTCAACCGTGTCTTTCCGAACGAAATCATCGTCATTCCCGCGAACGCGGTGTCATTCCGAGGCACGAGGAATCTCGTCGTCCTCCGCGTCTTGACCGCGCTTCTCGCACGTCCGAGCATGACTCAACTTCCTCTCGCTCGTGCGTGGCGCCGCAACAGCTCCACGCCAGAACCAACGACAATCGTGCCAGCCGCTGCCAGTCGTGGTGGGAGGACCCGCGTGAACGTTCCCAGGCTCGTCGAACAGGTCGCGCGGGTGCCAGGGGTGAGAGCGGTCACCCTCGGCGGATCCCGCGCTCGTGGCATGGCGCGCCCCGATAGCGATTGGGATATCGGGCTCTACTATCGCGGCAGCATCGACACCGATGCCATCCGCCAGCTGGGCCACGCCGGTCACGTAACGGAACCCGGGGAGTGGGGCCGCATCGTCAACGGTGGCGCCTGGTTGAATATCGATGGCGAACGAGTCGACCTCCTCTATCGCGATCTCGATGTCGTCGAGCACTGGATCGCCGAAGCGGATGCCGGCCGCTTCGAGATCGATCGCGTCGGTGGCCATGTTGCCGGTCTCCCCACCTATGTGCTCGCCGGCGAGCTGGCACTGGGCACGGTGTTACGCGGGTCGTTGCCGAGACCGTCGTTCTCCTCGGCGCTACGCCGCGCCGCGCCACCGCGCTGGGAGGGAGATGCGGCGTTCTCGCTCCTCATCGCCGAGCAACACGCTACCCGTGGCGATGTGGCGGGCTGTGTGGGACTGCTGGCTCGCGCCGTGATGGCCGCGGCGCACGCCCGCCTGGCAGCTCATGGCACGTGGGCGCTCAACGAAAAGGGTCTCCTCTCGCGCGCCGGACTCGACGAGGCCAGCGAGATTCTCGCCGCGGTCGAGTGGACACCACAGCGCCTCCAGGAATCCGTCTTCAGGATGCGTCACCTTCTCCGCCTGGAACGGCCACTGGATGTGGTCCTGGGTGTTGAGAGGCGAACCGACGAGGACGAAGTCTGATGGGTGAACGCACAACAAGTCTTCAGCGACCTTCCTCCTCGCCGTCTTGCCGTCTGGCCGTCTTCTTGCAGCCGTCTTCTCCTTGACTTTCCAAAATCGCCGTCATCTGGTAGGGTGTCCCCCGTCAGACACGCGGAAGCTACGGATGGGTGGCGAATACCGGTGTCTGACGCTTGCTCTCGTGGAGCCGAGTTGCCGGATGGGGCAGCGCTTGAGGCTCCCGATGAGCGCCACACTCCGGATGCGGGCGGCGGTTCATGGGGATGGACGCCGCGGAACGCACCGGGACCGGGCGCCACGATTGCCCGGTTGATCCGCGGGAAGGGGTACAGGGGTTCTCGGCATCGTTTGACCTCGGAGGGAGGGTCAGATGACGTCTACCCCGTGCCGAGCCGTGACCCGGCTCCGGATCGTTATCGCCGTGGCGTTGGCCGCGACGGTCTCATCGCTGGCGTCCGCTGGCAGCACCGCCTTTGCCCAGAGCGCGCTCTATCCAGGGGCCGTCGGACTCGTCGCCACTACCGGCGGTGAGCCTGTCCTGCTGCGTGAGGCGCCCAGCTTCGACGCGGCCGTCCTGTCGCCGCTCCCGGAAGGAGCCCCGGCGGACATTCTCGACGGCCCGGTCTACTCCGCGGAAGGCACCGCCTGGCATATGGTCTCCGTCGACGGGATGACCGGCTACGTCGTGGCCGGCTACCTGATCGATGGCGGGCAAGCCGCGGCCTCGCCAGACGTGGTCGAGCTGGCCCAAGAGGCAGCACCGGTCGAGGTAGCGCCGGAGACGGCTGCTACCGAGACGATGGCCGTCGAGACTGCTCCCGCTGAAGCACTGCCGGCCCCGGCGGCGTCATCCAGCGAGGTTCCGGCCAATCCGGTGACCACCGCCGATCTCAACCTGCGCGCCGGCCCCAGCTTCGCCGACCCCGTGCTGATGGTGATTCCGGCCGGTGCGGCGCTGGCGCCCACCGGAGAGTGGTACCAGGGGTTCGCCGGCGTAACCTACGAGGGGAACTCCGGCTGGGTCGACAGCGGCTGGCTGGCTGCCGGCGAGCCTGGGGTTGAGACCGTGCCGGCAGTGGCGACCGAGGACGTCGCTCTGCTACAGGAGGCGGCCCCCGCCCCGGTGACGGCGGCAGAGCCCGCGCCAACCGGGGATGTCGCGCTCATCGGCGACCTCGCCGCGGTGCCAGGCGAGAGCGCCTATGCGGCGGACGTCGTCAACCTGCGTGCCGGACCGTCGGAAAGCAGCGAGGTCTTGCGCGTCCTGCCGCAGGGCGGCCCGGTGACGATCACCGGCGCGCCGAGCAACGGCTGGACGCCGGTCTGGTACAACGGCACCACCGGTTACATCAGCGCCAATCTCCTCTCCGCGTTCACGACATCGCCGCAAACCACGGCCGCGCCCGTCAGCCTGGCACAGGAAACGGCGCCGCTGGTCGCCGACCCGGCTGTCGACAGTGGCTCCGGAGACCTGGCGGCGACCACGCTCAACCATGTCAACCTGCGTGGGGCTCCCGAGGCGACAGCCCCCATCATGGGCACGATCCCGGCCGGAGCGACGCTGACCACGCTGGCGGGACCGGAGCAGGGGTTCTATCAGGTGCAATACGGCCAGCAGATCGGCTGGGTCTCCGCGGAGTATCTCCAGGTCTCGGCGACCTATCTGCAACGGGACAGCCAGACTGACGGCAGCGGCCAGGAAGGCAAGGTGGAAGGCTCCGCACCGGCAGCCAACGCCGAGCTTGGCGCGGGCGGGATCATCTGGCCGGTCAGCGGCGGTGAGTGGACGATCATGCAGGGCTACCATGGCTCCTCTCACCAGAACCAGGACAGTCTCTGGCAGTACGAGTACTCCCTCGATCTGGCTCGCGTCGACGGCAACACGGCCGGCCAACCGGTTTACTCGCCGGTCAACGGCGTCGTGCGCTGGACCGATCCCAGCACCGGTGGCATCTCGATCGACATCGGCAACGGCCACGCGGTGGCCATGTTCCACGTCACCTTCAACCGCGGGCTCGAAGCGGGTACGCCGGTGCAGCAGGGACAACTTCTCGGCGAGGTCTCCGGACCGGGCGGCCCTGGATTCATGGGCACGGCGCACGTGCACTTCACCCTCTGGGCCACCAGCGACAACGGCAACTGGGACCGCCAGGCGGTGCCCTTCGCCGGGCAGTACGCCATCAGCGGCATGAACTTCCCCGACACCGGCGGCGGGAACACCTACCGGGGCACGCAGTTCAGTCCGTAGGCGCGGAGTCGGTGAGTCGGTGAGTCGGTAAGACAAGGCGCGAAAGCGAGATGAGGGGGCGCGGCATGCCGCGCCCCCATGCTTTGCGGTTCGTGATGCGTGGATCGTGGTCAGATTCTGGAAAGCCGGTGCGCTGTCATAGCCTGATCGGCGTGGAGAATGCGGTGCCCCTACCAGGGACGCGCGACTTCCCTCGACACCTTCCCGCTCTGAGCCAGGTGCGCGGCAAAACCTCGAGGATCCTCGGAGCTTGAAGTTGACCAGACCATGGGCGCGCTCAGTGCCGCACAGCGGGCCAGGGATGGTCCCTGGCCCGTCGCTGCGTGACGCGCTCGTGCGCTAGGTCGCTGGAGTTCCGGTCACAGGTGTGCCCTCGGCCAGGCCGGGTGAACCGACACCCATCCGCACCCCCGTCGCGGGGGGAAGCTGGACATGACGTCCACCACAGTGTTGGCTGCATCACGGATGGTCACCGACGACCCTTCACCGGAGATGAAGGACTGGCCATCCGCACTTACGGTCTGGTAGGCGTCGACGGTGACCGTGCCAACGAACGCGCCCGCCGCGTCGGAGAGCAACTGGACGACGGTCAGGTGGGTACTTCGCTCCCCCGTTGGCTCCCATGTCCCAACCTGGGTGCTGCTAAAGGTCACCCCTTGCGGACCGGCCTGGGTGGCGGGGAGGGCCGTCACGACTGATCCGTCGTCAGCGTAGACTGCGATGGCCCGGCCGATCGGGGAGTCGATCATCCAGACGCCGATGTTGGGATGATTGGCCCGCCCGTCAGGGGTGGCATCTTGAGCTACTGCGCGGTCCACATGACCGAGACTCAATACCGCAGCGGCTCCAATCCCGGTCACTGCGGCGCGTCGGTTCAGGCGGGACATTGAAGATCGGGCGTTGTGTGGCATCTCCGTGATTCCTTTCTTCGACCTGGT
This sequence comes from uncultured Chloroflexia bacterium, assembly GCA_963724295.1. Lineage (GTDB taxonomy): Bacteria > Chloroflexota > Chloroflexia > Thermomicrobiales > UBA6265 > JACCXM01. The sequence continues at coordinate 37,357 of CAVRUC010000011.1, read as the reverse complement.
CATTACGCTCCCGGTGTGCCGGCAGCTGTCGGGCTCGCTGCCCCCGCCGGTTCAAGGGACAGGATGTAGATCGTGGCCGGCCCGCTCCCGAGGTTGCCTAACTCGAACGGGTTCGGGTTGTGCGGGTTTTCGGTTAAGACGACGTCACCGGCATCCAGGCTCACGGCTAGTTGAAGGATCGCGCCTGGCGGGCGGGGAAGGACTCCGCCTTTCGGGAGGGTCGCTTGCCGCAAGCGCAGGATCACAGGTTCAGACGGAACCGGCTGCTGCGTCAACATGATGTCCTGGTCATGGTAGCTCCAGGCCGGACGGCCTGATGGCTCCTGAGGAATGGGATCGGTGGTCATCTCCCCATCGAAGAGAATTCCATCCAACAGCTCCACTGGGTCCGAACTGGCGTTGACGGCGTCGAAGCTGTCGTTCATCCACGAGAGCAGGGCATCTCCCGGCTCCAACACGATTTCGCGTCCCCGCCGGAATGTCCTCCCACCGCTCGGCATCACTGCGCAGCACCTGCACGGGTCCCTCGCTCCGCACGGTGTAGGTGCCCTCGAGGACGTAGTTCAGCCGCGGACCAGTGCAACAGGTTGCGCTGAAGCTTGAGGGCTCCCACCTGCCACTGCTGCCAGGCGGGATGGTGTAGTGATTCTGCCCGCTATAGATGGTGGCTGGCACCGTGTCCGCTGGCAACGTGATCTCCGCCAGCGTTTCCTCCGCCATCGTGCCGGCCGGGGGGCTTGCCGGTCGAGAACGCCGCCGGAATACCCGCCGCTGGCTCATCCTGCCTGCCGGATCGCGGGGGACCGAAGGCGAGGTAGGCGAAGGTCAGCGTGACGACCACGAGCGCTGCGGTGGCAAACTGCGTCATCATCCAGCGGCGGTCTGGTGCGACATGAGGTCCCGGACTGCCTTCAGGAACAGGCAACAGATCGACCCGGCCGTTCATTCCCATCGCTGGCAACACACCTGGCACGATTCCGGTCGTATCCATGGCCATCTCCTCCAGATCGCGTCTCGAACGGTGGGTCACGTGCTCCCAGACCCGTCCCCGGGCCTTCTCCATGCCCGGGGTAGAACCGAGTGACTGCAGCTGTCGGATGAGCTCGGCGGGTGCCTCGCCCACGTCTGGGGAGGCTCCCTGCTCGTCTCCGCCGACCACCGCATCCCAGTAGCGATCGAGCGCCTCCGCCTGTCGGCGCCGCACCTCACGCTCCATACCGGCCTCCTCGGGACTGATCTGGGCTGAGCAGGGCGACAGTCAGATGGTCGAGGGCGCGGTGCTGCAGCATCCGCACCGCCTCATGACTACGCCCCAGCTCCTGGGCGATCTCGCGCCCTTTCAGCCCGGCGATCCGCAGCTCGATGACGCGGCGTTGATCGCGGGGCAGGAGCTCGATCGCCTCCAGTAGCGCGCCACGATCGAGGGCTCCCAGTGCCTGCTCTTCAGGCGAAATCCCGGGATCGGGTACTTCGACGGCGACGTCCAGCGAAGCGTTGCTATGGTCGGCGTCACGCTGAGCGTGGATGACGTGATGGGCGATGGTGTAGAGCCAGGAGCGGAATCGCCCCGACTCCCGGTATTCGGGCAGCGCGGCCAGAGCCTGCGCAAACACCTGCTGCGCAGCATCCTCCGCCCGCTCCACGGTCCCCAGGCTTCGGTAGCAATACCCGTAGATCCCGGCGAAGTGGCGGTCGTAGATCGCGGCGAACACGTGCTGATCAACCTGAGCGAGCACAACGAGTCGAGCGTCTTCGACCGGGGTGCTTACCGGCTTCTCCGGTGGACGCAGGCGATGAAAGATGGATGCCACGCCGCTCGCTCCCGCTTGCCTCGCGAGAATGCTCTGTCATTGGAGTAATGGCTGGAGCGCTGAAAATGTAACGGTTTACGGAAGTCGGTGGGAAACGTCCGTCCGGGCGCTAGCTCGCCATGCGGTGCGGGACGGTCAGAAACCGATCGTCATCGCCGATCTGAACGGGCGATGTCCACCCGAGCCGGCGGCCAACTGCTATCAGGTGGGTCCTGATCCAGCGCCGATACGCCGTTGCGGTTATGGCGGACATGCAGGCCCCAAACCACGCCTCGCTACGACATGCTTGACACATGTTTGCAGTGAGCCGAAGCAGGGCGTGGCGGCGCTCAGAACGGGCGCCCCGGCCGCCGAGGCCAGGAGCGCCCGTCCAGGGCGAGCAGCTGCCGCTTGTCGTCGGGGGTTAGCTGCTTCCGCTAAGACGCTGGATCCAGTCGACGTGGTCGCGCAGGTGCTCGTCGCAGATGTGGTGGATCCAAACGGCGATCGAGTCCGTGTCGCCGGCCAGTTCTTCTGGCTGGTAATCGGCGGCGAGCCGCTCCAGATCGCCCTCGGGCACAGCAGCGATGGCGGCGAGGAGTCGCTCGTGCGTGCGCCGCAGGTCGGCCAGCACCTGGGAGAGGGGTTGCGCCTTGGTTGGCTCGACGAGCAGCTCGTTGAGGGCGTCGTCCTCGGTCGATCGCAGGGTGACGAGATCGATCCCGATCGCCGCCGACGGCGACCGCCGCTCGAGTAGCGCGAGCAGATAACGCTCCCAGCTTTCGATGTGGGCGAGGTGATCCTTGACAGACCAGCGGTCGCCGCCGGGCGTCGTCAACGCCTCCTCATCCGAGCCGGCGAGCGCCTCCTCCAGGTTCGACCACGCACGGTTGATGCCCTCGATCAAGTCGGCCTTCGTCGGTGTGGCGGCGACGGTATCCGTCATCTGTTCGGTCACGATCGTCCCTCCTTGCGCTTGCTCAGCCTCGTTGGTCAGTTGCCATACTCATCGTCCCGTTGGGTGGGGGCGGGTCTTGCTGACCCGCCCCCACCCAACGCGTGGTGTCTCGGCGGATCAGGCCATCGGTGTCGGCGAGGATCTCACTGATGGGTCCGGGCGGCGGCGTGTTCAGATCCGCGCCGGTCGTCTCCTGCAGCTGCTGCTTGAACCAGCGATCGAACTCGGTCTGGGAGGCGGCGAACTCCTTGAACGCGTGCGCGATGTCCTCTCCGGCGATGTAGGCGACGTACATGTCGCCCTGCGGCGTCTGCTGGATGGCCCACACCTCCCTGGTCGATGCCCACGCTCTGCACCGCACGCGGCGAGTTCCTGTATGCGCGGGCCTTCCACCTCCTGCAGAAAGGCGCGGGCGGCCCCGGTCTTTCCGGGGAGGATCGGCAACGTGAAGAGTGTCTGCTCCATGACATGGCCTCCGTTCCTGTCGCTCTGCCGCTCGATCTCCGGATGGCCCTCATCCGGGTCAGTGGCGTGCATGCACCCTAGGGCCTGGCGTCACGCCTGAACACGACTAACTCACACCTCGACCCACATCTCCGTTGATTGCGTAGGTCGACGTGTGCCTCTAGAATCGGCGCATCCCACCCGTGCAGCGATCTACCAGGCGTGGCGGGCATGACGGAGAGCGACTTCGGTGGTCTGTTACGACGCTACCGGGTCGCCGCGGGGCTGACCCAGGAGGAGCTCGCCGAACGGGCTGGGGTCAGCACGCGTGGCGTCAGCGACCTGGAGCGCGGCGCCCATGGGCTCCCGCGCAAGGACACGTTGCAGCTCCTGCTGGACGCCCTGCCCTCCCGCCAACTGATCGGGCCGCGCTGGTGGCCGCGGCCCGGCGTCCTGTGACGACACGCGCGCGGCGGGAACGAGGCGATTGCTATCCCGGTCTGCCGGTTCCCCTCACCCCCCTCGATCGGTCGAGAGCAGGCGATCGAGGCGGTGGCTGCCCTGCTGGCTCAGCCCACGATCCGGCTCCTCACCCTGACCGGACCGGGCGGCACCGGCAAGACCCGCCTCGCGCTTGCCGTCGCGGAGCAGGTCGCGCCGAAGTTTCCCGATGGCGTGGTCTTCGTCTCGCTCGCGCCATTGGCTGATCCGGCCCTGGTCGCTCCCACAATCGCGGAGCGACTGGGCGTCCGGGAACGGGCGGAGCAGACCCTGCGCGACGCGCTCGTGACGCACCTCGCCGGCAAGCGCCTCCTCCTGGTCCTCGACAACTTCGAACACGTGCTCCCGGCGGCGCCGCTGGTCGCCGAGCTCCTCGGGGCGTGTCCCGCCCTGCGGGTGTTGACCACCAGTCGCGCGGCGTTGCACCTCTCGGGGGAGCACCTGTACGCGGTTCCTCCGTTGGCGCTGCCCGACGCCGGCCGTCTGCCGCCTCTGGAGGAGCTTGGCCAGACCGCGGCCGTGCGCCTCTTCGTCGATCGGGCGCGTGCCGTCAAATCCGACTTCGCTTTGAGCGAGGCCAATGCTCCGGCGGTAGTGGAGATTGTCCACCGTCTGGATGGATTACCGCTGGCGCTGGAGCTGGTGGCGGCCCGCGCCCGGGCCCTCTCGCCGGCCGCCCTCGCGGTGCGGCTCGACCGCCGCTTGCCGCTGCTCACGGGCGGGGCTCAAGACCTGCCGGACCGGCAGCGCACCCTCCGCGATACGATCGCCTGGAGCTACGACCTGCTGCGGCCAAACGAGCAGACCCTCTTTCGCCGCCTCGGCGTCTTCGCCGGAGGGTGCACGCTGGAGGCGGCCGAGGCGGTCGCCAACCTGGATGAGCCGTTCGACGTGCTGGAGGGGATGGCAGTCGCTTCTTGACGCCAGTCTCCTGCAGACTGAAGAGCAGGACGCCGAGCCGCGCTACACGATGCTGGCAGACGATCCGCGAGTTCGCGCTGGAGCGGCTGGTCGAGAGCGGCGAGGAGTCGGCCACCCGCAGATCGCCACGCCGCGTTCTTCCTCGCGATCTGGCCGAACGCACCGGCCGACTCCTCGAGATCGGCGACCCGACCTGGCTCGGATGTGCTCGAACGCGAACATGACAACCTGCGGGCGGCGCTGGCGTGGTCGCGGGACACGGGTGACCACGACACGCTCCTGCGCCTGGCCGGGGCCCTGGCCTTCTTCTGGTACTACCGCGGCCACCTCAACGAAGGGCGGCGCTGGCTCGATCAGGCGCTCGAGACGCCGCCAGATGACTGCCGCGCCGCGGCCGCGGGCCTGGGCGCTCACGTGCAGCGGAATGCTCGCCAACGTGTGCGGTGAGACGGAGCGCGCGACCGCGCTGTTGACGGAGAGCTTCCCGTGGTGGGAGCAGACCGGCGACGCCTATGGCCGCGCCTTCGCGGGCAGTCTGCTTGGTGGCGTCTACGTCAGCCAGGGGCGCTACGACGAGGCCGCGGCGCTCTTCGCGGCCAACGAGGCCTATTTCCGCGACAACGAGGCCGCTCTCCGCGACGCCGGATACGACATGAAGACTGGTTCGGCCACGCGCGCTTTCATCTTGGCCTGATCGCCTGGGCACAGGGAGACGATGCGCGCGCCCGCAGTCCTGCTGCGGGACGCCGTGGAGCACTACGATCGCACCGGCGACGCCAGCCGATGCCATCGATCCGCTGCGCTATCTCGGGTCTGATCGCCTGCGCCGCGGGGGACCTCGACGACAGCGGCGATGTGGTTCCGCGAGGAGTTGACCCGCCTGCAGCAGCACGGCAGCCGCGCCGCCCTCGCGGTCGGGCTGGCCGACTTGGCGACCCTCGCTGCGGCGCGCGAGGCGTGGCAGCCCGCGGTGCGCCTCTTTGCCAAAGCGGAGGCGCTGGCACAGACCGAAGCGGCGGCGTTCTCCCTGCCGGCCCGTGACCACTACGAGCGGGCGCATGCTCGTGCGCGGGAGGCACTGGGTGATGCTGCCTATCAGGCGGCCGCTGCCGCCGGTCGGGCGCTCACCCTGGAGCAGGCTCTGGCCGAGGCCGAGGCGGTGCTGGAGCTGGACCGCGACTTGGGTGACGTCGCCACATCCTAGTTATCAGAACCGACGGCGAAGGTCGAGCCACGCGTTGCGGTGGGATCGCATGCGTGCTCGGTCACGCGGGTCCTTCTCCCGAACGAGCGACCATGCGCGGCAGGTACTGCTGAGCGAAGACCTGGGCGACGAGCTCACGCCGGCTGCGCGCCCCGGTCTTGTCGAAGACGGCCTTGAGGTGCTGTTGCACGGTCAGCGCCGTAATGGCGAGGCGGTCGCCAATCTCGCCCGTGGCAAGCCCCTGGAGCACCAGCTGCGCGACCTGGGCCTCGCGCTCAGTCAAGCCGTAAGCCTGGAGCACGAGCGGAGCAACCTCCGCCGGTGACGCTGGTTCGAGGATCACCGCGATCGGGCCGCTGCCGGCAGGGCTGGAGAGTCGCGACGCATGCAGGACGAGCCACCGCCCGGAGCGCGTTTGCACCCGCGCCCGCGGCGGCAGGGTTGGCGCATCCTCGCGAGCCTGTTCCAGCGCTAACAGCCGGGCAGCCACGGCGAGGACGGTCTGCGGGGGTTCACTGCGCCGCGGCCAGTCGCTGACCTCCGCCAGCCATTGCTCAGCCGGCGCTGTGACGGCGGCGATTGAGAGATCGTCGGCCAGCACGACCAGACCCGGGGCATCAACGCCTGAGCTGGTGATCGCTTCCTCGATCAGCAGACCCGTCCGGAGACCGACGGCCAGGTGCGGCACGATGCGTTCCAGAAACGCGGCCTCGGCGGCCGTAAATCCCGGGCCTGTCAGCTCCCGATGCAGGCACAGCACGCCCCACGTCACATCGCCGATGCGGAGTGCCGCGCGCAGCTCGTCGCCGAAACCGATCGGGGCCAGGATCTCGCGATACCGCAGACTGAGGGCCGGCTCGTCCCGCGTCGCCGCGTACAGACTCTGCACCGGCCGCGCGGCGTGGGCGAGGTGGACGAACTTGGTGACGTCATCCTGCAGGAACTCATTGGTCAGGAAGGCCGGGGTAGCGGAGTCGGGGATCTCCTCGGTCAGTGAGCCGGTGAACAGCAGCGTCGCCGGGTCGACCGTGGCGAAGAAGGCCGCATCGACCGGAACGATCTTGCGCAACCGGCGCAGCGCCTCTACGCGCAGCTTCCGGGAATCGAGTCCGGCGTGGCACAGGCGCATGATGTCCTGCTCGGCTCGTCGTGCCACGGCGCTGTGGTCCATCGCTGCCTCCCATCGATGCCGCCAGTGTACGAGGACGGCGGACCCGGAGAAATACCAGAGTTGTGGTATGGACCGGGAGCCGCGGGCGGCCCATCGTGGTCGAACACGACCGGCAGATGCCGCTTCGTCGCCCAGATCAGGAGGATGCGTTCATGGCAGCGAATGGACACGCCGAGGCGCACAAGGCGCTCGTGCAGCAGTTCGTCGAGGAATTCTGGAACCGCGGCGAGCTTGATGCCGCGGACGAATTGATGACCCGTGACGCGGTCATCCACGAACCGGTGGCGGGGTCGCCGGATGATCTCAAGGCACTCGCGACCATGATCCGCTCCGCCTTCCCCGACTGGCACTCCACCGTGGAGGAGATGCTCGTGGAGGGGGATCGGGTGGCGGAGCGCTGGACCGGCCGCGGCACCCACCGCGGCGAGTTTCAGGGCATCCCCCCGACCGGCAAATCGGTCGCGGTGCCGGGAGTCGTCTTCTACCGCATCACCGACGGCAAGATCGCCGAGTTCCGCGGGCAGTTCGACCGAATGAGCCTGATGCAGCAGCTAGGCGTCATCGCTAGCTCAAACGTGCCGACCTCATAACCGCCAACTTCGGAGCGAGCCAGGCTCTTGGCAGGCTCGCTCCGTGACCGAGAGTGCTCCCTCAGCCCTGACCCGGTCCACGCATCGATCCGGATCACCACCTTGTAGCGGGGCTCGCCGTCTGTGCCCCCGGTGAAGTCGGCGCCGGTGTACTTGCGCGCCAGCTGGTGGACCCAGGCCAGCGTCTCGTACAGTTCGAACTCGACGACCTCGCCCCGGATCTCGACGTAGCGGTCGGGGCGCGCCAGATCCACGACCGACATGGCGACGGCGGGATTGGCGCGTAAGTTCCGGTACTTCGCCGTCTCCGGCTTGACGCTGAGGGAGACGGAGCGGCCGTCCGAGAGGAACCAGACCGGGTTGACCTGGGGCCGTCCGTCCGGGCCGATCGTGGCCAGATGCCCAAGGGCCGTGCTGGCGAGGATATCCCGGTACCGCTCCGGTACTTCTCCCGTGGGCATGTTCAGCTCCTGTTCACGTCTCGTATCAGGCCGCGCCGGCGCCGCCCTGTGCAGGCTACTCCTCCGCTGACCGGGCGCCAATCGCCATTGTCTGCGACATCGCGACCACTCGTGAAACGGGGGCTCTGAACCGCTCGCGTGGACGCTCTAGACGCCGTTTCCCGGCGACCTCCCAGCCAATTCTCAGCAAACTCACAGGTTGCCTTCCTACCTTCGAGTCTGACGCGAGGCTCGAGCCGGGATGTGCCGCATTCGCCACCCCAGACCAGGCAGGGTGGGCGAAAGGAGGTAACGATGAACGGTGCTACTGCTGGGTGGCCAGCCTCTCGCATGAGAGCGTAGTAGGTGAGAGCCCGAGTCAAGAGGCTGACCCCAGGGAGCGATGCGTGGCGTGCGCGCCGTCGTGGGTCAGGAAAACCGGCTTCACAATCAGCGTCGAAAGGAACATCAGATGGATAACAGTCGTTTCGATCGATTGACGCGACAGGTGGGACGGCAGACCGACCGCCGCTCGATGTTCAAGACCGCTGCCGGCGGCGCCCTGGCGCTGCTCGGTCTCGGCGCCGCCGGGCGCGGCGCCGGGGCCCAAGGCGGCTTCGAGGGCAGCCGATGTTTCACTACCGCCGACTGCGGGGAGGGCCTCGTCTGTGAGGGTGTGACCCCGAGCTTCATCAGCGTCTTGATCGGCGAGGGGTATGGACCGCCCTCCGCGGCGGGACTCTTCGGACCCAATCCCGGCACCTGCCGTTTTCGAAGCGGCGACAACTGCGCCCATAGCGGCCAGGAGTGCCGCAGCACCGACGACTGCTGCAACGGCCTGAACCTCGTCTGCCACAACGACACGTGCCAGCGGCGAAACTAGACTGCGGCTGATCTCCGGGCTGGGCGCCTCGCGGAGCAAAAGCGAGCGTCCAACCCGGTGGAGACGCACCGACCGGTCGTTTGTCGATCGCGCATGGAGGAACAGATGCCCCGGGAACTGAGTCAGTTCGAAAACTATCTGGTCCACGAGTTCGTCGATGACTATGTCGACGGGCTCATGTCGCGGCGGGACATGATGCGCCGCGTGCTCCACATCGTCGGCGGCGTAGCGGCAACCGCGACGGTGCTGACCCAGCTCGGCGTCAAGCCCGCCTCGGCCCAGGAAGGCACCCCTGCCCCACGCCCGACCCCGACCGGACCACGAAGCACGGAGAGCGTGGCAGAGGATGACCCGGCGATCACCGCCGCGGACATTACTTTCCCCGGTGCTGACGGTGCCGAGATCATCGCCTATCAAGCGATGCCCTCCTCCGGTGACGGCCCGTTCCCGGTCGTCCTGATCTGCCATGAGAACCGGGGACTCACCGACCATATTCGTGACGTGACCCGCCGCTGGGCCAAGCAAGGGTATGTCGCGGCGGCACTCGATCTGGTCAGTCGCGAGGGCGGGACAGCCAACATCGCCGATCCCGCGGAGATCCCGGCGCTACTCTCGGATGACAGCAAGCTGCAGCGGCATGTCGACGACTTCAAGGCGGCCGCAGCCCATTACCAGACCCAGCCTTTCGCCGACGTGTCTCGCCTGGCCATGACCGGCTTCTGTTTTGGTGGCGGCATCACCTGGCGCGCGGCCACCGAGATGCCGGAGTTGGACGCGGCCGCGCCGTATTACGGCCCGCCGCCCCCGCTGGATGCCGTGCCAAACATCACGGCGGCGGTTCTCGGCGTCTACTCCGATGACCCGGACGACTTCGCCAATGAGGGGCGTGACGAGCTTGTCGCCGCGCTGGAGGAGGCCGGCGTCACCTTCCAGATCAACATCTACCCGGACACGGAGCACGCCTTCCACAACGACACCGGTCCGCGCTGGAACGAGGAGCAGGCGCTCGCCGCCTGGAACGACACCGTCTCCTGGTTCGAGCAGTACGTGAAGAACGCGGCAACGGCAACACCTGTCGCGTGATGGTTTTCCGCATCTGCATGGTGGGAGAAGACGTGTGGCAACCCTGACGGCATCCTCTGACACTGCGGCCGACCGCCGCGACGGTGTCTCATTCACCCGGTTACTCTGGGTTGGGCCACTGACCGTAGTCGTCGCCCTGCTCGTCAACCTGGCGATCAAGACCCTGCTCCAGGCGATCGATCCGTCCCTGGCGGAGATGGGGCAATTGGGACGACCCCTGATCATCCTCACGGTGGAAGGGGCGATCCTGGCCGTGCTGGTCTTCGCCCTGATGGCCTGGCTGGTGCCCCACCCGATCCGCTGGTTTCGCCTCGTGGCGGTCATCGCGCTCCTGCTCAGCCTCATCCCCGATCTGCTGCTCGGTCTTGGCGGCGATCTGCGGCGGATGGGCTCAGCGATGGTCGCCCCGTTCTCCCGCTTTGGCGCCCGGTTCTTTCCGGCTCCCGCGGGGGGTGGACCTGCGCGGGGTGGGCCATCCCCCGGGGAGGTCCTGCCCGGGCTGCCCTGGGATCAGGTGCTGGTCTTGATGCTGCTGCATGCGGCCACCGCCGTGGTCTGCATCGTGCTGCTGACCACGCTGACGCGGGAACCAGCTGCTCCGCAGCCGCTTGGTATACGCTCTGCGGACCCTGGCCGGTACCGTGACGGCGCCCCGGAAACGTCCGGGGGCACGAGGTAGCGTTTTCGGAAGGGCCGGGCACGCCGCCAGGCAAACGTGAGCGGCGTGCCCTGGGTCGTCACCCCTTTCAGTCTGACCGGAGTCCGAGGAGGTCCGAATCACATGGCACAAGCAACTGCTCACCGCGACGGCCCACCAGCGGCGTGACCGTCCCAAACGGCAACGGAGCTCTCTCCCACAACGAGACGACGATCCTCGTCGTCGAGGACGAGGATGAGATCCGCGACCTGGTCGCCACCGCGCTGCGCTTCCGGGGGTTCGAGGTGGTCGAGGCCGGAAGCGGTGGAGAGGCGCTGGGGCTGGCCCGTACCGCCAACCCGCGTTTGATCGTGCTCGACGTCATGCTGCCCGACCTCGACGGGTTCGCCCTCTGCCGCAAGATCCGCGCGGGCGGCGACGCGGTGCCGGTCATCTTCCTCACGGCGCGGGATGACCCGGCCGACAAGCGAGCCGGCTTCCTGGGTGGAGGCGACGACTACCTGACCAAGCCCTTCAGTCTCGAGGAGCTCGTGCTGAGAATCGAGGCCGTCCTGCGGCGCGCGGGCGGAGTCCAGCTCGACTCCCCCCGGCTCGTCGTCGGCGCGCTGACCCTCGATGAGAATGCCCATCGAGTCTGGCGTGGCGGGGAGGAGGTAACCCTCTCGCCCACGGAGTACCGGCTGCTCCGCTACCTGATGCTCAACCGTGGCCGTGTCCTCTCCAAGCATCAGATCCTGGAGCACGTTTGGGACTATGGTTTCGCCGGCGACCCGGCCGCTGTCGAGACCTATATCAGCTACCTCCGCCGCAAGCTCGACGACCGCGACGCGCACGTGATCCGCACGGTGCGCGGGTTCGGCTACGCCCTTGACGACCCGGGTCAGGAGGAGCCGGCGTCCTAGACCACGCTGCCGGTCATCCCGGCAGGAGGGGTAGCAGGTGGGGATCCGGGCGCGGCTGACGATAGGCATGGCGGTACTGCTGCTGGCCGGCTTCGGGCTGCTCGGCGTGGTTGTCGTGCATACCACCCACGCGGCGCTCATCGAACAAGTCGACGCCCGAATCCGGGCTGCCACGATCCGCATGGGTTCCCATGGGGACCCGCCTGGCCGGGGCGGCTCCTACGATGATCCAAAAGACCGCTCCCAGGATGATGAACGAGGGGAAGATCACCCAGCCGGTCAGAATGCCACGTATGCGGCCAGGGACGCTGAGACCGACACGCGGTCCGGGCATCCCGGCGGCAACGCCACCCCTGGAATCCGTGCCACCTCGAGTCCGACGCCCGGCATGACCGGGACGAACAATGACCTCTACGAACGTCCGATCGCCCGTCTGGTCTTCGCCCCGAGCGGCGAGCTCCTCGATGTCGATCCCTCCGGGTACCCCGATGCGCCCGACCCACTCCCGGTCCTGCCCCCGGTTTCAGGATCAGCGCTCGCGAACATCGAGGGGCGGATCGTCACCCTGCGGACCGCCGACGGCGCCCTGACGTACCGAGCCCTGACGGAGCAACGACAAGACGGCACGATTGTCATCACCGCGGCGCCGCTGTCGGACGTGGAAGACGCCATTGCTCACGTCGTGCGCGCCGTCGCCCTTGCCGCCCTCGGAACCCTCGGCCTCGCCGCACTCGTCAGCTGGGGACTGATCCGAGCCGGACTTCGCCCCATCGATCGCATGATCGACACTGCCGCGGCGATCGCCGGCGGCGATCTCAGCCGCCGGGTGCCCGGGGCCGACCCCCGCACCGAGCTCGGCCAGCTGGGGACGGCCCTGAACGAGATGCTTGGTCAGATCGAGCGGTCGACCGCGGCACGGGTGGCCAGCGAGGAGCGGATGCGGCGCTTTGTCGCCGACGCCGCGCACGAGCTGCGGACACCGCTGACCTCCCTCCAGGGCAACGCCGAGCTCTATCACCAGGGCGCACTGGCGACGCCCGAGGCGATTTCCCGGGCGATGAGCCGTATCGAGTCGTCGGCGGGCCGGATGGGGAGGCTCGTCGAGGACCTGCTCTTGCTCGCCCGGCTCGACCAGCAGCGGACCCTGGAGCGGGAGCCGGTCGACCTCGTCGCCCTCGCCCGCGAGGCAGCGGCCGACTTCGCCGCCGTTGCGCCCGACCGCCCATTCACGCGGCAGCTCGAGGGCGAGGCAGTGGTCCGTGGCGATCGGACCCGGCTGCGTCAATTGATCGACAATCTGCTCTCCAACGCCTGGACTCACACACCGACCACCACGCCGGTGAGCCTTTCAGTACGGCGGCGCGACAACGATGCCGAGCTGATCGTCGCGGATGAGGGTCCGGGTATTCCGCCCGGGGCACAGGAGCGCGTCTTCGAGCGCTTCTGGCGGGCCGACCCGGGCCGGACCCGGAAGCGCGGCGGCACGGGGCTGGGACTCTCCATCGTCGCCTCGATCGTCGCCGCCCATGGCGGTGAGGTCACCCTCGCCAGCACGCCGGGGCATGGTGCCGCCTTCACCGTCCGCCTGCCCCTGACCACCCCGGTCCGATCCAGCTCCAGCCCGATCCTGACCACAGCCGATTAGACGAGCGCCGGGGAAGAGGCAGCGTCGAGTCGCGGGCAATGTGCTGGCTAAGCCGCGTGAGCTGAATGCCGATTTTCCCAGTGACTTCGTGGCCACTTCCCAGAGAACTCTCAGGTTGCTTCCCTATCGTCAAGAGCGAGCAATCGCGAGATCCGCAATCGGGCGGAACGCTCATCCCGAACGCGGTCGCACGGCGGCCGCAGCAGAGACACGCCCCAGGAGGGCACAGGAGGAACCATGACCCCACGTGGGTTGTTGACCACGATTGGCGCGACGGCGCTCGGCTTCGGACTCATCATCGGCGGTGCGCCGGAGATCCCGAATGTGTTCGCCCAGGATGCCACGCCGCCGGCAGCGGTCGCTCCGGCTCAGACCGAGCAGGGGCAGGAGATCGATTTCGAGGCGCAGCGGACCCAGGCCTACGACAGCTTCATCGCCGCCCTGGCGAGCGAGCTGGGGAGCGATGAGGACGCCGTCGATGCCGCGATCAGGACCGCCCTCACCCAGCAGGTCGACGAGCGGGAAGCCGCCGGCGATCTCGACATCGAGCGGGCGGCGGCCATACGAGCCGTCATCGAGGTGTCCGAGGCGCCTCTCTTCCTGGGCTTCGGTGGCCACGGTGGGATGCATGACTTCGACGGACGGCACGGACCCGGCGGCCGCGGCAGCGATGACCGCGACTAGGACGCCGGTAAAGGGCCCGGCTGTTGAAAAAGGAGATCGGCTGGTTCAGGCGCCGCGGCTCGGTCGGGCCGAGCATGGAGAGCCGCTGAGATGCTCATGCGACGGTCGGCCGTGCTCGTCCGAGCGCCATCGCGGGCGGCCCCCTCCCAGCCGCTCACCGCGAGGCGTGTGCGATCTGGACGCCAGATGGCATGACGATCTCGTCGCCGACCGTGTACTCGCGCAGCGGCTGCGCCATCTCCTGGCCGATCGCCGCCACGAGCTCTTCCCGACCCTGGTCATCCAACTGCTGCAGCGACGGGATGGCCGCGATCACGCTCGTTAGCCGCAGGCGCAGGTACTGTACCGGGTCGGGATAGCGCGTTGGGAACGCGACCGGGGTGATCGTGATGTCGTGCGGGCCGGCGCCGGCCAGAAGCGTGCGCAGCTCCTCGGTATTGCTGAGGGCATAAATCTGGCGGACGGCGGCAACCCCGAGTTGCGCCTACAGCACCGTATCGAGCCGGAGGTCGAAGGGCCGGGTCTCGATCGGTTGCTGGACGCTGACCACCACCCGCCCTCCCGGGCGCAGCACCCGGCGCAGTTCGGTGATGGCGGCGGTTCGGTCGGGGACGTATTGCAGGCCGTGCTGGCAGACCACGAGATCGAAGTTGGCGTCCGGGAACGGCAGGGATTCGACCCGACCCTCGCGCCAATCGACGGTCAATCCCTCCCGCGTGGCCACGGCCCGGGCAACGGTCAGCATCGCCGGGTTGAGGTCAAGGCCGACGACCTGCCCCTGCGTACCGAACAGCGCAGCGACGCGGCGGGCCACAATGCCGGTGCCGCAGGCGGCGTCGAGAACGCGCTCGCCCGGTTGCGGCTGCGCCACCGCGAGCACGTGCGTGGCGAGGGGACTGAAAAAGGCCGGCACCATGTATGTCTCGTAGGTTTCGGCGGGACTGCTCGTCGGGTTTCCCATCATCCTTCTTCCTCGGCAACGGGTGCGCGGACCATGGCGAGCGGTAATCTGCGCGCCTCCCGAGTCGAACCATGCTCTGGAGCGCGCCATGCTCGGTCCCGCCAAACCCCGCCGCCTTGACGAGCCCATTGCCATCTCACTGGAGGATATTGTCCCCCAGGACCATTTCTACCGTCACTTGGAGGCCAAACGCGACTTGTCCTTCGTCCGGAGGTGGGTCAGGGGCGGTATGCCGAGCGGGGCCGGCCGAGCATCGAGCCGGTCGTCATCAAGCTGCAGCTCATCATCTTCGAGGGGATTCGCTCCGAGCGCCGGCTGATCGAGACCGCCACCGATGGTATCTGGGTTACGCCCTCGATGAGGGCTTGCCGGATCACCGAGGTTGCGGATTGGGGACGCCTACGCCGTACCTAAGGCAGGTAGCACACGGCGGCTTCACCCTCCATGGTGAATCGCGTCCATCAGCTCGGCCATCGCCACGTTACCGGGTTCGCCCGTTTCGCGCAGGCCGTTGATCGCGCCCGCGCGGTCGCCGTCGCGCCGATTCTGGCTGGCCTTGAACTTGCCGACCAGGCGCGCGATGGGGATCTCGATGCCGACGATCTGCTCGAGGTTGGCCGCGGTATAGGCCGGCGGGGCATCAGCCATCTTCCATGGGCTGGGCTGGGACGCTTCCTGCTGCTTCGTGAGCATGCCCGCCTGACCGCGGATCCACTTGACGTCGTCATGCACGATGATCTGTCCGTAGGCGTGGACGACGGCGTAGTTCCAGGTCGGCACAACCTCGTGTGTTTCCCGCTTCGTCGCATACCAGTTCGGCGTGATGTACGCCTCCACCGACTGAAAGACGACCAGCGCATCTATGTCGGGGTCATGGTCACGCCAGACGGGGTTGTTGCGAGCGACGTGCCCGAGCAACCGGCCGTACTCGCCCGCGCGCGTGTCGAGGACGAACGGGATGTGATTGGCGGCGAGCCCTTCGGCGCCGAGCGTGACCAACGTCCCGAGGGGAAAGGTTCTGACCAGCCGGTGCATCGCGGCGGTGTCGGTTTCGGCAAAGTGCTCGGGCACGTACACCACGTCTCGTGATCCTCCTGAAGCAGCGGCGAAGCTCGATCGCGCCCACGACCTTGATTGCTCTCAAAGCATAGCAACCGGCGCCTGATCTGAAGCGACTGCGAGGTGTCCTGCATCCTCTTCGAGTCCGCGGCAACGAAATGGCGTTCCAGGGAGGACGAACGGAAGAGCAAAGGACCGGGCATGCCCGGTCCTTTGCTCTGACGCTCTTCGCTTCATCACGCTGCTGCGCGCGGTGTCCTGCCTAGCGGTCCGCCGGTTGGTAGGTGAGGTAGAGCACGCCGGTGTCGAAGATCTGGGAGTCCACCAGCCGCAGCGGATGCTGGCCGGTGTCACCTTCCAGCAGTCGCTTGCCACCGCCGACCACGATCGGGTGCACCAGCAGCCGCAGCTCGTCGAGCAGGTTCTCCCGCAGCAGCGACTGCACCAGCCTGGCGCTGCCTGTCACATTGATCTGCTTCCCCGGCGACTCCTTCAGCCGCTGGATCTCGGCCACGAAGTTGTTCCCGTCGATGACGGTCGAGTTCTGCCAGTCGTCGACGTTCTGCAGCGTCGTGGAGACGACGTACTTCTGCACCGGGTTCATGAACTCGGCGCCCTCGGCGTCGGGGTGGTGTGGCCAGTAGCTGGCGAACTCCTGCCACGTCACCCGACCCAGCAGCATGGCGTCCGCCTCGGCCATCTGGGAGCCGACCGCCTCACCCATCTTGTCGTCGAAGTAGGGGAAATGCCACTTGTCCGGCGATTCCATGACGCCGTCGAGCGATAGAAACGTCCCTGCCACGATCTTTCTCACCACAGCCTCCTGTTTCACTCCCGGCCATTGTTCCGGGGCACCCTGTGCCGAGTTTTGGCGCCCGGCAAGGACCACTAACGTCATATTGTCGAATGGCGGGGAGTCGATTCGACACCGCGGTGCGGGGTTCGCTGGAAGGAGAGAATATGGGCGGCACTCGGACCGCTCTCGATGGAAGAGCCAGTCATAAACAGCACTGGCATGACTCGGGCGAGCGCGATTACACCACAGACGTGGTGCGCCGTGGTAGGCGTTCCGCTCGTCGCGCAACAAGGCGGCACCAGAGAGAGGAGAACGAGCCATGGCCAAACTGCGATGGGGTGTCAAGACCGCGCCACAGCACACCACGTACGACGCGATGCTCGCGGTCTGGCAGGAGGCTGACCGGACGCCCGCCTTCGAGCACGCGTGGCTCTTCGACCATTTCGCGCCGATCCAGGGCGACCTGGATGGCCCATGCTTCGAGGGGTGGACGCTGCTGGCGGCCCTCGCCGCCCAGACGTCGCGCCTGCGCCTCGGGTTGATGGTCGCGGGCAATACTTACCGCCACCCCGCGGTCCATGCTCACATGGCCGCCACGGTGGACGTGATCTCCAGCGGTCGTCTCGATTTCGGCGTCGGCGCCGGCTGGAACGAATACGAGCACCAGAGCATGGGCATCCCGCTCTACACGCCCGGCGAGCGTATCCGGCGCCTGGGCGAAGCCTGCGAGATCACCCGGCGGCTATGGACGCAGCCGCTCACTGACTTCGAGGGGCGGTACTACCAGCTCAGCCAGGCGCGCTGTGAGCCGAAGCCAATCCAGAAGCCGTATCCACCGTTCGTCATCGGCGGTGGCGGCGAGCAGCTCACCCTGCGCGTCGTGGCGCAATACGCCGACGTGTGGAACTTCATGCCCACCGATGTGGAGAACTTCCACCACAAAGTGCGCGTCCTGCACGAGCACTGCGCCGCCGTAGGTCGCGATCCCGAGCAGATAGAAATCTCGGTGCAGTCCCGGGTCAACTACGACGACCTAGCGGCGACGGTCGCCACGCTGCAGCCGCTCGTCGCGGCCGGCGCCACCCATCTCATCCTAATGCTGACCTATCCCTATCCCGACGGTATCGTCGCCCGGCTGGCCGACGAGGTGGTTGGCCGGGTCAGTTGACGAGCGTCCCGGCGACCTGAGGCGAGCACCTTACCGGCGACGAGTACGGCCCGCGACCCGAGTGATGACGTATACCAGGGCACACCGCCGTCGCTTGATCACCGTCGCCGCGACAGAGGCGATGGCACGCAGATGGCGTACCTGCAGTGAGACCCATGTCACGCCGCCGAGCAGAGGCCCGCTGGCGAATAAGCTGCATCGACAAGGAGCCCGCATGTTCACCCCCGCAATCGTCCGTCTGATCGTTGTCCTGCTTGCGCTCCTCGCCGGCAGTTCCGTCGCTCCTGCCACGTTTGCCCAGGAGACGGCGGTACCCGCCACTCCGCTCCCCGGCGGCGGGCGGGTCTTCGCCCTGCCGGCCGGGGGTGGCTTCCCGGAGGGAGTCGCCTACGACGAAGTAACGGGCGACTTCTACGTCGGCAGCACCGAAGACGGCACCATCTACCGCGGCAATGTCCAGACCGGCATGGTCGAAGTCTTTGTGCCCAGCAGTCCGGGACGGGTCGCCGTCGGGCTGGCGCTGGATGAAGGTGGCCGGCTATTCGTGGCCGGTGGCGGGACGGGCGCCGTGACCGTCTACGACACGGCCACCGGCCAGCTCCTGCTGGAGGTCGCCAATGGCCTGGCCCCCAACACCTTCCTCAACGACGTCGACGTCAGCCCCACCGGCGATGCCTACATCACTGACTCGTTCAACCCGCTGCTCTTTCGGCTGCCGGCCACGGCGATCCCCGCCGGCGTCGGCACCCCGGCTCCGGTTCCCACGACCGATGCGCTGGCGGTCGCCGTCGACTTCACCACCACCGGGTTCGATCTGGTGCAAACCGGGTTCAATGCCAACGGCATAGTGGCCACCCCCGATGGGCGGTATCTCCTCATCGTGCAGACCAACACCGGTGCGCTCTACCGGGTCGATGCGGCAACGGGGGAGACGATCCAGGTCGAACTAGGGGAGGAGAGTCTCTCTGGCGGGGATGGGTTGGCGCTCGAAGGACAGACGCTCTGGGTGGTGCGCGAAGGGCAGGTGACGGGGGTCGCGCTGAGCCCCGACTTTGCCACGGGCACGGTGGGAGCGAGCTTCACCGATCCCAGCTTCATCGATCCGACCACCCTGGCTCGCTTCGATGGCTGTCTGCTGGTGGTCAATTCCCAATTCAGCCAGCAGCAGGGCCAACCTCAGTTGCCCTTCACCGTCTCCTCGGTGCCGATCCCGGGCGCTGCCGAGGCACCGGGCACCCCCGTGGCCACGCCGGTCGCGGCGGGAAGCTGCTAACGCTCGGGGCTCATCGCAGATGGAGATCCTCGCTCCAGATTCTGGCGGAGGAGAGGACAAGATCCTCGCCGCTCAGACGATACGATCCTCGATCTCCCAGAGGTGATCGACGGTGTGCCAGGCGACGCGCCGCACGAAGTAGTGCGGCGTCCAGAGCGCGCCACCGCGTGGCCCCTCGGGCGGGATCTCCCCACGGGCCCCGGCCGCCAGCGCCGCGCGGATCGCCGCGCGCGTCCGCCGCAACTCGTCATCCAAAGGCGCCCCGTCGTCCTGGCTGAACTTCTGCGCGAGGCGGCGCAGGTATGCTGCGTCAGCCCCGAGGACATGCCGCACGATCCCGTCCCGCTCGCGGCCACCGCCGCGCGGGCCCTTTCGCAGTTCCTTTCCCTCCGCCGCCTTCACCGCCCGATCGAACGCACGCCAGACCGCCCCCAGGACCGCCTCGCAGCGCTCTCGCGCGGCCTCGTCGAATGGCTCCCTGTCGCGCGCGGGCGCGACTTCCGGGGCCCCGAAATCGGTCGTGCTGGTGCCGGCTAGCCGCTCGACGACCGCGAAGTCGGCGGGATCGTCTGGCGGCACGAAGTCGATCGCCGTGCGCGAGAAGATCCGGGCATAGCGCGGTGCGTACGCCGCAAGCGCCGCGAGCGCCGTCTCCTCGTCTCGCCCACTTCGGCACCAGCCTGGCCAGTCGAGCGCCCCGGCAAAGATCTTCTTCCGCCCGACTTCCAGATAGACCTCGGTCTGCGCCTGCTTGCTCGCCATCGTTGCCCTCCCCGCGGGTCCAGGCGCAATGATCCGGTGCCCGAGGAGATGGGGCAAACTCAGGAGCGGGGTAAGGGCACGGCATGCCGTGTCCGTCTTTCAGGGAAACGTGGTTGAGTGCCGCGGAGGCGTTACGGAGCGCCCTCGCTACTGAAATCATCCCAGACGAGCGGATCGGTGTAGGTGGCGAAGAGCTCCTCGCCGTCGCTAGCGCCGTCGCCATCGGTATCGGCCCGCGTCGGGTCGGTCCCGTAGATGTTGATCTCATCCCCATCGGCGGCATGGTCGCCATCCGTGTCGGCATTGGTGGGATCGAGGCCGAGGCCCGGCTCCAGCTCGTCCGGCGCGTTGTCCGCGTCCTGATCGGTCGCGCTGGCGACCGCCGTGTTGGTCGTCTCCGGTGCACTTGCCGCCTCAGGGGGTGGCGCCGGAGTTGGAGCTGGCTCCGTGGCGACCGGGGCAGTCTCTATGCCCGGGTCGATAACCGTGACCCCACGGCCTGGGCGCAGATCGGTGCACGTGACCGTCCGGTCTCTGAGAGGGCCGGACACGTTGCAGGTGCCGCTGCTGCCGTCGGTGCCGCTGGCGTCGTCCATGACAACCACGCCACTGTTCGTCTGGGCCAGGACATCACCGTGCAGTCCCACCAGCCCCAGGCTGAGACCGACGGCCGCAATGATGAGCCGCTTCATGGAGAACCTTCCTGTGCGGGGTTTGGCGGATAGCTGACGACACGAACTGTACCCGCACACGCGATGACGGGTCGCTCGTGCGCTCTCTATCAACATCAACGTGCGACGCCCGAGCCCCGTTTCCCTCACGGCCGCCGATGAGCAACGAGATTGCCGCGCGGAACATGACGCCGCTCCCAGCCGGCGCCTGAGCGCGGCGCCACCCGCTCACTCGTGGCAGAATGGATGAATGATCCGTGTTGCCGCCGTCGCCGATATCCATGCCGGGCCTGAGACCGCGGGAGCGCTCGCGCCGCTCCTGACCGGGCTGCGCGATGAGGCGGACATCCTCTTCCTGGCCGGTGATCTCACTCGCGCCGGGAAACCGGCCGAGGCCGAGATCCTTGTCGCCGAGCTGGCCGAGGTCGGGATCCCCGTCGTCGCCGTGCTCGGCAACCACGACTATCACTCCGATCAGGCTCCGGCCATCACCACCATCCTGAAAGACGCCGGAATCCACGTGCTCGACCGCGGCAGCATCGTCCTCGACGTCGCCGGGCAACGAGTCGCCATCGCCGGCACCAAAGGCTTCGGCGGGGGCTACGACGCCGCGCTGGCTGACGATTTCGGCGAGTCCGAGATGAAGGCCTGGATCCGTCACGCCGAGGCGGAGGCGGAAACGCTGGAGGACATCCTCACCGCGCTCGTCGGCGACGTTCGCATCGTCTTGCTGCACTACGCCCCCATCCCGGAGACGCTCGACGGCGAGCGGTTGGAGCTGTACCCGTTCCTCGGCAACTCGATGCTCGGCGAGGCGATCGATCGCTCCGGCGCCGATCTGGTGCTGCACGGTCACGCCCACCACGGATCGCTGGCCGGGACGACCCACGGCGGCGTCCCGGTGCGCAACGTCGCGCAGTCGGTCATCCGCGCCCCGTACGCCGTCTTTACCATCGAGCGTGAAGACGAGGAGCGCCCCGGCCGCAGCTTGCGCCGGCGACGCGGCGACGGTGACGGGGATGCCCCCGCCGCCGGCCGCGAGCGCGGGAGCAGACGGCCGCGCTGGCTGCGGCGCGGCACCCGTATCGACGACCGGGGAGCACTGGACCGGAAGGGCAGACGCCGCTGATCCGCGATCTGGTTGATGACTGCCGGCATAGGTCATTACCCGCTGTGCGTTTCCCCTCTCCTCAACGCACTGGGCCGGGTATCCGCGAAGCGGGTGGCGGGTAGGGGTGAGGGCATCTCCAGCACCGGCCCTCGTGGCGACCCTGCACGATCCGCAGGGAACCTTCCTCCCGCTCATTGACGGTGGCCTTGCCGCGGTCACGTCCGCCCTAGCGACCTACCCGCAGGTCGTCATCGCGGCGTCGCCCGCCACCGACGCGCGTCTAATGACCCGGCTCGAACAGCTGGGCGCCCATGTCGTCCCCGGCGGGCAAGCCGGCGAAGGTCGCCGCGCGGCACTGACGGCCGCGGGAGATCAGCCCGGCTATTTCTGCTGTGATTTTGACCGCTGGCTGCACTGGGTGCGGTTCTGGCCGCAAGAGCTGGCCGCGCTGCCGGCGCGTGTAGCGCGGCTCAGCAGCAAGCGCATCCCGCCCTGGTACATCTGCCTGGGGCGCACCGCGCGCGCTTTCGCCACCCACCCGGCCGCCCAGCGGCTACCGGAGACGGCGACCAATCGCGCGCTGTCGACGGCTGCCGGACGCCCTCTCGATGCGGTGGCCGGGGCCGCCTGGCTCACCCCGGAAGCGGCGGAGATCATCCTCGCCGGTTCGCGTGAGCCATCGGCTGCCACCGATCTCGAGTGGCCCGCGCTGATCCTGCGCCGCGATACCAGCAGACTCCGCGGTCTACGCTGCGAGGGCCTGGAGTGGGAGACACCCGATTTTCACACCGCCGAGATCACCTCGGCCGGCGGGCTCGCGGCCTGGACCCGCGCCACCTTCGATACCCCCGCCATGTGGGCGGCCCGGTTGCAACTGGCGGCGGCGTCGGGCGCGGCGTTGGAGCGGATTTTGACGAGGTGATTGCTCCCTGCGGTCGCGGTGAGTGTTCGCTTCGCTCACGGTGGGTGTTCGCTGCGCTCACGGTGTTAGGGTGGTTACTCGCTTCGCTCGTGGTGGCAGGGTGGCAGGAGGTGAGACGTCGTTCTCCCTGCCACCCTGCCACCCCGTCACCCTCTCACTCCGTCAGATCGATCCGCGGCAGCCGGCGATCCAGCCAGGGCGGGAACCACCAATTCCAGCGACCCAGCAGCTGCATCGCGGCCGGGACGAGGATGATGCGGATCAGTGTGGCGTCGATGAGCACGGCGGCCGCCAGGGAAAATCCGAGCGTCTTGACCTCGGTGAGCCGCGCGAAGGTGAACGCGGCGAAGACGGAGACCATGATCGCCGCGGCCGCCGTAATCACGGCGCCGGTCCGTTGCAGCCCGCGCTCGACGGCCGCCTGATTGTCCCTGGTTTTCTCCCATTCCTCCTTGACCCGCCCCAGGAGAAAGACTTCGTAGTCCATTGAGAGGCCGAAGAGGACGGCGAAGGTGAGCAGCGGCAGATACACCTGTGTGGTTCCCGTCGCGTGAAAATCGAAGAGCCGGGCCCCGGCCCCCTCCTGGAAAACGACGACCAGCAGACCATAGGCGGCGGTGATCCCGAGCACATTCATCAGGATGGCCTTGATCGGGATGGCGATGCTGCGGAAGACCAGCGCCAGGAGCACGAACGAAAGCACCACCACCAGACCGACGACCACCGGCAGCTTGTGCAGCGATTCAGTGGTGATATCGACGATCTGGGCGCTCAGACCGCCGACGAGCACCTCTGCATTCACATGCTGGGTTTCGAGCACGTTGGGCACCATGACGTCGCGGATCCGCGACACGAGCTGGAGCGGTCCCGGAGAGTCGGGTGACCAGCGGGGTACGGCGCGGATGACCGCGACGTCGCCGCCACTCGCCAGATTGATGAGGTCTCCAGACGCTTCGACCACCTGCGGGAAACCCGCGGCCAACTCGAGTGACTCGGCCGAGTGGTCGCCGACGAAGCGATCGAGCAGTGTCGTCACGGAGGTGACCGCGACGACCGCGTAATCGTTGCTGAGCAGCTCGGAGAGGCGGGCGATGGCGTCGAGATCCGCCTCGTCTAGCGGACCATCGTTGCTGATGTAGACCACCTGCAGCGGCGATATCCGTCCTTCGTTGAACTCCCGCTCCAGGATCTCGCGTCCCAGTCCGGCCGATTGCTCGCGAATATCGCTGGTTCCTGTGTCGAGTGACAGATTGAGGCGGGTGATCGGCGCCGCCAGGACCAGCAGGATGACGATCGCCACCGTCGCCCATTGCCGCGGCTGCCGCATGATCATCCGTGCCCAGCCACTCCAGAACCGGTCTCCGCCAAAGCTGACCGATTGTTGACTTCGCCCCGGCACGCGCAGGGCATTGACCCGGGGGCCCAGCCAGGACAGGAGCGCGGGCACCAGCGTCAGGGCGCCCAGCACCATGACCGCCACGGCCGTCATCGCCCCTAGCGCCAGCTCCCGGAAGATGCGCGCCTCGACCAGGAGGAGGCCCGCCAGCGAGAGGAGGACCGTCAACCCGGAGAACAGAACGGTTCTGCCGGCCGTCGCGGTCGTCGTCATGACCGCTAGCTTGGGATCGGCGCCCCGGACCAGTTCCTCCCGGAAACGGTTGACGATGAACAACGCGTAGTCGATCCCGACGCCGAGCCCGATCATGGAGGCAATGTTCGGGACGAACAGGTTGAACTCGGTGAATGTCGACGCCGCGCCGAGCGTGCCAAGGGTGACGATCACTCCGGACATCGCCAGTACCAGCGGCAGACCGGCCGCGATCACCGCGCCGGAGGAGACCAGAAGGATCAGGAGCGCGATTGGCAGTCCCAACCGTTCCGCCCGCGACAGGTCCGCCTCCTGCTGCGTGACCAGCTCGGCGATCAGCGGTGAGCGACCGGTCACGTAGACACGTACCTCGTCTGTCGCCGCCGATGTGGCCGCCTGGTTCAGTCGCGGAGCCAGCGCCTGGCGGTCCGCGTTAGATCCACTCAACCCGACGACCGCTGTGGCAACATGACCTTCTTCGGCGACCAGACCCTCGGCTCGAGGATCGAACGGCCCGATGACGTTGACGACGCCGGGGAGCTCCTCGACACGGTCGAGCGCCGTGCCGATGACAGCCTGATATGCGAGATCGGTTGCGACCAGGCTCTCCGATTCGAAGACGATCAGATCTTGCTCAGCGAATGGCTGGTCGAAACGCGTTGCCAGGATCTCCTGCGCTCGATAGGAATCAGAAGCCAGAACATCGAGCGGGGGTCCCGTGACAGACGATTGAAAGCGCGGCACCAGGAGCGCGCTGCCGACTACGACGACGACCCAGACGGCAACCACGAGCCAGTGGTAGCGCGCCACCGCCGCACCGAGCCGGGTAAACGCCGAGCGTCTCGGGAAAGGGGACCCCGCGTGAGCGGGGACTTGGACCCCAGGTGACTGGGGAATCGGGGACCGGGCACCCGAAGGGTCTTGACCAGGGACTTGGACCCCAGGCTGAAGGGGACCCCGCGTGAGCGGGGACAATGAACTATCCGGCGCCCGCCCGTCAGGGGGCTCGCCGCTCACCTCGCTCCACCGGCGTGGGCGTCCCTCGGCTGGGCGCGGCATAGGGACGGGTTGGAGCGACCCTCACCCATTGAGGCTCCCCACGCGCTGACCATCGAGTCGTTCCAGAATTAAAGGATACGCGGCCCCCCGCCCAAGGCCAAACGGGGGTGATGGGTGATGGGCTACCGGCTATGGACTTTCCTACGACTTATGACTCGCCGTCTTGCCGTCTTACCGTCTTTCTTCTCCACTTACCGACTTACCGACTTACCGACTCAACACTTCTCGCCCCAGGACCGTCAATGCCACATCCAGCCGCGCCGAATGGGCTGGGTCGTTCAACCAGCGCGAGACCCCGGAGGGATGTGGCAGCGGCAGCAGACGGAAAGCGTGCCCCGCCCGTTCAACTGGACGGAGGGTTCCCACGAGGTCGATCAGCGGCAATCTCCGCGCCGTCGGATCGAGGCGTTCCGCGGCCAGCCGCCCCAGCGAGACGATGATCTTGGGCCGCACCAGCGCCACCTCACGGTCGAGATGCCGCGCGCAGAGCGCGATCTCCCTGGCGGACGGCGGACGATCCCCCTTCGCCCCGGTTCCAGTCGCCGGACCCGGGAAGCACTTGGTGAGGCTGGTCAGGTAGAAGTCGCGATGGAGCGCCTCGGGCGGAAACCCCGCCTGCTCGAGCCACCGTTGCAGGGTGCGCCCGGTGGCGCCGGTGTAGGGTAGCGGTCTCTCCCCCGCTGATGGCCCTGGCGCTTGCCCCACGATCATCAGCCGCTGCGCCGCATGTCCGTGAAATATTGGCAGTGACAGAGGAATGAAGCCCGCCTCGACGCAAAGCGTGCAGGCCGCGATCTCCCGCTGCACGGTCTCCAGCGTCGCTTGGGCATCGTGGGTGTCAGGTGGCGGATGCCGGGCAATCAGCTCAGAGGACACAACAAAAAACATTCGGGGAGAGCGGAATCCGCTCCCCCCGAATGTCGTCGCTCGTGAACGACCGGGCGAACCCAGTGCGTTCTAGCTGACGAAGGCCAGGTTGTAATCGCCACCGGAGGCGTCCGCGATGGCGGTGCCGCCATTGGCGGAGATGCCCAGCGTGGTGCTGTTGGCCATGCTGCCGCCGTCGACAGCAACCGTGCCCCAGGTGTCGCCAACGCCGATGGCGCTGCCGGCATTGCCGCCGCTGTTGACGTCGCCGATAGCAACCGCGCCGCCATTGGCGGAAGCGGTAGCAACGCCGCCGTTACCTGCAGAAGCGGTATCTGTGAACTGCATTTCCTTACGCCCTCC
The DNA here is from genome assembly GCA_963724295.1 of uncultured Chloroflexia bacterium. Classification (GTDB taxonomy): domain Bacteria; phylum Chloroflexota; class Chloroflexia; order Thermomicrobiales; family UBA6265; genus JACCXM01. Next base: position 10,883 of record CAVRUC010000011.1, on the reverse strand, counting down.
CTAGTGGCCCCCCTCGGAGCCCTTCCGCTGTTGACTCGAGCCCTCCCGGACTCGAAACCGGTGCGCCGGTGTCCCGCTCGATTCGTTTGGTTCTGGCGTGACCGCCCGTCTCGTGTCTACCTCACTGGCCAAGCAGAGAAGTACAGCTCGTCGCGCATTGCTCACCGGTTTACGGCTCCCGGCGACCGCGCGTGTTGCTGACCTTCTCCCGTCGGATTGCCTGCCAGAGATGGCTACCGTTTCACAACGGGTGGTAACTCGAGAACCTCCTGAACCTCACAACTGCCGGACGTTGACCGCAAAACCCCTGCGGGGATTGCTACTAAGTATATCAGCCTCAGCTGACGAAAGACAGGTTATTGTTGCCGCCGCTCGCATCCGCAATGGCGGTGCCGGTCTGCTCGCCGAGCTCGACCGAGTTGGTCTCGGTGCTCACGCCACCAGTGACGGTGCCGCCGCTGTTCGTGGCGATGGACGCGACCGAACCCTCCACGGCACTGGAGATGCTCGCCCCGAGATCTTCTTGCGCTTGCGCGATCTCCGTGCCAACCGCAACCGCGCCAGCCGCCGCGCCGGCCCCACCCAACAACTCCGTAATACGACGATAGTTCATGATCGTTCGCCCTTCCCTTCTGCCCGCCGTCCCGGAAACAGATTCAAGCTTTTGGCAGTGCCATCCGCATTGGATGTGCATCCGGATGGAAATGCCTCGGGGTTTCCCTGTCACATGTATCGTGAAGGTGCGGGAGTGAAACCCTCAACCGTACGACGACAGATCACCCCGCTTAGTCGTCGTGGTGCGATCCACTCTTCTCCGACACGTTGTGGTGGCCGCCACTCGCGTCGGAGATGGCCACGCTTTCGTCGTCGCCAAACTCGAGAGTGTTCTCCTCGGACGAGACACCGCCAATGGTTGTGCTGCTGCCATTGGTGTCGATGTCCGCGACCGCGGCCGCTACCGTGGCGGCAATGTCACCGCCGATGGTGATCGAGCCGCCGCTGCTCTCCTGCGCAAGAGTCTGCTGCGCCGGGACAACGCCAACCATGGCCAGCGCCAGGCCCACGGCCGGTACACCAATCACCAGGACACGCCGCGCGTGACCGATCAATCGGGTATCCCGTCGATTCTTCATGCTCTCGGCTTCCCTCCCTGCTACGCCTCAGGCTACCCGCGACTACCAACGGAGCACGGAGCTATCCGGATTGAACCCGGATGGCATTGCCTCGGGCGTCCCCCATGCCACGCTATCATCCGATCCTGCCGGTGTCAACCGGAGATCGCCATGCGTCGTCCTGCCTCCGAGATACCTCGGCCAACAGGTGTCGCTCAGTGTATCAAACGTCCGGATTGACCCGGCCGTTTCACCCCGGAACGTGCGTTCTGACGCGGTCGCCGCACGCTGCCGACCTTCTCCGGAAGGAGATCTCGCCGTGCCCGCGCCGCCGATCCCGGCCCTCACTCCTGACCAGATGTCGCGGGTCGATCGCATCATGGTCAACGACGTCGGCGTCACGGTGCTGCAGCTGATGGAAGTAGCCGGCCAAGCAGTCGCGGCGTGGGCGCGCGAGCGCTTCCTTGGGGGCGATGCCCGCGGCAAGACGGTACTCGTGCTAGCCGGGAGTGGCGGCAATGGTGGCGACGGCATGGTCGCCGCCCGCTTCCTGCACAGCTGGGGCGGTCAGCCCGCGGTCTGGCTCAGCCATGACGCAGCCACCCTGCGCGTGCAAAGCGCCGCGGCCCATCACTTGCGATCGCTGCGTGCCCTTGGACTACCCATCCACCCGCCGGACCAGGATGAGTCCTCCGCGTTCCCTGACGCCGACCTGATCGTCGATGCGCTGCTCGGCTTCGGTCTCAGCGGACCCCCGTCGGGGCCCGCCGCGCATCTCATCACCGCGGCCAATGCCCATCCGGCGCCGGTTCTCGCCGTCGATCTCCCGTCCGGTCTGGACGCCCGGACGGGGCATCCCTACGACCCCTGCATTCGAGCCGACGCCACCCTCACGCTCGCTCTGCCCAAGACCGGGCTCCTCGCTCCCACTGCGCGGCCGGTCACCGGCGAGCTCGCCATAGCCGACATTGGGATCCCCCCGCAGGTCTACGCCCGTCTCGGCGTGCACGTGGAGCCCCTGTTCGGGCAGCAGAGCATTGTGAGGGTGATGGGTGATGGGTGATCGGTGATGGGTGGCGGGGTCACAGGGTGGCAGGGTGGCAGGGTGGCAGGGAGAACGATCCCCCGCCACCCTGCCACCACGAGCGTAGCGAGTAATCATCTATCACCCTCACCCTCGCCATCCATCCCAGGCAGTGAGACCTGCTCGATCGGCACCCGCGACGAGCGCTGGCGCAGATCGTCCAGCAGCGCATCCACGATCAGGAAGCGCTCCGCGGTCCATGTCACCTGACGCACCTTCGCCACCAGCGACGCCACCCGCGGATCGTCGTCCCGCGGCGACCGCGGCCGGTGCCCAGCCAGGGTCAGCAGGGCATCGAGGTCGACGCCGAGCGCCGAGGCGACCCGCTCTAATGACGCCGGATCGGGACGGCGACCCTGCAACCAGCGCGAGACCATCGAGACGTCTACGCCCGCGGCCCGCGCGAAGTCCGCCTGGCGCCACTCGCGCCGGCGCATCTCCTCCAGCATCCATGCACTATAGGAAGGCTCCGCACTCGCGCCGTCCACGCCGCTGCCTCCTGCTGACTCGCTCACCATCGTGCGGGGACAAGGCGCGGGCGCCGTCTCCATTATTATCGCCAGGAGCGGCGGCTATACTCGGGGCGAGGAAGAGGCGCCTCGCCTGAACGCTCCCGGAGGGCGGTCCGTGACCGAGTGCCAAGGCTGTGGCGCCTGGAACGACACTAGCCGCACGCTCTGTGTACTCTGCGGCACCCCGCTGGCCGAGATCGATGAGTGGGACGCCGAGGCGGAGCTGCCGCCGCTGCCGCCGTTGCCCGATGGCGGCTTGGGCGCGTCCATGCCCTCCTGGCTGCGGGAGCCGCCGACCCCCACTGTCGAGTCCGCGCCTGTCGCTCCCCTCAATCCTCACGTCGCTCCCGAGCAGATCGTGGACGGAGCCCCGCTCGGTCCCCGCGCCGATCCCCGCACCTTTCTCAGCGACGATGACTTCCCGCAATGGTTGCGCGATCTCGCGGTGCGGTGGGAGGGAACAGCACGCCGCTCTGACGAGTCCAGCGTCGAGCCCGCCCTGCGGGAAGCCGTTGCGCGCCGCGCGCCATCCGCCGGACCGGATTGGTCCGGTACGAACGCGTCCACCGCGGCGCCCGCCAGCGTGGCTACGCACCGGGAGACCACGCCGCCCACCGCGACCCTGTTCGCGCCTGAGCCCGACTCCGCACCCGGGCCTGATTCGGAGCCTGAGCGTGAAGCGGCGCCCGCTGACCAAGCGCCGGCCACGGCGGTCGCGGCGCCCGCCCCTGGGGAGCGCCGCCACCGTGACGTTTGGGAGACGTTGCTGCTGGTCCTTCTCTTCATCGGCGTCATCGCCGCCGCCCTGTGGGCACTCGTCGCGAACGGTGTTCTGGACATTGGTGTGTAGTCGGGAGTCGGAGGTCGGAGGTCGGGCGTCGGTAAGTCGGCCAGGAAGGGCGTAGAGAAATGGCTGCTAGCCGACAGCCCTATCACCCATCACCCTATGACCCATCACCCCCGTGGGGTTACAGGCGGGCACGGCCATTGCTATCCTAGAGAGAACATGACCGTGAGCCTTGGGAAGGGCTCGTGGTCGGGGCGGACGCAACACCCCGCGGGGTGAGATTTGGGGTTGGGGACAATGAGGAGTGGGGGATACGCGGCTTTCCGGTGGCGACACCGGCGGGGCACCGTGGAACGTTGGCAACGGGGCCTGTGCCTGGCGTTCGCCGCTGTGCTGATAGGATCGCCCGCGGCGGTGCTGATTGCGGCGGAGCAGGTTCAGGCGCAGGACGATCCCCTGGCGCTGGCGGATGGGCAAGAAGACGCGGCCGCGTTCGCCGCGATTTCGTTCCTCGACAACGCCGAGCTGCCGCCGGCGGTCGGCCAGCCCGATTTTTCCGTCTATATCGAAGAGACGGGGCACACCCTCAGTGGAGTGTTCCTCGACTACTGGCGCGCCACCGGCGAAGAAGTCATGTTCGGCCCCCCAATCTCGGAGCCGTTCGCCAGCTCGGATGGGTACTACTCCCAGGTCTTCGAGCGCGGGGTGCTGCAATACCTGCCCAGCCTGGTCTGGACCGTCGAACCGTTCGTGCGGCCGATGCCGATCGGACGCCTCCTCATCGGCGAGCGATCCAGCGGGCTCGGGCCCCTCGCCGGCGGCAAGCGCCTTGCCAGTGGGAACCGCTCTCCCGCCATGCTGCCACTTGCGCCGGATGATCCGGTCGTACAGGAGACAATCGCCGCCGGCGGTATCTACGACGGCATCACCGGCCACACGGTCTCCGGCGCCTTCCTGGAGTGGTCCACGCGCCACGAGGGGGATTACTACCTCGGCTCGCCGCTCTCTGAAGTTGTTACCGACAACGGGATGCCCGCGCAATGGTTCGAGCGCGGGTTGCTGGTCGAGACCCCTGAAGGCGTGCAGCTGGCGCCGCTGGGCGAGCGGCTCGCCGCGCGCCTCGGTGTGAGCACCTCACGCGTGCCATCGGCAGGCGTGCCCAGCTACGATGAGTCGCTCTTCGTCAAAGTCGCCAACCCCTTCCCGGTCGACGTCGCGACGACGCCCGGTCCCAAACGGATCGAGGTCAGCATCCCCGAACAGCGTCTCCGCGCCTACGAGGGCGAGACGCTCGTCCTGGAGACCTTCATCAGCACCGGGTTGCCCCCGAACGACACCGAGACCGGCCGCTTCCGCATTCGCTACAAGGTGCCGGTCGAGGACATGCGTGGGGCCACGGATGCGGAGGGCAATGTCATCTGGGTGGTCGGAGACGGGGGTAAGGAGCCGCCTGGCAGCATCCCCTACGGGGTCGCCGACGTGCCAAACGTGATGTACGTCAATCTCGACGCGGAGGCGTTGCACGGCGCCTACTGGCACAACAACTTCGGCCAGCGCATGAGCCACGGCTGCATCAACCTGCCGCTCCCGGTCTCCGAGTTCCTCTACGGCTGGGCGCCCCTGGGGACACCGGTGACCGTGTACTAGCCCCTGAGCCCAACGCGAATCGTCACGGGGCTGGTCCTGCCAGCTCCGGCGGCGTGCGCTCGGGTCCGCAACCGAATATCCCGCCCGCGCGTTCGGGACCAGTGACTGCCGGCCGGGGATCATCCCCGCGCTCCAGCACCTGGAGGGAACCTCGTGGACCACGATCGCACACCGGGCATCGTCGCGCTGTCCGATACCACCCGGAGCAGCCGGCGCCGCCTTCTGGCACGCCTCGCCGCCCTACCGGCCGCTCTCGGTCTCGGCTTCATCATGGAGCGCGAGCCTGTCGCTGCAGGGGGCTACTCGCCTGACAGACAAGAGCGCGCCTTCCTCGACCTGATCAACGCCTACCGGCGGAAGAACGGCGCCGGCAAGCTCACCCTCCAGAACCAGCTTGGCGCGGCGGCTGAGCACCATTCCCAGGACATGGCCAACAAGAACTACTTCAGCCATAAGCTCTCAAACGGCGACTCACCGGAGGAGAACATCGAGCGCTTCGGCTACACGAACTGGTCCTCCATTGGGGAGAACATCGCCGCCGGCCAGGAGACGGCGAAGTCGGTCATGAAAGCCTGGAAGTCGAGCCGTGAGCACGACCGCAACATGCGCAACAAGAGCTTCACCGAGATCGGTATCGGCCGCGCCTACGACAGGCGCTCCAAATACGGCTGGTACTGGACGACGACCTTCGGAAGTCGTTAGGGTGAGTGTTCGCTGCGCTCACGGTGACAGGGTGGTTACTCGCTACGCTCGTGGTGGCGGGGTGGCGGGGTGGCGGGGTCATCGTTCTCCCTGACACCCTGTGACCCCGCCACCCATCACCGATCACCCCTGTCCGAGTCGTCGCTCGGCGCGCCGGCGGCCAGCCAGGCACGGAAGCCGCCGGAAGCGAGGGCGAACTGCCATTCATCCCACACCTGGAGCGCCATGGAGCGGGTCGCGCCCGCCAGCGCGCCGGATGCCTGCACGCGCGCGAAGAGCCAGGCTTCGAAGGCATCCGGGTCCGGATCGTCGGTGACGACCGCTTCCAGCAGCTCCCGCTTGACCTCCATGCCCAGGCTGTCCGGGGTCGTGTTCCTTTTTCGCCGCTTGCGCCGCCCTTCCGAGGCGTCGCTGGCCTGAAGCAGCTGCCGGCAGACCACCGCCGGCCGTAGCGCCGGATCGAAAGCATGTCTGGCGTCCATTCCGCGACCTTCTCCCTCGCCCATGACACCGATCATAGCCGGTCGGAGAGAGCAGATGGGACGACTGGCGATCTCACGAATCGGGGGCCTGCCGCGTTCTATTGCTGTATCAGAAAGGAAGACCCGGATGATCGCCTACACCGCTTGGGACAGTTTGCAGGCCCTCGCTCAGGAGTATGATGCCGACCTCGTTATGGCCCCAGGGGACCGCATCGGGTTGAGGGGACGCCGAAACCACTCCGTTCCGCATGCCAGCATGTTCCGCCTCGGCGAGCGCCTTCGCGCCGGACTCGCGCTTCTGCAAGGGCAAGCCTCATCAGGACGGACATCCCGGAGGAACCCATTGCCTGAATCTCCCGTGACTGACTGGGTCGAGCGCTACCTGCGCGCCTGGGAGACGAACGATCCTGGCGTGATCGGCGACCTCTTCGCCGAGCAGGCGCTCTACTACCCGGAACCAGACACGGAGCCGTGGCGCGACCGGGACGGCATCGTCGCCGGTTGGCTCGAGCGCAAGGACGAGCCGGGATCCTGGGCGTTCCGCTACCAGGTCCTGGCGGCGACCGCGGATCTGGCGATCGTGCGCGGCTGGACCCACTACGTCGAGCCACCGACGGACTTCAGCAACTTGTGGGTGATCCGGTTCGACCCGACAGGACGCTGCGTCGAGTTTACGGAATGGTGGATGGAGCACGGCGAGCAGGACGCGACCGGTTGAGGGGGACGCATGGACGCGGCGGAACGTGAGGTCCTGATCGATCAGTACGAGGACGGCTTCCGGGCCGTATCGGCGGCACTGGAGGCGATGACCGACGCGGAGCTGGAGGCGCGCGAGGCGCCGGGGGAGTGGAGCCCGCGCGAGATCGTTCACCATCTGGCCGACAGCGAGATGACCTCGGCTATCCGGCTGCGGCTGCTGATCGCACAGGACGCGCCGACCATCTTCGGATATGACCAGGAGGCGTTCGTCCGCAACCTCTATCCCGATCGCCCGATCGAGCCGTCACTGGCTGCCTTCGAAGCAGCTCGCGCGGCGACCGCTCCGATCCTGCGCCGTCTCAGCGAGGCGCAGTGGCGGCGGGCCGGCACGCACAGCGAGAGCGGCTCCTACTCGGTCGAGGACTGGCTGCGCATCTACGGCGTCCATGCCCACGACCACGCCGATCAGATTCGCCGCGCAAGAGCCGCGGTGACAGGGTAGTTACTCGCTGCGCTCACGGTGATAGGGTGATTACTCGCTCCGCTCGTGGTGATGGGGTGATAGGGAGAACGAGAGGTCGTCCCCTGTGACCCTATGACCCATCACCCGACACCCATCACCCATCACCCTCGTCGGTGAGCTGATCTTCTCGCGTCCGCGCCGCGACGTAGGCGCCGATGGTGAGCAGGATCAGCGGACCGAGCGTGATGCAGAACACGATGCCCAGCAGCCCCGCGTCTTCCGGGCGCGCCCGGACCACGATCACCACGCCGAAGACCGCCGTCACCACCAGCAGCGCCAACGCCCACAGCGCCGCGCTCGAGGTGACGCAGCCGCGCGCGTTGGTGTTGATATCAGGGGGGCGGATGCGGTGCGTGGCTGCCGGCCCGGGGGCCGCGGCGGCGGCTTCCGCCGCCTGCACATAGCCGAGCCGCCCATAGGGCAGGCGGATCCGCAGCCAGTCGGCCGATGCCGCCGGATCGTCGACGACCTCGAGCTCGCCGCCGGAAGGAAGAATCTCGATCAGCCGCGCCGCCGGATCGGGACGCTCGAAGACGCGCAGCCCTTCCGTGGCGTGAAACGCATCGACCAGCGTCGTGCCGCAGGCGGCGCAATAGTAACTGGACGCGGGATTGAGCGCGCCGCAGAGGCCACAGTAGATGACCGTCGATCCCGCGGCGCTGGTCCCCGCGTCCCACGGATCGCGACTCCCGGTTCCCGAGTTTTCCGCCAAGCCGATTGTCCCGTGTGCCAGCCTTCGGGCCGCGATCGCTGCCGCGGCAGTCCGTCGCGATCGTTGGGTATAGGAATACCATGCGCGTGCTCCGCCTTGACGCCCGGGGGGTTCGTCGGGGATGCTCCCGCCGCCCTCGGCGAGGTGGCACGATGGGACGACGGGGGAGGAGCGGCGAGTGAGCGAACCTGAAATGGATGATCGGCAACGCGGGCAGGAGACCATCGTCTGCGGCGTCTGTGGCACGTCGAATCGCGCCGGCGACCGCTACTGCGCCGAATGCGGCGCACCCTTGCCCTTATCGGCGCCCGCGGCAGACGGAGAGACGCCCGCCGAGCCCCTGACCGTGACACCCGCGGTGTCCGCTCCTGATGCTTCCCAACGCCCCAGGAATTCAGATCAAGAAAATGCCGCCTGGATCTTCGGCGCACGGCCGGCCGCCGTGATCGGCGGAGGGTTGCTCCTGCTGCTCCTGGCCGCCGCGCTGCTGGCCATCGGCCAGGTCGACGACACGGGCACGATCGTCATGCTCTCCTTCTGCGCCGCACCCCTCGGGTTGCTGGTGCTGCTCATCGGCATCGCCCGGTACATCGGCAGCGCAACACGGCGTGGGGATGGGTGATAGGTGGTGCAGGAATAGGGCGTGAAGAACGGATGGACGATCGGAGGAGTGAGGAGGATGCACCCGCACCTGCCGTTCCGCTTCGGGGTCGCCGCCTACGACGCCGCCTCACGCGAAGACTGGCTCACACTCGCTCGCCGTGCTGAGATCCTGGGCTATTCAACGCTCGCCATCAACGATCACCTGGGCACCCAACCCGCCCCGATCGCTGCCATCGCTGCCGCCGCACAAGTGACTTCGACGCTGCGGCTTGGGTGCGGCGTCTTCGCCAACGACTTCCGCCACCCCGTCATCTTCGCCAAGGAGGCCGCCAGCCTCGATGTCCTCTCCGACGGTCGCTTCGAGCTCGGCCTAGGCGCCGGTTGGCGCCGTGCCGACTACGAGCCGGCCGGCATCCCGTTCGACCCACCCGGAGTCCGGGTTGCGCGCCTGAGGGAAGCGGTCCAGATCCTGAAGACCGCCTTCGGCGATGAACCGGTCGACTTCACCGGCGCACACTACACGGTTCGCGGGTTCGAGCTGCGACCCAAGCCAGTGCAACGTCCACACCCGCCACTCCTGATCGGCGGCGCTAGCAAGCGCGTCCTGACGTTGGCGGCCCGAGAGGCCGATATCGTCAGCCTGTCGGTCAAGGGGTCAGCGGAAGGTGGGCTTGATTGGGAGAGCATTTCGGCCGAGGCAACCGCGCAGAAGCTGGCGTGGGTCCGGGAGGCCGCGGGTGGGCGGACAGATCGGGTGGAACTGCACGTAATGGCGATCTTCGTCGCCGTAACCGACGATCCGCGCCAAGCCGCCGAGACCATGTTGCGCGATTGGGACATCGCCGACGTTCTCACCGTCGACCAACTCCTGGCCTCCCCACACGCCCTGATCGGCTCCGAGAATGGAATCGTTGAGACGCTGCTCGGGTTGCGGAAGCAATTCGGCTTTTCCTACGCGAGCGTCTTCCAGGAAGCGATGGAACCGTTCGCACCCGTCGTCGCCCGTCTCTCAGGCCAGTGACGGTAGCCGGCGCTCTCTTTGAACATCCCAAATGGTTCTCCGTTCCTCGCCGAACTTACGGCCGCCGGAACGGCGCCGGGCTCTTGGGCAGGGTCGCCCACTGCTGAGCGTCGTGGCCCATCAGCAGGAAAGCCCCCGTTTCGGCGGCCAATGCCACCAGCATGTCGCGAGACCGCCGTGCCGCCTCGGGGTCGGGGGTGGTGCTGGGGAACCGGTTCATGGTGATCTGCTCGGGGATGCTGATGGCGTCGATGGCCAGCAGCACCGGTCCGTCGGCCGTCTCGACGTAGACCGATTGGTGCCCGATGGCGTGTCCGGAGGAGGCGATCAGGCGCAACCCCGGCTCCAGCTCGAGGTCACCATCGACCGGGGTGTAGGCGATGCCGGGGATGTCCCACAAGGCGGAGTCGCACCGTGGATCGTCGCGGGCCGCGTCAAGATGCTCCCGTTGCACGAGCGACGTGATGCCCGTGCCGGCGAAGGCATCGTGCCGGCCGCAATGATCGAAATCGAAATGGGTCGAGATCAGCAGATCGACGTCGCCGGGAGCCAAGCCGAGCTCGGCCAGGCGCGGCACGAGGTCATCCTGCGGTCGGTGTCGTTGGGGTGATCCCACCATGGCGCGGCTGTCGGCTGCCCGATCACCGCGACCGGGTTGCCGGTATCGACCAGGACGGTACGCCCCTCCGCCGTGCGGATCAGGTAGCCGGGAACCTGGGCGAAGTGGGTCTCACCCGTTTCAGCGTCAGGTAACCCGAGCTGTCCGAGATGCAGGAGATAGAGCTCGTGGTCAGCCATCAGGAGTATTCGCCCTTCGCCATCTCGATCGCATCGTCAGGGCGTGAACTGTACGACGTGGGGCGTTCGGAGGGCGGGATGATGGGTGGCAGGGTCACGAGGGTGTGAGGGTGACAGGGAGAACGACACCCAGACACCACGAGCGAAGCGAGTCATCACCCCCGACCTCCGACCCCATCGTCAGTCACCGCGCCGTGGGCC
>CAVRUC010000010.1:0-373308 GCA_963724295.1 uncultured Chloroflexia bacterium | reverse complement strand
CGACATGCGATTGGGCATGACTCAGGCTAACCCGGTCCTTGAATCCGGGATGCTCTGGGCTGAAGGGCCCGGAAACGCGGTGCGGTAAGAGCGAAGAGACCAGAGAAAACTGAGGAGGACGGGGCCGACTGGAGGTTCGGAAATGGGCAGCGACCTGACGCGACGGCAGTGCCAAGAAAACGACGTCGCGACCGGGGTCACGCTTCGACTCAGGCAGGACGGAGCCGCGATGACCGATACGGTCCCGGCGCTCGCCGCAAGTGGCTACGCCCCTGTGAACGGCCTCGAGATGTATTACGAGATCCACGGCGAAGGCGGCGTGCCACTCCTCCTGCTACACGGCTCGATGGGCTCGCTCGAGATGTTCCGGCCGCTGCTGCCGGCCCTGTCCGCGGGACGCCAGATCATCGCCGTCGATCAGCAGGCCCACGGGCGCACGGCCGATATCGACCGCCCGTTGCGCTACGAGCAGCTCGCCGACGATGCCGCCGCCTTCCTCCAGTGGCTGGGAGTCGACCGAGCCGATGTCTTCGGCTTCAGCATGGGAGCCGCTGCTGCGTGGCAACTCGCCATCCGGCACCCCGAGTTGGTGCGCAAGCTGGTGGGCGCAATCAGCTACAGCAACGATGGCATCTATCCCCAGGTGCTGGCGGGTCTGGAGACCACCTTCATCCCGGAAGCCTTTGCCGGCTCCCCGATCGAGGCGGACTACCGCGCCATTGCCCCGAACCCGGACGATTTCCCGACCCTGGTCCTGAAGGTGCAGGACTTGACGCGCAGTGCGAAGGCCGTGCCGGTCGAGACCATCCGGGCGATCGCGGCACCGACGATGATCATCGTCGGGGATGCCGACATCATCACCCCCGAGCACGCCGTCGAGTTGTTCCGCCTGCGCGGCGGTGGCGTGCCGGGCGACTTCGCGCCTATGCCGCCGGCCCAGCTCGCCGTACTGCCGGGGACGACTCACATGATGCTCATCGCTCGCACTGAATGGCTGGGATCGATGGTCCCGGCCTTCCTCGACGCGCCCATGCCTGTGGAGGAGTGAGCGCCCGAGAAGGTGGATGGTGTCTGGCCAACGGCTTGGTTCGTCGCTGGCGAAGGGTGTTGCGCTATGGCTAAGAGCTACCGGCTCACACCACTGCGGCGCATGGCGAACCTCCTGATGCGCCTGCTGCTGCGTCTCGGGCTCGCGCCGCGCACGACGATGCTGCTGACAGTTCCCGGTCGCCGGAGCGGCACCCCTCGCTCGACCCCGGTCACCCTCCTCGAGGAGAACGGGCAGCGCTGGCTGGTCGCTCCGTATGGGCCGGTGGGGTGGGTGCGCAACGCCCGGGCTGCTGGACAGGTGGAGCTGAGCCGCGGCCGGCGCTGCGAGACGGTGCGGGTGAAGGAACTTGCGCCGGAAGCGGCCGCACCGATCCTCAAGACCTACGTGGAACGGGTCCCCATCACCCGGCCCTATTTCGACGCCGCCCCGGATGCGCCGCTTGCCGCATTCGTTGGCCGAAGCCCCTAAGCATCCCGTCTTCCGGGTCGTCGCATAGACGACCCGTCCTCCTGACCTACCCCAACGGGTAGGCGCCGCGAATCCCAGCCATCCTCTGAGGTAGGTCCAGACCTACCCCGTTCCGTCCCGAAAAACCGCCCCGAGCGACGGGGTTGACCGGCCATGGCTCGCCTAATCTCGTCATAGACCCAATGAGGGTCGGTAGAGCGGAAGCAGGCGGGATGGAGCGGCAGCAGATGAGCGGGACAGGGGAGAGGGTCCTACCGAATCCGGCGCTCCTGCGCGACATCCTTGCCGATGTCCGGTTCGCTCCCATCTGGTTGGCGCTTCGCGTCGTGCTGGGCTGGCTCTGGCTGGAAGCAGGCTGGTCGCGGTTGCAAGGCGCACCGGGGCCAGCAGATCCACTCGCCGTTGGGCTGACCCTCGCCGGGATCGCGCTGATCCTTGGTGTCCTCACCGGCCCGGCGGCCTTTGTCGGTGGCTGCCTCAGTATCGGGCTGTGGGATTCCGCCGGGGTTCAGGTAGTCGCTCTCCTCTTCGCCGCGGTCGTCTGGCTCGTGCTGGCCTGGAAAACCGCCGGCTGGATCGGTCTCGATCGCTGGCTTTTGCCGCTGCTTGGCATGCCATGGCGGGGCGGGGTGTTGTTTGACGGGGATTCGGAGCGGGAGCGCTCCACTAGGTAACAGGAGGTTGCCATGAACGGGAAACGGGCGTTTGTCATGACGCGACAACGAACCTGGATGCTGACCGCTATCAGCGTCGCATTCTTCGTCCTCTTGAGCTGGATCTTCGCTGACGGGCTGTTCAGCGCTCCGCTCTGGAACGGCGAAGATTGGGTCTCCTCACCGCTGATCACCTATCTCCTCATCGGCGTGATCGTCCTGGCCGGGTGGTACCAGGCCAGCAGGCTTCCCGAAGAAGGCGTCTCGCTGAGCCAGCCCGGCGCCTCCCTAACGCGCGGCCAGGTCGATGACCCGGTTGGTTGGCGGTTGCTGTTGGGCAACGTCTTCTTCGCGCTCTTCTGGCTGCCGATGCGCTTCTTCGTCGGCCGCGATTGGCTCTCAGCCGGGTGGCACAAGGTCGTCGATCCCGAGTGGACGCAAACTGGAGTGGCGCTGCAGTCGTATTGGGAGCGGGCGGTGGCGATCCCCGAGCAGGGCCGGCCCCCGATCACCTACGACTGGTTCCGCCCGTTCCTGCAGTACATGCTCGACAACGGCTGGTACACCTGGTTCGCCAAGCTGATCGCCTGGGGCGAGGTGCTCGTCGGACTCGGACTGCTCGTCGGCGCTCTTGTCGGCATCGCCGCCTTCTTCGGCACGGTCATGAACTTCAGTTTCATGCTGGCCGGTTCCGCCTCGAGCAACCCGGTCCTCTTCGGGCTCGCCGTCTTCCTGGTGCTGGCCTGGAAAGTCGCCGGGTTCTGGGGCCTCGATCGCTGGCTGCTGCCGGCCCTCGGCACTCCCTGGCAGCGCGGTGCCCTCCTGGGCGGAGATCTCGTCGAGCAGGACCGTGCGGCGGCGAACCTTCGCCCGCAACTCAGATAACACAAACATCTCGACTCGGTCGGGATCCCGGTTCGGGATCCCGACCACTCGATGAATTGACAAGGGATAGGGATACGGAGGAAATGATGACCGACGTAATGGGACGGGTAACGCGGCGCGGCGCGATGGCCGTCTTGGGGACTTTGGGACTTGGGGCCATCGGAACCGCGGTCGCGCCCGCCGTCAGGATCGAGGGTGGGATCGCGAGCGCCGCGGCGGACACCGGGCATGCCCATGAGGCTGCCCTGATGGCGAATTCGGCGCCGGCTGCGCAGTCCGATGACGAGCCGACCGCCGACGAGATGGACGCCATGCACGAGGAGGGCGTGAAAGCCTTCCCGGCGGCCACGGAGGGGTTAGGCGGCCAGCCGCTCGAGTTCACGATGGACGGCGACGTCAAGGTCTTCGATCTCGTCTGCCAGGTCGTGCAGTGGGAAGTGACACCCGGAAATCTTGTCGAGGCGTGGACCTACAACGGCGTCACACCGGGACCGGAGATCCGGGTCACGGAGGGTGACAAGGTCCGCATCCACGTCACCAATGAGCTGCCGCAGAGCACCGCGGTGCACTGGCACGGATTGATGGTGCCGAACAGCCAGGACGGTGTCCCGTTCATCACCCAACCGCCGATCAAGCCGGGGCAGAGCTTCACCTACGAGTTCCCGATCCGGGAGGGAAACGCCGGCGCCCACATGTACCACTCGCACCACAACGCCGCGTTCCAGGTAACCAAGGGGCTGCTGGGCGCCTTCATCGTGGAGCCGAAGGATCCATCGACGCGACCCGCCTATGACCGCGACTACACGTTGGTGCTCAACGACGGTCCCATTGGTGGCTTCAGTCTCAATGGCAAGGGCTTCCCGGCCACCCAGCCGCTTGTGGCGAAGAAGGGCGAGAAGCTCCTCATTCGCTACATGAACGAAGGTCTGATGATCCACCCCATGCACCTGCACGGGATGCCGATGACCGTCTTCGCGCAGGACGGGTACCTGGCGCCGCAGCCATACATGTGCGACACCCTCAACATCGCGCCCGGCCAGCGCTTCGAGACCATCGTCGAGGCGACCGAGCCGGGGATCTGGGCCTTCCACTGCCACATCCTCAACCACGCCGAGAGCGAGCACGGCATGTTCGGCATGGTCACCGCCCTTATCGTCGAGGAGTAGCGAAGCATCCGGTCAGGTGAAGTTGCCTGACCGGATACACAGTGAATGGGCGGGGTCGCCCCGCCAGGAGGGTTTTGCGGTATGAGCTCATATCAGTTCCCAGGCGGCCCCGCGGTCAGCGCGCAGGAGGCGGCCAGGACGCTCGCGGCCGGACTGAGCGATCGTCGCGCGTTCTTCAGGCGTGCGGCGGGGCTTGGTTTGGCAATGCCGGTGCTCGGTGGGCTTGGACTGCAAGCCCAGACCGCGGACGCGCAGGACGAGCACGACATGGAGGGGACGCCGGAGTCCGGCTATGTCGGTTCCGATCCGCAAAGCCCAAGCACCGGCGACGAGAGTCCCGTTCCGGCGCAGGTCCAGCCATTCACGCGCTACGACCCGGTCCTGGCGCCGGTGGAAGCGGGACCGAAGGAGATCACGGTCGTTGCCAAGGACGCGTCCCTCTACATCGCCAAGGACGCGCCATACGCGGCCTGGACCTTCGACGGCACGGTGCCAGGTCGGACGTTGCGGGTGGTAGAAGGGGACGAGATCGCCTTCACTCTGGTCATCGATCCCAACGCCCTCACGGCCCACTCGTTGGACTTCCACTCGGCTCAGACGCCACCAGATGTGAACTACAAGACGATCCTGCCGGGTGAAGAGTTCTCCTGGAGCTTCGCGCCCAAGTACCCGGGCGCCTTCATGTACCACTGCGGCACGCCGCCCGTGTTGATGCACATCGGCACGGGGATGTACGGCGCGATGATCGTTGATCCCAAGGATGGTTGGCCCGAGGCTCAGGAGCTGGTCTTCGTCCAGAGCGACTTCTACCTCATGGACGGTGAGAACGGCATCAAGGTGCCCGACTACACGAAGATGATGGGCAACGGCGCCATGGACTACGTGGTCTTCAACGGCTACGCCAACCAGTACGTCGACAATCCCATTATGGTGAAGGCCGGCGAGCCGATCCGGATCTTCCTCGTCAACGCCGGGCCGAACGCCTACAGCACGTTCCACGTCGTCGGCGCGATCTTCGACCGGGTCTGCGTCAACGCCAATCCCCGCAACGAGCTCTTCGGTCTGCAGTCCTGGACGGTCGGACCCGGCGACGGCGCTTGCTTCGAGTTCACCCTCGAGGAGCCGGGTATCTACCCGGCGGTGAACCACGCGTTCGGGCATGCCGCACACGGGGCGGTGGCGCTGCTGCAAGCGGAATAGAGCCGGTCAACCGTGGGAGCGAACTGCGATGGAGGATGCGGATCGGCGACGCTTCGTCGATAACCTCCAGGCCGAATTGGATGGCGCCGCCCTCTATCGGGCGCTGGCCAGGATCGAAGCCGGGTCCGAGCTCGCTACTGTCTACACCCACATGGCCAAGGCCGAAGAGCGGCACGCCGATATCTGGCGGGCCAAGCTACGCGAGGCCGGGGTGACCGTGGTTCCCACCCAACCGGGCTGGCGCACGCGGATGCTCATCTCGCTGGCAGGACGCTTCGGGCCGGGATTCATCCTGCCGACCGTGACGCAGCGCGAGCGGGCTGACAGCGAACGGTACCAGGGCCAACCTGAGGCACGTGCGGCGGGAATGGCCGACGACGAGCGCTCCCACGCCCGACTCTTTCAGGCGATTGGCGCGCGGACGGCGGGATTATCAGGTGGAGCGGTAGCCCGCCTGGAAGGTCGGCATCGCTCAGGGGATGGCAATGCCCTGCGCGCAGCGGTTCTGGGCGCCAATGACGGGCTGGTCTCCAACGCCAGTCTCGTGATGGGGGTGGCCGGAGCTGAATTGGCCGGACAATCGATCCTGATCACCGGCCTGGCCGGGCTGCTGGCCGGCTCGCTGTCGATGGCGCTCGGCGAATGGCTCTCCGTGCAGAGCGCCCGGGAGCTCTTCGAGCATCAGATCGGCATCGAGCGTGACGAACTCCTGGCCGCGCCGGAAGAAGAAGCCGAGGAGCTGGCGCTGATCTACCAGGCGAAGGGTCTCCCCGCCGATCAGGCTCGCGAACTGGGACAACGGCTCGTACAGGATCCACAGGCGGCGCTGGACACACTAGCGCGGGAGGAGTTGGGGGTCGATCCGGACGAGCTAGGAGGCTCGGCCTGGGTGGCTGCGTTCACATCCTTTCTCCTCTTCTCGGCCGGGGCGATCATCCCCGTCCTGCCGTATTTTTTTGCCGAGGGAACTACGGCGCTGCTGGCGAGCCTGATCCTCAGCGTTATCGGGCTCTTTGCGATTGGCGCCGCGATCACGATCATCACCGGCCGCAACGCGCTGCTCTCGGGTCTGCGCCAGGTGCTCTTCGGCGTCGTGGCAGCGGCCATCACGTTCGGCATCGGCCGCCTGTTCGGCGCCGTGCTCGGAGGATGACTTCAAAGGGGTTGACTCAGGGGAGAGATATGGCGACGCAGGAGAACATTGCGCAATTCGACCTGAACGCGGAGATCGAGCGATTCCCGCCGGATGTGCCCATTGGCCGGCGATCGGAAACGTTGATCAAGACGCCGCGTCTGCGGGTAGTCCTGATCACGATGCGGGCCGGTACCGAGCTGCACGAGCACGTCGCCCCCGGAACGATCACCGTGCAGCCGATCCGGGGCCGATTTGTCTTCACGGCTGGAGACGACGACCGGGAAATCGTGGCCGGCACGCTGATCTCTGTCGAGGGTGGTGTTCGTCACGCCGTCCGCGCCCTGGAGGACGGGGCGTTCCTGCTGACTATCGGTTGGTCTGGTGGAGACGCGGCGGCTGTGTAGACCTGTTCTCGATCAGCACGCGTGCTGATCGTTGCTCTCCTATCAATTCCTGACCGGATCTGACAACTCCGAAAACGGCAGCACGGGAGAGATCTCAGCCAACAGATCGGGCGCGTTCGGGTCGATCGCGGCAACCGAACGGTCAACCAGATCGACGTGCATCAGCCCGGAGCCGGTAGCGAAGATCACGGTCAGGTCGTCCGCGCGCAGGAACCCGCTGTCGCGCAACGTGCGGGTGGCGATGACGGCCGCGCCCGATTCCGGCGAGACGAAGAGTCCCTCTCGCTCGGCGGCCAGAGTCATTCCCTCCAGCATCTCGTCATCGGTCACGGTAATTGCCGTCCCGCCACTTTCGCGGATCGCTTCCAGAATCAAGTAGTCGCCGATCGCCGCCGGCACGCGCAGGCCAGCGGCGATCGTCTCGGCGTTCGGCCCATCGCTCGGCATGGTTGGCGCCGGAGGCGAAGGCGCGCACGATGGGGGCGCACCCCGTCGCCTGGACGGCGATCATCTTTGGTCGCTCCGGGCCGATGAGACCCATCGTCTCCAGTTCGGCAAACGCTTTCCACATGCCGACGATGCCGGTGCCGCCGCCTGTCGGATAGATGAGGGCATCGGGCAAACGCCAGCCAAGCTGCTCGGCGATCTCCAGCCCCATCGTCTTCTTGCCTTCGGCGCGATACGGCTCGCGCAGGGTGGAGACATCGCACCAGCCGTAGGCTGCGGCTCCGGCCCGGATCACCTTGGCGCAGTCGTCGATCAGCCCGTCGACAAGGAGGACGTGCGCCCCGTAGGCGAGGCACTCCGCTTTCATCGTCGGCGGAACATCGCTTGGCATAGCCACGACCGCTCGCATCCCTGCCCGCGCCGCGTAGGCGGCCATAGCCGCGGCTGCGTTGCCGGCCGACGGGATGGCCACCGTCGTCGCTCCCAGCTCCTGGACGCGTGCGACGGCCATGGCCAGACCGCGGGCCTTGAAGCTCCCGGTCGGATTGAGTCCCTCGTCCTTGATCAGCAGGCGCTCGTAACCGAAGGTGCGGGCCAGCCGGGGCGCTTCATGCAGGGGAGTTCCGCCCTCGCCGAGCGATGGCGCTAACCGGGGCTCCTGGATGGGCAGGATCTCGGCGTACCGCCGCAGATCCCACCGGCGCGTGGCCAGGGACTCCGGTGTCATCCGGCTCGCCGCGGCATCGAGGTCGTACCGGGCAAAGAGCACTCTGGCGCAGGCGGGACAGGTCGTCATCAGGCGGTCGGACGGGTACGTCGCGCCGCAGCTGGTGCACTCCAGGTGGGTTAGCAGGCCGCGGCCGAGATCGCCGCCATCGATCGTCATGAGTTCCCTCACCGGACGAATGCCGTCCGACTATAGCAATGCGCTAGTCATCTCCCCAAACGGCCTTGATCCAATACTCGCCCTCACCCCAACCCCTCTCCCAGTGCACTGGGAGAGGGGCTCGCTGCTCTGCCGCGCGTTCTCCCTTCTCCCCGCTCCGAGCGGAGAAGGGTTGGGGATGAGGAGTATCAAAGAGGGGCGTGCGTGCAACATGCCGGATAGAATGCCGGAACGTCTGAAATCAGGGTCGTCGTCGCCGTGTCGAGCGCCTGTGCCACGAATCAGGCGGCGCTTGACTGACATGCTGGAAGAGACAAGGAATCGGTCAGATCGTCGTCGACAAACCCCTATTCGTGGAGGCCAATGCCATGGCCGAGCTGGAACAGATCGAGGGCGCCATCGCCTATGTCGATACGCTCGCCCCGCGCTCCGAGGTGCAACGCAACAAGCAGCTTCGTGCCACCTCGGAGAGCGATCATAACCGGCTTCATCAGCGGCTGCACCGGCAGGGCGTCTTTCACCTGCACACGCCCCTGTACGGGTATGACCGGGCGCGCGAGCACTGAGTCCTGGGACACCGATGATCGCCCTCGCCTTCGACCTGGGTGGGAGTAGCGGCAAGGCTGTTGCCGGCCGGTTCGACGGGCGGCGTCTGCACGTCCACGAGATTCACCGCTTTGGCAACGATCCCGTCCGCGTATCTGGTCGCCTCCACTGGGACGTTTTGCGGTTGCTGCACGAGATCAAGCAGGGGATCGCCGCGGCCGGCACGGCCGGGCTGGGGGAGATCGAGAGTTTCGGCGTCGACGCCTGGGGCTGTGACTTCGGGCTGCTCGATCGCCACGGGGAGCTGGTCGGCAATCCCCTTCACTACCGCGACGAGCTGGCGCGGGGCGCGATGGAGGAGGTCCTCCGGATCGTCCCCCGCACCGAGATCTTCGCTCGTACCGGTTGCCAGTTCATGCCGATCAATACGCTCTACCAGCTCTATGCTCTGCGCAAGGCGCGGGCCGATACGCTCGAGCGCGCGGCGACGCTGCTGCTGATCCCGGACCTCGTTCGCTGCTTCCTGACGGGGGAGGCGATGACCGAGGCGACCATCGCTTCGACCACCCAATTTCTGAACATCGCGAC
This sequence comes from uncultured Chloroflexia bacterium, assembly GCA_963724295.1. GTDB lineage: Bacteria > Chloroflexota > Chloroflexia > Thermomicrobiales > UBA6265 > JACCXM01. The sequence continues at coordinate 363,879 of CAVRUC010000010.1, read as the reverse complement.
CCGCGACTGGGATCGGGCGCTGCTCGAGCGCCTGGGGCTGCCAACCAGTCTCCTGACGCCGGTCGTGGCCCCGGCAACGCCCGCCGGTCGTCTCCTGCCGGAGGTGGCCGCCGAGATCGGCTGCGCGGCGGTCCCGGTTCCGGCCGTGGCCGGTCACGACACGGCCTCCGCGGTCGCCGCGGTGCCGGCGGACGGGCGCTTCGCCTTCCTCAGCAGCGGCACCTGGTCCCTGCTGGGGACAGAGCTGGAGCGACCGATTGTCGACGAGCGCGCGTTGGCCTGGAACTTCGCCAACGAAGGTGGCATCGAAGGCACCTACCGGCTGTTGCGAAACATCACCGGGCTCTGGCTGGTGGAAGGTTGCCGGCGTGCCTGGGAGTGGCAGGGGCGCTGGCCGGGGTATGAGGCGATCGCGGCGGCGACGCTCGAGGCGCCCGCGTTCCAGGCCGTGATCGATCCCAACGACCCCTCGTTTCTGAACCCGGTCGACATGCCGGAGGCCATTGCCGCCTTCTGCACGGCAACGGGCCAGCCAGCGCCGGACGTGCAAGCAGCCGGAAGCGTGATGCGCTGTGTGCTGGAGAGCCTGGCCCTGGCCTATCGCCTGGCGTTAGAGCAGACAGAGGCTCTCACCGGCTATCGCTTCCCTGGATTGCACGTGGTCGGCGGAGGCACCCGGAACGACGCCCTGCTGCAGTTCACCGCCGACGCCATCGGCCGTCCGGTGTGGAGTGGTCCGACCGAAGCGACCGCGATCGGCAATCTGCTCGGACAGCTCATGGCTTCCGGCCGCATTGGCAGCGTCCGCGAAGGACGTGCCCTGGTGCGGGAGTCGTTCCCCATCCGGACCTTCGAACCGCACGCGAGGGAAGGATGGGACGAGGCGTTTCAGCGCTTCCAGGCACTCGGGTCGATGGGGAGTGATGGGTGAGTACTCGATGCGCTCGTGGTGGCAGGGTGACAGGGGATCGGGCGTCGTTCTCCCTGTCACCCTGCCACCCTGTGACCCCGACACCCTGCCACCCATCACCCATCACCCTCGTCTACCCCTTCACAAACACCTCCCGCGGCACGTGTGAGAACACCTCCGGCGCTCCATCGTCGGTCACGCGGAAGGTCTCGCTCAGCTCGAAACCCCAATCGTCCATCCAGAGACCGATGATCATGTGGAAAGTCATGTTCGGTTCGAGAACGGTGGTGTTTCCGGGTTGCAGGCTGGCCGTGCGCTCGTTCCAGCTCGGACCGGGGTAGCCGATACCGATCGAATAGCCGATGCGAGACGACTTCTCGATGCCATGGGCCGCGGCGACCCCACGCCACGCGGCTTCCACATCGTGGCAGGTGACGCCGGAGCGCGCCCGGTCCAGCGCCGTGTTGAGACCCTCGATGGCGACGGGGATCATCGCCTGCAGCTTCGGTGCCGGAGCGCCCAGGATGACCGTCCGCGCCAGCGCGGCGGTGTAGCGATGCCGGACGCCGCTCAGCTCGACGTTCGTCGCTTCACCGGCTCGGTACCGCTCGTCGGTCCAGGTGAGGTGCGGGGCCGAGGTCCGCTCCCCGCTCGGCATCCACGGCGCCTCGGGCATGTCGCCACCGAACTCCGCCGTGCCGCCGACCGTAGCCGCGTAGATCGCCGCCGCCACGTCGCATTGGCGGACGCCGACCTCGATCTTCTCGATGGCGACGTTCATCGCCTGCTCGGCGATCACCCCGGCCTGGCGCATGTAGGCGATCTCTCGCGGTGATTTCACGATCCGCACCCAGTTCACCAGCAGACTGGCGTCGGCGAAATCGGCGTCGGGAAGATGGGTGCGCAGCTCCTGGTAACAGCGCGCGGTGAAGAAATGGGCGTCCATCTCGACCCCGATCCGGCCCTGATCCCAGCCCCGCTGCTTCAGCTCCAGTGCCACGAACTCCATAGCGTGCCGGTCCGGGACGCCGATGTAGCTCTCCGGATAGCCGCTCAGGTTTTCTCCCTGGAGGAACGTCGTGAAGCGCGCGCAGGCGACGTCCATCTGCCGACCGATCCAGAGTGGCTCCTCGGCATCCAGGCTCAGGGCAACCATCTGATGGACGTAGTAGGAGGTCGCGTCGTAGCCGGTGAGGTAATTCATGTTGGTGGGATCGCTGACGAGCAGGACGTCAATCCCGGCCGCGTCCATGCGGCGCTTCACAGCGGCGATCCGCTCCAGGTATTCCGCTCGCTCGAACGGCAGCACCGCGTTCTCCTTGCGCCTCGTTACTCGCGTCATCCGTCGGATGCGGGAATCCAGCCTCGTCTCACCCGGCGGTTTCGTCCACTCAGCCATGACCAGCCGGCGATGGCGAAGCCCACCACCATCATCACCGTTGCGATACCGCTGATCCAGAGTCCCAGTCGCAGCGAGAGCGGGTCGTAACGCATTTCGACGGTGTGCTCGCCGGCAGGAATCGGCACACCCCGCAACGCGTGATGGGTGGGCAGAATCTCGACCTCGTCGCCGTCGACATAGGCCCGCCACCCCGATTCGTAGATCTCGCTGACGACGAGCAGCCCGGGGGCGGCGGCTTGCGTGGCGATCGCCATCCGGTCCGGTTCGTAGGCGATGACGCGTGCTGACTCGGCCGCGGAGTCGTCCGGCGCGGCGGTGACGGGAGGAGCTCCCTCGACGAGCGCGGTCTGATAGGGATCAACCGCGCCACTGGTCAAGAGGGGCAGGGCATCGCCACGGGTGACGGGTCGCACATCGTGCACGATCCAGGCGTGAGGCGGCGCCGAGTCGCGCTCGTGGACGATCACCCACGGCGAGCTGAACACCGCCCGCGTCTCGGCCCTCAAGGCCCGGATATCGCTCCGAGCGGGTGGCAGCTCCGCGTCCTGCACGATGTAGCGAACGTCGAGGAGGTCGAGCAGCGGAGAGCTCAGACCAGCGGGGAGCAGAAAGGCGGTGTGATAGTCCTGCCGCGCATCGTTCAGCGCGGCCATGAACTCGTCATAACGTGAGAGATGGAGCGGGTTGTACCCCTGGATGTCGTAGAGGCCGAGATAGATGGAGCGCCCGTTGACCAGCAACGCGCTGATGGCCGGGTCGAAGCGCCGCTCCATGTAGCTCTCCCGGCGCACCATATCGCCCGGGTACCCGTATCCGCCGTAGCCGGCGTAGCGGAATGGACCGGAGGATTCGAGCCGCGCCTTCAGGAACCTGCCGGCGCCGCTGGGATCCGTGCGGCGGACATCCTGGACGAGCGCGGCTTCCTCCGCGGGGTTGGGTCGCCAAAGTCGCTCCCATCTCTGGTGTGGGGGCCAACCCAGCCACGATCCGGTGAGCTCCAGCCCGGTGGGGAACACGAAGGCGACCGCGAGGATCAGGATCGGGATCAACGTGGCGACGGCATCGCGTCGATCTGCAATCGATCTGGTTGCAGCTGAATAATGAGATTCTCGCTGCTGGTCGTCGGTGCGCGACGGAACGACGAGATCCGTCGTTCCTCGGGATGACACGACGTTTGTACGTGGGGGCTGCGTTCTCTTCGCTGTCGCGGAGCCCCGGAGTGGAAAGGCCACGGCGACCGCGATCAGCCCTGTCGTCAGCGTCGCGGCGACGAGGGGCTGCCAGCCAATCGCTCGCCCCGCCTGCCAGAGCACGACGGCCGCGGCCACCACGAACAGGAGCGGCACGAAGATGATCGGCAACAGGTCGCGCCGTCCTCTCCATCGCGGCAGCGATTCGATCGCCGCGCCGCTGAGCATGGCGGGGCCGATGGCGGCCAGGGCCATGGTTCGCCAGGCGTCATGGTCGTGGAACTCCCGGTAGCGCGGAATCAGGTAGAAGAGTTGGTGTAGCGGTGTGGTATCGAGGGTCAGGATCGTGGCGACGAGGGTCAGCACGGCGAAGAAGGGGACAGCGAACCGCTGTCGTGCCATCGGCAATGCCAACAGGGCGAGGATCACGACCGCGCCACCCAGGGACGCCGCCCGGAAGTGATAGTCGCTGCCCACCCCCACCGTCTGGGCGAGCAAATAGTCCGGCGTCCACGGCGGGTTGAGCACCCCCGCTTCGCCGAGCGCGGCGTAGTCGCCACCGGCGAGATTCGTCTCCGCATTGACGGTGTAGCGCGGCAACATCCCAGCCGCGCCCAGCGCTAGCCCGGATCCGAGCACGCCGATCCCGGTGATCACGGCGGTGACGAAACCGGCGAGCATGCGTTCAGAAAACGTATCGGCTACACCCGGTCGTAGGGACGATGGCCACGTCGCCCGTTCTGCCGGCGAGAGGAGCGTCCGGTAGCCGATGTAGGCCGCCGGGAGCAGCATCGCGTAGAGCCATCCTTCCCCGACCCAGCCGGCGAGCATCTGGCTGATCGCGAAGCCGCCCAGGAACCACGCCGCGATGCGATCCCGCCAGCGAGCGGCGCGTAGCGACAGCTCGATGCCCAGCAGCGCGAGCGGGATCCAGGCGGCGAACTGCCCGAAGATGAGACAGCAGTACGTGTTCCAGTGGAGGAAGGGACCGGTGAGGTAGACGACGGCCGCGACCAGGCTTGCCATCGCGCCCATACCAAGGACGCGAGCGAAGACGTAGGTCGAAAGCGCGGCGACGGCAAGCTGGAACGCCACCATGCCCTTGAACGCGGCCAGGGGCCCGAGGAGCGAGAAGAAGAGCATGGCAGGCAGATACATCCAGCCCGACTCCGGATCCCCGGCAAAGGGGGTGCCGCTGAAGAGGTGCGGATTCCAGCCAGGGATGGCGACATCGCGCAGGCGCTCGCCGAGGAACGTGTACCAGGGCAGGAAGAAGGTGAAGAGGTCGAAACGGGTCAGCCAGGAATCAAAGGCGAGGCGGTTCCACGCCACAAGGGCCGTGATACCCGCCAGAACGGTCAGCGCCAGGCCATCGCCGCGCCGGGAGGACGGCGACAGAGGACCGGGCGGAGGCGGCTGCGGCGCGAGCGTGCGAACCGGAGCGGCGGTGGTCACGTCTTGATGGCCAGCACCACGTTATGCGCGCAGAACCGTCGCAGACCGGGGGTCGCCTCCGCCGCGCGCTCGACCGCGGCGGCGGGGTTGAGCAGCCAGCGCGGCACAAACTCCGGCATCAGCCCCAGCCGGTCGGTGCGCACGATGCCAGCCCCGGCGTCGTGCAGACCAGCGATCAGCTCCGGAAGCGGCACCAGCCGCTCGGCGCCGGTGTCCTGGGGAACGCGCCGCATGAGCAGGGACCAGTACGGGTTGAGCGGATTGTGGTCCCAGACCAGGATCCGTCCCCCCGGCCGGGTGACCCGCACCATCTCCAAGAGCGTGCGCCGCACCCGGGGTGGCTCGGCGATGTGGTGCATGACCGCCACGCTGTAGGTCAGGTCGAAGGTGGCATCGGGGATCGGGATGTCGTCGCCATGGGCCACCACGGTCTCGATCGCGGGTCGCCGCTGCTGCAGCTGGCCCAGCATCTGCGGAAAGGGATCGAGGGCCACGACGTCAAGACCGAGATCGCTGAGCCGCTCCGCCAGCAGCCCCGTCCCGGCCCCCACGTCGAGGACGGACTGACCGGGGACGGCCGCGTGGCCGAGCACGTACGCGGCGCGTCGCCGCAGGTAATGCTCGACGATGTGGGGTGGGAAGACTGAATCATAGATCTCGGCAATGGCATCGAAGTCCGTCTGCTCCACGGCGTGGGGAGTGGCGGTCATCATCCGGCGACCTCGCGGCTGGTCACATCAGCGGGCCGCCCGGCATGGCCGTCGTCCTGGCCCGCCAACGCGGGCGGGCGTCGCGTCTTGCCCAGCGTCTTGAGCCGATAGCCCAGAATGAAGCCGATCATCTGCAGACCCAGCACCACGGCCTTGCGCAGATCGCCCGTCACCGCCGAGGTGCCCACCCGGGGCAGGTAGTTGACCGGCACTTCCACGAAGCGCGCGCCGGAGGTGATGACGGCCAGCATCAGCTCGGGACCGAAGTGTGAGCCACCCACCCGCAGCTCGGGCAGCAGCCGCTGCGCCAGCGAACGATGCAGCAACTTGTAGGTGCAGCCGACGTCACTCAGATGGCTGGTATTGAACAGCGCCTCGACCAGCTTGGCTACCGCCCAATTGCCCCACTTGAGGAGCAGCCCCATATTGGCCCCGCTCCAGATCAGGGAGCGGGTGGTGCGGGTGCCGAAGACGGCCTCGCACTCGTCGCTATAGGCCAGCAGCTTGCCGATGTCGCGCGGCAGGAAGGTGCCATCGGGTTCGGCGAGCACCAGCAGTTCCCCGGTGGCTTCGGCCAGACCCCGGCGCGAGGCCCAGCCGTAGCCTTGACGCGGCTCGACGATCTCGCGCGCGCGCGTGCGGGCCACTTCCTCGCTGGTGCCGGGTTCGGCGTTGTTGTTGACGACCAGCACTTCGTCGACGAGACCCGTGGCGAAGAAGCCCTCGATGGTGGCGCGGATCGAGCCCCGCTCGGCATACGTCATCAGAATCACCGAGACCCGCTTCCCCTGCCACATGCTTTCCCCCGGGACACGGAACACGCAAACAGGCGACTGGACCGCGCCACGCCTCGGGCGATGAGTCAGCGGAGCCTAACAGGTTCCCGGAATCCCCAGCAACGAGAAACCTTCCCGCGCCGGGTGGACCGATGGTCTGACCACGAGAACGGAGTGACTGTGGCTCCAAAGCTGTACGACGGATTCCGCGGTGAGTCAATCGGCGGCGTGCGAAACCGCGACGGCCTCGATGCTGGTAGGCAGAGTCACGACGAAGCGGGTCCCGCCATCCGCGGGAAATTCGGCCCGGATCTCCCCACCATGCAGCTCGACAATCTGCCGGCTGACATACAGCCCCAGTCCTAGTCCCTGCGTGGCATCCTCGGGGCGGGCCTGGAAGAAGCGCTCGAAGATTTGATCGCGTGCCTCGATCGGAATGCCGATGCCATGATCGCTGACGGCAAGCTCGAGTGTGCCGGGCAACGGCTGGGAGAGCGTCACGACGATCGGCTCACCGTGAGGGCTGTGCTTGATGGCGTTATCGAGGAGATTGGCGAAGACCTGCTCGAGCCGCAACGGGTCGACCCAGGCCTGCACTGACGCCGGCGTCTCCAGCACGATCGAATGCCGATCAGTCCCGGCTCGCGTGCTGCTGACCACCTGTTCCGCCAGTCCCGTCAGGTCAGTTGGCCGGCGCTGCAACGTCAAGTGGTCAGCCTCCAGCCGTGAAACATCCAGGAGCCGGTCGAGCAAGCGAGAAAGCCGGGTTGCCTGCGTAGAGATCGACTGCAGTGAGAGCTCGGTGCGAGTGGCGTCGGCTTGCCCATTGCGGCTCAGCCGCTGCAGCGCGACCTGGGCATGGAGCGAAAGGCAGGCCAGCGGGTTTCGCAGCTCGTGCGCCGCGATCGACAGGAACTCATCCCGCACGTGGAGCGCGGCTTCCGCATCCAGGCGCGCCTCCTGCTCAGCCTCCAGCGCCCGTCGCAACCGGACCTCTGCCCGTCGGCGTTCGGCGATCTCGGTCTCGAGCGACTGTGCCTTCTGCTGCAGCTCCGCGATCGCCCGCAGGCGGTCGTTCGCGGTCGGGAGTGCCATGTAGCTCTCAGCGGGAATGGCCTGGGAGTGCGCCGCGCAGACGTCGGCAAAGAGCTGCTGGTGAGGCTCCCCTTCAAAATGCTCCATCGGATACGCGCAGAAGAGTGAGAAGGCGTACGTGGGGTGCGTTGCACGCTGAAGGTCGTTCCACAGCTCTTCCAGGCGAAGCGCGGCGGCGGGATGACCGTCCGCGACAAGGAGCGAGACCATCTCCCCGAAGACATGCACCTGACGCCCACGTTCCGCCGCCCGCGAGATGACGTCGCCCACGACCTCCATCAAACGCGCTGCGTCGACCTCGCCATCGACCATGAACTGCGAAAGTGTCTCGGCGGCATCAAGTGCGTGATAGGCGTCGTGGGTGCCCGTGCCGTCGAGCAGACCGCGCGCCCGCAGTCGCTCGCCGATGCCCGCCCGGTGCTCCGGGGTAGCAACGACGAGCGCCGCACCATCCGCCAGGATGGCATCAGCGCAAAAGGTCGCTACCGCGTCGAGAAGAAATGCGTCCGTCTCATAGAAGCGGACGACATGCTCGGTTGCATGCATGGCGATGCCGTTCGCACGTTTCGTGCCCAAGCCTGGTGCGCGCGTCTCAGCGTCCATGTCGCGCATTGGCTCCAGGACCTTCACCCATCTCAAATCAACCTCTATGCGCCCAGGAAAGGTATCCCTGACCCTCATCGATCAGACGCGGGCACGATGAGATTGGCAGGCGGGGCGGCGATGCCAAAGCAGGACATATGCCAATCACGCCGATGAGAAACGCGCCGTCGGTCCTGATAGTGACGGGATAGCAGGAGATGAGAATCGAGCCGCGTCGCGTCCGATGCTTACCCGCTCAGAGCCCCTGCTGATGCGCGGCGCCTGGCGTACTGGCGGCGCATCTTCACCTGGCTGCCACAGCCTTCCATGCTGCACCAGCGCCGGCTCCCATTCTTGCTGCCGTCGTAGAAGAGCCAGCCGCAACCGTATGGGTTCTCACAGACCTTGATGCGCCGCGGATCGCCCGTCGTGAGCAACTCGACTGCCGAGCGTGCCACGGGCCAGAGCAATTGATCCAGGCGCTGCTCATCCGGCCGCCAGTCCCACGCGAAGCGCTCACCCCGCGGCACTAGAGCTGCGCCGGCCATGGCATCCGCATAGGCGCGCCGCAGCTCTTCCAGATCGGCTGGATCCGGATCGCGCCTCGTCGCGATAGCGAGGAAGAGGCGGTGCAGCGCGGCACGCAATCCGAGCGCCTGTCGCAATGCCTCATGCGCCGCCGGTTCGTCGTCGGCGGCTCGCGCGATCAGTCTCGTCGCGGCGGCATCGTCGACCAGACCGACGTGCTCTCCCCAGCGCACCAGATCGGGATAGGACGTCAGGAAATCCTCGGGTCCGTGACCGGCGCGATTCTCGATCGAGTTGACGAAATCGAGGCACAGTGCTCCCCCGAGCAAGCGCAGATCTTCGACTGCCATTCGTTCTGACGTCATCAGATGCACCATCTACACGCATCGCGTCAATCGTGTCATTCCGATAACGGGAGGCGGGGTGATGGGTGGCAGGGTGGTTACTCGCTGCGCTCGTGGTGGCAGGGTGGCGGGGTCATCGTTCTCCCTGCCACCCTGCCACCCTGCCACCCGTGCATCGTGCAAGACTTACCACTAAAAACCGTTTTGGTGGTGGCATGCTCTGTGCATGCTATCTACCATCAATAGGAGTTTTGACTGGTATATGGGGAGATTCAGGATGGCTACATCGACCAGAGCGCGCCACCGGATGCCAGGCGACTGGCTGCCGGCGCTGTCGCTTGGCGGCTTGTGGCGGCATGCGGACTTCCGGCGGTTGTGGGCCGCCCAATCCGCGTCGCTATTCGGCTCCGAGATCACGGCGCTGGCGCTACCGCTGATGGCGGTCCTCCTCCTGGATGCTTCTCCGGTCCAGATGGGATTGCTCGCCGCCGCTGGCACGGTGCCTTTCCTGCTCTGCAGTCTCCCGGCGGGGGTCTGGATCGACCGCCGTCAGCGTCGACCGGTGCTGATCGCGGCCGACATCGCCCGGACCGCTCTCCTGTTGTCCATACCGCTCATGGCATGGCTTGGCATCCTGCGCATCGAGCAGCTCTACGCCATGACGTTTGTCGTTGGCGTGCTCGGCGTCTTCTTCGAAGTGGCGCACTACGCCTACGTGCCCTCCCTCGTCGGCCGCGGGTCCGTGGTCGAGGGCAATAGCAAGCTGCAAATCAGCTATTCAGCCGCGGAAGCGGGTGGACCGGGTATCGCGGGATTGCTCGTGCAGTTCCTCTCGGCGCCGGGCGCCATCGTGGTCGACGCTGTCTCCTTTCTGGTCTCGGCCGTCCTGCTGCGGCGGATCGAAACGCCCGAACCGCCGGTCGATACCCGGACTTCGCACGGCGCGCGCCGCGACGTCGAGGATGGTCTGCGGGCGCTGCTCGGACATCGTTTGTTGCGTCCCATCGTCCTGGCCTCCATCACCGAAAGCATCTTCGTCAAGGGAATTGCGGCCATCTTTGTTCTCTACGCCACGCGTGAGCTGGAGATCAGCCCGATCACGCTCGGCGTGATCCTGGCGGTCGGTGGCATCGGCGCCATTCCCGGCGCCCTCCTCTCCGCGCCCGCGGCACGTCGCTTTGGCGTTGGCCCGACCATCATCGGCGGCTGGCTGATCGCCATGGCGGCGTGGCTCCTGATTCCGCTAGCAACCGGGCCACTCGCCGTGCCGGTGCTGGCGGCGAGCATGCTGTTGGGCGGTGTAGCGGGAACGATCGTCAACGTGCAGCAGTGGAGCTTGCGTCAGCTGGTGACGCCCGACGCGTTACAGGGGCGAGTCACCGCCAGCCATCGCTTCCTGGTCTACGGCGCCTACCCGCTCGGAGCGTTGCTTGGCGGCTGGCTCGGCGCAACGCTCGGTCTGCGGACGGCGATCGCACTCTGCGCGCTCGGGGCGCTCGCGGCGCCCGTCTGGGTCGCCATTTCACCGCTGCGGCGCCTGCGGGAGCAGCCAACCGCCGGTACCGGGTGACGCACACCGGCGCGACGAGATTCGCGACGCCATGAAACGCGTGAAACCATTGGCGCTCGCCGCGCTCTGCCCGTACAGTCTCCGTCGGGGTGATCCCGGTTGTCGGGAGAGTGGCGGAGAAGGAACCGATGCGCATCCCAGGATTTGCGGACCTGGAGCCATGGGACGTCGTCAAGCAGGCGGTCAAGAGCTTCATCGACGATGACATGGTCACCTACGCGGCGGCGCTGTCCTACCATCTCGCGCTGGCGCTCTTCCCCTTCATCATCTTCATGCTCACGCTGCTCGGCGCTCTGGGATTGTCGGAGTTCTTCGACAGAGTCCTCACTCAGTCTCAGGCAGCGCTCCCGCCGGACGCGTACGAGCTACTGGCGAGAGTCATCGGCGAGATTCGCGGGCAGACCCGGGAAGGCCTGCTCTCTTTCAGCATCCTCTTCGCGCTGTGGGCGGCAGCGACTGGCATGCGCTCGGTGATGAATGCGCTCAACGTCGCGTACGACGTCGAGGAGACGCGACCGGCTTGGAAGCGCTACCCCCTTTCGATCTTCTACACGATCGGCCTGGTCGCCGTGGTGATCGCGGCGGCGATATTCAGACTGGTCGGACCGTGGGCGGCGCAGCGATATGCCAACCGGCTGGGATGGACAACCGCGGTGGCGGAGGCGTGGACCTGGCTGCGCTGGCCAGTGGTGCTGCTGCTCTTGCTGCTGGTGGTTGCGTTCATCTACTACCTGGGCCCCAATATCGATCAGCCGTTCCGCTACGTAACGCCGGGGTCGGTCTGTGCGGTTGTCGTCTGGATCGTGGCCTCTCTCCTGTTTTCCGTGTACGTCGAGAACTTCGGCAACTACGGCGCCACCTATGGCAGTCTGGGAGGGATGGTCGTGCTGCTCCTCTATTTCTTCGTCTCGGCGGCGGTACTGCTGCTCGGGGCGGAGATCAATGCCGCGATCCACCCCGCCCACGGGCCACGGTCGAAAAACGTGACCCCGGGGCAGTGAGCCTGCCAAGCAATTCCATATCCTACAGAGGACACCTCCGAATCGCCCGCCTCGGCAGAGACAGCAAAACGCCGACAAGTTCCGCGCTTGCGCGCGATCCTCATCGGCGTCTGCTGTGCCGCCCGCCTCCGGGATTGCTCCCGTCCGCGTTTGGCCTACAGTGAACGTACACCCTCCGTGCCCCGTTGTCAATACCTCGCCTGGCGACAAATGCGGTGTGCCAGCTCAAAGTCGTGACGGCCGGGGAGTCGATCTCGCGATTTGGCCGCGGGGGCAGCGGTCGCACGCTTGGCAACTGGTATGATCCGCGACCTCGGCCCGATCAGAACCGGAGAGGCGGCCACCAGCATGGGCGCGGCGCCGCTCGCCATCGTCGACACCTTTGTCGACGCGATTATCAAGCTCGAACTCGATCACTCCCGCGACATGGCTGCGCGCCACGGGAAGACGCGCTATTTCGTCTATCCCGATGGGCGAGCCGGCTCCACCTTCACCCACGATTTTTTCCCGTATGACGTACCCGCGGACGAGGCCATCCAGTTTGCCCAATCACTCGCCGCGCGCTCGCCCCATTGGATCACCCCAATGGGGGAACGGATCCGGGCCGAAACGGGGATTTATGAGGCAGCCGGCTATGAACGCGTCGCGGAATGGACCTTGATGGTGCGGCCCCTGACGCAGCGCGTCTCACTGTTGGGCGATGACCGCGCACTGCTCATCGAGGATGCGGCCACGGAAGATCGTGTGCTGAGCGCGATCCTGGCGACAGGTGGGTCTGAGCACCCCACCAGAAGTGGCCTCGTTGCCGACCCAGCCATCCGGCAACGCTGGATCTCAGATGGCGGGGAGCCGGCATCGTTCGGTCGAATCGTGCTCCTGGGAGATCATGCGTACCTGGGTGACATGGCCACCGTGCCCGCGTATCGCCGCCGCGGGCACGCCGCCGCGATCATGCGCAGTCTCCTGGACGACGCGCTCGCGGCCGGCGCGACGGCCTGCGTCCTCGCCGCCACGGCCATGGCGCACGGTCTCTACCTTCGGTTCGGATTCCGGGACGTGATGCCGATGGTCGGGTTTCAGACTGGCAACGGCTGATCGTTTGCCAAGCGGCGGTTGGGCAACCGGATCACAAAGCCAGCGGCTTCGGCGATGAGATAGATGAGCATCGGTACGGTCAGGAAGAGCGCCAGGAAGAGGTGGATGGTGAGCTCGTCCCATCCCGAGCCGAAGCGCGCGTAGACATACGCCGGGTAATACGCTAGCCCCAGAGTCGTGCCGATGAAGACGTAGCCGAGACCCCGCCGGCTTTGCCACAGCGCTACGCAGGCCACCATCGGGATCAGGTACCAGGGGTAGAGGTTGGTCAGGAGGAGTGAGAAGAGCATCAGCGTAGCGACGACCCCCGCCTCCATCACGCGTCCGCGGGCGACGGCCACGGCAATGGCCAGGGCCAGGACGACGAAGACCGCGAGACAGACCTGGGTGACGAGGGCCCGTCTCACCGCTACGGAGGGGAGCCCAAACGTGGTTTTGGTCTGCCAGGCCGGTAAGATCGATGACTCACTGGCTGGTGAGGATGGCGAGCCGCTCCCGATGGCAAAGAGCGGAGCGAACCCGGACGAGACGGAGTTGGTGCTGACGGCCTGCTGAGCCAGCGACAGCACGGAGACATGGTTCATCTCCTGGGATTTGGCCGTTCCCTCCCGCAGCCCGTCGATCATGGCGCCGTCAGCCCAGTACGGCATCACCGCGACCACCACGACCAGCAGCGCGAGTGACCCAGCGAGTGCGAGCCGGCGCCATCCCCAACGACCTCTCAGCATGACAGCCAGGAGCAGTGGGGCGAGGACGATCGTGAAGGGCTTGACCAATGCCGAGAGCGCGAACATGGGCCCGGCGATGACCGACTTGCGGTGGAACGCGACCAGCGCCGCGACGAGGAACAGCGTCATCAGCACGTCGTTATGGGCGTTCCCAACCCCTTCGAACAGAACCAGGGGATTGGCCAGGAACAGATAGACGCCGAGCCACCCGGCACGGTCATCCTGATGCGATCGGTAGATCACCAGCCCGGTCAGCGCCAGCAAACCCAGATTGAAGAGTTTCAGCGCGCCGAGGAGCCCGATGATCGATTGAAACCCGACCAGCGCAACCGGGAGCCCGTAGGCGATCAGCCAGACGGGTCCATAGAACAGGGGAACATCGACCAGGAACGCCGGTAGAGCAAAGGGGTCGTCGCGATACCCGGCAAAGGTCACCAGGTAAGGATTCTCGCCGTAGCCGTAGGCGAGTTTCAGCTCGATCATGTAGTTGAAAACGTCCAGCGCGCCAACCGGATAGACGAACAGATTGGCGATCGCCGGGAGACAGACCATGGCCACGATAGCGAATCTCGCACCCGATGAGACGCGTTCCTGACGAGACAAGAGGAAGTAGCCACCGGCGTAGATGGCGCCCATCATGAGGAAGAGGAGGAGGGTGCCTCGCAGGATCGGCGAGGCGAAGCCTCCCGGAATCTTCTCGAAGGCAAAGTGCGTATTCGTCTCATTGGCCGGCAGCGAATACCACCGCGCGACCAGGCTCCATCCGGCTGCCGCGACCAGCACGAGCAGCCAGAGCATGCGATCGGCGGTCGACATCGTCAGTCGACGAATGGACCAGCTGGATGTTGTGTAGTGCCGTTTGAGGACCTGCGCCATCCCACCTCACCACGCGCCCGCGCCGCGGTCTGATTTGCTCTTTAGCGTTGCAACTGGCAAGACCCTGGCCAGCTTGCTCACCGGCAGCCGCCCGAATGCCGCAGGGCAAGATCTTCCCGGCCGGTGGGCGAGAGTTGCAGGATCCGCGCCAACGGCTCCCGGCGAGCAGTTGTTTACTCCGGTACCGGTGGAGTCGGGCTATGGCGGACTCGAGTATGTGGCCTGGACCCCATTGTGCAAGCAGGGCCGCATGGATCGGCCCTCTCATCCCCCCAAGCCCTAGTGCTCTCGCGTTCCGTCTGGGTACTCCTCGCCGGTCTCGCTCTCACCCTCGTCGTGAGCGGTTGTGGTGGCGCGTCACCCGAGACACGCTTCACGGAGACGCGGGTTGCGCTCTTTGGCACTCGGACGCCGACTCCGCTGGAGGCGGCTCGGACAGCCATCGCCGCGGGAACAGCTACCAGGTTGCAACCGGAGATCGCCGCGTCCCTGACGGCGGAGGCATCTCTGAACATCACGACCCCCGAGCCGATGAATGTCGCAACACACATGGCTCAGCACGCGAGCCGCTAGTGCGGGCCTCAGCGGAGGACTTCCGTTTCTTCGATGTCGACGTAGCCGGTATGTGCTACGAGTCGACGACCCGGAGACCGACAGGTCCCGCACTCGCTCCGCCATCGATCACGACAGCGGCGCCGTTGATGTACTCGGCCAGAGGTGACGCCAGCATCAGCACGCCCCGCGCCACGTCTTCCGGCGTCCCGGGGCGCCCGAGTGAGGCGGCGCTGCGCGCTCCTTCCCGGTAGGCGAGGGAGAGGTGCTCGGCCTCCATCCGCGACGTCGATGTACCCCGGAAGCACGGCATTGACGCGGATGCCGTGCCTTCCCAGCTCCAGCGCCATCGCGCTCGTCAGCATGACCGTGGCTGCCTTGGATGTGCAGTAGTGTGACCAGCCCCAGATGGCTCGTCGCGCGGCGGTCGAGCTGACGACGATGATCCGCCCCGCTTTGCCGGCTCGGACCATCGATCGCGCCGCGGCCTGGCAGATGAGGAAGACCCCCTTGAGATTGGTGTCGATGACCCGGTCCCATTCGGTCTCGGACATCTCGAGGAAGGGTGTGTTGGGGTAGAGACCCGCATTTGCGACGGCGACATCTCGGCGCACCCAGCTCGTCCTCGAGCGTGGTGACCAGCGCCGAAACCGCGCCGGCGTCGCGGACATCCGCCACGTACCCGCGGCAGGCAATCGACTCCTGCCGGAGCCGTTCACACGCCGCCTCAACCCGATCCTCGGTCAGGTCGTTGAGGGCGACCGTGGCGCCGTGGAGGCCAAAGGCCCGGGCGGTGGCGAACCCGAGACCCGTTGCGCCGCCGCTGACGAGCACGATCTCACCGCTGAAATCAAGCTGGATCGACATCGTGCACCTAGATAGGCTGGTAACCGCCGTCGACGTTGATGGTTTGCCCGGTGATGTATGCCGCATCATCGGAGGCGAGAAAGCTTACGACGGCGCCAATGTCGTCGCCGGTGCCGTGCCTGCCGAGCGGGATACTGGCCCGGACTTCCTCGACGACGCGCTCGAACGGCACGCCCGCGGCCGCGCCGCGCCGGCGCAATGCCGCCCAATGCATCTCGGTGGCCATGTTGCCCGGGCAGACGCAATTGACGCGAATGCCGTGGGGCCCGAGCTCGCGGGCGAGCGCGTGCGTGAGAGCGATCACTCCCGCCTTGGTGGCCCCATAGACGCCCGACCCGGCCGGCGTGTCACGACCGAAGATGGAGCCGAGCGTCACGATGCACCCCGCTCTGGCGGGAATCATGGCGCGGGCAGCCGCCCGGCAGCTGAAGAAGGCGCCGTCGAGGTTGACGCCGACGATTTGGCGGTACGCGTCATCGCTCGTCTCGGCGATCGGGCCGCCACTGCCAACACCGGCGTTGGCCACGAAGAGATCGAGGCGTCCCAGTCGCGTGACGGTCGTCTCAACCAGGGAATCGACCTGCCTTGCGTCGCGCACATCGCAGACGGCGGCAATGGCGGGGCTGCCGCGCCGCGCCGCCGCATCGGACACACCCTCATCGACGTCGGCCATGACCACGGCCATGCCGTCTCGCAACAGCCGCCGGGCGATATCCAGACCAAGCCCCCGCGCGGCCCCGGTTACGATCGCGACGCGCATTGCCGCCGGGTGTTGGGTACCTGCTTCGGACGTCGGAGTCGACATGACGACCGTACTCTACTGCAGCGAGCATGCTGTCTCAGACCGGAACAGGGTCTGGCAACAATCTAACGTACGAACAGAAGCGTCTCGCGCAATTTGCTCTCTATGTAGAGCGCAACGGTCTGGGGCAAAGATCACGACCCCCGATTCTCGACCACGATCCAGATCAATCTCGACAACCCACTCAATGATCCTCACTCGGCGTCCGATGACGACCCCTTCGAGGCGCATGTTGGTGCGAGTATCCGTCGTGGTTGTGCCAGACGGGGCGGACGTCACGCGGGTCTGCTTTGAAGAGCAATTTCGGCACCGTGTAGACGCGTGCCGCCGCGATGCCGCAGACCGGACACGCCGCGGGAGCGGCCGCGTCTGACATCGGCCGCTCCCGTTCGTGCGTTGCCCCGCATTCAGGGCAGGCGTAGTCGTATTTCGGCACGCATCAAGGATCGGTCAGAACACTCGATCCGCGCTAGAGCCGGCCGTCCCGGTCCATCATCTCTTTCATGGCGAAGGCTGCTATACCACCCAGGACGGCTTTACCCAGCGGACTGCTCAGGATTTCGTCGACGCCCCCGCCCTGTTGTGCCTGGGGCTGCTGCCGTCGCTGCGGTACCTGGTCGTCGTCCCCGCCTCCAAACATGCCCCCGAAGAGATCATCAAAAGGATTGTTGTCAGACTGGCTGTATCCGCGCGGCTGTTGCTGCGTCATGCCGCCGCCCAGGAGACCACCCAGCAACCCGCCGAGCATGTCGTCCGCACCAAAACCACCCTGGCCTTGCGGTGACTGGCGCGGCTGCGGGTACGGCTCCGGTTGGGTCATGCCACCGCCGAAGAGGCCGCCGAAGAGACCGCCCAACATGTCGTCCATGCCGCCGCCGGATTGGCCTCCGCTGCGGCCTTGGGCCTCGCGCGCCTGGCCGGTGCGCTCGATGGTGACCATTCCCGTGCCCGCCTGCCGCCGCTGCAACATTTCGGCGAAGGCTTTGCGCTGGTCGTCGGGGAGATTGCGGACTGTCTCCACGGCCGCGCGCTGCATCACCTCGGGCGGTGCTTCACTGCGGACCTGGCGCAAGTAGTTGACCGCTTCTTCCGACGAGAAACCCTCGGAGGGGTTGCCAGTGGTGTAGCGGTTGATAAAGTCCTCGGCCTGGGCGACTTCTTCCGGACTGCGTTGTCGCCGCTGTCCACCGCGACCGCCACCATCGCCGCGAGCGGCGCGCCGGGCTTGCCTTTCCGCGCGTTGCCCGCCCTGAGCGTCATCCGCTTCCCCGCCTCCGAACAGTCCCTTGAGCTTCTTTTCGGTCATCGTTTTCCCTGTTCTCCTTCGTGCTGGCTCACCGCGGGTATCCGCACCCTACCCCCGGCGGCACATGCTGGGTCCATCGCGGCGCCCGTTTCTATCGGTATCATTGGAAGCAGCGGCGATCGGGAGCACCACCCCAACCGTGGCGGAACCAACTGCTGCCGGCAAGCCGCGTGACCATCTGACTCAAAGCAAGAAGTGCGCCCGCTCGGCCAGGGACAACATAACGAAAGGACGTCGGATGCGTTACCTCGTGTCAGTCTTCATCGTCGCCATGACCTTGCTCGCCCCCGGCGCGGCGATGCATGGGGCGGCGCAGGAGCCGGAGCGCGACGTCAACCACGACCGCGCGAACGCCGCGGCGACGGCGACCGAGATCTTGCGCCTGGCTGGAGAACGGAAGTTCAACACGATGTACGACTACATGCATCCCGACGCCATGGCGGTTGTGCCTCGCGCGGCGGCGGTCGGCACCTTCACCGATGTCTACACGGAAGCTCAGGCCGGGCAGGCCCAGATCACCGGCGTCGAAATGGTGCCCTGGACGTGGGGAGTGACGGGGACCGAGTACCCCTACGCGGCCAAAATCTCATTCATCCAGCCCTTTGTCGATGAGAACAATCAGCAGACCTGGCTGGAAGATGACATGTATCTCGTCGAGAGTGGTGGCGAGTGGCGCTGGTTCTTCGGCAGTAGCGCGGAGACCGTGCAGCAGGCAATCGAGACCTACGGCCAGCAATCGCAGCCGATCACGGAGGGAGACCTCATCCAGAATGTCGTCGACGACCTCGATGCATTCTACGCCGACGTCCTCTCCTACACGCCGACCCCCTACCACTCTCCAGGGGTAGTGCTCGTCGCCCCCGGCGACCGCGTCAACACGGCCTGCGGACCGGCCGCGACCGGGTTCTACGCGTTCTATTGCCCGCCCAATGAGACGATCTACCTCGAGGAAGCCAAGTTAATGGAGATCGGTCAGTCGGATGACTTCATTCCCGCTTTCGTCATCGCCCACGAGTGGGCGCACCACGTCCAGGATTCCGTGGGTCTGGAGCGGGTTGGACCGGGGGACAGGCCGGATAGCTGGGAGGAGGTCTACTCCATCGAGCTGGAGCTGATGGCCGACTGCATGAGTGGCTCCTGGGCGCAGGACCTCGATTCGCGCGGAGCGCTGGAGACCGGTGACATCGACGCCACGGTCGAGTTCACGGTCAACACCCTGGGCGACCCGGGGTTCATTGCCGAGTACGATCCGCAGGCCCACGGCACCGGCGCGCAGCGCAGCCAATCGATCCTGCTCGGCTACTCCGACGGCTTCCTGGGTTGCAACATCATCATCTGACGTGGGTGTCGGGGTGCAGGGTGTTGGGGTGATAGGGGATCGGCCTTGCCTCGGTGCCGGTTCGTACCGGCTCTACCCAGGTCTCTGCAAAGCCGGAATCAATCACCGACGGAGTTCACGAAGCGAGGGACATAGCAAGACGCCGACAAGTCCAGCGCTTTCGCGCGAGCCTCGTCGGCGTCTGCCGCGCCATCCGCTTCGGGAACTGGGTTCCCTCCGCGTTTGGCGTTAGAGTGAACGTACACCCTGCGTGCCGCGTTGTCAATACTCTCGGGCGAAAGTGGCGATCGTTGTGAAGCTCTTACTTGCGGCCGGAGCGGGCGCCGACCAGCTCGCTCTCCTTCTCGGCTTCCCGGCTCTTGGCCTGCTTGCTCAGCTCCTTCGAGAGCGCTTCCACCCGCTTGGCCATCGCCTTCTCCTGGTCGAGGTTCTCCTGCAGGAGTTGAGCGGCGTCCCGCTCTCCGAGATCCTTTGCCATCTGGATGAGGCCGGTGTACATCACCATCTCGTAATGCTCGGTCTTCTCTGCACCGCTGACGTTCGCCATCTCCAGCATCTCCGGTGAGGGATCCTCCTCGTGGAGCGCCTGATGCTCGTCCGCCAGCCCTTTCACGCCGAAGCAGGTCGTCTCCTCCGGCTTCTCACCGATCTGCTTGAAAACTTCTTCCAGATTCTTGATCTGCGCCTTCGTCTCTTGCTCGTGCTCTTTGAGGGCTTGCGTCAGCTCCGGATGGAGCGCTTCTTTGCGCAGCTCTGGCAGCATCTTCAGAATCTGCTGCTCCGCGCTCATCGCATCCGACAGCTCATGCACGAATAGCTCGCGCATCGTACCAATAGACACGAATTGATCCTCCTCACGATTCTTGACGGTGCGGGGCACAGATGTACGTACGCAGGTGGCGTGCCAGCGGCGCGAGCCGAGACTTGGGGCTCTGGATGAGGAACTCCCGAGTTCTTGCTGAGTCGGAAGCGAATGGAACAGTGGGCTGTAGAAGGAAGAACCAGTGATTCAGGACGGGAGTGAGGATTCTCCCTCACGTCCTGCCGTAGCAATCACGTCGGTGCTCGTAGCCCGGCCGCCACCAACCGCTTCGCCGTGAACCGCGATCACTCCCTCGTTCATGGCATGGGTCACCACCGCGGCCTGGTCCATCGGACTTGGCATGGCCTCCAGCAGCTCCTGGATCACCTGCGCATGCCGCTGATCCAGTTTGGCTTGTTCCGCAATCCGTTCCGCCGCCTGTGCCCCCTTGCCATTGCCGGAGGTACGAGTGCGGTTGGCGAGCTGCAACGTCAGCGTCGCCTTCTCTTTGAGCAGCCGCAGACTCGACCAGAGCGCCGTCTCCAACTCCTCGGACTTCTGACTGAGGAGTAATTCCGGGGCAAAGGCATGACCGACGTGACAACGGAACCGAAGCACCGGTCCGTCCCCACCTTGCCAGAGCACCCCGCCGCAGTCCGGGCAGGTGAAGAGCGTCGTCTCCTCGGGGCGCCCGTCGTTGGCCTGCTCCACGAAATCCTCGGCGATAACCGCCTCCAGCCGCTCTTCAGCGTCAATCGTGTTCACCATGGTGTTCTCTCCCTGGGCTATGACGGGCTGCTGGACGAGGTCGGTAAGCGCCGTGGCTATCTCGGCCACCGGCAAAATATGGTCTGCCGCGGCGCGCTCGATCGCCCGGCGCGGCATGCTATCGACGCTGGCCTCCCCGGGATCCTGCACGATGGCCATGCCACCTCGGGTCTTGATTGCCAGCAGACCCATGCTGCCATCGTAGAGGGCGCCTGAGAGAACGACGCCGACCGTCCGCCGGCCATAGGCCCGGGCGGCCGTGCGGAACATTGGGTCGATCGCCGGCCGCGCGTGATTCTCGCGCGGTCCACGGGAGAGCTCGATCCAGCCGCTGCGGACGAGCAGATGGCGGTCGGGCGGGGCGACATAGATGCGACCCGGTGCAATGGCTTCGCCCTGCTGGGCGTGAGTGGCCAGCAGCGGGCCGGACCGGCTCAGAATCTCGGGGAGCCGGCTGACAGCGTATGGCGGAATGTGAACGACGACCAGGATCGACGCCGGGAAGTCCCGCGAAAGGCCCGCGACCAGGGTGGTGAGGGCCTGGATGCCGCCGGCGGAGGCGCCGATCACGACGATGTCACGCTGGGTCATCAGTCTCCTGTCTGCTTGAACGTGAAGACGGCGAAGGATCGCCTCGCCTCCCCAACCTCCTGTGCCCCCGAAGGTTACCCGGCTGAACTCCGGGTCTCACACCAGTGTCCTAGCAGAATCGAGTCCAGCGCTCCGGGCCTACGGCCTCGGAAGGTAACCACAGTGCGCGCCACCACCGGTCAGCCTACGTGCACCACCTCGAGGCCGAGGAGGCGAGCGACTTTACCGACGCGAGCGGCGTGATGGCCAACACCCAGGGCGCAGTGATGGGTCGGTCCGTGGCTGCACCAGCGATTGATGAACTCGGCCGGGGGCAGCGGGAAGGCGATGCGCGAGGTGGTGTTGCCGACGCGGAGCGTCGGGCCAGGGAGCGATTCGCCCTCGGCGGTGAGCAACTTCAGGCGGCCATCAGCCGTCTGGGTCAGGGTCAGAATCGTGACCGGCCCGGTTTTCACCCGGGCCTCGACCGAGACGCCGCCGCCACGTTTGCCGTGAAACAGCTCCAGACCCCGCAGGATGGGCCGGCCCTCGGCGATGGCGAGGTGGAAGGGTCCGTCGTGGCCCATCAGCAGGAAGTCGTCGACGAAATCCATCGCGGCAAACTCGGTAAAGGAGCCGCCGGCCCCAAGCCGGTCCATGATCAGCATCGCGATCGCGGTCCTGGCATCGCCCTCGCCCGCACACGGCACGCCGCGTCCGGTGAGTAAGGTGTTGCCAAGGATCAGACCGGCGCCGAGCCGCTC
This sequence comes from uncultured Chloroflexia bacterium, assembly GCA_963724295.1. GTDB lineage: Bacteria > Chloroflexota > Chloroflexia > Thermomicrobiales > UBA6265 > JACCXM01. The sequence goes on along the minus strand of CAVRUC010000010.1, from coordinate 341,847 downwards.
CGCGGCGTTGCCACCCAACCCGCGGTAGTAGTACGCGAGGGCGTCGAGCGCGAAGTCGCGGCGCAGCGCCTCCAGACCGGCCGCCACGCGAGCGGCCCACTCCAGGTCATCGGGATGCGGGGCGCGGGCCAGCGGGTCGGAAGGACTGTCCGCGCTGATCTGGAATGACGCGTGGACTACGTCCAGGTGCCGGCGGACCTCGTCCGGGGTAGCGGCGCCGACCCTGGCCTCCAGATCGTCGATCTCCAGGATCTCGACGTGGAGACCGGTTTGCGCGGTGATCGTGGTGAAATCGGAGTAGAGGTCGAGCATGCCGGGGTAGGTGTGGCCCAGGAACCCCAGCCGCCCGCCGCGGAGTGCCCGTGCCGCGACCGCGGCGGCCACCCAGTCGCCGATCTCTCCCCAGGCCCGAGCGCCGGCCAGTCCGTCTTCCTCTCGCAACAGACCGCTGACGACGTTGAAGGGGATGCCGCAGCGGGTGAAGGTGCCGGCCAGCTCCGGCACGCAACAGACACAGCAGTTAGCGAGCCACTCGCCGGTATCGGTCCGCTCGTAGTCGAGCGCGGGCGTGGGCTGCAGATTCAGCACGAGCACCGGACGGCTGATGCCCTGTATGACCGGGACCACTTGCGAGGAGGTGGCATAGGTGCCGGCGTAGCAGACGATGAGATCGACGTCCTCCCGGGTAAATCGGACGCCGGCCTCTCTTGCCGCCGGGGCGGTATCAACCAGCCCGGCAGAGATGACTTCCGCGCCGAGGGCACGCAGCCGCTGCTCGACGTGGCGCTGATAGCCCTCGAGACGTTCCTTGAGCCCCGGAAATTGATCCCAGTAAGCGTGCAGACCGATGCCAAAGACACCGATCTTCACCTGCGGCGTCGTGATTCGCTCTAGTACCACGTCGCCTCCTCACGTGGGTCATAGGGTGATGACTCGCTGCGCGCCTGCCGATGCACGTGGTGGCAGGGTGGTTGTTCGCTGCGCTCACGGTGGCAGGGTGGCGGGCATCGTTCGTCCTGCCACCCTGCCACCCTGAGACCCCGTCACCCTCGTCTCACCTCATCACCCCACCACCCTCACTCCAGCCGGAACACTTCTTCCATCATCCGTAGTGGCTCGGGGGCGTCCGGGTCGACCGGTGTGGCGAGATAGTCGCTCATCAGCTCCTGCCAGCGCCGGTTGGCATCGGACCGTGCCAGGGCCTCCGTGGCGGCGTCCCAATCGTCGCACTCGAGATAGCCGAACAGCTCCGGGCCGTCGGCGAAGATCGAGTAGTTGCGAATCGAGGCCGCCCGCATGTCGTTCAGCAATTCCGGCCAGACTTCCTGGTGAAGCCGCTTGTACTCCGCCAGCCGCTCAGGTCTGACCCGCAGTCGGAACGCGACTCGCTGCACGACTCACCCCGCTTGCCAGCACACCGCATCACGGCGCAGGTGATCGGTGACGCCCGCCATTCTCTTCAGCCGCGACTCGTGATGATCGTCCCTACGATGGAGCACGGGCTCCGGCGCCACCACGCCCACCGATCTCAGATGGAGACTCCAGCGGCTTGTACCAGAAAACGGTGGCGCTCGGCCTGCCACTGGCGTCGCGAGCCCAGCCGGGGATACGGCCGGCTTCACGATAGGCGAGCGCGCGATAGAGATCGTTGCTGGGGTCGCCCTCGCGAGTGTCGAGCACGAGCAGCGTCTTGCCTGCCGCGCGCGCTTCTTCCTCGAGGGCCACCATCAGGGCGCGGGCGATGCCTTGGCGTCGCCACTCTGGATGCACCAGCAGCTTGGCGACCTCACCCCGGTGCGCGCCGTTCTCGCTCTCCGCGGGCTGGAGCTGTACGGTCCCCACGATGCGGCCGTCACGCTCCGCGACGAGCAGAATCACTCCATCTCGCGGGATCCCTGCCCACCAGTCATGGGCCACATCCGGGGACAGGGGCGCATGGAAGCCCAGCGACGCGCCCTCGGCGACGCAGGAGACCAGCACCTCTGTCAGATCGTCAAGCTCTTGCGGAAAAAGCCGGTCCACGCGACGAATTGCTGCCGCGGGTGGCAAGGGTGCGCTACTGACGCTCACCGCTCGGGCCGCCTTCGCGACTATCCGCCACGCGGGTGCAGACGGAGCAGAAACCGAAGATCGCCAGGTGATCGATGGCCGGCGCAAAACCGTAGCGGGCGCGGATGCCATCGCGGAGCGGATCGACCAGGTCATCGTCCAATTCCAGGATCTCACCGCAACGGTGGCAAATCAGGTGATGATGCAGGTCGTCGATCAGCTCGAACTGCCGCGCCCCGCCGCCCAGGTCGGTCATGCTGACCAACCCCAGATCGCGGAACAGCTCCAGCGTGCGGTAGACCGTCGAGCGGTTGACCCCCGGCAGGAGCGACTCGACGCGGGCGAAGATCTCGTCGGCGGCCAGATGCTCGCCCGGTCTGAGCGCCCCCAGGATGACCAGCCGCTGCGGCGTGACCCGCTGCCCAACACGGCGCAATCGATCCGCCAGGCCACGCGTGCTCGTCGGATCTTCGGTGCCGTTCATGCCATTTCGTTCGCGGCTCATCAGGCTCCCATCGCTGTTATGGAGACGACAATATCAGGAGCGAATCTCTCTCGCGGTTCCACCGCATGCCGCACGTCGAGTCTCTTGACTGCGGGCCGCGACCCTAATAGTATCCCCCAGTACGGAAATGCGAATCTTCGCATCTGCATAGTGTTGAAATAGCAGGCCACGCTGTATGCGGCATGTCGCCCGGCTTGACTCGGAGGAAACTGACTGACATGGCCGACCCGGGGATCTTGTCACTTGCCGGACTGGGCATTGCGCTCGGGCTGCGTCACGGCATCGACTGGGATCACCTCGCCGCGATCACCGACATAACCAGCGCGGCCGCGACAACTGATGAAACCACGAGGGAGAGTGCTCACACTGTGTCGTCGCTCGCGAGAGCCGCAGCCCCGACGCCCCAGGCCGGAACGCTCGCGGTCGCCGCTGCGTCCGGGCTGGGCGAGATGCACGTAGCGAATGCCCAGTATGGCGAGATGGCACGAGTTGAGACGCCGCGGCACCGGCGGCAGGAGGCTTGGCGCGGCTTCTTCCTGGCCACGATGTATGCCCTTGGCCATGCCTCTCTGGTCGTTGCCCTCGGCCTCCTCGCGATCTGGTTCGGAACGCTGCTGCCCCATTGGATCGACCCGCTCATGGGCCGGATTGTCGGCATCACGCTGATCTTCCTCGGCGTCTGGATCATCTATTCTCTCGTGCGGTACGGCCGTGACTTCCGCCTGCAGAGTCGCTGGATGGTGCTCATCGCCCTGGCGCGCAACGGTTGGGAGCGGCTGCGCAGCCGCGTCACCGGCCAGCCCAGGGCCCACCATCATGAGCTAACCCAGTACGGTCCGGGAACTGCCTTCGGCATCGGTGTCCTGCATGGCATCGGTGCCGAGACGGGATCTCAGGCGCTCCTCCTCGCCGGCGCGGTCGGGGCTACGGCCCAGGCCACCGGCACCGCGCTGCTCCTGTTCTTTGCTCTTGGGTTGCTGATGTCCAACTCCCTGGTCGCAGCCTTCTCCGCGTTTGGCTTCGTTTCGGCGAGCACCCGGCGTACCGTCTATCTCGTCTTCGGCGTCTTCGCCGCGGTCTTCAGCTTGATCGTCGGGTTCCTCTTCCTGACCGGCCAGGAATCGGCGTTACCAGACTTCGAGGCACTCCTCAACCAGCTCTTCGGCATGATTGGCGACGCTGGATGAGGCGGGATACCTGTCGCGGCTAATGCCGCCTGTTCGCCGCGGGCTCTTCACGCGAGTCTCGGTTGCACTGGCCTGACTGTTGCGTAACCTCCCAGCACCGGGTCGCTACCGAGGCGACCCGCGTTTGTTTGCGAGAAGGAGGACGCGATGCCGATGATTCTGCCCGTTTCTCGCCTCACCGCGAGCACCCTCGCTGCTGCCCTGGCGGCGGTCATGACCGCACCGGTTGCGGCGCAAGACGCCACGCCAACAGCGGGCGCGAGGACCTTTCCGATCACTCCGGATCCGGCCTCGTGCCAGGTCGAACCTCGCTCCACCGATGAGCTGCTTGCGCTCTGGTACACCCCCGAGGGGAGCCCTGTACCCGCCGCGACCCCGTTGACGGGAGCGCAGTCCACCTCGCTGACCGTTCCAGTCGGCCCTCCGGCAGACGAGGCGACCGCAGGCGAGGCCGTCAGCGTCGTGAGTGAGCTCTTTGGCTGCTTTGCGACTGGAGACTTCATTCGGGGCACGGCGCTGTTCACAGAAGACCTCGTGCGCAGCTTCGGCGGGGAGCCGGGCACGACCATGGAGGAAGCTCGGGCGTTCCTCGAGGCGAGTCCAGCGGCCGAGATGGACGGGATGGTGGATGAGCGGGTGATCGCGATCACCGACGTGATGGACCTGGGTGACGGGCGGGTCGGCGCCTTCGTCGTCGACGAGAGCGGCGGACAACTCGACACCGTCTACGTCATCTTCGAGCGCCAGGACGATCGCCTGCTGATCGACGAGATCATCGACTTCGCCCTGCGTCCAGGCGGCGAGGGCGCGTAACTTCACGCAAGATCACGTCAACCGAGCAACGGGAGACCGCCGGACAGCGCTGTCCGGCGGCGGGCCTTTCCAGGGGCGAAGGATGCAAAGGCTGCAAAGAGTGCAAAGGCTACGAGAGGCAGGCACCACGATACTCTCCAAGTGCACGCCCACCGGTACGGGAGTGGTCAGCAAGGGAGCTGTCAGCGTTATCTCTTCCTTGCCGTCTTCTCCTCGACCTCTCGACTTCTCGACTTCTCGACTCGAAACATGGAGGCCCAGTGACCGATCAACAGCAGCCGGTAACCGGGCATCCACTTGACCAGCTCAGGGAGGCCCACGGCGTCTTCCTCGCGGTGCTCAGCAACGTGCGACCCGAGCAGATGACCCTACCCACACCGGACGACGAGTGGGACGTGCGGGCGCTGATCAACCACGTCGTACAGTGATGGATCATGCCCGATCTCCCGTTAGGTAACCGCATCGTCCTCTTCACCGACATCGAAGGGAGTACGGCACTCCGGGAGCGGAACCGCCAGGCGATGGCGGTCGCTGAGTCCCCCGTAGATGGTGGGTGCCCGGTAATCGCTGAGAGCGCCGTAGCACCCACTCGGTTCCGATAACGCCCTAGCGCGGTGACAATTGTGGTCCGGTGGTCAAGCGGGACCCCGTTCCCTGGCGACGAGTTCCACCCACGCCGGCCAATAGCCAAGGCTGGCGGCCAGCGCGTGGGAGCGCACGTTGCCAACGTCGGCCGTGTAGAACGGAACGCGGTTTCGCCGGAAGGCGTACTCCGTCAGGCGGCCAACGAGCGCACGCCCGATGCCCGCTGCGCGCTCCTCAGCAACGACCACGATGCCGATTTGCCACAAGGCGTCACTATCCGCACTCATACCGGCGATCCCGATGATGCGCCCCGCGCGACGGGCGACGGCGGCTGCAACATCCGGCCGCGGGTAGTCGGGTTCATAGTCGAGGGCGTCCTCGTAGTCGAAGTGTTGGTAGAGATCGTAGACGTCCTTCCCCTCGACGACACTGAAGATGACGCCGGCCGGATCGACGGCAGGGCGGAAGGCCTCGTGGGCACAGACATGGCTGAGGGCCGGACCGAGGAGCACTTCACCCTCTTGCGCCACGAATCGGGTCAACTCAGTGATCGTTGGTGCCGAGAAAATCGTGTCGCGGGAGCGATTGCCGAGTGTCTCTTGCAGCCAGGCGATCCACGTGGGGTGACAAGACACTACGACACCTCGGCCCATGGTCACGAGGCCCAACGGCTTGGCCGACCGTGGATAGCGTCGTCGCCCGGGCCGCTCTTCAGCGGTGGTGACGAACAGTCCGTCCTCGACAAAGGCCGACGCCGGACAGGCGCAGTCGGCCGCCAGGACAGAGCGGACGACCTCTTGGGTTGCGGCACGGCTTGCGTGTTCGCTCATAGCGATCCTCAGTCTTGCACTAACCGCCTCCTGCGAGGGGGAGTCGTTGGCAGACGCGAGCGTACTCGCTTGGTCGGTTCGTGCAGCCCCGCCCTTCGCGCTGACGCAAGACTGACCGCTCTTCCGAGCCGACCTGCGCCCCGGAGTCCCCGATGCTCGGTCCCGCCAAACCCCGCCGCCTCGACCAGCTAGCCCTTCACGATGGACCACAGGCGGCAGGCCGAGCGGAGATCCGGCCTGCCGCCGCGTTGTCGCTGTTTCCGCGCTCGGTTCCCATAACTACGTCATGGCTCTACGAGCCACCACCGGTGCATGAAAAGCAATGCTGGCGGGACGCCTGTCAGGTCGCTCCGGCGATGAGGAGGGCGGCCTCCACTCCTTTTCCACGGTGAGCGCGGTTCCTATAACGCCCATTACCGGAACCACCCTCTCCGATTTTCCGCTTGACTGTGATCTTCAGCGCTCTCTGTCGTCGTCCGCGCCCCGCAGGTCGGCGGATCGTCTATGCTCACCGCCTGAGAAGCTGCCCGGACGCATCTCACCCCGGTCGAATCGACGCGCCGCGAGACGCCCATGGCTGATGTTCGGCCGAACCTCGACCGAAGTCGGCGGCCGGAAGGGAGTGCCTTCGCCCCCGACGCACGCGATAGCATCTGTTCATCGGGACACTCGTCAATGGCCTCGCCATCTTGGGGACGCGATGCTCGTCGAAACCTACCTGCCGGACGCCGACTGGTCGGACCTGCCCGCGCTCGCGGCGGCTGCGGAGGCGCTTGGCGCCGACGCAATCGCGCACGCGGAGCTCACGCGCGACCCCTTCCTCGCCCTTGCCGTCCTCGCGGCGGGGACGCGGCGGGTCGACCTGGCGACGAGCGTGGCCATCGCGTTCCCGCGCAGCCCGACGACCGTGGCCTACCTCGCCCGGAACCTCTGCGACCTGACCTGTGGCCGCTTCGTCCTCGGACTCGGGACCCAGGTCAAGGCTCACATCGAGCGCCGCTTCGGTCTGGAGTGGTCCCACCCCGGACCACGGCTCCGGGAGTACGTCGAGGCGCTCCGTGCCATCTGGCGCTCCTGGGACACGGGGGAACCGTTGCGCTACGAAGGCCGTTTCTACCGTCTCTCGCTGATGACCCCGGCCTTCAGTCTGCCGCCCTCGCGGTTCGGCCCCATCCGGATCGAACTCGCGGCGGTCAATCCCTACAACATCGAGCTGGCCGGCGAACTCTGCGACGGCGTGCGCGTGCACCCTCTCACCACTCCTGCCTATCTCCGCGACGTGGTCTGGCCGCACGTCGAACGCGGCGCGGCACGAGCTGGTCGCTCGCTCGCCACCTTTCGCGTTGTGGGTGGGGGGTTCCTGGCCACGGGCGCCGACGAGGCAACCGTGCGCCGGGAGCGCGAGGAGGCGCGGCGGCGGATCGGGTTCTACGGTTCGACGCCGGCGTACCTGCCGGTGCTCGCGCACCACGGCTGGGAGACCCTTCACGCAGAGCTGCGGCGCCTGGCGGGCGCAGGACGGTGGGACGAACTCGGCTCCGCCGTGCCCGACGAGGTGATCGACGCCTTCTGCACCTCCGGCACCTTCGCGACCCTCGTCGACCACCTCCGCGCCCGCCTGGGCGGCATCATCGACGTTGTGGCACTGCCACTGCCGGCTGGCTTTATCCAGCACACGACGGCCTACGCGGACGTGATCGCGGGATTGCAGACGGTTCCATCGGCACATGAGCAGTACGGCACAGCGTGGGGAAGGGAAACGGCATGATCTTTCGCGGTCCTCGCCCCGACGTCGAGATTCCGGATGTTTCCTTGGTCGATGTCGTCTTGCGTCACAGTGACCGCTTGGCCGACAAACCCGCGTTGGTCGATGGCTCAACCGGACGCACGCTCACGTACGGTCACCTTGCCGAGGGCATCCGTCGTACCGCCATCGGCCTCGCGACGCGCGGGTTCGCGAAAGGCGACGTCTTCGCCACCGTCGTGCCCAACGTCCCGGACTTCGCCCTGGCCTTCTACGGTGTCGCCGCCCTCGGCGGTGCGACGACGATGCTCAATCCCCTCCTCACGGTCGACGAGCAGACCGCCCACCTCCGTGACGCCGGTGCCCGCTTTGTGTTCACCGTACCAGAGCGATGGGAGGTGGTGCGCCAGGCGGCAAGCCGGGCCGGCGTCGAAGAGGTCTTCGTCCTCGGTGCGCTGGCCGATGCCACGCCGTTCGCCTCGCTGTACGAACGAGAGGGGCCAGCCCCACGCGTGGCGATCGATCCGGCCGAGGATGTCGTTGCCCTTCCGTACTCCAGCGGCACGACCGGCCGACCGAAGGGCGTGATGCTCACCCACCGCAACCTGGTCGCGAACGCGGCCATTGTGGAATCGCTCGAAGCCGATGATACGGTCGTGACCATCTTTCCCTGCTTCCACGTCGCCGGGCTGGTCACACTCAATAGCTGCCTCCGCGCCGGCGTGACGATGGTGCTGCTCCCGCGCTACGACTTCACTACCTTCCTGCAACTCCTGCAGGGTTATCGCGCAACCCAGGTCACCCTGCCGCCACCGGTCGTGCGCGACCTGGCGCGGCACCCGCTCGTCGATGAGTACGACCTTTCCCACCTCCGTCTCGTTCGCTGGGTGGCGGCGCCGCTGGGCAACGACGCGGCGCAGGCCTGTCAGGAGCGCCTCGGCTGCCCGGTGCGGCAGGCATACTCGCTGACCGAAGCGAGCGCACGGACCCACGAGGTCTCCACCGTCGCCAGCCCACGACCAGGGTCGGCCGGCCCGCCGCTGCCGAACACCGAATGCAGAATTGTCGACGTCGCCACGGGCACCCCCCTCAGCCCGGAGCAGCACGGCGAGATCCAGGTGCGCGGGCCACAGGTGATGAAGGGCTACTGGCGCAACCGCGAGGCAACGGCGGTGGCCATCGATGCGGACGGGTGGCTCCGCACCGGCGATCTGGGCTACGTCGACGAGGACGGCTGGCTCTACGTCGTCGACCGACTCAAGGAACTGATCAAGTACAACGCCTATCAGGTCGCACCGGCGGAACTGGAGGCCGTCCTCCTGGCCCACCCGGCGATCGCGGACGCGGCGGTGATCCCGTCGCCGGATGAGCACGCGGGCGAGGTGCCTAAGGCATTCGTGGTCGTAAAGGGAGCGGTCACGGCGGAGGAAGTGATGGCATTCGTCGCCGCGCGGGTCGCCCCGTTCAAGAAGGTCCGCCGCGTGGAGTTCGTCGAGCAGATCCCGAGATCCGCCTCGGGCAAGATTCTTCGCCGGGTGCTGGTCGAGCGCGAGCGGTCGAACGTACGGAGTCTGGCGTAAGGGGCAGCATCGTCTCAGAAACGATCCTATTCAGAACTGCCAGAAGAAGCCCGCGTTCACTGAGGTTTGCGCAGGATGGGCGTTCCACACCCGTCCCGAAAACATCGTCCGCGTTTTTGACAGGTCGATGGGTTCTGGGACGTCGGTCCCGCTCTCTCCTGTGTCATGAACCTTCTGATTCCGATAACGCCGATTATGGGAACCACGCACCCCATTTTTCCGCTTGGCAGCGTCTGACCCCGGTTCCACATAATGGGGAAATTCCCGCGTTATCGGAACCATTTTTCCCGAGCATGCGGCGTTACTCTTCCCCGCTCCTCCAGTCCGCCGCCATCATCACCACTTCGTCAGCAGTGAGCCGGAGGACGACCATTTCTACCTGTTCCGTCCATGGAGGTGGGCGGCACGGAGAGCGGATCACCGCTGGGGAGACCGGGTGGTGATCGCCTCCGGCGCGGGTCCCGGAGCGGGGGCATCGGAGCGAAAGACCAAGGTCACGAGTGGCGTATTGTGTACACCACGTCGTGCTTGGCAATATCTGGGCGGCGGAGAACGTAAAGACCGGCAGCGCCCCTCGACCGAGCGGCGAGATTATTGGGAACCACGAGCCGCTAGAGGTCTACACCGCTTCAGCGGACGCGATGTTGGCGTCATTTGAAGAGCCAGGCGCATTGGGCCGCATGGTGTCGATGCCATTCGGGGAGATGCCCGCTGCCGGACTTGCGGGGTTCCGATTCGTCGATCTCGTCGTTCAAGTCTGGGATCTGGCAAAAGCGACTGGACGGGACACCGACGTCGCTCCCGACCCCTGCGAAGCGGCACTGGCCATGTCTCGGCAGCGCATGGCCAGCATGGACCGCGCCAATATGCCGTTCAAAGACGAGGTACCCGTTCCCGCCGACGCTCCAGCCGCCAATCGATTGGCGGGATTCCTCGGCCGGCAGGTGTGAACGAGAGTGATGGGTGTCGGGTGATGGGGTGATAGAGGGTTCGCTCTCGTTCGCCCTATGACCCCATCACCGCGACCAAAGGGAGCAATCACCCCATCACCACGAGCGTAGCGAGTAATCACCCACCACCCTCGTCACGATACCCAGTACCAGAGTGCAAACTGGGCAGAGAGCACGACCAATAGCAAGACCGAGATCATGTACCAGGGAATGCGGATCACTGTTGGCTGGATGAGCTTGCCGAGCACGATGAACAGCGGAAAGAGGACGAGCACGAAGCGGGGCATGCTCATCAGGGCGTGAACCTGGGACGGCTGCAGCAAGGGGATGAGCAGCCCCGGCAGCACCCAGACCGTCAGGTAGAACGGCAGCACCTTCAACCCGACGAGGACCAGCAACAGAAAGAGCACCGTCACAACCAGCTCCAGCACATCGCTGTTCGCGAAGTCATTGCGCCATGCGGTGCTGGTGATGGTGTCCCAGGTGGGGTTCTGCCAGAGGTCGGTCCACCAGGTCCAGGAGACGCCGTCCGGCTCCCCGCCCAGCTCGTGGCAGGTCACCACCGCGCAGCGCAGCGTCTCCCATGGCGCGGCGGAGTAGCGGTTCCACTGCACCTGCACGTCGATGAAGGCATTCCAGTTCTCCTGTTCGCGGTACAGGATCCCCGCGAAGATGGCCGGACCGAGCGCGGGGAAAAATGCCGGGATGATCCCCGGCCAGTAGCCGCGCCAGTCACGGCGATGCCGGTCCCAGAGCAGCGCCAGAAAGGGAAGGATGAGGAAGACCCCGCCGGAGCGGCTGAGCGCCGCGCCGATGCTGACCAGTCCCCCCAGCCAGATCATGTCGCGCCGCCAGAGGTACAGCGCGCTGACGGTAAGGAGCAGAAACAGCGATTCCGTGTAGACCGCCGAGAAGAAGAGCGCTGTTGGGAAGAGCGCCAACGCCCAGATGGCGCGCCGGGCGGTCGCGATGTCGCCGTAGTCGAGGATGATCAGCCGGTACATGACCAGCAGCGCGCCGAGAAAGGCGAGGTTGGCGACGAGGTACCCGACGGTGTCGGCGGTCCAGCCGGTGAGGATGTTCCCACCGCGCATGATCCCCGGCAGGAGTGGCCAGAACGCGGCTTTCGCGCTCTGCGTTCCCCCTGCATACCCCTCCAGGGCGATCAGGCGGTACCAGAGCCCGTCCCAATTCCGCAGCGGCTCCACGATCCAGTGCGCGAGCCCGGTGAGCGGCGGCGGCATCTCGCTGTAAGGCGGAGATGGCAAATTCGGCGTGCCGAAGCGGAGCGCATAGGTCGCCGGGATCTGCACCAGCAACCAGTGGATCACCCAGACGCGAAGCGGGAACGCCCACCACTCGGCGCTGTTTCGGCGGGTTCTGCCGTTCTGCCCGCTCGCGCGCCTGGGCGCCCCATTCGTCATGGACGTCAGGATAGGTGCCGGCGTCTATACGGTGCCACTTCGGTGGGTGTCAGGATGTCGCGGTGTCGGGTGATAGGGTGGTTACTCGCTACGCTCGTGGTGGCAGGGTCGCAGGGTGTCGGGGTGTTGAGGCGTTATTCTCCTGTCACCCTGCCACCCTGCGACCCCGTCACCCTCGGCCTCCCATCACCCTCGTTCACGCCGCCCGCGAGCGTGCGGCCGCATATTGCGGCAAGATCTCTCGCTCCGCGAAGCGGATGAACCCTTCCTGATCCGGTCCCACCTGGTGGATGTAGACGTGGTCGATCCCAGCCTGGGCGTACTCGTCGATCTTGGCGAGATACTTGCTGGCATCCGGTCCGACGACGACGCTCTCGGCGATCTTCTCCGGCGTGACGAGCTGGACCGCTTGCTGGAAGTGGGCCGGCGTGGGCAGCTCCTGACCCAATTCGCCGGGGAGCCCGGCGTTCGGCCAGATCTCATGAGCGGTCTTCAACGCGGCGGCTTCGTCCTCGTTCCAGCAGACCGTCATTTGTCCGTAGCGTGGCCCCTTGCCGCCAGCTCCTTCGAAGGCCTGGATGACTTTCTGGTCAGCCGAGGTGGTGATCAGGCCATCGCCGAGACGTCCCGCGAGTTCGGCCGCGGATGGCCCGCTGGCGGCGATCATCACCTCGACCGGCTCCTCCGGCAGCGTGTAGAGACGGGCGTTTTCGACGGTGTAGAACGCGCCGTGGTAGCTCTGATTGCCTCCTTGCCAGAGGAGGCGCATGATCTCGATCGCTTCCTCCAACATCTCCAGGCGCACATCCGTCTCGGGCCAGCGGTCACCGGTGATATGCTCGTTGAGCGCTTCACCACTGCCGACACCGAGGAAGAAGCGACCCGGCATCATCGCCGCCGAGGTGGCCGCGGCCTGGGCGATGATCGCGGGGTGGATGCGGACAGTAGGACAGGTCACCCCGGTACCAAGACGAAGATGCTCCGTCGCCGTGGCGATACCGCCGATCACCGACCAGACGAAGGGGCTATGTCCCTGGGCGTCGACCCAGGGGTGGTAGTGGTCGGAGATCAGCGCGTAGGTGAAGCCGGCCTCTTCCGCCATCCTGGCGTGCCGGACGATGTCGTTGGGCAGGTGCTCCTCGCTGGAGATGGCATACCCGATCTGCACGTCAGCCATTGGTCTCACTCCTCGTTCCCTTGGGTGCTGTTCAGACGATGCCGCGCCCGCTCGGCGCGAACTGGGCATTCAGGGACGAGGATGCGGATTTCGTGCCAGCCACCTACAACACCGGTCTGCTGCCAACCGCGCGAGCTAACAACGCGAAGAGCCCCTCTCCCAGTGCGCTGGGAGAGGGGTTGGGGTGAGGGTGGTCAGAGCGCGAGTCACTACCGATCTCGACTCCGGGCCGTGGCCAGCTATTGAAGCGCTTCCGGAAACTTCCGCGCGATCTCGGTGAGCACCTCCAGGTCTTGGCGAAATCCCGGCGCGTCAGTGCGCGGAGTGCGGCCCGTGCGCACGCAGTCATCGAACTCGAGTAGCTCGCGCTTGAAGGCTTCTTCATAGGAGGTCGTGAATCGGGTGACCTGGAGTTCCTCGCCATGCATGCGCTCGACGTCGACGAGCGTCGGCGCGTTCCGCAAGTACGGCGATGGGAAGCGGATCAGCACGCGGCCGTCGGAGGCGTAGAAACCGAACGTCTCCCCATAGCTTTTGACATAAGGAAGCATCGTCCAGGTGTAGACGGTCCGCACGTCGTTCGCGTAGGCAAGGGTCGTCGTGAAGCTCGTCCCGCCCGCCCAGAGGTTGGCGGAGAGCACGCCCTGCGGCTGTCCAATCGCGCCGCGCAGGGCGTTGACGTCGTGGATCGAGCTGGCGATGAGCAGGAAGTAGGCGGTCAACACACCCGGATCATCGCTTCCGGTCGCTTCACGCAGGAGGTCGAGCGGCTGGCTCGCGAGGATCTGTTGCTGGATGCTGTTGAACATCTCCGCGCCGTACCGCTCTTGGGCCTGCCGCGGTTCACCACTGCGGACGATCGGATGGTGGGCGTGATAGAGCGTACCCTCCGGCTCCAGTGTCGTGGCCTCGACGTAGCGGATATCGCGTAGATGCTGCACCAGCTCGACTCCGCGCTGATAGCCGGGGTCGTACTGCTTCATCATCCCGACCATCAGCGTCTTGCCGGACCGCTCGGCCGCGGCGATGACCTCGTCGGTCTCGCGCAGGGTGTAGGCCAACGGCTTCTCGACGAGAACGTGCAGCCCGCGCTCGAGCGCGGCGATGGTCACCGGCCCGTGATCTCCACTGGAGAGGATCAAGACCACGTCGAGCGGCTCGTTCAGGAGTTCGTCGGCAGAAGCAAACAGGCGGTCCACGCCGTACTGCCGGCCGACTTCGGCCAGCACGACCGGATCGACGTCACAAAGCGCGGCGATCTGAAAACGGTCGTCCAGCTCGCGCAGATAGGGCAGATGCATGATCTGAGCGATGGCGCCCACCCCGATGACCCCTGCCCGCAACCGTTCCATCGCGAAGCTCTCCTCATCTCTCACAAGCGATCACAACGCGGACAGCGTGCCGTGCCGGCGCGGTCCGCCCGAACGAGTCCCTATTCTGCCGTGGCTGGGAATCTCCGGGCCAGAGCCGGAACGTGGCCGCCTCAAGCGACGGCGACGGCTCCTGCCAATTGGAAGACCGGCCGGATCTCGCCGACCAGTCGGCCGTTGTGATTGCGTAGCTGCGGTGAATGCCGTTCAAGAATCGTGTCACGGGTGGCGGCGTCGAGGATGCCAAGCTGCTCCAGAGTGGCCACCGTCACCGCGGCGTGGGTGCGGAAGCTGCCATCCATGACCCGGATGGCGATGCCCAAACCTCGTTCCGGCACGGCCAGGCAGATGAGGCCCTCGGCCCCGCTCTTGGCGGCGATGCGGCCCTCGCCGAGCGCCATCAGGTCGGTAACGAGCTGACCGTGCCCGGCGACGTTCTCCGGGTGAGCGATCATCGCCGTGCGCAACCGGTCGAGCGCGGCGGCGTGCTCGCGCCCATTTCCGGCTGGCACCTGCTCCGGCGCGGCGAGCGCGGTGTAGGCGGTAGCGAACGCGCGCACCGGAGCCCCGAATGTGGGAAGGCTGCATCCGTCGGTGCCGGGAACGATCGTCTCCACGGGCACTCGCATGACCTCTGCCATGATGCCGAGAATGCGCCGCTGCAAAGGATGCTCCGGGTCGAGGTAATCGTGGTGGGAAAGCCCCTCGTGCACGATCGTCGCCAGCATCCCCGCGTGTTTACCCGAGCAGTCGCAATGCAGGGGTGAGCCCTCGATCCCACCGAGGGTCACCTGGGCTGCCTCGGCTTCATGACCGGGAAACGAGCAACCGCATTGCAGGCTGGCGGGCGACAGCCCGATCTTGGCGAGCATGGCCGCCACCTGGCGCTGGTGCTCAGGCGAGCCTTCGTGAGATGCGCAGCAGAGGGCCAGCTCGGCTAGGGTGAAGCCGAATGCATCGGCCGCGCCGCTCTCGATGACCGGGATCGCCTGGAACGGCTTGGCGGAGGAGCGGAAGAAGACGACGGTCTCGGGATCTCCGGCCGACGCGATGACCTCGCCGCCCGCATCGACGGCGACGATCACGCCGTAATGGACACTTTCGGTGATCCCGCCCCGGGTTGTCTCCGCTATTGCGACCGGCATGCTCGACATTCCTTCTTCTCGTTCCAGAGATCTCAACACGTGCCAGCCACGAATCGCGGGCACATTCTCAATGTGTGCACCAAGTATTGCCGGTGATAGCGGCGAGCGGCGACGACGCATCTGAAGTGGTTGGGATGACTGTCGAGCGTCCTGGATTGCCAGCCGGCTTTATCCTGCTTCAGAGTCTTCTGATTCAACAATCGTCGTCTCCGCGAACTCCGGCGTGGGAAAGACGACCATGGCGTGCAAGGTGCCCTCGGTGCAGCAGAACCCATGGACCTCACCGGCGGGGATGTAGAGGCTGATGCCCGAGCCAATCGGCACGGTCTCTTCGCCAAGCGTCGCCTCGCCTGATCCCGAGAGAAAGGTGATGGCCTCCTCGACCGGGTGGGTGTGCAGCAGGACCCGGTCGCCGGGCTGCAGCCATTGCTGGGCGACGAAGAGCCCCTCCGCGCCATCCCGTGCCGAGACCAGGTGCTGGGTCGGCAGTCCGCTGGGACTGGCCACGATCGGGACGGTCGTGTGGTCAATGCGGCGGGACGAGGGTGACAGGATCATAGGGAAATCTTGGGTGAGAGGGGATTGCTGGACGTAGTAGTCGAGGGGCTGCGCCGCTTGGGCAAATTGGTCACTGATTCACCCCCAGACCGTGCAATTCGAGTGCCTTCATTTTAGCGGGTGCAATAGATGCCGCGTTCGGTTGCCCTGTGTTCAGGCCAAGCGGAACAGCCATAGCAGGACAGAGTGAACAAGGAGCTGCTGCGCTACATCGACGATGGTCTCTCCCCGCACTCCCATATTTGGAGACTGTTGACCCACATGGCCGCTACTGGAACAGCATTTTTGGCCGGATGCACGAAACAGGGCTCGTGGCGATGTAAGACCGGAGCCTGTCGCTAGGCAGACCGTTGGCAGACGATGTCGGCGACTTGTTCGAGCATGTCGCGAACCTCGGGCTCAGGTGCGACTGACACATACGCTTTCGACCGGGCGGCGAATCGGATTGCTTCGTCCATCGCCGCTTCAAGCGCGCCCGATCCCCGTATCTCCTCGACCACGGCCTTCACCGCCGCTGGTTCAGTCACTTCACCAGAAACTACCGATTCCAAACGTATTGCCGCCTCTGAGGCCTGAGTGAGACCCGACGCATAGATGATGGTCGGTAGAGTGACCGTTCCTTGGGTCAGGTCGTGCCCGGCAGGTTTGCCGAGATGGCTCGCATCTTCGCGCAAATCGAGAACGTCGTCGACGATCTGGAAGGCCATCCCGACATCCGACCCGTACTGGCGCAGGGCCTGAACCGCGTTATCGGGAGCTTTCCCAATGATCGCGCCCATCTCAGCCGACCCGGCGAAGAGGGACGCGGTCTTGCCGACGATCCGGCGTTCATAGTCATCGCGTGTTTGATCGAGGCGATTGGCAAAGAATATTTCACGGAGCTGACCATCGCAGATGTCTGCAAGAGTCGAGGCGAATACGCTGACGACTCTCGGGCTATTCGTGGCCGCAGCCAGCATCGCGGACTGGGCGAAGAGGAAATCGCCCAGGAGGATCACCGCACCGGAAGGCAGAACGCTGTTGAGCGTTGGACGGCCTCGTCGCATAGCGGCGCGGTCGACCGTGTCGTCGTGCACCAGCGAAGCTGTATGAAGAAGCTCGACCCCAGCGCCGGCGGTCACCAACGCCTCTCGATTGTCGGTGAAGGCGCGCCCGGCTAGCAGCAAGATCAGTGGCCGCAGCCGCTTCCCACCTGCTTTGACAAGACCGAGCATGAGATCGGCGACACCCGGATAGTCAATTCGCACCGCTTCTTCGAGGCGCGCTTGCACAAGGAGCAAGTCCGGCCGCATGGTGGCAAAGACGTCTCGCGTCCGGATATCAACCATCGTTCACTCCGGAGCGACCGTCCACCTGACCTGATCTCTGCGACAAAAATGGCACCCAGACTAGGATTATAGAATCGCCTGCTTTTCGCCAACCAACGCGAGGTACAAGTTGTACAGGAACATCGGCCAGGACAGTGCAGCAGGACCGACTTCATAGGGTCTCCCCTGGAGTTCCCCAATCTCCTCGGCGGTCAGCCACCTTTGGTCCACCAGAATCTGTGACTGTTCCACAATGAGGTCGCGCATCTCACAAGCGAACTGTCTGGTAATCGAATCGGCGGCCCATCCCATAGGTGGCCGAACTTGTGGTCGGGTTGGTCGCCGGGGTCGTTCGATCAGTTTGCCGTTCTCGAATCTGGCGCCGGCGCGGACGAGCGCGACCAGGTGCGGGGCGTACACGGCGCGCCAGCGGACCTGGGCGGACTCAATGTGCTTAGACGCCATGGCAATGCCGGCGGCGGAGCCGGGCCCAAGGGGAATGGTGTGCGCATGCGCTAGCCGGCTCTCAACGCCGTCCACTGCGCCAGATTGTCAGCAGCAGCCACACCCCGAGCACCGTAGCCACAAGCAGCCCTACGATAGAGAGCCAGTCGGGCAACCCTCCCTCATCCCCCGGATGGTAGGTCCTCATCAGGAGGGCGCTGCTGACGATGAAGGCGGCCAGGAGAACGCTCATCGCCAGGCGGTTGACCAGCGCCTCCACCTGGCGCAGCGGCTCTTCCAACCCTTGAGGACGCACGGCCACAGCGAACTCGCCGCGATTGAGTTGGCGCATCAGCCCGCGTAAGGCGCCCGGGAGATCGAGACCGACGCGCGCCAAGTCGATGAGCCCGCGGCGCAACTCGGGTTCCCACGTGCTTGGCCGCAGGCGCAGTTGGATGGCGCGATGGATGAACGGGGCCGCGACAGCCGCGGCATTGAAGCCAGGATCCAGGCGGCGGCCGACACCCTCGTTCATGGCCAGCGTCTTGAGCAACAAGGCAAGCTCGACCGGCATCCGCAGCTGGTGCCGGCGAGCGGTGGCGAAGACCTCCGCCGTCACCTCCTCCATCCGCAGCGCCGCTAGCGGCCGGCCCACGTAGCGATCGAGCAGGTGGGCCACGTCTCGCGTGAGCGCATCGCGACGTGCCTCGACCCCAATGACTCCGAGCGCCTCAAAGGCATCGACCGCTCGCTCGGCGTCGCGATCGACGAAGGCGACCAACAGCTCGAGCAAATCGAGCTTGGCGTCGTTTTCAATGCGGCCGACCATCCCGAAGTCGAGCGCCCCGATCACTCCGTCCTCCCGCACCACGAAGTTTCCCGGGTGCGGGTCGGCGTGGTAAAAGCCATGCTCGAAAACCTCGGAGAGGATCAGATTCGCGCTACGCACGGCGAGGTCGTGACGATCGATACCAAGGCGGTCCAGGCCCGCCAGGTCGTCGATCGTCACACCCGACAGACGCTGCATCGTCAACACCCGCCGAGTGGTCTGCGGCCAGTAGATCAGTGGAATGATGATGTCCCGGTTGCCGGCGAACTGACGCCGAAACGTGACGGCGTTCCGTCCTTCTTGCTCGTAGTCGAGCTCTTCGCGCAGCGTCCAGGCGAACTCATTGACGATCGCGACAACGTCGTACTCCCGACCCAGCGACGATCGCCGCTCCGCCGTCTGTGCCAGGTCCAGAAGCAGACGCAAGTCGATCTCGACCTGCTCGGCGACTCCCGGCTTCTGCACCTTGACGACGACTTCCTCACCGGTGAAGAGCCGAGCGGCGTGGACCTGACCGATCGAGGCGGACGCCAGGGGCTCGTCGTCGAAGCGGGCAAATACCTCGGCGACGGGACGGCCGAACTCGCGCTCGATCACCTGACGGATCGCCGCGGCGGGCTTCGGGGGAACGCGATCACGGAGCTTGGCCAGTTCGTCGACATAGGCGGGCGGCAGGAGATCGGCGCGGGTGGAAAGGATCTGTCCCAGCTTGATCGCCGTCGTCCCGAGCTCTTCCAGCGCCAGCCGGAGGTGATCGGGGCGCGTGTATGCCTCATCGCGGGCGGCGTGACCCAGCCGCCCTTTGTGCAGCGGAAGCAGATCCGCCAAGCCGAAGCGCACGAGCAGATAGCCTGCCCCGTGCCGGCTCAGAACAGCCGCAACCTGCGTCAGGCGGCGACGGCGGGTCAACAGTGCCGCTCGTCGTCCTGACCCCGGCTCGTGGCGGGGAACCTCTACTCGGGGCATGTCCCCGGCCGCCGCTTCCACCCCAGCTTCTACCGACGTGCCGGGCATTTCTGGCGCAGTCATGACGAGCCCGCTTGCGGTGACGCCAGCGATGGCCAGAGCGAAGGAAACAGGTAGTCAGTCAATCAGGACGCCGTGAGGGTGAGCGCAAGGAGCGCGAGAATGTCCCGCTGCGAGCCGATCATGCTAGACATGTACTGAGATGCGCTTCGTGCGTGCCGCAGGCACCTTCGGCATGATTATCGTCAGAACGCCGTCTGTGAACGTCGCGCTGACTTGCTCGGTTTCGACCTCGACCGGAAGAGTGACGGTCTCCGCGAAGCGGCCGGAAACGATCTCACGCCGGTACCACACAAGATTCTGGTCCTCGTCTTCACTCAGCGAATAGCCGTAGTTACCCTGGAGTGTCAGCGTATTCTTCTCGATGGTGACGCCGATCTCTTCGGGACGGCCGCCCGGGGCCAGCGCCTTGACGACCAGTTCCGTGCCAGTGTCGTAGAGGTCGATAGCCGGCCGGCTGCCATATTGCCGCGAGAATTTCCGGGCGTAGGCAACCCCCTCGGTTATCAGGTGATCGACATCGTCCAACAGCCGATCGATGTCCCGTGGTTGACGCAAACGGTTGAACATCGGCTTTCTCCTCCGTCTTGCTCTCGGCGAAGCGAGAGCTGATAGCTATGCGCCGCAGCCAGCGTCTCTCGTCCGCCTGATGCCGATCTGAGAACAGGCTGGGAGAGAGCGAAGGATCCCGAGCGGGCCTCTAACATAGTAGCGGTTCTCTTAGTCTTGTAAATGACCCCGGTCGCCTCCTCACAACATCTGAGCGCTATGGTGGCCGACGACGCTGGAGCGCCGGGGGAAGGCCGTGGCCGACTGGTTGTCGGTGTGGCCGGCCGAACTGAAACGCTTGCAGGAGCTTGCCTTCGCCGCGCGGCGAGAATGGTTGCGCCGCCTCGGGGTCGAGGTCATCGTAGCCAAGGCCGGGTCGGGGCTACCTCGCTACGAAATCGCGCTCAACCTTCCCCTCGATATCCGGGAGACGCTGCGGCGCGACCTCGACGCGGACTTCGTCTCCTGGTCGGAGGAGGACGAGAGGGACTACGAGCGGTGGGTCAGCTTGTACGAGCGGTCTGAACCTCTTCCGGATACGGCACATTGCAGCCATCCAGTCCGCAGTACCCCATCTGGCCTGTCCTTTCCAGGACCTTGTGCAGGAAGGCCCATATGCCTGCAGCTGGTCTGGACCGATGTCGAAGGGCAAATCGCCTCAGACGCTGAAGCCGACGCCACGAAGGTGCGTGACCTCGCGGCGTGGTGCCAGACGGTCGCGTCCAATATCGATACCCTGACCTACGACGAACGGCGTTTGGCGCTCACTGCACAGGGCGTTCAGGTACGCGTCTGGCGACTCAATACGGTCAGCAGCGATGGGGTTCCGCTACCTCGCTGGGAAATTGAGATGAAGCCCGCCCCTTCCAGTGAATCTGTTGTGTTACGCAGCACACGTGGAAGGTTCCCTCAGTGCAGCGGAACCCATGGACCTCACCGGCGGGGATGTAGAGGCTGACACCAGCTCCAATAGGTACGGTCTCTTCGCCGAGCGTCGCCTCGCCTGATCCCGCGAGAAAGGTGATGGCCTCCTCGACCGGGTGGGTGTGCAGCAGGACCCGGTCGCCGGGCTGCAGCCATTGCTGGGCGACGAAGAGGCCCTCCGCGCCATCCCGTGCCCGTCCTCCCCATCATCCCGTCTCAGGTTACACTTGCGCGGGCTTTTCGCCGGGCGGTCCGCCACGGCGTATTGGGTGGAGGAAACGCGGAATGAGAGGTGCGACCGCTCGCGCCATGACACCAGCCGTAGTCCGCTAATGGCAATGGAACAGTACCTCTACCTCATCCCGCTGCTGCCGCTTCTGGCCTTCGCCGTCAACCTCCTCTTCGGGCGGTTTCTGCGCACCGCTGCGCACTGGATCGCCACCCCGGCTGTCTTCGCTTCGTTCCTTCTCTCGCTGCTGGTGTTCCGGCAGATCAGCGCAACGGGCGAACCACTACGCCAGGATCTCTACACCTGGATTCAATCCGGCACCTTCCACATCGGGATCAATCTCTTCGTCGATCAGTTGACCGCGGTGATGCTGCTCGTGGTCACCAGCGTCGGATTTCTGGTCCACGTCTATTCCAAGGGGTATATGGAGGGCGACCCGGGTTTTGCCCGCTTCTTCGCCTATCTTCCTTTCTTTGTCTTCTCGATGCTGATGCTGGTCCTGGCCGACAACTTCCTCCTCCTCTTCTTCTTCTGGGAGGGGGTCGGTCTGGCGTCGTACCTGCTGATCGGGTTCTGGTTCACCCGCCGCTCCGCCGCCGGCGCCGCGCAGAAGGCCTTCATCGTCAACCGCATCGGCGACCTGGCCTTTGGCCTGGGACTGATCTGGATCTTCTATCAGTTCGGCACGCTCGAATTTAGTGAGGTCTTCGCCCAGGTACCGGCTGCACCGGTCGCGGTGGTCACCGGCATCGCCCTCCTTCTCTTCGGCGGCGCGGCCGGCAAGAGCGCGCAATTCCCACTGCACGTCTGGCTGCCGGACGCGATGGAGGGTCCGACCCCGGTCTCGGCGCTGATCCACGCCGCGACGATGGTCACCGCCGGTATCTACTTGATCGTCCGCACGCACACGTTCTATGAATCCGCGCCGACCGCGATGCTGGTCGTCGCGCTCATCGGCGCCTTTACCTCGTTCATGGCGGCCACGATCGCCGTAGCCCAGAACGACATCAAGCGCGTCGTTGCCTACTCGACGCTGTCGCAGCTCGGTTACATGGCGATGGGCGCGGGTGTCGGTGCCTTCATCCCGGCCATCTTCCACCTCGTCACCCACGCCTTCTTCAAGGGGTGTCTCTTCCTCGGCGCCGGCAGCGTCATCCACGGCATGCACGAGGAGCAGAACATCCAGCGCATGGGCGGCCTGCGGCGCTGGATGCCGGTCACGTTCTGGACGTTCCTCGCCGCCTCATTTGCCAACGCGGGCATGATTCCCTTCGCCGGGTTCTGGTCGAAGGACGAGATCCTCGTCGGAGCCTGGGTCACGGATCTGATCCCGATCGGGCAGATCCTGGCCATCGTCGGGCTGGTGACCGCCTTCTTCACCGCGTTCTACATGTTTCGCCTCGTCTTCCTCGTCTTCACTGGTGAGCCGCGGTTCGACCCGCACGACATCCATCCGCACGAGTCGCCGCCGTCGATGGCGATCCCGCTGGTGCTGCTGGCGATCCCATCGGTGGCCCTCGGCTGGTTGATCGGCTGGCCGCCGGAAGCGGGCTCCATTCACGCCTTCCTGGAGCCAGTGTTCCACGATGCTGAAGATACGGCCGAAGGGGACGAGGTGGCCTCGCTCTATATGCTGCAGGAGGAGACCGTCCCAGCTGGTGAAGAGGAGGGCGAAGAGGGGCACGGCACCGGGGCGGCCGCGGAAGAAGAACATCATGTCTCGCAGCAAACGGTGATTGCCTTCGGGGTCGCCTCGACGGCCGCGGCGGTTGCGGGCATCGGGTTGGCGTTCCTGATGTACTCGCGCCGCACCATGCCTGCTCTGGAGGAGCGCGCGTCTGCCCTCTATCTCTTCCTGCGCGACAAGTGGCGGTGGGATGAGCTGTACAACGGGGCGATCGTGCGGCCGTTGGGCAATCTCGCCAACGCGCTCTGGCGGGTGGTCGACATCCGCATCATCGACGCGGCGGTCAACGGCGTCGGCTTCGGCATCGGCGCGGTCAGCCAGCGATTACGCCACGTCCAGACCGGTCTGGTGACGAACTACGCCCTGGCCATCGCGCTCGGCATGGTGGTGCTGGTCGGGATCTATCTGGGGTTGTCGAGCACGCTGTTCCGGTAACGGGGGTGATCGGGTGATTGTTCGCTGCGCTCACGGTGATCGGGTAATAGGGGGTACGGAGGGATTCTCCCTATCACCCGATCACCCTATGACCCTATGACCATCGTGGAGAACTTTCCGTATCTCAGCGCGATGACCTTCCTCCCCATGCTGGGAGCGCTGGTGATTTTCTTCATCCCGCGCGTTACCCGGGAGGCGGCGCGTTTGATTGCGCTGGTCACCGCGCTCGGGTCGCTCGTGATCTCCGTCGTCGTCCTCGCTCGCTTCGATCCGCAGGCGCCGTTCGAAGCCGGCGTCACCGTGCCCTTCCAGGAACGGATCAATTGGGGTCAGGAGGTCGGCGCGTCCTATTTTCTGGGTATCGACGGCATCGCGGCGTTGCTGCTGGTCTTGACGACGCTGATCTCGGTGATCTCCATCATCTGGTCGTGGGACACCGTGAATACGCGGACGCGCGAGTACTACATCGCCATCCTGCTGCTCGAGACCGGCATGCTTGGGGTTTTCGTCGCCCTCGATATGTTCCTCTTCTACATCTTCTGGGAGCTGATGCTGATCCCGATGGCGCTGCTGATCGGGATCTGGGGCAGCACGAACCGGGTCTACG
This sequence comes from uncultured Chloroflexia bacterium, assembly GCA_963724295.1. GTDB lineage: Bacteria > Chloroflexota > Chloroflexia > Thermomicrobiales > UBA6265 > JACCXM01. The sequence goes on along the minus strand of CAVRUC010000010.1, from coordinate 317,893 downwards.
CCGCGGTAAAGTTCTTTCTCTACACGCTCTTTGGCTCCCTGCTGATGCTGGTCGGCATCGTCGCCACCTACTGGGCGTACTACCAGCAGACCGGCATCCTCACCCTCGACGTCTTGCAACTGGCGCAGGGTGAATACGGACGCACGTTCCAGATCCTCGTCTTCCTGACGTTTTTCATCGCCTTCGCGGTGAAGGTGCCCCTCTTCCCGTTCCACACCTGGCTGCCGGATGCCCACGTCGAGGCGCCAACCGCGGCCTCAGTGATCCTGGCAGCGGTCATGCTGAAGATGGGCGGGTACGGCTTCCTCCGCTTCAACCTGCCGCTCTTCCCGGACGGCACCCTGTTCTGGCAACCGTGGGTGATCGCCCTGTCGGTGATCGCCATCCTCTATGGGGCGCTGGTCGCGCTCGTTCAACCCGACATGAAGAAGCTGATCGCCTACTCCTCGGTCAGCCATATGGCGTTCGTGACGCTGGGCATCTTCGTCCTCAATATCCAGGGTTTGGACGGAGCGATGCTGGTGATGCTCGCCCACGGCTTCAACACGGGCGCCCTCTTCCTCCTCGTCGGCGTCATCTATGAGCGGGCGCACACCCGCCTGATCTCGAACTTCAGTGGTCTGGCGGCGGTGTTGCCGATGTGGTCGGGCTTCTTCGTCCTGTTCATGCTGGCCTCGATCGGGTTACCGGGTCTCTCCGGCTTTCCCGGGGAGTTCCTGGCGGCGCTCGGCGCCTGGAACTACAACCCCTGGGTGGCGGTGCCGACCTTCGCCGTGGTCATCTTCGCCGCCTGGTACATGATGTGGTTGACGCAGCGGGTAGTCTGGGGGCGACCGAAAGGCGTGATGCCCGATCCGCATGACGGGGCGCTCACGCCGACCGAGGCGGCGCTGCTCGAGGCGAGCGCCCACGCCAGCCACGGCCATGCCGGGGGGCACGGGTATGCACCCACGGAGCTCGTACCGCGCATCTCCGGCGGATCACAGGAGCACTCTCCGGACGCCCCGAATCCCTCCGAGGCCCCGGCCATGCATGCCACTGACGTCCTTGACCACGAGCAAGGCTGGCATGCAGGGGCTGCCAGCGAGGTCCCGGGCGAAGAGCGCCAGGTCTGGCCCGATCTCAGCCTCAAGGAACTGCTGACGCTGCTCCCGCTGGCCGTGCTAACGATCTACATCGGCGTCTACCCGCAGGCGGTGCTGACCATCGTCGAGCCGGCATTGCAGCGAGTTCTGGCTTTGGTGGCGCCGTGAGCGACGGGGACACACCGGCCGACTTCGGAGAAGACTGATGCTCTACGATCTGCCAGCAGGCCTCCAGACGCCGGACTGGAGCCTCACCTACCCACAACTCATTATCTTCGGGCTGGCGCTGCTGCTCATGGTCCTGGACGCGTTTCTGCCGCGACGCCACCACTATGCTCTGCTCACCGGCGTCTCCCTGATCGGCTATGGGCTGTCGGCAGCCGCGCTCTGGTGGCAGGACGGTCTGAACGCGGCGACCTTCTCGGGGTCATTCCGAGCTGACGGGCTTTCGGTCTTCCTGTCGCTGGTCATCCTCATCTCGGCGGTGCTCAGCGTTGTCACCGCGGCCTCCTACGTCGATCAGCTCGAAGGGCATCTGCCGATTGGCGAGTTCTACGTGCTGCTCGCCTTCGCCATCCTCGGCGCCATGCTGGTCGGTACCGCCGGCGATCTGCTGATGATCTTCGTCGCCATCGAGCTTTCGTCTCTGGCCACCTATATCCTCACCGCCTTCGCCAGGCGGCGTCAGACCGCTCTCGAGGGCGGTATGAAGTACTTCCTGCTCGGCATCTTCGCCTCCGCCATCCTGGTCTATGGCATGGCCTGGGTGTATGGCCTGACAGGCACCACGAACCTCGACGACATCGCCATCGCCTTGCAGAACAGCGTCACCGGAGAGACCAACCTCGATCCGGCCCTGGTGCTCGCGCTTCTCCTGATCATCGTCGGGCTCGGCTTCAAGATGGCCGCCGTGCCCTTCCACTTCTGGACGCCCGATGCCTACGACGGCGCGGCGACCCCGGTGACGGCGTTCATGTCCGTCGTGCCGAAGGTGGCGGCGTTCGCCGCGACGATTCGTATCCTGGTGCAGGCGCTCGGACCGCTGAGCGACGACTGGGTGAATGTCATCGCGGTGCTGGCGCTGGTAACGATGGCATTCGGCAACATCGTGGCCATCGCCCAGCGCAATGTGAAGCGGATGCTCGCCTACTCGTCGATCGCGCACACCGGCTACATGATGGTGGGTCTGGCCGCCTATCGCTCCACCGGTGGGTTCCTGGCCCCCGGCGCGACCCCGACGACTGGTGAAAACGGCATCTCCAGCCTGCTTATGTACCTGCTCGCCTACGCGGTGATGAACATCGGCGCCTTCGCCGTAGTGACCTGGGTGCAGCATCGCGGACGGGGCATGGAACTGGACGACTATAACGGGCTGGCTTCCAGAGAGCCGCTGGCGGCGGCGGCGCTGACCGTCTTCCTCATCTCCCTGATGGGCATCCCGCCGACGATCGGCTTCTATGCGAAGTACCAGGTGATCGTGGCGGCGATCGAGATTGGGGCGATCGGCTTGATCCTGGCCCTCGCCATCGTCGTCCTCTCGGCGGTGAGCGCCTTTTATTACCTGCGGGTAGTGGCGGCGATGTACTTCAATGCGCCGGAGCGTGAGCTGCGACCGGCGAAGACCGGTCTGCTGAACGTCGGCATCGGCGCGATGGCCGTTGTCTCTTTGCTAGGCGGGATCATCTTCTCGAGTTCCATCGTCGAGCTCGCGGATCGCTGGTATCGCGCGTTGACGGTCATGCTGGCCTACGCCGGGATGAGCGGCTGAGCGAGCGCCGAATGACGGACACAGACTTCGGGTAACGCCTCATCGGAACCTCCGGCTCCAACGCGTGTCGCGGAAAATACGATCGAACAAAGCATGATCAGGCTCACTGAACTGATGTTTCCTCGCCGCGCGGTTCGGTCCACGCCTTCAGCGCCACAACGATGATCTTCGGATCGCGCACTTCGCCGGCCGAGACGCGCCGGCAGAAGGAAATGATCTGATCTGGAGCTAGGTTCGGTCGCAATACGAATCCCACACTATCAAGGTAGTAGATCGCCACCAAGAAGCCGGTCCGCTTGTTCCCGTCGGCGAAGGGATGCCCTTGAATGATGCCGCGCAGGAGCGTGGCCGCCTTGTCGAATGGGGAGGGATGCGGATCCGTCCCCTGGAATGTCTGAAAAGCGGCGGCCACAACTTGCTCGACGAGCCCTTCTTGGCGGACTGGCCCTGGTCGCCCGCCGAACTCGGTGACAGCTAGAACGTTGAAATAGACGGCCGCGGCAGACAAGAGGCGGACCTTGGCGACCGTCGATTCAGGATCGGTGCGAGTGAAATCAACAGGCTCCGTTAATTTCCAGCGTAGTCGTGCGAGGAGACTTGCGAGCGCTGGGTCATCCTGCTCCGTCATTCAGTCTGGACCGAGCCCATGCCTTGCGATACCCCGGTTACCCGGTAGCGAGTTCCTCCAAGACCTCCCGAACATCCGGACGCTTGGTGATCTCGGCGTAGAACTCCTGCGGCGTCTTTTGGGAGAGGACTGGCGCTGGGGGTAGCTGCGACTTACCCTGCTCATCCTGGGTCGCCGTGGGCGGATGTGTCTGCTGAATCTTCGATTCCGTGCGAGCATTCATGATCTTCATATCATTGCCCCGTCCTAACTTTTCCAAGATAACAGGTCCTGTCCACCTAATTGCGTTCTAGATCAGAAGCAGGCACGTCAGTCGGCATCGTGGGCCGTTGCAGCTTCAATCGTCGCGGGTGGGGGAATCGGGCGTTGCCTCACCGACCTTGAGTGGCAACCGCACGGTGACGGTCGTGCCTTGACCTTCGGTGCTGTCGATAGCGATCGTGCCACCGTGCTGCGCGACAATGCGCTGGCTCCCCCACAACCCGAGCCCGCTGCCGGCAACGCGACCGGCTACGTTGCCACCGCGGCGGAAGCGCTCGAAGATATGCGGTAAGTCGTCGGCCGGGATGCCGACACCTTGATCCGTGATGGAGAGCACGGCGACCGGACCGTCGGGCGCTTCCTCGCGGTCGATTTGCACCACAACCGTGCTCCCGGCCGGGCTGTATTTCACGGCATTGGCCACCAGATTCTCCAGCACGCGCGTCAACCGGTCGGCATCCCACAGTCCCACCACCTCAGCGACGCCGGTCTCCAGGTGCAGCGGGTGACCGGCAGCGGCGGCCTGCGACTCCCTGATGCTGGCCTCGGCCAGCGCCACGAGATCGATTGCTGTTCGTCTCAGATCCAGGGGCCGTTGCGCTTCGAGGCGTGCGGCATCGGTGAGCTCGGCGATCAGGCGGGTGGCCCGATCCGTCGCGCCCTCGATGGCGCCAAGCCCCGTCTCCAGGGTCGCCAGATCGGCGCGGCCCTGTCGTGCTCGACGGCGCAGCAGCTGTGCCTGGCCCTTCACCGTTGTCAGCGGGTTCCCCAGGTCGTGCGCCACCGCGTCGAGGAACGCCTCCTTTTCGGCCTCTGCCCGTCCCCGAGCGGCCAGCTCCTCCTGCGCCTGTTGGTAGAGGCGGGCGTTCTCGACCGCCACGGCCGCCTGGGCGGCGAGGCCGGCCGCGAAGCGCTCTGCCCGCTCATCGAAAACGTCTGGCTCCGGATGACCGAAGAAGAGCCCTCCCAGCACTTTACCGGCGCGCGCGATGACGGGCACGGCGAGGTAGCTGACAACCTGTAAGTGGTCCGCCGGCATACCGAAGAACGGTGGATTCTGGCCGAACCGTTCATCCTGGCGAACGTCGCCAATGCGGACCGCGCCGTCACCGCGGAAAGTCGGTCCGAAAAGCGCGGTATTCCGCGGCAATGGAAATTGTTCAAACGCTTCACGGGGAACACCGGCGATTGCGTAGAGGGTGTAGTACTCGCCACGCGCGTCAAGCGCGTTGTAGAAAAAGGCACCAAAACGAGCGCCGGTGAGGGCAGTCGCGGCATCCGTCACCGCCTGCACCAGCGTCGCCAGATCGAGCTCGGCGGTCAGCAGCCGTCCGACGTGGTTGATGATCTCGAGCGTTGCGCCCTCTTCACGTAGTGTCGCCGCGCTGGCCCGCATCGCCGCGGTCGTGGCCCGCAGCTCCACCTCGGTCATGGCCGCCGCGGCCAGATCCTCGAGTGTCCGCAGATCTTCCGTCGTCCAGGTGCGCGGCCGATCGTCGAAGGCGCAGAAGGCGCCAATCGCCTGCCCATCCGTTGTCAGGAGCGGGACTCCCGCATAACCAGCTACGCCGAGCTCGCGCACTCCGGGGTTATCCTGGAACCGGGGATCAACACGGGCGTCGGCGACGAGGAGCGGTTCACCGCTGGCGACCATGTAGGGACACAAACCATAGGTTAGAGGCAGCCCGGACGTGGTCCACGGTTCAGGGAGTCCCACGCTGCTCTTGCAGAACTGGACCTCGGTGGTCGTGACGGTGACCAGCGCTCCCCGCACGCCGAGCACCCGGGCCGCCAGCCGCGTGAGGCGATCGAAGGCCTCCTCACGCGGCGTTCCGACAAGACCGAGCCGTGCGACAGCCGCGAGCCGGTCAGGACTATCGAGCCGAGATTGAACGGCCTGGGGAAGGGCGGTAGACATCGTGCAAGCGTCTGTCTGTTCGTGCGGAGAATTGTTCCTGACGATGATACTCCGTCGTCGCGCATGTCGGTCCGCGGGCTCCATCGTCCCGCGGACGTGTCGAACGTTCTCGACAATGCGGCAAGCGTGTGATGACACTGGTCGCAAACCTAGGCCGGTCGCTGGCAACGGGCCAACAATGGCGTGGCACGCATCTCGCAAGCGTCATCGTCATGGACAGCGCATGCCATAATACCGAGACGACATGGTGAGGCGGGCTCCAGGCGGTGCCGGTCTCGAGCCATCCCGGGGCGTCCGATCTGGGCAAATTGAGTGGATAGATCATGAGTGACCTAAGCGCGTTCCACGGCCCGAACGCCGGCTATGTCCTCGACCTCTACGATCGCTATCTGCAAGATCCCAATAGCGTCGATCCTGATACACGAGCGACGTTTGAGCGTGTCGATCCGACCGAGGTCGAAGCGCTCGCCGCGGCCCGGCCGCGGTCCGGCGCTCCCCCGGTCGCAACGTCGGCGCCAACGGGACCGATCTACGATGTTTCGGCTGTCGTCGGCGCGGCCGCGCTGGCGCAGGCGATTCGCGATTACGGGCACCTCGATGTGCAGCTCGACCCCCTCGGCACGCCGCCGCACGGCGCCCCGGAGCTCCATCCCACCTTCTACGGTCTCACTGACGCTCAGCTCGCTACCCTACCGGTCGAATCGGTACCCTGGCCGGCGAATCCCGACGCCACCAATGCCAAGGAGGCTATCGACGATCTGCGCCGCATCTACAGTGGCGGGATCGGTTATGACTTCGATCAGGTCCAGATTGCCGAGGAGCGTGCCTGGCTGCGCGAGGCGGCCGAGAGCGGCCATTACACCGCGAACCTCTCTCCTGAGGCCAAGAAGAAGCTACTCGAGCGCCTGACCGAGGTCGAGGGCTTCGAGCGGTTCTTGCACCAGACCTATCTCGGTCAGAAGCGCTTCTCGATCGAAGGCACCGATACGCTGGTGCCGATGCTCGATACGATCATTCGTGATGCCGCCACCATCGGCGTGCGCGAGGTTGTGCTGGGAATGGCCCACCGCGGTCGCCTCAATGTCCTGACGCACATCCTCGGCAAGCCGTACGCCGCGATCATCGCCGCCTTCGAGGGAAGCATGGCGCGCAGCGCTTCGCCATCCGACTCCTCCAGCGACAACGGTGTCACCGGGGACGTGAAGTACCACCTCGGGGCGCGGCGGGCCAGGGCCGCGGACGGAGAGACCATCGAGGTGGCGCTGGCGCTTGCCCCGAACCCGAGTCATCTCGAGTTCGTCAACCCGGTCGTGGAGGGGATGGCCCGCGCCTCCCAGGACGACTGCAGCCAACCTGGGCCGCCGCCCCAGGATCGCGATCGGGCGATGGCGATCCTCCTTCATGGCGACGCTGCGTTCCCCGGACAGGGCATCGTCGCCGAGACGCTCAACTTCTCCGGACTTCCCGGCTATTCCACTGGCGGCACCATCCACATCATCGTCAACAATCAGGTCGGGTTTACAACCGACACCCGCGATTCCCGCAGCACTCTCTACGCGGGCGATCTTGCCAAGGGATTCGAGATTCCGGTGGTGCACGTCAACGCCGACGACCCACTCTCCTGCCTCTCCGTGGCGCGGCTGGCCGTCGCCTACCGGCAGCAGTTTGGCAAGGACTTCCTGATCGATCTTGTCGGCTACCGCCGCTGGGGCCACAACGAGGGAGACGAGCCGACCTTCACCCAACCGCGGATGTACGCCACCGTCACGCAGCATCCAACCGTCCGCCAGCGCTTCGCCGAGCAATTGGCCGCGGAGGGCGCCATCACCGCCGACGAAGCGGCCGGGATGCTGCAAACGACACTCGAGGGTCTGGCCGCCACGCGTAAGCAGGTCGTCGATTCCGGCAGTGCCACCGCTCCCTTCGACGAGAACGGAAAACACGACCTTGCCACGACCGCCGGGACCGGAGTTCCGGCGGACAATTTGCGAGCCTTCGACGTCGCGATCCACACGCTGCCAGAGGGGACGCAGCTGAGCCCGAAGCTGCTGCGGCAATGGGAGCGGCGAGCGGCTGTGCTCGGTCAGCCCGATGGCCAGGGGAAGATCGACTGGGCACATGCCGAGACCCTCGCGCTGGCCTCGATCCTCGCCGACGGCACACCTATCCGGCTCACCGGGCAGGACACGGAGCGGGGCACCTTCTCCCAGCGCCACCTGGTGCTCCATGACGCCTCCACTGGGGAACGATGGGTTCCCTTGCAAACACTACCGCAAGCGAAGGCGTCGTTTGCTGTCTACAACAGCCCGCTGTCCGAGAACGCGGCGGTTGGCTTCGAATATGGCTACACCGTCCACGCACCGGAGGCGCTGGTCCTCTGGGAAGCCCAGTTTGGCGATTTTGCCAACGGCGCGCAGGTGATCATCGACCAGTTCCTGGCGGCGGCGCGCGCCAAGTGGCAGCAAGAGCCGGCGCTCGTTCTGCTCTTGCCGCACGGCTATGAAGGACAGGGGCCCGAACATTCGTCGGCGCGGCTGGAGCGTTTCCTGCAGCTCTTTGCCGAGGGCAATCTGCTCGTCGCCAACCCAACGACCGCGGCGCAATATTTCCACCTGCTGCGGCGGCAGGCGAAGTCCCTCGCCTCCGATCGGCGGCCACTGGTGGTGATGACGCCCAAGAGCCTGCTGCGCAACCCGCTGGCGGCGTCGACCCTCGACGAGCTGGCCGAGGGCGAGTTCCAGGCCGTGCTGGACGATCCACGGCGTGCCGAAGCGCCGGAGGCGGTGACGCGTCTCGTTCTGTGCTCCGGCAAGCTCGCCGTCGAGCTGGACAGCTCTCCGCAGCGGGAAGAAGCCGCTGACGTGGCGATCGCCCGCGTCGAGCGATTGGCCCCCTTCCCGGACGAAGAGATTACCCGCGTCCTGGCGCGTTACCCGAATCTCGCGGAGATCGTCTGGGCACAGGAAGAGCCGCGTAACATGGGTGCCTGGACCTACGTCGAACCGCGCCTGCGCGAGCTTCTGCAAGGGCAAGGGCAGGGGCAAGGAGATCGCATCGAGCGCCAGCTGCCGCTGCGCTACGCCGGACGGCCTGAGCGTGCCTCTCCCGCCGAGGGATCGCTCGACCGGCACGGAGTCGAGCAAGCTCGCATCATCCAGGCCGCGCTGGTGGATGCTCCATCGGTTACGGTGGCAGCGAATGGCCGCCGGAGTGAAAAGGCGAACGGAGCGGCCCGCAACGGCGCCCGGACGAAGGCGACCCGCACCAAGACTGGGTAGCGCGAGGACGCCGGCGGGCACCCGGAGCGTCATCGGGCGTGGATGGAAGCGGAGTACGGGCATGGCGGTCGAAATTCGGGTTCCACCTCTCGGTGAGTCGCTGGTCGATGCGGTAGTCGGCACCTGGCTGAAGCAGGAGGGCGACTCGGTCAACCGCGGTGACAGCCTGGTCGAGCTGGAGACCGACAAGGTCAACCTCGACGTCACCGCCGAGGAGGACGGCGTCCTGGCGCGCATCGAACGGCGCGAGGGTGAGGTCGTCACGGTGGGCGAGGTGCTTGGGCTCGTCAGTGGCAGCAACGGCGCATCTGCTCCCGCACCCGAAACCGCCACCGCCACGACAGCCGCAACGCCGGCGTCAACGCCAACGCCAACGCCCGCCGCGGAGACCCCTTCGATTGCGGCGACCGCTCCACCTGTAGCGCCAGAGCCACCCGTGCTGGGGACGCCAGCCGCCGAAGATGATGCCGATGGCGCCGCTGGGGGCCGCGCCGCCCCGGCTGTGCGGCGCCTCGCGGAAGAGCATCACATCGATCTCAACACCGTCAGCGGTACGGGTCCCGGCGGCCGCGTAACGCGCGAAGACATCCTCATCGTGGCCGCCCGGCAGGCGGTGCAGGCGGCTCCCACGGCCGCGACCCCGGTCTCGACGCAACCCCATGCTCCGGACGCGCCATCCGCGTCGGCACCGGCTCCGGTACCCAGTCCCAGCTCGGCTCAGGCTCCCGCGGCGGCCACGCTGTCCGCGGATGGGCGCGAGGAGCGCAAGCGCTTTTCGCGACGCCGCCAGACCATCGCCAATCGGCTGGTCGAGGCGCAACAGACGGCCGCCATGCTCACGACCTTCAACGAGGTCGACATGAGCGCGGTGATGGCCCTGCGGGCGCGGCGCAAGGAAGCCTTCAAGGAGAAGCATGGTGTCAATCTCGGCTACATGTCCTTCTTCACCAAGGCGGTCGTCGGCGCGCTGAAGGCATTCCCGGAGATGAACTCCGAGCTGCAGGGCGACGAGCTGGTCTTGAAGAAGTACTACGACATCGGCGTGGCGGTCAGCACCGAAGAGGGGTTGGTGGTGCCGGTGATCCGCGACGCCGACCGCAAGACCTTTGCCGAGATCGAGCAGGAGATCGCCGCACTGGCGACGAAGGCGCGTGAGGGCAAGCTGTCTCTCTCCGAGATTCAGGGTGGCACCTTCACCATCACGAATGGTGGTATCTACGGCTCGCTCAACTCGACCCCGATCCTCAACGTGCCGCAGGTCGGCATCCTCGGTATGCACGCCATCCAGGAGCGCCCGGTGGCGCGGGACGGTCAGGTGGTCATCCGCCCGATGATGAACCTCGCCGTTTCGTACGACCACCGCGTCATCGACGGCGCGACGGCGGTGCAGTACCTGGTGAAGATCAAGCAGATGATCGAGGATCCGGAGACGCTGCTCATCGAGGGGTGAGACGGCCAGGCGAGTCGTGTGCCCAGAGCCGTAAGTCGTGAGATGGCGAGAGTCCGACAGCCAAGAGCGCGGAGATTCTTCACGTGAGACTTCACGACGAGATCCTGGGATGACGGTCTTCGCCGTCTAGCCGTCTCGGCCTGATCCGAATTTGAGCGCACGATTCGGCATGTATGCAGGGTGCCTCCCGCTTACCTTTAGCGCAGGAGGTACAGACGATGCTCACGATTGCCAGTAATCAAGAGACAGCGACGACGCTTGGCGATGATCGGTGGCAGGCGGTGTTGAATCGCAACCGCGGTCACGATGGGGAGTTTGTTTTCGCCGTCAGCACGACCGGAATTTATTGCCGCCCGTCCTGCCCGGCGCGCCGGCCACGACGCGAGAACGTCAGTTTCTTCGCCGATCCCGCTACCGCCGAGCGAGCCGGGTTCCGTGCCTGCCGCCGCTGCCGGCCGAAAGCCATCGCGTCATCACAGGAAGAGCTCGTGGCGCGGGCCACCACCTGGATCGACGCTCGCGTCGAGGAGCGAGTGACACTGCCACGGCTTGCCGCGGCGCTCGGAGTCAGCCCGGGACACCTGCAGCGCACGTTTACACGGGTCACCGGAGTTTCACCGCGCATGTATGCAGCCGCGCGGCGGTTGGAATTGGCCAAGTCCCGACTCCGTGATGGCGCCGATGTGACAAGCGCGCTCTACGCCTCAGGTTACGGATCGAGCAGTCGCTTCTACGCCCAGGCGCGATCAGCGCTGGGCATGACACCGACATCCTACAAGCGAGGTGGCGAAGGCATGACGATGAACTATGCGACGACCGATTCACCTATCGGGCAGATCCTCGTCGCGGCAACCGAGCGCGGAATCTGCGCGGTCAGCATTGGCGAGGACGCTGCCGAGCTCGAGCGGTCACTGACCGCCGAGTATCCCCGGGCCACGATCCGGCGCGACGACGAAGCTCTACGGCCGTACGTGGGCTCCGTCCTCGCGCACCTGCAGGATCGGACGTCCCTCAGCGCGCTGCCGCTCGATGTGGTGGGGACACCGTTTCAACACGAGGTCTGGCAGGCGCTACGGACCATTCCGACTGGAGAGCGCCGCACCTACGGCCAGATAGCGGCAACGCTTGGGAATGCAAAGGGTGCGCGTGCCGTCGCCAGGGCCTGCGCCACCAACCCGGCCGCGCTCGTCATTCCCTGCCACCGCGTGGTGCGCGGTGATGGCAGTGCGGGCGGCTACCGCTGGGGCGCGGAGCGGAAGCAAGCGATCCTGGCAAACGAAGGGTGAGGGTTCGCTGCGCTCACGGTGTCAGGGTGATGACTCGCTGCGCTCGTGGTGGCAGGGTGGCGGGGTAGAACGTCCTCCCTGTCACCCTGCCACCCTGCGACCCCGCCACCCTCGTCAGAACGATGGCAACGGCGAGTGCATGCTTTGGCCGCGGCGGAAGCTCTCCGGCGGGAGGTTCCAGCCGAAGTGCTCGATCTCGTCCCCCTTGGCCGCCAGGAACGCGGAGCCGGTCTCCGGGTAGACGGCATAGACGGCCTCCAACGGGATCCACATCTCGTCGTTCGCGCCGTACAACCCGCTGGCGTAAACAAGGCCGCGCCGCGACTTGCCGTATTCGTCCTCGCCGGGGAGGAGGGCGACGACCTTGGCCAGCGCTCCGTTCCGCGCATAGAGCGTGAAGCCTGGTTCGATGTCGGCCCAGGTTCCGAGCGGTCCGCGCCTGGTCATCTCCTCATCTGTCGGCGGTGGCGTGACCGGGGCGAAGAAGGGACGCTCCCCGATGGCCACCGGTTCATCGAGTGGCCGCGGCTCGCCTCGCGGCCGCGCCAGGAGCGCGCCGCCGAAGAGCACGACCAGGGAGAGTCCAAGGGCCGTAAGGAGGTCTGGCCGCACGAACTCCTGGACGGTAGCGGCGAGCCCCGAAACCTCGTGCTCTCCCATCTCGGGGTGGAGCCTCAGGAGCAGCTGGCCAATGCCGACGATGAGGAACGCGACAACTGCCGCGACCAGAATGAATACGATTGCGGGTCGCAGGAACGCCCGCGCAAACCCACCCATCCAGCCGTACCCCCAGGTGCGTCTCACGCCAGCTTACCGGGCGCGTCGGCTCGAGCCCGACGATGGGCATTATAGGCGCTGCGCGTTAGGGGTGAGCTCCCGGCGTCACCGCTGGCGAGCCGACCAGACTTCCACGTCCTGGTCGTCCCCAACCATCCATTCCGACCGCTGCAACGCCTCGCGGCGGCCACGTACCTTCCGCAACCGGTAGTAGAACACCACCGGTCCCGCGCCAAGCAGGAGTAACGGTGGAATCCAGTACCAGAACGTCGCTCCCAGGATGACCCCACTTTCCCAGCTACGCAGCTGCCAGAAGATGAGGATCACGGTGGCCAGCTTGAAGAAGAAGAGGACCAGCAGGAAGGCCCAGACCGCGGCTGCGCCCTCCTGCTCTTCGCCTTCGCTGTCATCGCGGTTGGTGGGAAGAGAGATCATGGTCGCCTCGCGTTCCGGTGAACGGAGAGCGTCCGCCGTAAAGCGGGCGATGCTGAGAATTCCCGTCGCTGCCTGTGCAGTATACGCGGGCCGATCGGCCTAGCTTGTGACCCGTGCACCCTGGTCACCTGAGACCGACACGGTCGCGGCGGTGGCCGCGGCCTGGGCGGCCGCTTCGCGATCGGCGGCTTCTTCACGTGACACCCAGCGGAAGAAACTGAAGGTGATCAGCAGCAGATAGATGGTTCCCAGGGCCACCCACATCAGGAGTCCCGCCGCTTGCTGGTCGGTTGCCAGGTCGATACCGAAGATGCGTTGCGCGGTGTCATAGGGCGCGTACAGTCCCGGGTCGGCGAAGGTGATGAACGCTCCGACCGCGGTGCCCGGCAGGGTCATGGCGAAGTAGTAGAGGCTGTGCAGTGGCAGAGCCAGCCGGGGCCACTGCGGCAGTGGGCCTAGCGTCGGCCACCAGGCCAGCAATGCGGTCCCCAACATCGTCGCATGCTCGAAGACGTGGACGGGCTGCGAGCGTAAGGCCATCTCGTAGAACATCGGCACGTGCCAGAGGACGAAGATGGCGTTTGCCACCGTGTAGGCGATGACCGGCCGCGTCAGCCAGTAGCCTATGGTGTTGGTGATCCGGTTGCGCGTCAGCGGCGCCAGCACCCAGGCGGGCGTGCCGTAGAGGAGCAAGGGCGCGGCCAACATGATCAGCAGCAGGTGCTGCACCATGTGCGCCAGCAGGAGATAGTGATCCGACCAGTCATCCAGCGGCGGTCCCAAGGCGACGAAGAGCACTACCGCGCCGGCGATGAAAGAGGCTTTCTGGCGAGAAAACGACGAAGTCCTGGTAACGAACAGATACCCCGTAACGAGCGCCAACAACCCGATGGCGATCGTGGGCTCGACGTTCCAGTCGCTCCAGAGCCACCCGGTCGGATCGACGCCGCCGGCGTGAAGCAACGGAAGTCGGTCAGTCGGGAAGTCGGTCAGTCGGTCAGGACGAGAAGGCGCCGATAGCCGATAGCCGATAGCCGTTAGCTGATAGCCGATATCCACTTGCCGACTTTCCGACTGACCGACTTACCGTCTCACGGCGTGGTCGGGAGCGGGAACCAGAACCCCCTGGTCCAGAGCATGGCCAGCAATGCGAAGTAGACCCCCAGGGTGACCACCAGGCCGGCGGCAAACATGAACCGATAGAGCCGGCTGTCGAACCGGAGGTGCATGAAGAAGCCGACGACCATCAGGAACTTCGCGATAGACAGAACGAGCAACGCCGGCACGAGGGCCGGGCGGAGAGTCGGGATGTAATAGATGACGACCTCGACGAGGGTGATGATCGCCAGGATGATGGCGATACGGACATACACCTGGTTGGTGGGGTGCGCGTGCGCTCCTTCGTTGGCCGGTTCCTCGTGTCCATGAGCCGCGTGATCAGCCACTGGGTGTCCTCCCATTGGGTCTTCCAGGTGTGGCCTGCTAGAACGGCAGCGCCGCCAGGAACCGTTCGCCGATCGTCATGAGCCGCACGAATGCATGTGGCGCCGCCTCGGCCGCCCCTTCTGGTCCGTCCGCGTACGGGACCAGGTAGACGAGGGTGAAGATGACGATCCAGACGATGTCGACGAAGTGCCAGTAGAGCCCGGCGATCTCGACATCGAGAGATTGCTCCGGGGGCAACCCGCCGCGCAGGGAGAGGACGAGGATCGACAGGAGCCAGGCGACCCCGATCGTCACGTGCGCACCGTGGAAGCCGGTCAGGACGAAGAAGGACGAGCCAAAGATGTTGCTGGAGAGACCCAGGCCTTCGTGGGTGAACTCGGTGAACTCAAAGAACTGACCGCCGACGAAGATCGCCCCGAGGAGCGCGGTTGCCGAGATCCAGATACGCAGCCCGCGGTGGTTGCCGCGCTGAATCGCGGAGAGTGCCAGCACCATCGTCAGTGAGGACATGAGGAGCACGAAGGCGCTGACCGAGGTGTAGGGGATGTCGAAGATCTCATTCGGGTACGGCGGCATTCCGAGCTCGATGCTACGAGCGCGGTAGGTCATGTAGGTGGCGATCAAGGTCCCGAAGAACATGCAGTCGGAGGTGAGGAAGAGCCACATCAGCATCTTGCGGCTGTTGAGGCCGGTGCTGGTGGGCGGGTGGTCGGAATGCCCGTGCCCGTCGTGGATATCGTGACCCGCGCCGTGCGCGGTCTCCACCTGCAAGTCAATCGCGGTCGCCAATGTCGCGCTCCTTACGTACGAGGGTGTCAGGGTCTCAGGGTGTCAGGGTGACAGGGAGAACGATCTCCTGACACCCAGACACCACGAGCGCAGCGAGTAACACCCCAACACCCATCACCCTCGTCTAACCCGCGGGCTCGAAAGACCACCCGTAAATGGCAACCACCAGCGCCAGGAACCCGGCCGCGGAGACGATCGGAATCCCGAAGAACCCGAGCTGGATGTGAGGATTGTTGATCAGAATGCCGAAGGCCAGGAGGAAGATGCCGATCCCTGCCAGGAGCGGATAGTACGACGGGTTCGGGAGATGGATATTGCCTTCTTCCGCCTGCGCCTCCGCGACGGCCACCCCAACGCGCGAGTGCTCCGGAAGCTGGTCGACCTCGACAATGGCGTCCGCGACGCGGTCCGGGCGTCCGGAAGCCTCCAGCGCCCGGTCGTACTGGTCGTGCCAGAGCTGGTCGCGATGGGTGACGAAGGGAATGATGCGGAAGTTGTAGACCGGTGGCGGCGAGGGAATGGCCCATTCCAGCGTCGCCGCGTCCCAGGGGTTGGGGCCGACGTCCTGTTCGCTTTGCGCGGTGCGCCGGACGTTGATGAGGAAGATGAGCACCGAGGTGGCGATCAGGAGCGCCCCCATGGTCGCGATCACATTCCAGAACCACCAGCCGCTCTCGAAGCCGTAGGTGGAATACCGGCGCGGCATCCCGGCCAGACCGAGGAAGTGCATGGGGAAGAAGGTCAGGTTGAAGCCGGCGAACTGCAGCCAGAACTGGATCTTGCCCAGCCGCTCGTCGAGCAGCTTGCCGAATGCCTTGGGCCAGTAGAAGAAGATGGCGCCCATGAGCGCGAAGATGCTGCCACCGAACAGGACGTAGTGGAAGTGCGCCACGATGAAGTAGGTGTCATTCTGCTGGGTATCGACCGGTACCACCGAGTGCATGACACCGGAGAGCCCGCCGATCACGAACTGTGAGACGAGACCGACGGCGAAGAGCATCGGCGTCGTGAATTTCAACGACCCTCCCCACATCGTCGCCGTCCAGTTGAGGATCTTCACCCCGGTCGGAATGGCGATGAGCATCGTCGCCGCGGAGAATGCGGCGATCGGGGTGGGGCCGAGACCGGTCGTGAACATGTGGTGGACCCAGACGCCGAAGCCAAGGAAGGCAATGGCGGCGATGGCGTAGACCATGACCGCGTAGCCGAAGAGCGGTTTGCGCGAGAAGACCGGAATGATCTCCGAAACGAGGCCGAAGGCCGGCAGGATCAGGATGTAGACCTCAGGGTGTCCGAAGATCCAGAAGAGGTGCTGCCAGAGCATCGGGTCACCGCCGGCGGTGACCAGGGTGCCCTCTGAGATATTGAACGCCTGGTAGAAGAGAGTACCCCCGAGCCGGTCGAAGGTGAGGAGCACCAGGGCGATGGTGATAGCCGGGAAGGCCATGATGATGAGCACGGAGGTGATCAGGGTCGACCAGGAGAAGATCGGCAGGCGCATCATCGACATGCCCGGAGCGCGCAGGTTGATGATGGTGACGATGAAGTTGAAGGCGCCGGCCATCGAGGCGACGCCAAGGATTTGCAGACCGAGTGCCCAGAAATCGATCTCTCTTCCCGAGAAAAGGGGCGAGGTGAGCGGCGCGTATCCGTACCAGCCCTGGTCGGGAACGAACCCGGCGAACGGCCAGCCGTTGAACCACGCGAAGGGCCACAGGTTGCCAAGCGACTGCAGGGCGGTCGGTAGACCTTCCCCAAATAGGCTCGTCCAGGCGGTCCCGGCAATGTGGAGGAAGATGCCAGGCAACGAAAAGAGCACCGGGATATAGAGGATGAGCGCGCCTGCCAGGAAGGTCCAGTAGGAAAAGCCGTTCAACCGTGGGAAGGCAACGTCGCGCGCGCCGATCTGGAGCGGCACGACCAGATTGAAAAACGCGACGCTCAAAGGCATGACCACGAGGAAGATCATCGTCGTGCCGTGCATGGTGAAGAGCTCGTTGTAGCGCTGAGCATCGACGACGTTGTTTTCCGGACGCGTCAACTGAGCGCGAATCAGCATCGCTTCCAGACCACCGAGCAGAAAGAAGAGGAATGCGGAGACGCCGTACAGCTTGGCAATGCGCTTGTGATCGACGGTGGTCAGCCAGCTCCAGAGCCCAGTCGGCTCCACCTGGGGCCTGGGGAAGGGGACCCCAGGTGACTGGGGACCTGCTGGTGCCTGAACTCGTGGCTGAGCGATTGATGCCATTGCCTGACTCCTGGTCGTCCGAAAGTCCTCGTGCCTTGTGCGCGACGCTCGCCCGCCGCCATCACGGACCGTTACTGCGCTATTGGGGTTCCATTTGGGGCACCCGAAGGGTCATCCGGGCGAGGATCGGTCGCCTCGACCTCTGCCCTCGGTACCTTGCCGCCGACGAGCAGACCTTCGTCGGGGCAGCCATCAGCCGGTTTCAGACTCTCCAGATACGTGACCAGCTCGGCCACCTGTTCGTCGTTGATGGCGCCCTGCTCATAGTAGTTCGGCATGTAGACGCCCTCTTTCACCTCGTCGGTTTGCTTGAGCCACCGCTCCAGGTTTTCGGGCGTATTTTCCAGGAGACCCGCGGCGATCGTGTCGCGGCAGGCAAGGAGCGTCAGATTCGGTCCCGGGCCGGGGACGATCTCGGAGCCGGTTGCGTCGCTTTCCTGATCTTCGGCGGAGACCCCAATGGTTTCATTCGCGCCCTGGACATAGCCGGAAAGGCCCGGCATACCTTCCAAAGCGACGACGGCATTGGTGCCATTGACACGGTGGCAGGCGAGGCAGGCTCCGAACGCGGGAGGAACCTCAACGACATCGGCGGTTTCCGGGTTGGCATCGGTCGCGGGCGGCGAGCGCCAGGCCGTTACCCAGGCGTCGAAGTTCTCCTCAGGGACGACTTTCACCTTGAAGCGCATCCAGGCATGGGCGGATCCGCAGAACTCGGCGCATTCGCCGTAATAGTCGCCGGGTGTGCTGGCCACGAATTGCATCGGGTTGTCGTGTCCCGGGATCACGTCGACCTTGCCGCTGAGCTGCGGCACCCAGAAGGAGTGGATGACGTTGTTGCTGGTGACATGGAAGACGACGTCGGCATCGACCGGGATCAACACTTCGTTGGCCGTCACTAACGGACCGGCGTCGGGGTTATTCGGATCGGCGGGAATATCGCGGTAGCGGAACTCCCACCACCACTGCTTGCCAATGACGTCGACGTCGAACTTGTCCGGCCCCTGCTCGGCGGCCGCGTGCTTGAAGATCACCTGCGCGTTGGGGATGAAGAGGACCAGCAGGATGACGGCCGGGATGATCGTCCAGGCGATCTCCAGCTTGCGGGAGCCGTGCACCTGCTCGGGACGCTCCTCATTGCGGCGGCGGAAGCGGAGCGCGGTGTAGAGGATGGCCGCCTGCACCCCGATGAAGACGATCAGCGCCGCCCAGAAGGTGATCTTGTACAGCGTCTGGATGTCTTCGGTTTTCCCGGTCTGGGGAGTGATGTGCGAGTACGGCTGCACGACCTCGGAGCCGCAGCCGGAGAGGAGCACGACTCCCACCAGCGCGAGCAGCGGGACGAGTCGCGACCAGTGGCGGTGGCTTCGCGACGTGGCGGTCTCGTCTACCTGGCGCGGACCGAACCTGATCATTCCCGCTCCCTAAGAACCGCAAGTCGGCAAGTCGGCAAGTCGGCAAGTTAATTGTCCGTCGTGGGGAAGGACCGAGGACTCGATCATCGCCCGGTTACTGCAACCCGCATGCCACACTCCCGATCACCCCATCACCCAACACCCAGCACCCATCGGGAACACTAACCAAGCCCGGCACACGGGTCAAGACCGGGCCTCCGTGTCTCACGGCTGAAGCATCTGCTCGATGGTCACGAAGCTGTAACCGTTATCGCGGAAGAACTGGATCATTCCCGGCAACGCTTCGAAGTCTCCCACCGCGGCGGCGCCGACGTGGAGGAGTATGATCTCGTCTTCGGCAATGTTGGTCGTGCAGTAGTCGATGATCTGCTGGGCGCCCCAGCCGGCCCAGCCGCGGGTGTCACAGGTCCACCAGATGGTCTCCGAATACCCGCTCTCATAGAGATAGCGGAGCGAGGCCTCGTCGTAATCCCCGTAGGGCGGCCGGAAATAGGGGCGCATCTCGTAGCCAGTGAGGTCGCGCACCACCGCCTCGGTGTCGGCGAGCTGCTGGGAGACCTGTTCCGGGGTCATCGGCGGCAACTGGGTGTTGGCGCCGGTCAGTGACGAGTGATCCCAGGTGTGGTTGATCAGCTGATGCCCCTCGGCAACCATCCGCTGCACCAGCTCAGGATTTGCCTGGGCCCAGACGCCGGTCATGCCGAAGGTCGCTCCGATGCCCTCCTCGCGGAGGAGATCGAGGATTTCGGCGGCGTAGCCGGTATCGGCGCCGGCATCGAAGGTGAGCGCGACCTCGAGGCGGCCGTTCGTGCCCCGATCGACAATCGTGCTCAGCCCCGTGCCGGGATCGGGCGGCGGAGGGGGCCGCTCGATATTGGCGGCTGGCGCGGCCGCGTCATCTCCGCCTTCGTCGGCGGTGAGTACGGGCTCCGAGCGTGGGTTTGCCCCTGCCGGGACATCCTGCGCGAACGCCGCGGTGTCAGTCGATGACAGAGCCTCTGGCGCTGAAGGTTCGAGCGACTCGACAGCCGCGTCGGCAACCTCTGTTGTCGTCTCGACCGCAGCAGCCGGCGGGGCCGCCTCCGGGGCCACGACGCCCGCCGCCGCGGCCTCCGGGGCGCCAGGATCCGCGGCCGCCTCGACGGCCGGGACCAGCTGCTGGGAGGACGAATCGGGGGCAACGGGTGCGACGACCGAGGGCGAGCCTGCCGCGCAGCCGCCAAGTAGGAGCGTGGCGCAGAGCAGGACGAGGAGGGTGCGCCCCTCATCCCCAACCCTTCTCCCCGCTCCGAGGGGAGAAGGGGGCCGTTCCAGCCCCCCGTCGACCTGCACTACCAGATCCCTAGCTCGTCGCGGGCGTCTTCGGACATCATGTCCGGCGACCAGGCCGGGCTCCAGACGAGCTTGACGTCGACATCGCCCAGATTCGGCAGGTCGCTCATGGCGTTGGTCACCTCCTGGACGATGACCGGTCCCAGGGGGCAGCCGAGCGAAGTGAGGGTCATGGTGACCAGAACGTCGCCGCCGTCGGAGACGTCAACATCGTAGACGAGCCCGAGATCGACGATATTGATGCCAATCTCCGGATCGAAGACGTTCTTCAGATTCTCGCGTGCCTGTTCGGCGGTAAATTCAGCCATCGATGATCCCTTCAGGGGCTGTACGCGCCGCATGGCGGGTAAGGGCCCAACGCGCCAAGTGTACCCAACAGCCAGGGATGGCCGCACCGCGCCGCCGTCGCCCGCAGGGCAGGTTGGAGATACCGTGGAGTCTTCGCCGATGACCGACCGTGGGACGCTCGTCAACGACGTCCATGCCCAGCTCAACGCGACTCTGGTGCACCATATTCTGCGGCCGGCATCGGTGACAGACGTCCGCGACGCGGTGCTGGCGGCACGCGCCACGGGTCGCGCCATCGCCATCGCTGGGGGCCGTCACGCGATGGGTGGACAGCAGTTTGGCGCCGGGCTCGATCTCCTCGACATGACCGGGCTCGATCGCGTGCTGGACTTCGACCCCGAGCGGGGCGAGGTCGAAGCGGAGGCCGGCATCATGTGGCCAGGGCTAATCGCCTGGCTGCACGCGATCCAGGACGGGCAGCCATATCCCTGGGGGGTCATCCAGAAGCAGACCGGCGCCGATCTGTTGACGCTCGGTGGCGCGCTCTCCTCGAATGTCCATGGCCGCGTGCTCGGGCGTGGCCCGATCGTCGACGACGTGGTGGCGTTTGCCCTCGTCGACGCCAGCGGCACGTTGCGGCGCTGCTCGCGGCACGAGAATGGATCCCTCTTCCGGCTTGCCATCGGCGGCTACGGGCTATTCGGACCAATCGTCTCGGTGCGCCTCCGGCTCGCGCCGCGGCGCTGGGTCCGCCGCGAGGTGACCCTGCGCGCCATCGACGAGGTCGTGGCTACGCTCGAAGCGCGAGCGGACGGTGGCCGCGGCTACGGAGACTTCCAGTTCGCCATCGACCCGGCGAGCGCCGATTTCCTTAAGGAAGGCATCTGCTCCTGCTACGTCGCGGTCGCCAACGACACCCCGATCCCGGATCAGCAGTGGGCGCTCTCCCGCGCCGACTGGGAAGAGCTGTTCCTGCTATCGCACATCGATCCCCGCCGTGCCAGCGATGCCTACACCAGGCACTACCTGGCCACGGATGGGCAGCTGTACTGGTCGGACCTGCATCAGATGGCGGATTACCACGACGGCTACCACCGCGTCCTCGACGAGAGAACGGCGGCGAGGTCACCTGGCTCGGAGATGATCGCCGAGCTGTACGTGCCGCGCCGGGATCTGCCGGCGTTCATGGCCGACGTGGCGGACGACTTCCGAACCCATCAGACGCCGGTCATCTACGGCACGGTGCGGTTGATCGAGCGGGACGACGAGACGGTTCTCGCCTGGGCGCGGCAGCCGTGGGCCTGTGTCGTCTTCAACCTGCACGTCGACCACACGCCGGCGGGGATCGAACGCGCCGGCGATGCCTTCCGGCGCCTGATCGACCGCGCGCTGGGCTACGGCGGCAGTTACTACCTGACCTACCACCGCTGGGCCACCAGGGAGCAGGTGGAAGCCGCATACCCTCAATTCGTCGATTTTCTGCGCGAGAAGCTGCGCTGCGATCCCGACGAGCGTTTTCAGTCCAACTGGTACCGACACTATCGCGAGATGTTCAGCGACGACCTCAACGTTTCCAAGGATGCATGACGCAGGGCGAGCAGATGGATGCGACGTAGTGCGGTGGGCCACATTTCCTGGATGCTGGAGGAGCGTGGCAAAGGGTTTGAAGAATTTGAAGAGTTTGAACTTTCAGGGAACAGGCAGACGCAGATTCTTCGACACTGGAGACCCCGGCTCCTGGCTGCAGGCCGGGTGAGGAGCGAACGATGGCCGCTGTTTTTCGGAAGAAAGCCGAGGGCATCCCTGGATCAGGGCGCTTCCTGCAATCGACGATCGGAGCTGACTCATAGGTACTCGTCGCACTCTGCTCGCGGCCGGCGCCCTCGCCTCCGTCCTGGCGCTTGGACGCTGGGTGATTGACCAGCGACGGATCCCATCGCTGGTGACGATCGAGGCGGGGATTCGTTTCGGGGAGGCGGAGGATCAGGCGCTCCTCCTCGACATCTACGCTCCACCTCAGCGCGAGCGGCCGCGTCCGGCCGTTCTCCTGGTCCATGGGGGTGGGTTTGTTGGTGGCTCTCGCACCGATGCGGATATCGTCGATGCCGCCCGGCACCTGGCCGAGGCCGGCTATGTCGCGGTGGCCCTCGACTATCGCCTGGTCGACCCAGGGCGACCGGGTCCGGTCTGGCCGGCTCCCCTCGCGGATGTGCAGCGGGCCGCGCGCTGGGTGCGAGCTCACGCGACGACCTACGATGTTGATCCTGAGCGCATTGGCACCTATGGCATCTCCGCAGGAGCCGGTCTGGCCGCTCACCTCGGGGTGCGAGACACCCGGGATACGGCCGATGACGACCTGACCGCCTTCTCCAGTCGCGTTCGCTGTGTGGTGGCCCTGGCCGGACCGATGGACGGCACCATTCCGCCGGCCAACCCCGATGACATCGATGTGGCGCGGGCGCTCTTCGGTGGGACGTTGACGCAGGCGCCGAATGTCTACCGCGATGCCTCTCCGGTGAGCCATGTCGATCGGACGTCCGCCCCGTTCCTGGTCGTTCACGGGGTACGCGATACCGTGGTGCCGATTGCCCACGCGCGGCGGCTGGTAGCCGCCCTGCAGAAAGCCGGAGTCCCGGTGGAAGCCGTCGAGGTGCCGGATGCCGGCCACGACGTCTTCAGCTGGGACCGTGTCGGCACGCGGGTGCTGGCCTTCCTCGGGCGGTACCTCAGCCCGGATCACTGACGATTGGCGGGGTCGTCGACGTGGTCTGGAGGGGAGCCTCTGGAGAGATCGATCGAGGTGCGATACTCACGGTCCCGCCCGCTGGAGAGATGCTGCTAACGGGAGCGTCGCCACTCCGGAACGCGGCCGGGTGGGATTGAGAAGGTCGCCAGCTTCGCGTCGAGCACGACTAGACCACCCAGGATGCTGCATGGGCGGCCTGGCCATCGCTCATCGCCCGGCCGGTGTTGACGACTAACGAGAAATCGTGCGAGGTTCTGTTCGTGAATACCGAGACAACGCTTCGTATTTCGCGAGATCTGGCGGCCGGCAGTCGTCAGATGGTCGCCGCCAAGCACCCCTGGGCCGTGCGGGCCGGCAATGACATCCTCGATCGGGGTGGCAACGCGGTCGACGCCGCCGTCGCGACCGCGTTCGCCCTCAGCGTCGTCGAGCCCTGGATGAGCGGACTCGGCGGTGTCGGTTTCATGACGATTCAGCGCGCCACCGGCGAGCGCCATGTTGTCGATTATTTTGGCCAGGCGCCGGCGGCCGCCACCCCCGACATGTACGAGCTGACCGAGGATTTTGGCCACTCAACCGTCGGCTTCAGCGGGGTCAAGGACCAGGCCAATGCCTACGGTCCCCGTTCGGTAGCGGTGCCGGGCATGGTCCGCGGCATGGAATTGGCGCTGAGCCGGTTCGGCACCAAAACGCTGCGCGAGACCGTTGCCCCCGCGATCGGCTTTGCCGAGGAGGGGTTCGAAGTCGACTGGTACCGGGGGATGCTGCTGGCGTCACAGCAGGACGTCATCCGCCGTGATCCAGAGACGGAGCGGATCTTCCTCGAGAATGGGCAGCCGCCGGCGCCTCTCTTCGGTGAGCCCCAGCCGAGAATCGTGCAACGCGATCTCGCCGCCACCCTGACCAGGATCGGCGAGCACGGGGCGGACGGCTTCTACCGGGGCGCTGTGGCGAATCGGATCGCAGACCATCAGCGGGAAACCGGCGGTCTCATTACCGAAGATGACCTGGCCGGGTACCAGGCCAAGGTGGTCGAGCCGCTGGTCCTGCCCTACCGCGATGTCGAGCTCGTCCTGCTGCCGTACCAGGCCGGCGGCATCACGATCGGGGAGACGCTCAACATCCTCAACGGGTTCGATCTGGGCGCCACCGGCTTCAACACCGCCACCACGCTGCACCTGATCGCCGAAGCGAGCCGGCGAAGTTTCGCCGACCGATTCGCCTATGTCGGCGACCCCGCCTTCGTCGACACCGATTGGCGCCGGCTGACCTCGGCTGACTACGCGGCGGAGCGGCGAGCGGAAATCGATCCCACTCGGGCTTCCGTCCCCGGACCGGGCACCGGTATCGCCGGCACGACAGCCAATCTCTCGGCGGTGGGCGCCAATGAAGGCTGCACGACCCACCTCTCGGTCGTGGACAGCGAGGGCACGATGGTCTCGGTGACGCAGACCCTGACGCTGATGTTTGGCTCGGCAGTGACGGTGCCCGGCACGGGCGTGCTGCTCAATGACAGCATGAACCTGTTCGATCCGCAGCCGGGCGCCGCCAACGAGATCCAGCCCGGCAAGCGACCGGCTTCCAGCATGGCCCATGTCATTGCCGTGCGCGACGGGGTGCCGGTGCTCGCCGTTGGCGCCCCGGGTGGTCGCCGGATCATGGACACGTGCCTGCAGATGACGATCGATGTCATTGACTTCGGGATGGATATCCAGTCCGCCTGCGCCGCTCCCCTGATCGACTGCTCCGGACCGGAGCTGCTGGTCGATGACCGCATTGCAGTGGAAACCCGTGACCGGCTGCGAGCGATGGGCCACCCGGTGGTCGACGTGGAGGTATCGTTCTCACCCCGCGGCTTCGCCAGCCCAACCGGGGTGGCGGTCGATCCCCGGACCGGCATTCGCTACGGCGGCGCCGACCCCTTTGGCGCCGGCATCGCCGCGGGCCGCTAACTCCGATCTTCCAGAGAGCCGCCTCGTAGCTGACTCTGCGCCTGGAGGTTGGCTGATGCTCACCGGGAGTCCCGCCGCGCTCCCCGTCTCGCGCCCGCGGCTCGAACCGAGGGCGGGAGCCGCGGACTCAATCTCCTGTGCCGCGCGACCTCCAGAACCCGTACGCCCGGAAGTAGCGCGCGTAGAACACGACCCAGGCGAGGAGATATGGACCGAGGAGCCAGCCCATCCGCCGTGTGATTCGCCGGACCAGCCATCCGTAAAGACCAGCGACGGCTGCAACCAGGACAAAGCGCGCCCCTCGGGCGGGAATCGTCCAGAGGAGCACTGGGCCGAGGGGCTGCTCCTGGATCCCGGCGGTTCGGGCGTAGATCTTGTAGGGCGTGCCCCGTAGTGGACCCAGCATCATGCTCGCCGGACCGTGCTCGCGCATCTCCTCCTCCACCCGCTCGACCATCGCGGGTGAGATGGCCGGGACGGCGGCCAGGAGCCGCGCACTGCGGTCGCGACCGAGGCGCGCGCCGACCCCGTACATGACCGCGCCGCCAAAAAGTGCCCCCATGACTGCCGAGCACACCGCGCGTAGACCGGCTCGCCAACCAAACAGCGCGAGCAGGCCGATCCAGACGTCGGGGACTATGAAGAAGAACGTGGCCTCGGCGAACCCCCAGCCCAGTGCCACGAGCGCCGCGACCCCGGAACGGGTACTTGCCTCCCGGAATCGGTGTGTTCCCGCTCCTGGCTCCACGAGGGTGGGTTCGCTCGCCATCACCATTCCTGTCTGGGCGTCGGACCCCGTCATCACCATTCCTGTCTGGGCGTCGGACCCCGTCATCGTAGCACCAGGTGGAAGCACGACCTCGGCCTTCCAGGGCGCATTGATGCAACAATCCGGAACGGAGCCGATACAATGGATCACTGAAGGGACACAATCAATCAGCCGGC
The DNA here is from genome assembly GCA_963724295.1 of uncultured Chloroflexia bacterium. Taxonomy (GTDB): domain Bacteria; phylum Chloroflexota; class Chloroflexia; order Thermomicrobiales; family UBA6265; genus JACCXM01. Next base: position 291,846 of record CAVRUC010000010.1, on the reverse strand, counting down.
ATGCGAGCGGTTGGTGGTGATCGGCATGCAAGTTCCGCAGCGGGTTACACGGCGCCCGATCCCGGCGCGCAGCGCCTCCTGGGCGACCCTCGCCGCCCGCCGGCTCCAGCTTGCTGGGGTACGGCCCAATCAGGTCTCCGTGCTTGGGGTGGCATTTGCCGCCGTCGCCGCGATCTGCCTCATCCTCGCGGGGAGAAGCGAGGACGGGGCGCGCATCGCTCTTCTCGTCGTTGCGGCCGCCGCGATGCCCGCCCGGCTGCTGTGCAACATGCTCGACGGAATGCTGGCCGTGGAGGGCGGCCTCAAGACCCCCACCGGCGAGATTTACAACGAGCTGCCTGACCGGCTGGCCGATCTGCTCATCCTCGCCGGCGCGGGCTACGCCATCGGCGACGTCGCCTGGGGACCAGAGCTCGGCTGGGCGGCCGCCACGACGGCGCTGCTGACGGCCTACGTGCGCACCCTCGGCGCCGCCGCGGGCGCGTCGCAGCACTTCGACGGGCCCATGGCCAAGCCGCGTCGGATGCACGTCCTGATCGCCGCCTGCCTGCTCTCGGCCGTCGAAACTGCCGTCGGTTGGCCGGAGGGACGGGTGCTGACGGTCGCGCTCATTGTCATCATCGTCGGTGGTCTGGCGACGATCGTGCGGCGGCTGCGAGCGATTGGCGATGACCTGGGGACTCCATGACGGGAGTCATCGCGCAGTGTGTGGCAGCCCTGGCGCGCCTGGCCAGCGGCCCCAGCGTTCGTTGCGTCGAGGACCGCCCGTGTCGAGGTCAGTGCGTCTACTTCGCCAATCACGGCAGCCATCTCGACTTCGTCGCCCTCTGGGCGGTGCTGCCCAGAGACCTCCGTGCCCGCACCCGGCCGGTCGCCGCTCGGGATTACTGGGAATCCAGCCGGCTCCGCCACTACATGGCAACGCGGGTTTTCAGAGCGGTGCTGGTCGACCGAGCCGGTGGCAGCCTCAGCCAATTGCGGACCCAGATGGACCAGCTGATCGCGGTATTGGATGGCGGAGATTCATTGATCATCTTCCCGGAGGGCACCCGCGGCTCCAGCGGCGAGATCGGGCCGTTCAAGGGCGGGCTCGACTATCTCGCGCGCCAGCGGCCGGATGTGGACCTGGTTCCAGTGCACCTCCATAACCTTCAGCGCATCATGCCCAAGGGGGAGTTTCTGCCCGTGCCGCAGCTCAGTTGCATCAGTTTCGGCTCGCCTGTGCGTCCGCGGGACGGCGAGCCGAAAGCGGAGTTCCTGGCGCGCGCGAGAGAGGCGGTCGCGAGCCTCGAACCGTCATGAGCGGCCGGGTTGACCAGGAGTTGCTCTGGCTCGGCGGCGGGGTGCTCGTCGTCCTCCTCGTCGCCAGCGTCGTCGGGGCCATCTTTGCCCGGCGCGTCACGAGTGATTCAGCGCGAGCGACCGTCGCGAACCTGAACGATCGGATCCGCGCGTGGTGGGTCATGTGCGCCGTTCTTGCGGTCGCCCTGCTGGCCCGCGGCGTCGGCTCGGTGCTGCTCTTCGCGCTGATCTCGTTCTTCGCGCTGCGCGAATTCATCACGCTGACGCCGACCCGGCACGGCGATCATCGAACCTTGCTCTGGGTCTTCTTCGTGGTCACGCCGATCCAGTACTGGCTGGTCTGGCAGGACTGGTACGGGCTGTTCGCCATCTTCATCCCGGTCTTCGCCTTCCTGCTTGTCCCGACCCGGAACGCCCTGGCCGGGGACACGGAGCACTTCCTGGAACGGACGGCGACAATCCAGTGGGCGCTCATGATCTGCGTCTACTGCGTGAGCTACGCCCCGGCGCTGCTGACGCTCGAGGTCGGCGGCGACGAGAACGAGGGCGCCAAGCTCTTGCTGTTCCTGGTCATCGTGGTCCAGGGCAGCGATGTCGCGCAGTACATCTGGGGCAAGCTCTTCGGACGCCGCCGCATCGCGCCCACCATCAGTCCCAACAAGACGTGGGAGGGCTTCGTCGGCGGGATCCTTACCGCCACTCTCATCGGAACCGGTCTCTGGTGGATCACGCCGTTCACGCCATGGCAGGCGGCGCTCATGTCAGTGGTGATCACGCTCATGGGGTTCGCTGGTGGACTCACGATGTCGGCGATCAAGCGCGACCGCGGCGTCAAGGACTTCGGCACGCTGATAGCCGGCCACGGCGGCGTCCTCGACCGTATCGACTCTCTCTGCTTTGCCGCGCCGGTCTTCTTCCACCTCACGCGCTACTTCTTTGGCGCCTGAATCTGCCGCGCTATCTGGCGCCGGTCAAGGCGGGTGGAAGAGCCGCGGCAGGAGGGGCGAGGGGCTTATCCGCTAAGCCCCTCGCCGCTTCGCTCTAGCTGTAGACGATGAGATCGGCAGGCGGGGCCAGCCACTCCTCGACGAGCTCGTCGCGGGTGCCGTCGGCGATCACCGACGCCAGGGCGGCGTTCACGTACGGGACGAGAGCGCTGCCCTTCTCGAAGACCATCCCCGTGCCTTGGCCCGGGTTCTCCGGGAGTTGACCGGCGATCACGAGCCCCTCGAACTGCTCGGACGTAATGTAGTTGGCGCTCTCAAGATCCTGGACGACGGCATCGATCTGATCGTTGACCAGCGCCGTCAGCGAATCGGCCGTGGTGTCGAACACCAGCGTTTCCTGCTCCGGTTTGATGTCCTCGGTGATGGCAATGTAGTAGAGTCGTGCCCACCTGGGCTCCCCAAGTGAACTTCGCCAGCTCGGCAAGGGTCGTCGCTTCGACCACCGGGGAGTCCTCCTTGGTCACGACGACCAACGGCGACTTGTAGTACGGGTCGCTGAAGTCGACCGCCCGCTTCCGCTCCTCGGTGATGCTGACCTGCGTGATGTAGAAGTCGAAATCTTTCGGGCCCGGCGCGTACGAGGCGTTGAACGACGTGTAGCCCCAGACGATCTGATCCCGGGTGAAGCCCAGCCGCTCGCCGACGGCGTAGGCGAGCGCCGACTCGAAGCCCTTGCCATTGGTCGGGTCGTCGTCGATGAAGAATGGCGGGTAGGCCGGCTTATCCGCGTGGATGGTGAGCTGACCGGGCGTTCTTGAGCGGCAGGGTCGAGATGTCGGTCGGGACCACCGGCGTGGCGGCGGCCGGGGTGGCCGCGTCGGATTGAGCGAGGGCGCTCAACCGCGGGGCGGACCCGATGGCGGCGGCGAGCACGACCCCGGATCGCAGGAACTGGCGACGATTCGACATTCCGAATTTACCTCCACGAACGCGGGGAGCGACCAGCTCCCACCTCAGTCGCTAGGATACGAAGATGCATCCCGAGTGCCGAGCCAGTCTATCCATTGTTGAAAAACTGATCCAGTATTATCCGAATCTCTCCCGGGCCGGTCACGGTGACCGTCCGGGTGCGTTCTCGTAGCATCAGAGGTCACATGCCTCGGGAGTACGCAACCCGCCGCTCGTGGTCCGCGACGGCGCAGAGGCCCCGGCGATCTTGCGATCCCATCACCAGTAGGTTGGACCCACGATGAGCGACGCATCTGGCACGTCACGCGAGCTGACCGAAGCGGAGATCGCGGCGCTGCTGGCGCCGCGATCGGCCTGGACGCGGGCGGACGTCCGCCGATCCGCCGCGATCGCCGTTATCAGCTCGATCGTCTTCTTCGGGGCGCTGGGCTTCCTGATCGGCCGCTCATCGGGGTGGGAATCAGTGCGCCAGGCCTTCTTCAGCTGGCCCGATTTCAAGGCGGCCTTCCCCGCGGTGCTGGAGGGATTCAAGCTCAACTTCAAGATCTTCATGATCGCCGAGCCGATCATCCTGATCGTCGGACTGCTCCTGGCGGTGATCCGGAGCGGCCGGAGTCCGGTCTTCTTCCCGGCGCGGGCAGCGGTCGTGGCGTACATCGACATCTTCCGCGGGGCGCCCTCCCTGCTCGTGATCCTGACGCTCGGGTTCGGCGTGCCGGCACTGCGGTTGCCCGGCGTGCCGAACACGGCCGTCTTCTGGGGGACGGTGGCCTGCATCCTCACCTCCTCCGCATACCAGGCTGAGGTGTTCCGGGCGGGGATCGAGTCGGTGCACGCCAGCCAACGGGCCGCCGCGCGTTCGCTCGGCCTCTCGAGCGCGCAGGCGCTGCGCTTCGTGGTGCTGCCGCAGGCGGTGCGGCGGGTGATTCCGCCGACGTTGAGCGGCTTCGTGGCGCTGCAGAAAGAGACGGCGCTGATCTCGGTACTGGGGCCCCTGGAGGCGACGCGACAGGCGCAGATCTACGCGAGCCTCAACTTCAACTTCACGAGCTATCTCGCGGCAGGGCTCATCTTCATCGCGGTGACGATCCCGCTGGCGCGCTTCACGGATTACCTGCTCGCTCGCACGGCGGAGCGCCGGACGGTCGGGGGCGCGGTGTGAGCGGACCGCTTCTCGGGATCGACGGCCTGTACAAGGCCTACGACCAGCATCTGGTGCTACGGAACATCAACCTGGCGGTGGAGTCGCACGAAGTGATCAGCCTGATTGGCGCGTCGGGCAGCGGCAAATCGACCCTGCTGCGCTGCATCAACCTGCTGGAGGAGATCAACGCCGGCTCGATCCGGCTGAACGGCGAGCCAATTTCGGCCTCGCTGCCGAACGCGAACCGAGTGCGCCAGCGCATCGGTATGGTCTTCCAGTCGTACAACCTCTTCCCGCACATGTCGGTGCTGGACAACATCACGCTGGCGCCGAGACAGGTGCTGGGCGCGAAGCGCGTGGAGGCGCAGGAAGCGGCGAGGGCGCTGCTGGAGCGATTCGGGCTGGCGGACAAAGCGGACGAGTACCCGGATCGCCTCTCGGGCGGGCAGCAGCAGCGGGTGGCAATCGTCCGCGCCCTGGCGCTGAAGCCAGACCTGCTGCTGCTGGACGAGGTGACCTCGGCGCTCGATCCCGAGATGGTGGGTGAGGTGTTGGACATCATCCGCGAGCTGAAGGGCATCGGGATGACGATGCTGCTGGCAACGCACCAGATTGCCTTCGCGCGTCAGATCTCGGACCGCATGGCGTTCCTGGACGCGGGAAGCATCGTGGAGATAGGTCCCCCGGATCGGCTCATCCGCAGCCCCGAGCAGGCACGCACGCGTCAGTTCCTGCAGCGGGTGCTGACGGCAGCGCCGTAACGGGGAAAGGCCGCCAATCGCATCGGATGGCCCCGCAATGACCCGCTCTCGTCAGTCGGAGCTGAACAGGATGGTGACGGGGGATGGCGTCTGCGTCACCGGTCCCGCGGCGGTGAGACGGCCGGAGCCCGGATCTCGGCGAAACGTGACGATGGTGTCGGACTCCTGGTTCGCGACGAGCAACCAGGAACCGGTCGGATCGAGGCTGAAGCCCCGCGGTGTCTTCCCCCGCGTCGACTCGTGACCGGCTGGCCGCAGCTCGCCGTTCGCGTCCTCGACCTCCCAGATGGCGATGCTGTCGTGTCCTCGATTCGAGCCGTAGACGAATCGGCCGTCGGGTGAGACGGCGATATGGGCGCATGAGTTCCCGATCGCCGGTCCATCAACGCCATCCGGCAGCGTCGAGACGACCTGGCGCGCGTGGAGCTCGCCGCGCTCCGGCGTGTAGTCGTACACCGTCACGGTTGAGTTGAGCTCGTTGATGACATACACGGTGCGACCGTTCGGGTCGAACGCGAAATGGCGCGGACCCGCGCCGGGATGCTCTGACACCACGGTCCTGCCTTGCTCGTTGGGCGCCAGCTGGCCGGTGTTGGGGTCGAGCCGGTAGACCAGCACCTGATCGGTCCCGAGGTCGGTGACCAGAACGAAGCGGCCATCGACTGACGGCCGGATCATATGCGGGTGCGGTCCCTCCTGCTCTGGCCGGATACTCGATCCCTGGTGATGGATGACGCAGGTCGCTGCTTCGAGCCGGCCGCTGGCGGTGACCGGCAGCACGGCGACGGTGCCGCCGGAGTAGTTCGCCACCAGGACATAGCGGCCGGAGGGATCCGGACTCACGTAGCACGGGGCGGCGCCGTGGGAGAGCTGGTCATTCAGCGGGCGCAGCGTCCCGGTCGCCACATCGCGGGAGAAGGCACTGACGCGACCCTCGTCCTCCTCATTGACCGCGAAGAGGAACTGCTCTCGCTCATCCAGGGTCAGCCAGGAGGGGTTGACCACCCCGGGCACGTTCTGCACCGGGTGCAGCTCACCCGAGCCGGCATCGAAGCGAAAAACTATGATGCCGTCCGCAGAGCCTGACGGGGGCTCGGTATAGGCGCCGACGTAGACGAACATCGCTCCCTCCCTTCCACTCATTCCGTCCCGCTCGCCATGACGACCTCTTGAGATGTCGCGCGTGCCTCGCGGCCACGCCCGCCGCAGTCACGAGAGCGCATCTTAGAGCCAGCGCGTTCCCTGTGTGGGGATTGGCGCTGGACGATGCTGGTCACGGTCAAGGGATGGTGCAACATGATCACCCCCTCGCCCTTGACGTAGATTAGTCACCTGGGAAAGGTTCGCAGCAATGGCAACGGAGAAAGCGACAATCGATTTCATCCTCGATCAGCTCGCGCCCTTACCAGTGCGCGCCCGCGCCATGTTTGGCGAGTATGGGCTCTATTGCGACGAGAAGTTCGTGGCGCTGATCTGCGACGACACGCTCTTCGTCAAACCGACGGCGATCTCGGACCAGTTCTTCACTGATGCCGATCTCGCGCCACCCTATCCGGGCGCGAAAGATCACTACGCGGTGCCCGCGGCCCTGCTCGAAGACGGCGAGCGGTTACGGGAGGTGATCGCGGGAACGGCCGAGCTCTTGCCGGTGGCGAAAAAGAAGGCGGCGAAGAAAGCCTGAGCGGCTGCCCTCACCCCAGCCCTTTCCCTGTGCGCAGGGAGAGGGGGAACGGGCACCGGACCGTCAGGAACCCGTTGATGGGCCGTCTTCGGGACCCCAGCGGCGGAGGAGGCGCTCGGCGTCGCTGGCCAGCTCGCGCACAATCTCGGCGGCTGGCTGCACGCGTTTGACGCCGCGCACCGACTCACCGGCCCAATTCAGAGCGCTCGTCGCCCCGTAGGCGCTACCGCGCTGTGGGATCGCACCCGTTGCACTGAGCCACGGCGTTCATTCTGGGCCGATGCCCGGAGAGTACGCCGTGACCCAGCGCACCGAAGCGTCGCTTCTGGCTATGCGGTCGGAGTCGCCGCCGCCTCTCCTCCAGCTACCTCCGCGAACGCCTGCTCCATGCGAGTCTGAGCCTCGGCCGCGGCGTCGGCCGCAGGCATGTCGTTGATCAACACTTGCTGCAGCATGTCGGGCAGGACCAGGGTCTGGTAGACCGCGCTAAGCTGAGAAAGGAGCAGCGGCGACGCCTCCGCTGGATGCCAGATTGGGCGTGAGTTCTCGATGATCTCCGGGAAGTCGTCGAAGAAGGGCCGCTCCTGCCAGAACGGTGCGTCTGCAAGGTCGCGATAGACCGGGTACCAGCGACCGCCGACCTCCTCGTAGACTGCCTGCACCATCTCCGGTTGCATGATGGCGATGATCATCTGCTTGGCGGCATCGACGTTCGGGCTGCCCTCGAAGATCGACCAGGACCACGTCCCGACCGACGGGAAATTCCCAGCCGGACCAGCGGGGAATGGCGCCTGGGTCGTTTCGGCCAGCAGCTCGGGGTCGTTCGCCTCCAGATACGCAAAGATCGATGCCGGGTTGAAGACGAAGGCCGCCTGGCCCGAGTTGTAGGCCGTATTGTTGCCGGAGTCGTCCCAGGAAGCCGAGTTCTCAGGGATCAGCCCATTGTCCCACCAGCGCTTCATGCGCTCCAACGCGGCGATCGTCCCGGGGTTGTCGATGGCGGGGGCTCCCGTTTCGTCCACCAGAGTGCCGCCTTCGTTGAGAATCATCTGCGCGATCTGCCCGTGAGCGTCCGGTGTCCTGCCCACGGTAAGACCAATGCCGTAGAGCTGCGGTGGGTTGTTGATCTCGGTGGCGAGTTGCTCTAGCTCGTCGAGGGTCGTCGGCGCCACGCGCTCCCCGGTGACTTCCTCGATCAAATCAAGCCGCGCGTACATCACGCTGACGTCCGACTGCATCGGAATCGAGTAGATCTTGCCATCGGCCTCGACCCACGGCAGCAGCGTCTCGTACATACCGCCGCCGAGATCCTTCAGCTCGTCGTAGACGTCGGTCACATCGACCAGGCGGCCCTGCTCGGCGTAGAAGAGGGTGATGTCCTGGAGCATCATCACGACGTCCGGGACATCCCCGGCCTCGACCGCCGTGGCCAGCCGGGTCGCGTAGTCGGAGCCTGGCAAGGCGACGTACTCGACCTCGAACCCGTTCGCCGCGCCCCACTCCTGCATCTGCTGGCCGAGCAGGGCATCGCCCTCTTCGGTGAATGACACCACGCCCCAGACGGTCAACCGGTTGTCTTGCGCGGCGGCGCGGGCAGCGACCAGCGGTGAGAACGCGATTGCGGTTGAGAGGGCGGCCGTCCCCTTGAGCAGCGTTCGGCGATTCATGTCCTTGTCAGGACCTCTGATCTCACGCACCTGGACTCCCTTCATCCTGCGCACTCCGCGACGAGCCGCATGTCGCCGCGATGTTGCGACCATCTACGGTCGCCATTGGCTGCCAGTCGACTCCGACCTGGCAGACCCGCGATCTCTCGTGTCGTGCGGTGCGGACCGTGAAGGTCCCCGGCGCGACCCAGAGTCACCCTTTGATAGCCCCGCCGCCAAGGCCGGAGACGACCCACTTCTGAGCGGCGACATAGATGAGCACCGGCGGCAGCGAGGCAAGCAGCGATCCGGCCATCAACGGACCCCATGCAAAAACGTCGCCAACGACGAACTCCGCCAGACCGATCGGCACCGTTTTCTGGGAGTCGCGCTGGATCAGCAAGAGCGCGAAGAGGAACTCGTTCCAGGCGATGGTGAAGGTGAAGAGCGTAATCACCGCCAGGGCGGGGAGCGCGAGCGGAATAAAGATGGTCACCAGCGAGCGCAGGCGCGTCGCCCCGTCGACCAGCGCCGCGTCCTCCAGATCCGAGGGGATGGTGTTGAAGTAGGAGATGGCCAGCCAGGTCGAGAACGGTACGGCGAAGATCAGGTAGATCACGACCAAGCTCGCCGCGTCCCCTTGGAACGGCAGCTGCTGCGCGATCTGGAAGAGCGGGATGAAGAGAAGGGCCGCCGGGATCAGATAGGTGACTATGGTGGCCCGGGCGACGAAGGTGCGACCACGGAAGGAGAGACGGGTCATCGCGTAAGCGGCCAAGACGGCGACGATCATAGCGATCGCCGTCGTCGCCGTGGCGACCATGAAGCTGTTCTTGAAGTAAGTCAGGAAGGGTGTCTCGAAGAGGACTTCGATGTAGTGCGCATCGGTGATGGTCGCCGGCCAGAGACTCACCTTGCGATAGAGATCGCGGTCGGGCTTGATCGAGGTCGAGAGGATCCAGAGGAACGGGAAGAGCGTCCAGATGGCGAAGATCGCCAGACCGGCGAAGAGGACGACGTTGCGGATGCCCTTACGCATGAACCAGGTCTTCACGAACGCCCTCCGGTCGAGGGTCTCGGAGTGTCGGGGTGCCGGAGTGTCAGGGTGATGACGAAGTCACCCACGTTCACGCCCTCCCCTCCGTCGCGAGCATTCGCTTGGTGAGGATATAGATGGCGATGATGAAGAGGGGGAAGAAGAGGACCGAGACGGCGGCGGCGAGACCGAGCTGGCGGGCCCCCGCGATGCCGACCTCATAGGCCAGCATGGGGAAGGTCATCGTCGCTCCGACCGGTCCGCCCCGCGTCAGGGCGAAGATGAAGTTGATGCTATTGGCGGTCCAGATCGTCGAGAGGAGGGCGGTGATGGTTATCGCCGGCACCAGACTGGGGAGGGTGATGTCCGAGAAGCGGCGGAAGACGTTGGCGCCGTCCAGCGCCGCCGCCTCGTACTGCTCCCCCGGGATGGCCTGCATGGCGGCGAGAAACATCATCGTGTAGAAGGGCGTGCCCTGCCAGATAGCGACGGCGATGACCGACCAGAGAGCGAGGTTGGGGTCGGCGAGAAACTGGATGAGCGTCTGCGCCTCGAAGTATTCGATGCGGATGTAGTTGATCAACCCGGCCGGGCTGCCGTCGTAGATCCAGCGCCAGGTGAGGGCGACGATGATGGTCGGCACCGCCCAGGGGAGAAAGAGGACGGCGCGCATCAGGGTCTGCCCACGGAACTTCTCGTTGAGGAGGAGCGCCATGCACATGCCGAGCACGAGCTTCACCCCGACGGCGGCGCCGGTGTAGAGGATGGAGACGCGGACCGAATTCCAGAAGGTGCTGGAGTACTGCTCCCCGACGAGCAACTCCCGGTAGTTGCGCAGCCCGACCCAGGTCGGCTCCTGACCGACGACTTTGTGCTGAAAGCTGAGGATGATACCGGCGACGAAGGGGTAGGCGACGAGACCGATGAGCACCAGCACGAGGGGCAGAATGAAGAGCCAGGCGATCTTCCAGTCGCGGCCGAGAGCGCGCTGGAGTGCGGGCCGGCGCGGCACGGCGTCGGCGGTTCCCGCCCGCTGCCTGATGCCGGGAATGGCGGCCATCGCCACGCTCCTTCATCGCCGGCGGCACTGCCGGGGATTCCACCCAAGCGCGGTGCGCGGGCCGGGAAGACGCTCCATCCAGTGAAGCCGGCCACACGCGAGCGGCCACTCTAGACGAGACGCTATGGGTCGTCAAGACGACCAGGCAGAATACGAGGCCGGTTGTTTGCCTGACCTTCACGCACCCGTCGATGGGCCGGCCTCGGGGTCCCAGCGGCGGAGGAGGCGCTCCGGCGTCCCTGCCAGCTCGCGCACGATCTCGGCGGTCAGGCCGCACGCGTGTCACGCCGCGGAAGACTCGCTCCTCGGCCCAGAGCGCCATCGCAGCGATGGTGCCGGTCGTACCGCGATCGATCGCCGTTGGGCGCCGATAGCCCCACCCGGCCGGTGTAGTGCCTCCCGCGTTCCGTCCAGTCGTCGGGACCTCTCCGACGATGTCGCCGGGGAAGGCTTCCGCGGCCGCCACACAAGAGCGCAATACGCGGTGAGGGGCATCCCATACCGACGGAGAAAGCCTCGGTGTAGACCGTGTCCGCGGGACCGGCGGCAAGCAGTGCCTCGACATAGAGTGGATGCGCATCGGACTCCTCCGCGGCGACGAAGCGGGTACCCACCCGAGCGCCGTCGGCCCCGGCGGCCAAGACGGCCGCCAATGCGCGCCCGGTGCCAACACCACCGGCTGCCAGCACCGGCACGTCAACCGCGGCCAGCACTTCGTCGAGCAGGGCAAGGATGCCGATCTTGCCCCGCACATGGCCGCCAGCCTCCATGCCCTGAGCCACGATCAGATCGCTGCCTGCCGCGGCCGCCGCGACCGCCTCCTCTCGCGAGCCAACCTGCCAGCTGACGAGTGCACCCTGCTCGTGGACGGTTTCTATCAACGCCGGGTCTGGCCACGCCCAGAAGAACTCCACGACCCGGGCGCGGCGCCCGGCGAGGGCGAAGCAGCCGGGGTCGGTGTTGCCCATGTGTTCCGGCGCGATGATGAAATTGATGCCGAAGGGACGGCGGTCAGCGCCTCGACCTGGTCGATGAGGCGGTTGAGATTGGCGAGCGCCGACCGCCCCAGCGGGCGGTCCGAGCATGCCCAGCCCGCCGGCATTCGACACGGCGGCGACCAGCTCGGGCGGCGAGACGGCGCCATCCCGGCCTGCTGGATCGGAACCGTGCAACCGACGAGGTCCGTGAAGCGCGTTCTCAGCATCGTTGGCTTCCTTATGACGTATTACGAGGTTTGCTCGACGCTTGGGTCTGGTCCGCTTCCCCGGTGTCGTGCAGAAGACGGCTCGCCACCAAGCCCGCCTTGGATCTAAATTGCTGCGTCTAGCTCACGATAGAGCCTTCCGGCTAGTTCGTTAAGCTCGCTCAGGGCTTGATCTAGTCTCTGCCCATGCTCCTCGCGGAGATCTAGATTCGTCTGATGAAAAACGAATGATTCATAGCGTAGGGCAACATCCCTACGGCGTAAGCTCGTTCCGTTAGCACGGGACCGTCGACGCGGTGAGCAAGGATCCCCACTTGGCGCGTTCCGGATTGCCAGTCTTGGAACCATTGCTCCCTTAGAATAGCTAGCCTCTCCTCGACGAAGGTTTTTCCATGTAGAACTTTCTCATTGTTCTTGCTGGATTCGTCGCATCAGCCAGCAGGCCGCAAGCGTCCTGTAAATCGCTGATAGCTTTCCGCTGCGATTCAGCCCATCGCTGCGACTTTCGTTCGGCGCTCTCGAACTTGAATTGATTGTCTTGCAATTCAAGCGCGTATTTGTGCTGCTTGTCCTGAAGAAACCAGTTCAACACCCCAACAATGAGGCCACCAACTACCGCGCCAGCAAAACCTTGTAACGCCTCCATGGTGCCCGTCCCTCCTCTCTACCCCGGCCGCTGAGGCAGATCTCGCGGTGAACGCCGCGCGCATGCTCAGCTCGGCGTCGTTGCCTTCTTTGCCGAAGGCGGGTTAGATAGCTGCCGCCAATTGCCGAGTGATATCAGAAAGAGGCGGACCACGATGTTCAAGCTCGCCGAGTATCTGCCGCCGTTTCCGAATGCAACGTGGACGCTGGCGCGGCAGGCAGGAGTGACGCATGCCGTGTCGCAGGTGCCGCCCGACGATCTGGATGGGCCGGGGTGGGAGTTCCTGCCGCTGCTGCGGATGAAGACCCGCTTTGCGGACGCCGGGTTGACGCTGGAGGTGATCGAGACCGGCTTCCCGTGGTTGCATGCGGCGAAGCTGGGGCTGCTCGGCGCCGACGAGGAGATCGAGCGCTGTTGCACCCTGATCCGCAATCTTGGCGCGGTGGGAGTCCCGGTCGTTTGCTGGAACTGGATGGCCGTCTTCAACTGGACGCGGACCTCGACAACTACTCCGACCCGGGGCGGGGCGCTGGTCACCTCGTACGACCACGCGCTGATGCGGGACGCTCCGTACACTCCGGCCGGTGAGGTGAGCGACGACACGCTCTGGGAGAGCTCTCGGGCGCTTCATGGAGCGCGTCGTGCCCGTCGCCGAAGCGGCCGGGGTGAAGCTGGCGCTGCACCCGGACGACCCGCCGATCTCGCCGATCCGGGGAATGGCGCGCATCCTGCGCACGCCGGAGGCCATGCGCCGCGCGATCGAGCTGGTACCGAGCCCGTACAACGGAATTACGATGTGCCAGGGGACCTTCGCCACGATGGGGGCCGATATTCCGGCCGAGATACGGGATTTCGCCGATCGCGGCGCGCTGCACTTCGTCCATTTCCGGGATGTGCGCGGCACCCCGGAGCGCTTCGTCGAGACCTTCCACGACGAGGGGCAGACCGACATGTTCGCCGCGATGCGGACATACCAGGAGCTCGGCTTCGACGGTCCACTGCGTCCCGACCACGTACCGACGATGGAGGGGGAGGAGAACCTCGCACCGGGCTACGACGTGTTGGGACGCCTCTTCGCCATCGGGTACATCAAGGGACTGGCCGAAGGAGCAGCCAAGACGGGAGTCGGTAAGTCGGTAAGTCGGTGAGTCGGTGAGTCGAGAAGAAAGACGGCGAGACGGCAACTGAGTCGTGAGTCGTGAGTCGTAAGAAGGCTTATCGCCGATAGCCGAAAGCCGGTAGCCACTGGCCGAGAGCCGATAGCCAGGAGCCGATAGCCAGCGGCAACAACCGTCCGATTCACGGGTCGGTCGTGCCAGACCGGTGGTGGTCGCCGATCTCCCGGAGCAGGTCCCAGCAGTTGCCGGCCGCGCTCATCATCAGGAAGAAGACCGTGGCGACCAGCCAGCCGACCGCGTCGGCATCGCCGCGCAGCGCTTGCAGTCCGACCCAGGCGGCGATCGCATAGCCGGCAAGCGGCGACGCGAAGCGGGTCAGCACCGACCGGCCGTGCCACTCTGGAGAGGGGTCGCTGCGCACCTGACGCGCCTCGATGATGACCCGGATCACTCCCCACACGCCCAGGATGAGCAGCGGCAAGCCCAAGCCAAGTGGACCAGTGTCTGGAATCAAGACGACCAGCGCGATGACGAGCACCAGCAGGAAGCTGTGGAATGTGTGGCCGGCCCAGGTGCGTAGCCCAGCCGGGCTATCGTCGGCCATGACCGCCGGGTTCAGGGCAAGTGCAACAAAGAGCAGGCCGACCAATGTTGCCGTCACGCCGGCGACGGCGGCGAAAAAGTCGTGCCATTCGGCGAGGGCGGCAAATCGGTCTTCCACGGCGCCTCCCTATGGCAGATGAGGAGAGACCGCCACGCTACCGCCGCCTTCGGTAGCCGTCAAGATTCCGAGATCCACAAAGAAGAGGAGGGCACTGGCCAAGACCAGCGCCCTCCAACGTGAGCTTCGTTTAGATCGCCGTTCTTCTCAACCGCGCCCGGGTAGGGGCCGTGGGCACGGCTGTGGTTTCTGCTCTCGGATCAGGAGCGCTGTCCCGAGCCGCTCTGACTTCCCTGGCTCATGCGCTGACCGAGCAGGGACTTGGCGCGGTCGGCCCACTGGCGACTCGACTGGTGAGCCTCGTGGAACAGTGCCGCGGCTTCCTGATCTCCCTCTTGCTGCGCGTCCTGCTCGTACATCTGGTACGTCTCGGCGCCTTGCAGCGCGTGGTAGACCACGCTGATCAGGTCGTACGTGACGTCGCGGGTACCGGTCGTCTCCGTGGATGACATTGGCGATTCTCTCCTCGCGTCTCTTTTGAGCGGGATCCCAACGGGCATCGATATGGCCGCGAGACCCCCTGCCGGTCATCGATTGGGCGCATGCCCGTGGCGAACTGTTGTGCAAGTTCCTTGCCACGACGGCGACGGCTCCCCATCGCCCACAGTTCGGGTCGAGACTTCCTACGTGCCCACGTGCGAGGCGTTCCGGCCGCACCCGATGCGAGAGGCGGAGGGAGCGGGAGTGATCGCCCATCGATTGCCAGGACACGCGGCCGGCGACGGCGTATAATATGTGCATCATGACGCACATGTCCGCTATGCAAGCGTCGACCTCACAACCGCCAGGGGATGACTGCAAGTGCGACGTCGCGCTCATCCATCCGCCGGCCGTCTTTGCGGCGCGGGCGGCGCTCGGTGTCATGCCGCCGGTGCCCGATGTGGCCGGGCTCTTTGCGCTGCTCGCCGATCCGACGCGGCTGCGCTTGCTGGCCGCGCTGGCGACCGGCGAACTCTGCGTCTGCGACCTGGCCGCCGCCACCGGGATCAACCGCACGACCGTCTCTCACCAGCTGCGCACCCTGCGCGAGGGGAGGCTGGTGCGCTCTCGGCGAGAAGGTCGCGTCATCTTCTACGCCCTCGACGACGACCACGTGCGCGACCTGATGGCGATGGGCATCGCGCACGCGGCAGAGATCGCCGCCGGGCCGGAAGAACGATGACCGCCACCTTCCCGCGTGCCGCAAGCGCGAGCGACGCGGCGCTCACCCTCCCCGTCGCCGGGCTCGATTGCCCGGTCTGTGCCGAGTCGCTGGCGGCCGGGTTGCGGGACACGCCCGGGGTGTGTGATGCCACGGTCAACTTCGCGGCCGGCAACGCGCGGGTCGAGATCGACCCCGCACTGCTCGATCTGGCGGGGGTCATCGCCCGCATCCAGACCCTCGGCTACACGGTTCCGTCCCCGCCTGCCGCCACGCTGCGATTCCGTATCGCCGGGATGGACTGCGCCGACTGCGCGGCGAGCGTCGAGCGGGTGGTGGGCGCGATGCCGGGCGTCGAGAGCGCACGGGTGAACTTCGGTACGGCGACGCTGACAGTCGTGCCCACCACGGGTGTCCCCCCACCGGGGGACGAGATCGCCAGGACGGTGGCCCGTGCCGGATACCAGGCGACGGCGGAGTCCGGTCCCCGCGGCGCGACGGCAGACGCGCTCGCCTGGTGGCGTGACCACCGGCTGCGATGGGTGTTGCTGGCCGCCGCGCTCTGGGTCGCGGGTAGTGTCATCTCCTTCACTGGCGGCGAAAGCCCGCTCGCGACCGCGCTCTTTGCCGGAGCGATCGTCGGCGGCGGCTGGCCGTTCGCCCGTGCGGGAATGCAGTCGGCGCGGGCCGGCCGTCTCGACATGAATGTCCTGATGTCGGTCTCCGCGATCGGCGCGGCCGTCCTCGGCGAATGGGGCGAGGGTGCGGCGGTGGTCGTTCTCTTCGCGCTCGGGGGGGCGCTGCAGGCGCGGACCCTGGAGCGGACGCGGGGGGCGATCCGGGGTCTGATGGCGCTCTCGCCCGCTACCGCTTCCCGGGTCGATGCGGCCGGCGTGGAGAGCTCGGTCCTGGTCGAAGCGCTCTCGATCGGTGATCTGGTGCGGGTGCGTCCCGGCGAGCGTCTCCCGGCCGATGGCGTCGTGGTCGAGGGGGTCTCCGCCGTCGACCAGAGCCCGATCACCGGTGAATCGATGCCGGCGGACAAAGAGCCGGGTGACGACTGTTTCGCGGGCACGGTGAACGGACCCGGCGCGCTGCTGCTGCGGGTTTCGCGGGAGGCCGCCGACTCGACCCTGGCCCGCGTGATCCATCTGGTCGAGGAGGCGCAGGGGAGCAGAGCCCCCGCGCAACAGATGGTGGATCGCTTCGCCGCGGTCTATACCCCGGCGGTGATCCTGGGAGCGGCGCTGCTGGCTGTCGGGGGATCGCTCGTGACAGACGACCCCCGAACCTGGATCTACCGCGCGCTGACGCTCCTGGTGATCGCCTGCCCTTGCGCGTTGGTGATCTCGACTCCAGTCTCGATCGTCTCCGCGATTGGGGCGGCGTCCCGGCGCGGCATCCTGGTCAAGGGCGGAGCGGCGCTAGAGGCGGCCGGAGCGGCGAAAGTCGTGGCCATCGACAAGACCGGGACCCTCACCATCGGTCGCCCTGAAGTGATCGACGTCGTTCCCCTGGCGGGCGGCGCGACGGATGCGCGCTCCCTGCTTGCGACCGCGGCCGCGGTCGAGGCGCTGTCAGAGCACCCGCTGGCGCGGGCGGTGGCGCTGAAGGCGCGCCAGGAAGGGATCGCCGTGCCAATGGCGGACGGCTTCCTGGCGACGCCGGGCAAGGGCGCTTCGGCCCGCGTCGCTGGCCGCGAGACGGTGGTGGGCAGCATCCGCCTCGCCCGCGAGCTAGGGCTGGCCGGCACCGAGGAGCGGCCGAGCGCGCTGGCGCGGGAAATGGCGCGGCTGGCGGAGGCGGGGTCGACTCCGCTCTTCGTCGCTGCCGCGGACGATGTCGATAGCGCGTTGCGGCCGCTGGGCGTGATTGCCGTCGCCGATCGGCTCCGCCCGCACGCCGCCGATGCCGTGCGCCGCATGCGGGAGGCCGGGATCGCTCATGTGGCTGTGTTGACGGGGGACACCCGGGCTACGGGGGAGGCGATCGCGCGCGCCGTCGGTGCCGATAGCGTGCTTGCCGAGCTGCTGCCGGAGGAGAAGGCGGTGGCGGTGCGGGATCTGCGCCGGCGCTACGGCCCGGTGGTGATGGTCGGCGACGGGGTCAACGACGCACCGGCACTGGCGACCGCCGACGTCGGTATCGCCATGGGGGCGGCGGGAACCGACGTGGCGCTGGAGACGGCCGATATCGCGCTGATGGGCGACGATCTGAACGGCGTGGCCGAGGCGCTGGAGCTGTCGCGGCGGACCAGCGGGGTCATTCGCCAGAACATCGGACTCTCACTGCTTACGAAGCTGGCGGCGCTGGTCCTGGCGGCATTCGGCTTCGTGAATCTCTGGATCGCCGTCGCCGCGGATATGGGGACCTCACTCGCTGTGACGCTGAACGGCATGCGCCTGGGGTTGCGACGATCAAGGGAACCCATACGAGTTTCCAAGGTGGAATTGGCTGAAGAGGGTGGTTGCCGACAAGAGCTATGAGATGGCCTTGATCGCGTCCAATGTTTCTCTGGCCAAGGTCACCGCCGATTTGGCTTGCTCATCGACGTCAGTAAGTTGCAGGTTGTCGTAGTCGGCTCTCTTCCGCCAGAAATGGAGCAGTTCTAAATCCTGTCCGATCTCTGCGTTCTTCGTCCGAAGTGCGTCTTGAACCTGCCGGTGAGCGTTACGGCTACGGTCGAGAGAAATTCCGGCACGTACAAGGTAGTCGCGACCTGTGTGAAACGTCGCGTAGTAGGCACGGCTAATAGCCGTACGGGCTGCCGCTTCATCGTTCTGTTTCGCCGCTAGATCCTCGGCAAGATCGATAAAATCGACCCACTCAAACACGTCTAGTGTGCTCGAAGCTGACCATTAGGGGAGCGTCAATGTCCTTACGTTTCTTGATCCACCACGCATTGACGAACCGATGCAGGCGGTCCAACGCTTCGTGACTGGCAAAATGGGTCTGTATATTCACGACTAGCTTGGGTCCTTCTTCCGGCCATTCAAGATCGTAGAAAATGTCCAGTCGCACTGGATCCCCATCAAAGTACCTGCGGATATTGCTTCGGGTGTCGTGAAGCAGGGGAGCGATCGCAGGGTAACGTTCGAGGAAGGCGAGGAGCTCCTCCTCGTCGGAAATCCGGTAGTCCCGTTTGAGCTCGCGGATAGCGGCTCGAGGCTGTTTGAGGATTGACTGAGCCATGGCTTGCCTTGCCTCTGTACTGTGATTGCGACGTCCTGGTGTCTGGTTTGACAGCGTGCCCGGAATCTCAACAAGGAGCGCTGCCTGAAATGTACAACCTGTTGAGAAAGGCGGCTTGCTGGAAAATGCACTGCCGCCATTGAAGCAGATCAACAGGATTACTCCGTTCACGATCGATCGCCGCCCACCGAGCTGGGAAGGTGGGCAGAGCTAAGAGGCCGCTCTACCCAGGACGCCGCACCCGCCGCACGGCCCAGGGCGGGCCAGCATCACTCGCATCTCGTCGTTCTCCTGACCGGCCCTCATGCGACGCGCGAGCTCGCGGCCCGGGCAGCAGGCGCCACGGCGAACGAGCAGTGAGGGGTGGATCTGCGGGAATCCAACCTTCTGGCCGCGGGCGATCCGGGGCGACGAGGGCCCTACAGAATTGGGGTTGCCGCGACGGGCGCCAGATCGCCACGCCAGGCCGCGGCGGCGTCGAGATCGTCAGGGATGAGCGCGCGCTCGGCCATCCACGCCGCGTAGGCATCCCAGCGCTGCGCGGTCTGCGTTCCGAATGGAACGCTGTCCGCGGTCCAGGCGGGGATGAGCAGGGCGATGCCCGCTTCCTCGACCGCCACGTTGAGATCCGGGCTGGCGGCGCGCAACGCGGCGATGGCGGCCGCCGGGTCGGCGATGGCGTCTTCGTACCCACGCCGCGTGGCACGCAGGAAGCGCTCGACGAGCTCGGACCGCTGCGTGACCGTGTCTTCGCCGGCCGCGATCACCAGCTCGTAATAGGACGGCACACCCCAGTCATCGACCTTCAGGAAGCTGGTTGGATACCCCTCCTCTTCGGCCAGGATTGGCTCGTGCGTCCAGAACGCGCCGAGCGAGGCGTCGACCTGTCCCGAGATGAGCCCTGGCACCAGGTTGAAGTCGATGTTGACAAGGTCGACGTCGTCCATGGCCGCGCCATCGTCCTCGAGCATCGTGGCCAGGAACGCTTCCTGGCTCGGGATCCCCGGATAGCCGACGGTCTTTCCGACCAGGTCACGCGGTCGGGTGATGCCGCTGTCGGCCAGGACCATGATGCCTTGCAGCGGTGTCTGCACGAGCGCCAGCACGGAGACGACCGGCACTCCGGCCGCCCGCGCCAGCAGGACATCCGTCTGGTAGGAGATACCGAAGTCGTCCCGCCCAGCGCCGACTGTTTGCAAGACGGTCGTCGGATCGGACGGGGTGTAGAACTCGGGCGCGAGACCTTCCTCGGCGTAGTAGCCCCGTTCCTGAGCCAGGTAGAGCCCGGCATGGTTGGCGTTCGGATACCAGTCGAGTGCGACGCTGACGGTTTCCAGCTCGGGTTCCTGCGCCAGGGCACGCGCCCCAACTGGCACGAAGCGGGTGCCGGATGCCCCGGAACCGGCGGCCAGCACGGTTGAGACCGGGACTAGCGCCAGCAACCGGCGGCGCGAAATCAGGAGGGAAGAACGCACTGTTCTAGGTCACCGCCCGCGTACGATTCCCGGCCACGACGTCGTCGACCGACCAGGCGCCTGGTCCGGCCAGGACGATGCAGAGGGCCGCGGCGGCGAAGACCGCTTCTTTCTCCCAGGTGATCTGGCCATTTTCGATAAAGGGAGCGCCCCTGAGCAGGAAGGCGAACAGGATGGCGCCGAGCATGTCCAGCGCGATCAGGATTCCGGCGATCTGGGTCAGGAACCCAACCACGAGGAAAATGCCGCCGACCAGCTCGACGATCGTCACCACCCAGGCCATGAGTCCCGGCGCGGGAATGCCAAGCATTCCGCCGAAGAAGCCGGCCACATTGTCGACACCGCCGTTCAGCTTGCTCCAGCCGTGGACGAGCATCGCGATGCCCAGGACGATGCGCAGAATCGCCAGCCCGTATGGCGCCGTTTGTCTGACGTCGAGTCCGCGGATGTACATCGCGCTTGTTCCTCTCAATTCGATTCCGCCGCGGATCCCCAGTGGCGATCCGGGTCTGGCTCCCAACCCGCGACGCTTCCGTGCGTTCGTACTCTACGGGTGGCGGTGGCCATTGGCAATCCACGCTTTGCTCTGCCCACGAGACACCGAGGCAGGCCGGCGTCATGCTAAACTGTCGAGTGCCCTTGACCAGCGGCAACCCTTGTTGGCGCCATAGCCAAGTGGTAAGGCACGGGTCTGCAAAACCCTGATCGGCGGTTCGAATCCGCCTGGCGCCTCCAGACGGCACCCTCGACGGGTGCCGTCCGTGTTTGCGAGGAGACGTTTGCCAATGTCCGACGCCGATCCTGAAAACCCGCCGCTCGACGAGACGCTTTCCTCCCAAAGAGGGTTCGACGGCGCCTGGGTGCACGTCCGCGTCGACGAGGTGCGCTTGCCTACCGGGCGCGTGACCACGCGAGAGGTCGTCGAGCACCCCGGATCGGTGGCGATCGTGGGTGTCACCGGTGATGGCAACGTCTTGCTGCTGCGCCAGAGCCACCACACCATCGGCCGCACGTTGCTGGGGATTCCCGCGGGGACGCTGGAGCCGGGGGAGACGCCCGAGGCGTGCGCGCGACGGGAGTTGACCGAGGAAACCGGTTATCGCGCCGGCCGGCTGACGCAGCTGGCGTCGTACTACACCTCGCCTGGCTATACGGACGAGCGGCTGACGATCTTCCACGCCGCGGAGTGCGAGCCGGCAGGCGGTGAGATCGATCCGGACGAGTTGATCCGGTTGTCGCCAATGCCCCTGGCTGACATTCCGCGCCTCGTCGCGCCCGGTCCGGAGCAGATCCAGGACGCGAAAACGCTGATCGGCCTGCTCCTCCTTCGCGAGTCCCGCTGACCTCACAGGACGACTCTTCATAATCATCGGTGCGTTGACTTTCTGGCACGATAAGAGCCAGGATCTCAGCCCGGGTTGTGCCATCCTGTCCGTTGCTAATCAGTTCCGAGCCTCATAGGATGAGGTGCAGGTTCGTCGCTGTCCGTCGCTGGGAGTGCGGCCCGGCACGGACAAGCCCGCTAGCGTCGATCTGTTGGGGACGGGTAGGAGGCTGCTCGGTCGGGTCTGACGGTGAGGTGTGGATGGCGCCTCCCGAGGGGACAGGCCCGACCGTAAGCGGCAAAGCGGGGAGGGTGGTCCGTGCTCGCACGGCGCGTGCTGTTGGTCGACGATCATCCGGTATTTCGCACCGGGCTGCGCCGGGTGCTGGAAGCGACCGGACGTTATGAGATCGTCGCGGAGGCGGGCAACGCCCACGAGGCGATCCGGGCGGCGGAGGAGACGCGCCCGGGGTTGATCCTGCTGGACGTCCAGCTGCCGGGTATCACCGGGCTGCGCATCACCCGCATTCTGCGCCGCAAGCAGACCCGTGCGCGCATCGTGGTCCTTTCGGTCCACGTCGATGACGATCGCATCATCGAGGCGGTGCGAGCCGGGGCGGTCGCCTTCTTGCAGAAAGACATCGGCGCCGAGGCGCTCACCGCGGCCCTCGCGCGCATCTGCGCCGGGGAAAATCTGTTGCGAGCCGAGTTGCTGGCGAGGCCGGACCTGGCGCGACGCCTGCGCGCCGAGCTGCGTCTGCCGAGCGAGGCTGGTAGCAGCGAAGAGCCGATGCCGCTCTCGACGCGGGAGCTGGCGGTGCTCGACTGCGTCGCGCAGGGACTCTCCAACAAGGAGATCGCCGACGCGCTCTTCGTTTCCGAGCAGACGGTCAAGAACCACATGACCTCGGTGTTGCGAAAGCTGAACGCCAGTGATCGGGTTGGCGCCATTCTCTACGCGGTCCGTCAGGGCTGGATGGAAGTCGCGCCCCCGGTTCCGGGCCAGTTGCCCCCAGTGGTGGCTGACTCCGCGCTGGACAAGACGCAGACCGTCGCGTGACGAGGGTGGCAGGGTCGAAGGGTGTCGGGGTGACTGGGAGTTCTTCACTTATACTCGCCCTGTAAAGCTCGCTTGGCGCGGCGGCCGAACTCTATTCGCCATAACTCGGATGGGAGACGGGTCAGGAACGAGGGAGTTTTCCTGCCACCCAGCCACCTTGTCACCTCGCCACCCTTCGTTAGCTAGGAGCACGCTCGATGGATCTTGTTCCCGCCGATACGCGGGTATTCCTCTTTCACAGCCCCAGTGCCGGCCGGGACACGAGTGCCGCCATGGACGACGTCAACCAGTGGCTGAGCAAGGACCGCTCGCAGACTCCGTACGCCAACCTGCGGGTGAGCGATATCTCCGTCACGCCCGATGGCTCCGGTGGGGTCTACACGATCGTCGTCTGCACGCTCGGCCGAGCCGCCGATGTCCCGGTCGATACGGTCGACGAAGGGTCATAGGGTGATTGGGAGTTATACGTCGTTAGTCAGGCGAGCATATCCAACAGCATTTGCTTGAACCGCTGTCCAAGATCCACGACTCCCAACCCGACATCACCTGTCTGCCGATCATCCGCTCACTCGATCACCTTATGACCCCATCACTCCATCACCCCATCCCCGATGACCGCCGGCCGCGTGTGGTCCTCCTGGCGAGTCCGGCGACGTACCGGGCGGGCGCGTTTCGGCAGGCGGCGGCGCGGCTCGCTCTCGAGGTCGTCCAGGCCACGGACACGCCCCAGGCGCTTGCCGAGCGCTGGGGGATGCCACTGGGGCTCGATTTCACGAAACCGGACGCGGCGATCGCGGCTCTTACCACCTTTGCCGCCGAGCACCCCGTCGATGCCATCCTGGCGCTCGACGATAGCGCGACGCTGCTGGCGGCGCGAGCGGCGGCGGCACTCGGTCTGCCGCATAACGACCCGGACGCCGCGCTCGCCGCCCGCGACAAGTGGGTGATGCGAGAGGCCCTGCACCGGGGCGGGATCCCCGTGCCGGAGTACCGGCGCTATCCACTGACGAGTGATCCCGCGACTGTGGCCGGCGAGATTCCGTTCCCGGTCGTGGTGAAACCCGTGCGACTCTCCGGTAGCCGAGGCGTTATCCGGGCTGATGATCGGGATGAGCTCATCCAGGCCTGGGAACGGGCGCGGCGGATCGTGCTGCGAGAGGGAGAATCGCTCGAGCGGGGCGAGCTGCTCATTGAGCGGTACCTCCCGGGGTTCGAGGTTGCGCTCGAAGGCTTGCTGACGGACGGGTCCCTGCAGACGCTGGCGCTGTTCGACAAACCCGATCCATTGGAAGGGCCCTTCTTCGAGGAGACAATCTACGTGACTCCCTCCCGGTTGCCGGAGGTGACACAAGCGGCGATCTCGGCGCGGACCGCCGAAGCCGCCGCGGCGTTGGGACTGCGCGAGGGACCAATCCACGCCGAGCTGCGCGTCAATGACGATGGCGTCTGGCTGATCGAGATGGCAGGTCGCTCCATTGGCGGGCTGTGCTCGACGGTGCTCGAGTTCGGCGCCGGGCTCAGTCTCGAGGAGCTCATCCTGGGCCATGCGGTGGGGATGGCCTTGCCGTCGACCGAGCGCACGGGCGGCGCGGCCGGGGTGATGATGATCCCGATCCCCAGAGGGGGCATCCTGCGTGAGGTGTTGGGTCGTGAGGAGGCCGCGGCCGTGCCGGGGGTGACTGGGGTCGAGATCACAGCGCCGCTCAACCAGCCGTTGACACCTCTGCCGGAAGGCGCTAGCTATCTCGGGTTCATCTTCGCCCGCGGCGAGTCGCCGGATGGGGCGGAGCGCGCCCTGCGGGATGCCCATGACCGGCTATCGTTTCGCATCGAGCCCGCTATCACGCTCATGGCCGTCGGGTGAATGTGCAAGCTGACGCACCCGTCACGCCGCATCCTCAACCATCGCGCCATGATGCGGCGTAGCACAGGGATGGCTCCACTACTGGTGGACTTAGCAACGATTGTCATAACGAAGCGGGATGCACATGAGACACCGTCCCGGATGTGTCCCAATTCTAGATACAACGAAGTTCTAGCGCACCCACTTCAGCGGTCTCGCTATCAACTCCGTCCTTGCCCGGTCCGGTACCAGTTGCGAAACACCAAGGTTTGCACCAGTTCGCGATAGTCCGGCGGCGCCCGTACTGGTGTCTTTGGAGCGATATCTGCTGCGGATGCGCCTCCGCTGGTCCAAATCGTGGACTTCCCGTAAGAGGTGCTCGATCACTAGTGGTTCTGGCACAACTCGTGCTCCGTTTACATCTCATGATGCACTTCGTCCACAGGCGGCAGGCTGCAATGAATTGCGGATTCCGCCCGCGATGCGATTCGGCGTGATGCGAGCTGCGAGGCTTTCGCGGACGAGCCCCGACCACCGTCGTTGGTCAGGCATGCCTGCGCGAGTGATCCTACTGCTATTGGTTGCCGTGCTCCTGGCGGACGACGGGTCCGTGGCGCTGAGTGTCGAGAGGGGAGAGGTAACCGAGGACATCGTCGTCATCCTTCCTCCGGGGGCGAGTGTCAGCGGGGTGCTACGTGATTTTGAGGTCCGAGCTACCCATCGCTTCGATATGGTCGTCAACGGCTTCGCGGCCGAAGTGCCTCCAGGCATTCGTCGCGCACTGGAGCAAATCCCAGGAGCCATCGTGTCTCCCAATCGGCGGGTTGAGGCAGTTGGACAGGTCGCCACCGAGAGGAAGCGCTGTACGCAAAACAACCCGAGGAAGAGGAGACGATGCAGGAGGCGCCTCAATCAGGCGAGCCAGACCATTCCCACCGGCATCCGTCGCATCGGAGCCGACCAGAACCCGCAAGCTGCGATCCACGGCGATGGAGGCGCGATCAACGTCGACGTGGCGGTGCTAGATACGGGTATCGCAGCCCACCCCGACTTGACGATCGCCGGCGGCAAGGCGTGCACTGGTGAGGGAACCGGGGACGTGGTGGCCCACGGCACTCACGTGGCCGGTACGATCGGAGCTCGAGACAATGGCTTCGGCGTCGTCGGGGTAGCGCCGGGAGCGCGCCTCTATGCGGTAAAAGTGCTCAACAACCAGGGTGGTGGAGACTCTGCCTCCATCATTTGTGGACTGGATTGGGTCATCGCCCACAAGGATTCGATCGACATCGTCAACATGAGCTTCATTGGTACAGGGCCAAAAACCACGTGCCTTGATGACGCCTTGCACGCAGCGGTCTGCAATGCGGTCCAGGCCGGCGTAACCGTCGTCGTTGCCGCGGGCAACCAAGTGGCTGACGCCGCCAAATACTTCCCTGCCAACTACGACGAAGTCATTACCGTCTCGGCCCTGTCAGATTTTGACGGTCGTCCCGGCGGACAGGCGTCCGCAACCTGCTACAGCGACGGTGATGACACCTTTGCCCGCTACAGTAACTTTGGCGCCGACGTCGATATTACCGCGCCGGGAACCTGCATCCTCTCCACCACGCCGGGCAGAACCTACCAGACGCGGGACGGGACGAGCATGGCGGCTCCCCATGTGACCGGAGCGGCGGCACTCTACATCGCCGTCAACCAGGCGGCGACGCCGGCCGAAATTCGTGCCTATTTGCTGGGACCGAATGGCTCTCGGCCGCAGCAGTCACCCGAGGGACTCATCGTCGACGACGATCCGGACGCCATCCCCGAGCCAGTGCTCCACATTCCAAACAGCGCTCCATAAACTCCTGACTCGACCGTTTGTACGCCATCTAGGCGATTGCCGCGGTCTCGCCGTGGGCAGAACTAGATGACGCAAGATTCGATGACATCACGCGCTACCTGAACTGAGAGTTATTGAGCATCCCGAGAACACCGAGACGCCTCCCGGGAATTGACGGGAGGCGCGCAGGGGTCCGGGCTGGAGATTTCAGTGGCGGCCGGGCGGGAAGGGGAAACCGACCGCCGTTCTACGGACACCCGCAAAAGCGTGCCAGGAAGGCACGCATTCGTCATACGTGGTTGGCTCGTCTCACAGTACGAGGCATGATGAAGGGGGGAGGCTGGGCCTCCCCCCTTCGGTCGATCATCGCGGATGCAGCCCGCGATCGGTGCTCGCTCTTTGCGCCGTTACGGGTTAAGCGCTGCCAGGATGTCGTTGAGGAGGTCGATAATCGCTTGCAGGCCAAGCCCATCGGGCCCGGCACCGGACAGACCGCACAGGATCGAACCCAACAAGCCACCCTCGCTGTCTGCCGTCAACCGGACGCGAATAGTGTTCGTCCGCAGCCGCAGCCCAAGCAGGTTCAGGTCGATCGGTCCCAGAACGAGGTTGAGAATCTGGCAGATCGCCACGATCTCAACCTCGGACCTCTGCACCGTGACCGGCACCACGACGTCTCCGGAGATTCGTCTCGAGCGGCCGTTCTTGATGGCCTTGCCTGTCACCGTACCGTCGGCGACGATCTTCCCACCCTCTTCCCGGAACGAATTGATGGTGAGTTTTCCGCGGAAGCGGGTATCGCCGCGGCTGCCGGAAACCGGAAGCTCCGTCAACTGATTTACGATCTCGGCGGCGAGGACCTCGTTCGGTCCCCCGGCGGTATTCAGGCCGACCGCAGTCACCACGGTGCCCGCCGCACCAACTCCGAGGAGCTTCAGCAGGCTACGGCGCGAGGCGGAGTCAGCCAGACTCCGGCTCAGTGCTTCGATTCGATCCGGCGACATGATAAGTACTCCTTGCGGGTTCGCGTAGTGGTCCATTCACT
This sequence comes from uncultured Chloroflexia bacterium, assembly GCA_963724295.1. Taxonomy (GTDB): domain Bacteria; phylum Chloroflexota; class Chloroflexia; order Thermomicrobiales; family UBA6265; genus JACCXM01. The sequence continues at coordinate 264,709 of CAVRUC010000010.1, read as the reverse complement.
GCACCGCGAATCCGATAGACCCGCCGACCATCGGCGAAGTTACCGGAGCGGGTATTGCATATCACGTGCCACTCACGCAAGTTATGTTTACTTTGTACTGATTCCACAGAGTTGTGCCGATGTCAGGGGGTCAAGGCCGGCGATCCCTTTGCCGATCCCCGATCCAACCTCGACCAGCGAACAAGACCGGCGATCCTGCCGTATTCAGCACGAGAGCGCGATCATGAGGTTGACCCCGCTGGACTTGTCGATCTGTGGGGGCTCGAAGCTAGTGCCGAGTGGCGCAGAATGTGAAACGCCACCTAAGACGGGATCACGCAGCAGAAACTAGACGGCGAACAACCGAGGGAGCGAAACCATGCCGAATCTCAATAGTCTGCAAGAGACCTAGATCTGGGTTCAGAACTAGATCCCCGGTAGAGTGGTCGGCGAGCTGATCCTTCTCGTGGTCGGGTGGCTGATAGCCCGCCTGCTACAAGTGGGGATGACGGCAACACAGCGCCAATAGCGGACGGCGGCAATTCGAGCGGGCATCATGGAGTCTATTGACGACCTGATCCGGCGAGCGTACGTTCACTCCTAAGCCAGACGCGGACGCAGACGGCCCTGAGAGCGAATCATGTGGCCAACGCGAATGGGGGAACGCTGCGAACGCTAACCGTGTCGGCGTTCAGCTGTTTGATACCGCCTGCGGTTCCCGAGAGTGGCGTCACAGGACAAGTGCGGAGGATGGCCGTTGCGGGCTGTGATCCGAGCAGCGCGCGGATACCGTTCGCTATTGAGCGGACTACTACTCGTTCTCTTATGGTCGGGGACGTGTATCGCTTCCTTGGCGGTGCCACTCACCGCGACGCAAGGCGCTGCTGACCGGGTGCCGATTCTGGTGTACCACACGGTTGACGAGTCGGGAAATACGTATTCGATCACGCCGCGGCAGCTCAACAAACAGTGTCGCTGGCTGGTCGAGCACGGCTACACGTCGATCACGTTGCGCCACTTCTGGCGGGCGGCACGCGGTCTAGCGGAGTTGCCGCCGAACTCCGTGATCCTGACAAATGATGATGGCGACCCGAGTGTGAGGAGGTTCGCCAGAATCCTCGACCGGTACGATCTGGTCGGAACCTATTTTGTCAACAACGTCTCCCCCTTGACCCGGCGCCAGATTCGGTCGCTGGCGGAGCGGGGCTCGGTCGAAGCTCACACGGTCTCCCACGTCGCCCTCAGCGGGCTGGACTACGAGAGCCAGGTCGCGGAGATCGCCGAGAACCGGGCCTACCTCCAGGAGATCACCGGAGAATCGGTGCGCTTTCTCGCGTGGCCCTACGGCGATGTGAGCGAGAGCACGATCGAGGCCGCCGAGGCGGCGGGCATCATCGTGCCTTCGGTCTTGGTGCAACCGCGGCCGATCTCGATGTCAGCGAACGGTATGTCGTGCCGCGGATGACGATCGTCATCGACGATGACCTGGAGACGTTCGCCGCGAAGGTTGCCGCGGGCTGAAGCGGTGGATGCGGTAAAGAGCCGTCAGGGCTGGAGGACGTGGACGCCTGTGTCGGCCGCGGCCTTAACCAGCTTCTGGTCCTGGGTGGCGATTGGCATCCCGCGACGCATCGCCAGCTCCAGGTAGCTTGCGTCATAGGCGGACAGGCGATGAGCTAGCCCGACGGTCAGGGTCGTCTGGGCGAGAAATTCGGGGGCAATTCCTCGATCAATGTCAACTCGCAGCCGATCCAAGGCGCCAATCAACGCTGGAGCCTTTGTTTCTGGAAGTCTTCCTCGTCGAAACGCGGTCAAAAAGCCATTAGCCATTTCAAGCGGCCAAATGATCGGAACCACCGCCTGACTTCGCGGCATGATTTCGGCTATCGACGAGGAGTACAGAGAAAACTCATCCTCAAAAAACCATGACAGCGCGACCGAAGCATCGAGCACAAAGGGGGTCACTCACGACCTTCTTCAATGAGCTCGCGCAGCGTGATTCCCCCCAGTGTTGGGCGATGCTCACGGCGAAAGCGATGGATCTCCTCCATAGCCGCGGCCACATCGTCGGCCTCCTTGGCCATCGGAATTAGCCGGGCCACGGGGAAGCCGTGACGGGTGACGATAATGGTTTCGCCGTTCTCTACCTCTCTCAACAACTCACCGAAACGCGTCTTTGCTTCATATGCACCGATCGTTCTCATTCATGGCTCTCCAGATCGACTAGTCGCAGACTAGTCTAAAGCCTGATGGGCCAAGCTGACAATCACGATCGCGCTCTCCTTTGGCATAGTGACCGGCTAGGTTCCGGAATTCAATCCGGGCTTGGCGCGGGATTGGGCGGAGGCGCGGTCTGGAGCGCGGCCAGCGCGGCGTCGGCCAAAGGTAGATCGGGTGCCTGCACGTAGAGGACTTGCTGGCCGTCGAGGAGGATGCGCGCGGCGATCTCGGGGGTGACGAGCGCCACGTCGTCAGGGCTCTCTCCATTGAAGAGGCCGTGCCAACGGCCGTTGCCGAACTGGGCGAGGGCGCGGCTGAAGGCGCGCGCATCCTGTGGTGTGTCCCAGACCGACCGCCAGACAAGGACCTCTCGCTCGCCGTCGCCGTCCTCCCAGAGGGCGAAGCGGTCGCCGTCCCACCCGGCGGCGGCGTTGCGGGCCGATTCCGGCAGCGCGATGTCGCCGGTGATGCCGTTGACGCCCTCCCCGGGTTCGAAGTCGGCGAGGAGCACGGCGGTTTGCAGCTCGCCGAGCGTGTCCTCGTCGACAACGCGCCAGCCGGCGCCGAGCGCGGTGGGATCGGGCAGCGCCACGAGCGAGGGCTCGTCCCGCTCGAGGTACTTGAGCGGGTGCAGGATCTGCTCTGTCGACGTCGGCATGTCGACGTAGGCGGCGTTGACCGCATCCCAGCCCCCTTCGACAAGGAGGCGGTCAACAAAGCTCGCCCCGGTGATGTATGGGAACAGGAGCGCAATCTCGACTGACGCCGGCGCCTCGTCCATCACCGGGGAATCGCGCCCGATCTCACGCAGGAACGCGCCTACGAGCGCGGGGTGTTCCTCCAGGTAAGCCGCCGACCCAGCCGTCGCATCCCCCTCGTAGAGCGCGACCGCAGCCTGTTGCTCATCGCCGTTCAACCCGCTGAGATCCTCCATCAGATCGTCAGGGTCGAGGTAGGCATCCTGCAGGGCATGGATGACCTCATGGGAGTAGATATATTCGGTCAGGCCTGGATTGCCATCGAAGAGGACGAGCATCTCGTCGCTGAGGGGATCGTAGAAGCCGGCTGCCTGCTCGCTCATCAGCCGCACGGTCAAATCGAAGAGATCCGTGCCCGCGGGGATGAGTCCCAGTGCGGCCAGGGAGCGCGATTGGGCGATGGCGTCCGCGGGGGCCATCTCCTTGGCAATCAGCTCGGGCACCATCGCCAGCATCTCGTCCTGGGAGACGAGGACATCGTCGATCTCGGCGAGCGGAGGGAGCTCCCGTAGCTCGGCCGTCTCGCGGGCGACGCGATCGAGATTCGCCTCGAGCTCGCGCTTCCGCGCGGCGTTGGCATCATCGTCCTGGGCGAGGGCGCCGCCGACCGCTCCACTCGTTATCACGGCGAGCGCGATCGCCAGGAAGCTCGTTCGCAACAAGGGCGGAAAGGGCTTGCGGCGTGGTTTCATGCTACTCCCGTGACCGCTCCCAGACCTCGACTGGTCCCTCGTCGGGATCGGTCTCCATGCGGCCGGTGCGGTGCAATCCGGCATGAGTGGCGACGCGCTGTGAGGCGACGTGCCACGGTGGAATCGTCGCCCGTACGCCGCGAGTTCCTGGTTGCGCCAGCGCCCAGGCGACGAGGGCTGACGCGGCTTCCGAGGCGATGCCCTGGCCCTGGAAGGACGGGTAGACGCTGTAGCCAAGCTCCCGTTGGCCGCCGCGACTGGGCTGGGAAACGAACCCGGCCGACCCGACGGCTTCCCCGGTCTCCAGCGCGACGATCAGGAAAGGGCCCCAGAAGGCGGACTCAGGGTCGTCCCGCAGGCTATCGCGCATGGCGGGCAGGGCGTGGTCCATCTCGGGCGGGGCGGACAGCGGCTCGGGAAACCTGGCGCGTGTCTCCGCTTCCAACGCCTCGCGATCGCCGGCGATGAGGGCCTCGATCGCCGCAATCGTCAGCGGCCGGAACTCGAGGCGCGGCGAGGCGGGAGGGGGCAGGGGCATCAGATACGCTGCGCCCCGTTGGTCATCACCTTGACCGTGTAGAGGGAGGTCGTGCCGCAGATGAAGAGGTGGTTGCGCTTGGGGCCGCCGAACTCGACATTGGCGACGACCTCCGGCACGAGGACCTTGCCGATCATGGTCCCGTCGGGGTCAAAGACATGGACGCCATCGGCGGCGCTGGTCCAGACCCGGCCCTCGACGTCGAGCCGGAAGCCATCGAAGAGCCCGGCCGTGCAGGTGGCGAAGACCTCGCCTCCGGAGAGGGTGGAATCGTCGTTGACGGTGAAGCGGCGGATGTGACGCGGACCGTCGGGGCCATGCGTCGCGCCGGTGTCAGAGACGTAGAGCAGGCGCTCGTCCGGCGAGAAGGCGATGCCGTTCGGCCGCACGAAATCGTCGGCGACGATCCGCATGTCGCCGGTGGCGGGGTCGACGCGGAAGACATGGCAGCCGTCGAGCTCCATCTCCGAGCGGTGCCCCTCGTAATCCGACTCGATGCCATAGGCGGGGTCGGTGAACCAGATGGAGTCGTCCGATTTGACGACGACGTCGTTCGGGCTGTTGAGGCGCTTGCCCTCGTAGCTATCGGCGATGGTGATGACCGTACCGTCGAACTCGGTGCGGCTCACGCGCCGCCCGCCGTGCTCGCAGCTGAGGAGGCGCCCCTGGCGATCGACGGTGTTGCCGTTCGTGTGGCCGGCCGGGTGGCGAAAGACGCCGACGGAGCCGCTGGACTCATCCCAGCGGAGCTGGCGATCGTTCGGAATATCGCTCCAGACGAGCGAGCGCCAGCCCGGTGACCAGGCTGGTCCCTCCGCCCAGGCGCAGCCCTCGAAGAGCCGGTAGACACGGGCCGTGGGATTGATGCACTTGCTGAACCTGGGGTCGAGAAACGCAAACTCGTCCGCGGCCATGCCATCGCCCTTCGCTCTCACCGTCCTCTTTCGCGCGCGATACGGTAGCACAGGCGGTTCGCCTGTTCGGCGGGCGGCGGATTGGGTGACGGGTGTCAGGGTGATAGGGTGATGGGGTGATGGGTAAGGGAACGCGCTGTGGCGAGTAGGGGTATCTTGCGAACGCCATTGCCATGCTCTGGCGTCTTCCATGAGGAGCCTTCGATGAGACGACGCTTGTTCATGCTGCTACTGATGCTAGCGCTGAGTACCGCTCTGCTCGGCGAGAGGGCGTATGCGGACCAGCAGTCAGGAGAGTTGTACCCCGGCGTATCGGTAGAGGCCCTGGGACGAGTGCCTGCCGGCGCGACGGGCGATGAGCTGGTGATGCTCCGCATCAAGATCGAGCCGGGAGCGAGCATCCCCGCGAGCGACGGTCCCCGCGCCTCCGTCATCCTTCTTGAAGAAGGGCGCGTCGGCATCTCGCTCCAGCCTACCGAGGCCGAGGTGAATCTCACTTTGGCTGGGGGCAATGGGACCGTGCCGCTAACTCCCGGCGCAGAGACGATCCTCGCCCCTGGCGACGCGGTCTCCTCCGGTGAACGAGCACGTCTGGCGCTGCGCAATGCCGGCGATGGCGAGGCGATTCTGCTCTTCGCGGCGGTGGCCAGGGCAGGCGAGTTTGACTTTGCCACCTCGTCGCAGGACGCTTCCGGGACGTTCAGCGTCGAGACCTTCGCCTGTCCCGAGGGGATGACCCTGGCCACGCTGGAAACGGACGCCTGCGCACCCTCGGCCGAGCCACTCGTGCAGTGGAGTCTCGCCAGCGAAGAGTTCGATGCTCCGCTCGGCGCCGACGAGGCGACTGTGAGCGGAGCGACCACCACCTGGGAAGGACTACCGAGCGGAACCTACTTCGTCGATCTCACCGCCGAGGCATTTGCCCCCGGATACGGCGACTATTTCATTCCCAGCAGCAACCAGGTCACGCGGCAGGATGAACGGACTACGCGCATCTACTTCGATGCGATGCAATCGCGAGGCAGCATCAACGCCTATGTCTTCGCGGGCGACCCAACCGCGCCCTGAAGACGCGGAGATCTCGACCATTCACCGGCTGTTCGGCTCACCCCGCAAACGTCACCGCGGCGGGTCTCCTGTTGGTCTCGCTCGTGCGTAACGGCTTCCTTGCGCCGCGGCAATAGTCCACGGCGGTAGGAAGCGGGATGGCGTGCGAGGCTCGGGCTGGGTGAGGCGGCTACTACCACGGAGGGGCTTGCTCGCTCGTGCCGCAAGCCTGTTCGCCGGGTTGGCGGCGGCTAACGGACTCACGCGGCTGGGAGAGAGCTCCTCGATGGCGGGTCAGGTTGGGCAGGACAGCGGGACACCGGGCCCCGAGGAGGGGCGTCTCCTGGCGCGTCCAGGACCACCGACGGAGACGGTGTCGCCGGGTCTGCACGCGCTGGGACTCGACCGCGACCGGGACGCGCTCCTGCTGGTGCCCGCCGGCTACCGGGCCGATCAGCCGGCGCCGTTCGTGCTCTCGCTGCATGGGGCGGGGGGCGACGCGACCTCTGGTCTCTACCCCCTGCGCGATCTCGCCGATGAGGCCGGGCTGATTCTGCTCTCCCCCGCATCGCGCCAGTCCACGTGGGACGTCATTCGCGGTGGCTATGGACCGGACGTCGCGTTCATCGACCGGGCCCTGGCCGCCGCGTTCGCCCGCTGTGCCGTCGACCCGGAACTGCTCGCGGTGGCCGGGTTTTCGGACGGCGCCTCGTATGCCGTATCGCTTGGCATCACCAACGGCGACCTCTTTGGGCAGGTAATGGCGTTTTCCCCCGGATTCATGGCTCCCGCGGATCAGCGCGGTGAACCGCGCCTATTCATTTCCCACGGCCTTAACGATCGGGTCCTGGCCATCGACCGCACCAGTCGCAGGATCGTGCCTCAGCTGGCACGAGCCGGTTACGACGTGGAGTACGTCGAATTCGATGGCCCGCACACGGTCCCCTCCGATATCGCCCGCCAGGCACTGGACTGGTTCGTATCGGTCGACGACGCGAACGATTCGGCCGCGACGCCCACCGCCGCCGACACGGATGAATCGGTCCCCGCCGCAAGTCGTGACCACCAGAGCCCGCCCTTCACGCTCTACACCTTTGGCGATTCCATCCTCGACTCCAGGTGGTACAACGACCGGGATCTGGATCCGGGACAGCTCCTCATTCGCAACGACGACGAGCTCTTCCCGGAATTCCGGGGCCAGGACCTCTCGTCACACGGTCGCGGTCCGACTCGAGCATCGAGCGGTCGACGGCGCTACGGTCGACTCCCTCCCGGCACAAGCCCGGAACCTTGCTCCGAGCGAGAAGGCCGCCGCGATCCTGACGGTCGGCGGCAATGACTTGCTGCGGGGATTACTCGTCGATCGCGGCCCGGGCATCGCCGCCTTCGCCACCGCGCTCGACGCGTTCCTGCGCGATCTCCCCGTGCGGCCGGTGCTTTTGGGGAATGTCTATGATCCGACGTTCGGCGACGACGCCCTCAACTTCACGGGCGTCGATCCTGAGCTAGCTCGCGAGAACCATCGCCGCGTCAACGCCGTGCTCGCCGAACTCGCCGCCAGGTACGGCGCACTCGTCGATCTCCACGGTCATTTCCTGAGCGGTGACCCGACCTGGTGCACGCATACGATCGAGCCGAGCCTGCGCGGCGCATCCGAGGTCCGCCGCTGCTTCCTGCCGCATTTGCTGGCCCTGATGGAGCAAGCTGGCAAACGCCATTAGTCCCATGACTGGCTCCATCGGGGTTTTCTGAGCATCGACATCGCAATCGATGGACGCTGGCCGTGGCGGGCCGCCGAGCAGGAGGCGCTGACACGGGCGGCACACGCGCGCGACGTGGTCCCGCCGGAGACTGGGGCTGGACCCGGTGCGCGCCGCGATCGCTGAGGGTGACCTGGAGCTTCAGCAGGCCGAATGCGTCGTTGGACTCCGTCCCATAACCGGTCGATCACCCTGTCACCCAACTCGGTCGCTCGCCTCACAAGCCGAATACTCCGTTCGCCGCATGTGGCTACGACCCGACGCGGGCTAGGCTCGGTGCGGATCCATCACTGGGCCGTCGTCCACGTGCCCGCGGGCGTGCTGGGAGCAGCATGACACCGGATCCGTTCGAGCACAGAAAAGGAGCGATTTTCATGTTGAGGCGACGCAGAGGCGAGGCGGATGCACCCGCCGCTCCGGCGGCCGGCCCCGCGGCCGCACCGTCGACGGCCGGCAACCGGTATCGGATGGTCGAGAAACTGGTCTCGATCGGTGATGACTTCTTCATCGAGAACGACCAGGGTCAGCGCGCCTTCAAAGTCGATGGCAAAGCCTTGCGGATGCGCGACACCCTGGTCTTTCGGGACATGCAGGGCCATGAGGCCTGCAAGATCCAGGAACGGGTCGCCCGCGTCCGGGACTCGATGGAGATCGAGGGGCCGAACGGCCAGCGTATGGCGATGGTGCATAAGGCAATGATCACCCCGCTGCGGGAACGCTACACGGTCAAGATCGGCGATGGTCCTGACCTCGAGATCCAGGGCAACCTCCTGGACCACGAATACCGCATCGGCAATGTGGCCACGGTCTCGAAGAAGTGGTTCCGGGTACGCGACTCCTATGGCATCGAGATTGCCCCGGGACAGAACGATGTCCTGATCCTGGCAGCCACGGTCTGTATCGACCAGATGTCGCACTAGGGTCGGCTCGCCGTTCGGCTCCGGTAAGGAACGCGTCGAATACAGCAATGCGCCGCATGCGACGACCCAGTGATCGCTAGGTTGGATTACGATCCCAAACAGCGACCTGCCGGTCCCGCGGCGTGGAGGAGAACGTTTGATGCGAAACAGCGTATGGACTGCACGAGCCTGCGGGCATGTCGGGATGGTGGTTCTGCTGGTGGCCACGATGGTGGCGTCGGTGTTAGGACCGGTTGCGGTGCAGCCTGCGGCAGCGCAGGAAGATCTGGCGATCCAGACGCGGGTACAGGTGCTGCACGCCGATCCGGGCCTGGGTAAGCTCGAAGTCCACATCAACTACGACGAGGTGCTCGACGAGTTCACCTACGGCCAGCTGAGCGACTGGATTGACTTCCAGCCGGGAGGCGCCCGCGTCACGATTACCGCGGACCGGGCCGGCTTCAACTACGCCGTCTTCGACGCGGTCTACCCGGCTCCCGCCGACAACGACTACTACCTGATCGTCACCGATCCTCTCGTCATCGGCGGCGTCTTCGACACGAACCCCGTCCCCGACCGCGGTGCGCGCGTCCGTATCGTCCAGGCCTCGGTCGCGCTTCCGGCGGTCACGGTCACCGCGAACGAAGAGAGCCAGGTGTTCGCACGGCAGCTTCCCTACTCGGCGACATCGGCCTACACCGTCGTGCCGGCCGGAACGTATGACTTCGACGTGACCCTGGCGGATTCGGGTGAGGTCGCTCTGACGGTGCCCGGCATGGTGCTGGAGGGCGACACGACCTACGACCTCGTCCTGATGGGACAACCGGGCGATGAGGACCATCCGCTCGAGCTCGGCCACTCTCCGACACGACGAGGGAGCGCGCCACACCGACTCCGTAACGCGCCCCGGGCGGCGAGCGCTGAGATGAAGCGTAGGAGAGACAACCTTGAGTGATACCCGCCAGAATCAGCGAGGACCAAGCCGCGACAACCTCCCGATCCCGAACGAGGCGTACGCAGGCCCGGTGTACTACGACGCCAATGACCCGGCGGCAGTCTTCCCGCGGATCCAGGGGATTCGCCCCCCCAAAGGCGCGCCAAACGTGCTGGTGGTGCTGATCGACGACGTCGGGTTCGGCGCCTCCAGTGCCTTCGGTGGTCCGATTAACACGCCCACCGCGGAGCGCCTGGCGGCGAATGGCCTCAAGTACAACCGCTTCCACACCACGGCGCTCTGCTCCGCCACCCGAGCGGCGCTGCTGACCGGGCGCAATCACCACTCGGCCGGGATGGGCGCCATCACCGAGCTGGCGGCGGCCGCACCCGGCTACACCTCGATGATTCCCAACACCAAGGCACCCGTGGCCAAGACCCTGCGCGACAACGGCTACTCCACGGCCCAGTTCGGCAAGTGCCATGAGATCCCCGTCTGGGAGACGAGCCCCATGGGACCATTCGACCACTGGCCGACGATGCAGGGCTTCGAGAAGTTCTACGGCTTCGTCGGCGGCGAGACCAACCAATGGTTCCCCGAGGTCTTCGACAATCTCACCCGGGTCGAGGTGCCGAACGACCCCGCCTATCACTTCACGGAGGATATGGCCGGCAAGGCGAGCGATTGGATCAAGGCGCAGAAGGCGATCTACCCGGACAAGCCCTTCTTCATCTACTGGGCTCCCGGCGCCACCCACGCCCCACACCAGGTCCCCGCGGAGTGGATCGACAAGTACAAAGGGAAGTTCGATGAGGGGTGGGATGCCTTGCGCGAGCGCACCTTCGCCCGCCAGAAGGAGCTGGGGGTCATTCCTGCCGACGCCGAGCTGACGCCACGCCCGGAGCAGATTCCTGCCTGGAAGGACATGCCGGAGGAGTTGAAGCCGGTCCTGCGCCGCCAGATGGAGACCTACGCCGGGTTCCTGGAGCACACCGACCACTACGTCGGCCAGCTGGTCGACCTGCTGGAGCAGATGGAGATTCTCGACGACACCCTCATCTACTACATCATCGGCGACAACGGCGCCTCGGCGGAAGGAACCCTCAACGGCACCTTCAACGAGATGATCAACTTCAACGGCATGGCCGACCTGGAAACCCCCGAGTTCCTGATGGCGCACCTCGACGGGTGGGGCGGCCGCGACTCGTATCCCCACTACGCGGTCGGCTGGGCGCACGCCATGGACACCCCCTACCAGTGGACCAAGCAGGTCGCCTCCCACTGGGGCGGCACGCGTAACGGCACGATTGTCCACTGGCCGTCTGGCATCGGGACCAAAGGCGAGGTGCGCTCTCAGTTCAGCCACATCATCGACGTGGCACCGACCATCCTCGAAGCGGCAGATATTCCCGAGCCGACCTACGTCGAGGGCGTCATGCAATCGCCGATGGAAGGCGTCAGCATGCTCTACAGCTTCAATGATGGCAGCGCGCCAGACCAGCACACCATCCAGTACTTCGAGATATTCGGCAACCGCGGCATCTACTACGATGGCTGGACCGCGGTCACCCGCCACTCCGTCCCGTGGGAAATCTCGGCACAACCGACCCCCTTCAACGACGACGTCTGGGAGCTCTACGACACCACTACCGACTGGACGCAAGCCCACGACCTGGCCGCGGAGATGCCCGAGAAACTCGCCGAGCTGCAGCGGCAGTTCCTGATCGAAGCGGCTCGCTACCAGGTCCTGCCGCTGGACGACCGCCGCATGGAGCGGTTTATCCCGGCGATGGCCGGCCGACCCACGCTGATCAAGGGGGATACGCAAGTCCTCTTCCCGGGGATGGCGATGGGGGAGAACACCGTCGTCGATATCAAGAACAAGTCCTATGCGGTGACGTCCAATGTGACGATCCCGGAGTCGGGTGTGGAGGGGGTGATCATCGCCCAGGGAGCCAACTTCGGCGGCTGGGCGATCTACGCGCACGAGGGGAAGCTCAAGTACATCTACAACTTCCTCGGGCTCGAGATGTATGAAGTCGAGACACCGGACCCGTTGCCAGCCGGCGAGCATCAAGTGCGCCTGGAGTTCGCCTACGACGGCGGCGGTCTCGGCAAGGGCGGCACGGCCACCCTCTACGTCGACGGCAAGCAGATCGGCGAGGGCCGGGTCGAGCACACCCACGCCTCCGTCTTCTCTGCCGACTCGACGGCGCTGGTCGGCAACAAGTTCGGCGCCTCGATCGGGCCGGACCTGAAGATCGAGGGCAACCCGTTCACCGGCACGATCAAGGGGGTCCAGATCGACCTCAAACTGGATGACGCGGACCACGAGGTCAGCGACGCTGAGCGCTGGCGGGTCGCGATGGCGATTCAGTAGCCGCGCATCCCCATCGCGGGGGAACCACCTCATGACGGCCGATTTTCAGGAGCGGGCTCGCCGGCTGCGCAACGCCGTGGAGCCGGTCGCGGCCGGTGTGTATTTCGCCCCGGAAGCGCACGCGGCGTATGTCGAGCTAGGGTTTGGAGACAGTCCCGTCACCCAGGACGGCGTGGCTCGCCCGGAGCTGAACGCGTACTTCACCAGTCGCGGCGCCTGCCTCGGCCAGGTGCCGGGGGAGGTCGTCGCGGCTGGACCACCGCCGACATGGACGCGGGCTTCGACCGGCTCACGCGGCGGGGGCTGATAACCAGCGATGAGCAGCTCACCGACGCGGGCCGCGCGTTTCGGGAGGAGATCGAGGTCCGCACTGACGCGCTCGAACGACCGGTGCTGGACGCCATCGGGGATGACGCGGACGAGCTCTTCGCCTCCCTCGACACCTGGTCCGAGGCGATCATCGCCGCCGGCTCGTATCCGCAGCGGCTCGCGGGAGTGTTCAACGTCGGCGGCGGACCGCACTTTGGCTCCGGATTGACCATCGACACCGCGGCCGACCTGTACGTGAACAGGGGATGACCACGGAAGAGACGGTTGCTCCTCTCAAGGCCATCATTTCCAGGATGGACGACCCGCTGCCCCACGGTTCCCACAGCTTGTTCATGCCGCGAGGCGGCGCCACCGGTGGATGAAGACGAGCCTGGGTCCTGATAGGGTGCGACAGTGCGGGCCGCCGTTGGGCGCTGGCCTGCCCCCATCCAGACGAAGCCAGAGGAGGGTGAGGATGATCAGTGAGACACTCGAGATCGTGGCTCAGGTCGGCATCCTGGCCTTCGTCGTCACGAGCATGCTCTCGGTCGGCATGAGCGTGACGCTGGCGCAAGTCGTCACCCCCCTGCGCAATGGCCGCTTGCTGGGCGGCGTGCTGCTGGGCAACTTCGTCGCGGTCCCCGCCCTGTCGGTTCTCCTCGACCGCCTCTTACCTCTGGAGACGCCTGCCGGCACGGCATTGCTCCTCCTGGGAACGATGGCCGGAGCGCCGTTCATCCCGAAACTCGCCCAGATGGCCAAGGGCGACGTGGCATTTTCGGTCGGAATGATGGTGCTCTTGATGGTGGTGACCATCGGCTACGCGCCGATTATCCTGCCGCGGGTGGTGGAGGGGGCTACGGTCGCCCCCTGGGACGTCGCCAAACCGCTCATTGTTCTCATGCTGCTGCCGCTGGCGTTGGCGATGCTGGTGCGGGCGCGCTACCCGGACCTCGCGGTGAATTGGGCGCCGGATCTGGGGCGCATCTCGAGCATGAGTCTGGTCATCGCCTTCGCGGCGATCATCCTCATGGCCTACGACGAAATCTTCGGCGCCATCGGCAGTTGGATCATCATTGGCGCCGTCTTGCTGGCTATCGGCGGTATCGCCATCGGATGGTTCTTGAGCGCGGGGAGCGGCCCGGACACGCAAAAGGTCGCCGGTCTCGGGACCGCCCAGCGCAATCTCTCGGCTGCGCTGTTGGTAGCGGCCACAAGCTTCGGTGGAGACACTCTGGTATTGGCATTGGTCGCCGGGTTGGCGCTCTCGCTTGTGCTCTTTGTTGCCGCCGCCGAGATGGGGAAGCGGGTTGGCCAACCGGCGGCCGGTGTTGGCGTTCCCGGCACGGTCTGAGCCCGCCTACCGAAAAGCGCCGGAACGGTCGCGCGTCGTTCTCCACTGTGCAGCGTACTCAAGCGGGCAAGTCACCCGACGATGATCGTCCGAGCGTAGGGGCGCGGGAGCCAGGACCATGGAAACGAGCCACGTCATCTCCGTGATCGCCGAAGTGATCGAGGTCGTCGGTGTCGTGGTGATCGCTGCTGGCGTGGTCATCGGTATCGGACTCTTTGCCTGGGACCTGCTGCGGCAGGCGCCAATCCGCGATGCCTACACGCGCCTGCGCACGTTTATGGGTCGCTCGCTGCTGCTCGGACTGGAGTTCCTGGTCGCCGGGGACATCATCAAGACGGTGGCCATCGAACCGACGCGGGAAAGTGTGGTCGTGCTGGCCGTCATCGTTCTGGTGCGGACGGTGCTCAGTCTGAGCATCGACGTCGAGATCGACGGCCGCTGGCCGTGGCGGGCCGCCGAGCAAGAGGCGATGGCACGAGCGGCACGAGCGGGCGATGTGGTCCTGCCGGAGACAGAGGCGGCACCCGGTGCGCCTCGGAGTCGCTGAGGGCGACCGAGCGGTCGAGCGAGGGGACCATCATATGACGGCGCACGCCAGCGACCAGGACTTGACCAATTTCGACATCTTCGTGCTGGCGCTGTCGGTCCTCTCGATCGTCAACATGGTCCTGGCCATCGCGCCGCTCAGTGCCGCCGTCCACAATGTCGTCCTGATCGTCGACGGGGTGCTCTGTCTCATCTTTCTGGCCGATTTCTTCCTGCGGCTCAAGCGCGCCCCACACAAGCGGACGTACCTGATCCACGAGGGAGGCTGGCTTGACTTCCTCGGCAGTCTGCCCTTCCCCGGGCTGCGGCTCGCTCGCCTGTTCCGCATGGCCCGCGTCTCCAGGATCGTCCACCAGTACGGGCCGCGCGGCGTCTGGGAGATGATCGCCGTCGATCGCGCCGGCAGCGCCCTCCTGGGAACCCTCTTCCTCACCATCATTGTGCTCCAGTTCGGGAGCATGTTTGTGCTGGCAGCGGAGGCGCGGGCGGACAACGCCAACATCCTGACCGCCTCCGACGCGCTGTGGTGGTCCTACGTAACGGTCACCACGGTCGGCTATGGCGACCGCTTTCCCGTGACCACCAGCGGGCGGGTGGTAGGTGTGGCGATGCTCACGATCGGCATCGGGCTGTTCGGCGTTCTCACCGGCTTCCTGGCCAATGCCTTCCTGGCACCGAAAACATCCGAACCGGACCAGGGTCAGCAGCCTGCGGACGATCTGCGGCAGGAGATCGCGGAGCTCAAGCGCCTCGTCCACGAGTTGAGCGAGCGGGGTTCAGCAGGTGAAGCACAGGAGCAAGAACGTTGAACATCGTGGGCACCCGGCGTGAAAGAGATCACCATGCCTGACGATCCCCTTCCCGCGTGGAACGACGGGCCCAACAAGCAGGCGATCCTCGACTTCGTCGCCGCGGTCACCGCGGCAGGCGGCGACCAGTTCGTGGCGGAGGGTGACCGCATCGCCGTCTTTGACAACGATGGCACCCTCTGGTGCGAGCAGCCACTCTATATCCAGCTCGGGTTCGTCCTCGACCGCGTCCGGTCGCTGGCCCCCGAGCACCCGGAATGGCAGGAGCAACAGCCTTTCAAGGCGATCTTGACCAACGACCGCGACGTGTTGGCCGCGCTGACCAAGCGCGATCTCGCCGCCCTGATCGCGGCCACCCACGCCGGGATCACCACCGACGCGTTTGCCGAGGTCGTCCGGGACTGGATCGGCACGGCGAAGCATCCGCGCTTCGAGCGGCTCTACACGGAATGTGTGTACCAGCCGATGCTGGAGCTACTCGACTACCTGCGCGCCAACGGATTCCAGACCTGGATCGTCTCCGGTGGCGGGGTCGACTTCATGCGCGTCTTCGCGGAAGCGGTCTACGGCATCCCGCCCGCCCAAGTCATCGGCAGCAGCGGCAAGGTCCAGTTCGAGCTCCGAGACGGCCGGCCGGTGCTGGTCAAGCTCCCCGAGCTCAGCAGCTTCGACGACAAAGAGGGCAAGCCGGCCAACATCCACCTGCACGTCGGCCGGCAGCCGATCCTGGCGGGCGGAAACTCAGACGGCGACCTGGCGATGCTCCAATACACCGCCGGCAGGGATGGGCGATCCCTTGCGCTCATCGTCGACCATGACGACGCCGAGCGCGAATACGCCTACCGGGTCTCGCCGCTGGGACGGCTGGAGGCCGCCCTGGTCGAAGCCGGGCAGCGGGGCTGGACCGTCGTCAGCATGAAAGATGACTGGAACCGGGTCTTTCCCACCTAGCGCCGTCCTCGACACATCGATCGCTCCCCCTGGCAAGAGGGTTGCGAGGAGTCACGAACCTTGACCCTCACATGGCCGGTCGCACGACGCAGCGGAACCCGATGTGGTTGGTTCCGGTGTCGATCGGGTGGGCCATGCGCGCCGCCGGCCGGTAGCGCTGGCAGTAATTCTCGGCACAGGCGTAGGAGCCGCCTTTGAGCACGCGGCGCGGAATGGCGGCCGCGTCCCGCGCTTCGACGCTCTCAGCTTCGCTGCCCCGTGGATCGGGCGAGGCCGCGCAGCATGGCGAAGGGGCCTCATGGCGCGGGGCATACCAATCGGCCGTCCACTCCCAGGCGTTGCCGATCATGTCAAACACGCCATAGTCATTGGGAGGAAAACTTGCCGACCGGGGCCGTGCGTTCGTATCCGTCAAGCGCCAGATTTTGCCAGGGAAACTCGCCCTGCCAGTAGTTGGCCAGCATCCGGCTTTTTGGCGCCAGCTCCTGCCCCCAGGCGTACGGCCAGCCGTCGTGCCCGCCGCGGCAAGCAAACTCCCACTCGGCTTCGGTGGGAATGGCTTTTGCGGCCCAGGCGGCATAGGCCGTGACATCCTCCCACGCGACATGGACCACCGGGTGTCGCTCCCGGCCATTGAGGGTGCTACCGGGACCTTCCGGGTGACGCCAGTCGGCGCCAGCCTGCCAGCCCCACCAGGCGTAGTGGCTGCCCAGCGGCACCCGCCCCGGTGGCTGGCGAAAGACGACCGAGCCGGCCACCAGCATCTCGGGCAGGGCACCGGGGTAGAGGCCGGCGTCCGGCGTTCGCTCGGCGAGCGTGACGTACCCGGTGGCTTTGACGAAGCGGCGGAAGGCGGCGTTGGTGACCTGATACCGATCGATCCAGAACCCGGGGACGGTCACTGCGTGCGCTGGCGCCTCTTCCGGATAGTGGTCATCGGAACCCATCAGGAACGTCCCGCCGGGGATCCAGATCATGTCGTTATCGGGCGCGGAGCCCGGCGGCGCGATAGCGTCCGCGCGATGTTGCGCTACCAACGAACCCATGGGGAATTCCTTTTCTCGTGCAAACCGCTGTGGTCGAGGTCATGGTGCTCGATTGCCGGCTATCTCGAGCCGGCCGGAGAGTCTGCTCTGTCGAGCATCGTCGCACTAACCGCGCAGGATAGGCCACCTTCTGCCCCCGGCGCACGGGCGCATCCGAGCATCGTCTGTTGCGGACCCTACGTCGTCGCGTGAGACGTGAGCAGTTGGTTCACGCACTTGCCGCCTTCAGCCTCCAAGGTCGGGTTCCCCGGCGCGGACCTCGGGCTCCAGGCCGAGGATCCGACCATCCTCCTGCCTCGGGAGCATCGCTCAGCGGTCCACCAGTCGGCGGCGTGGGCGACCGGCGCCGCCGCTCCTCCCAGAGCCGAATGCGCCGTTCGGCCGATGCCGCTACGACCCGTGGTGCGGCACCATTCCGGCTGCACCCACTGATGTCCCCGTGGCGCGGCACGCTCGTGCGCTGCCGCATCCGGCGGGCTCTGGGACACACCGAGCCGCCCGGAGCCCTCCGTCCCGTCGCCGCGCAACGGGCGAGGACGGAGCCGGCGTGCCCACCTGATCGTTGCGCGGGAGGACGGCCGTGACCTGGTTGGAATGGGCGCTGGGCTTTGTGCTGCTGTCGCTCTACATCACGTGCCTGTTCACGGTCTGCTCGCTGACCTTTCAAAAGGGGCGCACCGTGCTGGGCATCGTCGGCATCTTCGCCCCCTGGCTGTGGCTGATCGGCGCCTTCCTTCCCGCCAAGCCGGGGTCGCGCTACGCGCTCGCCCAGCAGGCCGCCGGTCAGCGGCCGGTCGCCCAGCCCGCACTCGAGGCGCCGGCGCCGGCGCTGCCGTTTGAGGGGCGGTGGGGACGGCGTCGAAGGCACGCGCGTGGGAGCGATTCCGGGCTGGCGCCGCCGATACGATGGATGGATGGTCGAGCGCGTCGCCCGGTCGCCGGAGGGCAGAGGCGTGACCGGCAACCCCTGCACGTCCACCTCCTAACGCACGGGGCGCGGGCCGTCGTCGCCTGGGCGCTGGTGACGATCGCCCTGCTGGCCGGCGCGGCGCAAGGCGAACCCGTCGCCGGCAGCGGCGCGGAATGAGAGATGCCCTACGCCAATGGGACAAGATTTCTGCAGCGATGCGTCCGATCGGACGTGCGGAGGGAGAATTCGTGACCAAGACACCGCAAGAGCAGCCGAACATCCTGGTCATCTGGGGAGATGACATCGGTATCACCAACCTGAGCTGCTACAGCGACGGGTTGATGGGTTACCGCACCCCCAACATCGACCGCATCGCCGACGAAGGCATGCGCTTCACCGACGCCTACGGCGAGCAGAGCTGCACCGCCGGCCGGGCGGCCTTCATCACCGGCCAGAGCGTCTTTCGCACCGGGCTGAGCAAGGTCGGGCTCCCCGGCGCGGACCTCGGGCTCCAGGCCGAGGATCCGACGATCCCCGAGCTGCTCAAACCGCTCGGCTACGCCACGGGGCAGTTCGGCAAGAACCACCTCGGGGACAAGGACGAGCACCTCCCGACCGCACATGGCTTCGATGAGTTCTTTGGCAACCTCTACCACCTCAATGCCGAAGAGGAACCCGAGCACCCCGACTACCCACCGGCGGAGGACTTCCCCAACTTCCGCGAGCGATTTGGTCCGCGGGGCGTCATCCACTCCTGGGCCAACCCCGACGGCACGCAGCGCATCGAAGATACCGGCCCGCTCACGAAGAAGCGGATGGAGACGTGCGACGACGAGTTCCTGGCGGCAGCGCAGGACTTCATTGGGCGGCAGGTAGAAGCGGATACTCCCTTCTTCGTCTGGTTCAATACGACCCACATGCATCTCCGCACCCACCCCAAACCGGAGAGCATCGGTCAGGCCGGGCGGTGGCAGTCTGTGTACCACGACACCATGATCGACCACGACAAGGTGGTCGGCGCCTTGCTCGATCGACTGGACGAGCTGGGGATCGCGGAGAACACCATCGTCGTTTACAGCACCGACAACGGACCCCACATGAACTCCTGGCCGGACGGCGCGATGACGCCGTTCCGCAACGAGAAGAACTCCAACTGGGAGGGCGCCTATCGCGTGCCCGAGCTGATCCGCTGGCCGGGCAAGATCCCCGCCGGCGTGGTCTGCAACGAGATCATCTCTCACCTGGACTGGCTGCCGACCTTCCTGGCGGCCGCGGGAGAACCCGAGATCGTCGAGAAGGTGAAGCAGGGGCATCAAGCGCGTGCCAAGACCTTCAAGGTCCACCTCGATGGGTACAATCTGCTGCCGTATCTGACCGGGGAGGAGGCGAAGAGCCCGCGGCCGGGGTTCTTCTACTTCTCCGACGATGGCGACCTCGTTGCCCTCCGCTACGACCACTGGAAATTTGTCTTCCTGGAACAAACCGCGCCCGGTACGTTGCGGATCTGGGCTGAGCCGTTCGTTTCGCTGCGGGTGCCGAAGCTGTTCAACCTGCGCACGGATCCCTTCGAGCGCGCCGACATCACGTCGAACACCTACTACGACTGGCTGATTGATCGGGTCTTCTTGCTGGTGCCGGCGCAAGCGATCGTGGGGGATTTCCTGGGCACCTTCCAGGCGTTCCCACCTCGGCAAAAGGCGGCCAGCTTTACCGTCGATCAAGTCATGGACAAACTCACCCAGGGCGCCGTCGGCGGCCACTGACCGAGAGGCAGAAGCGGCAGTCAACAGCCGCACCGTATCTATGCCGAACGGCGGATGTGCCTCCGCCTTCGGGCCAGGATGACGGCGCGATCCACTGGTCGCCCGGGCGTCGCTCGCGGGTGTGGGTGTGTTGGGCGTGCCCGCCGGTCCTGTGCGTGCGCTGTGTGCGGCGGTGGACGGACCGAGGCGAAGGGGGTTCCGCATGGTTGAGGCGCTGGTGCTTGGGATGGTCGCGCAGTCCTCGCTCCTGTTGAGCGGCCTGCTCGTCTATTGGGTGCATATTCCGACCAAAGTCGTGGGGGCCCTCGCCGGCTTCGGTGCTGGAGCCCTCATCAGCGCCATTGCCTTCGACTTGATCCCCGAGGCAGAGCTCCTCGGACCCTGGCAACTCGTCCTGTGGATGCTGTTGGGGGCGGCGGTCCTCCTCGTTGGCGACGCGATCGTCGAGCGGCGCTTCGGGGACGAAGGCGCTGGCGGGGCGATGGGCATCGTCGTCGGCTCGGTGGTCGATGGCGTGCCCGAATCCATCATCTTCGGCATCCAGATCGCCGCCGGCTCGCCGGTGAGCGCCGGCTTCCTCGCCGCCGTGCTCGTCTCCAACGTACCGCAGGCGATCGCACCCTCGGCGGATCTGGCCGAGGCTGGCTGGAGCGTCGGACGCACCGCGCGGCTCTGGCTGGCGGTCGTCGCGAGCTGCGGGGTCGCGGCGGCGCTCGGGTGGTTGGGCGCCACCGCGTTTTCGGGGGCGAACGGCGATCGCGCCGCGGCGCTGGCGGCGGGCGGACTCCTGGCGATGCTGACCAACTCCCTGATGCCGTTTGCTTTCGAGCGTGGCGGCGAACTGGCCGGGGTCGCCACGGTCATCGGCTTCTGCCTCGCGATCGTGGCGAATTGATGGGCAAGCAGATGTCGCTGTCGATCCCGAGCGCGAAGAGTGCCGCTGCCCCCCGGGTCACCTCCGGCACCGCTACGGCGTCAACTGGACAGCGGGAGGAGTCGCCTACTGCGGCGAGGCTGCTTTCTCAACGCCTGTCCGGTCAAGACCAAGTGCACCAGCAGCGATCATAAATATGGAGGCGGACGATTCCCGCGGAGGAGATCGGCATGGACAGCGAACGGGGCATCCTCTCCTGGATCATCTTTGGCACCCTGGCTGGGTGGGTCGCCACCATGATCGCCGGCATCGCCCAGGAGCATGGCTGGGATGATGTCGAACTCGAAAACATCATCGTCGGCATCATTGGCGCCGTTTTGGGCGGCTTGCTCTTTAGCCTGCTGACCGGGCGGGAGACCCCGTTCGCCTGGACCATCGGCAGCTTCATTGTGGCCGTAATCGGGGCACTCGTGTTGCTCGTCATCCTGCACCTCGTCCGGCGCGCCAGAAGCAATCCGTTCCCATAACTATCCCGATGGTGGTTAATGCTGCTGTAGGATCAACCCCGGCCTGGGCGACAGCGCCGGGGGCACCCGCAGGGTCATCCGAGGCGGTGGGAACTGCGAATACCGAGGGATTGAGACGGTGAGCGCACAGGACTGGGCGCTGGTCCTGCCTATCGTCGTCCTCTGCACCGCCTTTGCCGCGTGGCTCGGGCGCTTCTCGGTGACGATGCCACTGGTGCTCGTCCTGGCGGGGGCGGTCGTCGGTCCCGGTGTGCTCGGATTCATCGACGTCTCGGTCACGGCCGCCGACGTGGAGCGCATCACCGAGACTACGCTGGCCCTGCTGCTGTTCGCCGACGCCGCCACGCTCGACCTGGGCGAGGTGCGAAAGGACACCGGGCTGCCAGCGCGGCTCCTGCTGATCGGCATGCCCCTGACTGTGCTCCTGGGCGGCGCGGCGGCGTTCGGGTTGTTTCCCAGGCGAAGGGCTCGGCTTCGCGCTTTTGATCGGCGCCATCCTGGCTCCGACCGACGCCGCGTTGGGGCTGCCGATCTTCACCGATCGTCGCGTGCCGGTGCGGATCCGCCGGGCGCTGAACATCGAGAGCGGGCTGAACGACGGGATCGCCACCCCGCTGGTGACATTGTTCCTCGCGCTGGCGATCGAGGAGCAGCAAGCGGCCCAGGGCTGGCTGCTTGGCGCGCTGTCAGGCATCGGCTGGGGGCTGCTCGTCGGCGTGGTGGGCGGGCTCGTTGGCGGCTGGCTCTTCGCGAGCCGCCGTCGCGCACCGGTGGACCACGGCCACCGCCCAGCGGGTCGGCAACCTGGCGCTGGCACTCGGCGTCTACGGGGCCGCGCTCGCGGTCGGCGGCAACGGCTTCATCGCCGCGTTCGTCGGCGGCCTCGCCTTCGGAGCCGCGACGCGCTACCGATTGGGCGAGGCGACGGAGTTCACTGAGGAGGTCGGCACTGTCCTGTCGACGTTCGTTTGGATAATCTTCGGCGCCACATTGGTCGCGCCGCTGCTGCGAGCGTTCGATGCCCGCGCCTTCGTCTTCGCCGTCCTGGCCCTGACGGCGGTGCGCATGGGGCCGGTGGCAATCGCCATGATCGGGTCGGGTCTACGGCCGGACACGGTGCTGTTGATGGGTTGGTTGGGGCCGCGGGGCCTGGCGTCGGTCGTCTTCACGCTGATCGCCGTCGAGGCGCTGCACGAGTCGGCGCAGGAGGTGGGCACGCTCGCCGCGATGGCGGGGTGGGCCATTGCCTTGAGCGTGCTCTTGCACGCGCTGACGGCGGCGCCGTTGGCGCGGTGGTACGCGAGCCGTCTACAAACGGCCGCCCCAAACGCCCCCGAGCTGCTGCCGAGTACGGAGCTGGCGCCGCAGCGCGCGCCTGGGAAACACCGATCGTTCGGGATCCATCAGTCCGATGCAACGTAGGCCTGCGCCGCCGTAGTGACCTCGTCACAGGTGCTTTCGCTCATGGCTTGAGCTTGGTCCACTGTCAATTTCGCTCCTCAGGACACGCAGGAACAGTTAGGATCGATTGCCTCGTTGCCTGCGGCGATGCGGCGCGTCGCACGCTATCCTTCCCCGGATCTTGGCCCCTTTCGAGTCTGCCGAGCGGACTATATTCTGCCGAAACCTAGCGGCGAGCGCGGGAGAACAGTGGAGCAACCGCCAGCGTCGCCGATCGCGCTGCTCAATCGTGGGATAGCCGCATATCACGCGGGTAACAGCGACGAGGCGCTGCGGCTGTTCGCCCAAGCGCTCCTGATCGACCCAGAGAGCGAGCTCGGCTGGCTCTGGTTCACCGCGGTCACCGACGACCCCGCCGAAAAGCGCTACGCCCTCGACCGCGCGGTCAGCATCAACCCGGACAGCATCGGCGTCGCCAGCCGCAAACGGATGCTCGACGTCACGCCGGTGATGCCCAACGAATTGACCGACATCGGCGCGCCGCCCTTGCCGCCCGAGCTGGCCGACCTCGAGCTGCGTCCCCGGATCGTCCCGCGTCTCCCCAGGCCGCGCCCGTCCAGCCTGTTGGCGGCAGGCGCCCGGTGGTTCCGCTGGCGCTGGGCGCTGCTCGTCGTCCTCCTGGTGGCGCTGGTGGCCGCCACCGCCTTCCTGGCGGTCTCGTCGCAGCCGCCCGAGCGGTGGTACTTCGCTGCCGCCGGGCCGCTCAGCGGCCCAGGGAGCCGGCTCGGTATCGAGATGGCCAACGCCGCCGACCTGGCGATCGCGCGGGTGAACGCCGCGGGCGGCATCGACGGTCGTCAGATCGCGCTGCTGCGCTACGACGACCAGGGTGATCCGGAGATCGCACGAGAGAGGGCGGCCGAAATCGTCGCCGACGCTCGCCCGCTCCTGGTGCTCGGCCACCGTACCTCGGCGCCCTCAATCGCGGCCAGCGAGGTCTATCGCGAGGCCGGCATACCCGCCATCAGCGGCTCAGCAACGGCTGATGCGCTGACGGACAACCCTTGGTACTTCCGGACGATCTTCACCAATAGCTTCCAAGGCACGCTGCTTGCAACGTACGTCCGCGACATCCTGGGCCACGACACCGCCTCCGTCGTCACCACGACGCGTCCCTACGAGCAGTCGCTGTCCTCGGCGTTCACGACGGCGTTCTCCGAGGCTGGCACGGTCAAGGAGACCTTTGAGCTCGACCGGGACAAACGCGAGGCGTCGATTCGGTCCATCGTCGATGCGCTGGCCGCCGATCCAGATCGCGGCATCGTCGTGATCTGCCTACAGCAGGAGGACGCGCGGGACCTGCTGCCCGCCATCCGCCGCGCGGGGCTGTCACCGCCACTCATTGGCGGCGACGCCCTGGGCGAAGAAGGATTCGCCGAGCTGTTCGCGGGTGAGCCGGAGGAACAGGAGCAACCGGGGTACTTCACAGAGGGGATGTACGCCGCGGCACCGATGATCTACGACGCCATCGGCGGCGACGCGCTCGCATTCGCCCGGCTCTACCACGACACCTACGGCGTCTGGCCCTCCTGGCAGGCGGCCAAGGCGTACGACGCCGCGACGATGGCCATCCACGCCCTCTCTGTAGCGGCGCTCGACGGCGACCCCAGCGCCGTCACGGCGGACCGCACGGCGGTGCGCGATGCCCTGGCCGCGGTCAACGGGAGCGATGTGGCGCTGCGTGGCCTGAGCGGTCCCCTATTCTTCGATGAGACCCGTTCCGTCCCTCAGGCGTTTTCCGTTGGTCGCTTCACCGGCCGTCACCTAGCCAGCGCCCCGTGGCAATACCGTCTCGATGCCGATTCTTCCCACGATGACGCGGCGGCCGACCTCGATAGTGGTCGCGCCATTGCGGTCGACGGGTGGCTCCTGCGCCGGTATCCCATCGTCGACGTCGGCATCGACATCAACGAGATCCGGGACCTGGATGTCACAAACGAGTCGTTCCTCGTCGATTTCTTCCTCTGGTTTCAGGCGCCGGAGGACGACCCGGCATTGACCGACGTCTTCTTCCCCAACGCCACCAAACCGCGGTTGAAGCTCGAGAAACCACTGGAGGAACGGACCGACGCGGACGGGACCACCTACCGCATGTACCGCGTCCAGCGGACGTTCACCCAACCCCTCGATTTCCACGACTACCCCTGGGACCGCCATATCCTGCGGATCGTGGTCCAGAACGTGGCGCTGCAAGCCGATGACGTCGTCTACGTGCCGAGTCCGGCGATCACCGCGCAGCCGCAGGACGTGCGCTTGCGCAGCGGGTCGGATCTGGCCCAGCCGTTCAACAACGTGTCCAACTGGGAGGCCTCTCAGGTCGAGTTCGTCTCCGAGGCCACCACCGGCCGCTCGGTGCAAAGCGCGGAGGGTGGCAACGCCAATGCGTACGTCCAGTTCTCCAAGTTCGTCACCGAGATCACCATGCAGCGCGACGTGCGCGGCTTTCTGCTGAAGAACCTGCTGCCGTTGGGGTTACTTGCGCTGGTGACCTATTTGTCGCTCTTCTTGGCGCCCGATCAGGCCGGCACGCGCGTCGGGTTCGCGGTGACCTCGATCCTGACCGCCTCCGTGCTGCTGGAGAGCGTGACCGGACCGCTGGATGTCGGGTACACCGTAGCCATCGAGGGGGTCTACTTCGTCTACGTCGCCCTCTCCGCCGCGCTCGTGTTCATCAACATCACGATCGAGCGGTTGTACAAGGGGAGACGCTTCAAGGCGGTGACCCGGCTGGATACCGCGGCGCGAGTGGTGTACCCCCTCGTCTGTCTGGTCACGATCACGTTCTACGTCGCGCGCTTCAGCCTCTAGCACGGGCTTTCCGGGCGAGCGCCACCGGGCAGTTCGCGTCGTCTGATTGCCCGCCAGGACCACGCCGGAGCCTTCAGCAGGGTCTCCTCCGTGCCGGCCAGGGTCAGCTAACGTCTTCAAGCCGCTACCAATCCTGCGCGGCATCCTTCCGGATGCGGCCAAGACGGCCGAGCCAACCCTGCTCGCTGACGGGCTCCCTCTACCAGTTCTTCCCGAATATTTACTGGCAGCACCCCCGGCTCCTGCTGCCGACGTTGGCCCTCGCCATCGGCGTACTCCTCTGGCAGGTCATCGTGCCGCAACGCACCTGGAGGTGGCTGGGACCATCGGTCTTTGTGGCGGTCGTCGGGCTGCTCGTCGCCGAGCGCGTGTACACGCTGCTTTGGAAGGGGTAGACACTCCTCTCGCAGCGCCGGACTCCCGGGGTAGCGTTAGCCGCAACAGATTTCGAGTGAAGTGAGCAGCGGGTCAGGGGATAATAGTGACGGCGGTCCACTCCGGCGCCCAGCGGTACATCCACTCGGCCACGTCCATGGGCAGATTGACGCAGCCGTGACTCATCGGGGCACCGAAGTTGTTGTGCCAGTAGGTGCCGTGCAGCGCGTGCCCCTCGTCGGTGAAATACATCACGTAGGGGACATCCTCGACCTGGTACGGCTCGCCGTTGACCGTTCCAGTCATGGTCTCCATCGGCAACTTGACCAGGATGCGCCATTGCCCAATCGGCGTCACCACTTCCGGCGTGTCGGCGGTGCCGGTGCTGACGAAGGTGGCGAGGATGGGCAGCCGTACCTTCGTAGGCCCAGAGGCGTTGCGCCCCGAGCGAGACGACAACCTCTTTGTCTCCGGTCTGCCACCGACCGGGCCCAGGGTCTGTCATCTCCTGGGCGGACGCGGGGCGGCCAGAGGCGGCGGGTGCCGCGAGCAGTACCGCGACAGCGCCGCAAAGACGCCGCAGCGCGCTGCGGCGCGACTGCAGAGCCGAGGAAATTGGTGCATTGCGGGCACCAGAACAGCGGGGTTCCACGAGCACCATCCGCGATTCGACGAACTGAGAGGGCCGCGATCGCGACCCTCGTTCATCTTCCGGCCAACGTCCCCCCTTGTCAAGAGGGGTGCGAAGAGCACGCTGAAGGCGTAGGGAGAAGTCGTGGAGCTTCTGGCTGGCGGTGAAGGCACCCTCATGGAGAGGGCGTAACGGCCGCTCTTCGCATCAGCCCTTCACATAGGAAAGCTTCTCGGCGACTTTGCCATCCCGGACGCGGAAAACGTCGACGCCGCGGATAGAGCCGTCGCCCCAGGAGTAGCGCCAGCGGACCGTGCAACGGTCGCCGGCGGCGAAGGTGTCCTCGGCCGCGAAATGCGCCCGCGGCGATCCCGCGAAGAAGGTCTCCCAGAAGGCGCGCACCGCCGCCTGCCCCTGATGCCGCTCGCCGTCGGGCGGCGGGGAGGTGTTCTCGAAGACGACGTCGTCGGTCATGAGCGCCATCACGGCGTCGACGTCGTGCCGGTTGAAAGCGTCGTTGAAGCGCTCGATCGTGGCCAGCGTCTCGGCGGTCGCGGTATCCATCTGCGGCTCCTTGCTAACGAAGGGCGAGGGTTCGCTGCGCTCACGGTGGTTGTTCGCTACGCTCACGGTGATGGGGTGGTTACTCGCTTCGCTCGTGGTGGCAGGGTGGCGGGGAATCCAGACGTCGTTCTCCCTGCCACCCTAGCCACGCTCGCCCTACGGCTTGGCGCGTCGCGACCGCGAGATCGATCAGCCGATCGCGTACCCGCGTGGCGTTTGCCAGGGCCACAGTCAATCGGTCCTCCTCCGCCAGACTGGAGAGATGCGGGTGACGGTACTCGATCATCGGCACGGTCAGCAGATTGCCGCGTGGGGTGTACTCCATGAGGATGAAGGCGTATGACAGCTCGAGCGTCCGAGCGAGGGTATCGACGATCTCCGCCGTGGCCAGCTCATGAGAGATGGCGCGGTCGCGGAAGCTGTTCAGCCAGAGCTTGAGGTGCTTCAGCTCCAGCACCTTGCGGTCCGGGATGGTAACCAGATGGACGGTCGCGAAATCCGGGTACTCCGAGCGCGGGCAAAGACAGGTGAATTCGGGGAAGCGCTGGTAGAGGACCTCGCGATGTCCCTCCGGAGCCGGCCAGATCTCCCAGGTCGCGGGGTCTGCCGCCGCCGCGACAGCTTCGCCGCCGTACTTTCGCCTCTCTTCGCTCAACATCCCACTTCCGACTTCCGACCTCCGACCTGCGACTCCGTTCAGGCATCGTGCGCGGCGACGGCCACCTTGCGGATCTCCTTGCCGTCGAGCCGGTAGGTGCCGCCGATGGCCGCGACTCCATCCGCGACCCGGTGCAGTGGCAGGCGGTGGGAGACGAGATCGGCAAAGGGGTACTTGCCTGACTCGATCAGCGCCCGGCCGGCCACGAAGTGGGGAGTGTCGGCGCCCCAGACAGCCACCAGGGTGATCTGCTTGTGGACCATGTGACGAAACGGATTGAGCGCCACGTCGCCGTGATCGGTGTAATGCCCGGCTTCGACATACGTGCCGCCCCGGCGCAGCATATCGAGTCCTTCCGGGAGTGACGCTGGCACCCCGGTGCATTCGAAGACGATGTCCGCGCCGTAACCGCCCGGCGTCTCCTCCCGTACCAGGCGCACCCGCTCGGCGGGATCGGGCACCTCGTCGATGCTGATGGTGAGATCGGCGCCGAAGGTCTTCGCCAGCTCCAGACGAGAGTCCGGCGCGCCGACCACGATCGTGCGCAGCGCGCCGGCCTCGCGGGCAGCGACCAGCGTCAGAATACCGATGGCGCCAGCTCCCTGGATGACGGCGGTCGACCCGACCGGCATGCTCACCCGGCTCACCTGATGCAGCCCGATGGTCAGCGGCTCGAGCACGACGGCGGTGGCGGCGTCGGTGTCCATCTTGAGATAGGTCGAGCCGGGGACGAGATTGAGGTACTGGCTGAAGCCGCCCTGGAAATCAGGCGGCGCGTCTTTGAGCGGGCGGAAGCCATAGCCCCGCCGCTTCAGGCAGAGCGTCGGCTGCTGGTGAACCACGCAGTAGAGACACTGCCGGCAGGACATGCCCGGTTGGATGTAGACGCGATCACCCGCGGCCAGAGGGCGCCCGGTGCTGTCCTCCCGGACATTCGCGCCGAGCTGCTCGACGACGCCCACCGTCTCGTGACCGAGCACGATGGGAAAGGTCACCCCGGGCAGGCCGCCGCGATAGACATAGGCGTCGGTGCCACAGATCCCGCACAGCTCCTGTCGCACCAGCAGCCCGTTCGGGTCGGGATCGGGGACATCCGCCTCGGCGACGACAAACGCCCCCTCAGGACCGTCGAGGATGGCCGATTTCCCGCGCATCGTTACAACTCCTCAGCCAGGAAGATCCCGGTTCTCCGCCAGCGGGCAAGCGATTCAAGACGAGAGGCAGCGTGCCTCGGCGTGACGCCTTCTTCGCGGCGCGGTCGTTCGCAACACAGCGCTCCGTGAATGCCCCCACACCCGTGGTACGGTGTATTCCGCACCCGGACGCGGTTCGTTGAGCGCATCGATCGACAGATCGGCTCCCCGGCGCGATGAACGGCAAGTGTACGGTTTCCAGCGAATCGAAGGTACGCCGCCGGGACCGGCGGCCAGCCACGTTTCGGCTGGCCGCGTTGGTCTGCGGCGCGCTGCTCTTCGCCGGCGTGCCGGTGGCCCGGGCGGATTTCGAGCAGGGCCACGAGGGCCTGACCGGGCGCCACCGGCTGGCCGACATGCATGACTCCCCGGGAGCGGTCTGCGACATCGTCCTGCCGGGTCACGATTCGCTCGGCGAGACCTGGTTACGGGTCAATCCGCCGATCATGTTCGCGATCAACCGTACCGAGGCAGTCGACGAACAGCAGGTCGGCTGGCGGGCGACCGTCTCGGCGCTGAACGAAGCTACCGGGATCTGGCATGTGGTGCGTCGCAGTGGGATGACGCGCATGGTGGCTAATGACAGGCTCGCCAGCTACTTCAACGGTCAAGGCTGGCTGGCAGGGTTCCCGCTGGCGCGTGCCACGTACTCGGTCACTGTCGAGATGGTCTGGTATGACCCGGTCGATCCGCGCCAGATCGAGGGTCGTGCCACGCACGCGATCGAGCATTTCTCGATCGTGCTGCGCCACAACGGCGAGACGATGCAGAGCCGCACGTCGTCCGTCTGCCGTTCGCCCCGGTAGCCCCTGTAGCTCCCTGAACCAGAAGCGCCGGTTCCGCCGGCGCGTCCCGTTCCGCTGGCACAGCGATTGCGACCCGGGTGTCGCGGCCGACGCAGACGACGAGATTCTGCAAGCTCACGACACGACGCTTGCCAAGACGCCCGTGTCGCGGCGCACCGCAGGCATCATGGACCGAGGGCACGCCATGCCCCAACCCCTTTCTGAACAAGTCATCGTCATTACAGGAGCGTCTTCCGGGATCGGCCGGGAGACCTCGCATCAGCTGGCGAGGCGTGGCGCATCGCTCGTACTGGTCGCCCGGAACGAAGCGGCGTTACGGGAGACGGCGGCAGAAGTCGAGGCGCTGGGAGGCAGGGCACTCGTAGCTCCAGCCGATGTCTCCGACCCGGAACAGATCCAACGAGTGGCGGACCAGGCCGCGAGCCATTTCGGCCGTATCGACACCTGGGTCAACGGTGCGGCCGTCTCCACCTACAGCACCGTCGAGCAGACGACGACCGACGAGATACGGCGCATCATCGAGGTCGACCTGCTGGGAACGATCTACGGCATGAAGGCGGCGTTGCCCTATCTGCGCCGGACGGGAGGCACGCTGATCAACATCTCCTCCGTAACGGGGAGGCGAGCCGTTCCGTTGCTGGCGACGTACAGCGCGGCGAAGCATGGTATCGTCGGGTTCTCCGAGGCGCTGCGCATGGAGCTCGATCACGACCGAGCAGGCATCTCCGTCACGACGATCCTTCCCTACGGGATCAATACACCATTCTTCAACCACGCCCGCTCCAAGCTGGGCGTGCTGCCGCGCCCGACTCCCCCGGCCTACGAACCGGCCGCGGTGGCCGAAGCGATCGTCTGGGCGGCCGAGCACCCGACCCGCGAGATCGTGGTCGGCGGCGCGGCGAAGGGTGTCTTGCTCCTGCAGCGCCTGAGCCCGGGCCTGCTCGACCGGCTGATGACGATCGGCGGATTGGCGTTCAAGATGCAGCAGTCGACCCGGCCGGATGATGGCGTCGACAACCTCTTCGCGCCGGCCGCGGGTACCTACGCCGTACGCGGCGAGTTCGACCGCATCACGATCCCGGGGAATGGGTACACCCGGACGTTCGAGTTCCATCCAATGCGGCAACGGCTGGCGGTGGCGGGAATGCTGCTGGCGATCGCCGCGTTCATCCGGCGCGTGGGGAGAGGATAAGCGCGGACGCAGCGTCATAGTTTGGTGCGGGTCATAGTGCCGGGTCGGTCGGGGTGCTAGGGTGGCGGTAGACGCGGGCACGCAGACACCCTGCCACCACGAGCGCAGCGAGTAACCACTCTACACCCATGTCTGCCGTCTTAAGGACCCACCATGACCGACCTTCGGGAACACGTCGCCGACATCGAGACCGAGTGGCCCGGTGACGCCGATGAGCTACTGCGCCGGCACCAGGAGAGCCTGTTCCCGAGCGTCGGGCTCTTCTACGAGGAGCCGATCGAGCTGCGCCGCGGCGAGCGGCAGTATGTCTTCGACGGCGAGGGGAAGCAGTACCTCGACTTCTTCGGCGGCATCGCCACTGTCTCCTCCGGCCACGCCATCCCGGAGATCAACGAGCCGATCAAGGAGCAGCTCGACCGCATCATTCACTCCAGCACGCTCTTCCTGATCCGCTCCCAGATCGAGCTGGCCGAGCGGTTGCGGATGATGACTCCGCCCCGGTTGAACAAGGTCTTCTTTACCAACAGCGGCACCGAGGCCAACGAGGCCGCCTTTCTGATCACCACCCTCAACCGCCAATCGAACGAGCTGATCGCCCTTCGCCACTCCTACCACGGCCGCTCCTTCGCCACGATCAACGCCTCCGGGCAGACGCCATGGCGCTCCAGCACGCTCTCGCCGCTGCACGTCCATTACGTCGGCAATCCCTATTGCTACCGCTGTCCGTGGGAGAAGACCTATCCGGAGTGCGATCTGCTGTGCGCTCGCGACGTCGAAGCGGTCATCCGCACGACCACGAGCGGCCAGCCGGCGGCTTTCATCGCCGAGCCCGTGCAGGGGGTGGGCGGGTTCATCACCCCACCGCCCGAGTATTTCGTCCGGGTCAAGGAGATCCTCGATCGCTACGGCATCCCCTTCATCAGCGATGAGGTGCAGACCGCCTGGGGGCGCATCGGCGTTGCCGACTGGGGGTTCCAGGCGTACGGCGTCGAGCCGGATGTGGTTGTCTTCGCCAAGGGGCTGGCCAACGGCGTCCCCATCGGCGGCGTGATTGCCACCGACGATCTGGCTGGCGCTATCCGCTCCCTCTCGCTGTCGACCTTCGGCGGTAACCCGGTGGCGACCACCGCCGCCATGGCGAACCTGAACTACATCGCCACCCACAATCTGCGCGAGAATGCCCGGCTGGTAGGGGGCTACCTCATGACGCGGCTGCGCGAGCTGGCCGAGCGGCACCCGGTCATCGGCGACGTGCGGGGGATGGGGTTGATGGTCGCCGTCGAGCTGGTTCGCGACCGGGTGACGAAGGAGCCGGCGCCGGACGTCCTGGGGCGGGTCCAGAACGAGGCCAAGCGACGCGGGCTGATCATCGGGCGCGGCGGGCTGCACGCCAACGTGATTCGCATCTGCCCGCCGCTGATCGTGAGTGAGCGCGACGTCGACGACGCGGTGCGCATTCTGGACGAGTCATTCGCCCACTCATAACCCTCCATCCACAACAGCCGACAGACCGGTAAACTCTCTCGCTGCGGGAGACGGGCCGAGCTAGTGCCGCGAGGGAGAGAACGGGGCAGATGCTGTCTGTATTGCAGGAATCATTCTGGGAGCGTCTGTCCGGAGTTATCCGCCTGAAGCGACCGACCTACGAGGCGATTCAGCGGGACCCGGAGGCTACCAGCCAGTCGTGGTGGATCGTCGTACTCCTGGGCCTGGCTAACGGCATCGCCTGGATCATCACCCCGATCGTCGTCGAGTTCCCTGGCATGACGGAGGAGATGGCCGGAGATGTTGCCGCGCTGGCGGCGGCGTTCACGTTCGATACCACCGAGCGTCAGGTCACGGCGCTGGTCGTCGCCATCCTGCTCACGATTCTGAGCTGGTATCTGTCGTCGTGGCTGCTGCGGGTCATCGGGAACCGGGTAGCGGGCAAGGAGGGACGGCAGGTCACCGCCGTGGAGATGCGGCGGCTGGTGGCATGGGGTTACTCTCCGACCCTGGCGTCGTTTCTGACGCCGATCCCGGTCGTCGGCCCGCTCCTGGCCACCATGGGTGCGCTGTGGACGCTCGTTACCGGCGTGATGGCGGTGCGGACTGCGTTCGGGGTCGGTATCTGGAAGGCGATTGGTATCGAGATTGCCGCGTTTCTCATCGTCGCGGTGCTTGTCGTGGTGATCGCCGTCGTGCTAAGCACAGTCATGATCGCATCGTCGCTCGCCTGATTGGCGGTGGCACAGAGCAAGGAGGCTCGCAATGCAACCAACACCGTACGGTTCGACTCGCTCCGCATCGTATGCCGATCGCCTAGTTGGTGCGCTCAGGCTCGATGCGCGCACCTACCGGGAGGTCGAGCAGGATACCAATGCCAATGGGCAGGCCGCGCTGACAATCGTGCTGGCAGCGCTTGCCGCCGGCATCGGGGTCATTCTGAGCCGCGACGTTGTCCAAAACGTGCTCGGGGTCGTGCTGTCGTCCATCCTGCAATGGGTCATCTTCTCGTTTGTCGCGTACTACGTCGGGGCGAGTCTCTTCTCTACGGGCCAGACGTCAGCCACGCCGGGGCAGGTGCTGCGCACCATCGGGTTCGCGCATGCGCCAAAGCTGTTCCTGGTGCTGGGGATCATCCCCTTACTGGGCTGGATCGTGGGGCTGGTCGTCTTCATCTGGTTCCTCGCCGCGGCGATCTTGGCGCTGCGCGAGGCATTCGAGTTCGATACCGGTCGAGCGATCGGCACCGGTCTGGTGGCATTGATCGGCATCCTCATCGTCGACATTATCTTGACCGTGGTCTTCGGGATCAGTTCGGCGCTCTTCGGCGGGTTGCTGTCGGTGCTCCGGGCCGGCTTCTAGGACGAGGGTAGCGGGGTAGTAGGGTCGCGGGGTGGCAGGAAGATTGACTCCCCGCCACCCTGCCACCCAGTGACCCTGCCACCGCCGTCCCGTGGCATGCCGGGTGCGTCTCCCTCCGCGAAAGGAGGGGGACGATGGCTGTTACCAACACCCTCACGTTGCCGGACACAGCGGCAGCCGATGCGACGAATGAGGGCTCGATCTTTTTCATCGGCAACGCGACAGTCTTGATTCGGGTCGCCGGGTTCACGATCCTGACCGACCCGACGTTCATCCACAAGCACGAGCAGACCTGGCTCGGCGGCGGGCTGCACACCACCCGCCTGACCGATCCCGCTATGGAGTTGGCGGATCTGCCGCCGCTCGATCTGGTCCTGCTCTCGCATTTCCACGGCGATCATTTCGACCAGGTGGCCGAGCGCGACCTCGACCGCGCGCTGCCGATCGTGACCACCCCGCAGTCCGCCAATGACCTGGAGGAGCGCGGGTTCACCAATTGCATCCCGCTGGATGTTTGGGAGTCCCTGGACGTGGAGAAGGGGCCGGCGCGATTGCGGATCACCGCCACCCCGGCGCGTCACGGCCCGCCAATGGTCGATCTCGTCCTCCCCGACGTGATGGGCAGCGTGCTCGACGTCACGACGGCCGACGGTCGCGCATCGCGGATCTACATCACCGGCGACACGCTCGTCATCGACGAGCTGCGGGAGATCCCGCGCCGCTTCCCCGACATCGACATTGCCCTGCTGCACCTGGGCGGCACGCGGGTCCTGGGGATCCTGGTCAGCATGGACGCGAAGCAGGGCGTGGAGGCGATGCGGATCGTCGATCCCGCCCTGGCCATCCCGATTCACTACAACGACTACGACGTCTTCACGTCGCCGCTCTCCGACTTCCAGGACGAAGTGCGCGCCGCGGGGCTCGAAGACCGGGTCCATTATCTGAGCCACGGTGAGACGTACACGTTTTGAGGGGGTGGCGGCTTCGCCGCAGGGGGTGACGCCTTCGGCTCAGGGGGGGCCAGCCGCTCGCGGCTCGCGCTCAAGGGGGTGAAGGGGAAAGACGGGACCGGATCTAGCGCCTCAACCAGCTGACATTGAATGCCGGCAAGGCTTGGGTTTCCAGGGTGGACAGGTCGAGGTTGCGAGAGGCGTGCTGGATGTCGATGCCGACGGGACGGCCCTCCGCGTCGAAGTCCACGACCAGCCCATCGGCAATCTCTCGCGCGTCGGCTCCCAGCCTGGCATTGAGGTCGATGTACAGGGAGTCTGTGTTCGGGTCGTAGTGAAGCTTCATCTTTTCTGCTCCCTGACATTATTGCGTGCCGTAAAGCCCCGGTATGGGAAGGCATTGTGAACGGTCTTGCCGTCTTGCCGACTCAGACACTCCCGTAGATCGCCTTCGCCTGCCGTCGGACCGCGGTGTTCGATAGAACGTCGGTGGAGTCGACGAACTGGTCGATCGATCCGATGGCTTCCGGCAGGTTGCGCACTCGCTCGTCCCGGATCTGGTCGCGAATTGCGTCCGCGAACTCGCCGGCCTGGATGACGAGGAATGGCCGGCCGTGGAATTGGGACGCTCGAGTCGATAAGGGCTCAGTGATGCCCAGATCGTTGTGGATGGCGGCAACGATCTCGTAGGCATGGACGAGGTGCTGCTGCCGATCGTGCCATCCGCGAGCCGAGAGAACCGCGTCCAGATGTGGTCTCAGCTGAGCGGCGCACGCGAGGCGGGCAAAGGCGCTGCCGAACCACTTGCTGTACGGGGCGTATCGCCGCTCCATGAGGAACCCGAGGCGCATCACGTCCCGGACGAGGTCCGCGGCGACCAGCGCCGATCCGAGCTCGTCCCTGACCTCCCCGGTCCGTCCCACAAACGGTTCTTGCTGGGAGATGCGGGCCCATTGCGCGGCGAGAAGATAGAGCCAGATGTCGTGCGGGTAGTAGGCAAGGAGCCGGCGCGCCTCTGCCAGCGTCCCGAGCCCATCATGGAACACCGCACCGGCGGTGACCTCGAGCAGCGCTTGCTCCGAAAACGTGAGCCAGTCCAGGACGTCGAGCTCGCGGGCAGAGGTGATTCCCAGCCGTTCCTGCAGGAATTGGGATGGGGTGGTCACCTCGACCTTGTGCTCGACGGGGCCACCCTCTACCGGCTGGAGAACGCTGACCCTGGCCTCGTGCGTCGGGCCAAAATTGGTCGGATATCCACGGATCTCCCGCGGCAGGGTGTGGCGCAACGTCTCGACGATCGCCGGTCCATGGGTGGCCGCATCGGTCTCGGAGAGGAGGAGCAGCAGCCGGGGTCCCCACTCGTGGTCGGTCGAACGGACGGTGTCGAACCCGAGCACATCCGAACCCGTCCCGATGCGGGCCGCGGAGTGGACGAGCCCGGGAAACTCCCGTGCGAGGATCGGGGCAACGGCCTCACGGTAGAGCGCCTCACTCAGCTGAAGCCCGGGGACGAAGTCAGTCATGGTCGGGTCACGAGTCGTGAGTCGTGAGTCGTGGGTCGTAAGTCATGGACCGCCAGAGCTAGGTCGCTGATCGCCGACATCGTGTCATTCCGAGCGCACGAAGAATCTCGTCGTAGTCCCGCGTTGGTTGCAAACGACGAGATCCTCACGCCTTCGGCTCAGGATGACACCTCTTGGGATCCACCGCTCGATGACCCAACGATCCATCACCTTGACCCTAACCCATCACCCTAGAAGAAAAAGATCCTGGCCATGGCGAGGAGGAGGAAGAGGCCGCCCGCGGTGTGCCAGAGTGAGCCCCGTTGCCGGCCGTACCAGCCGATGCCAAGCGGGATAGCGAGGAAAACCAGGGTGAAGATGAACTCCGTCACGAGCATCCCGACCGAAACTGAGCCGCTGCGGGCCACGGCGATGCCAATCTGGGTGAAGAACGCCACTACCGCCAGGAACAGGGTGATCCACCAGAGCGTGTTGGGGAGCGTGCGCAAGAAAGCCATCATCTGCATATTCTTCACGCTAGCCATTGCATACGCCAACTTCAGCAATGAATACGCCGGTCCGATGGTGAAATGACCATGGTTGACTTCATCGCGGTCGATCGCTATCACACCGTGATAGCGAAGTCGTCAGTCAGGGACTTCAAGAGATGGCCCAGATCACTTCCTCGCTGACCGCGGGGACCACCCTGGCGCGGGTGCGTGGGTGGCTCTTCGATGTCGACGGCGTTCTCCACGTCGCGTCACAGCCGATCTCAGGCGCGGCGGATCTGCTGGGCGATCTCGTGGCGCGGGAGATCCCGTTCCGGCTGCTGACCAACACCACGACTGCCAGCCGCGCCACCCTTGCCGCACGGCTGCGCGACATGGGGCTGCCTCTCACTGAGGAGCTGTTGATCACGGCGTCGATGGCGACCGCCGCCTACGTGCGCCGTCGCTTCCCGGGGGTGCCCTGCTATCTGCTGGCGAAGGGTGATGCCGTCGCCGACTTTCATGCCGCGGGTGTCCCGATCGTCGGCCCGGACGGCGCGCCTGATGCCGGCGTGGTCGTCATCGGTGGGGCGGAAGATGAGCTGACTTACGCGCGCCTCAACCATGCCTACCGGCTGCTCCTGGGCGGGGCCAGGCTCGTAGCCATGCACCGCAACACCGCCTGGCGGACGGCCGAGGGTATGGCGCTCGACAGCGGACCCTTCATCACCGCCCTGGCGACGGCGGCGGGGACGCGGGCGACCGTCGTTGGCAAACCGGCGGCCGCGTTCTTCCGCCAGGCCATCCGCGACATCGGTCTGCCGGCGACTGAGCTGGCGATGGTCGGCGACGACGCGCGCAACGATCTGGCGCCGGCCCGGCGACTTGGCCTGGTCGGCGTGCTGGTACGCACCGGCAAGCCGGTCGGCCCGGTGGAGGAGGCGCAGGCCGACGTGGTCGTCGATTCTGTAGCCGACCTGGGGCCACTGATTCTCACA
Source organism: uncultured Chloroflexia bacterium (assembly GCA_963724295.1). Taxonomy (GTDB): domain Bacteria; phylum Chloroflexota; class Chloroflexia; order Thermomicrobiales; family UBA6265; genus JACCXM01. Next base: position 227,026 of record CAVRUC010000010.1, on the reverse strand, counting down.
AAGAGCTGCTGATTGGGTAGGCACCTGGTTTCGGCGATCGTCCCATCGCGCCAAGGTGAGACGCGGGCGACGCAAGCGTCGCCCCTACCCTGTAGGGGCGCTGCAAGCGACTAGAGCGCGTTGCATGCGGTGTGTCGTTCCGAGCGCCAGCGAGGAATTTCGTGGCCGCGCATGCGGACGCAACGGACTGAGCGTCTTCGCGCCTGGAGATGACACGAGAGTCCCGCACGGTGGTGTTACGCTGCACCGGGTGCCGCGAGCGCGCGTCCCGCGTGACTGAGAAAATGACCTTGCTCGAGGAGACGCGCATGGATGATCTGGTTCGCTTGCGGTGGGGGCTGGTCGGCACGAGTGGATTTGCCGACGCGGTCTTCGCGCCGGTCCTGCGCAACGCGGGACAGGAGCTGCTCGGCGCGGCCGGATCGTCTCCCCAGGGCTCGGCGGCGTTCGCTGTCCGGCATGGCGCTCCGCGCACCTACGCGTCGCTCGACGCCATGCTGCGCGATCCCGACGTCGATGCGGTCTGGATCGCCTCACCCAATCACCTTCACGAAGAGCACACCCGCATGGCGCTCGAGGCCGGCAAGCACGTCCTGGCGGAGAAACCGCTGGCCATCACCGGCGGCGGTGCGCGCGACCTCGCCGATCTGGCCGAGCGGCGTGAACGGCGGCTGGCGGTTGGCTATCAAGGACGATTCCACGCGGCGCTGCGTGACCTGCGGGCGCGGGTCCGCGAGGGTGCGCTGGGTGAGATCGCGTACATCCGGGCCAGCTGGCAGACGCGGTACGCGGGTCTGCCCGAGACCTGGCGACTCCGCCAGAATACCTCCGGCGGCTGGGCCATCATGGACATCGGCACTCACACGCTCGACGCGGCGCTGTGGCTGACTGACTTCGCGCAACCCCAGCTGCTCGGCAGCCGGCTCAGCACGCAGCACTGGTCGGTCGCTGTCGAAGACCTTGCGGTCCTCTTGTTGCAACTGGGCGATGCCACCGCGGTAGTCGAATCGGCGACCGGGGTGCAGGGTCCCGCCAACCGGGTCGAGGTGTATGGCACGGGCGGATGGGCCATCGCGACCGGCGTATTCGTGCCCCGGCTGGGGGCGGCCGGAGGACGCCTGTCGCTTTCGGATGGCACGGTCCGCTCCTACGACACCGCTCCGAACCCGTACGAATCCCAGGTCGCCGCCTTCGCCGCCTGGACCGCTGGCCGGGCCTATGAGGGGGCGACCGGAGCGGAGGGCGCCATCAACATCGCTCTGCTCGAGCAAGCCCGGGAAAGTGGGTCATAGGACGACGGGTGATGGGTCACGGGGACTGGTGTCAGTCTTGCTAGGAGGATCGAGATTCGACTGGTTGCTCATAGCTCGTCTCGAGGAGGTCGCATGGGCCGGTTTTTCCGATTCGCCGTCTTGATGATTCTGGCTAGCTCGACTGCTGGTGATCCCCGGCCCCATGGTCGGCCGCGCACAGCAGGCGACGCCCGCGGCCGAATGCCCGGTGACGACAGCAGAGGAAAACGAAGAGCTGGCGACGATGTACTGGGACGAAGTGTGGTGGGGCGATCAGGGCAAGATCGCGGAGATCGTCGCGCCGGACGAAGTCCATCACTGGGGCATCGGCGGGGATACGACAGGGTTCGAGGAGTTTTCTGAGCGTTGGGGTCTGTTCTTCACCGCCTTCCCCGATCTGGAGTTCACCGTCGATCTGGTCGCGGCCGAGGGCGATCTGGCGGCGACGCGCTGGACGGCAACCGGCACGCAGCGTGGCGAGTGGCAGGGAATCGCGCCGACTAACCGCGAAGTGAGCTGGCAGGGAACCAACATCTTCCGCTTCCAGTGCGGTCAGATCGTCGAATCATGGAGTGAGGCCGATCACCTCGGTCTATTGAGTCAGCTCGGTGCGACCGACATCCCCGCCCTCCTGGCAACCCCTGCTGCTCAGGCGCGGGCTGCCATGAGCGCTCCTATAGCAACACCGTGCGCCGATGACTCCAGCGACGCAAATGTCGCCATTGCCCACCGCTGGTCGGAGAATGTGATCACCGGCAAGAACCTCGACGTCCTCGACGAGATCCTCGATCCCCCGGTCGTCCACCATTTCGGGATGTTCCCCGATGCGCACGGCGTGCCGGAGGTCAAAGCGGGGCTCGCCCGGCTGCTCGAAGCCTTCCCCGACATTGTCCAGAGCGACGAAGACACGTTTGCTGATGGCGATCTGGTGGTGGTGCGCTGGTCGGCGAGCGCGACGCACCAGGGGCCAATGTTCGGTCTGCCCGCCACCGGCAAGACGGTGCAAATCACCGGCATCAACATCTACCGCATCGACTGCGGCAAGATCGTCGAGAGTTGGTCGGAGATGAACGCCCTGGACCTGCTGAGAGAGCTTACGTAGACCAGCTTCTGGCTGACAGGAGTGTCAAGCGAGAGCAGAGCCCACGGGAATCCGCCGCCTTATACTCGACCTGAGAGACGTGGAGGTTGGCGCGCCAACCTCCACGTCATCACCCGATGGCCACTCAGGTGCTGACCGGCACGCAGACGCCGTCGCCGCGGCAGATGCCATAAACGCCATTTTCGAGATTGCATGAAGCATTGATGGCAACGTCGAAGGAGCAAGCACCGGAGACGCAGCCCTTGGCCGTCCAGCAGTCGGTCGAGGCGCAGTCGGTCGAGACACAGCAGTCGATATAGAGGGTGTGGCCCCGCTGCAGTTGCTCCGGAACGGCGACCATGCTGACGGGCACGATGCGGTAGCCACCCGTTTCCGGATCGACGTGGCACATCTCGATCGTCTCTTCCAGGACTCCGCCGACGAGGGCTCCGTCAGGGAGGTAGTCCGATGCGGTGGCGGTCTCATCCTGGCCACTACCGCCGCGATTGGCTCGGCGAAGCCTGCCCCGGATTGCCATGGCGGACGATCCCCCCACCAGGGTCAACGCGGCGCCGAGCACCCCGCCAAGCACGCCGCGCCGTGACGAGTGCCGGGCCATGCCGCGAGCCATTGTGTCAAAACGCTTTTCATCCATGGGGCGTCTCCTCCAGATCGGAGCGGGGATTTCTCGCGCCGACAACCGTTCCCTTGTCGTCTGTAACGCCTGAGTCGCGATCCTGGATGTCATTATCGGCGACGAGATCGTTCAGCGGCGCTCCCGCGCTCCGGTTCAGCGACCCGTCAGACGCTCCACGACCGGGGCGAACGCCTCTACCACCGGTTCCAGAACGACGATGTAGGAGAAGCCGTAGCGTTCCCGCCGTTCCTGGAGCGTCTCCGCGATCTCGTCGACGGTGCCGATCAGGACCACCGGTGAGTCGAGCACATCTTCCGCGGTGACGGGAAGATCCGCGGCCAGTCGCTCGGCCGCGGCGCGGCGGTCGTTCGTGATCTCGACGGTGGGGCAGATGATATTGAGCTCGATCTGATCGAAGCGATCACCCGCCGCCTCGCGCACCCAGGCGATCTTGCGCTCGGTCGCGGCGGCGGTCATATCCGCGGCGTCCTTGGAGCCATCAGGGAGTGCCCGCGTGGTGATGCCGACGATGTCCGCCTCCCGCGCCGCAAGGGAGAGAATCTTGGGGCTGCCCCCGCCGATCACCAGCGGCGGGTGGGGCCGCTGCACCGGCGCCGGGGGTATTTGCAAGCCATCGACGCTGTAGAACTGGCCGGAGAACGTCGTCCGCTCACCGCTGAGGAGGAGCTTCAGGAGATGAACGGCCTCCTCCAGGCGGGCGATGCGCACGCTGGCCGGGTCGAATGGGATACCTGACTGGTCGTATTCGTCCTTCAGCCAGCCGGCGCCGATGCCAAGCTCCAGGCGACCGTTGGAGAGGACGTCGATCGAGCCGGCGGACATGGCCAGCACGACGGGGTGCCGGAAGTCGTTGTCGAAGACGAAACCGGAGAGACGCAGCCGCTCGGTGGCGATGGCTGCAGCGGCCATTGCCGCCACCGGCTCGAACCCCCGCACGAAGTGGTCCGGCCAGCTTATCGAGTCGTAGCCCAGCGCTTCGATCCGTCGCACCGTCTCCAGCCATGGCTGGCGCGGGCCGGCGCTGCGGCTCTGCACCCCGAATCTGAAAGGAAATGGTGTCACCGGTCCCCCCATTTCTCCGTTCCTCATGCTCGCGAACCGTGGCGATCGGAGACAATACTCCCAGCCGCGATTCGCGCTCGTACCTCCAGGAGGATACCGGGATGTCGGCCGTCGCTCACGAACCCCGACCCGCGCTCGAGGGCGAGAGCCCGCGCGAGCTTTCCCTCATCGACTGCGATGCCCATCACAACTGGCGCGGTCCGCAGGACGTGCTGCCCTACCTCCCCCGGTACTGGGCGGACTACGTCGTCGAGAGCCAGTTCAAATCACTGCCCAACTCACCCTATCCCAAAGGTGTCGGTGGTGGCGAGCGGGTCGATGCCCGTCCGGGCGACGTCGGCTCCGCTGGGTCCGACGTCGATCTCTTCCGCCGCCAGCTACTCGACGAGTGGGGCGTCGACATCGCGATCCTCACCGGTCAGTTCTACAACGTCGCCTTTCTCGCCAATGCCGGATTTGCGGCTGCCCTGTCGAGCGCGCTCAACGATTGGATGATCGACGCCTGGTTGAGCCAGGATCCGCGCTTCCGGGGCTCGTTGACCGTCCCCATGCAGGATCCTCAGGCGGCGGCCAAGGAGATCGACCGTCTCGGTTCGCGGCCGGACATCGTCCAGATTCTCTTTTCGGCCGGCTCGCGCATGCCGTACGGGCAGCAGTTCTACGATCCCATCTGGGAAGCCTGCGAGCGCAACGGCCTCGTGGCGGGAATGCACTTCGGCGGCATCGGGATCATGCACCCGCCGACGTCGGCTGGGTGGCCTTCCTATTATCTGGAGTGGCACACCGGCATGTCTCAGGCGTTCCAGGCACAAATGATCAGTCTCGTCGCCGAAGGCACGTTCCAGAAGTTCCCCGGATTGAAATTCGCGCTCATCGAGGGCGGGTTCGGCTGGGTGCCGCACGTGATGTGGCGTTTGGACAAGAACTGGAAAGCGCTTGCGCTCCGAGTGCCCCTGGCTGACGCACAAAGCCGAGCGAGATCATCCGGCGAGCATTTCCGCCTGACGACGCAGCCGATCGAGGAGCCGGACGACGACAAGCAGCTGTTGCAGCTTTTCGAGATGATGGACGCCGAGCACATCGCTGATGTTCTCCAGCGACTATCCCCACTGGGACTTCGATTCACCGCAGCAGGCATTTCCTCGCCTGCCGGCAGACCTCAAGCGGCGAATCTTCGCCGAAAACGCGCGGGAGCTCTATGGCTTCTGACGAAGTCGGAGGTCGGAAGATCGTTGCCGCTGGCGAAGTCGGAAGTACCGACCACCCGATCCTCCGACCTCCGCCTCTCGACATGTCGTGGCGCGGGTGAGAGATATTCCGCCCGGCGAGCGGCTGATCGCCGACGTCGGCTGGCCGCTCGATTGGGGTGTTCAACGTCGACGGCCGTTTCTACGCGCTACGCAACAGCTGCCCGCACCAGGGCGGACCCCTCTGCCTGGGACGGACCGTCGGTCTGGTGACGGCGGAACGGCCGGGCCAGATCACCTACAGCCGCGAGGGGGAGATCCTGCGCTGCCCATGGCACGGCTGGGAGTTCGATCTGGCGACGGGGCGTTCGGTGTTCGACCCCAATCGCACCCGGGTGAAGAGCTACCCGGTCGAGGTCGAGGAGCTGCAGGCGGAGACGTACGCGGTGGAGATCGAACGCGACCGGGTGGTCGTGATCCTGACCTGAGCGACGCCGAGGCGGTTCTCCTCCGCTATTGACAGGCAAATAGCGCGGCGATAGGGTGAGGGCCGTTCCTGGGCTTTGGTGCACGACCGGATCTCATGCCGTGGGTCCCGCGACGTTGCGGGTACTCGGTCCTCGTGACTCAAAGCGTGAGCAGAGGAGGTCTCAATGTCGCGACGCGAACTTCGACCAATCGATCAGTTCATTGCCGACGCCGCCGCGGGCGCAATGACCCGCCGCGAGCTTGTGACGCGGGGTGCCGCGCTGGGGTTGTCGGCGTCGGCGATCGGGATGGCGCTACGCGCGACACCCGGGGCGGCCTTCGCCCAGGCGGCGGAGCCGGCCGGTCAGATCGTAATCTCGCTGTCGGCGGAGCCGGCGACTCTGGAGAACTGGAACGCCTACAGCCTCGACGGCCATCCGGTCTTGCGCAATATCTTCGAGGCGCTCCTCAACCGCAATCCGGAGACCAACGAGCTTGTCGGCGAGCTGGCCACCGCCTGGGAGTGGACCGACGACCGCACCATTCGCTTCACCCTGCGCGAGGGCGTGACCTTCCATGATGGGTCCCCATTCAATGCGCAGGTCGCGGCCGATGGTGTCAACTTCACCTGGTCTGAGGAGAACGCCTTCGACATCACCCAGTTCATGGGACCGCAGATCAGCGCGGCGGTCGTCGACGAGATGACGATTGACGTCTCGGCCGCGGAGGCGGACCCGATTCTGCCGGCTCGCCTCTACTTCGCCCCGCTGCCGAACATGGTGCAGGTCGAGGAGCGGCCCGATTCACTGCCGAATGAGCCGATCGGGACCGGTCCGTACCAGTTTGTCGAGTGGGTCCGTGGCGATCACATCAATCTCACCGCGTACGCGGACTGGTGGGGGAATGGCGATCCCGAGGCTGCCTTCGGCCAGCAGTCGATCAAGGACGTCCAGTACGTCTGGCGGCCAGAGTCGACCGTGCGCGCCGCGCAGGTGACCGCCGGTGAGGCGCAGATCGGGCGTTTCCTGGCTCCCGACGATTGCGCCACAACGCCGGTCTGCCTGGAGGCGCCGAGCGTCGAGACGATCTTCCTGCGCCTCGACACCATGCATCCGGTGATGGGTGATATCCGCATCCGCGAGGCGATCGGCCTGGCGGTTGACAAGGAGAGCCTCGTCGAGCAGATCTTCGGCGGGGGTCAGGTGGCCGCCCAGCTCGTCGGCCCATCTGCCGTCGGCTTCAACGAGGAGCTTACGGCCCTGCCGTACGACATGGAGCGCGCGACGCAGCTCGTCCAGGAGGCGGCGGCCGATGGCGTTCCGGTCGACATGGAGATCACCGTCGCCGTCCGGCAGGGCGCTTACCCGCGCAACGAGGAGCTGGGTGAGTACGTCGCCAACCAGCTCAATGAGATCGGTCTCAACGCCAGGACCGAGGTCATCGAGCACGCCGCCTATCAGGAACAGTACGTGATGCCCTATGACGAGATTCCGACTGAGCGCGGCTGGATCGGCACGCTCGGCCACGGCAACGAGATGATGGACGTCAGCCAGACGTTCTCCGGTTACTACCGTTGCGATGGCGGCGTTTCGACCTTCTGTGACCCGGAGATCGACACGATGACCGCCGAGTCGGCCGTGATCACCGGTGACGAGCGGGCCGCAGAGCTGGCGGCGACGACCGCAGCGTTCATGGAGCGAATTCCGGTGATCCCGATCGTCCACCTGCCGTTTTTCTATGGCGTGGCCGCGGACCTGAACTGGACGCCCCGTCTCGACGCCTTCATGCTGGTCAAGGAGATGTCGTACAACGCGTAGCGGTGTAAGGGGGGCGCTTCGCTAAGGGGGGCGCTACGCTGAGGGGGGCGGCCGCTACGCGGCCTGAGGGGGAGAGGAGTACGAGGGATAGCATCGCTCGTCGTCCTATCCCCCTTCCCCCCTTGAGCGCAGCGACCCCCCTTCCCCCCTCAGCGAAGCGCCCCCCTCCCGTAGGAGCACACGACTATCGGCCCGTATCTGCTGCGCCGGCTCATGCATTCCTTCTTCGTCCTGCTGGGTCTGATCGTGGTCGTCTTCTTCATGACGCACCTCGTCGGCGACCCGGTCGATCTGATGCTGCGGCCGGAGGCCACTGAAGAGCAGCGACAGGCCGTGCGCGAGCGGCTCGGTCTCAACGATCCGATTCTGGTCCAATTTGGGCGCTTCCTCGGCGGCGTGGTACGGGGCGACTTCGGCGATTCGATCTGGCAGCGGGTGCCGGCCCTCCCGGTCGTGCTCGACCGCCTGCCGGCGACGCTCTACCTCGCCTCGGCCACGCTGCTGCTCGCTGTGCCGTTAGCAATCTTGCTCGGCATCATCTCGGCGATCCGTCCCGGGTCGGTCGTCGATCGGTCGGTGACGGTCGTCTCACTGGGCGGTGTCTCGACTGCTGATTTCTGGCTCGGTCTGATGCTGATCCTGTTTTTCGCGGTCCGGCTCGGCTGGCTGCCGACCTCTGGCTACGGCGGGGTTCAGTTCGTAATCCTGCCCGCGGTGGCCCTGGCGTTCCGGCCCCTGGGCCGCATCAGCCAGGTGGTGCGCAGCGCGATGCTGGATCAGTTCAGCCAGCCGTACGTGACCACCGCCCGCGCCAAAGGACTCACCGAGCGGGTCGTGGTCTATCTCCACACCCTGAAGAACGCCTCCATCCCGGTGGCGACCCTGGTCGGCGACGAGGCGGCGTCGCTGCTGAACGGCGCGGTGGTGATCGAGACCGTTTTCGGCTGGCCGGGGGTCGGCATCCTGCTGATCCAGGCGATCGAGCGGCGTGATCTGCCGCTGATCGAAGCGTCGGTGATGGTCATCGCGGTCATGATCGTGACCGTGAATCTGCTGATCGACCTGACCTATTCCTTCCTCGATCCGCGGGTGCGCTACGGATGAGCGGGGTAAGCGAGGCGATCCCGGCCGCGCCGCCGGCACTGACGCGGTATGACGACGCGATGCGCTCGGCGCCCGCGAGCCGATTGCGGGTCTATGGCGGCGCGCTGCTCCAGGACAAGCTGGCGGTCGGGGCCTGCATCTTCCTCGTGCTGCTGGCCATCTCGGCGATCTTCGCGCCGCTGGTCGCCCCCTTCGACCCGAACGACCAGAGCCTGCTCATGCGCAACAAGCCGCCGATGACGATGCCCGAAGACGGCGGGTCGATTCCCCACATCATGGGTACCGACCAGCTGGGGCGGGACGAGCTGAGCCGGCTCATCTTTGGTAGCCGTGTCTCACTGGCTGTCGGTCTGGTGAGCGTTTTCATTTCCGGGACCGTCGGCACGATCCTGGGTCTCCTGGCCGGGTTCTATCGCGGGCATGTCGACGACGCGATCATGCGCCTGGTCGACATCCAGATGGGATTCCCGTCGCTGCTCTTGGCGCTGTTCGTCCTCTATGTCATCGGCGGTGGGGTCTTGAACGTCATCTTCGTGCTCGCCATCACCCGCTGGATGGTCTACGCACGGGTGACGCGGGGTCTGGTGCTCTCTTACCGCGAGAATATCTTCGTCGAAGCCGCGCGGGCGACCGGATGCACTGACCGCCGCATCATCCTGCGTCATCTGCTGCCGAATCTGCTCTCGCCGATCGTGGTGCTGGCGACTCTCGAAGTCGCCTACATGATCCTCACCGAAGCCGCGTTGAGCTTCCTCGGTCTCGGAATCCAGCCGCCGCAATCGTCCTGGGGGCTGATGCTCTCGCAGGGCCGGCAGTACATCACCACCGCCTGGTGGCTGGTCACCTTCCCCGGTCTGGCGATCCTGTTGACCGCGCTCTCGCTCAACCTGCTGGCCACCTGGGCGCGGACCGTCACCGATCCGGCGCAACGCTGGCGCTACTTCCAACGGAGTCGGGAGACCGTTGCCGCTGGCGGAGTCGGAAGTCGGACGTGAAGTCGCACCGTCGTTTGCTCTCTTTTACCAAGCAAAACGAGGCGCAATCGACAGAAGAGCGTCGGTCTCGCATGACAGGGCACGGTCAGAGCGGCAACATCGCCAGCGTCTCGTGGCCCGATCACCTCGTTTTCGGTGAGGGCGACGGGCGGCTGGCGACGATCGACGCCGTCGCGCGGCGGATGGACCGCTGGCGAGAGGAGCTTGGAGCCACCACGCTGCACTGGCGCGAGGTGCGTACCAGGCGCGACCACGCGCGCTACTACGCGTCGGCCGGTAACCCGCGCACGCACCAGCGACGCATCCGCGAGATCGATTGGGACGATTTCGCGGTCGTGCCACGTCTGGCTCACGAGCGCGGCATGCGGGCTGAGCTCTACGTCTCGGTCCTCGACGAGGGACGCCCGCTGCCATCGCGGCGGGAGCGCGAGCGCAGCTTCCACAACGCCATGCACGGCCAGCACGTCACCTGGCAATCGACCTTCAGCCGGGCACATCCGGAGTTCGCCGTCGTCGATCGCGCCGGGGAGACGCGGCAGTGGGGCGTCCTTTGCTTCGGCTATCCCGAGGTGCGCCAGCATTTCCGCGATCGTATCCAGGAGTACCTGCGTGGGTATGACTGGGATGGCGTCTTTCTTTGCCTGCGCACCCAGGCGAGACCGGCGATCTTCGCCGACCAGTTTGGGTTCAACGAGCCGGTGCAGGAGGCGATGCGGGAGCGGCACGGCGTCGACATTCTCCATCAGGATTTCGACCTCGACGCCTGGCGGACCGTGAACGGCGAGTTCTTCACGACGTTTCTGCGCGAGCTGCGTGACGATTTGCGCCCGCTCGGAACCCGGCTCTCGGTGGGCGTGCCGCGAGGCGACATCATCGGACCGCCGGTTGGCAACTGGCCGATCGGGTGGCGCAGGTGGGCCGAGGAGGGGCTCATCGACGCCCTGGTGATCGACCAGAATTCCTCGCAGTGTCCGTCGATGTGGCACCAGCTCTGGCCGATGCACCGCGGCTATGGCTATCGCCAGAATCCGCTCGACAACCTCAACCTACCGCCGCTGGAGACGATGCTACGGGAAGACTACGGCCCGGTGGCGCAACGGACGGGGATCGAGCTCGTCGTCGCCCGGCAGTGGAGCCCGCGCTGTGACGAGGCGGAGACCGGCGTGCTGCAGCAACCGGGAGTGACGGGCCTGGCCTTCAGCACCTTCCGCCATGACAATCCGGGGTCGATCGCAAAGGGCGATTTCCGCGCCTGACCAAACAGGAGTATCAATGAGAATCGTCGACGTCCGGCAGACGACCGTGCCGATCTCCTCGTCGCTGAAGAATGCCTACATCGACTTCAGCAAGATGGACGTCTCGGTCATCGCGGTCATCACCGACGTCGAGCGGGATGGCCGCCGCGTTGTCGGCTACGGGTTCAATTCGAATGGCCGCTACGCGCCGCACGGTCTGCTACGGGATCGCTTCATCCCGCGGCTGATGGAGGCCGACCCGCCGTCTCTCCTAGCCGATGACGGCCAGAATTTCGATCCGCACCGCATCTGGGCGACGCTGATGACCGGTGAGAAACCGGGTGGGCACGGCGAGCGCTCGGTCGCGGTCGGCGTCATCGACATGGCCATCTGGGACGTGGTCGCCAAGATCGAGGAGAAACCGCTCTACCGGGTGCTGGCCGATCGCTACCGGAACGGCGAGGTCGACGACCGGGTGTGGGTCTACGCCGCCGGTGGGTACTACGAGCCGGGCAAGGATCTCGCGGCGCTGCAGGCGGAGATGCGGGGCTATCTGGCCCTGGGCTACACGACGGTGAAGATGAAGATCGGCGGTGCGTCCCTGGATGAGGATCTGCGCCGGATCGAGGCCGTGCTGCAGGTTGTGGACGGCGATGGCTCCCGCCTGGCGGTCGACGCCAACGGCCGCTTCGACCTGGAGACGGCATTGGCCTACGCCGACGCGCTGGCGCCGTATGGGCTGCGCTGGTACGAGGAGGCGGGAGACCCGCTCGACTACGAGCTCCAGGCAAGGCTAGGCGAGGTCTATCCCAATACCCTGGCGACCGGGGAGAACCTCTTCTCGGTGCAGGATGCACGCAATCTGATTCGCTACGGCGGGATGCGCCCGGACCGGGACGTCCTGCAGTTCGACTGCGCCCTCTCGTACGGACTGGTCGAGTATCTGCGCATCCTCGACATGCTGGACGAGCACGGATGGTCGCGGCGGACGGTCGTCCCCCACGGCGGGCACCAGATCTCGCTCAACATGGCCGCCGGGTTGGGGCTGGGCGGGAACGAGTCGTACCCCGGCATCTTCCAGCCCTTCGGCGGCTTCGCCGACACGGTTCCGGTCGAGAACGGCTACGTCGCCTTGCCCGACGCCCCGGGCATCGGCTTCGAGCTGAAAGCGCCGCTCTACGCGGTCATGCGCGAGCTTGCGGCGTAGGGGGTCATTGACCTGTAGGATTGGCGGGAAACGCAGCGAACGGTCTCCGATACCAGGCAACCGTCAACGCAGGAGGGCCGACCGATGAACGCCGACGATGTCTTCCGCTACGGTCATCTCACCGTTCTTGGCGCCGTCGAGGGGTTTCCGGCCGAGCAGTGGGAGACGCCCGGCGTCTGCGGGGTCTGGTCGGCGAAGGACGTGATCGCCCATCTCGCGTCGTACGAGCTGGCGACCGGGGACGCGTTCGCCGGCATTCTGGGTGAAGAACCGACCGAGACGCTCGGTCTGATGATGAGCCGGGGTGAGGCCTTCAACGACACCCAGGTCGAGCAGCGGCGCGGGCAGAGTTCAGAAGAGACCCTCGCCGAGTACACCCAGGCCCACGAGCGCGCCGCGGAGATGCTGGCGCGAATTCCGCTCGAGCAACGACGGCAAGCCGGCATTCTCTCCTGGTACGGGGCGGAGTACGACCTCGAGGATCTGATCACCTACATGTCGTACGGCCACAAGCGGGAGCACAGCGCCCAGATCGCGGAGTTCTGCTGCGGGCTTGGTGGTTCGTCGTAGGCCGGTCCTGCCGGCAGTTCCGTGAAGCCCGGGGCGTGTCTGCGGCCCCTGGCGCGGCCGCGGTTGCGGTGGGTTCGCTCGCGGCCGGCGGTTGGGGCGCTGCTCCTAGGAGGCGTTGCTCTCGGAGCCGGAGCGCTTGCCGTGCTTGCTGCCCGTCCCCTGTGAGCCGCGGCGGGTCGGGCCGCTGTGGACGGGGGTGTCGCGACGCTGGTCACCCTTCTCCGCCTGGGGGCCATCACCCTTGAAGGACGACTTGCCAGTATCGCCGCCGTGAGCGCCTGCCGGATCGAGATCCTGGTCCTTGTCGTGGTCCCGCTTCGCCATCGTGTGCCTCCGCTCCAGGTGCCATCTTCAGCCCGGACGCCGCCGGGCAGCGGGAACTGTCACGCACGATGCGTACCGGTGGCGCGGTTTTTGGCGCCGCTGACCCGCGCTCAGGCCGTGCAGCTGCCGTTCACACAGGCGCCGTCGCAGTTCTGGCCGAGGTAGCAGGCGCGGCAATCGACGTCGCGCGCGCACCGCCCACCCTGCGCCGACAGGCAGGCGCCGCTGATGCAGTCGCTGAAGCAGCATTGGCTGGAGCTCGTGCAGGACACAGCGCGGTCCCGGCAGCCTCCGCAGTACCCGTTCGTGCAAACCTGACCACCGCAGCACGGCCGCGTGGCATCGCATGAACGGCCCTTGCAGGGAGCGCAGGTGCCTCCCTTGACGAGGAAGTCGCACGTGCCTGAGCAGCAGGATTCGCCGGTGGCGCAGGTCGTTCCCTGCGACTTGCAACGGTTGTTGTTGTTGCGCCGCTTTTTGCGCTTGCGAGCCATTGCGTCGTCGGTAACCGAGGTCAGGCCAAGCAGGCCAGCGGCAATAAGACCAAAGCTCGCGCGTCGTGTGAGGGGGGTGGCGAGGGCTTTCGCCATATCATCGAAACCGAAATTGTCCACGGCGGCACCTCCTCTGATCTGCTGATCTGCCCGGCCCTGAACGCTTCGGAGCCGTGCATCCATTGCAGCAGCCGTGGCTTGGCAGCGCCGTCAACGGGATGACAGGTTGTGAGTCAATTGGGTGACAGGAGTGGACCCGGCACGAACCTCGGTGAACGCTCCCTCAACGAGAGCGAGGGCAGATTCAGCGGAGTTCCAGCAGTGACCGGGCGACGATCATGGCGCCGGAGGCGGTAACCGCTACCGCGGCAAGGGCCGGAGCGAACCGGAGGATGCCGGACCAGCGACCGGTGAGGGCGCGCCGCTCCAGGAAGCGACCGGCGTAGAGGAAGAGGAGCCCGACGCCGGTTAGCGTGGCCGCTAGCCCCAGGCTGAAGGACACCACGACCATCAGACCGAACCCGGCGCGACCGACCGCGACCGCGCCCAGCAAGGCGAGCAGGGCTGACGGGCAGGGGAGGAGCCCGCCGGAGATCCCCAGGGCCAGCAGGCTGCGCCAGGTCAAGCGCTCGCCTGCGGCGCCGGGCGGGAGATGGCTATGGACGTGCCCATCGTGCGAGTGAACGAGCCCGTGGGCATGCGCGTGGGCGTGCTCGTCTGAGTGATCGTGGTCATGGCCGTATTCATGTGCGTGGTCGTGGTCGTGATCGTGGCCATGGCTGTGATCGTCATGATGGTGGCCAAAGGCGGGCAGACCCAGGAGCCGCTGCCGCAGGATGGTCAGACCGAGGACGGCGACGAGGAGGCCGGAGGCTAAGCTCAGCCACGGATAGAGCTGCTCCGGCAAGATCGTGCGCGACGCGAAGAGGATGATCAGCCCCAGCGCGATCACTCCGGCGGTGTGCGTGATGGTGACGGTCAGCCCCAGGAAGAGCGCGTGACGGGGCGTGCCCCGGCTGCCGACCAGATAGGCGCCGACCACGGTCTTGCCGTGTCCGGGGGAGAGGGCATGCACCGCGCCCCATGCCGCCGCGGCGACGAGGGCCAGGAGCAATCCGCTCGTGGAGCGGGTCCCGCCGCTGATGATCTCCTCCAGGTGCTGGCCGATGCCCGCCGGACCTGACGCCATCGTGGCGCGCTCTGCGCTCGCCGCCGCGGCGCCGGGCGAGGACTGGTAGGCAACGGTCACGGTTCGCTCGTCGAGGGGACTGGAGAGGAGATCGTCGGGATAGACGTGCAGCGCGTTTGATCGATCGAAGGCGAGCTCGGCTGACCTGTCGATGCTGACGTCGGGACCGTTGGCGACGACGATCTCCCGCCAGCCCAGGCGGTCGCTCGCGAAATCGTTGCGGAATGTGAGCTGTCCCGCGTCGCCCGCGAGCGGCGGCAGGTCGGCGATGAAGGTGACTTCGACGCGGGTCGTGTCGAGCCCGGCCTCACCGGGCACGAGGGCCAGCGATTGCGCGGTGGGTCGCAGGGCGAGCTCGGTCGAGCCAGCGAAGAGGTGGAGCGCGGGCGCGATCTCGGACAGCTTGGCCGCAAGGTACGACTCGCGCTCCGCGCCGGCGATCGCACCGTCCCCGTCACTATCGAGCAGCGGTCTATCGGCCACGGTCGGCAGCTCGGCCAGATCGAGCACGTAGAGCAGACGCGCCTGGTCCGTGCCGATCTCGATCCGGCTGTACTGGTTGACGCTGAAATTGCCAAGCGGGATGCGCCGCCACGGGTGTTGCTAGGACCCAACCCAAGGAGCGCGACAGTTACGAATGCGATGACCCCAGCGACTCGACGGTTGCTAGATGGTGTGGCTCTCATGAGACCTCCTCTCCCGCAATTGGGAGCGCACGAAGTCGCTCGAGGGTGGCGCGGGCCTCGGGTGCGAAGCGGACCGAGAAGTGCGGGTTGAGCTCGAGAGCGCTTTCGAGGAGCGCGATCGCCTGGGCCGTCTCTCCCCGAGCGGCGGCGATCATCCCGGCGTGGAAGCGCATCAGCGCGTTCTGGGTGCCGAGGCGAAGGGCCTCGTTGCTGGCTTCGGCCGCGCCGTCGAAATCGCCGCTGCGGTAGAGGGTCCAGGCGAGGACGTCCCAGGCGACGATGCTCGGGCGCACCGTGACCTGCGCCCGGGCCTGGGCGACTGCGTGTGGCAAATCCTCGGCACGGCCATGGTCGGCGGTGAAGAGGGCCAGCTCGAGATCGGTGTCGACGCCGTTCGCGGCGTGCAGCTGCTGGATGGCGGTGACGAGCGCGTACTGCGCGTTCGCCTCGTCTTCTCGCCCGGCGGCGCTCAGCACGTCGCCGTACCCGATGACAAACTCCGGCAGGGGGATGGCCCGTACCGCCCGATCGTAGAGCGTGGCGGCGGCGTCGAGGTCGCCGCGAGCGGCCGCCACCCGCGCCTGCCCGGCGAGGGCCGGGGCATAGCCCGGCACGGCAGCGAGCGCCGCGGCATAGTCGTGCCCGGCGTTGTCGATATCGCCGCCGTCGAAGCGAAGGTTGCCGAGCTGGACGTGGACCCAGGCGACATTTTCGGCGTAGCCGGAGCCGGCGGTCGCCGCTTGCTCCATCGCGGCCACCGCGCCGTCCCGGTCGCCCAGCAATTCCCGGACATAGGAAACCCGGGAGTAGGAGCCGAGATCCGGGCGCAGATCGACCATCGCCTGCACGGTCTCGACCGCGTCGTCGTAGCGACCGAGCTCGATCTGGGCGTCGCCGATCACGCCATAGACCGGGGCGTGCTGGGGATTGAGGGCGCGGGCCCGCTCGCCCCAGTCGAGGGCCGCGGCGAACTGGTGGCGGGCCAGGGCGAGCGTCCCGAGACCGACCATCGCCTCGCCGTCGGCGGCGTTGGCGGCGAGCGCCTGATGGAAGAGGGTTTCAGCCTTTGGGTAGTAGCCCGGATCGCCCGTTTCGCGCGCTTTCTGCAAGTAGGCCTGACCCAGCATCGTCGAGGCGAGCCCCATAGCGCGCTCGTCGCCGCCGCGCAGCGTGTCCTGAAGCGTCCGGATGCGGGCGTCGAGCGCCGTCTCCGGCCGCTCCGGGAGACCGACAAGCTGGTCAACCGCCGATGCCCCGGGTACCTCGATCGCACCCGCGCCGGAGACGCTCTCCAGCGCCGGACGAATGTTGAGAACGCCAGAGATCAGGGCGACCGCCGCCAGGACCGCGATCAAGAGCCTGGAAAATGGACCGACCGCCTGGGTTTTGCGCTGGAGCGATGTCCACGTCATCGGGATGACCCTTCCGTGTGGTGGCCGGGTGAGGAACCACCCCCACCCGGCCTCCCGGCGCCCGCCCGGCGCCGGGTCGATGGATTAGCCCGTGATATCGCCACAGGCGACGTAGTTGGTGATGTTCTCGGCGGACTCGTGCGCGTTGATCGCGTACTCCTCGCCGGTGAGCTCGTCGATCGTCAGGTCGACGGTCGTCTCGCTCATCCCCGTCTGCGTCGATGTCGGTGAGCGGGGCGGCAACCTCGCCGAGGTCGTCGCAGCTTCCGAAATGGATATGGACGGGATGGCCGCCGGTAGCGCCCTCGACCATCAACGAGACCTGTCGTCCCGTCCTCTGTCTCGGTCAGCGTCGCCTCACCGCTCATGCCCGAGTCATTCAGCGCGTCGAGCGTCACGGTGACCTCACGCTCCTCCATCACCGGTGTCGCTTCCGCACCGCCGCCCGTAGCCGTCGTGACACCGGTCGGCGCGTGATGCATGTGCTCGAAGCCCTGGTGCGGCGTGCCGACGTAGGGGAACTCCGTCAGGAACGCCGTATCGTTCGCCGGCACGCCGTCGCCGAGCTGACCGTTGGCGCCGTTCTGGAACTCCTCGCCGAGGAGGAAGCCCGCCGCAACGCGCAGCTCGACGTCGACGACGTCGTCGCCGAGCCGGCGGCCGTTCGGGAAGCCGGCGTTGTCGCCGCCGATGACGCCGAGCGGGTTCTCCGTCTCCGACGGCGCGACGGCGATGTTGAGCCGCAGCATCTCGCTGGGGGTGACGTCCGCCGGCTGATTGAGTCCCGGCACGCCGGTCAGGAAGACCTGCACCAGATCGTCACGTCCCGATTCGGGCACGGCGACCAGCGCGTCGCCGTAGAGCAGATTGAGCAGCCTGGCGATCTCCGGATCGGTGACCGCGCCCAGGAACTGGGCGTCGTTCCCGGGGTGCGAAGAGTTGAAGAGGTCCTTCGCTCCCAGCGGCGCCACCACCTCGTTGACGAGTGGCATACCGAGACGGGAGATCTGGACGTGATCGCCTGAGGCGGTCTGGGTGCCCGGCCCGAAGACCAGGGTCGACGGTCGCAGCGCGGTCGTCCAGACCCCGATGACCGCGTTGGCGGCCTCCGCGTCGGCGGGCGCCGCGCCGTCGCTGGTCAGCTGCTCGACTGGCACCTGGATGGCCAGCGACTGAACATTGAGACCAGCCAGATCGTCGACGCCGCCACCGGCGTTGCCGGGCAACTGGCGGATGGTGAGCAGATCGCCAATCCCACCGAGATCGACCCAGAAGGGGTCGTCGCGCTGACCGGCGAAGACAGTGATGCCGTCGCCGACTTCGGCGATCGCGTCGGAAGCGAGCGCCTCATAGTCCGGGGTCGACTTCGGCCCGATGTTGACCGGCGGCGTCATCAGGCCGCTGGCGATCTCGGTCAACGTGCCGCCCCGTCCCTCGGAGAGGGTGTAGGTCTGACGGACGTTCAGGTTGGGGCTATCGAGTGAATCGATCGGTCCGGAGTTGTAGAGGAACGAATTCGGATTGACGATCTCGGTGTCGAAGTCCCACTGGTAGAAGATGTCCTCGACCGCATCGCCGTTGTTATCGATGTTGATGCGGTAGGTGACGTCGTCGCCGAAGCGATAGAAGTTGGGGAACCCGGCCGGATCCTGCATCGGGTAGTAGTTGGCGATCAGGGTGACCGTATCCGGATCGTCAGGGCTGACGAACGCGTAGAGATCGGTGGCGTCGGCCACCGGATCCTGGCTGATGAGGGGAGCTTCGCGGTGACTCGACGCGCCGCTTGGCGGAGCGCCCAGATTGAAGACCGAGGACATCCCGACCATGGCTGTGAGAGCCAGACCAAGATGGGTTGCGGTTCGCAGGTGCATGATGGATATCTCCTCTGCAAGTTCGAGCGTCGTGTCCACGCTGTTGTAGACGCCTGGCCGCGGTGTGCCTTGGGCCACCGCTTTCGACTCCGCGTTCGCTGCGGGGGAGACCGCCCTCCCTGAGCCGGCGAACAGACGGAGCGCGCATCCGTGCCATTCGTTGGCCATCCATGCGGTGAGTCCTCCGGGCGGCTTGCGCCACCAATCGCTGTCGGGTGCGATCAACGTCGCTCGGTCATACGGGGTCTCGGCGAGTGCTGGATCATTCAGGCCGCTTGCATCTGAATGGGCGAGGTTCCCGGGAGTAGGGCACGCGAACCTGCAAGGGGTACGGAGACGGCACAGCCCGAGACGGACGCGTCTCTTGACCGTGCCGAATGGCACGCCGGTCAGCTCGGCGATCAGGTCGTGGGTGAGTTCAGCGAAGGACGCCGGCTCGATGGCGAGTCAGTGCTTGGTGAGCGCGATCAGCGCCGGATCAGCGCCGCTCCCAAGCGACGATGACCCTCCTGTGCGGAACGCTAAATTGGCGCCGTGGCCACGATCTCGCCGGTCGGGGCTTCGGTGCCCAGCGGGCCGGGTTCGGCGGTGATGGCCAGCGTGTCGTAGAGGTCGCGGTCGGCGACGATGGCGTGCTGGTCCGTCGGCTGGTCGAAGACCCCGGCTGGTACCGGGCCCTCGGCCCCGATCAGCCAGACCTCGTAGACCTGATCGGGTTCCAGCGGGGGAAGGTCGCGCACGTCGAGCATGAAGAGCTCGTCCTGCGGGAGATAGGTCACCTCGCCGCGGGCCCCGGGCGCCACGTCCGTGGGCGCGAGAGCGATCGTCTCCGCGACCGGTGCGGTGGCGTAGCTGCTCTCGCAAGCGCAGGTTCCAGACGAGCAACCCGGCCGAAAGCAGGAGCAAGATGGCCGCCGCGGCGGCCCAGGGGGTTGCCCTCGACCAGAAGGACGCGGGCTTCCGGATCGGCTCGGGCGCAGGTGGCGCCGGGGCGATGGTGGGCACTGGCTCGGCTACAGCCGCTGCGGAGGGAGCTGGCGGAGCCGGTGCAGGGGATGCCGCCTCCGCCACGATCGCCGCCGCGATGCGGTCGCGCAGGGCGGGTGAAGGCTCCATCGGCTCGATCATGCCGGGGAGGCTGTCGACGGCAAGCCACAGCTCGGCCATCTCCGCCTGGCACTCCGCGCACGTCGCCAGGTGCGCCCGCACCGTGGCGGCTTCTTCGGCATCGACCGCGCCCAGAGCGAAGGCTCCGAGCAGGTCGCGCGTTGCGGCGTGTCTGGCCACTGGCAGGTTAGGTTCCACGATTGAGCTCCGCCGGACCGGTCACCCCAGGCGCCGGTTCCGCCAACAGACCTGAGAGCCGCTTCAATCCGAGGCGCAGGCGGCCTTTCACCGTTCCCAGGGGCAAACCGTCGCGTTCCGCGATCTCGCGGTGGGTGAGACCATCGAAAAACGCCATCTCGATCGCGCGCCGTTGCTCGCCGGGGAGCGTCTCCACCGCCGTGCGCACCCGCTCGCTCTCGATTCGACCCGACACCTCGCTCCAGGCGTCGGGCACCGACCGCCGATCGGCCATCTCGTCGAGCCCGGCCACGACAGGAGGCGCGCCGGCTCGGCGCCGCAGCAGATCGATGGCGCAGTGATGGACGATGGTCAGCAGCCAGGAGCGTGCACCGCCGCGCGAGGCATCGAATGTCGAGGCCCGGCGCCAGATGCGCAGGTATGCGTCTTGCACCGCCTCCTCCGCCGCCCCGGCATCGCCGAGAATGCGGTAGGCGAGGCCATAGCCCATCCGCCCATGCCGGTCATACAGCGCCAGGAGCGCTGGCTGGTCTCCGCGGGCAACGGCCGCGATGAGCTCGTCGTCTCCAGGTCCCAGGTCGGTCATCGCACCTGTCTACTTGACCATACGCGATCGCGCACCGGGTCGGATCACCGGGGGCGATGGGTGGCAGGGTGGCAGGGTGGCGGGGTGATCGGGAATCGTTCTTCCTGCTCACCCTGCCACCGTGAGCGCAGCGAACAACGACCCTTTTACCCTATCACCACGAGCGTAGCGAGTCATCACCCTATCACCCTCGTAGTTCCTCGCGCAGGCGCCGGGCTACCGCCGTCGCCTCCTCCGCGGTCAATCCCTGTGGATTGATCGACAGTCGCCCATGCTCCGCGTACGACTGGTCGATGGCGATGGCAGGCTCGCCGCCCAGCAGCCGGTTGACGAGATCGTAGGCACGGGCCGCCGTGGAGTCGCCGTCCAGCTCGATCCACAATGATGGGACCGGTTTGCGATGCGACAGCTGGCGGCTGACGCGAATGCCCGAAATGCCCTCCAGCGCCTGCTCGATCGGGTCGAGGCACCGTTGCCAGCGCTGCAGGTCCTCCTCGTCACTGCCGGCGGCAAAGCGACGAAGGGCGGTGATGAGTCCGACGATCTCCTCCCGTCCGACCTTCATCGAACGCCCGAACCCCTGGTGCGGCACTCCGGACAGGTGACCCGATTCGAGCAGCGGGCGCCACGACCAGGTCTCCGGGCGCACATCCATATCCTGATGCTGGAGCGCGACGGAGGCGATCAGGTCTGCCCGGCCGGCGAGGATACCGCTGGCCTGCGGTCCGCCGATCGCTTTGCCTCCCGAGAAGACGACCAGATCCGCGCCCTCCGCGATGAACCGGCGCAAGTTCGCGCGCGGCGGCAGCTCGGCGGCGGCATCGACAATCACCGGGACGCCGCCCTCGTGCGCGATCCGGCAGACCTCGGGCAGCGGCACCGTGCCGGGGGTATCGAGGATCGGGCAGGCGACCGCCGCCGTCCGCTCGGTGATCGCCGCGGCGATTTGCCAGGGGCTCGTGCCTCCGGCGCCGGGGTAGCCCAGATAGCCAACCTCGACCATGCGCACCCCGACGGCCCGAATGGCGTGGTCGTAGGCGTTGCGGTGGCCGCGCTGGACGACCACCTCGTCCTTCAATCCGGACGTGTCCGGCAGGCGGTCCATCGCCGCCACGTCCATCCCGGCCACACAGGCGGCGACCCCCAACGAGAGCCCCGCGGCCGCCCCGCTCACCACGTAGCCGGTCTCGGCGCCGGTGACCTCGGCGATGACCTCGCCGGCCCGCGCCTGCAAGGCGTCGATCGGAACGAACGAAGCCGCGGCGTCGGCCATCGCCGCCAGGACCTCCGGGGCCATGCGGCTGCCGCCGAGGCGGGTCAGGGTTCCGCTCGCGTTGATGACCGTGCGCAGCCCGAGCTCGTCATAGACGCCCACGCTCGATTTCCCCTTTCCTCCACGAGCAGTTGCCACGGCTCGGCGAGTCTTCCCTGGCCCGGATGCGGGACGGACGGCGCAGGGTGGCTCGTCTGTCCGTCAGCAGTAGCGCGACCGGCTGCTATGGCTTGACGTACGCGAATCCTTCATGTTGGGCCAATACCAGGGCCACCACGCCGCCCAGATTCGTCTGGGCGAACGTGGGAATCGTGCCCGGATCGATCCCATGTTCGTGGAGCGCATTCGGACAGACCTGCAATTGGACACCGGCCTCGGCGAGCTGGGCCAGTTCCGTCGTCAAATTGTTTGCCCCTTGCAAGCTGGCGACCGCCGACCCATCGACGACGACCCGCAGCTGCGCCTGCGGCCACTCCTGGGTCAGATTCTTCACGTTGGAGAGGACGTAGGGCCAGTTCTCGACTTCGGCGGCATGAAGGACAACTTTGAACTTGAGGTCCGCCGGGATCGCGGGGGTAGCGGCGGCTGGCAGACCCTGTTGGGCTTTGTGCGGCGGCGTCCTGAGCGTGCTCCGCGATCCCGGCGGCGGTCACCAACGCCGCGCCTGCCGATTGCAACGCTCTCCGCCGGGACCAGGCGGTGTCCCGTCCGGGGTTCGCGCCCCCGTTCGCTGCCACGCTCATGCTCTGCCTCCTCGCGATACCCCGCGGCTTGCCCTTGCAACCGCGGGTGTCATCGGCTCGTCCTGGATCGCTTTCTTGCACTTGCAGGGTTCTAGACGCGGTCGGGAGCGAACTGCTCCGCGGTTGGCTCCGCTCAGCAGTACCAGGGTTCGCTCAAGTGGGGGATCGGCTCGCGGCTGCGGACGCCGGTGGCAACCAATGCGAAGGAATCGCTCGAGTTGGCCTCACCGGCGGCTTCGGTCAGCTCCCAGACCCTGGCGAAGATGGCGTAGCGATCCTCGACAGTGGTCTGGTTGCCGCCCACGACGGCGAGGACATCCGCGTGCAGGCGGTCCATGCGGGGGTCGGGATGCGTCCATGGGTAGGCCAGGGCCTCCGGGTCGAAATCGCCAACGAACTCCTGCACCAGGGGCAGCTCCAGCAGCCGCGAGCCGCGCGGGATGAGGAGGCGGATCGCGTACTGGATCGGGGAGACATTGCCGACCAGGTCGAGCTCGAGGATGGTCGAGAGCAGATCCCGATAGCCGGCGAGAGTGATCCAGGGGTTGAAGGTGACGAAGGTCGGATTGAGGTTCAGCCCCACCTCGCGACAAAGCGAGACGGCACGGACGAACTCCTCGCGGGTGTGACGCTTGTCGAAGATCTCCAGGATCCGGTCGTCGACGGCTTCGACCGCGCTGGTGATGAAGAGACAGCCCGTGTCGCGCAGCCCCGGCAGATGCCCGGCGTGCTTGAGCAAGTGCTCGACCTTGATGATCACGTCATAAGTGAGTTGCGGGAACCGCCGGTGCAGCTCCTCGACGATGCGCATGGCGTGGGTGGGACCGTTGAAGAAATCGGGGTCGCCGAAGGTAATGTGCTCTGCTCCGGCCTCGACCTGACGCGCGATGTCCTCCAGCACGACGTCCGGTTGCACGATGAAGAACCGGCCGCCATAGACCGGGACGATCGGGCAATGGCGGCAGAGATGCTTGCAGCCCCGGCTGGCCTCGGTGTAGCCGGCGATGCGCGAGCTGCCATCGGGCAGCTTGACGTGCGCGTACCGCTCCAGACCGGGTAGCTGGCTACGATCCGGGACGAGGAACTGCTGCCTGGTCAGGGAGATGGTCGGTTCGGGTTGTGCCGGCTGTGGGGAGGGGAGTGTGTCAGCGGCGGAGAGCCGCTCGACCAGCGCGACCAGCCCTTCTTCGAACTCACCACCGAGGATGGTCCCGGCGCCGAGACCGCGCAGGTACTCCTCGTTGACCGGCGCGTACAGGCCATAGAAGCAGAGGTGCGCGTTCGGGTTTATCCGCGTCACTCGTTCGACGAAGCTGGCGGCCAGGCGGGTGGCGGTGTGCATTGGCACGTAGAACGCCACCAGATCCGCGGCGGCGATCGCCGCCTCATCCAGGCGCTCGACGGCGAGGTCGAGGCAGGTGACCTGAGCCCCCACCTCGCGCAGCCAGGCCGCGGGCGATGCCAGACCGAACGGCTGGTGCCCGAGCTCATACGTTGAGATGAGCACGACTCGCGGGCGCTGCGTCATTGCCTTCACGTTCAATGTTTGCGTTCAACCCTCATAGCCGGGACCGAGCCTGGCCAGATACGTTCTTCGGGAAAGGATACGACCTGGGACCGCGGTCAACGCGGGCCTTGCTCAGAGCTTGCAGGCTGGCGGTACGGGCTCAAGCCGGTCGCGCTTCTGCCACGCGCATAGCAACGATGAGATGGCGCGGTTCCTGCTTATCAGCCCGGTACAGGATTGGCTTCGGTCCTCGCAGGGGGCACTCCTTGAATACCCGCGTCGTGCTCATAGCGCTCAGTCTCGCCGGCTATGGCCTCTTCGGCACGCTGGCCAACGAGTGGGCGCGTCCGGTCGCGGTTCAGGACGCGACGTACGGCATGTCGATCGAAGAGCCTTCGTCACTGCCGCGATCGATCGCGACGTTACCAACGGTCACGCCGCCAGAGATGCCCGCGCCGCCCCGCGCCGGGTATGCGGCCGCCTCATTGCCAGCCCTCGAACCGCAACGGGCTGTCGCATCGCTCCCAGCAGTGACGCCCACCCCTGAACCGAAAGCACCGGAGAGGACTGGGTGCGATCCGGCCTACCCGGAGGAGCGCACCTGCATTCCGCCGGGACCGCCGTTCGACCAGGGCTGCGCGGTCACCGGCGAGCGCCGGTTCGAAGTCTTGGCGCCCGATCCGCAGCGCCTCGATCACGACGGCGACGGGATCGGCTGCGAGCCCATTGGCGCTTCAACCTAAAGCGTCAGGTCCAAGGTGTCATTCCGAGCCCGCCAGCGAGGAATCTCGTGTTCCGGGGCTCACCACGACTGACGAGATTCCTCCTGCAAGTCCGTCGGAATGACACCCTGCCCGGGTCAAAGTCCCAGGCGAGACCCGGCGGGTGATTGCCGGCCTAACGTCGCTCACGGGACCCACAGCTCCGTTGTTCAGAGACGGGCAAGGGTCACAGCGAGGCTGATGCGCTGCACGCGGGGGCGCTACCCGTCACCCTGACCCGTCGGGACTCGCGTCCGGTGCGCTGAAGCGCTGGGCGTTGCCCATCGAGGGCCAGGTGTAGGCCTGAATGTTGGCCAGCATCTGGCGCAGATGGTTGGCGTCGTGGTGGATCCACTCGTGCAGGAGGTCGTTGACGGTCAGGAATCCGACCTCGGGGTGGTCTCCGCCGCGCTCGAGGTCGGCGGTCGTCAATGCCTCCACGAGTGCGACACCAGAGGTGCGCCGCCTGATGAACTCCGCCATGAGCTCGGCAGGGTCGCGCCGCTCATCCTGGCGCTCGCGGGCGACAGCGGAAGGATCCCAGGTCCTGAACTTGGGCCGCTCCTCGGCCAGGATCGTCCGGATGCGGCCGGCGAAGCCGCGCTCTTCCGTCTCGATCAGGTGACCGACCACCTCCAGCAGGCACCACTCTTCGGGCGCGGGACGCCAACGCAGCAGCGCTTCCGGAGCGGCCTCGAACTCCGCCCGCAAGAAGGTGGGCATCGTCCCCAGCAGCGCCGCGGCGTGTTGCGGCGCGAGCGGCGCCGGTGTGCTGGCGGTCATCGTCCAACCTCCCCAGGTTCTCCATTGCGCAGCTGTTCTGTCAGGGTGAAGCGTACGGAATGGAACGATCCGAGACGAGCCAGTCCAAGTTCGTCGCGGTCTGTTTGTGCGTCGACGACGATGTCGCCAGGCATTTAGGTGTTAGCGTGGTCGCGAGTGGGCTGTCCAGCGCATCAGCGGAATGGATGGCGCTCACGCCGAACTTCCCAGGCCATGTGGCTACGGGGGACGGGGGATCCACCCACACGGTGATTCGCGCCACGTGGGGCAGGCGCCGGCAACGGCTTCATCGGGGTGAATCGCGCCGCAAGGGCGCGTAGGGCCGAGGCGCTTCCGGTCCGAACCCACCAGCTAACCCCGTAGGCATTCAAGAAGCACAAGCAATCATCGTCGTCTCAGCGGCTGGGCGCTCGTCGCGCCGTGCCGTTCCCTTGATGCCGGTGTTCTGAGGAGGAATTGGAACCAATGACCACGATCACACTCGTGCGGACGCCGCGGATGCCGGTCGATGCGGCCGATCATGATGGTCAGGATAGTGGCGCGGAGAGTGGTGCTAACCCCGCCACGACAGCCGAGCGCCGGCAACGAGCTATCCGGGAAAGCCTGCTTGCCGAGTTCCCCGAACCGGCACGGGCAGAGCTACTGGCCGCCGCGCTGCCCGTCGAATTTCCCGCCGGGAGCATGCTTTATCGGGATGCCGATGAGCCTCGTTGCGCCCTGGTCATCTCGGGTTTAGTGCGCGCCTTCCTTTCCGCCCCGGATGGTCGCACCGTCACCATTCGCTATGTTCGTTCCGGGGATCTGCTCGGCATCCCGATCATCGTCGGGGGACCGATTCCGGCCAGCATTCAGATGGTAACGAACGCCGAGTTGCTCGTGCTCAACGCGCGGACGTTACGGATGCTAGGGCGGAATGATCCTGCCGTGGGCTGGCTCCTGGCTCAGGAGCTAGCACGGCGATTGACCGAGAGCTATGAGGCCGTGGCCGACAACGCCTTTGGCTCCCTGCGCGAACGAGTCGCCCGCCACCTGCTCGACCTCGCCGCCGTGCGCGAAGACGCACGCCTGGTTGCCGATGTCACCCAGCAGGAGCTTGCGGAAGCGGTCGGATCAACCCGCCCCGCTGTTGGTCGCGTTCTCGGCGATCTGCGCCAAGCCGGGCTGATCGTCACCGCAACTCGAGACATCGAGGTGCTCGACCCGGAGGGGTTGCACGCCGAGACCCGGTCCCGGCATCTGTCACCGATGTGACACCGTAGCGTCCCGATCGGACTCCGCGTAGCACCAGAAGTCGCTGCGACGCGGGCTCACTTTCTCCAGAGTGGTTGTGGGGCTGCCTGGTCGTCGTCTGTCGGCCATCGCGGAATCCAGGCTGGAGGAAGACCATGCCCGAGGCGCAACGGGATTTCCGGGCGATTCGCCGGCGCATGCAGATCGAGGCCGGCGCATGGGGTGCGCTCGTGGCCCTCAACGCCGCCTTCGTCAGCCTGCTGCTGATCACGCGCGGGGGAGAGGCACTGGCGCTGGCCATCTACGCCAGTGGCGCGAGTCTGTTTGGCCTCGGCATGGGCTTCTTGGGCTTCATCCTATCGACACGGACCAAAGATGCTTCACGAGTGACGCTCGCTGCACTGATCGCGGCGAGAGTCGTCTTCGTCACGGTGCCATTCCTCCTCACCGTGACCACCGAGGGAGCGCTCTCCGTGCTGATCGTCATCTTGCTGATCTGGGCTGTTGGCGAAGGCATGGCGATGCCGCTCTGGATCGCCTACCTGGCCGGTCTGAGCGACCCGTCAGAACGCGGGCGGTGGTTTGCGGGCCGGGCGACGGCGGCGGCGATCGGCGCCGCGGGGGCGCTACTGCCGATGCTCCTACTGGTGCGGGTGACAACGACGGAGCGGGCGCTGCAGGTGGCCTACCTCATCGCCGCGCTCGCCGCGCTGGTGAGCACACTGCAGGTGTGGCGCTTGTTTCGCCTCGCACCCGCCACGACAGTGCCCCGGCGGCATGCGTGGCGGATCTCTGGTTCTCCGGGTTGGCAGTTCCTCGGCGGCGTCTTCTGCTTCTGGTTTGGCGCCGCCCTCAACCGGCCGGTGCTGCCGCCGTACGTCGTCCACGAGTTGCACGCCCCGGCGGGTTACTTCGCGACGGCCGCGGTCGTTGCTGCGGTTGGCGGGGTTGGATTGCAACGGTGGTGGGGCGACTACGGGACTCTGAGAGGGACGCGGGCATTGCTTGGACTCTCGGGGGTGGGCGCGGGCGCGGCGCCACTCCTCTGGGCGGTCGTCCCGGACTACCGGCTGGGCATCATGGTCGAGGCGCTCGCCGCCGGCTGCTGGCTTGGCCACCTGCTCGGTCTGACACTCCATGGGGTCGAGCTGGCAAAGGACGACGCGGAACGGGCGAGCGTGGTCGCGCGGACGCAGGTGGCGCAAGGAACGGCGGCGGCTCTGGGACCATTCGTCGCGGCCGGGATCGTCGGTATGGTGGGTGCGGTCCCGATACTGGTGACCTCTGGAGCGATCTGTCTTGGATCGACCGTGATCATGACCGGCGTGGTGCGCCTCTCGGGTTGGACGTTCGCTATCCCGCTATGGATACATCGCCTCCGCCACCCTCTTGTCTACAAGCGTGGTGGACCTTTGCAGGCTGAGGAGGGCGCGTTCCGAGCGGGATTGCGTCACACTGGCATCGACCCGGTCAGGGATGCACGCCGCACGTATGGGGCTCGCACTCGACTGTCCTTGGCGCTCACGCAAGCGCTCTCGGCCGACTGCCCATCATGCCGGGGTCTTGGCTGCGCGACGTGCCACGGCAGTGGGTTGGGCTAAGTCGCCGCTACTCCGTCAAGAGATCGTCATGGATCAGGTGGAGGGACATGGTGAGTAACGGAACCGCGTTTCTCTTCGACCTGGATGGCACGCTGGTCGACAGCGTCTATCAGCATGTGTTGGCTTGGCGCCTGGCTCTCGAGCAGGTCGGGATCGACCTGTCAGTCTGGCGCATCCATCGACGCATCGGGATGAGCGGCGGGCTGTTCATTAATGCGCTGCTGCGAGAGACGGAGTTGGGGGTGACTGCCGAGCAGGTGGCTCAGCTGCAGGCGCTGCACGCGCAGGCGTACCAGGAGCTTGCGCCACAAGTCCGGCCGCTACCCGGCGCACGGGAACTGTTAACGACGTTGACGAACGGTGGTGTGCCTTGGGCGATCGCCACGAGTGGCCGCTGGGATGTCGCGGGACCGGTGCTGGAGACGCTCGGCGTGCCGGAGGGGGTGCCAATCGTCACCCGCGACCAGGTGCGTCATGCCAAACCGGATCCGGATCTATTCCTGGCCGCTGCCGAGCGGCTTGGAGTCGAAATCGAATCGGCAATCGTCGTCGGCGACAGCATCTGGGACCTGCTGGCGGCACGCCGGGCGCGAGCACTTGGTGTTGGACTCCTCTCCGGCGGCTATGGCCGCGCCGAGCTGGAGACGGCCGGGGCGTACAGTGTCTACGAGGACCCCGCCGATCTCCTGCTCCATCTCGATGAGGTGGGGGTGCGCGGCGCGGTGTGAGGCGCGACAAGTGCGTCGTTGATTCAGCTAAGACCTGAAACTCGGCCAGCAGTCCCCGTGGCATCCAGCCACTGTCGATTCCAGACCTCCGCGTTCGACTACTCAATAGAAGCGACCTGCAGGTCGGAGGCAGATCGCGCCGTGACGCCGGTATGCCGGCGTGAGCAATGAGGAGAACACCATGCCCCAGAGGATCACGCCGTTCCTATGGTTCGATGGGAACGCCGAGGAGGCTGCCGACTTCTACGTCTCGGTCTTCCCCAACTCCGAGATCACGGATGTCAGCTACTACGGCGAAGCGGGCCCCAGAGCCGCGGGTTCGGTCATGGTTGTCTCGTTCCGGCTCGATGGGCAGGAGTTCCTGGCGCTCAACGGCGGACCGGAATTCACGTTCAACGAGGCGGTCTCGTTCTCGATCGCATGCGCTAACCAGGACGAGGTTGATTACTACTGGGACAAGCTCACCGACGGCGGCGAGCCGGGTCCCTGCGGGTGGCTGAAGGACAAGTTCGGCGTCTCCTGGCAGGTCAACCCAACCGTTCTGACGGAGATGTTGCAGGACGAGGACCGGGAGCGAGCAGACCGGGTCATGCAGGCGATGCTGCAAATGGGCAAGATCGACATCGCCAAGCTCGAGGAGGCTTATGCCCAGAAGTAGCGACGGTTGCCACGCCGAGCAGGTCAGCAGCGTCGTGTGCAACCGGTTCCCAGACCCCATTTCAGGGCGCGGCCTGTCCCCATTCGGCGGTACGATGGGTCCGGTCAAGGAACATGTGCGCGGGCTCTGTCCACCTGCGACGCCCGGCACCGCAGCCGGCCATCACGCACGCGAGAAGGAGACGCAACGATGACGACGAGTGAGGCACCACAATTACCAGTGACGATGACCAACCCGCAGGAGGAACACCGCTGGCTGCAGAAGCTCATCGGCGCGTGGACCTTCGACGGCGAGGCGACGATGGGGCCAGACCAGCCCGTGGAGACGTTCACGGGGAGGGAGCGCGTGCGCTCGCTCGGGGACCTCTGGGTGCTGGCCGAGGGGGAGGGGGAAACGCCCGACGGTGACATCGACCTATCGGTGATGACCCTTGGCTACGACGCGCAGAAGGGGCGGTACGTCGGCACCTGGATCGGGTCGATGATGACCCACCTCTGGGTTTACGACGGAGCGCTGGATGCGGCGGGGCAGGTGCTGACGCTTGAGGCCGAGGGCCCCAGCATGGCGGGTGACGGGACGATGGCGACGTACCGGGACGTGATTGAGCTCACGGATGACGACCACCGGGTGCTGACCGCGCACGTGCTGGGCGACGATGGGACCTGGCAGCAGTTCATGACCTCGCACTATCGGCGGACGACGTAGCCGCTCGGTGGCGGGAGACCTGCGGGCACCCCAGCTTCCTAGGCGGTGTTGGCGTTGGGCCGCGACGGCATGCTCGTCGGTCGTGAGATCGCGTGTCGATTCCTGACCGCCGCGTTCGACTACATGGTAGAAGCGACCTGCAGAGCGGAGGCAGATCGCACCGCGTGGCCGGCGTGCCCGGCGTGAGCAGTGAGGAGACCACCATGACGCAGCCGATTGCCCCGTGCCTCTGGTTCGACGGGAACGCCGAAGAAGCCGTCAATTACTACGTGTCCGTCTTCAAGGACGCGAAGGTCCTGCATGTCGATCGGTTCAACGACGTCGGTCCGGACTCCCGATGCTCCGGTGGTGTTCATCGAATTTCAGATCAACGGGCAGTCCTTCCAGGCCATCAACGGCGGGCCGGAGTTCCACTTCACTGAGGCGGTCTCGTTCTCGATCCCATGCGCCAACCAGGAGGAGGTCGACTACTACTGGGACACGCTGACCCAGGGGGGAGAACCGGGTCCCTGCGGCTGGCTCAAGGACAAGTACGGCGTGTCGTGGCAGGTCGTGCCGACTGCGCTCACGGAGCTGTTGCGGGACGACGACCGCGAGCGAGCCGGTCAGGTGATGCGGCGCATGCTGCAGATGGGCAAGCTCGACGTCGCCGAGCTCCAGGCCGCCTACGCACAGTAGGAAAGATCACAGACGAAGAACGTTCGGGATTCCCAGGGGAAAAGGTGACTGCAGCCAACCGGGGATAGACGGAAGCACGTGACACCGACAATCGATTGAGCGAGAAAGAGACTCACTTGGCCCGAACCAGCACCTACCTCAACTTCGTGCGCAGCACCGAGGAGGCGTTCAACTTCTACAAGTCGGTCTTCGGCACCGAGTTCATCGGAGGAATCGCTCGCATGGGGGATGCTCCGGCGCAAGAAGGCCAGCCGGCGATGAGCGACGACGACAAGCAGCTGGTCATGAATGTCCAGCTGCCGATCCTGGGCGGCCACCTGCTGATGGGCAGCGATGCACCAGAATCGATGGGGTTTCAGCTCAACCAGGGCAACAACGTCTACATCGCCCTGGATCCGGACACCCGGGCCGAGGCCGACACGTTGTTCGCCGCGCTCTCGGCTGGGGGCAAAGTGGAACAGCCGATGCAGCAGATGTTCTGGGGAGACTACTTTGGCTCCCTGGTCGACCGGTTTGGCGTTCAGTGGCTCATCAACTGCACGAGCCCGTCCTAGGAGCGTGTTGGACGCCTCTCGAGCGTGTTGGACGCCTCTCGAGCGTTTGATGACTCGCTCGGTAGACCGGCAGCTTTGCCCGGTGTCGCGTCGCTGACGTCTTGCCACGACATGGAACGCGCCGATTGTGCGGTACCCGCTGCACCTTCCTGGCCGGGTTAGTAGCCGGGAGAAATCTGGGACACGGGGTCGAAGCGACCCCGTGTCAGTCTTTGTTCGCCCCAAGGTTGCGGGCGGCCCTGGAGCCAACGAGAAGACTCGGATTCCTTCTTTTCACCGACGAACCAGGCTGTCCGGGTTATTGCCGGATTTGACGTGCGGCGCCAGCACAATCCTGGAGTTCCAGGGTGAGAAGCTCGGTCGGAATCGCGGCGAGTCAATCTTCGTGGCATCCCGAGCTCATGTGAGAATGCGTAGCCAGAACTTTCGTGTCAGGCGAGCGCCCGAACCTGGAATAGGGAGTGATCATGGCGGATGGGATCTTGCGCATCGGATTGGCCGCGGTGCGGAACGTGCCGTCCGTCGCGGAGCGACTCGAGACGGTCAAACGCTTTCTGGCCGAGGCGGCAGCGCGTGACGTGGCCATCGTCTGCTTTCCGGAGACCTACATCCCCGGGTTGCGTGGCTGCGACTTTCCCGTCCCGGCCCATGACCAACGCCGGCAGCGGGAGGCGCTGGAGGAGGTCCGCGCCGCGGCCGAGGCGCACCGCGTGGCGACCGTGATCGGCATGGAGTGGGAATCCGCCGCCGGACTGCACAATGTGGCGTTCGTCGTCTCGCGTGACGGCGAGGTCGTCGGCTACCAGGCGAAAAATCAGATCCCCCTCGAAGAAGAACCGTTCTACGTCCCCGACGGCCGCCGCCGGCTCTTCGAGGTCGATGGCGTCCCGTTCGGAATCGCCATCTGCCACGAGGGGTGGCGCTACCCGGAAAGCGTGCGCTGGGCGGCGACCCGCGGCGCCCGTCTCGTCTTCCACCCGCAGCTCACGGGCAGCGACCACAGCGGCATGACCATCGATCGCTGGGGGGATCCCGATTCGCCCTACTACGAGAAGGCGATGGTGGCGCGCAGCGTCGAGAACACGATCTATTTCGCCAGCGTCAATTACGCGATGCGGTACCAGGACTCGGCCACCAGCCTCCTCGGCCCCGAGGGGGAGTGCCTCGCCTCTGTTCCCTACGGCCAGGAGCAGCTCCTGGTACACGACATCGACCTGGCGCGGGCGACGGGGCTGTGCGCCCGGCGCTTCAACCCAGCCCTCTATCCACCGGCCTGAGCCCGCCCCTTCCGATGGAACACTGGTTCGAAGAAAAGGCGCGGCAGTATCTGAGATAGCACCCGAGTCCATGGCTGGGACACGGCGCCATCATCGTGCGGAAGAGGGGCGCTGGAGCATGACGCCCGTCGCTGTCAAACTTAGACCCGATTCCCTCCAGGTTTCGTAGTCTTGTAGAAAGCATCTCGATAAGGAGGTTTCAATGAACAGGTCCAGGCACTTGCCCTTGCACTTGCAGACGCGTCTCAGCCGCCGCACCGTGCAGAAGCTGGCGCTCGCCCTACCACCCTCGATGCTGCTCGCGAGGCACGGGCGCACGCTCGCGCAGGAGGCCACCCCCGGCGCGCTCTCCGCCGATCTGCAGCAGTTCGGCGACGATACGTATGCCTTCGTCAACAGCGGCTACATCTCGCTCTTCATCGTCACCGACGAGGGAGTCATCGCCACCGATCCGGGGAGCCAGGGCGGACCGGAGCGAGCGGAGGCCTACCGGACGGCGATCACCTCGGTGACCGATCAGCCGGTGCGCTACCTCATTTACAGCCATCACCACCCGGACCACGCCACCGGTGGAGAGATCTTCGCCGAGACAGCCACCTTCATCTCGCATCGCAATGCGGTCGAGAAGCTGGCGGCCCTCGCCGATCCTCGCATTCCGGTGCCGGAGATCGCCTTCACGGACCAGCTGACGCTCGAGTTGGGCGGCAAGACGATCGAGCTCTACTACACGGGGCGGAACCACTCCGACAACAGCATCGTGTTGCTCTATCCCGAGCGCCGGCTCCTGTTCGCCGTCGACTTCATCCCGGTCAACACCCTGCTGTTCCAGAATCTGCCGGACGCGTACCCGGAGGAGTGGGTCGAGTCGTTGCGCTGGATCGAAGCAAACCTCGACTTCGATGTCCTGGTACCCGGACATCCGCCGCTGCCGGGAACGAAGGCGAACGTGACCGAGGTACGCGAGTATCTCGAGGACCTGATGGCCGCGGTGCGAGCGGCCCAGGATCAAGGACTGGCGGACAACTCCCCGGAGATGGTCGAGGCGGTGCGGACGGAGCTGGAGCCGGCCTACGGATCCTGGGGCATGTTTGCCGAGTGGCTCCCGCTCAATATCGAGGGTCTTCTCCGTATCTGGGCGGAGACCGGCGCAACTGGAGCGACGCCAGCGCCCTGAGACCGCCTTACCCTGTCACCCTCGTTCGGCTGCCGGCGTCCCGGTGACCGCCGGGTCGCGCGTCAGCGTCGTCAGCAGCACGATACAGACCACGGCGGTGGCCGCATGCAACAGCATCAGGATCAGCACCCGCTCCCAAGGCAGCCCGGGGAGGACGTCCCCTGGTGACGGGCCGCCGGGGGGACGCCCACCCCCTTGCTCGGCGGGAAAGAACCATGCTGCCAAAGCGGGAGAACGGGGCAACCATCGCTGAGCCCATCCGCCGCAGATCACCCCCAAGACCGAGCAGCAGATCGGGGATGAGGCTGAGCAGCAGCGCGATGACCGCCACGAGGCGAAACCAGCGGATCGGGTGGGGCACCAGCCAGACCATCAGGGCGAAGACCAGCACGGCCAGGATCGCCCCTTCCACCGTGAGGATGATCAGGGGTCGTCCCAGCTGCCCCATCTCCGCCAGAGACGGATCGATCGCCTGGACCAGGGCTCTTGATGACCAGGTTGACGAGCAGGGCGACGACGACGGTCAGCGGCGCCACCCAGAGCAACCTCGTGAATGAAACACCGTCGCGGCGGTCGGCGGGCGTCTCGTCGAGTGTTGTTACCGTCATTGCCCCACTTCTCGACCGGTGAAATCTGTTTCATAGTGAGTACGTTTGGCTGTGCGGTCTGGACGCACCTCTGGCACGCTTTGCGCATGTCGCCATGGGTGGGTTGGGGAGTCGTGGGCTTCGCGAAAAAGGAAACCTCAACCGGCATCCAGACGTTGAAATGGATAGAGAGGGACGAGCGCCGCTGCTTGGGCGGATTCCGATCGAGATCACGATCGACGAGCATGCTCCGCGCGGGGGGATCTGGCATGAACTTGAAGAGGCTCATCGTTGCCGCCGTCAGCCTGGGGATGGGTCTGGCTGGGGTGCATGGCGGAGCGCTGGCTCAGATGCCGGGCGCGCCGACCGTCAGCGGGAATGTCGCCGGCAATTGCGTCACGTCGCCGTCCGTTACGACCACCGGCGCCAACGCCGGCGATTGGACGATCACCTGCGGCGATATCTCACCCGGAGCGGGGATGACCGTGATCGGGCCACCCTCGGTGGCATCGGAGCCGGCGCCGGTAGTGGCGCCCGAGCCGGTCGTCGAGCCGGTCAGCGAACCGGCGCCGCCCGTGGCAGCCGAGACCACGGAGCCCGTAGCGACCGACACCGCGGTCCCGACTGAGAGCGACCTCGACGCCGACAACTACGCCGATGCCCTGGAGTGGGATCTGGGGCTGGACCCCAACAATCCGGACACCGATGCCGACGGGGTGGCGGACGGCGATGAGATCACCATCTACGGCACCGAGGCGACGGTGGCCGACACGGACGGCGATGGAGTCCTCGACGGCGAGGAGCTCTTCGGGAGCTTGACCGATCCCCTGGTCTGGAATGACCCCAGCACCGACGCGAGTACCCAATCCATGGCCCAGGAGGCGACCTCCGCACCGACACAGACCCTCGAGCAGCAGAGCGAGGTTGTGCCGCTGGGCCAGGAGACGACCGAAAATCTCACCGCGTCCAACGGTGATGCGGCGGCCCTGGGGCCGACCGGTGATGCCTCGGCAGCGCCGGGCAATGTGACCCGCGACGGGGTCCCGGTTTCCGGCACCACACTCCTGGGGCCCGACGGCAAGTACAGCGTCACCGAGAACTCGCCCCCAGTCGTGAGCGTCTCCGGTGAGACAACTGGTGTGTCGGTCGTACCGGCGCCGGCGCCGGGGAGTGCACCCGTCGCCGAGGCAGGCGTCGAGCCGGTGGCCGCCGAGCCGTGGCGCCGAGCCGTGGCTACCGATACCGCGGCCGCCGATACGGCGGTGGCGAGTGAAACCGACGTCGATGCCGACAACTATGACGATGCGGCTGAGCTGCAAGTCGGGCTCGACCCCAACAATGCGGACACCGATGGCGATGGAATCGCCGATGGCGATGAGGTCAATATGTCCTTCACCGATCCGTTCACCCCGGACTCTGACGGCGATGGCCTCGTAGACGGTGATGAGCTCTACGCCACCAGCACCGATCCCCTCGTCTGGGACACGAACGGGAACGGCCTCTCCGACGGGGAGGAAGCGCCCGTCTAACGCCGGCGTGGGTGAAACCGCACTCGGTGCGAACCAGTCGCGCTAGCTCACAAAGTAAAACTGGCGCCAGGCGGTCCACCAGTCGGCGGCCCGCGAAACGATGGTGCGACTGTCGATGATCTCGACGCCCGGCAGGAAGCGGTATTTCTCGAGGTGATCCGGGGTCACGTACTCCACGGTGATCTCGACTGGTGACGATGGGACGTACGGCGCGACGGCGTTGAGGTCCGCGAGCGCGGCGGCGGCTCCCTCCTCGATCATCTGCCGGGCGCGAACCGGTGGCACGTGGCGGGCACTGTAGCGTCCGAGTGAGGTCTTCACCGCGACCGTGGTCAGGCCCTCTCCGAGCAGCGCACGCGCCTCGCGGGAGACCGCGTGGTCGCCGGTGACGAGCAGGACCGGGCAACCCCACTGTCCGCAAAGCGCCGCGTTGATGCCGGTCTCGCCAACGGAGACGCCGTTGAATGACAGGTTCGTCCACTGAGAGCTGGAGACCGTGTGGGACAGGAGGCCGTCGCGGGTCCCCGCCTTGGCATGCATCCCCACGAACAGCGCCGCGTCGCAGCCCTGCTCGAGAAAGTCGGTGTATTCCGTCCATTTATGCTGGACCACGAACTCGCAGCCCGGGTCGAGTCGCTCCGGGATCAGCGAGTTGAATGACCAGTCCCCGCCGGCCCCGTGGCAGTCCATGACCACGATCTCGGTGGCTCCCGCCGCGCGGGCTCCGCGCACCGCGGAGTTGATTTCCTCGGTATAGAGCGCGCGTCCCTCTTCATAGAGCGACTTGCCGCCATTGACCTGGTCCCACTTGGTGATCCCGGCTACACCCTCCATATCGGAAACGATGAAGACGCGCATGACGGCAATGACCCTCCCGGCCCTCAATGAATGAACCGAATAGTGACCGCTGGCCGTTAGTGAAGATCGGCCCCGCGTCGCGGCGCGGACGGGTCGTGGTCCGCGGTGGCAGGGGATCGGCCAGGACCTCGATCTCATCGAGACACGTCTGGGGGTTGAAGACGTTCTCGCTGGTGCGCCAGGCGCCGGGCTCCAACCGAATCTCGCTCAACTCCTCGACGTTGAGACAGCGCCACTCACCGCCAGGCGGCAGCCCCGTGCGGCTGCCGCCCGCGTACTGATAGACCAGGACATGGGCGACACCCCGCTTGGTGCCCAGGGCGTGCGGGCTGAAGAGACGCTCCTCTTCGTGGTAGCGAGCAATGACCTGCTGCTTGGTCGTGATGGCCTCGGTCAGGACAGTGTAGGCATCCATCGTGTCGCTCCCTGGTGAGACAATGCAAACAGGTGTCGTCCCGAAGCAGGAGAAATCTCGATGTGGTCCCGATTGGGGTGCCAGGAACCCAAGATTCGTCCTCCAGCGTACAGTTCAACGGAACGACAGCATTGTCGCAATGCGCCGTAAGCCGTCGGCCTCGCGGCCGTCCAGCTCCCGGCAGGCAAGATGCGGGCCGCGACTGGCTCGCTGGGACGTGACCGCATGTGGCGGATCATCCAAGCAGTAATCGCTAATTCGGAGTAGCATATACCCATGATGCAACAACAACTGCAAGAGCAGCAGCAACAGGTGCCAACAGACCTGCTGACGGTCACGGCGGCCGCCGAGCGCTCCGGGCTCCCGCGCACCGTCATCAGTGGCTGGATCACCACCGGCCAGCTCCCCGCGGTGCGGTTCAACGGCCGGCGCCACATCCGTGCCGAGGATCTGGCCGCGACTCAGGCTCGCGCCCACGAGGGTGAGGTCGTGCCGGTGTGGCGGCAGAACCGAAAGCGTGCCGGGAAGCGGCTGCGGGCGATCCGCGAGGCGGCCGGGCTGAACCAGATCCAGCTGGCTGCCGCCAGCGGTCTGACGCATGAAGCGATCTCGCGGCTGGAAACCGGAAGGTGCTGGCCGTACGCCGAGACGGTGCGCAAGCTGGCGAAAGCCCTGGACGTCGAACCGGAGCGGTTCATCTCCCGCGACAAGCACGGGCTGACGCTGATGACCGTCGCCGAAGCCGCCTCGCGGCTGGGCGTGCCGGCGGGCCGCGTTCAGACCTGGCTGCGCAAGGGACAGGTCTCCGGAACCAAGGTCTCAGGAGAGTGGCGAGTTCCCTCGGTGGTCATCGCCGAGCTGGCCCGCAGCGGACGCCTCCGCGGTCGCTCCGGACGGCTCGACCCGCGCTTCCGGGGCTAAACCGGGTTCATATCAGCGGTCAGGCTGGGTGCTCGGAAGCGCTTGTCGCGCCGAGGCAGTCGGGAAGTCGCCGTCTGCATCGCGTTGCGCCAGGTCGTTATGGCGCCTGCACCCACGACTCCGGAACAAATCCCTCGACGACACCAGTCCCGGAGTCGACCTCAACCGGCCACCAGAGACCGTCGTCGCCTTGAACCGGCTCGCCGCTGATCCGCACTGACCCGCCGTCCGGCAAGTCGGCGACGATGGCCGACTCCGTATCCGGGGCCGCGCGCGCCACCAGACCCGCGCCCGCGATCCGGACCGACGCACCGGGACGGATGCTCTCGCCGGCTTGCCAGATTCCGGGAATTTCGCCGCGGGTGATCAGCAACGCCCCGACGAGGACCACATTCAGCACCGCGGCCAGAATGACCGCTTGCCAGAGTCGCCGCCGGACCGCGGCGAGGTCGCGGCCACGCGACCGGCGGGCGTACGCGGACGTCACCGGTGCGTTCGGGGAGAGGGGCGCAAAGGCCGCGTCGACGACTTCATCGTGCGCACCCGCCGCAACTGATGACGGTTTACCGCGCCGGGATGCGAGGGTTGGTGAGCCCTTCAGGGCGATACCCGGTTCATTGTTCGGAAACTGGCGACTTGGGGACGGTTCGACGCGACCTCGCGGCCGTCCGGTCTCGGCATCGATCTCTCCCTCGACGCCGGCGTGGAACACGGCCGCAAACGATCCGGCGCTGCCGTAGCGCTGTTGAGGATCGCGCTCGAGCGCGCCCAGCATGACGTCGTCCACCCATGCCGGCAGGGCGTTGCCGCCCCGGGCAACCGAAGGCGGCACAGGAACTTGCTCGAGGCGAGCGCGAATAGCGGCGTTCCTGGCCGCTGGTTCCTCGCTCGAGCCAAATGGCGGTCGCCCGGTGAGGAGCTCGTAGACCACGCATCCCAGAGCATAGACATCGGTCGCGGCGCT
This sequence comes from uncultured Chloroflexia bacterium, assembly GCA_963724295.1. Classification (GTDB taxonomy): domain Bacteria; phylum Chloroflexota; class Chloroflexia; order Thermomicrobiales; family UBA6265; genus JACCXM01. Next base: position 187,537 of record CAVRUC010000010.1, on the reverse strand, counting down.
GACTGGCTCACCGCAGACCTGTTCCGGGGCCAGGTACGCGACGTTGTCGAGCCCGCCGCCGTCCGCGGGCTCCTGCACGGCGCCCGCGGCCTGGGCGACACCGAAGTCGATGAGCTTCACCTCACCATCTGGTGTGACGATCACGTTCTCCGGCCGCACGTCGAGGTGGGCCAGACCGCGCGCGTGCAGGTGGTCGAGGGCCGCGGCAAAACCTTGCAGCAGCGGCATGACCTCTTCCGGAGCGAAGGGCGCGCTCATCGCGATCTCTTCGCGCAGGGAGCGACCCCGGATGCGCTCCAGGACAAGCCAGGGCGCGTTGCGCTCCTCGCTGAAGGTGAGGGCGCGGATGACATTGGGATGCGACAGAAATTGCAACAGGCGGGCCTCGCGACGAAACCGAGCCCGCATCTCGGGATCGCCGCGGTATTCGAGGCGGAGCGTTTTCACGACCACCGGGTCGCGCGTCCGCAGATCGCGGCCTTCGTAGGTCACCGCGATCCCGGCGTTGGCCGGAGGCGCTTGCAGATCGACCGCATAGCGGCCGGCAATGGTGATGCGCGGATCCGCCGCCGGGTGATCGAGATCTTCCCGCGGAACCTCTTGTGGCTCGTGCTCGGGGGCCGGGTCGCCGCTGGGCGGCGTCCCGGCGCGTTCGTCATCCACGGCGTCAATCACCTGGAAGGATTGCGCGGGTCAGCGCACCGCGCGGGGAGCGCGGCAACTCTAGCAGAAGCGATCCGCTTCCTTGAGCGCAATCCGACTGGAGATCACGCCGCGGCGCGCTCCTCGGCGCTGGCCGGGGTCTCCCCGGCGTCCTCTCCGATGTAGAAGGTCCAGCGGGCGATGTATCCGCGGGCCTGGATCGAAACCGGCGGTTCCCCGGGGAACTTGCGGGACGGTTCGGCCAGCTCGGCGGCGTCCTGAGGACTGGTGAGACAGAAGAGTGGTGTTCGTCCAAACTTCTCTTCATAACGGGCGATGGCGTCGGCCAGCTTGGCGCGAGCCGGCTTCTTGCGGTCGGGGTCGTACCAACCGAGGAACATGGCATCCTCCTGCGGGGTCTCGCCGCTCCACCCGGCGCGGCGCTTCGATACGGCAATGATACCAGAACATTCGTTCTCTTTCGAGTAAGTAACCGCGTACGTACGCCATTCGGAGGGGGAGCCCGCTTCGCCTCAGGGGAGCCGGTCGCTGCGCTCTCTCAGGGGGTGCCGTCCGCTGCGCGGACTCAGGGGGGTGGAGGGGGAAGACAACGAGGGTGCGTCGCGCCTCCTCGATTACGCTCGTCCTTACCGACTTACCGACTTACCGACTTACCGACTTACCGCTTTCCGACTCTGCCAACTCGCCGTCTCCATTGTGGATAACTGTGGGGAAAAGTGGGGATAAGTGGCGTTCGCGGTGGATAAGTGGCACAATGCATCCATCCCCGATACCCGTTCTCCGCGAAGCCCTGGTCGATGACCGGGTGCACGTGTCGCCGCCGTGCCGGATGCGGCGTGTCGCCGGGTGGTGAGTGGTGTTTCTGGGTCGCTACGCGCACAACCTGGATGCCAAGGGGCGGCTGGCGGTTCCAGCGCGCTACCGCGAGGCGCTGGCCGAGGGCGTCATCCTCACCCGCGGCATCGATCGCTGCCTGGCGCTCTATCCCCTGGAAGCCTGGCGGCCGCTGGCGGAGAAGGTCGCCGCTCTGCCGATCACCGATGCCGACGCGCGTAACTTCCGCCGTCTCGTCTTCGCCGAGGCCTCGGATCTGGCCCTCGACGCCCAGGGACGAATTCTCATCCCGCCCGACTTGCGCCGCTACGCCGAGCTGGAGCGCGAAGCCCTGATCGTCGGCGTCGACGCCTCGATCGAGATCTGGTCACCTCAGCGCTGGGCCGCGGTGGAATCATCCCTCGATACAGATGGCGCCGAGATCGCACAACGGCTCGCCACGCTCCTCTGAGGCTCCCGCAGGCATCGCCGGTGCCTCAACGATCACACGCGAGTCTGCGCAAGAAACTCCCGGACATGCGGTACGACGAGGTCGCTGCTGAAGAACGTCTGCACGTGATCGAGTCCCGGCAAGGGGACGTACGCGCCGCGCGGTAGCAGTTCCGCCGCTTCGCGCGCCTGGTCGGCGAATGGCTCCTCGGTTCCGACCAGCAGCATGACCGGGGTCTCGATCTGAGGGAGATCCGCGACCTGGCTGCCGTCCGACTCCGCGATCATCGCGGCGACGCAGGCGGCGAGGGCCGCGCCGTCATTGTCCAGCCAGCGAGCTCGGGCATCGTCAGGGAGCGGACCATGACGGCGCTCATAGCCCGCGACAAAACCGTCCATCCCACCCTGGAGATCGGTGGCCCAGGCCGTCATCTCGGCGGCCTCTTCACCCGCGGCAGCGAAGGGGCTGTAGCCGGTGACGATCAGCGCGCTCACGCGGTCAGGATGATGGCGGCCGAGGGTCAACGCGACGTCGCCGCCCATGGAGTGACCCCAGAAGCGCGCCGTGGCAATGTCCAGGTCGTTCAGCACGGCGACGACGTCGGTGGCTTGCCGGCGTCGCCCATATGCCGCCCGATCGTGCGGCTTGTCGCTTCCGCCGTGCCCGCGGGCGTCGATGAGAATGAGGCGGTACGCGCCACTCAGACTGGCGACGTATCCGGTGTCTCGCCACCGCTCGCCCGACCCGGTCAGGCCATGGTAGAGCACGAGCGGTTCCCCACTGCCTGCGACCTCGTAGTGGATGCGCAGACCGTCGTTCGCCGCGTAGGGCATCTGCTCTGCCTCTCTCTGGAGCGTCTCAGCGGGAGCATACCTCTCCCCGAGGGAGGCTGGCGGTGCATACTCCTCTGCACGAACCGTGCGCCTCCTGGGGCGCGACGCTGCCCCGGATTGTGACGATCGTGTCTGCTCCCGTTGCCAATACGCCATCAAGCTCAGCACCCGGCCACCGGCCTGTGCTCCTCGCGGAAGCGGTTGCCGCATTGCAGCCGCGACCAGGCGGTCGGTGCACGTACCTGGACGGCACCTTTGGCGGCGGCGGGCATACCCGGGCGCTGCTCGAGGCATCGGCGCCGGACGGGATCGTACTCGCCCTCGACGCCGATCCCGCCGCGATCGACCGCGCATGCGCCTTGCGCCAGGACCCAGCCATTGCCGAGCGCATCATCCCGGTGCGGGCCAACTTCGCCGATCTGGCCGTCATTGCCCAAGAGCGAGGAGTCGCGCCGCTTGACGGCATCCTGCTCGATCTGGGGCTGTCGTCGTTCCAGCTCGATCAGCCGGAGCGTGGGTTCGCCTTCCGTCATGAGGGCCCGCTCGACATGCGCTTCGATTCAGAACAGGGCGCTCCGGCGAGCGATCTGGTGAATTCCCTCCCGGAGCGTGAGCTGGCCGACCTGATCTGGCGCTACGGCGAAGAGCCGGGCAGTCGCCGCATCGCGCGGGCGATTGCGCGCGAGCGGGCCCAAGCGCCGATCGAGACCACGACGCGACTGGCGGAGATCGTGGCCGGCGCGCTCGGCGGCCGGCGCGGCCGGGAAACCCATCCCGCGACGCGGACGTTCCAGGCACTGCGCATCGCGACAAACGAGGAACTGACGGCACTGGAGGCAGCACTTCAGGCAGCGGTCGACGTGCTTGCGCCGGGTGGACGCCTGGCGGTGATCGCGTTTCATTCGCTGGAAGACCGGATCGTCAAGCGCTTCATCGAGCGCGAGAGCGCCGGGTGTGTCTGTCCCCCGCAGATACCCATCTGCGTCTGCGGTCACCGCCCCAGGCTGCAAAAAGTCACGCGGCGCGCGGTGCGCCCGGATGCGGCGGAGCGGGACGCCAACCCGCGCGCCCGTTCGGCCGTGTTGCGTGTTGCGGAGCGCCTCCCGGACGACGCAGGCGAGCTCACGACGGGAGCCAGACGATGACGCCACTCGCTTTCGAGACCGTCTTGCGCGGTACGGGCGCCGTGCTTCGCGGCGAGATCCCAGCGCAGACGGTGTTCACCAGGATCGAGCGGAACTCCCGACAGGTCCAGCCCGGCGATCTCTTCATCGCCGTGCGCGGCGAGCGCTTCGACGGACACGACTTCGTCGGCGACGCCGCGGCCGCGGGAGCCACCGCGGCCCTCGTCAGCCGCGAGTGGGCGGACGAGCATCCCGACGCGGGACTACCGCTTCTGGTCGTCGACGAGCCGGTCGCCGCGCTGCAGCGCCTGGCGGCGTGGTGGCGCTCCCAGCTCCAGGACCTGCTCGTCGTCGGTATCACCGGCAGCGTGGGCAAGACCAGCACGAAGGAGACCGTCGCCTCGGTGCTGGAGCGTGCGATGCCGACCTATCGCTCGGCGGGAAACCTCAACTCCGAGATCGGGCTCCCCTTGTCCCTGCTCGAGGTAACCCCGGAGCACGGAGCGGCCGTGCTCGAGATGGGCGGCGCCTACGCACTGGGCGAGATCCGGTTGCTGGCGGAGATCGCCCAGCCCCGGATCGGCGTGGTGACCAATGTCCACCCTGTCCACCTGGAGCGAATGGGGACGATCGAGGCCATCGCCGAGACGAAAGCGGAGCTGGTCGACGCCATCCCCGAAGACGGCTGGGCCATCCTGAATGGAGACGACCATCGCGTGCGAGCGATGGCCGATCGCTGCCGGGGGCGCGTGCTGTTCTACGGGCTCGAACCGGGCAACGACGTGCAGGCCACGGGCGTCGAGTCTGAAGGATTGGAAGGGACGTCGTTCTGGCTCCACATCGGCGAGGAGTCCAACCGGGTCAAGGTGCCATTGATCGGCGGCCACGCCGTCGAGCTGGCCCTGGCGGCTATCGCGGTCGGGCACGCCACGGGGATGGACCTGGCCGACATGCTCCTCGGTCTCGCGGAACCGGGAGTCCAGGTGCGACTGCTGATCGTTCCCGGGCCTAACGGCTCGCAACTGATCGACGACACCTACAATGCGTCGACGCCATCGGTGATGTCCGCTCTCGGGTTGTTGGAGGCGATGAACCCCCGGCGGGCGATCGCCGTGCTGGGCGACATGCGGGAGCTGGGTGAGGTCTCGGAGCGCGAGCATGTGGCGGTCGGCCGTCGCGCGGGGGAGGTCGCCGACCTCGTGGTGACTTTCGGTGGGCTGGCGCGGACGATCGCGCGGGAGGCGGCGACGACCGACGGCCGTTTCGACGCTGGCCCGCCGGCCGTGACATCCTTCGGTCTCGAGCAGCGGGAGGATTTGATCGCTTATCTCCTGCGCGAGTTGCGCCAGGGCGACGTCGTGCTGCTCAAGGGCTCACGCGGGCTGGAGATGGAAGACATCGTGGAGCGTTTACGAGTCGGAAGTCGGGAGTCGGAAGTCGGAAGTAAGACCACAGGGCAACGAGACCGCGAATGGAGAGTCGCGGTTCGTGAGCCGGCTTGCTTCGATCTTGCCAGCTCCCGACTTCCGACCTCCGACTCTCCGACCTCCGTCCCTAAGGGCCGGCCATGAACAGCATCATGCCGGTCGACCCGAATCAGAACATGGCCGTTTCGCTGGCACTGGCGGGTCTGGCGTTCGTCGTCACGCTCATCATCGGGCGGCCGATCGTGACCTTTCTCCGCATGCGCAAGGCCGCCAAGCAGGTCCGCGTCGACGGACCCGAAACCCATTTCGTCAAGACCGGTACCCCGACGATGGGCGGCGTGATGATCGCGGTGTCGGTCGTCCTGATCACGCTCGTCTTCAACACGGCCGGCCGGTTGTCGATGTTGCTGCCGATCGGTGTGCTCGTCGCCTCCGCCGTCCTGGGCGCCATGGACGACCGCATGAGTCTGCTGGGCGGGTCCCGCCAGGGCGGGATGGGCGCGCGCTTCAAGTTTCTCTGGCTGACCCTGTTCGCCCTCGTCGCCGCGAGCATCCTGCACGCGCCATTCCCCTACGGTCTTGGCTTGAGTGGCGTCTACCTGCCGTTCATCGGTCGCTACGACATCGGATGGCTCTACATCCCGGTGGCGGCGCTGGCGATCATCGCCATGGCCAACGCGGTGAACTTCACCGACGGGCTGGACACGCTGGCGGCGGGGACCGCGGCCATCGCCTTCGTCGCCTACGCCATCATCGCCTACCGGCAGGGTCAGCTCGGCGTGGTCACGTTCTGCCTGACGATGACCGGCGCGTTGATGGGCTTCCTCTGGTTCAACGCCCATCCGGCGCAGGTCATCATGGGTGATACCGGCTCGCTGGCGATCGGTGCATCGCTGGCGGTCGCGGCCTTCATGACCGGGCAGTGGCTGCTCTTGCCGGTGGTGGGAGCCGTCTTCGTCGCCGAGGCGGCATCAGTGATGCTGCAGGTCGGATACTTCAAGCTCACCAGGCGCCGCTACGGAGAAGGACGGCGACTGTTCAAGATGGCGCCGCTGCATCACCACTTCGAGATGCTCGGCTGGTCGGAGACGCAGGTGACGATGCGCTTCTGGATGCTGGCCATGATGGCCGGGATCATCGGCGTCGCCATGGCGCTCGTCCAGTTCTGACGCGAGGCGGCGACGTGGCACACGACCTGCGCGGCAAGCGCGTCACCCTCATCGGTCTCGGCACCCGCGCCGGCGGTCTCGGGGTAGCACGCTACCTGGTGAGCGAGGGCGCGGAGGTAACCGTTACCGATATGCGCCCCGCGGAAGCGCTGGCCGAACCGCTCGCGGCGCTGGCGGGACTCCCGATCCGTTTCGTCCTCGGCGGGCATGAGGAGCGGGATTTTACGCCGCGGCGAGCCGACCTGATCGTCCGTAATCCAGGTGTGCCGCGGCGAGCGCCGCTGCTGGAGCTGGCGCGCTCGCAGGGCATCCCGGTCGAGATGGAGATGAGTCTCTTCTTCCGCGCCTGCCCTGCCCCCATCGTCGGTATCACCGGCACCAAAGCGAAGACGACCGTTTCGATGCTCACCGGCGAGCTGCTCCGCTCGGCATTCCCCGATGTCGTCGTGGCCGGGAATATGGGGGTCTCGGCGCTCGCGCAGTTGCCACGTCTGCGTCCTGAGTCGCCGGTGGTGATCGAGCTCTCGTCCTGGCAGCTCGAAGCCCTCATCGAGCACGGGTTGGCCCCGCGGATCGCCGTGCTGACCCTGATCGCGGAGGACCATCTCAATACGTATGACGGCTTCGCCGACTACGCGGAGACGAAGCGGGGGATTACCCGGCATCAACGACCCGGCGATTGGCTGGTCGTCAATAGAGACGATCCCGAGGCGTGGCGGGCGGCTGGGGAAACCGCGGCAACTGTCGTTCCGTTCGGCGAGGGCGACCGCGGAGATGACGGCGCCTGGCTGACCGCGGAGGGGCTCATCTGGCGCTGGCAAGGCGTAGAGACGCGCTGGCCGCGTCCGACATCATCGGTGCTGGCGGGGCGGCATGGTGCGCGCAACGCGCTGGCGGCCCTGGCCGCGGCGACGCTGGCCGGAGCGAGCGCAACGGCCATCGAGCGCGGGCTGGCGACATTCCAGGGCGTGAAAGATCGCATGGAAACCGTCGCCGAGATCGACGGCGTGACATTCATCAACGACACGACGGCGACGGCGCCGGTTGCGACCGTGGCGGCCCTGGAGGCCGTCGCGCAGCGGAGCGGCCAGGTGCACCTCCTGGCGGGCGGAGCCGACAAGGGGCTCGACCCGTCGCCGCTGGCGGAGGCCGCCGCGCGTCATCAGGCCAAGGTCTATCTCTTCGCGGGAACGGCGACCCCGGCCCTGGAGTCGGCGTTGCGCACCCGCGATGTGACGCCCTACGGACCATTCCCCGGGATGGGTGAGGCTGTGGCGGCCGCGCGAAGCGAGGCGCGGCCAGGCGACGTCGTCCTGCTCTCACCCGGCTGCGCCTCGTTCGGGCTCTTCCGTGACGAGTTCGACCGGGGCGATCGCTTCCGTGAAGTGGTAGGGGCCCTGCGGGTCGAGCATGAGAGCAACGACGATCCCTTTGCTCCAGCCCTTCTCCCCACGAGCGCCCCTCATCCCCAGCCCTTCTCCCCTCGGAGCGGGGAGAAGGGAGTCAGGCTGGGCAGCACAAAAGCCCCCTCTCCCGGCTCCGAGCCGGGAGAGGGGGTTGGGGGTGAGGGCCGTTGGCTGAGAGGAGTTGGGGTGAGGGCAAACCGCTCCCAACCGACGCGTTGCTTCCTGCCTCACCGGCCCGTATCCATTTCGTTGGCATCGGCGGCATCGGCATGAGCGGTCTGGCCCGCATTCTCAATGCCTGGGGCTACGCCGTCTCGGGATCGGATGCCGCCGCGTCGCCGCTCCTCGAAGAATTGAAAGGCGAGGGCATCGCCGTCACCATCGGGCACAGCGCGACAGACGCGGCCGCGGAAGCCGACCTGGTCGTCGCCACGGCGGCGGTGCGGCCGGACAACCCCGAGATCGCGGCTGCCCTTGGCGCGGGCCGTCCGCTGGTGAAGCGAGCGCGGCTGCTGGGGGCACTGGCCGATGCGCGACGCGGAGTCGCCGTCGCCGGGAGCCATGGCAAATCGACCACCAGCGGCATGATCGTCGCGGCGCTGCGCGCGCTCGGCGCCGACCCCAGCTTTGCCATCGGCGCGGTGCTAGGTGGGGCGGGCACGAACGCCGCGCCCGGCGCCGGAGAGGAGATGGTCGTCGAAGCCGACGAGTATGACTGGTCCTTCCTCCATCTCCATCCGTGGGTCGCGGTCATCACCAACGTCGAGTACGACCACCCGGATCTCTTCCCCAACACGGACGCCTACGACGCGGCATTCGCCACGTTCGTCGCCGGCATGCGTCCGGAAGGAGCGCTCGTCATCGCCGCCGACGACCCGGGCTGCGCTCGTCTGATGGCCCGGCAGGACTGGTCACCACCGCGCGGCGTCGTCACGTTTGGAGAATCGGCGGACGCCGATTGGCGGCTGGAGCGGACGGAAGAGGGGTGGCGGGTCACCGGACCCGATGACATCGCCGTGCCGCTGTCACTCGGGGTTCCGGGGCGACATAACGCTCGGAACGCGACCGCCGCGCTCGCCGCGCTCGTCTCCCTGGGCTACGACGCCGCGGCGGCCGCCGCGGCACTCGAATCGTTCCGGGGAGTAGGGCGGCGCTTCGAAACGAAGGGCGAAGCGCGCGGCGTCCTGGTGATCGATGACTACGCCCATCATCCGAGCGAGATCGCGGTCACGTTACGGGCGGCGAAGGAGCGGTTCCCTGATCGTCGCCTGTGGGCGGTCTTCCAGCCCCACACATTCTCCCGGCTCAAGGCGCTGTTACGCGATTTCGCCGCGTCATTCGTCGACGCCGACCGGGTCATGATCCTCGACGTCTACGCGGCGCGGGAGACCGACGACCTGGGTATCGCCAGTGCCGATCTGGTCCGGCTCTTGCCGGCCGGGACACTCACCGCGCGCGACCCGGCAGACGCGGCGCGTCTCCTGGCAGAGGTCGTCGCCGCGGGCGACGTGGTGCTGACGCTCGGGGCGGGCACCATCACCGATACCGGACCGCTGCTGCTCGATCGCCTGCAAGTGCCGGCGCGAGAAACCGCGCCGCCGGGTCCGCCTTCCGTTCCGGAGCGCCCGCGTCCTCGAGGTCGCGCCGGGGCGGACGTCATGACGATCCCGGGCACTTCGGAGCTGAAAGTGCTCCGCGATGCGCCGATGCGCTTGCACACCACCTGGCGCATCGGCGGACCGGCCGATTTCCTGGTGCGGGCGGCGACTCCGGACGACCTCGTTGCCGCTGTCGCCTGGGGGCGACAGGAGGGGCTGCCGGTGACGGTTATCGGCGGCGGGAGCAATCTCCTGGTCGATGACGAGGGCATTCGCGGGCTCGTCGTGCTGGCACGCACGCCGGGCGAGCGAGCAGTCGATCTGGTCGAGGTCGAGGAGCTAGGCGATGCCGTCCGGCTGCGGGTGGCGGCCCAGGCCCCCTTGTCCTGGACCGGCCGCTACGCCGCGGAGCGGGGTTGGTCCGGGATGGACTGGGGCGTCGGGCTGCCGGGGACGATCGGCGGCGCCACGGTGAACAACGCCGGAGCGCATGGAACCGAGCAGATCGACCATCTCGAAGCGGTGGTCATCCTGAACGAGCGGGGCGAGATCGAGGAGCGGCCGGCGGCGTGGCTGGAAGCGGCCTACCGGCACACGATCATCAAGGCGGCGCCGCGGCCGCGACCCTGGACGGTGCTGGCGGCGATCATGCTCCTGCCGAAAGGCGATCCCGCTGCTCTGGTACGGCTCGCCGACGAGCACGCCGCGTTTCGCAAGGAGACGCAGCCGACCGGCGCCTGCGCGGGTTCGACGTTCGCCAATCCGCCCGGCGACTTCGCGGGACGTCTGCTCGAGGAGAGCGGCCTGAAGGGGTTCGCCATCGGCGGCGCGGCATTCTCGCCCAAGCACGCCAACTGGATCGTGAACGACGGCACGGCGACGGCAGCCGACGTGCGGGCCTTGATCGCCACGGCGCAGGCGCGAGTACGCGATCGGTTCGGAGTAGAGTTGCGGCGTGAGGTCGAGTACCTGCAACTCGAAGTGGCAACGTGAAGGGCACGGAGACGTCCAGGCGGGCGATGAGTGACAAGAGGGGAGAACCGGTCGATGCATGAACGGCGCCGCGGCAAAGTGCGGGTGGCCGTCCTGTTCGGTGGCCAGTCGAGCGAGCACGATGTGTCGCTCCGCTCGGCGGAAACCGTCATGGGTGCGCTCGACCCCGATCGCTACGAGGTGGTTCCCATCGGCATCACCCGCGAGGGCCACTGGCTCACCGGCGGCGATCCCTTCGCCGCGTTGACGGCGACGTCTCCCTTGTTTGCCCTGGGCGACGGCGCGACGGGCGAGCCGGCCCCAGAGGTGTCCGAGGAGCCCGCGGAGAGCGCCGTCCCCGCGCTGTTTACAGGCGGTATCGACGTCGTCTTTCCCGTATTGCACGGTCCCATGGGCGAAGACGGGACGGTGCAGGGACTCCTGGAGCTGACCGGTGTGCCCTACGTCGGAGCCGGGGTGCTGGGCTCAGCGCTCAGCATGGACAAGGCGATGGCGAAGACGATCCTCGCTCAGGAAGGCTTGCCCCAGGCGCCATGGCGGCTCATCACCCGCAAGGAGTGGGAGCGCGATCCCGATGTGTGCACGGAATGGGCGGGGGAGATCCTCGGCTGGCCCTGTTTCGTCAAGCCGGCGAACATGGGCTCCAGCGTGGGTGTAGTCAAGGCGCACGACCCGAGCGAGTTCCCGACGGCAATGCGCGAGGCCTGCCGCTTCGACCGTCGCATCCTCATCGAGAAAGCGATCGACGCCCGCGAGCTGGAGATCTCGGTGCTCGGCAACGACGAGCCCATCGCCTCGATTGTCGGCGAGGTCGTCCCCTGCAACGAGTTCTACGACTACAACGCCAAGTATGTCGACGAAAACTCGGAGCTCCTGGTCCCGGCGCCGATCGACCGCGGCACGATGGCCGAGATCCAGGAGATGGCGATTGCGGCGTTTCGCGCTCTTGATCTGGCCGGCATGGCGCGGATCGATTTCTTCATGGACCGCAATACCGACCAGATCTACATCAATGAGGTCAATACGATTCCTGGATTTACCGCCATCAGCATGTATCCGCGTCTCTGGCAGGGGAGCGGAATGCCGCTGGATGAGCTCGTGGACCGGCTCATCGGACTGGCGCTGGAGCGGTCGCTGGAACGACGCCGGGCAGTCTGAGGAGCGTCTCGCGAAACGGTGTCTGTGCCACGCGCTCGCCGCTGCACTGTGCCGTCGCCCCGTTCCTAAGGCCAGCCAGCGCTTGGTACGGGGGCCTGTGTCGTCAGCACCTGTCCCATTGCCCCGCCGTCGGCCATGCGCTCCGGGCCACCCCACTCGTTCGCGACCAGGAACAAGGTTTGCTCGTCCTCGCCTCCGAGCATGCAGGCGAAGCAGCCTCGATCGAGCTCAATCGTCTGCAGCACCTCTCCACCTTCGCGAACCCGCACGCAGCGTCTGTTGGGGACATCCCCGTACCAGATAGCGCCTTCCGCATCGAGGCAGATGCCGTCAGGGGCGCCGCCGTCGAGGTCGGACCACAGCCTCCGGTTCGCGAGTTCGCCATCAGGCGTGATGTCGAAGGCGGTCAGTCGGGAGGCGTAGGATTCGGCGACGATCAGCGTCGCATTGTCGGATGTCACGACCATGCCGTTGGGGAAAGCGACCCCGTCCGCCACCTGGCGAACCGAGCCATCGGGGGTGACCAGGGCGATGATGCCGGTAGCGAACTTGCCGTCTGGAAAGTCGAAGCCGATATTGTTGAGGTAAGCATTGCCGCGTCCGTCCACGACGATCTCGTTCCAGGGGTGGTCGGCGAGACCGCTCAGGTCGGCGTGGGTGACCATTGATCCGTCGCGCTCCCGGCGCAGGAGCTTCCTGTCGCTCGCCGAGACGATCAGCAGGCGTCCATCGGGCAGCCAGTCGATGGAAAAGGGAAATGACGGCACGTTGACGATGACGTCGCTCCGGCCCTGGAGATCGACGGCAACGAGCTCCTGCGCGCCCCAGTCGGCGAGCCACAGGCGATCGTCGTGCCATCGTGGTGACTCGGGGAACATCAGGCCGCTCATAAGGATGCGCAGTTCGGACACTGAAGACTCCTTACGCGTGTGACATCAATTGGTCGTTCGGCAACGGCGACAATCGACAATGACGTACTCGCTGCGCACCTAATGGCTTCGCCAGGTCATCCCTCTCGACCGATCTTGGACTGATCGCTACCCAGAAGTTGCCCTAGACCCGATGCTATACTCCGGCAGGGTGTTGCTCCGCGGCGCAAACCGGACTGCCGGGTTGGGGTGTGCTCCAATCCGGTGAACATCATTGCCCCGGGACGTTCGTCGAGTCTTCTGCGCCGCGCGCGTCACCTTCCCCGCGGTGACGGATAGCACAAGCCCTCGGGTGCGCCTGCCGGACGAGCAGATCTGGTGCCCTGCAGCGCCAGCGGAGGCGTTCGCGTTCCGGGATGGGGGAGAAGCATGCAGTCCCACAACCAAGGGTCGGTCCGCGGCCAGCGCCGGCCGCCACAACCGGAAGGCCAGCGAAATGACCGCCCGCGCGCTTCCTTAGACGCTGCCGCGGCGCCCCTGGAGATGGCCGCACCGGTACCTGAACGCCCCGCGGATCCACCGCCAGCACCAGCGCCGTCCAGACCTGTCGCCGCGCCCGTGCGCGCCCGTGACTCCTCCTGGGACGACGTGATGCGCGAGACCTTCGCGCACATCAAAGTCGTCGGCATCGGCGGAGCGGGCGGCAACGCCGTCAACCGGATGATCGACGCCGGGGTCGACGGCATCGAGTTCGTCTCCGTCAACACTGACGCCCAGGCCCTGATGGGCAGCAAGGCTCCGGTCTACGTCCGCATCGGCGACAAGCTGACCAAGGGGCTGGGCGCGGGTGGACGTCCCGAGATCGGCGAGCGAGCGGCTGAGGAGAGCGCCGATACCCTGGGCGAGATGGTGCGTGGGGCCGATATGGTCTTCATCACCGCCGGCATGGGTGGTGGCACGGGGACCGGAGCGGCGCCCGTGATCGCCAAGCATGCCCGCGCGGCCGGAGCGCTGACCGTCGGCGTCGTCACCAAGCCGTTCGACTTCGAGGGCACTCGTCGCCGCCGCGCCGCCGAGGAGGGCATTGCCCGGCTGCGGGAGACGGTCGATGCGCTGATCGTCATTCCCAATCAGCGCTTGCTCGATATGGTCGATGCCAAGACCTCGATCGAGGAGGCCTTCGGCATGGCCGATGATGTCCTGCGGCAAGGGATCGGCGGTATCTCCGACCTGATCATCAAGCCGGGGATCATCAACCTCGACTTCGCCGACGTGAAGACGGTGATGAAGGAAGCCGGGTCGGCCTTGATGGCGATCGGCCACGGCTCGGGCGAGACGCGGTGCATCGACGCCGCGCAGCAGGCGATCGAGAGCCCGCTGCTGGAGATGAACATCCAGGGCGCCACGGGCGTGCTCTACAACATCACCGGCGGCACGGACCTCACCCTCATCGAGACCAGCGAGGCGGCCGAGGTGATCCGGGCCGCCGTCGACGAGGAGGCCGAGATCATCTACGGCACCTCGGTCGATCCGTCGCTCGGCGATTCCGTGCGCATCACCCTCATCGCCACCGGGTTCGAGCAGAATGGAGACTTCTTCGATTCGTCGTTGCGCGGCGTATCGCGTGAGCCCCGCCCCATGCGCGAGCCGGAGCGGACCTACCGGCCGATGACGCCTCCGCCGGTCTCCTCACCGCCCCGGGCCACGACACAGGGCACCTCACCGGGCGCGCCTTACCCGGAGGATGATTGGGTGGCGGAGTCCTCGATCATCAAGTTCCTGCGCGAGCGATAGGGCCTGCAGCGGTGGTGCCGGATCACCGCCGGCGAGCCTGAGGCGGAAGCGTGCGCTGCCCGTTCTGCCGTGCGGACGACACCCGGGTCATCGACAGCCGCGAGCTGAGCGGGGGCGACAGCATCCGCCGCCGCCGGGAGTGCTCGGTCTGCGCTCGGCGCTTCACCACCTACGAGCGGGTCGAGGGCGCCAACCTGATGGTCGTCAAGAAGGACGGCCGCCGCCAGGACTTCGATCCGGTCAAGCTGCGCCAGAAGCTCCGCGTAGCGCTGACGAAGCGCCCGGTCGGTGAGGACGCGATCGACGACATCCTGACCCGCGTCGAAGCCGATCTCCTGGCCCGAGGCACCGCCGAAGTCCCCTCCAGTGCAATCGGGGAGAGCGTGCTGCGCGAGCTGAAAGCCCTCGACGAAGTCGCCTACATCCGCTTCGCCTCGGTCTACCGCCAGTTCCAGGACATCGAAGACCTGCGCCGCGAGGTCGAGGAGCTGCGTGCGCCGCCCGGCGACGATTCGTAACGAGGCGCGGTGTGCCCGCACCCTGCTGTCCATAGCCGTCAGCTTTCGGAAGTCCCTTCCCATTAGCGTATGAGGGAATGAGTAAGAGGGCCTCCCAGGAACTCATCCCCGGCTTGCCATCGCCTCGACCCCTCAACGTCGGACTTTCCGTCCCGCCGTCTGTCCGGCCAGTTGCTGGTTGCTGGCTGGGCCCACCAGTGGCTGGTACAGCTCGGCTGCTCACGGCGCCGCTGAACTGCTCCGCTCGACGTTCGGTGCGTCCACCCCCGAGAGAAACCCAACGCCGTCGCGTTTGAGCCGATCATGGCGCTCATCGCGCGGTTGCCGACGCCCAGGGAGCCTCAGGCGCCTAAGAGGTGACGAAACGGCCGGTGAAATAGCCGTGATGGCCAATTGCGTGGGTAATGCGTGGGTACTCTGCGTATCGGCAGCCTGCTACGCCCCCTAGAGTGAGAGCAAGCCGTAAGCCAGCCGGGGCAGACGCGCGTCGCGCGCGTGCGCCCGCGGCTGTAGCAGCGTCGGAACGCGGCGTGAGCACGCGCTGTGGTGACCATCGATCCGGAGATCGGGATGTTTCGATGGAGCCAGCCGGGTGTTCGCTCGATAGAGATGGGCGCGATTCGCGCCGAGGCATGGACCATGATGCTGGGATCGATTGCTTCTCGTGCCGCCCGCCCCGCACGTGCCACGGCACCGCTCGCCTATGTCGCGGCCCTGCTGCTTGCGCTCCTCGCCGCCGCCAGCCCAGGTGCTGCCCCGGTCATGGCGCAGACGCCTGCGTTCGAATGCCCGGACGCCACGACGATCACCTGGAACCGCGACGCGGGCTCCGACTTCTGGATTAACCCCAGCAACTGGGACCTCGACCGCGTCCCGGCGGCGGGCGATCACGTCTGCCTGCCAGACCTCTCCGGTACCACCATCGTCTACAACGGCTTGACTACCACGATCGCGAGCCTGAGCAGCGACGAGAACCTGACGATCTCCGGAGGCTCCCTCTCGCTGGCAGGAGACCTGCTAAGCCGCAAGGACCTCACCCTCACGAACGGCACCTTCACTGTCGCAGGTCTCGAGTCGACCATCGGCGGCAAGGTGACATTGAGCGGGGGCACGCTCAACCATGCCGCGACCCTGGGGGTCTCGGGCAAGTTCACCTGGAGTGGTGGCTTCAAGGAGGGGAACGGAACGCTGCTGGCCAGAGGCGGGCTGTCCCTGGATGGAGGCGGGCAAAAGGAGCTCCGGGCCGGCACGGTCACCAATGCCGGTGCCGGCACGCTCGGTGCGGGCACGGTCTTCATCCACCGAGGCGCGACGCTCCTCAATGCGGCGGGAGCCACGCTCGAGATCACGGCCAACCAGGGGTTGTTCCCGCTCGGCAGCGGCACCGCCGAGGCGACCTTCCGCAACGAGGGCACGCTCGTCAAGAAGGCCGGCGCCACGGTCGGGACGACGTCGGTCTCCGTTCGCTTCGACAACGCCGGCACCGTTGTGATCAACTCCGGCGCCGGCACGCTCAACGCCGGTCGACTCATCCTCAGCGGCGGCGGCAGCAGTGCCGGCGACTTCACGGTCGAAACCGGGGCGACGCTGGAACTCACCGGGACCACCCAGACCCTCAACGGCGGCCTCCTGGGCACCGGCGAGGTTATCAGCCGTAGCACCGTGACCTTCACGAAGGCGCTCACTTTCCCCGGTGTACTGACGATCTCGAGTGGGACCACCACCCTCGGTGCCGCCTCGACGATCGGGAAGGAGTTGCGGCTGAGCGGGGGCACCCTCAACCTGGCCGCTGCCTTGGCCGTCCCAGGCGAATTCATCTGGAGTGGCGGCGCCAAGGCCGGGGCCGGGGCGCTGACCGCCGGTCAGGCTACGAGTGGCGGTCTCACGCTGGATGGAGGAGGGCAAAAGGAGCTGGTCGCTGGCACGGTCACCAATGGCGGCAGTGGCACACTTGGGGCGGGCACCGTCTTCATCCACCGCGGCGCCACGCTCCTCAATGCGGCGGGAGCCACACTCGAGGTTACGGCCGACCAGGCGCTGTTCCCGCTCGGCAATGCCGCTGCCGAGGCGGCCTTCCGCAACGAGGGCCGGCTCGTCAAGGAGGCGGTGGTCAAGGTGCCCAACGTCCCGGCCGGGACGACGACCGTCTTAGTTCGCTTCGACAATGCCGGTACCGTCGTGATCGACGCTGGCACCGACACGCTCAACGCCGGTCGTCTCACCCTCAATGGCGGTGGCTCCTCCGTTCCCACCGGCACGGGCACGAAATCGGCGCCAATCCACAGCTTCGCGGTGGCGGAGGGGGCAACCCTGCAGTTCGGAGGCATCCATACTCTCGACGGCGGCCTCGTGGACACCGGCAACGTCGTCTCCGGTGCTGGCAACGTTGTCTTCAGCAGCGGCCGAGCGGACGTCAACGGCATGTTCGACGTTGACGGGACTGTGACCGTCAGTGGCGGCACCGTCATCTTCGCGAAGGCGCTCGATCTTCTCCGGTGCGGTCACGGTCGCGAGTGGGACCGCCACCCTCGGCGCCGCCTCGACGTTCGATAGCGACTCTGAGGTTGAGCGGAGGCACGCTCAACCATGCCGCCGGCCTGGAGGTCGGGGGCAGGTCATCTGGAATGCCGGCGCCAAGGGCGGGAGCGGAACGCTGCTGGCCAGTGGCGGGCTGCGCTGGAGGGGAGGGCAAAAGGAGCTGGTCGCCGGTACGGTCACCAATGGCGGGAGTGGCACGCTTGGTGCGGGCACGGTCTTCATCCACCGGGGCGCCACGCTCCTCAATGCGGCGGGAGCCACACTCGAGGTTACGGCCGACCAGTCGGCTGTTCCCGCTCGGCAATGCCGCTGCCGAGGCGACCTTCCGCAACGAGGGCCGGCTCGTCAAGACGGCGGGGACCGGGACCGGGGCGACGTCCATCTCTGTCGCGTTCCACAACGCCGGCGCGGTTGAGGTCAACGCCGGTCGTCTTGCCCTCAGCGGCGGCGGCATCAGTGCCGGCAACTTCACCGTCGGGGCTGGGACGACATTGGAGCTCACCGGCGGCGCCCAGACCCTCAACGGCGGCCTCCTGGGCACCGGCGAGGTTATCAGTCGCAGCACCGTGACCTTCACGAAGGCGCTCAACTTCCCCGGTGTGGTCACGATCCCAAGCGGGACCGCCACCATCGGCGCCGCCTCGACGATCGGGGAGGAGTTGCGGCTGAGCGGGGGCACGCTCAAGCTGGAATCCGATCTGGAGGTCACGCGCCGGTTCAACTGGACGGGTGGCATCAAGGATGGGGGCGGAACGCTGCTGGCCAGAGGCGGGCTGATCCTGGATGGAGGGGGGCAAAAGGAGTTGCGGGCTGGCACGGTCGCCAATGGCGGCAGTGGCACGCTCGGTGCGGGCATCATCTTCATCCACCGCGGTGCCACACTCGCCAACGCGGCGGGGGCTCGCTTGATCGTCGTAGGCGCGCCGTCCTTCGGCACGCTAGGTAGCGGACCCGGCGAGGCCAGCTTCCGCAACGAGGGGACGCTGACCCGGGCCGACGGATCCCCAACCGGCATCCTCTCCATCCCGGTTCCCTTCACCCAGACCGCTACGGGCACGCTCGCCTTACGAATCGGCGGGCCTACCGCCGGGACGCACCACGATCAGATCAGGTTCTCAGGCCCGGTTGCTCTGGGCGGGACGCTGGCGGCGAACACGATCGGCGGCTTCGAGCCACCAACTGGCGGCACCTTCCAGGTGCTGACCTACGGACCCCCCCAACCGGTGCGTTCGCCACGATCGAGCCAGGGTGGGTGGCGACCGCCGACACCAAGCAACTCGTCCTCTCGATCGGTACCGGTAACCCGATCGTCAATGCCGGCGCGGACGGGAACAGCACCGAAGGCTCTAACTTCGCACGCACCGGTTCGTTCATTAACCCGGGCAGGTCGGGCTGGACGGCGACGGTCGATTACGGCGACGGCGCGGCAAGCAGCCGCTGCCTTTCAACCCCGACAAGACGTTCCGGCTTGACCACACCTACGCCGACGACGGCATCTATCCGGTTACTGTCGAGATTACCAACAACTCTGGCGGCGTTGGCACGGGCGCCTTCGAAGTGGACGTTGCCAACGCGCTCCCGGTCGTGACCGCGGCCGGTGATCAGACCGCCGAAGAGGGGGTGGCCCAGGACTTCTCCCTGGGACGCTTCACCGATCCCGGCCCTGACGGTCCCTGGACCTTAACCGTTGACTGGGGCGACGGCGAGACGAGCGCCCTCGACCCCATCGAGGCGCCGGGCGAACTTGCGGACCTGGCGCATACCTATGCCCAGGACGGCGCGTACGTCGCGAAAGTGACCGTCGCCGAGGCGACCGCGGAGGGGCCAGTGCCCCTCGTCGGCACCGCCGAGCTCGATATCATCGTCGCCAATCTGAAGCCAGTGGTCGACGCCGGTGCCGATGCCACGATCGACGAGGGGGCGACCTTCTCCGGCGACGTTACCTTCACCGACCCCGGCGCCGACGATTGGGTGGCGACGGTCGACTACGGCGACGGCTCGCCGGTCGAGGAGTTGACGCCGACCGAGCGCGGCTTCGCGCTCAGCCACCGCTACGCCGACAACGCGGCCGACGGCCCCTACACCATCCGCGTCACCGTTGCCGACGAAAAGGGGGAACTGGGCACCGGTGCCGACGAGCTCCTGCTGACTGTTGAAAACCTGAACCCGACACTGGAGGTGCCGGCGCCGGCGCCAGTTCCCGAGGGAGGGACCGTCACCCTTGATCCGCAGGCGAGCGACCCGGCCGGCGAGAACGATCCGGTCACCCTCGCCTACGACTGCGATGGTGACGGTGAGGATTTCGTAGAGACGGGACCGAATTGCCCCTTCGCGGACGACGGATCATATACCGTCAACGTTCGCGCCACTGACGGCGACGGCGGCCTGGCGACGGTGCCCGTCGCGGTTACCGTCACGAACGTCCAGCCGCTGGTGACGGCACCGGAGCCGCAGGAGGCGGCCGAAGGGGCCAGCCAGCTCTTCACCCTGGGCAGCTTCTCCGACCCCGGAACCGACGGGCCGTGGACCGCGACCGTGACCTGGGGCGACGGCGCAACCTCGGATTCGATCATCGTCGAGGAGCCAGGCAATCTCTCCCCGCTGGAACACGTCTACGCCGACAACCGCACCGAGGGCTCCTATACCGTCACTGTAGAGGTGGCCGAGGCGCGCTCGAGTGAGGACGAAGCTAAGCCTCCATTCGGCACGGCGACGTTCATGGTCGATGTCATCAACGCAAATCCACAGGCCGAGCTCAGCAACGGCGGCTCGCTCGCGGAAGGCAATGAGGTCACGATCCAGTTCGCCGACCCATTTGACCCGTCCGCGGCGGACACGGAAGCCGGGTTCCATTACGCCTTTGCCTGCGACGGCGCCTTCCCCGGGACCACACCCTATGAGGACAGCGGCGAAGCGCCGTCGGTCATCTGCCCGTTCGACGACGGACCGAGCACCGCGACCGTGCGCGCCCGGATCATCGACAGGGACGACGGCTTCAGCGAGTACACCACGAAGGTCGAGGTCACCAATGTGCCACCGACCGCCTCCTTCGGGGCTCCTGAAGCGGTCGACGAAGGGAGCACGATCGACCTCACATTCGCCGGGGCGACCGACCCGTCGACCGCCGACGTCGCTGCCGGCTTCGACTACGAGTTCGACTGCGGAGACGGCAACGGCTACGTTGCGGTCGGCAAGACCGCGAGTGCGAGTTGTCCGACCGTTAGCAACGGCCAGCGGATGGTCCGCGGCAAGCTGCTAGATAAAGACGGCGGCGAGCAGGTATACCAGGCCACCGTCCGGATCGACGACGTCCTCCCGACGGCGACCTTCGAGGTCCCCGAGACGGTCGACGAGGGGAGCTCGTTCGACCTGGCGCTGACCGGTGGACCAGAGGGCGCTACCTACGCCTTCGACTGCGGCGACGACGTGATCGGCGGCTTCGGTGAAGTGGCGACCGCCACCTGCCAGACGAGCGACAGCGGTCAACGGAACGTCAAGGGCACGGTCCTCGACGGTGACGGGGACGTGCAGGAGTACAATGGTATGGTGATAGTCGCCAACCTGGTGCCGACTGCCACGCTTGGCAACAACGGACCAGTGGTGACTGGCGAGACCGTACAGGTCACCTTTACCGACCCGGGGGATCCCTCGAGCGACGACCGCGACGCCGGCTTCCGCTACGACTTCGCCTGCGACAACGGTTCGCTGGGAGATCCGGACTACGAGAGTGCCGAGACGGCTGCCGACCACGAGTGCATCTTCAATGAAGCGGGCACCTACACCGTTCTCGGTCGGATCATCGACAAGAACAACGGCTTCACTGACTACACGACCGATGTCACGGTGACGGGCGGCAGTCGGCGGCGACACGACGCCTCCAACCGAGCCGGACGTGACGCTGCGCCAGGCGCAGCCGAGGCCCTACCAGCACGTCGACGCCACGACCGACACCTTCTTCTACAATCCGACCGGCCAGCGTTCCGGCAACGTCATGGTGATCGTGGCCACCGGCGACCCTGAGTCTGGTATTGCCCAGGTGCTGTTCCCGAAGGTTTTCAGCCGCGACGGTGGAGCCGACGCGACCAATCCGTATCAGCACCTCTATAAGTGGAAAAGCAGCGACACGGCGTCCGGACCCGTGTCGGTGACCGCCGTCAACGGCGCCGGCCTGGAGGCGACGGCGGAGTTCACCGTCACTCCCGACCGCGAGGCTCCAACGGTTGAGATCATTGGGCCCGCCGCCGACGCTCAGGTTGACTCTGGCCAGGTCATCGAAGTCGAGGCCGACGATGCGCTGTCGGGGATCGACTCAATCCACGTTGCCTACTGCAGCGGCACCGACTGCACCTGGGGCCGCAGCAAGCAAATCGGCGCTGCTGACGGCGACGGGCCATATCACGTGACCTGGAACACCCTACCGAAGAGCGGCACCTACACCCTGATCGCGCGCGCTCTCGACAACGTCGGAAACGCCGGGATCTCGGCCGGCGTAACGGTCCACGTCGGTCAGAGTGCAACCGCGGCCGTGCAATCCGACTTGCCGCCAACACAGACGGCGAACGTGACACTCACCGCACCAGCTGCGGGCGAGACGCTCACGGACCAGGCGACGCTGACTGCCGAGGTCGACGCGGGCGACGGCAAGGGCGCGGCGGTGACCAAGGTGACCTTCCAGGTCCGGCCGGCGAAGGGTGGGCGCTGGAGAGATCTCGGCACCGCCCGCGCCGAACCCTACGAGCGGCAGATTGATTTCCAGAACCTCGACGCCGGTGACTACCTCCTGCGGGCGACCGCCACCGACCGGAAGGGGCGCGTCGCCGCCTCGGAGCCGGTGGAAGTGACGATCGCCGTCGCCCAACAGTCGCCCGAGGGCAGCGAGGAGTCGAACAATCAGGACCAGGGTGGCGAACAGCCCGATGCCGAACCAACGCCGGACCTGCCGGACGGTGACCTACCCAAGGCGGAGTCATCGGACGGACCGCCACAGGGAGCGGCAGAGCAGCCGTACCGTATCACCGGTGCCGGCGGCGCCGGCAAGCCGGGTCTTGCCCGCGACGGCAAACCCGGCACCTCCTGGGCGACGAAGGATGCCGAGGCGGAGGCGAACGTCTGGTTCGACCTGGGCGCGAAGCGGCCGGTAATCGCCGTCCGCTGGCTCCAGACCAGGACCGGCGGCGCAGTGGAACTCCAGACCTCGACCGACCGCAAGCACTGGAAGACAGTTGGGCGCGGCGGCGATGTGGCGCCGGGTACGTGGCAGATGCTGGAGGTCGACGGAGCCGCGCGCTACGTCCGCTTCCGCTACGTCGGTACGGATGGGCCAGCCCGGCTCGGTTTCCTGGCCGAGGTCGAGATTTACGGGCCGCAAGCGTCTACGGTTGAGTCTTCAGCCACGCGCGCGGCGCGGCAGGTGCGGGACGCCGTGGTCGAGGCCGGCCAGGCGGGACGCAACGGCGCGAAGGAAGCGAACGCCAAGGGCGCCAAGAAGCGCGGGCACAACCACCGGGCCCGGGACCACCAATCCACCAGCTCCGGACCCGATGGCGGTCGCGGGAGCGGTGGGACGAGCGGAGGCGACGGCAACCCGTCGCCTCCCGACCCCGGGCAGGAACCGCATGAGGAGGATCAGCCGTCCACCGAGGAGGTCAGGACCGAAGAACCGTAGCCGCCGGGCCGACGAGAGCGGTCGAGGACAGAGTGCCCAGGCGAGGCGACTTAGCGTGCCTTGCTGGCGTATGCCTCGTCGAGAGAGCCGTAGTGAAATGATCCATCGGCTGCCCTGAGCGAGTGCTGTCCATCGATCGACCGCGGTCTTGAATCGTTCGCTGGCGGCATCACGCAAATAGCCGCCCTCGCCACGTACTGCTTCCGAGACGAGAAACGCCGCTCCGCCGGAGGCGCCAGCACAGTCGGGTGAAACTGGACGAACTCCGTATCGGCGACGGTCGCTCCGGCCCGCAGCGCCATGGCCAGGAGGCTATCGGGTGTTGCGCCCTCGGGGTTCGAGGTCGTCGCCCAGAGGTGGCCGGCGTCGCCGGCCGCGAGCACCGTGACAGCGACGTCGAACACTGCTAGCGGTCCGCCTGGCTCCAGCTCGGCTAACACCCCGCGGCAACAACCATCCGCGACGGTGAGATCGACGACATCAGATCCGCGGTCATGACCGTCGCCGACCGCAAGAGTCGCCGCCCAAGGGATGGTGTGGTCACGAGGAGGAGCCACCTCGGCGACAATCGAGCAGCTGTCGGCGTGAAGTGGCTTTGGGTCGATGCGCTTCCTGACCAGTGATGGAATCTGTTGCCGCGATTGATTGCGCCGCCTGCTGCGCTATCAGGGAGAAGATCATGAGCGCGCGTACCCGCACTCCGGTCGTCGACGCCCACCACCATTTCTGGACACCCTCCCGGCACGACTACTACTGGATGGCCGGCGCCGAGCTCGACCCCATTCGCCGCACGTTCGGCCCGGCTGATCTGCGACCACTCCTGGCCGCGGCGGGCGTCGACTCCACCGTCCTGGTGCAGACGGTACCCAGCGTGCGGGAGACCCGGGAGTTCATGGAAACCGCCGCGGCGACCGACTTCGTGGCGGGTGTCGTCGGCTGGGTCGATCTCACCGACCCAGCCGTCGCGGACACACTTGCCGAGCTACGATCCCAACCCAACGGACGGACGCTCGTCGGCATCCGGCATCAGGTCCATGACGAGGAGGACGCAGAGTGGCTCCTGCGACCGGATGTGCAACGCGGTCTGGCGGCGGTGCGAGATGCCGGGTTGGCCTATGACGTTCTCGTCCGCCCACGCGAGCTGCCGGCGGCGCTGGCGACGGCGAGAGCGCTGCCCGAGATGCGCTTCGTCATCGACCACATCGCCAAACCGCCGATCGCATCCGGCGAGATCGACGCCTGGAGCGCGCTGCTGGAGCCGTTCCGTTCACTGCCGCACGTCTCGTGCAAGCTCTCGGGCATGATCACCGAGGCCAGCTGGGCCAACTGGACGCCATCCGATCTCAAACCATACGTTCATCGAGCCGTCGACATCTTCGGCACGGAGCGAGTGATGTACGGCTCGGACTGGCCGGTCTGCCTGCTTGCCGGGTCATACGGCGCGGTAAAGAGCGCGCTCGAAGAGGCGCTGCCGCCGCTCACTCCTGAGGAGTTGGCCAATGTCTTCGGCGGCAACGCGATTCGATTTTATGGGTTGGAGATTGTCTGAAGTCCCCTCATCCCCAGCGCTTACGTCTCATCCCCGGCCCTTCTCCGGACGCCCCTCATCCCCAGCCCTTCTCCCCCTCGGAGCGGGGAGAAGGGAGCTACGCCGGGCGGCAAGAAAGCCCCCTCTCCCGGCTCCGACGGGAGAGGGGGGTAGGGGGGTGAGGGCCGTTGGGATCCGGGCCGCCGCTACACCACTTCCAACCCGTTGAGATCCGGCAAGACCGGGAACGGCGCGTGCGGTTCCGACTGATACCAGAGCGCCGTGCTGGCGATGTCGTCCTGAAGGGGAAGGTAGCGCTTCTGACCTTCCAATGGCGCCCGCCACCCGAGGGCCTGAATCGTCACTCGCAGCTTCTCTGCGAAGCGGATCGGGTCCATCACGTGCCAGCGATACATCCCGAACCGCTGCTGGCTGCGGTACAGACCGTCCGGCCGGATCACCTGTGGTAACCCGAGGAACGGGGTCGAGTAGGTTCCATATTGTCCGGGCGGATGCTCGAAGTTCCACGCCCCGCCGAAGTAGTCCTCCGTGCCCGTGCCGCAGATCGTCGGCCACTCGCTGTCAGCGTCGAGGTAGAACTTGATCTCGCCCTCGCCCCACCAGCCGGTGTTGTTGACGCCCCAGGCGAGATACGTTCCCACGTAGTGCCCCTGACCGCGCACGCCGTCGAGTAGGGTGTGCACCTCCTGATAGGGAAGTGGGTTGCTCCGCCGCCACTGGGCGTGAAGATACGCGCGATCATCCGGCACATCGGTCAGGGTGTAGGTGATCTGGTAGTAGAGGGCTGCCGTCGGGTCCGGGCTCAGATTCTCGACCGAGATCCGGGCGCGACGGCGAAACGGCATTTCCCAGTAACAGTTGAATCCACCGGCGGGATTGACCGCGACCGGCAGCGAAGAGACGTTGCAGCGCTCTCCCCAACCGCTGCAGAAGAAATCGCCGAGTGGCGTCTCGACCGAGGGCGTCTCCTCGTCATCCCACCAGATGCGCCAAACGAGGCTCCGCCAATGCCGGGGATGGATCGTCAGCCAGATGTGCTGAATGGCGCCTGGCCCCTCGACATCAACCAACGTGACCGTCTCGCCGCCAGCGATCTCGATGGAAGGCGAGACCTTCCAGCCCTGTCCCAGCTCACGGGCGGGGATCGCCCCGGTTCCCTCGGTGGCCATGCCACCCCGCCCCGGCTCGCCGGTTGGGTTCTCGGCGCTGATCGAACGCGTCTGCGCCGTGGACAATCGCGACAGCGTTCCCAATCCCATCCCAAGTCCGTCGAATCTCTCCATCTCGCGAGGCATCTCCTCGATGATCCAGATCCCGAGTTACTCATTCGCTAATGTTGACAGTGTCTCAAGGTGGCAAGCTGGATGCGACGATCGCCTCCGACGGTCACCGGACGCATTTTCTAGCGACAGCTCGTCGAGTCGATCAAGACGTCGGGATTCAAGTAGCAGGCGGCATGATCACGAGGCTGATCCGTCCCGAAATTCACCGTCAGGCTGGCGGAAGGCACGATCCCTGCGAAGATGATTATGCAAATGATGATGGTAGTATCCTCCCTCAGTCCGCGGCTGGGGTGAACGTCAGGATCGCCTGGTCCGCGGCATCAACTACACATCCTGAATGGCCCGCCGATACCGTAGTGGTGCATCGGAGCACCAACACCCGCGAGGAGGTCACATGACAAAGTCCGAAGAGCGAATGCCATCCAGCGAGCTGGACCGGGTACTGACCGGCCGCGGCATCGATCGTCGCAGGTTCATGGTGGGAGCCGGCGCTCTGGGCCTCGCCACCGGGACGCTCGGTGCGCTGGCGCCCATGCTGACCCGCGCGCAGGACGCGACGCCGCAGACGGCATCCGCCGGCGGCGAAGCCATCCGCTCGATCACGCGCGAGGAGTACTACGCCCAACTGCGGGAAGAGTTCGCGTTCGAGGAGCCCCAGAATCAGGGTGGCCAGGTTATCTGGAGTCAAACGTCGGATATCTCGACAGTCAACGGACTGCTCACGTCCGACTACCCCACTGCCTACGTCACGGGTTTCATTTTCGAGCCGCTGGTCGGCGTCAATCCGATTGACGGTCAGATAGCGCCGGGGTTAGCGGACTCCTATGAGATCGCGGCCGATGGTAAGACCTACACCTTCCATCTCAACAAGGACGCCAAGTGGCACGACGGTACCGACGTCACGGCTGACGACGTGCAGTTCACGTTCGACGTCGCCCTGAATGAGCAGAGCCCGAATCCCCGCCGTTCCTCGATCTTGCCAGTGCTCGAATCCTACCGCGCGATCGACCCCGACACCTTCGAAATGGTTTCGAAGGAGCCGTTCGCCACCTTTCTCTACGATGTGCCGTGGGCCGTCAGCATCATGCCCAAGCACATCTGGGAGGGTGTCGCGCCCGAGGAGTGGCCAAACGACCCGGGCAGTACCGGCCAGGATCCCGCCCGCGTCATCGGCACGGGACCGTTCAAGTTCCAGGAGTGGCGGCAAGGCGAGAGCGTCACGCTGGTTCGGAACGACGACTACTACGACACAAATGCTCTTCCGGTGATCGATGAGTACGTGATGCGCGTCCTGCCCGATCCCGCGACCGAGGTCGAGGCTCTCCAGGCCGGTGAGATCGACATCATCGAGATTATTCCAGCACCGCAGGTGGAGGAGGTCCAGAACACCGAGGGGTTGGAGGTCCAAATCTATCCGGGGTATTCCTTCTCCTACGTCGGTCTGAATATGGACCCGGAGAAGACCACGCTCTTCCAGGATCAGCGGGTGCGGGCGGCGCTCTTCATCGCCATCGACAAAGAGGCGATCAAGAACAACATCTATCTCGGGCTCGGTGAGGTTGCCCGTGGCACGCAGCCAAAGCTGTCGTTCGCCTATGCACCAGAGCGCGTCGAAGAGACCTACGACTACGATCCGGAGCGGGCCAGGCAACTCCTCGCCGATGCTGGCTGGGCGGATACCAACGGCGATGGGATCGTCGAAAAGGATGGTCAGGACTTTCGGTTCGAGCTGCTGCTCCCCAGCGGGGGCGGCGCCGTAACCGATCAGCTGCTGGCGGAGCTCCAGCAGCGGTGGCGGGAGATTGGCGTGGAGATGACGCCGAATCTCATGGAGTGGTCGGCGATGCAGGACGTCACCGACACGACCCACGACTTCCAGGCCCTCCTTCAGGGGTTCCAATGGGATCCCAGCGGTAACCAGGGCGCACTCTTCCGTTGTGACTCCTACGAGGGTGGCTTCAATAACCTCAAATACTGCAACGAAGAATTTGACCGGCTCGATGACCAGCAACTGCGAGAGCTCGACCGTGAGAAGCGGCGCGAGCTGCTGATCGAGCAGTCCAATATCGTCTGGAACGACTTGCCGGTGCTCATCTACCGGTTCGGCGTCGAGCGGCCGGGTTACACAGAGCGGTTGCACAACTTCTTCCCGACCGGTACTGGCGGCCCGTACTGGAGCCTTCCCTTCGTCTGGATCGAGGCCTAGTCCCTAACCAATCAGTCATGGTCCGGCTCGCGTCCTCACAACGAGGACGCGAGCACCCGCACATTCACCGTCCGTTATTGGCCCGGCGTTACTGAGACAAGCCCATGTTGGCCTTTATCCTGCGGCGGCTGTTGATCACGATCCCGATGCTCTTCGGCATTACCTTCCTGACCTTTGTCATCGTCAACGCGCAGGGCAATCCCGTCGCCGATCTGGAGCGCAATCCGCGCTTTCGACCGGCGGATATCGAGCGCATTCGCGAGAACATGGGGCTCAACGAGCCGGTGCCGGTGCGGTATGCCAAATGGGTCAGCAATCTCGTTCGGGGGGATCTCGGCATTTCGCTCAGCAATGCGACGCCGGTCAAGGATCGCATTGTCGCCGTACTGCCGAATACGATCCTGCTGACCGGGGTCTCGCTCGTCTTCTCGTTCCTCCTGTCGATTCCGCTCGGGATCTACTCCGCGACCAAACGCGGCTCGTGGTTCGACAACACCGTGACGGTCTTGTCGGTCGCCGCATTCGCGATGCCGACGTTCTGGCTGGCGCTGCTGCTGATTCTCCTCTTCTCGTCGCAATTTCGGGAGTGGGGATTGCCATCGCTGCCAGTTAGCGGGATGGTTGATGCTCGGCGCGGCGGGGGGTTCTTCGATCGAGTCGAGCACCTGATCCTGCCAGTGGTCGCCCTCAGTATTGGTGACATTGCGGGATGGACCCGGTACATCCGCTCGCAGATGCTGGAGGTGATCCGGCAAGATTTCGTGCGGACCGCGCACGCCAAAGGGCTCCACGGCAACGCCATCATCTACGGGCATGCCTTCCGCAATGCCCTGCTGCCGCTTGTTACGCTGGTCAGCCTCTCTCTGCCCGGAATCGTCGGCGGCGCGTTTATCGTCGAGACGGTTTTTGCCTGGCCGGGGCTCGGTCGACTGACGGTCGAGGCAGCCCGCAAGAGCGACTACACCCTCATTCTTGGCACCGTGCTGATGTTCTCCTGCCTGACGCTGCTGGCGAACCTCCTGGCCGATATTGCCTACGCGACGCTTGACCCGCGGATTCGGTACGGGTGAGCGCGCTCGACAGCGTCACCCGCGACACGAACGCGAGCCCGACGGTCGCCGCCGGAAGGGCCAGGGGAGGCGTGGTTGGCGTTGACCGGTCATTGCACGGGACAGGTCGGGCGCTTCTCGGGCACGAATCGTCGGTGTTGGATCGTGCCCAGCTGCGCGCCACTCCGGGACCGTATCGGCGCGCGTGGCGACGCCTCCGCCGCGACCATGTCAGCATGGCCGGACTCATCGGGTTCGCCCTCATCGTCCTCTTTGCGCTCTCCGCGGATCTGATCGCGGGCTTCACGGGACACAGCTACTGGCAGGGGGAGCTGCGCGACCAGTTCCTGGCGCCGTTTAGCCCCGGCCACCTTCTCGGCACCGACGCCAATGGCCGTGATGTTCTGGTGCGGGCCGCCTATGGCGGGCGTATCTCGCTCGCCGTGGCCATCCTGGCTTCCGCGGTCCTGATCGCGATCGGCGGCGTGGTCGGCGCGATGTCAGGCTACTTCGGTCATTTCGTCGACGCGGTGCTGATGCGCATCGTCGACGTTCTCCTCTGCGTCCCAGGGTTGCCCCTGCTGATCCTCGCCTTCACCATCTACAAACCAGGTCCATATGTCCTGGCGCTGTTCATCGCCGCGCTCGGCTGGGCTGGCACCGCCCGCTTGATCCGGGGCGAGGTCCTGTCACTGCGCTCACGGGACTACGTCGAGGCCGCGCGGGTCATCGGCGCATCGAATTCCCGGATCATCTTTCAGCACATTCTGCCAAACGTCATCCCGCTGATGATCGTATCCCTCTCGCTAACCTTACCGGGACTGATCCTGCTCGAAGCGGCCTTGAGTTTCCTCGGCTTCGGCGTGCAGATTCCGACACCTTCCTGGGGCAACATGCTCGAGAACGCCCGGGAGTACTTCACGCGGTCGTGGACCAACGTCTTCATCCCGGGTTTCCTGATCTTCCTCACCGTTCTCTCGATCAGCCTGGTCGGCAACGGTCTCCGCGACGCGCTCGACCCTCGCCTCAACGACTGACGGGCGGTGCTGACGCTATTCCTGGCCCAGTCGGTGCGCGGTTTCGACGTCGTCGACCTCGGTCACCGAGTCCTGGTTGACCGAGACCTGAAGCTGCCCGTCCGAGAAGCCGAGGATGGCGTGGACCGGCACTTCGAGGTCGGTGTGCTCGCCCTCTCGTCCAACCAGGAGGTAGTGCGGGTGAACCTCCCGCACATTGCCGAGCAGGGCGCCATTGAAGCCCACCACCGGGGTCCCCACCGGGATATCACGGACACCGTGCGGATCGTCGGTCATTCGCATCTCCTTTCCGGGGCCTCACCATTGCTGATTGAGAGCCGTCGGCCGCGGCAACTGTGGCCGCCGGACGCGGGATCCGATTGCCTCAGAACAGCAGCGGCAGCCCGGTCAGACTCCTCAGAAAACTCGGCGACCAGGTGATCTCGCTCGCGGGGACGGCCAGCCGCAGGTCCGGGTAGCGGCGGAGGAGCGTCTCCAGCGCGATCTGTCCTTCCAGCCGGGCCAGCGGAGCGCCGAGGCAGGCGTGGACACCTTTGCCGAAGGCGATATGCCGGTTCGCATCGTCGCGCGTGATGTCGAACGATTGCGGGTCGGCGAACCGTGTGGGATCGCGGTCGGCGGCTGCCAGGACGACCAGCAGCGGATCGCCCTTGGCTATCGCCTGCCCGCCCAGCTCCACGTCCTCACGGGCGAAGCGCGGGGTCGTGGTCTCGGCCGGACCGTAGTAGCGAAGAATCTCCTCGACGGCGTTTGTGGTGAGGCCAGGATCGGCGCGCAGCTTGGCCGTTTGCTCCGGGTGGGTGAGCAGCGCGAAGAGGCCATTGGCGATGAGATTCACCGTCGTGATGTGGCCGGCGACGAAGAGAATGAAGACCATCGCCAGGATCTCGTCCTCGGTCAGGCGATCGCCGTCGACTTCGACCTGAAGGAGCTGCGAGATGAGGTCATCACCGGGGGTTGCCCGCTTGCGAGCGAAGAGATCGCGCAGGTAGGCGATGAACTCGCCGATGTTGCGCCCGATCTCCTCCATCCGCTCCGGGGACTGCGCGCTGAGCAAATCTTCCGACCAGCGCCGGGTCTGCTCCCGATCTTCGGGCGGGATACCGAGCATCTCGCAGATAACGGTGATCGGGAGGGGATAGGAGAATTGCGAGATCAGCTCCATCTGCCGGTCGGGCGCGCTCTCGCCGCGTTCGGCGGCCGTGGCATCGGCCACTGCGAGCAGCTCATCCGTTATCTGCTGGATGCGCGGCCGCAGCTTCTCGATCGCGCTGGCGGTGAACGAGGGCTGCACCAGTTTGCGCAGGCGCGTGTGCTCGGGTGGATCGACGGTAAGGATGTTGCGCATCGAGCGGTTGAAATTCCGGGGGCGTCTCCGGCATCTGCCCCAGTTGCTCCGGTGTCAGCACCGATGCCATGTCGACGGTGATGGCGCGGTCGAGAAGGGCGCGCGAGCCGACTTCGTAGTCGGTGACCATCCAGAGTGGCCGATTGAAGATAGCCTGCGATCCCGCCTCTCCTGGCCGCTCGTGATGATGGCCCGGCTCACGGGGCACCTGGCGCGCATCTCCTCATAGCGCTCGAAGGCGTGCTCTCGATACTCAGGGTCGCTGAGGTCGATCCGTTCCATGTCGGGGGGCAATTGGGAGGGATCGAATCCGTTCAGTGCCTGGCCAACCTCGGGCGCGTGGCCGGGTGCGACAGTCTGGGGCTGCGTCTCGATTTCAGTTCTGGTCACGAAATGTCCAATCTTCTCTTGCGCAGGATTCCAGGATGGGGGATAGGTGATGGTCGGTCGAGAGGAATGAGTTAACACGCGCTCTACGCACGACCGTCACCCAGAATCACCCTCACCCATGAACCATTACCCGACGTGCACGAACCCGCGATCGGTGACGCGTGCCTCCGGGATCACCGACAGCGCCAGGAAGGCGAGGAGGCCGAACGGCGACGGGAGCTGGCTGCCAAGCCCCCGCGCCGCATCCTCCAGCGCCGCGTACGCGCTTCCGACTTCAGCCAGTGGCCGGTCAGAGAGAATGCCGGCGATCGGAAGCGCCATCTGGGCCAGCACCTGACCCTTGGCGACTGTCGCCAGCCCGCCGCCGCTCTCGGCGACGGTGACGATCGCCAGCAGCAGGTCGCCGTCGTCAGCGCCGACCGCCACGATATTGTGGGCGTCGTGGGCGATCGATGATGCCAGCGCACCCTGGCGTAGCCCGAAACCGTGCACGTAGCCGACGCCGACGCGGCCCGTGGCGTGGTGACGTTCGACGCAGACGAGTTTCAGGAGATCCCGCTCCGGCGCGGCCACGGCCGATCCGTCACGCAGCTCCGGCTCGACCTCGAGCAGCCGGGTCGCGATCTCGCCGGCGATGACGCCGACGGCTTCCTTCGCCGCCGCGGGATCGAGGCGAAGGTCGCGCAGGCTGAGAGGCGCGATATGGACGCTGTCGCGCAGGCTGTCGGGAATGGCGCTCCTGGCAATCGCGTCCGTCGATGAGCGCTCCATCGCGGGCCACGATCTTCCCGTCATGGAGCGTCATGGTGACGCGCACCTCACGCAGGTCATCCAGCACGACCAGATTCGCGCGAAATCCGGGCGCGACCGCACCCCAGCCGTCGAGCCTCCAGTAGTCGGCCGCGTTCCAGGTGGCCAATCGGATCGCTCGCACCGGATCGAGTCCCATGGCGATGGCCTGGCGTAGGGTGACATCCATGTGACCGTCGTGGAGGAGGGTGTGGACGTCACGGTCGTCGGAGCAGAAACAGCACCGTGGGTACGTTGCGTCGGAGACGATGGGCAGGAGCGCGGCCATATTTCGCGCCGAGGATCCCTCCCGGATCATCACCATCTGCCCGGCGCGCAACTTTTCCCGCGCTTCGCCAGGCGTCGTCGATTCATGATCCGAGCCGGGACCCGCTCCCACGTACGCCTGTAGTGCGGCGCCACGCACGCCCGGGGCGTGCCCGTCATGGCGTCTGCCCGCGGAGGCGGTCAGCTTGCGGGCGATATCGTCATCACCGGCGAGCACGCCTGGGAAATTCATCAGCTCGCCCAGTCCGACGCACTCTGGCCATCCCAGCATCTCGGCCATCTCGGCCGGTCCAAACTCCGCCCCCGCTGACTCCCACGGACTCGCCGGTACGCAGGACGGCACCGTGAAATAGATGTCGAGCGGCAATCCGCGTGCGGCGGCGCGCATCGCCTCCATGCCCGACAACCCGGCGACGTTGGCGATCTCGTGAGGATCGGTCACGACTGCGCCGGTGCCGTGCGGAACGACCGCACGGGCGAACTCCGGCAGCCAGACCAGCGCGCTCTCGGTGTGGACGTGCGCGTCGATGAACGACGGGCAGACCCACGCGCCGGTAACATCGAGCCGTTCCCGGGCCCGAGGATAGGCCCCCACTCCGGCGATGACACCGCCGGCAATGGCGATGTCGGCGTCGTACGTGTCACCCGAGAGCACGTCGACGACCGTGCCGCCGGCAAGGACGAGATCGGCGGGTTCCAGTCCTTGAGCGACGCGCAGCCGCCGCCGCCAAGCGGTCGCGTCGAAGCTGGTCGCCGGGTCGGGCATGGGCGCTCCTCCCAGAAATGGTCACTTGCGAGATTGGCGGAGTATAGAGGCCGGCCTGGAGCATGCCATTGGCCCGCCGCGAACCGGCTCTGGCACTCTCTCTACCGTGCTCTTTGCACTATCCTGGCCGTGGGCGCATCTCATGGGTGGCGAGACTGGCCACTCTCCTCAGAGGCGATCGTGGGCGTAGCGCCGATTTCCACAGAACCGGATATGGCACCGAAAGAGGGTGCGGACGCCGCGGCCGAGGCGGCACGGCGTTCCGTTGGCCCGTCGTGGGTACGACCGGCTGCCGCGGTGCTGCTGGTCCTTGCGGCGGCCGGGTCGATCTGGGCGCTGTCTCGCTATTTGCAGATCTATGGCTCGATTGTGGCCGCACCGGACACGCCCCTGATCGGCGCCACAATTGTTCTGGCCGTCGTTGCGATCATGGCGCTGGCCGTTCTGGTTTTCCGGCCAGAACGGGGTACTTTGGCGGCGCTGGTGGCGACGTCCGTTGCCTGGTCGATAGCGCTCCTGGTGGGCCTTGTTCTCGCCTGGGCGGCGATTGCAAGGTCCGAACTTCAGGATCGATGGCATGGAACCCCGGTTACTACAATAGCCGAGACGGATGCGTATCTCGCACAGCACATTCCGGCGGGGATCGACGCCATTCGCATCCCGACGGGTGTCATGATCCAGTCAATGGAATTCTTGACGGGCGATAACGTTGAGGTCACCGGGTACATCTGGCAGCGGTTCGGTCCCGACGTGCCGGACGATATCGACCGAGGCGTGGTGCTCGCGGAGGGGGTCAAGGAGGCTTACGATGCCAAGGAAGCGTACCGATACGAAGAGGGTGGCATCGAGACCATAGGCTGGTATTTCGCGGCAACGCTGCGCCAGCCCTTTGAGTACGCGGAGTATCCGTTCGACGAACAGGATCTCTGGGTTCGCATCTGGCCGCGCGATTTTTCTCGTGACATCGTCCTGGTGCCCGATTTCTCCTCGTACACCACGATGCGTCCGACATCGATGCCGGGAGTCGAGAGCGAATTCGTCTACAGTGGATGGTCGCCTGTCTATTCCGGGTTCAGTTTTTCGGCACAGCAGTACGACTCCTCATTTGGCATCGGCGTCGCTGGCCAATACCCCGATCTTCCCGACCTCTATTTCAATCTCATCCTCGATCGCAATTTCGCCGGGCCATTCTTCGACATTTTCGTCTTTGCCATCGCCGTGGCATTCCTGCTCTTCGGACTCCTGGCGCTCACGACGGACGACGAAAACCTGAAGAGCCGCTTCCAGCTCAGCACCGCGGGGGTGCTCACTGCCGCGAGCGGTCTCCTGTTCGCGGTCATCCTGAAACACAACCAGATACGCAGCGGTGTTGACACGCAGGGTCTCAGCTACATCGAGACGATCCCCATCGTCCTGTACGGGATCATCATCGTCGTCGTCCTGAACGCCATCCTGCTTGCCTCGCCGGTGAAGGTGAGGCTCATCGCGTTCCGGCACAACCTGGTCCCGGTGCTGGCCTATTGGCCGGTCCTGCTCGGTCTGCTCCTGGCCGTGACGCTCATCGTTTTCTTCCGCGCCTGAGCCGGAAGCGGGGAGTCGCGAACGAGCCTGCCAGGTATGAATCGACCGGGGTGTGTCGCGAGGCCCTGGTCGTCCCCCGGCTCGCGTTCAGGCGCGAGCAGATTCGCCAAGTGCCGCATTGCTGCTTCAATACGCATAGCGCACCAGACCAGATGACGTCGGCCGAGTCCGACCGGAGCAATTCATGGAGGATGTTGGCCTCATCGTCGACATCGTGCTTGCGCTAGGCGCGGCGGCGATCGGCGGACTTATCGCGCAGCGCCTGGGACTACCCGCGTTGATCGGGTACATCCTCGCGGGCCTCGCCGTGGGGCCGAATACGCCTGGTCTGGTGGCGGACGTGGATCGAGTGCAGCTGCTGGCGAATCTCGGCGTCGCGCTGCTGATGTTCGGGCTTGGCGTCGAATTCTCCCTCAGCGAAGTGATCCGGGTCCGCCGCGCCGCGCTGCTGGGTGGGGCACTCCAGATCCCGCTGACCGTGCTCCTGGGGACAGCGGCGGGGTTAGCTGGTGGCTGGACATTGGGTGCGGCGCTCCTGCTCGGTGGCGCGTTCGCCATCTCCAGCTCGATCGTCGCGCTCAAGACGCTCATGGGCCGGGGAGAGATGGAGAGCCCGCATGCCCGGGTGGCGCTCGGTCTCGGCATCGTCCAGGATTTCAGCCTGGCGCCGATGCTCGCGCTCCTCCCGGTCATCGCCGGCCAGCGCGGCGGGGGGTTCGGCATTGCGGAGTCGCTGCTGATCTCCGCGGTGGTCCTGATCGGGGCGTTTCTCCTCGGCACCCGGCTCGTGCCTCCGCTGCTTCGCATCGTCGCGCGTTCCGGCTCGCGAGAGCTCTTCATGCTCACCATCGTGGCCATCGCCCTCGGTGTCGCGTTGGCGACGCATGCGGCCGGGTTGTCGCTGGGTCTGGGAGCATTCCTGGCCGGGATCGTCGTCTCCGAGACGGATTTCGAAGAGCAAGTGCTGGCCGACATCATCCCAATCCGGGATATCTTCGCCACCCTGTTCTTCGTTGCCGTGGGCATGTTGATCGACCCGTTCGCGCTGATCGCCCAGTGGCAGCTCGTGTTGGGGTTCGCGTTCGTGCTCGTCGCCGGCAAGTTGCTGATCACCGGAGGCGCGCTGCTGGCCGCGGGTGTCGATCACCGGACATCGACGCTGGCGGCGGTCTTCATGGCGCAGATGGGTGAATTCAGCTTCGTCCTGGCTGGCTCAGGGCTCGAGCACGGACTGATCGACATCGGCGAGTACGGCACGATCCTCTCGGTCGCGCTCTGCTCGATTCTGGCCATGCCGATCCTGGTGGCCATCTCGCCTCGTCTTGTCCGCATCGCCGAGCACCTGCCTGGTGTGGAGCGGCAGGAGCGGCTGGCGGCCGGACCTCCTCCGCCCGTGGCGCCGGCTGGTGACCATGTGGTCATCTGCGGGTTTGGCCGGGTGGGCGCCGAGATCGGCGCGGCGCTCGATCACTGGGATCAGGCGTACAGCGTCATCGAGCTCAATCCGGCGATCGTGCGCGACTTGCGCGAGCGGGGCATCGACGCGCTCTACGGAGATGCGGCCTCGCGCGCCGAGCTGGAGAGCGCGGGAGTGCCAACGGCGCGTACGGTCGCGGTCACGACCCCCGACCTCCTGGCCACTGAGGCGGTGATCCGGAACGCGCGTGCGCTGAACCCTGCCATCCATGTCATCGTCCGCGCTCCCGGCGCAGGGGACGTCAGCGGGCTCTCCGCGAGGGGAGCTGACGAAGTGGTCCAGCCGGAGTTCGAGGCGGGTCTCGAGTTCGTGCGCCAGGTGCTGGGCTGGCAGGGGATCAATTCAGGCGAGACCGACGATTTGGTTAGCGTGAGGAGGCAAACGGTCTATGGCACCAGCGAACCTGACGCCGCGCGGGAGAGAAAGTGAATCCGATCTCGAGAAGGCGACGTAGATAGGGTCAAGAAGCCGGCGAGTCCTCCCCAGACCCACCGCTTCTCGAACCCAAACCCCTTCCCCTTCCCGCACGTGCCCGGCCCAAGAGGCCGGGTTCGTGTTTGTGGCGTGAGTCGGTCAGTCGGTGAGTCGGCAAGTAGATGGCGAAATGGCAAGACGGCTCGTCGTGAATTGTGAGTCATCGGTCGTGAGCCAACAGCCAACAGCCAACAGCCAACAGCCAATAGCCCGATCACCCATCACCCCCGTCGGCTTGCACATCCGCGAAGCCTGATGCCTAATTCCGCGCGGCGCAGTCAAGGCTCGTCGTGGGGGACAGCGTGTCAGTCGACGCCAGTACAACCGTCCGGGTCGGACCACAAAAGTCGATCCCAGCAAACGGTGGCGTGCGCCGGTGGATGCTCCACGGTCAACCCGAAGATCTGGAGGGTCCGCACACATCGGAGCAGGGAGCACACAAGCACTCCTGGTGGCAGGTGATGTGCTTGACCGGCGTCGATTACTTCTCGACTCTCGGGTACCAGCCGGGCATCGCCGCACTCGCCGCCGCATCCCTGGCCCCGATAGCGACCCTGGTCCTGGTGCTCGTGACCCTCCTCGGCGCGCTGCCCATGTACCGGCGCGTCGCCGCGGAGAGCCCCCATGGCGACGGATCGATCTCGATGCTGGAGCGGCTGCTCTCCTGGTGGCAGGGCAAGATCCTGGTTCTGGTGCTGATCAGCTTCGTGCTGACCGCGTTCGTAGTGACGATCACGATCTCCGCCTCTGACGCCGCGGCTCATATCATCGAAAACCCGTTCGGCCACTT
Organism: uncultured Chloroflexia bacterium; assembly: GCA_963724295.1. Lineage (GTDB taxonomy): Bacteria > Chloroflexota > Chloroflexia > Thermomicrobiales > UBA6265 > JACCXM01. The sequence goes on along the minus strand of CAVRUC010000010.1, from coordinate 149,491 downwards.
CCTCGTGGGTCATGAGATCCCGATCACCCTCGGCCTGATCTTGTTGCTCGGTATCTTCTTCCTGCGCGGGTTCTCGGAAGCCATCGGTCTGGCCGTCGGCATCGTGGCGCTCTACCTCTCCCTCAACGTCGTGGTGCTCGCTCGTGCCTATTGGGAGATCGGGTTGCACCCAGAACTTCTCGGCAACTGGCGCGCTTCACTTCAGCTCGAATACAGCAGTCCGGTCGCTATGGCCCTGACCGCGATTTTTCTGTTTCCGCGCCTGGCGCTTGGTCTATCCGGATTCGAAACCGGTGTCGTGGTCATGCCGCTGGTCAAGGGCTGCGCAACTGACGATCCGCGGTGGCCGGAGTGCCGCATCCGGAACACGGGTAAGCTGCTCACGGTCGCCGCCTCGATCATGAGCGTGATGCTCATCTCCAGCAGTCTGGTTTCGACACTGCTCATCCCGCATGAGGCCTTTGAAGAAGGTGGCGAGGCGAATGGCCGCGCACTGGCCTTTCTCGCGCACGAATATCTCGGCGATGTCTTCGGCACGCTCTACGATGCCTCGACGATCCTGATCCTCTGGTTTGCCGGCGCCTCGGCGATGGCCGGCCTGCTCAACATCGTGCCCCGCTACCTCCCGCGCTACGGCATGGCGCCCGATTGGACGCGAGCCACGCGACCGCTGGTCATCCTCTACACGGTCCTCTGTTTCGCGGTGACGATCCTCTTTCAAGCCGATATCAACGCCCAGGCCGGGCCGTATGCGACCGGCGTCCTGGCGGTGATTACCTCGGCCTCGGTCGCGGTTTTCCTCTCGGAATGGCGCAAGAAGGAGCGGGGACCGATCATCTGGTTCGGCGCCTTCATGGTGATTTTCATCTACGCGTTTCTCAACACGATCTTCGAGAATCCAAGTGGTCTGAAGATGGCGGCGATCTTCTTTGCCATGATCGTCATCATCTCGCTGGTCTCCCGGGTCGTGCGCGCGACGGAGCTACGCGCCACCGAGGTCGAGTTGGACGAGACCGCCGATCGATTCATCCGGGAGGCGGCCAAGCGCGGCTCCTTGCGTTTGATCGCCAATCACCCGGACGAGCGAAATACCCGGGAGTACCTGGTCAAGGAGCGGGAGGAGCGCGAGGCGAGCCACATCCCGGCAGGCGATTCCGTGCTCTTCCTCGAGGTGACGGTGAAAGATGCCTCGGACTTCGCCTCGAACGTCAAGGTAAGTGGGGAAGAGATTTCGGGGTTCCGGGTGCTCCAGGTCGAGAGCGCGTCCGTCCCCAACGGGCTGGCGGCTACGCTGCTGGCCATCCGGGACCGGACGGGGAAGAAACCGCACGCCTACTTCGGCTGGACCGAGGGGAACCCGCTGAAGTACCTGGCCCGCTTCGTCATCTTCGGCGAGGGAGACATCGCTCCCGTGACCCGCGAGATCCTGCGTCAGACCGAGCCCAACCCCAAGACCCGGCCGGCAATTCACGTTGGGTGATGGGTGATGACTCGCTCCGCTCGTGGTGGCAGGGTGGCAGGGAGAACGATGACCCCGTCACCCTACGTCGCGACTTGCGTCGCGATGAAGTCAAGGAGCTTCTCCAGCTCCGGCAGGCGCTCTCGAGCGAATATCCCGACCTGGTCGGCGGCGGTGAATGGCAGATCGTAAGCGATGCGAGCGCCGGGGCCGCCTTCGGTCTCGTCCCACCAGGCGGATTGGTTTGGCGCCAGGAATCCCTGCCGCACGGCGGGGATGCTCATGCGGGCGAGGCGCTCCATCGCGCGCCGGCGGAAGTCATTCTCCTCTTCGCTGAAGAGACCCGGGACGGTGCTCCAGAGCTCGAGTTGATACCCGTCCGGACCGACCCGGACGTCGACGTGTCCGGCCTCGTCGTCGGCGCTGATGACCCAGCGATTCTCGTCGTCAATAGTGCCGTAGGCATAGAACCCCGCCCGCTCCAACGCGTTGCGTACCGGCGCCAGCGCCTCGCGAGCGCGGGCAATCACGTCCGCGGGGCCGAGTCCGTTTGCCTCGGTTGCCATCGGTTCATAGGGATCGCGCAATTCGCTCATACGATGCCCTGGCGCTCGATCGCGTTCCTCACGCACAGAACTCCATAATGATGCCGAGGAGCGCGTCCGCGGTGCGCGCTGCGCTCACCAGATCGACCCACTCGACGTCGGCGTGAGCGCCCTCGCCGTCCGGTCCGAAGATCACCGTCGGGATGTCCGCGGCGGCAAGGAACGCTGAATCCATCCACCCGCCGGCTCCCACGATCTCCGGTTCCCGGCCGATTGCGCGCGCGAGGTGCCGTTGCGCGAGGTCGACAATCGGTTGATCCAGACCCACGCCGAAGAGGGCGCGTACGAGAAGGGTGCGCTGCTCAGCCTGGAATGAGGAATCAGCCGCGGCGGCATGGGCGAGCATGTCCGCGATCTGCCTTTCGATCTCGGCGATCGTTTCCCCGGGAATCGTGCGCCGCTCGATCGAGAGCAGACAGTGGGCCGGGTAGGTGGAAAGCTCCTGACCGCCCTGGATGAGCGAGGCATGGATCGAGGCCGGTCCCAGCAAGGCGTGACCCGGCCGCGACCTCAGTTCGCGATCGAGGTCAGCGAGTCCGGTCAGCACCGGACCCATCTTGGCGATGGCGTCGACGCCTTCTTCCGGGAGCGATCCGTGTGATGCCACGCCGTGTGTTTCCACCTCCAGCCAGACGAATCCCTTATGGGCTACGCAAAGATCGAGCCCGGTCGGTTCGGTGACGATCGCCGCATCCGCCCGCTTGTGGCGGACGACGTCCTGAACGCCGATCGAGGCGAACTCTTCGTCGGCGACGGCGGTGACGATCACGTCGCCGCGCAGCTGGAGTCTGGTTGCTTCGCGGCCAGCGAGCATGATCGCGGCGAGGCTGGCCTTCATGTCGTAGGCGCCGCGTCCGTAGAGTCGCGTGCCGTCGATACGCGGCGTCCAGGGCTCGGCCATGCCACCCGCGCCGACGACGTCCATGTGCGCGTTGAGCATGAGCGATCGGCCGCCGCCGCTGCCGCGGGCAATCGCGATCACATTGGCGCGGCTGGGACCGAGCTCGTACACGTCGACGTCGAGTCCCGCGCGCTCGAGCCAGCCGGCGACGAACCGCGCGATTTCCGCTTCGCCGGCGCCGCCTGGGACCAGATCAGGGTTGGTCGAATCGATTGCCACGAGGTCGGCAGTCAGCGTCGTCAGGTCTTCCTGGGAAATTGCCATGCCGCCACCTTCGACTCCCGTGCTCCGCACGGCGATGCACCGGCCAGCTTGGAGGATACCCCGACATGTCGCGGAGAAGATCGGGGGTGATTCAGACGGCGACGTAGCGCTCCCCGCGCAACACCTGCTGGGCCGCGATGGCGATGCGCAGGAAGTAGCGATCGACAGTGGGGATGAAATCGTCGGTCCGGGCGGTGATGGGTTCGGCTCGGGTAGCCGCCGGCGTTCGTGACTGGCCGCCGATCTCGGAACTCTCGCCGGCGAGGAATGGCACCAGGGTCTCCAGCGGGAAACGGACGAGAGCGGCCAATTCGGCGGGGTTAGGCCGGAAGTTTTCCAAGGGCCGATCGTCGCGCAAGAGGAACACGTCCTGGATCTCCCGGTCGACGATTCCCGGCTGGGCTTCGTTGGCGCAGACGCGGACGCCAAGGGGTCGCAGATCCTGCAGGTTGGGGGTAACGCCTATCTCCTCTTCGACCTCGCGCAGGGTCTCGGCCAGCGTTTCGCCCGCGCGGTAGTGGCCGCCCACGGTGGCGTCGAAGTGACCCGGCCAGGTGTCCTTGTCGGGCGAGCGGCGCTGCACCGTCAGAAACGACACGCCGTGCTCGTCCACTCCGGCCACCCAGACGTGGATCGCTCGGTGCCAGTCACCGTCGCGGTGCACCTCGGCACGTGATTTCACCCGGCCGGTGGGCTTGCCGGCGGCGGTGATGACGTCGAAAGGCTCGCCGGGGTCCTGGGCGAGTTGCGGTTGCACGCTGGTTGTCATACGACTGGTTTCCGTCGTGATCGTCCTTGCTGGGCGTGTGTCGGGTAGCATCGCGGACGCGGCGCCCCGCGCGGCTCCGCGCATGCCACCGGAGGCGACATGGATCGATTGCGCACACCGACGGAGTTCGGTTTCACCACGGGTCCCTATCTCCCGCCCGAGCGCCCCCGACCGGCGTGGAAGACGCTGGTATTCGGGGCGCTGCTGGCGCTCATCCCGTTCGTCGGGGCCGGCATGAGCGCAGTCTATATCGACCGGCGGACGATTCCGGAGACTTACGATACCGCTCAAGCCCTGAAGACCGCGCTGATCCAGATCGCCGGCGTGGCGCTGCTGGTCGTGCTCTGCTGGATCGTCTTTGGCCTGATACTCGGGCTCAGCATCCAGCTCAATCCACGAGTCATGCGACCGGCGGCGTGAATACCGGGCCGGGCAGCGAGCGGCATCAGGAGGGGAGCAGTGAGTCGATACGGGCTTTGCGGAATCATGAAGGCGCAGCCGGGGCAGCGGGAGGCGCTACTCGAGATTCTCCTGGAGGCCGCTGATCTCGTCGCGGACCTGCCTGGTTGCGAGGTCTGGATCGTAAACACGATGCCGGACGACCCGGATGGGATCTGGGTCACCGAGGTCTGGCGCAGCGAAGCGGATCACGCCGCCTCGCTGGCCGGTGATGACGTGAAAGCCGTCATCGCCCGCGCCAGGCCGCTGATCGCCGGGTTCGGAGAACGGTTCACGCTCGAGCCCGTTGCCGGCAAGGGTCTTATCGATCCCGCTCAGTGAACCGTGGTGAACGTGCTCGATCCTCACGGGCGGCCCATTCCGCGGCAAGTTGCCCCAGCAGGAGCACGTCCTGGTGCCGGCCATCCCGAAACGCGGCCTGGCGTAAGCGGCCCTCCTTCTTGAAGCCAAGGCGGCGGTAGAGAGCCAGGGCGCGCTCATTGCCTTCTTCGACACGAACGCCGATCCGGTGGACTCCCCACCCGGCGAAGCAAGCGTCGAGAATGGTCTGCATCATGTCCATTCCGAATCCTTGACTCCAGTAGCCGGCGTCGACCAGAAGCGAGAGCTCGACGGAGCGGGCTTCTGGCCGGTCGACGCGTGCGACGACCAGACCGATGGGGTCGCCCGCGAGCGATTCGGCGATGAGCGCCTCCGGCCGATCGAACGCCGCCTCCCGCGCCAGCCAGTCCTCGACCTGCTCCGCCACATGCTGGATCGAGCGAGCTGGAGCACTCCAGCCCCAGCCGTCCATCAGGGCTGGATCATTGAACCAACCGTGGAGCAGAGGCACATCGTGACGTTCGACCGCGCGCAGATTGATCGTCTCGCCGGGGATCATCGTGGGGTCCAGGACACCCCGCACAGGGTCCGTACGGCTACTGGGCCGGGCTCTCCCAGAAAAGACCCATGCGCGCGTTCGTGCCGCCATCCACGTAGAGCGTTTGCCCGGTAATGAAGTCGGCGCCATCGCCTGCCAGAAACGCGACGGCTGGGGCAATGTCGCTCGGGTGCCCGACGCGCCCCCACGGGATCAGCGTGTTGCCGAACTCGGTCGTGTAGCCCGGCATGTCGAAGTAGCGAGGCACTTCGATGACACCGGGACCGATAGCGTTCACCCGCACGTGCCTGGGCGCCAGCTCGATGGCAAGTGATCGCGTGAATCCGATGACGGCGCCTTTGGTCCCCGCGTAGGCGGCATGGTTCGGGAATCCCGCGCCGCCATGGATCGAGGTGATGTTGATGATGGAGCCGTGTCCGGAGCGTTCCAACGTGGGAAGCGCGGCGCGAGCGCAAAAGAAGTAGCCCTTCATGTTCAGGTCGAACATCTCGTCGTAGAGGGCTTCGGTCGTCTCCTCGATCGTGCCAGCCCGGGTGACACCCGCGTTGTTGACGAGGATGTCCAATCCCCCGAATGCGTCAGTTGCCTCCGCGACCACGCGTTCGCAGTCGTCGACGTACCGCAGATCGCCCTGCACCGCGATCGCCTCACCGCCGGCCGCGGTGATCTCCGCCATGGCCGCGTGGGCGCCAACGCTGCTGCCAGCGTAATGAAGCGCCACGCGAGCCCCCTGTCGCGCCAGCTCGCGGGCGATTCCTTCACCAATGCCAATGCCGGCGCCGGTTACCAGGGCCGCCCGGCCCGCCAACGGTTCCATGCGTCCTCCCCTGCCAGTGGTCGAGTGCTATGCAGCGCCATCGATCAGCGTCTGCAGTGTCCGGGTGACCGATGCCATCAACCGCTCGTTACTCTGCGTCATGGTGCCACCGACAATCGTGCGGTAGACCAGTAATCCGAGCAGGATCGACCCCACAAGCTCGGCTCGCGGCATCGCGTCAGGGCCATCCAGGCGGGCTGCCAGCGGCCGCACGAACCTGTCAACGAGCGCATCGCGCAGCATGCCGCCGGCCACCTCGCTTGACGACGAGCGCAGCAGCGCGATGAGCGGATCATAGCCATTGGACGACGTCTTCTTCTGCAAGACGTAGCTCGCCAGACGCCCGCCGAGTGTCGCGCGATCTCCGGCGAAAAGCTCGCTCAGATCGAACTTGGCGCTGACCGCTTCGGCGAAGAGCGCTTCTTTGGACCCGAAGTACCGATTGACGAGCGCGGGATCTGCGCCTGCTCGCGCCGCGATGTCGCGTACGCCGACCTGGTCGTAGCCGTCATGGGAGAAGCACCAGCGCGCCGAATCGAGAATCGCCTGCCGGGTGGCGGCTGCGTTACGCCCGCGTGGCGGAGGACAGGCTCCTTCGGTTGCCTGGCTGCAGTCGTGCCCATTCACCCCGAATCTCCGACCTTGAAACACCGTTAGTCAACAATCGTTGACAAATCCGCACGCCGCGTCTATCGTACGACAAGTCAACAATTGTTGACGGTCCGGGGTGTGCTACGGAGAGGAACGAGTCTCGATGAAGTTTGGCATAACCATTCCGCGTTTTGTCACACCAGGAGGGGACGCCGCCATCGCGTCCGAGTTTGCGGGAATGGTCCGCGACGCCGACCAGGGCGGGCTGGATTCGTTGTGGGTGATGGATCACTTCTTCCAGATTCCGTCGATCGGGGAAGCCGATGAGCCGATGCTCGAGGGGTACTCGGCACTGGCCTTCGCCGCCGGTATCAGCGAGCGCATCTCGCTCGGCACACTGGTCACGGGCGTGACGTATCGCCATCCCGGAGTCCTGGTCAAGACGGTAACAACGCTCGACGTGCTCTCCGGTGGCCGGGCCTGGCTCGGGATTGGCGCTGGCTGGTACGAACGCGAACATCTTGCCCTCGGTGTGGCGTTCCCGCCCGTCGGCGAGCGCTTCGAGCGCCTGGAGGAGACGTTACAGATCGCTAGCCAGATGTGGTCCGGTGAAGCCGGCGCATTTGCTGGCAAGCACTACCGGCTTGCGGAGACGCTCTGTCAGCCGATGCCGATTTCCAGGCCGCATCCGCGCATCATGGTCGGCGGTTCTGGTGAGCAGAAGACGCTCCGCCTCGTGGCCCGCTATGCCGACGCGTGCAACCTCTTCGCCAGGCCGGGTGACGAGGGGATCGCGCTGCTTCAGCACAAGCTCGATGTCCTGCGCGCGCACTGCGACGCGGAAGGACGTTCGTACGAAGCCATCGAGAAGACGGTGCTCGGTCCGGCAGCCCTGCGAGAGTCTCACCCGATGGCGATGCTACCGGAAGCGCTGCCCGCGTTCCTGGAGCAGCTCGCTGGCATGGGGATCGATCACTACATCTCCGGAGTTGTCGACCGGGCCAGCCTCAATCTGTTGCTTGACGAAGTGATCGGTCGGTCCAGCCCCGTACGCGCATAGCGGGGATGGCCGAAGATCGTTTGGAAGAAAAGCTCAGCAGCAGACGCCGGTGGTGGAGTCGCTTGCAGTCACTTCGGCTGGAGGATCGGTTGCTGTGGTCTCCACCCGTGCCAGCGGCCAGACCGCAAGCGACATGCCGTCCATGGCGTCCCACATCCACATGAAGTCGCCCCACGACCAGGAGACGGTGTTCCCTGTGGCCGGATCGACCGCATAGACTCCGGACTCGTCATAGCCGTATGCGACGACGACGTGGTAGCCCGGATTGATCTTGTAGGGCGTGCCGTCGTCGGCATATTCGTAGTAACTCTGGTCGCCCCACATGCCGAGCCAGAGGATGACCGGCACCCCGTTGGCGAGATAACGCTGCAGGGAGCTCGCGTCACCCTGGGCGTAGAACACCTCGCCCCGGAAACCGAGCTCCGCGAGTGGTCCAACCAGCGGCTCGGGATAGACACCGTAGTCGACAGTGTTGCCCCAGGCGCCGTTGATGTCGCCACGATATCCCCAGTGTGGGTTATCGGACGCGGGCACCAGTTCGTCGAAGGTCCATTCCGAGACCCAGGTGTCGTACGCGCCCAGGGCGATGACCAGCGAGGCGTACTCGCAACTGAGATTGCGTTGCTGGACGTAGATCGGGACCTCGACGAAGGCGGAGTCCGCATCGACTGAGCGAGCGGAAACGGCGTCGATGGGTAGTCCAGCACCGGTGAGTACGATGAGCACGCTCAACGCAGACACGAGTAGACTTCGAAGCCGCATCGATCCCTGTCCCCTTCACACAGCCGGACCCTCCGCTCCGGCCTCATATTCATTGTATCGAGTGATCGCGCGCTTGACTATATGAGACTCAGAGTCAACGGTCCTGGGTGAGACGAGGGTGGCAGGGTGGCAGGGTGGCAGGGTGGCAGGGTGGCAGGGAGAACCGTGACCCAATACCTTGCCACCCTGCCACCACGAGCGGAGCGAGTAACCACCCTGTCACCGTGAGCGCAGCGAACAACCACCGCGACCGCAGGGAGCAATCACCCCGCATTCGACCGGTAGTTCGGTGCTTCGCGGGTGATGACGACGTCGTGTGGGTGGCTCTCACGCAACCCGGCGGCGGTGATCCGCACGAAGCGAGTCTCCCGCTTCAATGTCGGGATGTCCGGCGCACCGACATAGCCCATTGCCGAGCGCAGCCCGCCAACGAGCTGGTAGACGAGATTCCCCAGTGGGCCCTTGTAGGCCACCCGTCCCTCGATTCCCTCCGGGACGAGTTTCTGGATATTGCCAACTCCTTCCTGGAAATAGCGGTCCTTGGAGTAGGAGCGGGACTTCATGGCGCCGATGGAACCCATGCCCCGATACTCCTTGAAGCGCTCCCCCTGGTAGAGCACCACTTCGCCCGGACTCTCGTCGACTCCGGCGAGCAAAGAGCCGAGCATGACCACGTCCGCGCCGGCGGCGATTGCCTTGGCAATATCGCCGGAATACTGAATTCCGCCGTCAGCGACAATCGGCACATCGTGGCGGGCGGCGGCGCGGGCGCAATCGAGGACCGCGGTGACCTGAGGTACGCCAACCCCGGCGACGACGCGGGTGGTGCAGATCGATCCCGGGCCGACTCCAACTTTCACCGCGTCGGCGCCGGCGGCGATCAGGGCCTCGGTCGCCGATCCGGTGGCAACGTTGCCGGCCATCAGTTCGATGCGATACGTGCGCTTGATCCGCTCGACCGTCTGCGATACCGAAACCGAGTGGCCATGTGCCGTGTCGACGACTAGCAGGTCGACACCCGCGGCGACGAGCGCGGCCGCGCGCTCCTCGGCGTCAGCGCCGACTCCAACCGCGGCGCCGACGCGCAAGCGGCCCTGGGCGTCCTTGGTGGCGTTCGGGAACTGGATCTTCTTCTGGATGTCCTTGACCGTGATCAACCCCGTCAGATAGCCGCGCTCATCCACGACCGGCAGCTTCTCTACCCGGTGGCGGTGCAGAATCGACTGCGCCTCTTCGAGGGTCGTCCCTGCCGGAGCGGTGATCAGATTTTCGCTCGTCATCACACTACTGACCGGCTGCTCGACGTCTTCGACAAAGCGGAGATCGCGGTTGGTGAGGATGCCCACCAGCCGGCCGCGGTCTTCAGTGATTGGCACGCCAGAGATGTGATACCGCTCCATGACCGCCAGCGCCTCGCGCACGGGCGCATCGGGGGGAAGCGTCACCGGCTCGACGATCATTCCCGACTCGGAGCGCTTGACCTTGTCGACCTCGCTGACCTGCTCCTCGATCGACAGATTGCGGTGGATGATGCCGAGACCTCCCTCCCGTGCCAGGGCGATGGCCATCCGCGCCTCGGTGACGGTGTCCATGGCCGCGGAGATGACCGGGATGGCGAGGGAGATCGACGTCGTCAACCGGGTCGCCGTGCTGGCGGTTGCCGGCAGCACCTCGGATTGGGCGGGAACGAGCAGCACGTCGTCGAAGGTCAGCCCCAGTCCGACGAATTTCTCCGTGTCGAAGAGCCCGTCGAATGGATGCGACGTGTCATCCCACGGCGCCGCGGGATCGATACCGGAAACAGTGAACTGACGTGGCTCAGTGATCGTCATTGGGTGCTTCCCTCCGCGGATTCCCTGCCTGGGCGACGCCGGGGCGGTAGATGAAGACGGGTCGTGAGCTCGTTGACGAACGCTTCGTACGCTTCCGCACCGCGCGAGCTCGGGTCGTATTCGACAATTGCCTGGCCATAGGACGGAGCCTCGGCCAGGCGCACGGAGCGGGGGACCACCGTGGCGAACATGCGGTGCGGGAAATAACGTCGCACCTCGTCCACGACGTGCGCCGAGAGGCGCGTACGAACATCGAACATGGTCATCAGCACGCCGGCGACGTCGAGTGACGGATTCAGACCACGCTTGACGCGATCGACGGTCGTCATCAGCTGGCCGAGCCCCTCCAGCGCCAGAAACTCACACTGGATAGGGACGACAACCGACCGGGCGGCCGTCAACGCGTTCACCGTGAGCAGTCCCAGCGAGGGTGGGCAGTCGATCAACACGACGTCATAGCGGGGCAGCAACCCGGTCAGGGCCTCGCGCAGCCGGGTTTCGCGTCCCCCGGCGGCGACGAGCTCGATCTCAGCGCCGGCCAGCATCGGCGTCGAAGCGACCAGGTCGAGGCCGGGCCGATCGGTGGCCTCCGTGGCTTCGGCCAGGGGAAGCCCGTCGACGAGCACATCGTAAATCGAGGGTCCGACGGTGAGCTTGTCGACACCGAGTGAAGACGTCGCGTTGCCCTGGGGATCGGAGTCAACCAGAAGGACGCGATAGCCGCGCTGAGAGAGCGAGACGGCCGTGTTGACGGCCGTGGTCGTCTTGCCGACGCCACCTTTTTGATTGGCGAAGGCCACGATGGGAACAGCACCCGGAGCGTACCCGCCGGCACGGCCCTCCGGGTCGTGCCCCGGTTGGGCCGCCACGGGACTCGCTGCCGTCACGCTCGCCATCCGTGTCTCGTCCGCAGTGCCGCCTCTCCTCACGGCGATAGTAGCACGCGCGTACGGACGGAGGGGGTGCCGCTCCGCTCAGGGGGGCGCTGCGCTGAGGGGGGTCGCTACGCTCCCGGGGGAAGAGGGGGATTGGACGCGAGTTCTTCTCGACCCCTCATCTGCGCTCTTCCTTGCCGACTTACCGACTGACCGACTTACCGACTTCGCGCGCTACCGCCTCACCATGTTCGTCGCGAACCAGACCAGGTTCGCGGGACGTTCCGCGAGGCGGCGCATGAGATAGTGGTACCAGTGCGGACCGTAGGGCGTGGCGATGAGGACACGGTGACCGGCCCGCGCGAGGTCGAGCTGAAACTGCGGCCGCACGCCGTAGAGCATCTGAAACTCGAAGCGGTCGGTGCCAATGCCATGGCGCTGAGTGAACGCGATAACGTGATCGATGATCCGTTCGTCATGCGTCGCGATCGCGGTGAAGGCGCTGTCAATCAGCATGCGCTCCGCCAGTTCGATGTAGGCGCGGTCGACGTCTGCCTTACGCGGGTAGGCGATGCTCGCCGGCTCCAGATAGGCGCCTTTTACCAGGCGGAGATTGGGCGACAGCGGCAAGAGACTCTCCAGATCGGCCGGGGTGCGATAGAGGTACGACTGCAAAACGGTCCCGACGTTGTCATGTCCGTCGCCGCGGAGGCGGCGATAGATGCGCAGGGTGTCGTCGACGCGGGCCGATTCCTCCATGTCGATGCGGATGAAGTTGCCGTGCGTCGCGGCGTGCGCGACGACGTCGGCAACGTTGCGATAGGCGAGCTCGGGATCGAGATCGAGACCAAGATGCGTCAACTTGAGTGCGATATTGGTCTGCAGCCCCTCCGCCGCGATGCGGTCGAGATCCGCTTTGTACTCGTCGACGACGGCCTGGGTGGTGGCTGGGTCCTTGACTCCTTCGCCGAGCAGGGTGGTGTTGGTGCGCAGACCGCTCTGATTCAGCGATCGCAGGACAAGAATCGCCTCGGCGAATGTCTCGCCGGCGACGAAGCGTGATGCGCCCAGACGCATGCCGTAGCGCCGCACCCCGCGCGACACGAGCGGATTGCTGGTGACAGCGAGAATCCCGGCGCGAAAAACGGGGTTGAGGTCGCGCCGCGGTCGCTCTCGTCTGCCTGCGACGGTGGCTCTTTCGGCTGAGTGATCGCGTCCCGATACGGCCATCTGCCCCGCTCCCCACGAGATGGCGCCAGCAGCCGCTAGCCCCTGCCCCACCCGACATCACACCCGCGCGGCCCCATTCTGCGCGCAAGCCTCGTTCACCGCAAAGCGGTGGCGCTCGCCCAACCCCGGGGTCATGCGCAAAGTTGGCTGTGCTTGTCAGTTCCGGCGACATCACGCTGCAACTTCGATTCTGTCGGGTACCGCACCCTGGCCGTAGATCTGGTGATGCGGGAAGGGCTGCTTGCTCCAGGCGCGTAGCGCGCCGCCAGGGCATAGTCGATCAGCCTCGAGCAGCCCGGACGCTGTTGATGGCCTCGCGAAGCTCCAGGGCAGCGGCCCGCACGGCCGCCGTCCAGCCACCCCCGTGGTCCTTGCCGGCATAGATGACTGACCGGGAAGAGGAGACGATCAGACCCAGACCTCGACTGTCGAGCCCGGCATGCAGCGACGCCTCCAGATCGCCGGCCTGGGCGCCGATGCCCGGGAGCAAGATCGGTGCGTCAGGGCAGCGGCGGCGCACCTCGGCGAGCTCGGCCGGGTACGTCGCGCCGACCACGAGACCAAGTGTCCCCGGCCAGCGCTCTGCCCAGGCGGCGACGCGGTCGGCGACCGTGAGGTAGAGCGGCTGCCGATTGGAGCTCGCGTCAAGCCAGAGGTTCTGCAAATCAGCCGAGCCGGGGTTGCTCGTCTTACAGACGACGATCACACCCCGGTCACCGCGCGAAAGGAAGGGCGCCAGCGAGTCCTCGCCCAGATAGGGGTTGACAGTGACGGCGTCAAAACCCCAGGTGTCGAAGTATCCGGTAGCATAGGCTTCGGCGGTGGTGCCAATGTCGCCGACTTTGGCGTCGAGGATGACGGGAATGTGCGCGGGAATGAGTCGCCGGGTCTCTTCCAGCGCGGCGACACCGGCGGCGCCATAGGCGAGATAGAAGCCCAGGTTCGGCTTGTAGGCGCAGACGAGATCGGATGTGGCCGCGATGACACCGGTGTTGAAACTGACGATGGCGCGGGTTACGTCCGGTTCAGCGTCCAGCGGACCTGGCAACCGCGACCGGACCGGATCGAGTCCGACGCAGAGCAGGCTGTCGTTGGCGCGCGCCATCTCAGTCAACCGGTCGCCGAACGCCCTGGAAACGGCCGCCTCGCTCTTCACCGATCACTCCGCCCCTCACGCGCCGGCGCATATTGCCATGCCGTCACGATCCGGGCCGTTCCGGCCTTCATAGTGTACGTACACTCGTCGTCGCTGTGACAGAGCCGCCATTGAACCCGGTGCTAGCATGGATGTGAGGGACTACCGCGTCAAGGCGCGGGATGGCGGCTGGCAAGAGACCGCCGTGGGGGACGCCGGAGTGACGCCGCTGGCGACGAGAAAATCGAATAGCTCGGTCGCGTCGCCGCTCCCGCTACCGGAGGTCGATCCGCTGTCGGGTGTGCGACTGCCGACGATGGACGACGTCACCCGGGCGCGCGAGGTCATCGCTCGCTACCTGCAACCGACGCCCCTGCTCGCGACCCCGGCGCTCGACGCGTTGCTTGGGTTTCAGGCGTTTCTCAAGTGCGAGAATCTGCAACCCATGGGTGCGTTCAAGGTCCGCGGCGGTCTCTTCCTTCTGAGCGAGCTGCCGGCGGAAGAGCGGGCACGAGGAATCGTTACCGCGTCGACCGGCAACCACGGGCAGTCGATCGCATACGCGGCGCGCGAGTTCGGTGTGCCGGCGACCGTCTGGATGCCCGATGAGGCGAACCCATTGAAAGTCGCCTCGATGCGTCGACTCGGGGCTGAGGTGCGTTTCGCCGGCCGGGATTTCGACGAGAGCCGAGCCGAGGCCGAGCGCGATGCGACGGCGCGCGGCGCGCACCTTGTCCCGCCAGCAAATGATTGGCGTCTGATTGCGGGTGTCGCGACGTATACCGTAGAGATGCTGGAGGCTGTGCCAGATCTGGATGTGCTGATCGTCCCCGCCGGCGGCGGTTCCGGGCTGTCCGGCGCCTGCCTTGCCGGCAAGACTCTCTTGCCTCAGCTGCGTGTCATTGGCGTGCAGGCAGCCGGCGCCCCGGTCGTCTATGAGACCTGGCGTAGCGGTCAGCTGCAAGAGATCGAGCGGGCGGATACGTTCGCGGAGGGGCTGGCCACGCGGGTCGCGTTCAGCCTCCCGGCTCAGATCCTCTGGCAGCGTTTGGATGATTTTCGACTCGTCTCGGACGCGGAAATGCGCCGCGGCATCCTGACCCTGCTCGAGACGGCGCGGGTGCTCGCCGAGGGAGCCGGCGCGGCCGCCCTCGCCGCGGCATACGCCATGCGGGAGGAATTAGCGGGTCAGAAGGTTGGCATTGTCGTATCGGGGGGAAATCTTACCCTCGACGCCTTGGCGGAGACGCTCGCGATGGAGCATGCCTGGTGACGTCATTGCGAGACTGGCTGGGATTTCGGCGCCGGGACAGCGCGGGCGACACGGTGCTCCTCATCGCGCGGGAGGTCACTGACCGCCAGCGATCGGTTCAGGGTGGTCTGGCGGAGATCCGGGATCCCGCCGTGCTCGATCGCCTCTCGGCTGAGGATTTCGAAGGACTCGATCTGGTGATCGAAGAGCAGGCCGATGAGGACCGCGAGTATGCCGTCGTGCTGGCGCGACTGACCTATGCCGCGGCGCGCGCCAAGGGCTTCGATGACCAGATCGTCGATGCCGCGCTGCGACTCGATACCCTTCTTCCCGGTGACGATCCCAGCCATGAACGTGAGCGACTGCTGCGGGACGCCTACGCGGTCGCGCAGCGGGCGGGATACGTCGAGGGTGGTCGCGCCGCGCTGAGCCGGCTCGGTCTGCGCGCGCTCGACGCGGGCGATACGGAGCGCGCGCGCGCCTTGCTGCGGCAACAGCTCGAGCTTGGCGATGAGGAAGACGATGACATCGCCGAGGTCAATGCCGCGCTCGCCCTCGGCGATCTCCTGCGCAAGGAGGGAGAGCGCACCGAGGCCCAGGCGCTCTTCCGCCGCGCCGGCCGCGGCGCGCAACGACTCGACTACCAGCACGGTATCGCGGAAGCGCTCGTGCGGCAGATCGAGATGCTGCCTCGCAACACCGATCTCGAGACGATGGCCGCATTGCAACGGCAGGCGTCAGAAGCCGCGCGTCGCACGGCCGATCTCGGTCTGCAAAGCCGGATCGTGATCAGTCTGGCCGAGACTCTGCGCCGCAACGGCAAGATCCCGGAAGCGGTTACCCAACTCGAGGAGGGTCTGACGGTCAGTCGCCAGATCGGCGACCTGGCGATGGAGGGCCGCTGCCTCACTACGCTGGCGGAGATCGAGCACTCCCGGGGCCGGATCGCGGCCGCGGCCGGGCACGAGCGAGATCTGGCCACGCTCGAGGACCGGCGCGGCAACCGGGCCGCGGCGGCCGAATGGGCGATTCGCATGGGAACCTCGCTGCTCGATCTGGATGACGTTCCCGCCGCGCTGGATGCCTTCGGCCGCGGGCTGGAGCTGGCCACCGCCGCGGGCGATGTCTCGCTCGAACAGCGGACACTGGGCGGGATCGGAATGGCCTACGCCCGGGCCGGGCGCCGTTCGGAGAGCCTCGAACATCTGATGCGTGCGCTCGATCTGGCCCGGGCGGCGCGTGATCGCCGTCACGAGGCACGCTGGCTGGCAACCCTTGGCCAGGTCTTGTGGCGATTCGAGCAACCGCAAGAGGCGATGCGCGCCCTCTCCGATGCGCTGGCCGCGGCGCAGCGCGTGGAAGATTTCGGGTTGCAGGCGAACATCCTGACGCAGCTGGGGCGGATGTACGCTGGAGGCGGGCAGACAGCCCGCGCCAAGGAGTGCTACACGCACGCCTACGGGCTCAACCGGCGCCTCGGCCAAACTGAAGAGCAGATCGATTTGCTCAATCTCCTGTCGGCGCTGGCCGCGGAGACCGGTCAGCTTCCAGCCGCGATCGCTTTTGGCGAACAAGCGCTGCAACTGGCCGCGATGGGAAACGATCGTCTCACCGAGACGCGATTGCGTATCCGGTTGGGTCGACTGGCGATGAGCCGGGGCGACACGACAGCCGCGCTGGACCACTTCACGAGGGGTGTCGCGCTGGCTGAGACCATGGGGCAGCCCGCGGTTCAGGCACAGGCACTCTCCGCTCTGGCGGGTGCGCAGGCCGCGCTCAAGGATCCTGCCGCCGCGGTGACGTATCGCCGCGCGCTGAACCAGGCGCGAGCCGGGAGCGATCCAGCCGGTGAAGCGCAGGCCGCCCTCGGTCTCGGCCAGATGCTGATCAGTCAGGGAGCCCGGGTCGAAGGAAGCCAGATGCTCCACGAAGCCAGCGCCGCCGCTCGCCGCATGGGCGCCCGGGGGGCGAGTCTGGCGCGACGGGCCGACGACCTGCTGGCCGGAATCGGTCCACTGGAGCCGTCCCGGCCAGCCACCGTCAGCCCTTCCCATCGCCGCGAGGCAGTGGGCCAGCGGGAACCTCGCGTCGAACCAGGCACCGAGGTGACCGAGGCGGAGCCGCCCCCAACCGAAAGCGGGTCAGAGAGCTCCGGCGACGCGGTGTTCCGGGAGACGACCCTCCCTCCGCTCTAGCGAAGACTGTCCCGCTCCAGACTCGCTTTCCTAACTCCATGCGAGGGGAGCTAGAACCGCCGCGCATCCGACTTACCGACTCACCGACTCACCGACTCACCGACTTACCGACTCCAACCATAGACGTACGTACAAGCTGCTGCTACACTCGGTGGCACCCGACAGCACCGTCCCAACTCCGCGCGCGAGGATCCCGGATGCCCCCTTCCGGTCATCGCTTCGCCGCATAGTCCGTCGCCCCGGTTGTGGCCGGGGAGGTGAAGGCCAATGGGCCGCGCCAGCGTGACCGCGGTCGGTTTCGCACTGTCTGATGGATCGGCGGCAGACACCGCCGGGGTCGCCTCTGTCGCCCCGGTTCCAGATCGGTTTGGCCGGGTTCTGCTTGCCTGTGTCGAGCCGATCGAATTGTCGCCGCGCGGCATGGAGCTCGCCGCGGTTGCCCTGCGTGCGATCCGCGAGACCTTTGCCGCGACAGCGGGAACTGCTGCTGAAGCGCTCGCCGCAGCCTTCGCCGCGGCCAACGCGGCGGTCATGGCCCAGAATCGCCCGCTTGCGACCGGGCGCTGGGAGCGTCGTATTTACGTCGGTGCAACCGCGGTTGCGCTGGCTGGCCGGGAGGTTGTCGTCGCTCAAGCGTCGCCATCGCAGGCGATCCTCGTTCAAGATGGCCAGGTCTATGCCTTCCCCGACGTTGCCTCGTGGCGAGGCGACTACGCACCCGATGCGTCAGTCTCCGAATCGCATCCGCTCGGGTTTGGCGACGAGCCAACACCGCGGCTCTACCATTCCGAGGCGGCGCCCGGTGACCTCATCGTGCTCTGTGCCACGAGTCTGGGGCGAGCGTTGGCTCGTGACGAGCAGGCCGTCGTCGACCTCTTTGGCGGGGAGCTCCTGACTCGAGATCTCGAAGGCTCGGCCGATCGCCTGGAACGCCTCCTGACAGCGCACGACGTGGCCGACGCATTTGCCATCGTGGCCTCCATCTCCCGACTGCCGGGCCGCTCGCGCCTGCGCCCGCGCTTGCAGCCGCGATTTGCTCGCGGAGCGACGAGGGCGACGTCATCTTCCGCGGCAGGGAGTGCCGCGCAGCTGTCTACGCTGGCCCAGACCGACACCGTCATCGCGGCCGCCGCAAGCGCCGAAAGACCAGCGGTGATGCCGCCGGCTTTCGAAGAGCGGCCACCGATGTTCGAAGGGCTACGTGACTGGGTCATCGACCTGGCCGAGCTATTCTCGGGAAGCCGCCAGCAGCGTGCAACCGCCTCTGTCGCGCGTCGAACGGCACTGGCCGCGCCCGGAGCGATGAGCGTTCGCCGGTATCGCGAATCGTCCGGGTTGCCGGCCGAGTGGCGAGCGAATTTGCCCCGGGGGCCCGGCATTCACGTCCCCGCGCGACTCCTCGCGGTCACGTTGTTTCTGTTCGTTGCTATTGGCGGCACGGGTGTCGCACTCGAGCAACAGCGGGAGCGTGAGGCGCGAGCCGGCGCCGCGCTGGTGGCAGTCGACACGGCCTTGATGTGGGCGCGGGATAACCCCGGCACGGCGATGACATCGATTGCCGAGGCTGAAGTCGCCGTCAGTGCGGCGCGCGACGCGGGTGCGGCTGGCGATGATCTGGTGCGCCGGGAGCAGGAACTGGCAAGCATGCGCGACGACGTGTGGCGCCTCCTGCGCCTGGGCGACGTCGAGCGGGTGGGCGCACTGCCGGCTGAAGCCCGCGAAGGGTCGGTGCGGCTGGCCCTCGCGGGCGAGACGCTGTACCTCGCGGCGGGGAATCTCTACGAGCTCGATTCGGAAGAGGGACGACTCGTTACCCTGTTGGCGCATGGAGATGCCGTCGGCGGCGGATCCGCCGGCGATATCCGCCATGTCTCCATCGACGGCGGCCAGGTCGTCGCCTCCGACGGCGCCGCGACCTATATGCGCGACGAACTAGGTCGATGGCAGCGCCGGCCGCTCGCGATGACCGAGGGCGACGAACTGCGGCCCGATGCGCCGGTGATCACCTGGGGTGACGCAGCCTATGGTCTTTCCCGGGACGGAAACCTCATCCGCTTCGATCAAGCGGCCAATGGCTCGCGGGTGGACGTCTGGGCGGCTGTCGAGGACGTTCCCGATCTGGAGAATGCCCGCGACTTCGCCATCGACGGGCGGATTCACGTGCTCCTCGACGATGGCCGGATGCTGACCT
The DNA here is from genome assembly GCA_963724295.1 of uncultured Chloroflexia bacterium. Taxonomy (GTDB): domain Bacteria; phylum Chloroflexota; class Chloroflexia; order Thermomicrobiales; family UBA6265; genus JACCXM01. Next base: position 130,214 of record CAVRUC010000010.1, on the reverse strand, counting down.
TCTCGCGGGGAGCACTCGCGGGCACGGTCTCCCCCTTCGTCGTGCCTTCCCTGGGCGATGTGGCATTTCTGGCGGATGCCCCGTTTGCCAATGACTTCTACATCGTGGATCGCAACGGGACGATTGGGGAGAACGCGGGCCGCATCGTCCGGATTGATGCCTCGGGCGAAGCCCGGCAATATCTCACGCCGGCGCCGTTGCCGGGTGATCTGGTGGGCCATGCCGCGGCGGTGACGCTCGCCAGTGCGGAAGACCTGGCGATTGACGAGCTGAACGGGACCGTCTACTGGGTATCCGGCGAGGAAATCTGGCGGGCAACCATGCCCGTGGACGAGCTCTAGACTGCTGGCGCGGACCGCCCAGGCGGCCGGGTAGGCGTTCCCCGGGCTCCGAATGCCGCGAACAGCACGATGACCGCGATGACGACCGCCGTTGCGGTCGTGATGATCGAGGTCGACCGCTGCTCGACGATGATGGCCACAAGAGCCCAGAGCACTGCCGCGCTAAAGGACACCCAGGCGCCGTACGGTCCCTGCCGGGACGCACGGATGACAAGGAAGGCCACCGCACCGCTCAGGAGCAGGAGAGCCGCGTCCCGGATTTCCGCACCCTGACCGCTCGCGGCAAAACCCCTGGCGATGAGCGTCCCCGCCAGACCGACGGCACTGGCGGCGGTAAGCCACCCAAACAGCAGTCCGAGTGTAGGCCCGACGAGCCAATTGTCGATATGTGTCAGGCGGGCGGCGGGCACCCCGCCCACAACGTGGAAATACGCGCCCCCGGCCAGGACCACGCCGGCAACGATGATCGCCTGGGCCAGCAGGAATTGACGGCTGGTGTACGCGTAGCTCCATGCGCCATTGGCAAGAAATGCGCCCGCCGTCCACCAGCCGATCGCGCGGAAAATCGGGTTCTCCCGCTGTGCGGGAAGCGCCTGGTACACCGCGTAGATTCCGCAGAGGATGAAGATCGGTCCCCAGATGGCGAAGGCGTACGTGGCGGGGAGGATCGAGGAGCGGTATTCCTGGGCGATGGCGCCAACAGAGGATCCGACGGTGTACGACGCATAGACCTGGAAGATCGCCGCGAAGACATTGGCGAATTGGCGCGCGACGTCGCTCAATCGCGGCCCGTCTATGCCCGTCTCCCGACTCTCAGGCGTAGCGCGAGTGGCACGGTCCCGCATTCTACGGGCGAGACAGAAGGTCTCCGGTCCGGAGTCCCACTATTCTCGGGATCGCGCTCCCTGGAGGAGCAAATTCGCGTGGACCGCAATCGCAATCCCAGGGCGCGACGTTTCGAAGTGAATTCGCTAGCGGTTCTTGAAGAACTCGGCGTTGACAAGCGTGAATGATGCCCACTGCTCGGGCAGGTCATCCTCGAAGAAGATGGCCTCGACCGGGCAGACCTCGGCGCAGACACCGCAGTCGATGCACTCGTCCGGGTTGATGAAGTACTGATCGGCGTCGTCCGTCGAATGGATGCAGTCGACAGGACAGACCTCGACACAGCTATTGTCCTTGACGCCGATGCATGGCTGGGCGATCACATACGCCACGGCACATCGCTCCTCACCCGATTTTCCGGGTCGTGAGAGTGGGTGCGCTACGGACCCGCTGCGGACCGCACATGCGCTCGTCGTCGACGAACTCGCGGGCGTCGCGAGTATAGCAAGCGCCCCTTGGACCCGTGGCACAAACGCGGCGCGGTCGGGTGCTACCATCGCCCGGCACGGACGCTTGGCGAGGCGGGAGGTCATCGTGGGAGAGGCAGCAACGGGGGCGCGTGACACGATCGGGATGACGGCGGAAGAGATGCACGCCTATCTCGAGGTGCTCCTGACCGAGGAAGCCGCCGAAGCCGCCGCGGCACGCGGGACGACCGTTGAGGAGGAGCTCGAATCGGCCGGGTTTGCCGCGGCGCGGGCAGCCTCCTCCTATGCGATCAAACTGCTGGACGCCAATAACGCCTACATCGCCCGGTATCTGCTCGACCGCGGGGTATTCACCGGGAATGACACGTAGCATGGACTCGGGTCCGTCCCGGTTCCAGCTCTCGCTGGCGGAGTTCTGCCGCTCGACCGCTGCCTGGCGCCGGCGCAAGGCGGAAGAGTACGACCGCGATGAGCGGAATCTCCGCACCGCGGCCGCGCTCGAGGAGCTTGCCGCTCATGTGTTGACGCTTCCCGCCGACGACCCCCGGCTGCTCGACTTGCAACGACTGGCGGGACAGGGTGAGGAGTTCCTTCCCGACCAACGCGTGCTCTACGAGCTCGGCCGCTTCCGGTTCCACCAGCCGGATACCGGTCTGGAACCGTTCCTCGACACCCTCGTCGGCCTGGCCGAGGCCGATCGTGGTGAATCAGGGCGCTTCGGCGGGCGGTTGCCGGAGGGCGACGATCCCTGGGCGTGAGGTTGGAGTCGGAGGTCGGGGGTCGGAAGTCGGACGTAGGCCATCGGGTATCGGACTATATTCGTTCTTACCGACTTACCGACTGCCCGTCTCAGCTCGTCCTCCGCAAGTGCGCCACGATCTCGACGTGATGCGTTTGCGGAAACATGTCGAAGCCGGTGACCGAGGTCAGTTCGTAGCCTGACGCGAGGAGGCCCTTCAGATCGCGCGCCAGCGTCGACGGATCGCATGCGACGTAGGTCACGCGCGATGCCCGCAGGCGCGGCAGCACGCGAAGGCCATGCGCTGGCAGCCCGGTGCGCGGTGGGTCAAGCAGCACGAACGGTGTCCGTCCATGGCTACGATAGGCGCCTTCCAGCCAACGCTCTACCGACTCAGTGCGAATGCGCGCGTGCGTGAGACCGGCAGCGGCAACGTTGCGTGACGCAAACTCGGCGGCGCGCGGCTGGCCTTCGACCCCGATGACCTGGCTGAAGCGGCGCGCGAGCGGAACGGTGAACAACCCGACCCCGCAGTAGAGGTCAATGGCCAGACGAGATGCCGGTGACGGCGCCGCCCCGATCTCAGGGGTGTGGCGGAGCGCCTCCGCCATCAGATCGTCGAGCACGAATGGATTGACCTGAAAGAAGCAGTCGGCGTCGTACTCGTATCGCTCTCCGGCGACCGTCGCGTGGACCGGCAGCGGCTGCGGGAGCTCCAATGGCGGCGCGAACGAGATGCCATCGTCGCCGGCCGCCGCCCGTAGCTCGGTGGCCCACTCCGGCAGCCGTCCGGCCATCAGCTTCTCGCGCAATTGCTCATACCGATCGGCAAGCGCGGGGACGACGAACGGGTCCTCCGCGAGATCGACAACCCGGCGCGTCCCCGCATCGAAGTAGCCGAGGGCCGGTTGATTTGGATCGTGTCGCCATTCAGCCCGGGCGCGGTACCCCCAGACCACAGGTGATGGCGCGACCGGAACCGGATCAGCCAGATCGATCCCGCCGATACGACGCAGGCTATCGCCGATCATGCCGCTCTTGGCGGCCAGCTGGGCGTCATACCGCAGATGCTGAAAATCCGCGCCGCAACGGGAGAGGAGGGGATACGGCTCCTCAACGCGGTCAGGACCGGGTTCGAGGACATCGACGATCGAGGCGTGCGCGACGCGCCCGTGCTCGCGGTCGACGCGGACCCGCAACCGATCGCCCGGCGCGGCGCGTGAAACGAAGAGGGTGCGGCCACCGCCGAAGCCGAGCCCGAAGCCACCTGGGACTATCCGCTCGACGACCGTTTCGGTCTCATCGCCGGGTCGAGCGGGAAGGACGACGGGGGTGCTGCGCTCGGGCCGGCTCCGTCGCGGTGTCATGCGCTGTCTCCTTTGCCTGGACTGACGCATGAGCTCCGCTCGACGTGTGACAGACATGGAACGCGGGATCCCGAATCCGAGGTCAAGGAAGCCCCCGGGTGATTACGACCCGGGGGCTTTGATTTCCGCATGCACGGCGGGACGTGGTCTCAGGAGGTCTTGACCATCGTCCGCAGGCACCCCGTGCAGACGCTCCTCCGCTTCGCCACGCCGTCGATGACCAGTACTCTGGACTGAATATTCGGTTTGAACATGCGGTTCGTCCGCCGCTTGGAGAAGCTCACATTGTGGCCAAACTTCGTCGTCTTACCACACACCTCACACTTGCCGGCCACGTCGAGAATCCTTCCGCTCTGGTGTCCCTGAACTATGCTTCGCTCACGACGCGAGCCGAGGCCCAATATGGGAGCCCAGAGATTCGGGCCTGGACAGCACTCGCGCGACCAGAAAGCCTACCATATCCCTGGAAATGCGGGCAACGGCGCAGATTCTCCTCGTTTCGGGCTTCCTTGCATGGCACGCATAGCGATCGTCACTGATAGCAGCGCCGATCTCACTCCCGAAATGCGAGCGGGTGGACGGATCACGGTCGTCCCGGCGCCGGTCGCTGCCGTTCCGGGCCGCGCCGCAATGGCCCGCGACGTCGAGGGACACCCGAAAGCACCGCGGCCAGCGCTGGTCGATACGTTTGCGGCGACATTCACCGAGCTGGCGAATGACCACGACGCGGTTGTCGCGGTTCTCCTCTCCAGCCGGCTCGGGGGCATAGTGGATGCGGCGCTCCAGGCGCGAGACCGATTGGCGAAGGTCATCGCTATCGAAGTCGTCGATTCCCGCTCCGCCTCCCTCGGACTCGGCTTTCAGGTCATGCATGGCGCCGAGCTGGCTCAGCAGGGAATGAGCGCCGTCGAGATTGCGGCGACCCTGCGGGCGGCGATTCACCGCTACCACGTCGTCTTTTCGGTGGAGAGCGTCGAACACCTGCGCGAAAACGGGCAGATCGGACGCTCCGCCGCGATGATCGCCGAGGCACTTCAGCTCAAGCCGTTGTTGCGCATCGACGAAGGACAGATTATCCCGTACGAGCGAGCACGTACTCGTCACCGCGCGATCCACGAGCTTGCCGAGTTCGTGTGCGAGCTCCCCGCGGTGGAACGCTGCGCGGTGCTCTACGCCACCAGTGAGACTGACGGGGACCGCTTGCTCCGGACAATTGCTGGCGGCACGGGACTTCCGTCACACCGTCTCGCCGTGCATCAGATCGGGCCGGCGGTGGCGGCCCAGGTCGGCCCCGGCGCTCTCGGTGTCGCGGTCGTCGAGGCAGACGTCGCGTAGGCTACGGGGTGCCCGGGCAGCCCATCGCCCTGCGCTAGACTTGCAACCGCCCCGGCACTGGAGCAGATGGCAGTTGCTCCCAATACGGGCGTGAACCAGGATCGATCGCTCATCGCCAACCATGCGGAAATGACCACGCTTCCACCCGGGGACGCCCGGTCCCGACTCGAGATGGCGGTCGAGTTGCTGCGCCGGGAGTGGCGCGACGGCTGCTCCGCGGGCATGGCCTATCAGACGGCTCTCGGTAGCGTGCGCCGGCTGCGGCCAGCCGCGGCGAGCGAGCAGATCGCGGATGATCTGAGCCGCGTGATCGCCGATCTCGACGCCTACACGACGCTTCCCCGCGAGCGGCGTCCGGCCGCGCTCACGGAGATCGCCGCCGCGATCAAGCGGCTGATCCCTGAGGTCGCCAGGCTCGAGGCGCCCGCTCGTCCCATGAACGTCATGGACAGCGCGCGGCGACCGGCACGCAAGTCCAACGATCGGCCGCGCGTCGAGTCAGACCGCGTCGCGTCACCGGCATCTCCAGTCGTACCCAAGCCCCGTCTCACACTCGATGACCCGGTCACCGCGCTCAAAGGCGCGGGCGGTGCAACCAGCAAGAAACTGGCCCGGCTCGGAGTGCAGACGGTCGGCGACTTGCTGCACCTGGCGCCGCGACGGCACATCGACTACTCGCGCACGATCCGCATCGGCGAGGCGCTGAACCTGCGGCCGGGCAGCGACGTGACGGTGCGTGGGCGCGTGACCGATGTCCAGCTGCATCGAGGGCCCGGCGCGCCGCGGGTCACGATCAAGCTCGCCGATGTCTCCGGGTGGGTGCGGGTTACCTGGTTCAACCAGTACCTGGCCAGCGTGCTCCACGTCGGCGACGAAATCGCGGTGAGCGGCGCGCTGGAGTCAGGATACGGACCACTCTCCTTCACCGGACCGGAGTGGGAGCGTGTCAGTTCAGAAACGAGTGGTGGAGTCTCAACCGGACGCATCGTACCGGTTTACCCACTCACTGCCGGACTCGCCCAGAAGTCGATGCGCGGCTTTTCCCGACAGGCGCTCGAGCTCGCCCTGGAATCGGTCGAGGAGTACTTGCCGGATGAGGTGCGGCTGACGTCCGATGGAGCGTTGCCACCCCTACGGGAGGCTATTGCTCAGGTTCACTACCCCGACGACGAGGCATCACTCCAGGCGGCGAAGGAGCGGCTGGCGTTTGACGACCTCTTCCTCTTGCAACTGGGGCTGGTGCTGCGCAAGCGCGAGCGCAAGGCCTACGACGGCATCCCGATCCAAACCGACGAGGAGTTGCTCAGGCGGTGGGCAGAGTCATTGCCGTTCCGGCTCACGGGCACGCAACAATCGGTCCTGGTCGAGATTCTCGAAGACATGAGCCAGCAGAAGCCAATGGCCAGGCTGCTGCAAGGCGACGTCGGCTCCGGCAAGACCGCGGTGGCCGCCGCGGCCATGCTCGCCGCGACGGCCAACGGCTTTCAGTCCGCCCTGATGGCGCCGACCGAGATCCTTGCCGAGCAGCACCTGCAAGGTCTGGGCATGCTTTACGCCCGTTTGCCGGATGGGGAGAGGCCGCGGGTGCGGTTGCTCACCGGATCGACACGGGCGACCGATCGGCGCGAGATTCTCGAAGCAGCGGGCGCTGGCGAGATCGATATCTTGATCGGCACGCATGCCCTCATCCAGGATGGCATCGATCTGCCGCGGCTGGCGCTCACCGTCGTCGATGAGCAGCACCGGTTCGGCGTCCGGCAGCGTGCGGCGCTCCCTGGGAAGACCGAGGGGCGGCTCCCCCACCAGCTGGCGATGACCGCCACCCCGATCCCGCGCACGCTCAACCTGGTGATCCACGGCGACCTCGACGTCTCGGTCCTGACCCATCGCCCGCCGGGGCGCATCCCCATTGAAACGCGGCGGTACATCGGCGCGGAGCGGGAGGCTGCCTACGCCCTGGTGCGCGAAGAAGTCGCCAAAGGGCATCAGGTCTTCGTCATCTGCCCGCTGGTCGAGGCCTCGGACGCGATCGAGGCGAAGGCGGCGGTGGAAGAAGCGGAACGACTCAGCCAGGAGGTCTTTCCCGAGCTACGCATCGCGACCTTGCACGGTCGCATGAAATCACGGGACAAGGATGCCGTCATGACCGACTTCCGGGATCGGCGCTACGACGTGCTCGTCTCCACCTCCGTGATCGAAGTCGGTATCGACGTCCCGAACGCGACCGTGATGCTTATCGAGGGGGCGGACCGCTTCGGGCTGGCTCAACTCCATCAGTTTCGAGGGCGCGTCGGAAGAGGGGGAGCGCTGTCGTACTGCTTGCTGCTCGCGGAAGAAGGAAGTCCGGACGGCGAGCAGCGCCTGGAGACGATGGTCGCCAGCGACGACGGCTTCTTGCTCGCCGAAAAGGATCTCGAGCTGCGGGGGCCAGGCGACTTCATCGGCACGCGCCAAAGCGGGCTACCGGAGATGCAGTGGCTTGATGGGGTCTTCGATACTCGCCTGCTCGATCGCGCTCGGCGCGCGGCGGAGGCGCTCCTCGCCGCGGACCCGGAGCTCACCGCGCCTGACCACCAACGACTTCACAGACGATTCGTGGATTTCTGGGAACGCGCCGCTCCAGAGAAAGCGGTCTGAACGAGACGGCAAGACGGCGAGACGGCCAGACGGCGAGTAGGGGCGACGCCTGCGTCGCCCGCGTTGCCAATTTGCCTGCTGACTTCCTGACGCCCGGATCGTGTCTGCCGGAATCAGTTCGGGCTCATAAAAAGAAGCCGCCGCGTCTCGAGACGCGGCGGCTTCGGGTCGTTCGTGCCTCTGGATGGAGACAGTTACAAACGCCGTCTCCGTCCAGGATTGCGCGAAATCGACTTAGCGGCGGCGCAGCCCGAGGGATGCGGCCGCGGCGCCAGCCGAGCTGATCAGCGCGAAGAGCGCTGACGCATCGCCGATACCAACGCCGGTATCCGGCAGGGCGACGACTTCTTCACCGCCGACGTCCTTGTGGGCCTTGTCGTCGACGTCGGCCTTCTTGTCCTCAAAGACCGGGAAGCAGGTGGTGTCGCCGACGCTGATCGCGTTGCCGACATTACCGCCGGAGTTGATGTCGCCGGTCGAGATCGCGCCACCATTGGCCGCGGCGCTTGCCACGCCACCGTTGCCGGAGGCCGCGGTATCGATGTCCTCAGCCCCGCCGCCACCAGTCTCGGCAACGTTGCCGCTGCCGCCGCTGGCATCGGCAATGCCGGTGCCGCCGTTCGCATTGAGATCGATGACGGTCTCGTTCAACACGTCGCCACCATAGATGGCGACACCGCATTCATCCTGCGCGGCGACCGGCATCGCCATCAGGCCACCGCCAACGAGCGAGACCGCAACTGCCGAACCCAGAACCACTCGAGAGAGTTTCACTTGAGACGCTCCTCCCCTTCGCACACTGGCTGAACTTTGGACCAACCGTCGGCGCCGGAGCGCCGTGCGCGACGAACCTCAGGTCCCCTACGCCTGAAGCTCGCGGCCGCAGGGCCTTTACCAGGAGCGGTTTAGAGCTACGAGCCGACGGAGCCCGCGCTCACGGATTTCTTCGGCAAGTCGATGGAAAAAGCCGCGTCAGCCGTCGCGTCTCACCCCTGCGCCCCACCCAGAAAACCCAGCCCTCCCAGAACCACGCGGCCAAGCGGCGAACCGCCTGACAGTGCCCTCGTCCGCGCGCTTTCTCCGGCTAAGCGCCGGAGAAACGGTTGCCCGGGACACTCGGTCGCATCATATCGACCCGGAGCCTCTTTCGTCAATACGTTTGATCCCTTTACCACCGGATTTCTCAATATCGCTGAACTCGGCGGAGGCTTCGTCAGCCTCCCACCGAAAGCCCGCGATCCCTGGCACTTGACGCGCGACGAGCAGCGCGCTGAGCGCGGCGGCCAACCCTCCGATGGCAACCGCCACGGGCGCGCTCGTCAACGAGGCGACGATTCCCGACCTGAGGTCCCCGAGCTGGGGGCCACCGGCGGCGAACGTCGAATGCGCGGCCGCGACCCGGCCCCGCAGCCGGTCCGGCGTCAGCAGGTTGCGCAGCGTGTGCCGCTGGGAGACGCTGACCGAGTCCGCCGCGCCGCTGACAGCCAGGAAGGCCAGAGAGAGCCAAAGATTGCGGCTGAGCGCAAACGCGGTAATGCTGAGCCCGAAGACGACGATCGCGACCACGATCCCGACCCCGGGGCGCGTCAGTGGGGGCCGGCTTGCCATGATCGTGGCGCCGACTACGGCGCCGGCGGCCGGCGCCGTCAGCAGCCAGCCGAGCGTTTGCGGTCCACCGCCGAGGATCTCGGAGGCGAAGATCGGCATGAGTGTGGTGATCGCCCCGAAAAAATTCGCCAGGAAGTCCAGGGACATCGTTGCCAGCAGCACCGGCGATTCCCGCAAGAATCGCAATCCCTCAATTGCGGCCGCGCGCCCGCTGATGATCGACGCCGCCCGTGTCGGACGCGAGTGCAGCGCGAACGCCGACAGCGCGACGAGTCCGAAGGTCGCGGCATCGACCGCGTACGATGCGGCGATTCCGACCGAAGCTACCAACACACCGCCGATGGCGGGTCCTGCCATCCCGGCAGACTGGAACGCGAGCACGCCCATGCTCATTGCGGATGGAATCGACGCCGTGGGCACCAGTGTCGGGATCAACGCATGGCGGGTCGGGGCGGCAACCGCGCTGAACAGCGCCGAAAGCGCGGTCAGCCCGTATATCCATGCCAGGGTAATACTGCCGTTCGCGGTCAGTCCGGCTAACGCGCCGGTCACGACCAGGAGCGCCAGTTGCGACAGGATGAGTGTCTGGCGACGATCGTAGCGATCCGCGACGACGCCGCCGACCAGGCCAAAGAGAAAGAGCGGCACGAATCGCACCAGCCCAAGCAGTCCAAGGTGAAAGGGGTCGCCCGTGAGCTCGAATACTTGCCATGTGACCGCCACACGCTGGATCTGGGTTCCCGTCTGAGAGAAAACCTCCGCGCTCCAGATGAGGCGGAAATCGCGGTAGCGCAGCACGCGGAAGGGGCGCTCGTGACGCGGCGGCGGTTGGGCGGTAGGCTGGCGAGCGCTCATCGGCGCCGATTGTGCCGCACGCGGAGACTCAGCGTTGCCCAACCGCGGCGCGTCTCGTCCTGAATGAGCAGCCGAGCGACATCACACGAGGAGTGACCAATGGTAGAGCAGGAATCGGGCACGGCGATGTTCAGCGCGGAATTCAAGGAGCGGGCATTCCCGATCTACACGGCGATGCGTGAGAAAGGACCGGTTAGCAGCGTCACGTTGCCGACCGGCGAACCGATCTGGTTCGTGACCCGGTATGCGGAGGTGCTGGCAATGCTCAAGGACGATGAGCGATTTGCCAATGATCCATCCAGCGCGCTGACAGACGAGGAATATGCCCTACTGTTCCAGCAGGCCACGGAGCATCTCAGCCCCGAGCAACAGGAAATGGAGGTGCAAATCGACGAAATCCTGAGGCAGCACCTCCTGCGCGTCGATCCGCCCGATCACTCCCGATTGCGCCGCCTCGTGGCAATTCCGTTCACGCCAAAATTCATCGAAGGATTGCGGCCGCGCGTGCAGGCGGTTGCGGATACGCTGCTCGATGCGGTCCAGGCGCGAGCTGATGAGACGGGCCGCCGCGAGATGGAGCTCATCAGCGACTTCGCCTATCCCCTGCCATTGACGGTGATCTCCGAAATGCTGGGAATTCCGCTGGCGGACCGGGACAAATTCCGCGAATGGTCTCAGGCAGCCGTCTCCTTCACCCCGGCGGACCGGGCGAACCCGGCGGTCACCGCGAAGCTGATCGAGTTCATCGCCTACCTGCGCCGCCTGGTCGCCGAAAAGCATGCCAATCCCGGCGACGATCTGCTGAGCGGGCTGGTGCTGGCCGAGGCCGAGGGAGACAAGCTCTCGGAGAACGAGCTGCTCTCGATGATCTTCCTGCTGATTGTCGCGGGACACGAGACGACCGTGAACCTGATTGGCAATGGGACATTGGCGCTGTTCGAGCACCCGGAGCAGCGTGCCCGGCTGCACCAGAACCCGGGTCTCCTCAAGTCCGCGATCGAGGAGATGCTCCGCTACTATGGGCCGGTCGAAGTGAGTCTCCCCCGCTGGGTCCGCCAGGATACCGAGCTTGGCGGCCAGCGCTTGCGACGCGGCGAGCAGATCGTGGCGCTGCTGGCCTCCGCCAATCACGATGATGTGCAGTTTCCCTATCCAGAGAGATTTGACGTCACGCGCGAGCCGAACCGTCACATCGCGTTCGGCACCGGTATCCACTCCTGTCTCGGCGCGACGCTGGCGCGGCTGGAAGGGCAGATCGCGTTTGCCACCCTGTTGTCACGCATGCCAGATCTCGCGCTGGCCATACCCCGCCACGAGGTGCGCTGGCGCGATGCCACGTTCCTGCGCGGTCTGACCCAGCTGCCAGTGACGTTCTGAGTCGGAAGTCAGACGAGGGTGGCGGGGTCGTTACTCGCTCCGCTCGTGGTGGCAGGGTGGCGGGGGATCGTTCTCCCTGTCACCCCGCGACCCTGCGACCCTGCGACCCCGTCATCCCGTCCCAGGGATTGACCTCTCAGGAAATAGAACATATGATCTAATCTGTCCCGGAGCGCCGGAGTGCTGACCGGCAGGGGCCGTCAAGCATGGTGGCCGTGATGTGGCCGCCGGGAGGTCCCAGTCATGAGCGATCCCTATCCGACGATCGAGGAGAGCGCCATCGCGGTCGTCAAGGCCGTCGCGGCGCGGCGTGCCCGCCATCGCGCCGATCCAACCCACACCAGGCTGACAACGGCGGCGATTGCGGAGCGGGTAACGGGGATCACCTTGCCGCCCCGCGTTGGTCGCGATGGCTGGTGGCTGGTCGGCCGAGTTCTCGACGAGCTCGTGGATGCGGAGTTCAGCGTCTGGTACATGCCCGGCGCGCGGCGCATCGGCCTCAGCCGGCGTGACCGGCCGGTCGCATCCACGCCGGCTCCTCCCCTCGACCGGCCCTATTACTACGATGGATTACGGCGCAAATGGATCGACGCGGCTACCGGTGCGGCAATTGCCGATCCGAATGCACCGGGCTCCAACGGGCCAGGGCATGAATCCGGACCGCGGGCGGCGACGTAAAAACCAGCAGAGAGCGTCGTCCCCTACACCTCGACGCCCTCCCAGAACCCAGGGAACGCGAGAGCGTTCCACCCCTTCCCCTTCCCGCACGTGCCCGGCCCTCGAGGCCGGGTTCGTGTTTGTACGAAGTCGGTCAGTCGGAAGTCGGTAAGGAGAAAGTAGGGCAGCGAATTCCGCGGAGGTCGTATGCCTCACTCGACCAATTCACTTACCGACTTTACGACTTGCCGACTCTCACAGGCCATACTCCCCACATGCGAGTCATTGCGGGCGATCGGCGTGGATTTCAATTGAAGGGCCCGGCGGGGAAGTTCACCCGACCGATGGCTGACCGGGTCCGCGAGGCGCTCTTCTCCACGCTGGCCTCGCTCGGGGTCGAGCCAGAACGAGTGCTCGATCTCTATGCCGGAACCGGCGGCATCGGCATCGAAGCCCTCTCGCGGGGCGCCGAGTCGGCCGACTTCGTCGAACGGAACGCCGCCGCCGCCGCCGTGGTCCGCGCCAACCTGGCCCACACCCGCTACGCCGACGTCACGCGGGTCTATCAGGAACCGGTCTCCGCATTCCTCGCCCGGGCCGAGCGTAACCAGACCGAAATCGCACCCTACGACCTGATCTTCATGGATCCACCCTATGCCGATCCCGAGCTGGTTGCCACGCTGGAGCGAGTCGGGCGCTCGCCGTTGGTAGAATCGGACGCCACGCTGGTCATCGGACACTCGCCCCGAGTGACGCTGCCCCAGCACGCCGGGCGGCTGCGGCGGCTCCGAGAGCGGTGCTACGGTGATAGTTGCTTTTCGATCTACTTGCACGTGCACGCGGACATGGACGAGGTCGAGGTGGGGACCGCGGCCGAGCTCGGCGTAGGAGTGTCATGAACTCGCGACGCGCGATCTACCCGGGGAGTTTCGATCCCATTACGCTGGGCCATGTCGATGTCGCTCGCCGCGCCGCGCGGCTGTTCGACGAAGTCATCGTCGCGGTCTACGAGGGACAGGAAAAGCCCGGAGCCTTCTTTTCCACCGAGGAGCGCATCGGGCTGGCCCGTGACGTTGTGTCGACGGCGCTCGAGCCGAATATCCGCGTTGACAGTTTTTCCGGGCTGACCGTAGATTACGCCCGCTCCCAGGATGCCGGTGTTATCGTGCGCGGGTTGCGCGCGGTTTCCGACTTCGAGTACGAGTTCAAGCTCGCGCACATGAACGCCCATCTCGCGCCGGGCATCGAAGTGGTTTGCCTGATGACCTCGTCCGGGCACTCGTTCATCAGCTCGAGCCTGATCAGGGAGGTCGCGGCGCTCGGGGGCGATGTCGACGGGTTGGTACCCGCAGTCGTGGGCGATGCGCTGCGCGCCAAGCTCGCCGTTCGTTTCTGAGGCCACTACGACTGGAGCGGCGGACCATGACCGACGAAACACCGCCAGACCTGTTGGAACCTGACGTTACCGAGGAAGACCCGGACGACGTCCTCGCCTTGCTCGATCGGCTCGAGGAGCTGGTCGGTGTCGGACGGCGGATGCCGTTCAGCACCCGGGTGATGGTCGAGGAAGAAGAGTTTCTCGGCCTTCTGGATCAGATTCGGGCCGCGGTGCCGCGCGAGATCCGGCACGCCCAGCGCGTGGTCGAGGAACGCGCCGACATCATCACTTCCGCCCAGCATGAGGCTGCCAAGATTCTCGACCATGCCCGAACCCAGGCCGAGTACATCATCTCGGAGCAAGGCATGATGAACGAGGCGCGGCAGCGCGGCGAGGAGTACCTGCGGCAGGTGGAGATGGAGCAGCGGCGCTCGATCGGCCAGATCGACGAGTACGCGCTGCAGCAGATTGGCCGCGTCGAAGAAGCGGTCCAGGACGGATTGACGCTCGTCATGGACGCCTTGCGCGAGGCATCGACGAACCTGGAGCAGGCCAAGCGGCACGTGGGTAAATAGGCAATTCCCTGAATTGACGCCAGAATCCCGGCGGAGTAGACTGCTCCGGTTGTGCCGGCGCATGCAGCCGGTGCAGCTTTGTGTGTCTGTTGGCTGGTAGGAACACTCCGGTAATGGCGACCGACGGCGGTCAGCAGCGGGAATTGCGGAACGACACCGCGGTCAACGTCGTAGGCCTGCTCAAAGGGCAAACAGGCGCCACCCGGTCGTATCACCTCCTGCTCGACACCTTCGAGGCGGATGATGAAATCATCGTCCGCGACATCGACGGCGATGTCCGCCTGACCAGATTGCGCGACGCAATAATCGCGCGCGTCTCTGCCGCGGGTGTCGCGCCGATGATCTGCGCTCGTTGCCTGCGAGAGTACGATCAGCCATTCGAGGTCGAGTTCGACGAGGAATACCGGCAGACTGTCGATGTGCACACCGGATTCGGCCTCGGCGGCGAGCCGGCGGATGAGGATCTCATCTCGCGTATCGACGAGAATCACGAGCTCGATCTGCGGGAGCCGTTGCGGCAGGAGATCCTGGTAGCTCTCCCGATGCGTCCGGATTGTGGCGCGGACTGCCCGGGGCCGGATCTGCTCGAGGTCGGCGGCGAAGATGATGCCGGCGATGAACCTGTTGATGAACGCCTGGCGGCATTGGCGAGCTTGCTTCCCGATGACCAGGTGACCGAGAGAGAGCGGCAATGAGCGTGGCCCGGGTGAGAGGCCAGCGCCAGAATTGAGCGTAGGAGAGCGATAATGGGAGCACTTCCAAAGCAGCGCGTCACCCGCCACCGGCAGGGTAATCGGCGGCGCCATGATTTCCTCAAGAACGTACCGGTGCTGGTGGCGTGCAATACCTGCGGCGAGCAGCACGTGGTGCATCACGTCTGCCCGACGTGTGGGTACTACCGTGGCCGTCAGGTGATCGTCATCGAGGAGCGCCGGCGGCGTGCCGAATAATCCCGGGCCGGTCAGGCTCCGCGTTGGCTGAACGGGAGCGTGCACGTGCCAGGGTTGGGAGGGTAGGCCGCAGCGCCTGCCCTTCACTCTTTTCGGATCCCGGCATGCGAGCAGGGCAGATTGCACGACGTGACCGTTTCGAGTCACACTCCGGCATCCTGCTGGCAGCGCACACACCTGCATGGGGGCGCCGGTGATGGAATCTCTCCCGCCGAGACCGGTGACACGAGGAACGACCATGCGCAACGCGGCGATCACCGGCTGGGGCATGGCTGTCCCGGAGCGGGTGCTGACCAACGCCGATCTGGAGCGGATGGTCGAAACCTCGGACGAGTGGATCACCAGCCGCACCGGCATCAAGGAGCGGCGCATCGTCGGTCCGGAGGACAGCACCACCTCGCTGTCCGTCACCGCGGCCCGTCAGGCGCTCGAAACCGCCGGGCTCACCGCCGACGATATCGACCTCATCGTGGTCGCCACCTGCACCCCCGATCAGTTCCTGGTCTCACAGGCCTGTCTCGTCCAGGCTGAGCTGGGCGGTACCGCAGGAGCCTTCGATCTCGGCGCGGCCTGTTCCGGGTTCGTCTACGCGCTGGCCGTTGGCTCGCAGTTCGTGCAGACCGGTCTGCACGACCGGGTCATGGTCATCGGCGTCGACACCCTGACCCGCTTTGTCGATTACACCGATCGCTCGACCTGCATCCTCTTTGGTGACGGCGCGGGGGCGGTCGTGCTGGAGGCCACCGACGAGCCGCGCGGTCTGCTCTCGACGGTCCTCGGCGCGGACGGCGCCGGGTACAAGCACCTTTACATCCCCGGCTGGGGGGCCTTCGTTCCGGAGTCCGCCGAGCTCTTTCCCGAGTACCGGCCATACCTGCACATGAACGGGCAGGAGGTCTTTCGCTTCGCGGTGCGGGTCATGGGCGATGCCGCCGTGGAAGCGGTAGAAAAGGCGAATTTGACCTTCGACGACGTCGACATGATGATCCCGCATCAGGCCAATATGCGCATTATCGACGCCGCCGCGCGCCGTCTTGCCCTGCCGCGAGAAAAGGTCTGGGTCAATCTCGACCGCTACGGCAACACCTCGGCAGCCTCGATCCCGATTGCGCTGTTCGAAGCCGCGGAGGCCGGGAAGCTGGAGGAGGGGAACAAC
This sequence comes from uncultured Chloroflexia bacterium, assembly GCA_963724295.1. Lineage (GTDB taxonomy): Bacteria > Chloroflexota > Chloroflexia > Thermomicrobiales > UBA6265 > JACCXM01. The sequence continues at coordinate 113,926 of CAVRUC010000010.1, read as the reverse complement.
GTGGTCCTCGTGGCCTTCGGCGGCGGTTTGGCCTGGGCGGCCGGCATGGTGCGTTGGGGAACGGCCGGCGTCTGTCGCGATGCGGAGTGTCGCAAGTCCGCGAAGGTCGGTGTCGAATCCAGGCACGTTCCCGTGGCCCAGGCGTCCGATTCCGAATCACAGGCAGCCACGACGCTCGCCGGTGGCTGATCCGAATCAGGAAAAGGTGGCCTGGGTATTCCCTGGTCAGGGTTCACAGCGGGTCGGCATGGGCCGCGAGCTGATTCAGTTGGATCCGGAGCTAACCACGCTCTACGCCGCGGCTGACGACACGCTCGGTTTCGCTCTCAGCGACATCATCTTCAACGGCCCGGAAGCGGCACTCCAGGAGACACCAGTCCAGCAGCCCGCCATCCTGCTGACCAGCATTGCCTATCTACATGTGCTGCGCAATCGCGGTTTGTTGCCTGACGCCGGCTACGTCGCGGGTCACAGCCTCGGTGAATACGCTGCGATGGTTGCCGCCGGGTCGCTCGACTTTAAGGATGCCTTGCGGTTAGTCCGCCGCCGTGGCGAGCTGATGCAGGAGCACGGCGCCGGGGCCATGGCCGCGATCCTGGGGTTGGCGGCCGGGGACGTCGCCGCGATCGCCCGGGACGCGGGAGTCGAAGTGGCCAACTTCAACACGCCCGTTCAGACGACGGTCTCCGGCAGAGTGGAGGCGGTGGAGCGAGCCGTCGCCTTGGCCAGGGAGCGCGGCGCGAAACGGGCCTTGCTGCTCCCGGTCAGCGGCGCTTTCCACTCGACGCTGATGGCGCCGGTGGCGGAGGCGATGCGCCCCTTGATCGACCAGACCACGATGCAGGTCGGCCGGGTGCCCCTTGTGGCCGACGTTGACGCGAGATTCCTGCGCGAGCCCGCCGATCTCCGGCATGAGCTGGTCGATCAGATCTGCGGGTCGGTGCGTTGGGTCGACGTCGTGGACGCGCTCGTTGGCGCCGGAGTGACGACGTTCTATGAAATTGGGCCGGGACAGGTGCTGGCCGGTCTGATCGGCCGCTGCACTCCCGAGGTGACGGTCTTCACCGCCGAGCGCATAGTGGCGGACGCGGCCACGCCCGCGTGAGTCGATGCTGAGGGGACGGCGGCGTGTCCGAGTACAACGCTTGTAGGGGCGACGCCTGCGTCGCCCGTGTCGATTCGCCAGGTACGTTAGCGTTGTAGCGACATGTTCCACATCCGGCTACCAGCCGGTCGGGACCGCGGGCGACGCGGGCGTCGCCCCTACGGCCGTCGGTCTCCGGGCCCTCCTGACGTCCATCGACGTACGAAACTGGAGCGCGAAAGAGGAGATTCGAATGATGGGCGAGGCGAGCGGAGACCAGCGAGCGGGAGTGGCGGTCATCACCGGTGGCACGCGCGGGATCGGTCTGGCCGTCGCCAGGCGGCTCGTCGCGGACGGCTATGACGTGTTGCTCACCTACAAGGGTGATGCAGAGGCGGCCGAGGCGGCGAAGAGCGAGTTGTCCGGTAGCGATCGTCAGGTGGAGGCTATCGCGGCCGATATCTCGACTGCCGACGGCGCGGGGGCGGCCATCGAAGCGGCGATGCAGCAGCTGGGCCGTCTCGACGTGCTGGTCAACAACGCGGGTATCACCCGTGACACGCTGCTCATGCGCATGAACGACGAGGATTGGGACGACGTCCTCACGACCAACCTCAAAGGGGCGTTTCTGACCTCCAAGGCGGCGATCCGGCCGATGCTGCGGCAGCGATCTGGTCGCATCGTCAACATCTCCTCCGTCGTCGGGCAGGTCGGCAATGCCGGACAGGCGAACTACGCGGCGGCAAAAGCCGGCCTGATCGGGTTCACCAAGTCGCTGGCCAAAGAGGTCGGCTCGCGCGGCATCACGGTCAACGCCATCGCCCCCGGGTTCATCGACACGCGCATGACGGCTGGTCTCCCCGATGACACCAAAGCGACGATCCTGGAGCGGACGCCGCTGAACAGATTCGGCACCCCGGAGGATGTCGCCGGCGCGGTCGCGTTTCTGATTGGCCCGGACGCCGGCTTCATCACCGGACATACCCTCACCGTCGACGGCGGTCTCTTCATGCCGTGATCCCCTTCATCGGCAAGGCCGGGAAACCGTCACCGAGGACTCGCCAGTGCTTTCAACCTGCGGGAATGACAGGCCTGATACCATGGGCGCTCGCTGGGACGCTGGCTCTGGCGTGAAACGCGGATCGCCGTCGAGAAGGGATGTGCCATGCAGGCGGCCACGAGCGCCATGACCGCGGCCTATCGCCGGGTTGACGAACGATTGCGGGCCGGTGGGGTAGTCGTCCTCGACGGCGGCATTGGCTCTGAGCTGCAACAGGTCGGCTATCCGGAGCAGGTGGCCGACCGCCCGAACAACTACACGTGGGGTTCGCTGGCCATTCGCGAGGCGCCGGAGAAGCTCGTCGAGGTCCACCGCCGGTACGCGGCCACCGGGGCCGATGTCCTGGAAACCCACACCTTCGCCCTCAATCGCATCTTCGCGGCAATTGCGGACGGCCGCCTTGACCTGCCGCAGGACGAGTGGAAACGGATGGCGCTCGATTCCGTCCGCCTCGTGCGTGAAGGCGCTGCCCTAGCCGGCCGCAGTGACGCCATCGTCGCCTTCGCGTGTCGGACGCAGGACTGGCCGCCCGCGCAGCAAGAGGAAGCGCGCGACTACGTTGGGACCTATGTGCCGCTCGACCTCGAGCGGTATCTGAAACCCCTGGCCGAGGTTCTTGCCACCGCCGACGCCGAGCACACCCCCGACGTGGTCCTGATGGAGATTCAGAAGGAGATCCCGGAGGATCTCGAGTTTCCCGACTACCAGCTCTTCCTCGATACGGGGATTCCCCTCTGGATCTCCTACCGGCGCACGGTCGGCAAGATCGTTGGGGTCGACGGGGAGACCATTCTTGACGATGGCGACCGCTTCGGTCGCGCTGCCCACCGCTTCGAGGAGATGGGCGCCAGCGCCGTCCTCGTCAATTGCCTGCCCCCGGACCTCGTCCATGGCGTCGCGTCCTGGCTGCGGCAGTACACCGCCCTCCCGCTCGGCGCGTACCCGAATTGGGGGACGTACCTGCGCTACGAGTGGGACTGGTCGACCGTACCGGGGACCGATGCGTTTGTCACCCACGCTCGCAGGTGGAGGGAGGAAGGGTTCCAGATCATCGGCGGCTGCTGCGGAACCCGTCCTCAGGAGATCCGCGCCCTCATAGAGGCGTTCCGGTAGGCTGAATCCTCAACGGTGAATCGCCGCACCGTCGGTTGGATCTGTTCCCCACGCCGGGATGGCCCGACTCTGCTCGTTGCCCCGCCGAGAGTCCTACATTGAGTGGGAATGGACCGCTGAGCCTTGCACTGTACGTACGATCTCCGCTAGGCTGGGTGGCGACACCGGGTGACCGATTCCAGGAGTGAACGGTCCGCCAGTCACTCGCCTCGCGGTCGCTTGCCGCGTGGATCCGGTGGCCCCGCGCAGCGGCCCCGATTACAAGGGGGGACATGTCTGCGGACGCGGTCTGGGCGCTTGAGGTCGTTCCCCAGGACCAGGACGTCGATCCTCACGCCCGCGTACTCCGGCAGATCCTGTGCGACCTCGGGACGCACCCAGCCGGTGTGACCCATGGCCGCCTCTACCTCGTCGCCGGTCCGCAATCTCCACGACTGCACGCGGTTGTGCGCGATCTCTGCGTCGACCCGGTAATCGCCGAACCCAGAGGCGTCTCTTTTCCACATCCAGATGATGAATACCACTGGCTGATCGAGATTCTCCCTCACCCTGGAGTGACCGACGCCGAGGGCGATAGTCTGGCCGAGGCGCTCGCCCGTGATGGATTTCCGGAACTGCGCGCCAGAGCCGGGCACCGCTATCACCTCTACGGCGTTGTCGAGCCGGCCGCTGTCGCTGCCGCGGCACGCCGGCTCGCGCACGCCGTGGTCGAGAGCGTGGCCTGGCGACCCGCGTCGTGTCCGGCCGACCTCGACTGGTGGAGCGGGGCCTTCATGCCGGATGCGTCACCCGATCCCACGGTCGAGACGATCCCATTACGAGGACTCGATGCCGCCGCGCTCCAGGACCTCGGCGCGCGGAAGCTGCTCTCCCTCCCGTTGCAGGATCTGGAGGCTGTGCGCGACCACTATGCGACGCAGAAGCGCGACCCGACTGACGTCGAGTTGGAGATGATCGCCCAGACCTGGTCGGAGCACTGCGCGCACCGGACATTCAAGGCGACGATCCGGCACCGCGAGCCAGGCGTGCGGGAGCTCCAGATCCCCGGTCTCCTGAAGAGTACGATCATGGCGGCCACCGACGAAGTGAACCGGTCCTGGGTGCTCTCGGCGTTTCGCGACAATGCCGGTGTCATCGCCTTCGATCGCGACCACGAGATCTCCTTCAAGGTCGAGACCCACAATCATCCCAGCGCCCTGGAGCCGTTCGGCGGCGCGAATACCGGGGTGGGTGGGGTAGTGCGCGACGTGCTCGGGGTCTCAGCCGAGCCGATCGCCAACACCGATGTCCTTTGTTTCGGCCCGCTCGATACACCGGCTGACACACTCCCTCCGGGAACCCTGCCACCGGAGCGCGTCTACGCGGGTGTAGTGGCTGGCATCGCCGACTACGGCAACAAGATGGGTATCCCGACCGTCAACGGCGCGACCTTGTTCGACCAGGGCTACGTGGCGAATCCGCTCGTCTTCTGTGGCACGGTCGGTCTGGCGCCGCGCGGTCGCCGCCCCACGCAGCCGCGAGCTGGGGACCTGATTGTCGTCGCGGGGGGGCGCGCCGGGCGTGATGGCATCCACGGCGCGACGTTCTCGTCCGACGTGCTGGGGGCCAGTCACGCGGAGCTTGGCAGTGTCGTCCAGATTGGCGATCCCATCGTCGAAAAGCGCCTGGCCGACGCCTTGCCGCGCGCGCGGGATCTCGGGCTCTACAGCGCGATCACCGATTGCGGGGCGGGCGGGCTCTCGTCGGCGGTCGGTGAGATGGCGAGCGAGCTGGGGGCCGACGTCGAGCTGGCGTGTGTCCCCCTCAAGTACGACGGTCTGAGACCGTGGGAGATCTGGCTCTCCGAATCTCAGGAGCGAATGGTGCTCGCGGTGCCGCCCGAGAGCTGGCCAGCGTTGCGGGAGATCTTTGCCGGCGAAGGTGTCGAGGCCACGGCGATCGGTCGCTTCACGGGCGACGGCCGGCTGCGGGTCCGCTACGACGGCGTCGTGGTCGCCGATCTCGATTGCGCGTTCCTCCACGATGGCATGCCGTCGCGTGAACTGGAGAGCTTCTGGGCGCCGCGGTTCGTCGAACCGTCACCGGGGCTCCCGACCGGAATCGACCCGGGCGAGTTGCTGGAGCGAGCCCTGGCCGAGGCCAATGTCGCTTCCAAAGAGCCGATCGTCCGCCAGTACGACCATGAGGTGCAGGGCCGAACCGTCGGCAAACCGTTCGTCGGGCCTGAAGACATCGGTCCTGCCGATGCCGCGGTGCTGCGACCGGTGGCGCGCTCGTGGCGTGGGGTGGCTGTCGGCTGCGGCATCAATCCCTGGTATGGCGAGATCGATCCCTACGCGATGGCGCTGCTCGCCGTCGACGAGGCGCTGCGCAACGTCGTCGCCGTCGGAGCGGATCCGGCGCGGACGGCCATCCTCGACAACTTCTGCTGGGGCAACCCGAATCTGCCCGATCGCCTCGGCGGTCTCGTGCGGGCCGCACAGGGGTGTCACGATGCCGCGATAGCCCTCCGCCTGCCGTTCATCTCGGGGAAGGACTCCCTCTTCAACGAGTACCGGCTGGCGGACGGAAGCTCTCGGCCAATCCCCGGGACGCTCCTCATCTCCGCCATCGGCATCGTGCCCGATACGCGCCGCGTCTCGTCGATGTATCTCAAACGACCTGGGAACCTTGTCTACCTCGTCGGACTCACCGGTGATGATCTCGGCGGCTCCCTCGCGCAGCGCCTGATCGGCCAACAGGAAGGCAGAGCGCCGGTCGTGCATCTCTCCTCCGCGCGGCGCGTCTTCAGTGCGATCTACCGTGCCAATCGCAAGGGGCTCATCCAGGCCTGTCATGACCTGAGCGAAGGCGGACTTGCGGTCGCCGCGGCTGAGATGGCGATTGCGGGCGGCCATGGGTTGGAAATCGACGTGCGAGATGTCCCGGTGGCCGAACCCGGACTCGCCGCCAGCACGAGACTCTTTGCCGAGTCACCGACCCGGTTCCTCATCGAGGTCACCCCGGCCGATGCTCCGGCGCTGGAGACACTGCTGGGGCGGATACCACACGCGAGGATCGGACGGGTGCTCGACTCGCCTCGACTTCAAGTCCTGGGAGACGGCGGAGCGGCAATCGACGCGCATATCGACGCGCTGCGCTCGCGCTGGCAGGCGCCGTTGTCGGAGGTCGCCAAATGAGCGCGGTTGCCAACCGTCCCCGAGCAGGCTCGACCCGCTTGCGATCGCGCCCGCGCGCTTTGGTGATGCGTGCGCCCGGCACGAACTGCGACCGCGAGACTGTCATCGCGCTGGAGCTGGCCGGCGCCGACGTCGAATCGGTGCACCTGGAGCGCTTGCTGGCGGCCGCGCGCGATCTCGACGATTTTGGCTTGGTCGTGCTTCCTGGCGGCTTCTCGTTCGGTGACCATCTCGGTGCGGGCACGCTCTGGGCACACCGCCTGGAGGCCGTGCGTGATGCGCTCGACCGGTTCGTCGCAAGTGGCCGGCCGGTGCTTGGTATCTGCAACGGCTTCCAGGCGCTGCTCCGGCTGGGGCTGCTCACTGGTGGTGGGCTCGCCCCGAATGCCTCGGGTCACTTCGAATGTCGTTGGATCTGGACGCGGCGCCCGGATAACGCGCGGAGCCCCCTCGTTGACGGCATCGATCGCATCGCGATGCCGATCGGGCATGGCGAAGGACGCTTCGTCGCCAAGGACCCGGCCAGCCTGGCGGGGCTGGAAGCGCGCGGTGAGCTCGGCCTCGTCTATTGCGACGCGGATGGAAATCCTGGCGGTTATCCGGTCAACCCAAACGGCTCTGATGCGGCGGTCGCCGCGCTGACCAATGCGGCGGGCAACGTGCTGGGACTGATGCCGCACCCGGAGCGCAATGTCTCGACCGGTCAAGCGCCGGCGGGACGACAGGACGGCGCGGGGCTCACGATATTCACCAATGCCGTGCGCATGGCGCGAGGCTGAGCGATGGCCACCTACGCGGAGATCGGCATTCATCTGGACGACGCGCGGCGGACGACCGAGCGCCTGGAGGAGATCGTCGCGCGGGCGCGTGGGGTTGGGGTGCTGGCCGACGTGGGGGCCTTCGGCGGCATGTTCCGCCTCGGCGCGGCCGGCGAATTCCGCGACCCGGTGCTCGTGGCCTCCACCGATGGCATCGGCACCAAGGTCAAGATCGCCGCGGCGCTCGGTCGCTACGACTCGCTCGGCACGGACATCGTCAACCACTGCGTCAACGATATCGCGGTCCAGGGGGCGCGACCGCTCTTTTTCCTCGATTACCTGGCGCAGCACCGAGCCGATCCGGACCTGGTCACGGCCATTGTCGCGGGTGTCGCGGACGCCTGCGCAGCGGCCGGTTGCTCACTGTTGGGCGGGGAAACGGCCGAGATGCCCGATGTCTACCCGCCCGGCGAGTTCGATCTGGCCGGGTTCGTGGTCGGTGTCATGGACCGCGCCACGATTGGCGCCAACGGTGCGCCGGCCGCGGGTGACATGCTGATCGGCCTGCCGTCGACCGGTTTGCACACCAATGGCTACAGCCTTGCCCGACGCGCGTTGCCACCGGCAACATGGGGTGACTTCGATCCGGAGCTGAACACGACGGTCGGCGACGCGTTACTTGCCCCACATCGCTCGTACCTGGCTGAGATCCAGCGGCTCATCGGCGTTGGCGCGCGCGGCTTCGCCCACATCACCGGCGGAGGGTTCCCGGAGAATGTCGCTCGCGTCGTACCCGGCGATCTCACGGCCGAGATCGACACCACGACGTGGCATCCTCCCGCCATTTTCAGGCGCATCGCTCGTGAGGGGGCCGTCCTCCCGGACGAGATGTACCGGGTATTCAACATGGGGATTGGTCTGGTCGGGATCGTACCAGCGCGGCACGTCGAGGAGGTAACCGGGGTCGTGCCCGAGGCGGTCGTCATTGGAGAGGTCGTTCCGCGCCGCGATGATGCCGCGGTGCGCTTGCTGGGGCTGGCAGCATGAGGGTGGAGGTGCGAATGGGTGGCGAACGCGAGGTCGCGCGCGGACAGCGCCTGGCCGAAGGGAAGACCAAAGTCGTCTACGCCGACCCCGCGAATCCGGCGCAGGCAGTCATCGTCCACAAGGACGACATTACGGCCGGAGACGGCGCTCGCCGCGATCAGTTGCCGGGCAAAGGCGCGCTCAGTGGACGGACCACGAGCAACGTCTTCCGGCATCTTCGCGCGTCCGGCATCCCGACCCATTTCATCGACGCCCCCGCCGCTGACGAGATGATCGTTCGCCGCTGCGACATGATTCCGCTCGAGGTGGTGATGCGACGCATCGCCACCGGTTCTTATCTGAAGCGCAACGACGTGCCGGAAGGCACCCGATTCGACCCGACGGTGGTCGAGCTCTTCTTCAAGGATGACGCCAATCACGACCCACTCGTCGACGCGGACTGGATCGTGGCCCATGGCGTGGCGACGGCGGACGAGATCGACCGCCTCACCGACATTGGCCGGCAGGTTTTCCAGACGCTAGAGGCCGCCTGGGCGAAGCAGGATGTGCAACTCGTCGACCTCAAGATCGAGTTCGGACGAGACGTCGCAGGCAAGTTGCTTGTGGCCGACGTGATCGATAACGACTCCTGGCGCATCTGGCCGGGTGGGCGGAAGGAGGCCATGCTCGACAAGCAGGTCTACCGCGACACGACCGAGGTGACCGACGAGGCACTGCGCGGCGTCCTGACCAAGTATCAGCAAGTCGCGGCCCTCAGCGACGAGTTTGCCAATGCGCTGGCGCCCGCGTCTGACCCTGGCGACGACAAGCCGCGTGAGGCCTGCGGGGTCTTCGGCATATGGGCCGAAGGGACTGATGTCGGGCGCACGACGTTGATCGGGCTGATGGCATTGCAGCACCGGGGGCAGGAGAGTGCGGGTGTCGCCGTGCTGCAGGACGGCCGGATCGCGGTGTCGCTCGGCATGGGCCGGGTCGACCAGATCTTCCGCCCTGATGAGGTCGACGCCCTGACCGGTATCGGCGCCATCGGCCACACGCGGTACTCCACGACCGGCAGCTCGCGCATCGAGAACGCGCAACCGATCCTGGTCGAGTCGGATGGTCAGGCGCTGGCGCTGGGACACAACGGCAACATCGTCAATGCTCTGGAGCTGCGCCGGTTGGTGCGGGAGCGTGGCGTCGAGCCGGTGACTGGTTCCGACAGCGAGCTGCTGGCACTCTTGATCCTGCACGGGCAGGGAACCTGGGAAGAGCGCATCCGACGCATGATGGAGCTGGCCTCCGGGGCGTACTCACTCACCATCCTCACCAACGACGCGCTTTTCGCCGTTCGCGACCCACACGGCCTGCGCCCGCTGTGCCTCGGTTGGCGCGACGACCACTGGCTGGTCGCCTCCGAGAGCTGCGCGCTCGACACCGTCGGGGCCGAGCTGGTGCGCGATGTGCAGCCGGGCGAGATTCTCCGGCTCGACGATGCCGGCCTCCGTTCCGACCTAATGGAGAACCCGCCGCGACCAGCGCTGTGTGTCTTCGAGCAGATCTACTTTGCCCGGCCCGACAGCGTGCTCGACGGTCAGACGGCCTTCGAGGCGCGAGTGGCGATGGGCCGCGAGCTGGCCAGGGAGCATCCGGCGCAGGCGGACCTGGTCATCGGAGTCCCTGATTCCGGCGTACCGGCGGCTATCGGCTATGCCCAGGAGATGGACCTGCCCCTGAGCGAGGGGTTGGTGAAGAACCGCTATGTCGGCCGCACCTTTATCCAGCCCGACCAGCACTCGCGCCAATCCGGGATCCGGCTCAAGTTCAACCCCCTACGAGGTGCGGTGAAGGACAAGCGGGTGGTGATCGTCGACGACAGCATCGTTCGTGGCAACACCATGCCGCAGATCGTCGATCTGCTGCGGCGGGGCGGCGCCACGGCGATCCACCTCCGCATCTCGGCGCCGCCGATCGCCCACACCTGTCACTTCGGGATCGACATGGGGCTTCGTGAGAGTCTGATTGCCCATGGCCGCGATCTGGAGGAGATTCGCCGCCATCTCGGGGCCGATACCCTCGGCTATCTCAGTCTCGAGGGGCTGCTGCGCGCGGCGGGGGAGCGGAATCGATGCCTCGGGTGCCTCACGGGTCGCTATCCAGTTTCGGTCGATACGGCGTCGGCCAAAGATGCGCTGGAGGCTGATCCCGCCGCTTCGAGCACGCTGAAGTTGGGAACGGCTGCCCGATGATGACTCAATCCGTCCGGACCGGGCCATTTCCCGTGCTCGTCGTGGGCGCGGGCGCCAGAGAGCACGCCTTGGTGTGGGCGCTTGCGCGCTCGCCGTCGGTAGGAGGAGTCTGGGCGGCGCCCGGGAATCCTGGGATCGCGACAGTGGCGCGAACAGTGGATCTTCCCATCACGGATGTGGAAGTTATCGCCGATTGGGCCGAGACCCATGACATGGGCTTGGTCATCGTCGGTCCGGAGGCGCCGCTGGCGCTGGGGCTGGCCGATCATCTCGATGCGCGTGGCATCCCCGTGTTCGGTCCCAGTCGTGCCGCCGCGGAGTTGGAGTGGTCGAAGGCTTTTGCCAAGGACTTCATGCGCCGGCACGGTATTCCGACGGCGCCGTATGGCGTATTCACCGAGCTGGAAACGGCCGTCGACTTCATCCGGACGGCCGGCGCGCCCCTGGTGGTGAAGGCCGACGGTCTGGCGGCTGGCAAAGGTGTGTTGATCTGCGCGACCCAGGCCGAGGCCGAGGACGCGGTCCACTCGATGCTGGTTGATCGGGCGTTTCAGGCGGCCGGCGACCGGGTCGTGATCGAAGCGTTCCTCGAAGGGGAGGAGCTGAGCGTGATCGCCGTCGTCGACGGCGAGCGGATCGCGATGCTGCCCCCGGCGCGGGACTACAAGCGGCTGCGGGACGGCGACCTGGGTCCGAACACCGGAGGCATGGGTAGTTACGCGCCGGTGAATGATCTCGATCCGGACCTCCTGGCTCGTGTGCGCCAGTGCGTACTCGAGCCGGCCGTCGCCGGGCTACGGGCCGAGGGGCGGCCCTATCGCGGCGCGCTCTATGCCGGGCTGATGCTGACCTCCGCGGGGCCGATGGCGCTCGAGTTCAACTGCCGCTTCGGCGATCCGGAGACGCAGGTCATCGTGCCCCTGCTCGATCTCGACCTGGGGGAGTTATTGCTAGCCTGCGCCGAGGGACGGCTCGCGACCGAGACCATCGCGACGCACCCCGGCGCCGCCGTGTGCGTCGTCCTCGCGGCGGACGGGTACCCTGAGCGGCCGCGTGCGGGGGATCCAATCCATGGCATCGAAGCCGCGCTCCAGAGCGGAGCGCGCGTCTTCCACGCTGGAACCGGCGAGCGCAACGGGCGGCTCGTCACAAGCGGTGGTCGAGTTCTGTCGGTCGTCGGCACGGGGGCCGATCTAGCCCACTGCGGCGGAGCGTGCGTACGCGGCGGCGGATATGATCCAGTTCGACGGCATGCAGCTACGCCGCGACGTCGCGATGTCCCTGGTATCCCTACCGGCGTGAGCTCGACCGTGAACGAGTACGCGCGCTTGCCCTCGCCCCGGATCGCGGTGCTCGCCTCTGGCTCCGGGACGAACCTGCAAGCGCTGCTCGACGCCACCGCATGCGGCACGCTCGAGGCCGAGGTGGCCGTGGTCGTCAGCAACCGTGTCGATGCCGGCGCTTTGCGGCGAGCGGCGGCCGCTGGGGTGGCCACGGTCTTGCTGCCGCTCGCCGATCGCCGCGATCCGGGCGTGCGTGAAGCCTATGACCGCCGGCTGGCCGCGGTGACGGGCGCCTTCGAGCCCGATCTGATCGTCCTTGCCGGTTGGATGCTGATCCTCAGCCCGTGGTTCCTGAATGCGTTTCCGGGGCGGATCGTCAACGTGCACCCGGCACTCCTCCCGGATGGCGATGGCGTTGAGGTGCTCACCAGCCACGGGCGCCTGCCAGCGTTACGCGGTCCCCGCACAGTGCGAGATGCGCTCAGGCAACGGCTGCCGGCTACCGGAGCGACGGTCCACTACGTGACGAACGTCGTGGACTGCGGTCCGGTCATCCTGCGTGAGGAAGTGCCGATTCTGCCTGGCGACGACGAGGACGGGCTGCATGAGCGGATCAAGTCCGTCGAGCACCGGCTCCTGCCCCGTGGAGTCGCCATGGCGCTAGCGGCGGTTTCGGCGACGAACGTAGAGAGGTAGGGGGTTGATGGACGGTTCGGGGAGCACACTGGGACCACAGGTTATCATCCTGCTCGGATCAAGGTCCGACATGGAGCATCGCGCGGCGATCGCGCGCGGGCTTGACCGCTTCGGGGTCACTCACGAAACGCGGATCGCTTCTGCACACAGGGTGACGCGATATCTCCTCGACCTCCTCGACGCCTATGAACAGGATGGTCAGCCTCACGTGTACGTCACGGTCGCCGGCCGCTCCAACGCGCTCTCGGGCGTCGTCGATGCCAACTCGCGCCACCCCGTCATCGCTTGCCCGCCCTACGGGGAGCGTTTCGCTGGCATGGATCTCCTCTCGACGGTGCGTATGCCGGGCGGAGTGGCGCCAATGCTCGTGCTGGAGCCGGAGGCCGCGGCGCTGGCGGCGGCGAAGATTCTGGGCGTGGCAGATCCCGCGCTTGCCCAGCGCATCGGCGACTGGCATGCCGGATCACGCGAGCAGGCCATGGCCGACGATCGCGAGGCTCAGGGCGGGTGATCGCATGCGGCGCAACGGCTCCGTGATGACGCAAGTCGCCTCTGGACTATGCTTGCCGTCCGGGCCGTAAGCGACGCGAGAGGGTATCCCACGCCGCACGCCGATGTCTGATCAACCGCTATTCCGAAAGATCCTGATCGCCAATCGCGGCGAGATCGCGCTGCGCATCCTGCGCGCCTGCCACGACCTGGGTTTGCGCGCCGTGGTCGCGTACAGCGACGCCGACCGCGACTCACTTCCGGTCCGGCTCGCGGATGAAGCGGTCTGTATCGGTCCGGCGCAGGCAGCGCGCTCCTATAACAACATCCCGGCGATCGTCAGCGCGGCGCTGATCACCGGGTGCGACGCCATTCATCCGGGCTACGGGTTTCTCGCCGAGAATCCCTATCTGGCCGAGGTCTGCGGGCAGGTCGGGGTGACCTTCATTGGTCCGCGTCCGGAAGTCATCGAACTGATGGGGAACAAGGCTGAGGCCCGCAAGATGATGAAAAAGGCGGGCGTTCCCATCGTGCCCGGCAGTGACGGTCCGCTGCAAAACCTGGGCGAGGCCCGTCAGATCGCGCGCCGTATTGGGTATCCGCTGCTGGTCAAGGCGGTCGCCGGCGGAGGTGGCCGCGGGATGCGGACCGTGCGAGATGAGACTGATCTGACGCGTGCGCTGCCCCTGGCCCAGGCGGAAGCCGAGGCGGCATTTGGCAACGGGGATGTCTACCTGGAGCGATTTATCGACCGCCCCCGCCATGTCGAGGTTCAGGTGCTGGCCGACAACACCGGCAACGTGCTGGCCGTCGGCGAGCGCGATTGCTCGATCCAGCGTCGACATCAGAAATTGATCGAAGAAGCCCCCGCGCCAAACCTGGCGCGGAAGACCCGTGACGCCCTCCTCAGCGCAGCCGTGAAAGGCGCCAAAGCGGCGCGCTACACCAACGCGGGAACGCTCGAATTCCTGGTCGATACCAACGGCAATTACTACTTCATGGAGATGAACACGCGGATCCAGGTCGAGCACCCGGTCACGGAGATGACCACCGGGCTCGATCTCGTGGCGTGGCAGATCCGCATTGCCGCCGGAGCTCGCCTCACGCTGACCGAACGTGACCGCGAGCCGCGTGGGCACGCGATCGAATGCCGGATCACCGCCGAAGATGCGACAAACGACTTTGCACCGAGCATCGGCACGGTCGAGACCTACGTGGCGCCCGGCGGACCCGGTGTCCGGGTCGATTCTCACCTCTACGCCGGGTACAGCGTGCCGCCGTACTACGATTCGCTGCTGGGGAAGATCATTGCCTGGGGTCGGGACCGCGACGAGGCGGCGGCGCGGATGGAGCGCGCCTTGACCGAGACGGTGATCACCGGGGTGCCACAGACGGTATCGTTCTTGCGGAGCATTGTCGCGGACGACGAGTTTCGCGCGGGGACGTATGACACCGGGTTCATCTCGCGCGCCGTGGCCCGGCAGCAGGTCATGACGAGTCCGGACGCCAATGACGAAGCCGTCCTGGCCGAGGTCTGATCTCGGGTCCACGCACTCAGGCAAACGCGCAAACGATGGAATCCGAGGAGCAGCGGTGACGACCGAAGAGGAGCACGTCGTATCGAAACCCGCACGGCGTGGAGGACGAAGTCGGGGATCCTCGGCCGATGTCGCGGCGCGCCGCCACCAGGGGCGAATGCTTGCTCTGCAGGTGCTCTACGAGATCGACCTGACAGACCACGATCCGGAAGAAGCCATGGCGCGGGCGTTCGCGGAGCATGAGCCTGTCACCCCTGACGTGGTCGCGCATGTGCAAACACTCGTGCGGGGCGTCGGCCAGCATCGCACATCGCTCGATCCGGTCATCGCCGGAGCGGCGCCGGCGCGCGATCTCGCCGAGCAAGCCGCCATCGAGCGCAACGTCTTGCGACTGGCGGCATATGAGCTGCTGCATGCCCCGAACGTGCCGCCGAAAGTCGTCATCAATGAGGGCGTCGAGCTCGCCAAGAGTTTCGGGGGGAGAACTCCGGACGGTTTATCAACGGCGTGCTGCGCACGATTCTCGAAGCGCACCCCCGCGCGAATGAAACGTCAGCGGCGAAGCAATAGTCCCTCACCCCAACCGCCACCCAGAGGGTACCCGGCCCAGTGCGCTTGGAGAGGGGCGCCACTCGTGTCCGGGATCGTGCTCCCTTCTCCCCGCTCCGAGGGGAGAAGGGTTGGGGATGAGGGGACTCGCATGGTCGGCATGCAGGGGAGGGTGTATCATCGCCGCGGTCAGGTCCGAACGGCTGAAGGCGCGCCCGATCGCGGTTTTTGCCGATGGCGGCTGTACCGCGGAACCTGCTGCACGTGCAAGACCTGGGGAAGGGTCTCCGTTGAACCAACGCGTCCGTGTCGTGCGGCGTATGGTGGGGAGGATCGAGGGTGGCTACGACGTTTGAGCGCGTTCGTGTGATCGTCGCCGACAGGCTCGGCGTCGACGAAGACAAAGTAGCGATGGACTCCGAGTTCATCGGCGATCTCAACGCCGATTCGCTCGACCTGGTCGAAGTCATCATGGCGATGGAGCAGGAGTTCGACCTCGAGATCAAGGACGAGGATGCCGAAAATATCCGCACCGTCTCGGATGCGGTGCAATATATCGACGAGCACAGCGGGTAGCGTGCGGTCCGCGGTGAGACGCGGGTAGCCGCATATCTCGGCCGAGCGGGGGCACGACTTCGTCCGTTCCGCTCCCCCGGCGATCACGCCCGGCACCCGCACACCGACTGGAGAGAGCCACTCATGGCCCGCGCACTGAAACCGCCAAAACTGAAGAAGATCCCGATCAAGCTTCCGGCCAGACTGCCGTCGCGACCGCGGTTGCCGGATCCCAACGAGCCCGACGTTTTCGAGGAGATGACGCTCCTCGAGCACATGGAGGAGCTGCGCGACCGGATCGTCAAGAGCGTGATTGCGATTGGCGTCGCATTCGTCGCTGGTATCTTCCTGGCGGGTCCACTCCTCAAGCGGCTCCAGATCGAAGCCAACGCCATCGGGGGCTTCGACGTCGTCAGTCCGACCGATCCGATCACGCTCTATTTCAAGATCGCCCTCTACATCGCGATCGGCATCGCACTGCCGGTGTTGATGTGGCAGTTGGTGGGGTTCCTGGTACCTGGGCTGACGAAGAAGGAAAAGCGGCTGCTCTATCTCTCGATGCCGTTTGTCGTCCTGCTATTCCTGCTCGGCGTGGCGTATGCCTTCTTCTTTGCCGCGCCGCGGGCGTTGACGTTTCTCTCTGGCTTCATGAATGACCTGTTCGAGTGGAGTCCGGAGGGCAGCTCTGTCATCACCTTCTTCCTGACGCTGATGTTGGGGTTGGGACTGGCGTTCCAGCTGCCGGTGGTGATGTTCATTCTGGCCAAGCTCGGCGTGGCGAGCCCGGCGAAGATGCGCTCCTTCCGCAAATACGCGATCCTGATCCTGCTCATCCTGTCGGCAGTGATTACGCCGTCGACCGACCCGTTCAATATGGCGATCGTCTTCTTTCCGTTGTACCTGCTCTATGAGGCCGGCATCATTATCGCCCGGCTGTTCGCTCGCCAACCGGTGGAGAGTCCGGCTACCAGTTGAAACCGCTCGCATCGATTGTGCATGACCTCCGGCGCGCCAGGTTCTGGCGCGCCGGACGTGCGTTTGGCACCGGTCAGGGAACCTAAGGTGGCGTTGGATATCATCCTGCTTTTCATCCTCTTTCTGCTCAATGGCGTGTTTGCCATGTCCGAGCTGGCTGTCGCCTCGGCGCGCAAGACACGGCTGCAGCAATGGGCTGAAGAAGGCGACGAACGCGCCGCGGCGGCGCTGCGGCTGGCCGAGCATCCAAACCGATTTCTGTCGACCGTCCAGATCGGTATCACGCTCATCGGCATCATCACAGGCTTCTACGGCGGCGCGACGCTTTCCGAGCCGGTGGCGCGGTATCTGGCACGTGTTCCGGCCATCGCCCCGTACAGCCAGACGATCGCGGTGGTCCTCGTCGTCGGGCTCGTCACCTACCTCTCGCTCCTCGTCGGCGAGCTGGTGCCGAAGCGCCTGGCACTGCAGAACCCGGAGCGGCTCGCCATGGCGGTCGCTCAGCCGATGAATCTCCTCTCCAAGGTCGCGGCTCCTCTCGTCACATTCCTCGGCGCTTCCTCGGACCTCATCCTGCGCCTCCTTGGAGTGCGACACGCCGGCGACCCGCCCATCACAGAAGAAGAGATCGAGATCCTGCTTCAGGAGGGGGCGGCGGCGGGAGTGTTTGCTCCAGCCGAGCATGAGATGGTCGAAGGGATCTTCGACCTTGGGGACCGCGAAGCTCGCGAGTTGATGACTCCGCGGTATCGACTGGTCGCCCTCGACGTTGACGATCCTCTGGACGAGAGCTTCCGCAAGATGGCCGCTTCGCCGCATCAGATCTTCCCCGTCTATGAGGGCGATCTCGATCGGCTGGTGGGGATGGCGCCGGTCAAGTCACTGTGGGCCGCCTCGCTCAGCGGCGACCCCATCGATCTGCGCGCGTTGACCGAGCCAGCCCTGATCGTTCCCGAGTCGATGCCGGCGCTGGAGGTGCTGCAGCGCTTCCGCGACCGAGCCAGCAACGCGGCGATGGTCGTCGACGAATATGGCGGTATCCAGGGGCTGATCTCCCTGCATGATCTCATGGAAGCCATCACCGGTGACCTGGCGGTCTCCCAGGAGCGGAGTGGAGAAGTCGTGCGCCGGGACGACGGCTCCTGGTTGCTCGACGGTGCGCTGCCGGTGCACGAAGTGCGCGACGTGCTCGAGATCGACGACCCACTCCCGGGTGAAGAGAACGGGGACTATGAGACCCTGGGTGGTTTCCTGATGTCGCGTCTGGAGCGGATCCCTGACGTCGGCGACACCACCGATTGGAGCGGGCATCGCTTCGAGGTCGTCGACATGGATGGCCGCCGGGTCGACCGGGTGCTGGTGACGACGGACGCGGATAATTCGTCGAACAGCTCTGAGTCAGCGGTCTGACAGGATGTGGCGCAGGCGCTCTTCCGGCGTGGGCTGAACGCGGATCGTCCGCTCGTTGCGGTAGGTGACCATCCCGGGTCGGGCGCCTTTGATCTTACGCACGTGGCGCCGTGGCGCGACGTCGACCTCGACGCGGCCGCTCTCTCGTGCCGCGCTGTACCAGGCGGCTAGGGCGGCCGCCGCTTCGACGGTCTCAGGGGCTTCGGGGCTGTCAGGGGATCGCCAGCGGATCACCACGTGTGAGCCGCCGACGCCGCGCGCGTGCAGCCAGGTGTCGTCCGGACCGGCGATGTCGAAGGTGACGAGCTCGTTTTGGAGGCCACTGCGGCCAACGTAGACGCTATTCCCGTTTGTGTCGACGAGCGCCCGCGGCCGCCGCGGAGCGGTCGACTTTCTTGGCCGCGATGCAGGATCCGGCGGCGCTAGCTCCGCCAACTCCGCGGCTAGAGCCTCCAGCTCGGAGAATCCCGGCGCCTGTGCGATCAATGTCGCCAGTTGGTCGAGATAGGCGATCTCCGCCCGGCTCTCCTCGACCAGGCCCGGCAGTTGTGTCTCCGCGCTCTGCGCCTTGCGGTAGCGCTCGAAGTAGTTCTGGGCGTTCTCGTTCGCGGTCAGACCCGGATCGAGCGGAATCGATGCGCCGTCGATCTCCAGCGATGTCTGACCCGGTTCGATCTGCCAGAGATGAGCGTAGATCAGCTCGCCCGCGGTCTTGAGCCGCTCGGCCTCGGCCGCTCGTGTCGATTCGGTCGCCAGCGCCGCCAACCGGCGTTCTGCCTTCTCACGCGCCGCTGCCACCGAGTCCAGCAGACGCTGCCGGCGCTGGGCGTGCCGCGCCGGGCTGGGGCGGTCGGCGGCGCTCTCCGCCAGTCGCCAGCGCTCCCGACATGCTCTCGACCGGGCTGACGTCGTGTTCCGCGGCGAGGTGGGTCATCAGGATCGGGGAGCACGCGACAACCTCGCCCGGATCGGCTTGCCCCCGCTCGCGATAGATGTGAGGGCTCCAGGCCGTTGTCCGCAACGGCTCCAGCAACGCCAATGTATTGCGTGCCAGCGACTCCGCGCTCTCCGCGTTCACATCGCCGGCACGGGTCTCGCTCGAACCCGTGGCTCGGAACACGATCTCATCGGCCATGATCGGACTGAGGCCGTGATAGGCGCTGACGAGTGCGCGCGCCAGCCCGGCATCCGGTGATAACGATGCGAGAAGCTGCGCGGCGGAGGCCGGAGTGATGCTCCGGGGATCGAGTCGATCCGGCGGCGGCGGTGGAACATAGGGCAGGCGAGGGAGTACCGGCCGCACGCGGCTCATTGCTCCTGTCACCCGCTTGGCGCTCTCCATGATCCGCCCGCCGTCGTCGACCAGGATCAGGTTCGAGCGCCGCCCCATCAGCTCGATGTAGAGGGCGACATGGTTCAGCGCTACTCCCTCCCGGGATTCATGATGTTCATCAAGTTCATCAAGTTCATCAAGTTCATCAACTTCGATCTCGGTCTCATCGGGCCGCGAGGCGCTCCGCCCTGTTTTGAGGGGCGCCTGACGCTTGGCTATACTGAGGCGCACCAACCGTTCCAGCGGCGGTTGGTCGATGCCAAGGATGATCCCGCCGCGGGTGTGCTTGCGGAGGAGGAGTCCGAACGGGGTGACCAGAGCTGAGTCCAGCGATGGCATGTCAGGCGCGAGCCGAAGTCGCGGCTGGCGGTCGTTAGCGCTGGCAATCAGGTGATGACGTTGCCCGCCCGCATAGATCTCGGCGCCAATCGTGCGCGGATCGAGCAAGCCGATGCGCTGGATACGGCCGTTGCCGATGGTCGCGCTCAGCTCGTCGGCGATTGCCGCGACGGTGAGGACATCGTAGGGATCGGGCACAGAACAACCTTTCGCGAATCGGCCCCCGTGGCCCGGAAAGTGGACGCGCGTGACGAAGACCGGGTCTGAAGCTAGCGCCGTCGTCGAGCTGGAACCGGGTGAGCGAGCCGGCAGCGACTCGGGACCGGACCACCAGGTCGCGAGCATGAACGTAAAGCCGGTCGCGGGCGATCATCTTGGTGAGGACGCCGACGATCTGATCGGTGACCTGCGAGCGCTCCGCCGCCCGCGGGTTTTTATCATCTCCGGGCCATCCGGGGTTGGCAAGGATGCCGTCATCGAGCAGCTCCGGGAACGTTTCCCGGAGGCCTTCTTCGCGGTTACGGCCACGACCCGGGAGCGCCGCCCTGGTGAGATCGACGGCGTTCACTACTTTTTTCTCAGCGAGGGCGACTTCCGTGAGCGGCTCGCCGAGGGGGAGTTTCTCGAGTCAGCCACCGTCTACGGCAATCTCTACGGCGTGTTGAAGGGTCCCGTACGCGCGGCGCTGGCGCGAGGCCAGGATGTCTTCGTCAAGGTCGATGTCCAGGGCGCCGCCGAGATCGAGCGCATCGTGCCGGACGCGGTCTCAATCTTCCTGGCGCCCGAGTCGGCGCCGACGCTGCTGCAGCGGCTCAAGCATCGTAAGACCGACGATCCGACGGAGCTGATGACCCGGTTTGCGACCGCCACGCGAGAGCTAGCCTCCGCGCCCAGCTTCGACTACGTGGTCTTCAACAAGCAGGACCGGCTCGAAGCCGCATTGAATGAGATTGCCGCCATCGTCCGCGCCGAGTCGTGCCGCACGAACCAGGCGGAGATTCACCTCTAGCATGGCGTTCAGTCAGCCGCCTCGACTGGACCCTCGACCGGCTCATCGTCGGGAACCTGGACGATGGTCGATGTATCTTCGACGCGATCGATGAACAGGATGCCGTCGAGATGGTCGATCTCGTGTTGGAGGACGCGCGCCCCCCAGCCGCGAGCCTTGATGCGCACCGGCCGGTTGTCGAGCCCCATCCCCTTGACCGTCACTGCTTCGGCGCGCGGCACCTCGCCGGTCCAGCCGGGAATGCTCAGGCACCCCTCATAACCGAGGATCCGACCGCTGGCCTTGACGATCTCGGGGTTGACCAGCGGAATGGAGAGTTCCGGACCGCCTTCGTCGTGGAAGTTCTCCGGCACGTGGACCCAGATCAACCGCCGCAATACCCCGATCTGTGGCGCCGCCAGCCCCACTCCAGGCGCGGCCAGCATGGTCTCGTACATGTCTTCGGCGAGACGGCGCAGGCTGTCATCCACGTTTCGAATCCGCAGCGCCTTCTGTCGCAGTCGCGGGTCACCTTCGAGCAGTATTTCGAGAAGCGCCATGAATTGACCGAGCTCCACTTGCAAGCATCGGCGATGACCGCCAGTTAGGGAGAGTATCGGCCAGTGCGGGGCGTCGTCTCAACTGTTGACCGCGATAGTCTGGAGGGGACCGATCGCCGCTCTGAGGCTGCGGTGGCTAACTATCCGTGATGCCACCGGCACCCTGCCGCTCGAACGTGCCGACAGTCTCGCCATCAAGCAGGATGTCCAGCTCACCGGAGTCTCCGACGACCGTGAAGTCGATCGTCGTCTGCCCCTCCGCTGCGATGGTCGTTGGGGCCACAAGCTCCTGGATCTCCAGGGTGTGCTCACTGCCGTCGCTCTGCACCACGAGCTGGAATGCCGTCCCGACCTCGCCGGCGAATCGATCCGGGTCCAGACCCTCATCGGTGATGGTGGCCATAGCCTGGAATGTATCTTCCGGGATTTCTCCGGCGGTGGGTGACAACGGCACAGGCGGCGTGATTTCCTCGCCGGGATCAGTTGGAGCCACAGTCTCGCCGCAGGCCACCAGACCCAGGGCAATGAGCGCGATTGCCGCTCCACGGCTGAACGTCCACGCTCCACGGCGTCGCGCCATGATCACAAAACCCTCCGTTTTCGCCTGCCCGTTCGCCGGCATACGCCGACACTCCCATTAACTGCGCAACTGACGTTCTTCATCAAGCGGATTTCGTGCCACCCGGTTAGAGCAGGCTCTGCGGGTCGATGTCAACTGTCCAGCCCGGATCGACCGGGATTCCATCCAGTAGCGCCTCGAGATCTGAGGAGCGGAGAACGACCTGCCACTGGTAGTCGCCGCGGACGCGCGAAGCGAAGGCGGGGGCGGGACCGAGCAGGTCCATGGACACGCCCCGCTCCCGAGCGTGACGAGCGAGCTTGCGCGCCATCTGGTCGGCGGCCCTGGCGCACGCGGCGTCGTTGCGGTTGCGGTAGAGATAGCGCGCCAGCCGCACGAATGGCGGGTATCGATGCTGGCGTCGGAAATCGATCTCTTCGGTGAAAAAGCCATCATAGTCGTGTCGCGAGGCGGCCTGGATCGCGTAGTGCTCCGGCGTGTAGCTCTGCACGACCACGCGTGATCCGGGTCCGCGCCGGCCGGCTCGACCAGCCACCTGGGTCAGGAGGCTGAAGGTGCGCTCTCCGGAGCGGAAATCCGGGAGGTGAAGCCCCGTGTCCGCGTTGACGACTCCGATGGCGGTCACGCGGGGGAGATCGAACCCCTTGGAGACCATCTGCGTGCCGACCACCACGTCGATCTCGCCGCGCTCGACCTGACGCAGCAATCCTTCCGAACCGCCGGCGCGGCGGACGGCATCCTGATCCCAGCGCAGCACGCGCGCCGACGGGAAGAGCCGGCGGACCTCACTCTCGACGCGTTGCGTTCCCGCTCCGAAATAATCGAGTGGTCCACCGCAGGTGGGGCAGGCGCGCCGCGGCGCCTCCCGGTAGTCGCAGCGATGACAGACGAGCCGCTCTCGGTCCTGGTGATAGACGAGTGGAATATCGCAATACGGACACTGCAGCACCGTGCCGCAGGCGCGGCAGAGAACGACCGTCGCCAGACCGCGCCGGTTGAGGAGCAGAATCGCCTGCTCGTTGCGCCGCAATGTGCCGGCCAGTAACTCCTGCAGCGGTACGCTCAACAATGACGTGTTGCCACGGTGCAGCTCCAGGCGCATGTCGACGACGTCGACCCGAGGCAGCTCCAGGGCGGTGCTTTCGCGCGACCCGTCCGTTGCCAGCAGCTCGGGTCCGACCCGCTCTGGTAACGCGAGCAAACAGACGTCGCCCTGCTGGGACCGCCAGAAGGTCTCGACGGACGGTGTCGCGCTGCCCAGGATCAGCACCGCACCCAGCGACTGCGCCAGGTGCTCGGCAACCGATCGCGCGTGGTAGCGAGGCACGGAATCCTGCTTGTAGGCCGGGTCGTGCTCTTCATCGAGGACGATCAATCCCACGTTCGGGGCCGGGGCGAAGAGCGCGGAGCGAGGTCCGACCACCACTGGATAGCGCCCGGCGGCGATTCCTTGCCAGGCGGCGTAGCGCTCCCCGTCGGAAAGACCGGAGTGGAGCACCGCCACCCGGTCGCCGAAGCGGGAAGCGAACCGATCGGCGACCTGCGACGACAGGGCGATCTCCGGCACGAGCACCAGCGCTGATTTTCCGTGGCGAAGGCACCAGGCGGCGGCGCGCAGATAGAGCTCGGTTTTCCCGCTGCCGGTGACGCCGTAGAGCAGGAAGGGAGTGCTGTCCCGGGTGTGGAGGGCGCGTTCGATCGCGTTCCAGGCGACGGACTGTGCCGGAGTCAGCTCCGGAACTCTGTCCTGACCGCGGTCCGGCACGGGCACGTGCAGACCCTGGATTCGCTCCACTTCCTCGACAATACCCTTGTCCACCAGTGCCATCAGCGAGGCGCGGTTCGATCCGGACTGACCCAGAATGTCCGTCTCGGGAACGAACCCACCGGCGTCCCCGGTGGCCAGGCGCGTGCGCCGTCGCAGCGCGGTGACGATCGCCTCCTGGGCGGGAGCGCTACTCAGCGCGGCCGCATCGGGCTCGTCGAGGAGGCGAATCCACCGTTCCTTGCGCGGCTTCGGCAGGCGGTCACTGACGCGATAGACGGTTGCGATCGCCCCGGCCTGTTCCAGCGCGGGCACGATCGAGGTCAGACTGCTGCCGAGCGCTGATCGCGCCGCGTCGAGACTCGTCTCTCCCTGCTCGGCGAGCAGCGTTAGCAGCCGTCGCTGGGCCGGTGTGAACTCGCTGAGATCGGCGACTTGCCCGGTCAGCCGCAGATAAGGGCCGCGCGCGATGCGAAGCGCCAG
The DNA here is from genome assembly GCA_963724295.1 of uncultured Chloroflexia bacterium. Lineage (GTDB taxonomy): Bacteria > Chloroflexota > Chloroflexia > Thermomicrobiales > UBA6265 > JACCXM01. The sequence continues at coordinate 89,914 of CAVRUC010000010.1, read as the reverse complement.
GCGGCAGGAAGAGGGAGAGCGCGTCGTAGAGGCTGCTGGCGCTCTGCCGCGCCAACCAGCGCGCGGTATCGAGCTGGTCGGCGGAAACGTGCGTCGGTGGGTCGACAGGGGCGAGCAACGGCTTGACCGCGAACTCCGGCGCGTCAGCGTGCAGGCGCGTGACTACGCCGAGGGTCGGCTTGCCGCGCAGGGGAACCCAGACCACCTGACCGATGTCTATGGAATCGCGCAGGTGGTCCGGAATGGAGTAGCTGAGCAAGCCATCGCTACCTGACCGCGCGCCGGCAACGGCGATCTCGGCGATCGTCACGGTCGATTGAGACGCCGCAAGAGAGTGATCGGACACGTCCCAAGTCTACTGGTCCGCTGAACCGGCTCGAGTTGCCCTTGTCTTCGGCATGGCAGGACCGTATGCTGCTGCCCGCCGGACTCGACCGGTGACCCATGGGCCGTGGCCGAAAGTGGAGCGGTGATCCACGTGTTCATTCTGATGCTCGATGTCCCGCTGACCTAGCAGAACGGCGATCAGGTCAGCGGTAATCAGCGCCACATGGCGCTCGCCCGCGCAATACCGGGAGCGAGCATCAGCATGGAATCGATCACGGATGACCATGGGGCCGCCAAGCCCCTGGGCTCCTCATTGCCCCCCAATCGCGGGCGGTTCGACCCCGGTCGTCCGGGAACCTCCGCTCGGACAGCGTTTCGCCAGAACGTCAATCGCGCCCTCGGCGTCGCCCGGCACGGCGACTTTGCCCGATTGTGGGCGGCGCAATCGGCGTCGGCGATCGGATCGCAGTTCACCGCGGTGGCGCTGCCGCTGCTGGCCGCCTTGAGCCTCGGCGCCTCGCCGATGGCTTTTGGGGTGCTGGCCGCGGCGGCCGGCCTGCCGCATCTTCTCTTCGGGCTCCTTGCCGGGGCGTGGGTCGATCGCTTGCGGCGACGGCCGGTGATGATTGCCGCCGACGTCGCACGGGCAGCCCTGCTCGCCACGATCCCGCTGGCCGCTGCGCTCGGCGCGCTGCGGATCGAGCTTCTGGTGGCGATCGCCTTTCTGGTCGAGACGTTCACGGTCTTCTTCGACATCGCCTATCTGACGTACATCCCGTCTCTGGTCTCCCGGGAGGACCTGGTCGAGGCCAACAGCCGGCTGGAAGCGACCGCATCCGCCGCGCAGGTGATCGGCCCCGCGTTGGGAGGGACTCTGGTGCGCGTCCTCGGCGCGCCGTTGGCGCTGCTGGTCGATACGCTGTCCTATGTTGTCTCCGCCACGCTGATCTGGCGCATTCGCGCCCCGGAAGCTCCGCCGGAGCGCGCCGGCGGTGGGATGAGCCTCCGCGCCGAAATCGGTCAGGGTTTGCGCGCGGTCTGGCAGTCGCCGGTGCTGCGAGCGCTTGCACTCTCTTCGACCGTGATGAACGTGGCCGGGTTCCTGTTCCTCTCGATCTACGTGCTCTATATGACGCGCGATCTTGGGCTCGGCGCGGAAGCGGTGGGACTGGTCTTCGCCGCCGGGGGCGTGGGGGCGCTGCTGGGCAGCATAAGCGCCGGCCCCGCGCGCGGTCGCTGGGGCGTGGGACGCGTTCTGCTCGGGTCGCAGATCCTGTTCGGGCTCTTCGGCATGTTGGTGCCGCTCGCGGTGTTGTTTCCGGCGGCGGCACTGCCGTTGGTAGTGGCGGCGGAATTCCTGCAGTGGGTGATGGTGCTCGTCTTCTCGATCAACTCAGTCAGCCTACGTCAGGCGATTACACCCGATCGCTTGTTGGGTCGCGTGAACGGCACGATGCGTTTCATCGTCTGGGGATCGCGACCGATTGGCTCGCTACTCGGTGGATATCTGGGGAGCCGGATTGGTCTACCCGCGACCCTGGTCGTCGGCGCGTTCGGCATGCTCGTCGCGTTTGTGCCGTTGCTCGCCTCGCCAATCCCGAGGCTACGCAGCATCAGCGCGGAGTGAGGTCGGGCGGATGGCGTCCGCAGCTGACACTTGGAAGGGCGATGCGGGAACTCGTCCTCGAGCGTGCGGCCTGAGCACGGTACCAGGCAGGTCATTCTGACAAATGACCTGCCTGGTACCGTGCGATCGTCTCAGCTGCTCAAGCTGTCGGCAGCTCTGGAGGCCAACCAGGGAAGCGGTGTCATCCAGAATTTCTGGTGCACTACTTCAAGGCTACCCTAGCCCCAGGCTCAAGAGGATGGCGCCGTTCACATCGCCGCCGTCCCCACCGTTGGCGCGGGCGTCGCCGCCAGGGCCGCCAGGGCCGCCGGAGGAGTCAGCGATGTTGTTGTTGCCGCCCGTCGTTCCCGCCTGCGAACTGCCGCCGGGAGCGAAGACGTCCACGCCCGTGTCAACGAAGCTTCCCGCCACGCTGACCACGACCGGGCGCGTGGCCCCTTCGGCGTCCACATTGACGTCAGAAGCCGTCGCATCGCCGGTGGTGATGTCATGGACGATGACGAGGTTGGAGGCGTCGGCTTCGGCGTTGCCGACATCGTGAACGGTCGTCAACAGGCCCCCGTTTCCTCCATTGCCGCCGTTGCCGCCTGCTGCCCGCGCGTCGCCGCCAGTGGTGTCGTTACAACTGGGCGAAGCGATTGGAAGGATTATCAGCGATCCCGCGCACTGAGCAGACGCATCGTCAACGCCAAGGGTCAACGCTCCCATCATTCCCAGGGCGAGACTCACGACTACGCCGAGCACGAGCCGATTACCACGGATCCGAAGCAAAGCTTACCTCCCACTCCCCGATAGCTCTCCCCGGTACCGGCACACCCGGTACCGGGTACCAAGTCTATCTTCGTGCGTACGTTCACTCAACACCCGTCAGCCCCATTTTCACTTTCAGTGAGCTTGGTCGCGGGCGATCCGGATTGTGTCTGCCGGGAACGGCTGGACAAGTGCATCGGCCGATGAGGCCGCTCTATATAACCTGCAACCACGCCCACCGACGCGTTCGAATTGCTCATCGCGTTTTTGTGCCGTCGCGGGCGTTCCCGATCCCCCAGCTCGGGCGTTTGAACCAGGGAGTGATCCCCTTGTCAGAATGCTGAACGGACAGTATTCGGATGCAACTTGCATGGCTGGCTATTGCATCGCTCTCGAACTCGCGATACCGTGCGCTCACCCGCGGGGCATACGGCCAATCGACAGCAGATAGGAGATACGGCCATGGATGGACAGCGGTTTGACGCGGTGGCCCGTTCGTTGGCGGCACGGCAGACCCGGCGTGGCACGTTGCGCCGCCTCGCTGCCGCAGCCGGTGCGTTGATCGCGGCCGGAATTCCGGCACGAAGCAAAGCCGGACATAACTGCACGTGGATTGGCTGCGGCTGCGCCACCGGCACGCTTCATCCCTGCATCGATGGACTCGTCTGCTGCGCATCCAACCCCGGCATGCCGGGAGGGGCGGGGGTCTGCTCGAACCCGGGTGATTGTTACGGGCCGTGTACTGGCTCGGGGGGCTCTTGCACCTCGTGTAACTGGGGCGAAAGCTGCCCCCAATGCTGCTCCGGCTACTGCGGCGACTACGGGAGCTGTTTCTGAGCCTGAATGAGCCAGTCAGTTACCTCCTGGTCGCCAGTTCCTAGCCAGGAGCGACTCAGCGTCGATTCGGATTGGAGGGGGCAGCGCGCTGCCCCCTCCATCGTTTCGGCACGCAGATAGCGGGAGCGGTTCGACCTTGCAGTTCACGGTCTCGTACATCGTCGTCGGCGCGGTTTTCATCGTCATGGCGCTGAGCGGCTCCGTGCTCAAGCGCCTGCCGCTGTCGACCTCCATGCTCTATCTCGCCGCCGGCGTCCTGATCGGTCCCCACGCGCTCAATCTCATCAATTTCGATCCCATCGCGGAGGCGGCGATTGTCGAACGAATCACCGAGGTCGCGGTGATCGTCTCCCTCTTCACCGCCGGACTCAAGCTGCGCCTGCCGCTGCGCGACCCGCTGTGGAGAGTCCCGATCGTGCTCGCCTCGTGGTCGATGGCGCTCACAGTCGGTCTGATCGCGCTCGTCGCGGTCGTCGCGCTGGAGCTGCCGCTGGGCGCCGCGATCCTGCTTGGAGCGGTGCTGGCGCCGACCGACCCGGTGCTGGCCTCCGACGTCCAGGTCACCGGACCGCGAGACCAGGATCGTCTGCGGTTCACCCTTACCGGGGAGGCCGGGTTCAACGACGGAACGGCGTTTCCCTTCGTCATGCTTGGTCTCGGTCTGCTCGGTCTGCACGAGACCGGGGAGGGCGGCTGGCGCTGGTTGGTCGTCGACGTTCTCTGGGCGATCCCCGGCGGGCTTCTCGTCGGGGCACTGCTCGGCACAGCGACCGGTCGCCTGATCCTCTTTCTGCGACGCGAGCACAAGGAAGCGGTCGGTCTCGACGACTTTCTGGCCCTGGGGTTGATCGCCTGCTCGTACGGGACGGCGCTGTTGTTACACACCTACGGATTCCTGGCGGTTTTTGCGGCGGGGCTGGCCCTGAGGAAGATCGAAGCGTCGACGATAGGGCATGAACAGGCACCGGATGAGGTCGTGGCGGCGGCCGCGGCCGAGGGGCGAGGCGAAGAGATTGCCACCGATCCTGAGACGGCGCCCGCGTACATGACACAGGCCGTGCTCGGCTTCACCGAGCAGCTGGAGCGGATCGGCGAAGTTGCGGTGGTGCTCCTGGTCGGGGTCATGATTTCGGTGAACCCCATCCCCAGCGCCGCACTCTGGTTCGTGCCGTTGCTGTTGCTGGTGATCCGGCCGGTGGCGGCGGGCATGGGGATGATCGGATCGAACGCGACGCGGCTGCAGCTTGCGCTTGTCGGCTGGTTCGGAATCCGGGGTATCGGCTCGATCTACTACCTGATGTACGCGATCGTGCACGGGGTCTCCGAAGAAACCGCCAGGCTGCTGATGGGGCTGACGCTCGCCGTCGTCGCCACCTCGGTGGTGGTTCACGGGGTTTCCGTGACACCGCTCATGCGGCGCTACAGCGAGGCTGCGACCAATGATGGTTGATGCGGACCTCGGTAACGGGAAATAGCGATATCACATTCGATGGTATCGACATGAACGTGTAGTAGCCGTAGAGTGCAGTTTCAACGCACCCGCAACGTGGCCCTCGGCGGGGGGTAGAGGGGTAAGCAATGCAAATGTCCTCGACGTCGTCCTTCGTCGACCGAGTAATCGGCGCAATCAGGCTCGACCCGGCGACCTACGAGGCGGTCGAGCATGATACAGACGCGACCTGGCAGGCCGCCCTCGTTGTCGCGGTGGCGGCCATATGCTCCGGGGTGGGAGCGTCGGGTGGCCAAACCCGGGGTCTCCTGGGTGGAGTGCTGGCTAGCCTCGTCTTCTGGGCGATCTTCGCCCTGTTCGCGTATATCGTCGGCGCGTACCTCCTGAGGGGGCCGCAGACGTCGGCGACGTTCGGCGAGGTGTTGCGAGCCCTCGGCTTCTCCTACGCGCCATCCCTGGTTGCGATCCTGGGACTGATCCCCGGCATCGGCTTCCTGTTCGCATTCATCGCCGCAATCTGGTCGTTGATCGCCAGCGTGATCGCGTTGCGCCAATCGCTCGAGGTGAGCACCGGTCGCGCGGTGGCCGTTGTCGTGGTGGCGTTCCTGGCGATGTTCATCGTGGTGGCGGTCATCGTGGCTGTGTTGGGCATCAGCATTGTGGGGTTAGATCGCCTGACGCGCCCCACTTAATCGTGTGCAGCGAGGCAACGGCGGCTTCCCGGCGATGAGCAGGGGTTCCTCGGCGTGCGGGCGAGAAGCCGAGCCGCAGCGTGGATCCGGGACTTCGCGGCGAAGCCGGTTGTGAAGTGATCGAAGCGCGGGTCGAGCGAGCACTGGGACAGTCGCTGCCGTCACCGATCGACGATCCCGGTTTGGAAGCGCGTGTCCAGGCGGCGGTTGCCGACTCCGGGCGCAAAGTCATCGCACTCGATGACGACCCGACCGGGGTCCAGACGGTACACGGCGTCGCGGTACTGGCACGTTGGGATTCCGCGACGCTGGCCGCGGAGCTTGAAAGTCTCGCGCCCCTCTTCTTCATCCTGACGAACTCGCGCGCGCTCGCCGAAGCCCGCGCGGCAGCGCTCAACCGGGAAATTGCCCGGAATTTGCGCGATGCAAGTCAGAAGACAGGTGTGCCGTTCGTCGTCGCCAGCCGCAGCGACTCAACCCTGCGCGGTCACTTCCCGGCAGAAACCGACGCGCTAGCCGGGGCGCTAGGTGGGGTGGACGGTGTGCTCATCTGCCCGGCCTTCTTCGAAGGCGGCAGGGTCACGGCCGGCGACGTCCATTTCGTGCGTGACGGCGATCGATTCGTCCCGGCGGCCGAGACGGAGTTTGCCCGCGACGCGACCTTCGGCTACAGCGCTCACACCCTGCCTGGCTGGGTCGAGGAGAAGACGCATCACCGGATCAAGACGGCGGAAGTCGCCTCGCTGACATTGGAAGAGATCCGTGGCGGAGGACCGGCGCGGATCGCCGAGCGGCTGCGTGATGTGCGGGGTGGCCAACCGGTCGTCGTCAATGCCCTGGACTATCCGGATCTCTGGATCGTCGTGCTCGGTCTTCTGCAGGCCGAATTCGAGGGAAAGCGGTTCCTCTATCGCACCGGCGCCTCTTTTGTGCGGGCGCGAGCGGGCATCAGTGCGCGCCCGCTCTTGAAGCGAGACGAGCTGTTGGGGAAGGACGCGCCGCGACCGGCCCGGGGATTGGTCGTCGTCGGCTCGCACGTCCAGCGCACGACCGAGCAGCTGCAGCGGCTGCTGCTCACCCCGGATATCGCGGGCATCGAGGTCGCGGTGCCCGAGCTCCTTTCGCGACGACAAGCGCGATCGGGAGATCACCCGCGTGCACCGCCAGGCGGATGAGGCCCTCTCAACCGGCCGGACGCCGGTCGTCTACACCTCACGTCAGGTCGAGAGACCAGAAGGAATGGAAGAGCTAGTCGTTGCCCGCGCGGTGTCGGACGCGCTGGTGGCAATCGTACGCGGCATCGAAACGCGTCCAGATTTCGTCGTCGGCAAGGGTGGCATCACCTCGAGCGACGTCGGCACGCTCGGACTGGGCGCCGAGCGGGCGACCGTTCTCGGCCAGGTGCGCCCGGGCGTACCCGTCTGGCGCCTCGGGCCGGAGAGTCGATTCCCGACCATGCCGTACATCGTCTTCCCCGGCAACGTCGGTGATGCGGAGACACTCGCCGAGATCGTCACAGAGCTCATCGGCTCCCACCATTGAGCCAGGATCAGACCGCGAAAATAGCTCCCAGCCGCGGTTCACGATCCGAGGCGTATCTACGGTTCTGGCGACGGCTGAGTGGGAAAGAAATGGTATAATACCGGTGTTAGATCAGGCGATTCTGTATTCTCGCCGAACCTGGAATGGAGTTATGAAATCATGGTTGTCGGGATGCCCCGCCGCGAATCGACGCCGGAGCGATGGCGGGCAGCGCTCACTCGGGCGCGCAAGGAAGGCGTCGAAGTGCGCCAGCTGGTTGGCTCCGGGGGGTGGATCGCGACGAGCGGTACGAACCAGCGGGCCGCCTACGAGCTCGACGTCACCGGCGGCGTCGTCCACGGCTGTGCCTGCCCGGCCGCGCTGCACGACGATCCCGTATGCAAGCACCGCGCGGCCTACTGGGTGGCGCTAGGAATCGTCGATCCGGCCCAGATCGAGTCGATCGACCCGATCGCTGCTTGACATTTCGCTCCTCTCATGTAGGCTCGAGTCATCTCCCTGGCCCAAATCGTGCTGTCTTTTGAGGCCGGGGACGATTTCTCACCGGAGGAGGTGGCGCATGGTCGATGCCCAGCGCGTTGAATCCCTACCGACCGACAGTCTCAGTCCCGCGGTCCTGGCCGTTCTCCAGCACCTCTGCGAGGGGAATTGCCACACTATCGGCGGTGTGCTGGAGTGGTGTGAGGCTCGCGGCGACTGCTGTCAGGCCGTGGTCTGCCCGGTCTGCGCGACGCAGTTTGTCGTCGATGACGACGAGCTGGCTGAGTTGCTGCGGTGGACCGACGACCAGGGCCAGGCGCTGGTCTGCGGAGTTCGCTGGGACTGAGACGTGGGTGAGGGTTCGCTGCGCTCACGGTGATGGGTGATTACTCGCTGCGCTCGTGGTGGCAGGGTGGCGGGGGAATCGATCTCCCTATCCACCCTGCGACCCCGCCACCCATCACCCACTTCACGGCACGGAGAACGAGATCTCCCCGAGGATGCCGTCGATGAGCAGGCGGCCGTCGATCTCTGTGAAAAAAAAGAAGAACCGTTTTGGCATCGGTACGGACGGGTACTCGACGGTGACCATTGCCCCGTAGCGCCCGTCTGGCAGGAGTCGCTCGCCTTCGATCGCCAAAACTATCGCAACCTCTTCGGCGACCGGAGCCGGTGTCGCCAGCGTTCGATAGGCTTCACCAGACAATTCTCCCTGGCGCGAAAGCAACCGATAGAGGTAGCCGTCGCTGAACAGCGACCATGCGCGCAATTGCTCTCCGGCGTTCTGGCAAGCCAGCCAGAGATTCACTATGTGCTCCATCGTGGCCGCCGTATCGCGCGTCTGCCGGAACTCCTGCGGCAGTGTCTGGCCATCCGTGGTGGGGGCAGGCGTAGCGATCTCCGGGCCGGCGAGCAGAGCGGTGATCTGGTCCGGTGTCCGCGCGGGAACATCACACCTAGGCGTCGCAACGGAGGTCGGAGTCGCAGGAGTGCCGAGGACCGGACCCGGTGGAAATCCACATCTGTGCGACTGCGACGAGAGTCACCACAATGCGACATCCTTGGGTTCGGCCCACGACGTCCATTGGCGACACGAGCGTCCCGCGCACCGTGATATCCGTCAACCTCGTTGTGGCGGCTGGTCTACGCGTCGGCAAGCGCCTTCCGGGTGGCAACCAGCTTGCGGCCACGCTGCTGCTGCAGCTGCTGGATCCGTTCCGGGGTGTAGTCGAAGAGCCCACCCTGGGTCTTGATGCCCAGCTTCCCGGCGGCAACCTTGTCAGTCACCGTCTTGCTCACGTCCGGTGAGGCATTGAGTGACGCGTTCAGGTAGCTGGCGACGCTGGTGTAGATATCGAGTCCCGCCATATCCAGGAGCTCCAGCGGCCCGATGACGGCCAGCTTGTAGCCGATGCCCCACTTCGTAATCGTGTCGATCGCCTCAGCGCTGGCCACTCCCTCGTCGAGAAGATGCAACGCCTCGCGCATGATCGCGTAGAGAATGCGGTTCTCGACGAATCCCGCAACGTCGCGATCGACGATCGCCGGAACCATGCCGATGCTCTTGACCAGCTCGACTGTTCGTTGCGCTGTGTCCTCGCTCGTCTGCTCGCCTCGGATCACCTCGATGACCGGAATTAGATGCGGCGGGTTCGACCAGTGCATGCCGACGACTCGACCAGGCACGCGAGTGACGGACGCCAGCTCGGTGATCGGGATGCCGGAGGTATTGGAGGCCAGGATCACGTCGTCGCCGACCTGCGCCTCGAGGTCCTTGAAGACCTGCTGCTTGAGCGCCTTCTGCTCGGGCACCGTTTCTACAACGAAGCTCGCACCGTCGAGCGCTGCCGCGAGATCCGTCGTGGCCGTGATGCGCGCTCGTCCCGCATCGGCGTCCTCCGCGGTCATGAAGCCGCCGCCGGTCAGGGTGGTGTAGACGAAGTCGACCGTACCTCTCGCCTTCTCCAGTTGCTCGGGTTTCACATCGTAAAGTGCGGTATCGAACCCATTGCGGGCGAACGTCGCCGCCATGCCGGGGCCCATCGTACCGGCGCCGACGACGGCGACTTTCTCAATCGAGTTCTCGGTCATCATGTCCTCTCGTTCGTGAAACGTTCACTGCCGACGTGCCTCTCCACCCTGTTTGCGATCAGTGCATGCTGATGCCGCCCCCGATGTTGATCGCCGCGCCGTTGATGAAGGCCGCGTCGTCGGAGACGAGAAAGACGATCAGCCCGTTGACGTCTTCCGGTTTCTCGAAACGCCCGAGCGGTGTGTGACTGAGCACGAAGTCGAAGTGGCCCTGCGGGAATGCCGAGCGGGTGCCGGGCGTCTCCAGGAGCGTCGGCGTCACGTAGACGCTGGTGATACCGCGCGGACCAAGCTCGGTGGCGATGGCACGGGTGAAGGCCAGTACCGCGCCTTTGCTCGCCACGTAGTGGGCGAACCCGGGCGTTCCCATCCAGACTGTGTCGGAGCCGATATTGATGATCCTGCCGCGCCCCTGCTCGGTCATTGCCGGGACCACTGCCTTGGCGGCGAGAAACGTGCCTTCGACGTTGACCGCAAATCGCTCCCGCCAGTCGGCGAGGGTGAGCTCGTCCCAGGGTTTGGCGGTGAACAAACCGGCGTTGTTGACCAGGGCGTCGATGCGACCGTACGCGTCGACGGCGGCCCGCGCCATCGCTTCTGTTGACTCTTCTGACGTCACGTCAGTCTTGACGTAGATGGCGTCCCCATTCCGGCCCAACTCATCCGCGAGCGCGGAACCATCGACGATGTCGGCGATGACGACCTTCGCGCCCTCGTCGACCAACCGGCGCGCGATCGAGCTTCCCATCTCGCCCGCGCCGCCGGTGACGATCACCGCCTTGTCCTTGGCCGAAATTGGCATCTACGCTCCCCCCTTCACCCTTCGTCGTCCCATTCATCCAGCGCGGCCATGGCCGCGCCGACTCCTGTGCCAAGCTGAACCGGATAACCAAGGTCGGCTAGCGACCGCTCCAGGACGGCGAGCTGCGCGGCGAGAACGGTCGGGTGTGCCTGAGCCGGTCCCATATGTCCGAGCCGGAAGAGCTGGCCCTGAAGCTCGCCATACCCCGGCGAGATCATCACGCCGTAGCGATGGCGCATCGTCCCGCGCAGCTTCGCGTCGTCGATACCGTCGGGCACACGGACCGCGGTGACACAGGCCGCCGCGATCTCTTCCCGCGCCGGCCAGAGTTCGAGCCCGAGGGCCTTGACGCCTTCCCGGCAGGCGCGGGCAATGGCTTGCTGGCGGTCGACGAACCGCTCCATACCGACCGCCAGGGTCTGATCCAGTACTGATTCCAGGCTGTACATCTCGCTGACGGATGGCGTGTAGGGGAATCGCTTGCCCTCCAGCCAGGCACTCTTCCAGTCCAGAATGGAGAGGAAGCTGGCCCGTAACGGCTCCGGCTGCCGCGCCTCCAGCGCCTCCCAGGCCGCCGGGCTGATCGTCATCAATGAGAGCCCGGGTGTCCCCCCCAGGCACTTCTGAGGACCAGCGATAGCGATGTCCATACACCAGTCTTCGGGGCTGAGCAGCTCTGCTCCGAGGCCGGAGACGGTATCGACCATCGTCAACACGCCGAACTCGTGAGCGACGGCGCCGATCGCCTGCACCGGGTTGTGGGTGCCGGACGGTGTCTCGGAGTGGACGACCGAGAGGTACTTCACGCCCGGGTTGGCATGAAGCGCCCGGCGGACGTCTTCGGGATCGATCGCGTCGTTGTACGGGACAGCCAGTTCGATCGTCTCGCCGCCGTACTTGTGAATAAAGTCCTCGAACCACTTGCCGAAGACCCCGGAGACGAGATTGAGCACCTTGTCCCCCGGCGAGAGGAGACCGGCGGCAGCGGCCTCGAGTCCGAGGATGGCCTCGCCCTGCATGATGACCACGTCATATTTCGTGCGAAACACATCTTGCAGGAGTCCGCTGGTGCGGGCAAAGAGCTCGATGAAGGCCGGATCGTAGTGGTAGAGGATCGGCCGCGCCGCGTCACGCAGCGTCTGCTCGGTGACCTGCACCGGGCCGGCGGCCAGATTCAACCTCGGCCAGGTTGTCCGTGTTGTCATCGCCACCTCCACGTTCTGACCTTCATCTCAACCCCTCTCCCTTCGCAAAAGGGAGAGGGGCCCACCCCTCGCCCATTGCGTTGGACGAGGGGATAGGGAGTGAGCGCAACTACTGCGGGAAGAGCTCAGCCAGTCTCGCCTGCATCTCCGCCGCATCGCCGACCGCCGGCACCTCGATCTCACCGCCGACGATCTGCTCCTGTGCTGCGGCGACCGCGTCCTTCGCCTCTTGTGAGATCTCCTCAGGCGGTTCGAGGAGACGGACGCCCTCATTCTCGACGTTCATGACGTAGCTCTTGCCGAACGTGCCAGCGGCAAGATCCTCGATCATCTGCTCGTAGACACCGCTGTAGTCGAAGAGGACTGAGCTCAGCAATACATCGCCGTGCTCGGCGGTCTTGTCGCCGATGACGTCGATGAACCAGGCCCTGGTGGCTCCATCCTGGGCGTTATGCTCTTCGATGGCCTGGATCATGCCGAAGGAAGCGCCGTCACCCATTCCGAAGATGACGTCGGCGTTGGCGGCGAGTTGCTGCTCGGTCACCCGCTTCGCGCCGGCGGCGTCGTCATAGGCGGCCTCGCCGATCACGCTGTAGAGCAACTGGGCGTCGGGATTGGTCGCCTTCAGCCCCTCGGCGAAGCCGACCGTCATGTAGTTCCAAGTCGGCGGCTCACCCGAGACGACGACGCCGACGGTGCCGGTCTCGGTCACCTCTCCGGCCAGCACGCCGGCCAAATAGGCGGCCTCGTGGGCCAGGGGGTCGATGGAGGAGACGAGACCCGGCACGATGGCGCTCTGTAGCTCAGTCACCGCCACCGGCACGTTCGCCTCGGCGGCAAACTCAGCGCAAACGGTCTGATAACCGCTGGCATGACAGGAAATCAGATCCGCGCCACTGGCGGCCAAGTCTCGCAGAATCGGCGTGATGTCCTCATAGCCGGCGTTCTCGGCTACGATGCTTTCAATGCCCAGCGTTTCCGCAACCTGATCGGCGGCGTCGGCTCCCTGTTGATCCCAGCCCTGGTTGGTGCGCGAGCCTGGGGTGACGACAGCGATCTGCTCGACCGTCACGCCGGCGCCGGGCGAGGCCGCCGGCGTTGCGTCCTGGGCCGCGATTGGCCCGGCGAGAACCGTCTGCGCAATCAGCGCGACGGCCGCGATCAGTCCCACACGTACGCGGTGTCGGTTCATGCGTTCTCTCCTTGTACGGGCACGGACGCTTCGCTATGCCGTGCCTCTGCCGACTGACGGCTCACGACGTGCCGTCTTGTTGTGTTGCCGTGCATCTCGCTGCGGGGTTCACCTCCTTCGTCACCCATGATGCTCGAGCAGGTCAGCGACGGCCGCGGGCATAGGGCACCCCGAGAGCCGCCGGGAGCGAGGTTCGTCCAGCAAGTAGCGCCAGATGCGACCATGATCCCGATGTAGGGAAGCATGGTGATGAACTCGGTGCGGACGTCGATGCCAAGAATTTGCAAACCGTTTCCGAGCGAGCGCAGGAGACCGAAGAGTACCGAGGCCAGCAGGATACGATACGGATTCCAGCCGCCGACCATCGTCAACGCAAGGGCGATGAACCCCGTCCCGACCGTCATCCCGACCTGGAAGATCTTCAAGTCCGCCACCGAGAGAAATGCCCCGGCGAGACCTGCCATAGCGCCCGCGATCAGGGCGGCGATATAACGTGTGCGGGCGACGTCGACACCCGCGGCGTCCGCGGCGAACGGATGCTCACCCACAGCGCGCACTTGGAGGCCGAAGCGCGTCCGGGCCAGCAGAAACGCGAACACCGGCACCAGCGCAAAGGCCAGATAGAAGAACACGCTCTGATTGAACATCGCATCTCCGACGATTGGGATTCGACTCAACACCGGGATCGCCAGGCGTGGTGTGTCGACACTGAGGGAGGGGTTCTGCCCGCCGAAGATATCCCGGTAGAGGAACGCGGTCAGACCCGCGCCAAAAATGGTGATCGCCAGCCCGACAAGAACCTGATCGACGCGCAAGGAAACTGTCAGGATTGCGAACAACAACCCGAGCGCCAACCCGGCGGCAATCCCCGCCACGACGCCCCAGACGGCGGCGCCGGTCTGGTAAGCGGCGTAGAAGCCGAAGAAGGCTCCACAGAGCATCATCCCCTCGATACCGAGGTTGAGCAGCCCCGACTTCTCCCCCACGGCCTCGCCGAGCGCCGCCATCACTAGTGGCGCGGCGGCCACCAGACCCGCGGCCAGCATGGCGGTGACGAAGGCGACCAGGGGAATGCCGCCGATGGTCACGGCTGACCTCCGGACGACTGCGCGACCGGCTCGAGCAGCCCCTCACCTAACAGCGGGCCAGGCGGTTCGCCGGCGTTGGCCGGACCGGTCTCCACCTCTTCCGCGCGGGCGAACGGAGAGCGCATCCGCTCGACATAAGTAGCGACCGCGAAGCAGATCAGCATCAGTCCCTCGAGCATCTCGACGAAGTAAGTCGGTATCCCCATCGGCCGCGCCATCATCTCGCCACCGATGGCCAGGAAGGAGAGGAAATAGGCGAAGGGGATGATCCAGAGACTGTTCAACCGGGCGAGATAGACGAGAGCGAACGCGGCAAAGCCGTATCCCGGGTTCCAGTTGCCTTGGAACAACCCCTTTACGCCCAGGATGTCGTTCGCTCCGGCCAGCCCGGCCAGGGCGCCGCTGGCCAGCAGCGCGACCAGCGTCAGACGATTGACCGGCATACCGGCGTGGATGGCCGCGAGGCGATTTCGGCCCAGGACGTCGAGCATGAAGCCGATCACCGTGTGGCGAAAGAGGACAGTCACCACCAGCACCACGATGAGTCCCACGAGCAGGCCGATGTGGACGGTGGTGCCGGGGATCGCCGGCAGACGCAGCTCGCGGGGGATCAGGACGGTCTGCGGCGGGACGACGTCCGGGTCCTTGACGGGTCCCTTCACCAGCCAGGAGGTCACGTTGAGAGCGACATAATTCATCATCAACGTGGTGATGATCTCGTTGAGACCCCAGCGCACGCGCAGAATGCCGGGGACGAGCGCCCAGAGCAACCCACCAGTCATCCCGGCCAGCGCCGCCACTACCCACATCACCGGGCTCGCGACCTGCCCGGCAACCGCCGCCGCCGCCACCCCCGCGAAGAGGGCGCCGACCATCAGCTGGCCGTCGATACCGATGTTCCAGACACCAGCGCGGAGCGAGATGAGCAGTCCCGCGCTGACGATCAGCAAGGGCGCCATCCGAATCAGCGTTTCTGTGATGCCATACGACGTACCGAGCCCCCGGCTGATCAGCATGCCGTAGGCGGCGATGGGGTCCTTGCCGCGCAATGCCAGGAACATCCCGCCCAGGATCAGCGCCGCCGCGATGGCGGCGAGCGACGTCAGCAACGGCGTGAAGCGGGACGGGACCGATCCCGGCCGGATCACGCTGGTACCCGTCGCGGGCGTCTCGCTCCGCCCAGCATGAGGTCGCCGAGGAGCTCCAGATCCGCCTCGGCGCGCGGCATGACAGCCACCAGGTGCCCGTTGTACATCACGCCGATGCGGTCGCTGACCTCCATCAGTTCATCGAGCTCCGACGAGATCAGGACCACGACCTTGCCGGCGTCGGCTTGCCGGCGCAGGGACTGCAGCACGAAGCGGGCAGTTCTCAAATCGAGTCCGGTCGTCGGCTTGTTGGAGACGAGCAGCATCGGATCGAGCGCCAGCTCGCGGGCCAGCAACAGCTTCTGGATGTTGCCCCCTGAGAGCATCCCGATCGCGGTATCCGGACCGGGTGTCTTGACGTCGAAGTCGGCGATCAGACGGCGCGCGTGGGCCTCCATCGCCCGCCGGTTCAGCCAAAAGCCGTTGGAGAACGGCCTGCGGCCAATCGACTTCAGCGCGATGTTGTCGGTGATGCTGGAGCCCGCCACTGAGCCTTCAACCAGGCGGTCGTCAGTGACGTAGCCGATCCCGATCCGTGTCGCGGCCGCGACGCCGCGGTTGGTGATGTCGACGCCGTCGAAAATCACCTGACCAGAGGTGACCTGCCGCTGACCGGCAATGACCTCGCCCAGCTCCTTCTGGCCATTGCCGTCGACTCCGGCGATCCCGAAGACCTCACCGCGGTGCAGATCGAGCGAGAGGTCATGCAGCGCCGGGGCGCCGCGGTCTCCCAGCGTCGAGATGCCGCGCAGCGAGAGCAGGGCTTCGCCGCTCTGGTGGCGGTCGGACAGACGCGTCTCCGCGGGCTGGGAGCCACCGAACATTTGCTCGACGATGCGCTGGCGCACGCTCTCCCGGTTCGCCCCGGACATGACGTCGGGTCCCAGCTCACCGGCGTTGCGCCCGCTGCGCAAGATAGTGACACGGTCGCTTACCGCCAGTGCCTCACCGAGCTTGTGGGTGATGAGGACCACGGCGATACCCTGGTCACGCAGGCGACGCAACAGGTCGAGCAGCGACGTCACCTCGCCTGGGGTGAGCACGGAGGTCGGCTCGTCGAGGAGGAGCACGCGGGAGCCCCGGACCAGAACCTTGATGATCTCGACGCGCTGGCGCTGACCCAGGGCCAGGTGCCGGATCTCGGTGTGGGGTGAGACGTCGAGCCCGAAGTCGGCGAGCAGCGACGCTACCTTGCCTTCGGCGGCGCCGAGATCGACCAGGAACCCGTTTTCGCCGAGCACCACGTTCTCCAGGATGGAGAGATTCGGCACCAGGGTGAAGTGCTGATAGACGGTACCGATGCCGCGGTGCAGCGCGTCTGCCGGAGACGTGATGCGTACCTCCTGGCCGGCGATGCGGATCGTCCCGGAATCGGGCTGGTACATGCCGGCGAGAACGTTCATGAGCGTGGTCTTGCCGGCCCCGTTCTCGCCGAGAACGGCATGGATCTCACCGGGCCACAGGTCGAGCGAAATACGATCGTTAGCCACGACCGGTCCGAAGCGCTTGCTGATGCCGCGCATCTCGACGATGGGTGATGGGTGTTGGGTGATGGGTGATGGGGTGATGGCAGGCGAGGTGAGGCCGTGGCGAGATTCCGGCTCGCGATTGTTCCCGTTCTCTGGTTTCTGACTCACGCGGCGCGTCATCGTCTCGATCCGTCGCTCGGTTAGCCGCCGTAGTACGCCGGGCAGAGCGTGTAGTTCGCATACTCCTCGGGATCGTGCGAGTAGAAGATCTTGCCGCCGACCTTCTTAGCGATGTTTTCGATGCGATTCATGGAATCGAGGAGCTCCAGCGGATCGCTGTGGAGACCCATCAGGACTTTGTCCTCGAGATTGTGCCTGGTGTAGGCCACGTCAATCGGAAACACCATCGGCTGCGCATCATTGCCCGGTTGCAGGATCACCGAGAGATGCCCCGCGGAGTGCCCCGGAGTCTCGATCAAGGTGATCCCCGGCAGGACTTCGTATTCGTAGTGGCCGAGGTCGAGCAGCTCGGTCTTCATCCCCGGCATGACGACCAGCTCGGGATCGTATCCGAGTCGCTCCCAGGGATCAGGCACATACGAGTGCCGCAGCTCGGATTTCGAAAAGTAGAACGTTGCCTGGGGGAAGAGCTTGTTGTTCGAGCAGTGGTCGAAATGGAGATGGGAGTTGATGACGATGTCGATCTCTTCCGGCTTCACCCCGATCATCGCCAGCTGCGCTTCGATCGTCTGCTCCTCGCTCTGTTGCGGTTTTTCGAACGGGAGCTTCCGTTCCACCCACGCTTTGTCAAAGCCGGTGTCGATCATGACCTTCCCGTCAGGATGATCGACAAAGAACGCATAGACCGGGAAGCGAAACTCGACCCCCTGTCCGTGATTCCAGGTGGCGAAGGACTGGTCGAGCATCAGCGTGCCGTTGTCGAGCAGATAGACCTTCATCGCTTCGTATCTCCTTCGTTCAGCATCCTCGCCTCGCGTGCCGCCAGCGCGCGCCACACGCGCTCGGGCGTGGCGGGCAGCGTGTCGATCCGTACCCCGGCGTCGGCCAGCGCCGTGGCGATGGCGGCGGCGACACCGGCCAGCGCACCTTCGCCAACGCCTTTGGCGCCGTAAGGTCCTGGTCCGTCGGCGTTCTCGACGATGTTCGAGACGAAAGTATCCGGCATATCGGCAATCGTCGGGACGTGATACTCGAAAAGCGTCGCATTGAGGAGCGTGCCGGTTCGATCGAAGAGCATCTCCTCGTGTAGCGCGTTGCCGATCCCCTGCATCGCGCCACCCATCTCCTGCGCCTCGACCAGCCGCGGGTTGAGCGCTTTACCGACGTCGGCGACACTGACCGCCTTGTTGACCGTGACGCGACCGGTCTCGGCATCGACCGCGACCTCGGCGCCGCCGATGCAGACCTCCCAGAAGACCGGGCCCTCGGCGTAGGAGCCGCTGCCGCGTTCAGGGCGGACTTCGCCGTGCCCGATGAGCTCGCCCCCGACCATCCCGAAGTGGGCTTTGATCAGGTCGGGGTAGGGGACCGACTCGCCCTCATGCCAGACCGCGCCCGCGCGCACGGTCAAGGCCTCTTCCGGAAGATCGAAGACCCGCGATCCGATAGCCAGAAGCTGTGATCGGACGTCGGCGGCGGCGCGCAACACGCCGAGACCGGCGATCGTCGTCGAGCGGCTGGCGCCGGTCGAGCGATCGTAGGGAGTGACGCGGGTGTCTCCACCGGGCACTCGCACCTTCTCCAGGGGGAGGGCGAGCTCCTCGGCAACGATCTGCGCGAACACGGTTCGGGCCCCCTGGCCAACCTCGGTCGAGCTGACGAGCAGGGTGACCCCACCGTCCGCCTCCATGCGCACGATCGCGGTCGAGACCGGGTGCGCGCCCGCGGCCAGAAGACCGACGCTCATGCCGCGCCCGACGATCCCCGCTGGCTTCGGGGTCTCCCAATCGAGACCGGCCGCGACTTTGCGGATGTCCCCGATGAGATCGGCGTCGAGCGGTTTGCCGCCGGGGCGCACGGATTCGCCGCGGTGTAGGAGGTTTCGCTCCCTGATCCGCAAGGCGTCCAACCCGCAGCGGCGAGCTATCTCGTCGACTTGCAATTCGCCGCACCATTGCAGATGACTGGCTCCGAAGGCTCGGTACGAACCGGCGGGGGAGGTGTTGGTGTAGACACCCCAGGCGTCAACCTGCACCGCGTCCCAGCGATATGGCCCGGGAGCGGCATCGGCGCCGGTGGCGACGACACGGGGTCCGTTGTCGGCATAGGCGCCGGTGTCGAACCAGGCGCGGACTTCGCGGGCAAGGAGCCGACCATCGCTCGTGGCGGCGGTCCGCAGCCAGGCTTTCATGCCGTGCCGCCGGGTGGTGACCATCGACTCGTCGACGCTGTTGGCGATGCGCACCGGGCGACCGGTCTTGCGCGCCAGCGCCGAGGTGATCGGTTCCATCTTGGTGTACGACTTGCTGCCGAAACCGCCACCCAGATAGGGCACCACCACCCGGACCGCGGCGACGGGCAGGGCGTAGAGATCGGCCAGCTCCGCGCGAACCAGAAATGGGTGCTGGCATGACGACCAGACGGTGAGATCGTCGTCCCCTGTCCAATGGGCAATCGTCGTGTGCGGTTCCAGCGAGTACTGGTAGACCGCTGGAAAGTCGTACTCGCCCGCGATGACGATATCTGCCGCGGCGAACGCCTGGGCGATGTCTCCACGCGCGAACGCGTGGTGGTAACAGACGTTGCCTGGTTCGAGGTGAATGTCGCCCAGGCCGTGGAAGAGACCCGGGCGCAGGTTGACGACGTCGTGGAGATGCGGGGCATCCGGCATGAGGGCCGCATCGGTCGTGACCACGATCGGAAGCTCTTCGTACGCGACGTCGATGAGGGTGATGGCCTCGTCGGCGATCGCGGGGCTCTCCGCGGCAACAGCCACCACCGGCTCGCCCACGAAGCGGACGCGGTCGATGGCGAGGATTGGTCGATCCTTCAGCGCGTGACCGTAGTAAGGGTCGACCGCCGGCAGGTCGCGACCGGTCATCACCGCGATCACGCCGGGGAGCGCTTCGGCACGGCTCGTGTCGATGCCGGTAATGCGGGCATGGGCGTACGGGCTGCGTAGCAGCCGGCCGTAGGCCATCCCGTGCAGGCGGAGATCACCCGCGAATTGGGCCTCGCCGGTCACCTTGGCGACGGCGTCGATGCGAGGCGCGTCATGTCCGATGGCGGTGAGTTGCGGTGGTGCTGCCGCGATGGCGCTCATGACACCTCGCTCCGGCCATCGGCGGCGAGTCGCCCGGCGGCGTCCGCGACGGCGTCGAGGATATTCCAGTAGCCCGTGCAGCGGCAGAGATTCCCGCCCAGGAAATCCTCGATCTCCAAGCGTGTCGGTCGTGGGTTCTCGGCCAGCAGCGCTTTGGTGGTGAGAACGAACCCAGGTGTACAGAATCCACACTGGATCGCTACACGATCGACGAACGCCTGCTGGATTGGGTGGAGTCCATTCGGACCCGCCAGACCTTCGATCGTTTCCACTTCCCGCCCGTCGGTCTCGTAGGCGAGCGTGCAGCACGCGCTCACTGGAGCGCCGTCGAGGAGGACGGTGCAGGCGCCACAAACCTGCGTGTCGCACGAGCGCTTGGCGCCGGTCAGCCCGAGTTCGTCGCGCAGGACGTCGAGCAGGATCGCCCGCGGTTCGATCTCGATCGCAACTGGCCGACCGTTCACAGTCGTCTGCAGGTGCATCGTCGCTGGCTCAGCTATCTCAGGCGGCACGGCGGCCACCCTCCTCGCCGGTCGCGCGCTGGATGGCGGCGGCCACGGCCCGGCGGCCAACGGTGCGCGCGAGCTGGCGGGTATACGCCTCCGACTCGAACACGTCGCCGCTGGTTTCGACTTCATCCCGAATGACGTCGGCCGCGATGGTTGCCGTCGATCCCTCGGCAGGCTGCCCACGCAAGATGGTCTCGGTTTCGGAGAGTCGTTGGGGACGCTCGCCGACGCTGCCAGCCACGATACGGGCGTCGGTGATCGAGCCGCCGTCGACCGCGATCACGGCGGCGACCGCCGCGGTCGGCCGCTCATGGAGCTTGAAGCGTTCGTAGGCGACGCCGGCGTTGGCCGGTGGCTCTGGCACGGCGATGCTGACAAGAACCTCGTCGTGGTGGCGGGCGGTCTCCATCAGACCGGTGATGAACGAGGCCATCGGCAGCTGGCGAGTACCCGTGGTGGAGGTCAGGGTCAGCCGGGCGTCGAGCGCGGTGAGCAGGGTCGCCGGGTCGCTGTGTGGCTCGGCGAAGCAGAGGTTGCCGCCGATCGTGCCGGCATTACGCACCCGAATATTGGCGACGGCCGCTGCCATCATGGCCAGCGCCGGACATCGCTCTCGCACCACGGCGGAACGCTCGAGGTCGCGATGCGTGGCTACGGTGCCGATCGACAACTCCCGCCGTTCCGCGTCGAAGTCGATCTCTTTCAACCCGGGAATCCGCTTGATGTCGATCAGATGCGGAAAGTGGGCGAGTCGCTCCTTCATCACGATCAGCAGCTCGGTCCCTCCGGCATAGATCGCCGCGTCCGGGCCGAAGCGAGCCAGCAGCGCTGATGCCTCCTCGACACTCTGCGGCTGGTGGATGCTGAACCGGTCAAGCACGGTCATCACCCGACCCCGGCATCCCGGCCGCGAGCCCGGCGCGCCGCACCTGACGCACGAGGTAGTCCCAGTATTTGGCGAGATGATCGTCGCGGTACTTCTCCGGGTAGACGCGGTCGGCCATCTCCGGGGACATCGGCAGGAGATTGCCGAGCGAGCTCGCGATCGACTGAATCTGCAGCACCCGCTCCAGAGTGAGCGCGGCGTAGGTGGCCCAGGGAACGGTCTCACCGGTGACGATGAGACCGTGACCACGCATGACCAGCACGCGCTTATCACCGAGCGCGGCGGCGACGGCGGCGCCCTGCTCCGGGCGAACAATCAGCTCGGCGGTGTCGTCGAAATAGGCGAGTCCCTCTCGGAAGAGGACGGCGTCATGGTTGAGCAGCTCGAGTGTTGCATCGGTCGCGCCGAACGCCGTGGCGTAAGGCGGGTGCGTGTGGACCACCGCGCCCACATCAGGACGCGCCTTGTAGATCTCGGTGTGCAGGACATACTCGAGGTGGATCGGTCCCGCTCCCGACAGCTTCGCGCCCTCCAGATCGAGCGCCAGGAGGTCGCCCGGCCTGACCTCTTCCAATCCCAAACCGTTCGGCTTCATCAGGATGTGCTGGCCACCAGTCGCCCGCGCACTGACGTGGCCAAGGGTGTAGTCTCCATGGCCACCCATCGCCAGGATGCGGCAGGACCATGCGACCTGTTCGCGCAGATTGGTGTCGACCGCCTCTTCGGTCCGATCTGGCGCCATCGCAAGAGACCGCGTACCGGGGCTCATCGCCGCTCGGTCGGCGGGTAGCCGGGGTAGGGAAACCCGAAGACCATCACCACGTCCTCATCGCCGGTATTGGCGACGGCGTGCCAGAGTCCCGGCGGAATGTGCAGTGCTTGACCGGCGCGGAATGGCGCCGGACCGGCATCAGTGCGGATCTCCCCTTGACCCGCGAGCACGAACGCCACCTCTTCCACCTCGTGCGACACCATCCCGGTGGCGGTACCTGGCGTGAATACCGAGTAGCCAAGCGAGCTGGCGATTCCGGGCGCCGTATCGCCGGTGAGGACCATCCGGCTCCAGCTTCCATTCGGCAGTGGAATGGGATCGACCTCATCCCGCGTGACGACGGTGATCGCCGGGGTGTCTACAGCGCCCACTTGCCGTCCTTGATGATGTACCGGCCGGAATCCTCGATCAGGAGCGAGGCGTTCAGGCAGTTGCCGTCGAGATGGAGCGTGCTCACGTTCTGCCCGCCGGGGTAGGCGTTGTGGTTGTCGCCGAGGGCGAAGTGGACGGTGCCGAGCAGACCCTTCTCGGACGGCGATCCGGTTGGCGACTTCTCGCTCGTGCCAAACGCAAACTCGCCGATCACGTCGGAGCCGAGGACGCCTGCGATGACCTTCTTCAGCTTTTCGGCTTCTTCACCGCCGGTGATCCGCGTGACGCGGCCCTTTTCGACGTTCCAGGTGATTGGGTTGGGCGTCTGACCGGGCAAGCCGATGCCGAGCATGATTCCGTCGACGACGATCGTCCCTTCTGTGCGGTCCTCGACCGCGGCGAAGGCGACTTCCGCCCAGAGCGGCACCGGCCCCATCATCTGGCCGCGCTTCTTGATCGGCGTCACCTCCAGCGCCGGTCGCCCCTCGATCGAGACGCGGACGTCGGTGCCGGCGGGGGAGGTGACCCGGCACCACGTGGCGCCGTCGAGGGCGGCTATCGCGGCCCTGGCGCGGTCGGTGGCGTCCCGAATGTCGGCCTCCGTGAGGTCCCAGGAACCGATGCCCTCCTCGACCGAGGCGATCTTGGCGTTGTTGTCGCACGACTCACGCACCGCGGAGACGTGCGCGAAGCGATTGGCCCACTCCAGGTTGGTGATGATGATGATCTCGTCGGACGTCGTCATCGCCTGGTGCAGGTTGCGCGGAGGCGCCATCGGGAACTTCATGTCGGCGATGGCTCGCTGCACCTGATGCTCGTTGTTGGCGATCACTGGGTAGCCGCCACGCTCGACGACGACTTGCGCCAGCGCGTTGGCCTCGTCCAGATGATCGTCATCGGTGATGATCGTCACCACATCGTCCGGCTCGACCGACATGCAAACTGCGGCGACCAGCTCCGCGTCGCGGCGCAGCCCTGGAGACAGGTTCCCGTTTGACTCGCTCATGCGCTATCCTCCTCGACTCAACGCGACTCGCTTACCGTCAGATCGAAACCCGTGCCGGCGCCGTTACACCCGTCGTCGCGAAGGCAGGCAGGACGTCGCGTGCCAGCCGCTCCACCTGTCCGAACTGGTCGAGCGAGCCGAAACGGCAGATGAAGTAGTCGACACCGGCGTCGGCGAACGTGCGCAACCAGTCCCCGATGTCGTCCGGAGTACCCACCGGACCCCATTCGCCGATATCCATGGCCTTGCTCAGCTCGGGGTAGTACTGGCTGATGTAGGCGTCGATGCCGGCCTGCGCCTCCTCCCGGCTGTCGGCGATGTTCATGGTGACCTGATAGGACATCACGAACTCGTCACGGGAGCGACCAGCCTCCTCGATTGCCTGCTCGATCTGCGCCAGCTGAGCCTGGAACTCGTCGGGATGGCGGGCGCGGCAGCAGGTCATCCAGCCATCGCCGTAGCGGGCGATGCGGCGCGCGGCGCGACTGACAACGCGCTCTGTCTTCTCCTCCTGCCTGGTACCGACGGTCAACCGGGGATTGCTGACCACCCAGATCGGCGGCGGTGTCTGCACCGGAGCGAGCGGACCCATCTCGGTTCCGGAGAAGAACGAGACGTGGTCGAAGGCATAGTGCTCGCCCTGGAAGCTGGTCTCGCCCGTCGTCCATAGCTCGCGCAGGACGGCCAAACCCTCCTCGAAGATCCTGGCCCGTTGATCGAAATCGAGACCGACGGCCGCGTACTCGCGGCGTACCCCCTCTTCAGGATTGCCCATTCCCGTGCCCAGGATGGTGCGGCCGTTGGAGAGTTGGTCGAGCGTCGCCCATTCGAGGGCGAGGTAGAGCGGGTGGCGGGTGCCGGAGACCATGCAGGCGGTGCCCAGCTTGACGCGGCTGGTGCGCTGCGAGATGGCCGAGAGCAGGGTAATTGGCTCCCAGCGCGGTTTAGAGAAGAGGCTGTCACCCACCCAGACCGAATCGAATCCCAGCGACTCGGCGCGTTCGGCCAGCGAGAGCAGATCGGCCAGGGTGTAGTCCGGCGCGATGAACGGCTCGCGATTGTTGAGATTGACGCCGAAGCGCGGCGGACGGTCGGTCATTAGCGTTGTGGTCCTCTCTGTGCGTTCGCGGGCTCGCTCTCCTCGAGCGCGCGCTGGGGCACGTGGATGTGCTCGCGCAAACGGCGCGCGGCCTCATCGGCGTCGCCCGAGTGGACCGCGCCCAGGATGGCCTGGTGCTCCTCGATCGAACGCTCGAGCCCGCCGCGCAGCCCGAGGGAGGAGGAGAGGTGACGGCGCATCTGGTCCATCAGCGGGAAGTAGATGCCCTTGAGATAGTCGTTTTCGGAGCGCTCCACGAAGAGCGCGTGGAACGCGTGGTTGGCGGCGAAGAAGGCGTCGGCGTCGTTCGCCGCGGCGTACTGCCGCATCTCGGCCTGGAGACGGCCGAGCTCGGCGAGATCGTCGTGGGTCAAATTGGGCAGAGCGAGCCTGATGGCCAGGTCTTCGAGGGCCTCGCGCACGCGGTAGGCATCGAGAAACTGCCGTGGCGAAAGCGAGCTGACGAAGGCGCCCTGGCGAGGTTTGAGGGTGACGAGCCCGTCGGCGGCAAGCTTGTGCAGCGCCTCGCGCACGGGAACCCGGCTGACATTGAGCTGGCTGGCCAGGGTTTTCTCGGGAAGCGCGGCGTTAGGGGGAAAGGCGTTGCCCAGGATCTGCTGGCGCAGATGCTGGTAGACCTGTTCAGCCAGGGTGGCGTGGTTCAGGACTTGCAGGTCGGGCGGTAATCTGTGTTGAGTATCGCGCGGCGCTGGCTGCACGGGATCTCCCAGCGGACAAGTGCCTCGCTATGTCCGAGCCCGGTCAAGACGTGGACCGGGACCGACCGGTGGCGTCAATAGGTATACCGTATACCAGAAGCGTATCGGCCTATCATCGAGCTGTCAATTGGGGTCATTGCCTCGAGCCGTGCCTGGCAAACTGGAGCGCCATGATGACGGTCGTGAATGTGTCTGCAGATTACGCGGAGCGGGTCTACGCCGGCGTGCTCGGCAAGCTGATCGGGGTCTACCTGGGGAGACCGGTCGAGGGCTGGACCTACGACCGCATCAGCGCCGTCCATGGCGAGGTGGACCGCTACCTCCACGAGTCGCGGGGCATGCCCCTGGTCGTCACCGATGACGACATCTCCGGCACCTTCACCTTTCTCCGATCGCTCCCGGACCATGGAAACGATCCCAACCTGACCCCACAGCAGATCGGCAACACCTGGCTCAACTACCTCATCGAGCAACGCACCATCCTCTGGTGGGGCGGGATCGGCAACTCAACCGAGCACACGGCCTATTTGCGGCTGAAGAGTGGTATCCCGGCGCCGGCGAGCGGATCGATCGAGCTGAACGGCACGACCATCGCCGAGCAGATCGGCTCCCAGATCTTCATCGACGGCTGGGGCATGATCGTGCCGGGCGATCCTGAGCGCGCCGCCGACTTTGCCCGACGTGCGGGGAGCGTCAGTCACGACGGTGAGGCAATCTACGGCGCCCAGGTGATCGCGGCCATGGAGGCGCAGGCGTTCGTCGAACCGGATCTGGAGCGCCTCATCGACGTCGCCGTCAGCCTGATTCCCGCCGACTCGACCATCGCCCGGCTCATCGCCGATATCCGGGAGTGGCACGCGGCCGAGCCCGACTGGCGGACGACGCGAGAGAAGATCGCGGCCAACTACGGCTACGACAAGTACATCGGCGCCTGTCACATGGTGCCGAACCACGCCTTGATCATCATGGCGCTGCTCTATGGCGATGATGACTTCGGCAAATCGCTGATGATCGTCAACACCGCCGGTTGGGACACGGACTGCAACGCGGGTAATGTCGGGGCCCTGCTCGGTATCAAGAACGGACTGGAAGGGATCGATTCCTCCCCGTATGACTGGCGCGGTCCGATCGCCGATCGCATGTACCTGGCAACTGCGGACGGCGGCCGAGCCATAACCGACGCGGTGATCGAGACGTACGAGGTCGTGAACATCGGACGCGCCCTGGCCGGGGAGCCGCCACTGGCGCCGAAGGACGGCGCCCGGTTCCACTTCGAGCTGCCGGGAGCCGTGCAGGGGTTCCAGGGCGACCATCCGTCGGTCACCCTGGACAACGTCGCCGAGCAGAGTCAAGCCGGTACCCGCACGCTCGCCGTGCGCTGGACCGACGAGCGACCGGACAACCCCGTCGTCGCCTCGACACCGACATTCATCCCGCCGGAGGCGATCGTGATGCCGGGGAGCTATGCGCTCCTGGCATCCCCGACGCTCTATCCCGGGCAGGAGGTCCGCGCGCGTCTCGTCGCCCATCCAGGCAACGCCGGACCGGTCGAGGCCCGGCTCCTGATCCGCTACTACGGCGAACGGGATGAGCTGCAGACCCTGGCGGGCTCGCCCGAAGCCCTCTTACCTGGCCGGGACGCCGTGCTCGCCTGGCGCATTCCCGATCTCGGTGGGGCGCCAGTGGCCGAGGTCGGGATCGCCGTGGAGCCGGCCGAGGCTGGCGCGGGGGCCGCCTATCTCGACTGGCTGACCTGGGATGGCGCTCCAGACGTCGAGCTGCGCCGACCGGAAGCCGCGGGCGAGATGTGGCGGCGGGCATGGGTAGATGGAGTCGAGCAGTTCGAAGGACGCTGGCTGGAGCCCTACCGCATTTCTCAGAACCACGGAACGGGACTGATCAGCCAGGGCACCGCGGATTGGACCGACTACCGGGTTACGGCTGACGTGTCGATCATGCTGGCCCAACAGGGCGGCATCGCGGCACGGGTCGGCGGGATGCGTCGCTGGTACGCATTGATGCTCTGTGATGACGGAATGGCGCGACTGGTGAAAGACCGCGAGGCCATCACGATCCTCGCCGAGCACCCTTTCGTCGTTGAGCTGGACCGCCGCTATCGTTTGTCGCTGACGGTGCGAGGGAACCGCATTGTTGGTGAGATCGATGGAGCAACGGTTGCCGACATCCTCGACGACATCGATCCATTGCCGGCGGGTGGTGTCGGTCTGATCGTGACCGAGGGAACGCTGTCGAGCGGCGCCGTACGCGTCCAGCCGATCAGGTGACGGCGTTACGCCACACTCCTTACCAATCCTGCCGGTTCTCGACAAGCGCCGCGGCGTCGCGGTAGGGGGCCTCCTCGCGCCGGATGAGGTCCGGATTCACGCCGGCTTCGGCCGCCATGGCCAGGGTGAGGCGCTGCAGCGCAGCGGCTCCGCCGAGGAACGCGCGCAGGGGAGGTAGTGCATCAGCGCCAGTGGGGAGGACGATCCGTCCGGCTGGAGTCAGGTTTTCGGGAGTTGCGCGGGCGGCGGCGGGCGAGAAAATCCCGGCGGCGGGCATGCCGAGCCGTGCGGCAGCTTCCATACCCCGCGCCGCTCGACGCCACCGGCGTTCTCCACCGCGGTCGTCGGTAAGGATCGCGATCAGCCCGGTATCAGGACCGCAGGCAACGAAATGGCCGTGCAGCAGGGTTTCCAGGTCGCGAGCGACCGCGGGACGGTGAGCCCCCTCTTCGAGCTTGAGGGCAAGCTCCCGCGCGGTTATACGGTCGGCCCCGCTGCCGACGATCTGAAGCACGGTCAGATCGCGCATCGCGTCCGCAATCGCGCGCTCAACACCGCCCGGTGCGACTGCCTGCCCCAACCAGTCAGCGATCTCGTTGCCATCCAGGTCGACCTCGGCGATCTCGGCGGCAAGCGCAGCTCCAGCCAGAATGGCTGAGGTGTAGGCGACCGTGTGGCACCACGATTTGTCGCGTTGCGGTGTGACCATGACCACGTCCACGGTGGAGATGACCGCGCCATCGGGGTTTGCGGTGATTGCGGCGATGGCTGATCCGGCGTCGCGCGCGGACTCTATGGCGAGCAGCGTCGCTCTGGTGCCTCCGCTCTCCGTCACCGCGATGCAGAGTCCGCCCGGGCGCGGATCGAGCGCGGCCTCGAGGGCCTGGCGGGCTTCGACCCGGCCTCCACGAGCGCCACGCTGCCGGAGCGCGACATCGAGCAGTTCGGCGATGGCCATGGCGCCGTGCTCGCTCGTGCCACATCCGGTAACGACAATTGGCTCTCCGCTCTCGTCGACGTCGAGGATCACCTGGGCCAGGACCCTGGCCTGCTGGTCAGCGACGATCGGCGCGACCAGCCCGGGTTGGGAAGCGACCATCTCCTCCATGACCCACGGCGGGGCGGAGCGCAGCTCAGGATAGTCGTCGGTATGCCAGGCTGGCCGATCTGCGGCACCGGAACTCCCCGCCACCGTCTCCTCCTTACAACGACCAAGTCCGTCGAGCGTATCAGAGCCAAAATATCCGCGCGGGAGACGTGTCGGGTGGCTGGCGAATCGTAAGGCCGCCCACGTTTGTCGAAGCCCAGGTTCCAACAATGTTGTCGCGGTCAACAACGCGACGTTACAACCGGAGCTGCCGTGAATGCGTGTCACGGAAGGTCTGCGCCGCGGCCCCGAGGGTGGAGAAGTGGGTGTCCGAGTGGCTCTTGAACCAGGCGATCAGCCGCTCCAGCATCAGCATGCGGTGCCCGCGTCCGATGACCTGGGGGTGCATCGTCAGCGTGAAGACGCCTCCCGGAACCTCACGCCGCATGAAGGTGAACTCGCCTTGCCAGATCTCTTCGACTTTTGAGGGGGCCGAGTGACCCGGATAACTCACGCCGAGCGACCGGATCGAGACGTATTCGAAATGTGGGAAGTCGTCGAGGATCCAGCTCACCGGCATCTCAACCAGATCGACCTCTGGACCGAAGAGGTACGGACCGTCGGGCTGGATGACATCGCCGGTACGGCACCAGTACGGGGTGAAGTCGTCGCCCATCAACGAGCTCTCGTATTGAAAGCCTTGCTCGAGCAGCAAGTCAGTCGTAAAGGGGCTGTTGTCCCAGGACGGCGAGCGGTAGCCGATCGGTCGCACTCCGGCCGCGCGATCGAGCGCGTCGAAACCCTTTACCAGGACCTCGCGCTCCCGCTCCACGGTCTCCAGAGATAGAGGATTCTCGTGCAGGTACCCGTGGTGCCCAAGCTCGTGGCCAGCCGCCGCGATAGCCCGGGTGAGATGCGGGTAGGTGTCCGCCGTGTGCCCGGTGACGAAGAAGGTGGCGGGAACCTGCTCTCGCTCGAGCAGCCGCAGGATACGCTCGCAACCGACCGCGCCGAACTCGCCGCGCGAGATCATGCTTGGTGACCTGGCCGCGAAGGGACCGAGCCAGAGCGAAATGGCGTCGAAGTCGAACGTCAGGCAGACGGTGGATCGAGGCATTGTTTCTGTCATCAGTGATAGCGAGCCTCGTATACGACGTGACCATCGACGATCGTCATCAAGACCGGCAAGTCGAGCAAGGCGTCGGCATCCGTGTCGACCGGATCGGCGGCGAACCCGGTGAGATCGGCGCGGTAGCCTGGCTTGATGCGTCCGGATACGTCCTCTTCCGAAATGGCCGACGCTGCTCCGGTCGTGTAGCCCTCGAGGGTCTGGAGTGCGGTCAGCGCCTGGTCCCCCGCCCGAGGGGGCATCTCCAGGAGCCCAGGAGTGCGGCGGAGTCGCGCCCAGGCCATGCCGAGGCGCGGGTCGAATGGCGCGACCATCCAATCCGATCCCAGGGCCAGGATCGCACCGGACGAGCGGAGAGTTTGCGCTCGAAAGGCGGCTGCCGTGCGCTCGGGTCCGACGCGGGCCGCCCACTCGTCGCTGCCATCGGCGCGAGCGGCAGCCATATGCAGCGGTTGCATCGACGCGACGACCCCCAACTCACCGAAACGGAGCACGTCCCGCTCCTGTACCAGCTCGATGTGCTCGATGCGGTGATGCACGCCCGCGGCGTGACCGGCCGCTTCGTAGGCGTCGAGCGCCGCTTGCACCCCACGGTCACCGACCGCGTGGGTGATGCACTGGAATCCGGCGCCGGCAAACAATGCGACGGCTGCCGCATAGCGCTCTGGCTCGGGCCAGAAGGGGTGTAGTCCCTGACCCTTCGTGTCTGGCTCGACGAGCCAGGCGGTGCCGGTCTCGATCACCCCGTCGATGAAGAACTTCGCGGCGCCGCAGCGCCACAGCCGGCCGCGGTCATCGCGAAACGGAAGCTGGTCGCGCATCTCCGCCATCGTCGTGTCGGGTTGCTGCCAGAGAGGGACGACGACGCGGCAGGTGAGATCGCCGTTCTCCTCCAGCCGCCGATAGATGTCGAGCTCCGCGGGGGTGCCGTCCATAGCATGGATCGCCGTCAAGCCGGCCTCGCTGAAGCGGCGGAAAGAGTCCTTGAACCAGCCAAAGCGCGTCTCGGCGTCGACCTCGGGAACGACGTCTTGCACGAGGCGCATGGCGGCCCATTCTTGCAGCTCACCGGTGGGGATGCCGTCGACGCAGACCACGCTCGCTTTTTCTTCGAATGCGACCGGCCCGCCGATGCCGGCGATCGCCAGCGCGGCGCGATTGGCGAGTGCGGTGTGTCCGTCGAAGAACTCCAGGAGCATCGGCTGGCCGGCAGCGACCCCATCAAGGAGATCGCCGTGAATACCTGTCTCCTCGAACGGCTCGTAGTGAAGCCCCCAGCCCTTTATCCAGCCGTTTGGGCCGACCCGCTCGCGCTCGGCGAGGAGGCGCTTCCGGATGTCATCCAGGCTCGTCGCGTCGAAAAGGTCGGCGCCCTGGGTGCGGATCGTGCCCATCAGCGGGTGGATGTGAGAGTCGGTAAGCCCGGGCACAAAGGCGATGCCTCGGGCATCGATCATCCGCGTTCCGGGACCGCGCAGGGCGCGGATCGTGTCGTCGTCTCCGGTGGCGGCGATGAGCCCATCCTTAACCGCCACCGCGCTGCAGATCGGGAGGGCCGGGTCCAGGGTCCGGATGCGGGATCCCCAGATGATCGTGTCTGGTTGGGCGGGCATTCCGTGGTCCTCAATCTCTCGCACATGACCGCAGATTCATGTCGGGCGGCCATACGTCAGGCCACAACCGGCGGTCAATCCTGGCCACGGTACAGTCCCGCTGCCAATCGTACATCGGCCCCTCGTAATCCGGACCGATGGCGGCGAAACCGGGTTTGCCCCTCGGG
Organism: uncultured Chloroflexia bacterium; assembly: GCA_963724295.1. Classification (GTDB taxonomy): domain Bacteria; phylum Chloroflexota; class Chloroflexia; order Thermomicrobiales; family UBA6265; genus JACCXM01. The sequence continues at coordinate 58,287 of CAVRUC010000010.1, read as the reverse complement.
CGTCTGAAGGAGCGAGACTGAGACCCACCAGGGGAACGACACCGCCAGACTTTAGCCGGGACGCGGGCACGTCGGGTAGGCTCAGCCTCAACGGTCGAGGGGGAGGAACTGGAAATGTCTGAACCGACGAATGCCCCGCGCGTCTGGTTGCGCTGGGCGCTCGCACTGGCTCTCGCCACGGGAACCGTGGCGGGATCGATATTGCCGGTGCTGGCGCAGGACGATGCTTCAATAGCCGACCAGGCGGCGATGGACGCGGCGGCGGTTGCCGCCGCGCAATCCGCCGCTGAGGCGGACGCGGCGGTCCAAGCGGAAGCGGAGGCAGCGGCCGCGGCACAGGGTCAAGCCGATCAGGCAGCTGCCGACCAGGCGGCTGCTGATCACGCGGCTGCTGACCAAGCCGAAGTCGATGCCGCCCGGCGCAAGCTGCGGCTGATGAGGCGGCTGCCGCGCAGGCCCAGGCCGATGCAGCTGCCGCCGCCGAAGCTGAAGCGGCCGCGGCCGCACAGAAGCGGAAGCCGCTGCTGCCGCGGCGGCGGAGGCAGAGGCCGCTGCTCCAATAGTGGCGCCACCGGCCGACGTCACCACGACCAATGCCAACCCTGCCCTCGACAGTCAGGCCGCGGCGGACGCGGTCGGCGATGTGACCGGCGGCACCGAGCCGGATGAGTCAGACAGCGCCGACAGCGGTAGTGCCGATGAGAGCACTGGTGGAGAGGGTGCTGAGAGCAGCGGTGGTGACGAGGGCTCTGGTGGCGGCCAGAGCGGCGACACAACCGAGGACACCAGTAGTGAAGCGGCGCCTGACCCAATGGCAGGCAACATCTTCGAAAACCCTGATTTCAACTCCGCGGTCGAGACGGCCGACGCTGAACCAGCGCCCGAGACGACCAGCCCGAGCGGTAACGATGCTTCAAGCGGTAACGATGCTTCATCTGAAGCGGCGTCAGATGACACCGCCGGTGACGGCGGCCGCAGTGATGACGCCGGCGGCGATAGTCAGAGCAGCGATGGCGCGAGCGGCGACGGTCAGGGGCAAGAAGGCGCTAGCGAGTCGAGCACGGACTCCAACGCTGGGAACAGCAATGAGTCAGCGGCGTCGCGGACCACAACCGAGGATGCAGGCGACGAGCCTGCCGCGGCTGCAGCCGCAACCAACGACGACACTGATTCCGGGTCCAGTGACGGCAGTGATTCCGGGTCCGATGACCAATCCTCCGGTGACGAATCCGAAGTCGCACTAGCGCAGGCAGTCGATATCAATGACGACGGCAAAGTCAGCGTTGTCGAACAGAAACGGGCGGAGCGCCAGGCTGTCAAGGTAGAGGCCCGGAAGAACGACCAGGAACAATGATGACAATGGTGGCAACAACGGCGGTGATCGGAACGGCGGTGGCAAGAACAACCGGCATCACATAGGACTGGCCGCCAGCCGCGTCGCCGCGCTCAATAACAGGACCGTCGGTGGTGACACCGCATCTGCCGGGAACGGTGGCCGCGCGAATGCCAGCGCTGACGGCGGCATCGTCGTCATCGGCAGTATCAACTCTGGCGGAAACCAGGGGAATACGATCGGTGTCGACGGCATCGGCGGTGGCTACGGCGAATGCGGTGGGGGCTCGATTAACGGCGGCAACGTCGACAACAGCACCAACATCGACATCGACGCCAGCGGTGGTACGGCGATCGGTGATGCCTCGGGCGGCAACGGCAACCTGGGGGTGACCTACGGTGACTACACCGTGCTGGCCGGAAACGGCGGAGTCACTCGCTCCAGCGCCGATGGCGGCATCGTGGTCATCGACGAGATCAATTCCGGTGGCAACCAGGGAAATACGATCGGTGTTGGAAGCGTCTGCGGCGGGTCGGGGGGCACGTTCTCCATCGACGGCGGCAACGTCAACAACAGCACCAACATCAATATCGACGCCAGCGGTGGAACGGCCATTGCCGATGCCTCCGGTGGCGACGACAACCTGGCCGCGGCCTCTGGCGATGATGACAATGACAACCGGCAGCGCGGCGGGCTGCGCGGGCTTATCCAGAGCCGGTACGGCCTCGGCGGCCGTGGCGGCTTGGCCGGCCGCATGGCGGCGGCCGGGAACGGTGGCCGCGCGAATGCCAGCGCCGACGGCGGTATCGTCGTCATCGGCGAGATCAACTCCGGTGGCAACCGCGGGAACACGATCAACGTTGGCGACATCGGTGGCGGGTATGGCGAATGCGGTCCGGTCTCTATCGATGGCGGCAATGTCACCAACACCACCAACATCGATATCGACGCGGGCGGTGGTACCGCGATCGGCGATGCCTCGGGCGGAAGTGGAAATCTGGCGGCGGTCTCTGGCAATGACGGCGGCAACGGTGGCGGCGGCAACGGCGGCGCACTCAAGAATTTGATCCATAGCCGGTACGGCCTCGGAGGGGGCAGTGGCGACACCGCGTCGGCCGGGAACGGCGGAATCGCCAACGCCAGTGCCGACGGCGGCCTCGTGGTCATCAACGAGATCAACTCCGGCGGCAACCAGGGCAACACGATCGAGGTTGGCAACATCTGCGCCGGGCCGGCTGCACCGGTCTACGTGCCGGAGAAGCCCGCGAAGCCCGGCAAGCCGGGCAGGGTCATCAAGGCTCCGGCCGGCAAACCCGCCAAGGCTGGCGTCGGTCGCGGCGGCAAGGTGCGGGTGATGAGAGTTCCCTCGACAGGTGTGGGGCACCTCCCCACCTCACCGGCGCCGGTGACTTCGATTCCATTCGCCGTGCTTCCGGCGCGACGAAGGGATGAAGTCGGCGTGCGGCACGAGGAGAGCCGAAGCAACTAATCCGCACGGAGAGCTCGATCAACGCGGCGGAGGCGTCAATCGCCTCCGCCGCGTTCTTTTGCGACTTTCTGGCGCCTCCGCTGGGCTCGGGTCACGACTCGCGGGCGCCGGCAAGCTCTTCCATGAGCAACGCGACCGCCGAGAAGTCCAGTCCACTCTTACCGGTCGCGTTGGCGGCGAGGACCATGTCGTGGGCGATCGCCGTCGCCGGCATCGGCACCTGGAGCTCGTTGGCCAGGCTGAGCACCAGCCAGAGGTCTTTCTGCATCAGGGCCAGCGTGAAGGCCGCCGGCAAGTACGCGCGCTCCGTCACCGCCGTCGCTTTGGCGGCGACTACCGGCGCCGCGGCAGAGGATGTGCCGAGCACCGTAAAGATATCCGCCGGGTCGAGGCCGGCCTTTTCACCCAGCGCCACGCCCTCGGCGAGCGCCTGCACGATCGTCGCCAGGATCGCGTTGCTGACGAGCTTCATGGTCGCGCCGTTACCACTCTCGCCCAGGTAGAAAGCCGCCTTGCCGATGGCGGAGAAGACGGCCTGGCAGCGCTCAAACGCGGCCCTGTCGCCGCCCACCATGATGCCAAGCTGACCGTCGGTCGCCGCTTTGATAGAACCCGCGACCGGAGCGTCGAGGAAGGTCGCGCCGCGCTCGCGTGCCGCGGCGGCGATGCGGCGCGCCAGGGCGGGAGACCCGGTAGACAGATCGACGAGGATTGTGCCGGAGCGAACGCGATCGAGGAGGCCGTCTGGTCCGAAGTAGACCGCGTCCACCGCCGCGGGATCCGCCAGGCTGGAGAGCACGATGTCCGCGGTTCGCGTCATGGCGCTCGGGCTTTCTGCCCAGATCGCGCCGCGGTCGAGCAGATCGGCAGCCTTGTCACGGGTGCGATTCCAGACGAGGGTCGGAAAGCCGGCCTCCAGGATGTTCGCGGCAATTGGATGCCCCATCCGGCCCAGACCCGCGATGCCGACTGTGGGGCGCGGCTCCATCGAGCTCACCGTCTCCTCCGCGACACGGCTTCCGTCAGACGCGCCAGCGGTCGCGGAGCTGGTCGATGATGACCGCCAGGATCAAGATGACCCCGATGGCGATCGTCTGGAAGTACGACTCCATGCGGATAAGGTTCATGCCATTGGTGAGGATGGTGATAAAGAGCGCGCCAAGGACGGCGCCTATGATCCGCCCTTCACCGCCTCGCAACGAGATGCCACCGATCACCGCGGCCGTGATCGATTCGAGGGGGTACTGGCCCCCGAGATTCGGTTCGCCGGAGGAGGTACGGGCGGTGAGGAGCAATCCGGCAACGGCCGCGAGCAAACTGCACATAACATAGACCGAGGCGGTGTAGACCCCGACCGGGATACCCGAGAGGAAGGCGGCTTTCGTGTTGCCGCCGATGGCATAGAGATACCGGCCCCAGGCCGTCGAACCGACCAGGAAGAGCACGAGAATCATCGCCAGGATCGCGGCGTAGACCGGAACCGGAATCTCGAACCACCTCCCGGTGCCGATTTCCCGTGTGAAGAGGGGTGGCATGCCGCTGACTGGCGATCCCCCGGTGTAGTACAGCGCGAAGCCGCTCCCGACCGACGCCATGCCGAGGGTCATGATGAACGGGGAGACTTTGAAGCGCGCGACGCCGATGCCGTTGACGAGCCCGAAGACGACGCCGACCAGGAGACCAATTCCGACGCCAACCAGTACCGAGGACACTTCACTGTTTGGATTTGCGGCGTAGTGATTCGACATAAAGCGAGCCGAGACGACGCTTGTGACCGCGATGACCGCACCGACGGATAGATCGAACCCGCCGCTGATGAGCACGAGTGCCTGTCCGAGCGTGACGATGATCAGATACGTCGACTGGCGAAGTACGTTGGTCAGATTCGCGGTGCCGTAGAAGCGGCTCTCCTGCGAAGCAAAGTAGAGGACCACCACGGCGAGCAGGATCGGCAGGATGCCGACGGTCGAAAAAATCGACCGGGCGAGATCGGACAGCCGGTTTCCACCTATCGCTTCCCGCTCCATGGGCGCCGTCGTCATGAACTTCGTCCTTCGTAATCGTGTCCCCACATCCGTCCGATTCGGACCAGACGCCCGGAAGCTATGATCGCGGGATCATGCCGCGTCGGCATCGTGGTCAAAGAAATTTGCCAGCACGGCCTCTTCCGTCAGCGCCGCCCCGATCAGCTCCGCCCGCACTTCACCGCGGTGCATGACATAGGAGCGGTTCGCGAGGTGAAGCAGCTCGGGAAGATCGGAGGAGATCAGCAGCACCGCCGCGCCGCGCTCGCACAGCTCCTTCATGAAGCCGTAGATCTCGACCTTGGCGCCGACGTCGACCCCGGTCGTCGGCTCGTCAAAGATGAAAACCTTGACATTCCGCGCCAGACCTCGGCCCAACACGACCTTTTGCTGGTTTCCACCGGAGAAATAGGCAACCTGGCGCTCAACATTGAGCGGGCGGAGATTCAGCCGCTGCGCGATTACCCGCACGGTCCGGCTCTCCAGCCGGCGGCGAAGGAGACCGAACCGGCTGAACATGGGCAGGCTCAGCGCCGCCAGCGACATATTCTCGCGGACCGGGCGCATGGCCACGAGGCCCTCTTCGCGCCGGTCGGGTGGGATGTAGATCACGCCGCGGTCGAGCATCCCGCGTGGTGTCGGATGCGGCACGACGTCGCCTTCGATGGTGATGCTGCCGCTCGCCAGCGGCTCCAGACCGAAGACGGCGCGGCCGATCTCCGACTTGCCGGAGCCGACCAGTCCCGCCAGCCCCACGACCTCACCGGCGCGCACGTCGATAGAGACGTCACGGACCCGGTCGTTGACCAGCGTCAGGGCCACAGTCTGCAGCATGACCGGACCTGGTTGCTGGTCGATCGTTGGGTAGAGGGCATCGACGGTGCGCCCGGTCATCAGCTCCACGAGGCGGGACTCGGAGACGTCACCAGACGCCATCGTGGCCACCGCGTGACCGTCGCGGAGGACAGTTACGCGATCGGCGATCCGGCGAATCTCCTGAATACGATGCGTGATGTAGATGATGCCGAGTCCCTGCCGCTTCAGGCGCTCGATCAATGCGAAGAGGCGGTTGGACTCGTTCTCGGTCAGCGACGCGGTCGGCTCGTCGAGGATCAGAATCGACGGCTCGCCCTGGATCGCTTTGGCAATCTCGACCATTTGCTGCTCGGCGCGCGACAAGCTGCCGACCTGCGCTTTGGGGTCGAGATGAAACTCCAGGAGGGCCAGCGTCTCTTTCGTGCCACGGGCGATGGCCGCCTTGTCGAGGATGCCGGCGCGCTTGGGTTCGCGACCCAGATAGAGGTTGTCCTGGACCGAAAGGGTCGGCACCAGGGAGAACTCCTGGAACACCGCGTTGATGCCCAATTGCCGCGCGTGGTGGGGCGAGTGCAGGCGAATCGGTTGCCCGCGCAGCATCATCGTCCCGTCGTCCGGTGCGAACGTGCCGGCGATGATATTGATGAGCGTGCTCTTGCCGGCGCCATTCTCGCCAAAGAGGACGTGGACTTCTCCGGATTGTAGGTCGAAGTCGACGTCGCTCAGGGCCTGGACGCCGGGAAAGCGCTTGGCGACCGACGAGAGACGAAGGAGCTCGACGCGGCCAGGCTCGGCGGGCAGGGGCTGCACGTCTTCCGCTGCAGTTGCGCGTGCCAGTTGCACTGATGACCTATCCGCTGTTATCGATTGGGTGGCGTCGGGATTGAGGGGCCGAGACATGTTCCCGACCCCCCTGGCGTGCGACGAAAATCTATTCAGCCGCGACCGTGAACTCAGGCTGGTAGTCCTTCGGCGCGAAAGTTGATTCCCACACGAATTCGGTCTCGAGATTCTCCGGGGTCATCATGGTGATCACTGGCCCGGCCCGATTGCTAGGCTCGAGTGTCTGGCCCTCGAGCAGGCGGATCGCCATGTCGACAGCCATGCGACCCTGAATGACGGTGTGGTCGTTCGCCGAACCGGTCAGATCACCGGCGGCAAGCCCGTCGTAAACGGGCGGGTTCTGATGGAAGGCGAGAATCTTGATCGAGTCTTCGAGCCCGGCCTCACGCACGGCCTGCACCCCGGAGACCGCCGCCTGCGCGTTGCCGACGATGAAATCGATGTCCGGATTCGCCTGCAGCTCGTCCTCGATCAGCGCGAGCTGAATGTCGCGGCCGGTGTCTCCCCACTTGGTGGCGACGACCTCGATGTTGGTGCCCTCGGTCGCGTCCAGGAATCCCTGATAGGCGGTGTCCGTCCATCCCGCGCCCTGCGGGCCGGGGAAGAAGGCGACCTGAATCGGCTCGTCACCGGTGACCAGATTCTCTTTCATGTAGGTCCCGGTCACGTGCCCCATGTCGTAGAAGCTGACCAGGGCGTGCGCGGAAACTTCCGGCGAGCTGACGCCGTTGACGAAGTCGATGACCGGGATGCCGCTGGCGACGATCTCCTCGACCTTGGCATTGACACCCTCGGCGCTGATCGCGCCCAGGATGATCGCCTCAGCACCTTGCGCAACGCAGTCATCCATCTGGCTGAGTTGTGTGTCGAGCTCGGTGTAGCCGCCGGCCTCGAACAGCTGCATCGTGGCGCCGTCGCGGCGGATCTCCTCGGCGATGCCATAGTCGGCGCCGAGCCAGTACGGATCCTTCAGATGCGGGAACGAGACGCAGATGTTCCACGACTTGGTGATCGACGCCGGGTCGATCGGCTCGTACATGGCCGGCTGCTTCTGTTCGTCGACGACCCATTCGACCGGCCAGGTCCAGTTCTCCGAAGCCAGGTCTTCGGCGGAGCCAACCTGCGGCGTGGCCTCCTGGGCGAAACCGACTGACCCGGCGCTTCCCAGAAGCGTCGCGGCGCCGAGCGCCGCCGCCAGCACTAATCCACCAATGCGCTGCGAGCGCGATCGTATAGACATAGGGTTCCTCCCGTGTCTCTCGGACCAGCGACGATCACTGCATGTCTAGCGCAAAGATCATCAATCCGGCGCGCCCACCTGTCAAGATGAGCGACGGACCAGAAGCAAACAGCGGCCGCCAGAGCACTTGGCTCTGGCGGCCGCTGTGGTGCCCGCGGGCTTTCCAGGCCCGAGGGTGAAGGTCTACGAGGTCGGTGTCGCCGCCGGAGTCGCCGCGCCAGGAGTTTCCACCACCGGGGTGGAGCCGACGGCCAGGATGGGCGTGACCTCGGCAGCCGGGGTGGCGGCGCCCGCTGGAGTGGCGGCGATCGGGGTAGCCGACGGCCCGGTCAGCACGCCGGTGGGCGCGTTGAGAATCATCATCTGCAAGGTGCCATCCTCGCTCTGCCCGATGGCGACGATGTCGTAGGCCATCCCCGCTTCGATCGGGACATCCAGGGCTTCGAGCAGCAACGTTTCGGTTCCGGATTCCCGAAGCTGGAAGCCATAGGTTCCGGCATCGAAGACGACGTAGCCAGACTGGCTGCGGAATCCGATCCCCTCGAACGGGGTCGACCCGCCAGCGACGGCAACATCGATCGCGTCCAGATCCGGTGAGGCATGGACGACGCGGACCCGCGCCTGGTTCTCCGGCAACGCCCGCAGATCAACCCCGGCGATCGTCGCCTGAACGTCGTCGGCGAGGCCGCTCACGACAATCTGGGCCGCACTGCCGGCGGTCAATCCCTGGGTCATGTCGATAACCGCCTGATCGACGGGAGCACCGGCCGGAACGACCCGCAGCTGCTGCTCACCGTTGGGCGCGGCGGCGAAGGTGGAAGCGGAGCCAAAATCGAGTCCTTCGGCGATCGGAGCTTCACCGATGTAGATGTCAACCGGACCAGCGTCGGGCGCGGCGTGAATGACCCGCAGACAGCTGTCAGTGGGCTCGCCGACGCCGAGCGTCACGCTGCAAGCGGTGGCGACCGGAGTGACCAATGGCAACAGCTGGACGGTCCCGTTGCCGGCCTGTCCGAGTGCGAAGAGATCGTAGACCTGTCCGGCTTCAACCTGAATGCCCGGGGCCGCTACCAGCGTTTCCCCCGAGTCGGCATTGCGCACGTCCAGATCGTACGTGCCGGGGTCGATGTTCTGGTACTCAGAGGCGTTCGGGAACTGGACTCCGTCGACCAAAGGCTCGTCGGTGCCGGAAACGCCCACGCTGATGGCTGGAGCGTCTGGTACGGCATTGACGATCCGCAGCCGCGCCCGACCGGCCTCGGTTTCGGTGATGTCGACCATGTTCGTCTGGAGCTGGATGTTGGCCAGTTGCCCGACGACGGCCAGGATATTGGAAGTCCAGCCATCAAAGGTAACCGCCTGATCGATGATCGGCGCACCGCCATCCGTTGGCACGACCTGGACCTGATGGTCGCCGGGCGAGAGCGCCGCATACTCCGACGCGCTCCCGAAGGCAACATCCTGGGCGAGCGGCTGTCCGTCAACGAGGATGTTGATGGCCGGCGCATCCGGCGAGGCGTGCACGACGCGGACGGTCGGGTCGGGCACGCCGGTTACAGTCGGCGTCGCCTCTTGGGCGAGAGCCCATGGAGTCGAAACCGCCATCGCGGTGATCAACGCGACGACAAGGGGAACCACCAAGTGACTGACACTCAGCAGACGCGATACGGGGTTGCCGGGAAACCGCTTCATTGATCGATCCTCTCTGGAGCTTACGAGTGCGTGGCAACTGCCATGGCGCGCTCTCTATCGCACGCCTCGTACCACTCTCACTTTCCACAGCATTTGCCCTGCCGCGCAGGTTGCTATCCGTTGCCGGGTGGTCGCGCGGGGGCGAATAATCCGCGAGAATGAAACGAACGACAGGACGAACCAGGGGGAGGTGACAGTGGGCCAGGCCAATGGACGGGCGAATGCGGCGCTCCTGGCGGAGACCCCAGCTCAGGACGGGCGTCCCGGCGCGGTCTACCGTTCAGCGGGCGACCGCTTCCTGCTAGTCGAGTTCGGGCCGATGGAGCTCGATCTGACGCTGAACTTTCGCGTCCTGGGTCTCAACCAGGCGCTCAAGGACGCCGGCATCGGCGGCGTGATCGAGACGATCCCCGCCTTGCGCTCGATCCTCATCCACTACGACAGCACGGTACTGCGCCCGAGCGACCTCATCGCGGAGGTGGACAGGCACTACGCGTCGCTGCCGCCAGTCGAGAATCTGACCATCCCCAGCCGCGAGATCAGCTTGCCGCTGGCGGTCAATGACCAGTGGACCCGCGCCGACATCGCCAAGTACGTGCAGTTCATCCGCAAGGACGCGCCGAATATCCGCAATGGCAACAATATCGACTACGCCGCGGAATACAACGGATTGCGCGATGCCGAGGAGTTTCTCGAATACCTGATGGCCACCCCGTGGTGGAACGCCGCCAACGGATTCTTCCCCGGCTTGCCGTTCATGTTCCCCCTCGATCCACGCTACGCGGTGGTCATCCCCAAGTACAACCCGACCCGACCGTGGACGCCGGAGGGAGCCGTCGGCATCGCCGGCCCCTGCCTGGCGATCTACCCGGTTCCCTCGCCGGGCGGATATCAGCTCATCGGGCGCACGATTCCCATCTACGATGCGCAGCAGCGCAACCCGGCGTTCAGGGACAATCCGATCCTGATGAAGCCCGGCGACCGCGTCTCGTTCACCCGCGTAAACGACGACGAGCTGATCGCGTTGCGAGAGCAGGTCTACGACGGGACCTACGAGTATCAGATCGCCGAAGGGACGTTGGACGTCGGCGAGTACCTGGCGCGCCTGGAAGAGATCAAGCCGGAGACCGACGCATTTCGGCGACGACAGCAAGCGGCCGCCGAGCGGACACCTGTTCCGTAGCGAGCTGGCCGTGTGGCGAGAACGACGGGAGAGCAACGCATGATCGAGGTGCTCGAAGGGGGCATCCAGACGACGGTCCAGGATTTCCCAGGCCGCCAGGGCTTGCTGGACCAGGGGATTTGTCCGGCCGGACCTTTCGATAATCTCGCGTTCCGGCTGGCGAACGTGCTGGTTGGCAACGATCCCGGCACGGCCGGACTCGAGATCACCGCCGGGAATTTCCAGGCTCGATTCGATGCGGACGCGGTGATCGCCCTCACCGGGGCGGACATGCAGCCGAAGCTCGACGGCGACTCGATCGACCTCTGGCGGTCGTATCGGGTCAGGCCCGGCCAAACCCTCGCCCTGGGCAGCGTCGCCGGCGCCGGATTTCGCACCTACCTCGCGGTCAGCGGTGGCATCGACGTGCCACCCTACCTGGGTAGCCGCGCGACGTACGTGCCGGGTGCGATCGGTGGTTTCGAAGGCCGCGCGCTCAAGAAAGGGGATCGGCTCGCGATCGGGGACGCGGCGCGCAATCTTGATGACCTTGCCGGCCGGAGAGTGAACCCCGCGGTCGTCCCCAGCTACACCGCGGAGTGGGAGCTGGAGGCGGTGCCAGGACCGCAGGCCGCGCCCGACTACTGGACCTGGGATGACTACGAGCATTTCTTCAGCCACAACTGGAAGCTCGATCGCAACTCCAATCGCATGGGCTACCGGCTGGAGCCGCATAGCTGGCAGTGGGCGCGCACGACTGGTGGGGTCGCGGGCGGGCACCCCTCCAACATCCTCGACAACGGCTACGCTGTTGGCGCGGTGAACATCTCGGGCGATCAGCCGATCATCCTCTGCGTCGATGGACCGACGCTGGGCGGCTTCGTCTGCGCCGCCGGCGTTGCCTACGGATCGATGTGGAAGCTCGGCCAGATGGTGCCGGGGCGTGACCACATCCGGTTCCGAGAGCTCTCGATCGACGAAGCGGCCGACCTGGCGCGGGCGACCGAGGCCCTGATCGACGAAGCGAATCTGGAGCGAGTCTGAGATGGAACGCACGATCGACTTGAACTCCGATATGGGCGAGAGCTTCGGGCGTTGGCAGCTCGGGAACGACGCCGAGCTGATGGAGGTCATCACCTCGGCCAACATTGCCTGCGGCTGGCACGGCGGCGACCCGGCCGTGATGCGCACGACCGTCGAGCTGGCCGTCGCCAAAGGGGTCGGCATCGGCGCCCACGTCGGCCTGCCCGACCTGCTCGGCTTCGGTCGCCGTCGCATGCAGGTGACGCCGGATGAGATCTACGACTACACCATGTACCAATCAGGTGCGCTGCGCGCCTTCGCCGAGGCCGCCGGCGGCCGCCTCCAGCATGTCAAGCCACACGGCGCCTTCTACACCATGAGCGCTGTCGATGAGGCGTTGGCCGCCGCACTGGTGCGCGCGGTGGAGGCGCTCGGCGACGGCGTCGTCCTCTACGGGATGGGTGAGATCGAGCCGGCGCTGGCGGAAAGGTCGGGCGTCGGCTACGTCCGGGAAGGCTACGTCGACCTGAACTACGACGACAGCGGCGGCCTCGTCATCGAGCGCAACAAGGGCGCCTGGGATCCCGAGGAGGTTGCGCGGCGAGCGGTGCGGTTGGCGACCCGGAACGAGGTCGGGACGGTCGAAGGGAACACGCTGCCGCTGGCGGTCCAGTCGATCTGCATTCATGGCGACGCGCCGAACTCCGGCGAGGTCGCGCGGCGGGTGCGACAACGTCTGGAAGAGGCCGGTATCGGAATCGCTCCGGTCCGCCCGCTGTCGCCTGTTTGAACCGGATTCGCGCGTACGGCACGATGGGAGGGATCGGAATCATGTCCGCTGAGGTGCTCAGCCCGCTACCGGGTCTGGTGGCAACCGTTCACGTCAAGTCCGGGGATGCGGTCGCTTCTGGTGATCCGGTGGTGACCCTGCAGTCGATGAAGATGGAGATCCCGATTACCGCCGAGAGCGACGGAACCATCGCGGAGATTCTGGTCAGCGAGGGTGATGAGATCGACACCGGCGCGGTTATTGCCCGTTTCTCCTAAGCGGATAGATAGACGCATCTGGAGCGCGACCGGGGCGGTCGCAGGTAGGGGCACGGCATGCCGTGCCCCGACGACGCCATGCCGAGGAAACGCTTGACCAGCGCCGACCAATTGTTCCGGAAGGTCCTGATCGCGAACCGGGGCGAGATCGCCGTGCGGATCGCGCGCACCCTGCGCGAAATGGGTATTCCGTCGGTTGCCGTCTACTCCGATGCCGACGCCGGAGCGATGCATGTCGAGGCGGCGGACGAGGCGTATCCCCTCGGCCCGCCGATGCCGGCGCAGAGCTACCTCAACCAGGACCGCATCTTCGAGATCGCGCGCGAAGCCAACGTCGAGGCGATTCACCCCGGTTACGGCTTTCTCTCCGAGAACGCCGCGTTCGCCCGCCGGTGCGCGGCGGAAGGCATCGTGTTCATTGGCCCGCCGCCGGACGCGATCGAGGCCATGGGAAGCAAGATCGCCGCTCGTCGCGCTGCCAGGGCGGCCGGAGTGCCGATCGTTCCCGGGACCGAGGATCCATTGTCGGATGCCAGCGAGATCGCGACGGTAGCCGGCGAACTGGGCTACCCCGTGGCGATCAAGGCGGCGGCCGGTGGTGGTGGCTACGGGATGCGGGTCGCAAACGCTCCTGGTGACGTCGAAGCCACGCTCGAGGGCGTGCGGCGTGATGCCGGGCGGGCCTTCGGCGATACGACGGTCTACGTCGAGAAGTTCTTCTCGCCCGCGCCGCGCCACATCGAGCTCCAGGTGCTTGGCGACCGCTTCGGTCACGTTGTCCACCTCGGCGAGCGAGAGTGCTCCCTTCAGCGCCGTTTCCAGAAAATCGTCGAGGAGACCCCATCGCCGGCGATCGGTGAAGAGCTTCGGCAGCGGATGGGTGAGGCAGCGGTCGCCTTGGCACGACACATGGGCTACCAGAGCGCTGGCACGATCGAGTGCCTGGTTTCCGAGGGCGAGTTCTATTTTCTGGAGATGAACACGCGCTTGCAGGTCGAGCATCCCGTAACCGAGGAAGTCACCGGGGTCGATCTCGTGCGCGAGATGGTGCGCGTCGCCGCCGGACTGCCCCTCTCGGTCCCGGAGCAGGGGATCCGGCCGCGCGGTCACGCCATCGAAGCGAGGCTCTACGCCGAGGATCCGGCTCGCAACTTCATGCCGTCGCCGGGTCAGATCACCCGACTCGACATCCCGCAGCTTCCGAACCTGCGCGTCGATACCGGGGCGCGAGCGGGGACGAACGTCACGGTCTACTACGATCCGATGATCGCCAAGCTCATTGCCTGGGGAGAGGACCGGGACGCCGCCTCCCAGACGATGCGCGCCGCACTCGAGGGGATTAAGGTCGAGGGCGTGAAGACCAACATCCCGTTCTTGCAGCGCATCTTCGCGACTGATGACTTTGCCGCGGGCCGCATCCACACGCGCTACGTCGACGAGCGGTTGAACGAAATCATGGCGGGTCAGGGGCCTCGTTCCTGATCCGATTCACCCATACAATACGATCGCTTTAATCACCCGATCGCGAACATGCGGGGAACGGACCCAGTGAGAGGCAAGCCGGCGGCGCTGTTCATCCTGGTCGTCGTGCTGGGACTCCTCCTGCCGGCCGAGGGGCTTGCGGCGTTCACCCTAGTTCCAGAAGGATTCGAGGACCAGCCGGTTGCCGGTGGTCTGCCTCGGCCAACCGCCTTCGCCTGGCTCCCGGACTCGGAGACTGACCGCCTCCTGGTCTCGACCCAAGGAGGGGCTCTCTTTCGAGTTGCCGACAACGATCCAACGACCACCGAAATTCTCAATCTGAAGGGAAGGATTTGTTCCGATCGCGAGATGGGCCTGCTCGGGGTCGCCGTCGACCCGTCATTCTCGGCGAATCGCTTTATTTACCTCTATTACACCCACAAGAAACGCCGTGGGAGCTGCGCTGCGGCGCATCGCTCAAACCGGGTTTCTCGCTTCACGATGGGTTCTGACGGGAAGCTCGGGAGCGAGCACGTCCTGATCGACAACATTCCGGCGCCAGGCGGAAACCACAACGGCGGCGATCTCCAGTTTGACAATGATGGCCTGCTCTACATCTCGGTCGGTGACGGCGGTGAGGACCTCAGAACCGGGGAACAGCAAAACAGCAACCGCAATGCCCGCCGGCTCGATGTGCTCGTAGGCAAGATTCTCCGCATCCACCCGAACGGCGATATTCCAGATGGAAACCCGTTTCTGGAGCAAGGGACGGCGCCATGTGCCGACACTGGCGGAGCGCAGAAGCAAAGGCAACAGAACGCCGGCATCGGCGGCAATCGCCGATTTGCCAGGAGATCTTTGCGACGGGACTGCGCAACCCGTTCCGCATCGCATTCGACGCGAACGACACCGACAGTGAACAGCGGTTCTACATCAACGACGTCGGGGGCGGCGCCTGGGAAGAGATCAACGCCGGAGCGTCCGAGGCGGACTACGGGTGGAACAAGCGAGAGGGACCGTGCGTCACAGGCAGCACGTCGAACTGCCCGCAGCCATCGGGATTTGTCGAACCTGTCTTCGCCTATGAGCATGAAAATGGCTGTCGCACGATCACCGGCGGGGCGTTCGTGCCCGACGTTCAGAGCTGGAGTGGCTACGACGGCGTGTACCTCTACGCCGACTTCGGTTGTGGCAGGATCTTCGCTCTTCGTAATGAGACGCCCGGCCAAGATCCTGAGGTGTTTGCAAGCGGGACTGGCGCCACCCATCTTGCGTTTGGCCCGGACGGAGCTCTGTACTACGCAACCTTCGCCGGGGAAGACGGCGTGGCCGGTGGCCAGGTTCGGAAGATCGTTGCCCCTGAGCCGTAGCCGCAAGCCGCATTGGATCCGAGCCTGGACCAGCTCGTGGCACGCCACGTCTCCATGCTCGAGGCGAAGGGATCAGGCCAAAGCGTTCCGGTTGCGGTAGCATGATTGGATGCCCGCCGCTGCCAGGACTGCGCTCTTTTGCCCGAGCGCCGCAGGGACCATGTGATGACTCGATGCCGAGGCCGGCGGATACGGATTGCCCTCGTTCTGGCCTGTGCGCTTTGTAGCCTGCCTGGTCTGAGCATCGTCGCTCGGGCACTGCAATCTGGAGAGATCTTTTCCCCCGCTAGTGGGCACGCGCAGGTCATCGCCCAGGGTGTGGCAACCATGCCCGACGAGGCTGCGTGGCGCGTGGTGTTCCACTCGATCGACCCGGGGAGTGCTGCCGAGCTCCCAGCCGGTGGACCAGGTTTTGTCCTCGTCGACACCGGCGGCGTCGTCGTCGAAGAGGGTGAGCGCTCCGCTCTGTTGGCCCCTGCCGAGGCGGCGTTTCACGCCTCACCCACGTCGCGGCTGATCCCCATCGGAGAGCGGCCGACAGGGGTGTTCGCGATCGATCTCGTACCACCGGACGCGGTCGACGATGCCGGTGATGGCATCCCGGTCTTTGCCGGTGATCCGTTCCCGGCGCCGGGCCGGACCAGAGACATCGACCTGGTGCGCGATCTTCTGGAGCCCGGCGAGTCGACCACGGTCATTGGAAACGAATCGCCGGTTCTCGTCCTGGTCACGCTTGGCGCGGTTCGCGCCGAGGCGACCGACGGATCGGCGGCGAGCCTGAGGGTTGGCGAGGCGGCCACGTTCAGCGGCGACGTGGTGCTGACCGCCGAAGGACAGGCGCCGTCGACCGTGATCGCGGCCGTGATCGGTCGCGAAGCACCAGGTGCGGCGGTGGCCGCAACCCCGGTGGCCACACCGGTTCCGGTGAGTACCGGCTCGGTCCAGGTAACGGTCTACGCTTGCCCGCCGCTAGTAGAACCCGATCAGGCGAGTCCCGGCCGGTGCCTGCGCGATCCCGTGGCGGTTGCGCTCGAGCTGGCGATGGACGATGGCGCCGCGCTGCGCGATGTTGGGCCATCGACCGAGCGGCAGGGATTGCCTACGTGGGCCGGTCTCGCCGGCGGTGACTACGTCTTGCGGGCGACCGAGTTCAAGGAAGGATTCGAACGCTTTTTCGTGCCGGGACTCGAGGGGATCGGCGGCAGCGGCGCCGATGGTTTCGGCGCGAATGGGTCTGCCGGATACCTGATCCCGATCGGTGGCGACACGGCGGACTATGCCCTCGATGTCTATGTCTTCGCCGCGGGAGAGGCCGCATCGCCGGCACCGGACGCGGCGGAACCGGAGCCAACCGGGAGCCCTTCAGTGATCCTCGTCGAGACCCCCGTTCCCGGCCGGGAGCCGTCGCCGACGCCGACTCGAGCGGCGACCGCGGCCCCCCGCCCGGCGCCAATCGTGACGGCAACTCCGCGTGCGACCGAATCGGAGATCATCTCGAGCACCGCCGTGGCGCGGGCTCGCCTGGGCACCGTCGAGATTCGCATTCTGGGTTGTACTGACACTATCGATACCTTCGACCCGGCTAACTGCGCGCAAGCCGTCGGTGGCTTCGACGCCCGCCTCGTCTCTGAGGATGGCGACGTGATCGAGCTGGCCGACGCGACCGTTGGCGAGGACGGTTCGGTTGACCTGGCAGAACGTTCCCCTGGGCACGTACCTGTTCCAGCAGCCGGAGCTGTTGCCGGGAACCGCGACCTACTACGCCCCCGATCTATCGCTCTCGGCCAACGGCAACGGATACGTGCTCACGATCGATGCCGACGAACCGGTGGCCTCGGTCGACATCTTCAACCTTCCCGTACCGCCAGCACCAACCGGTGACCCGGCCCTGCTCGATTCCGACGCCGATGGCATTCTGGATGCGGACGAGACAGCGATCTACGGAACCGATCCCGGAAACGCGGACAGCGACTTCGATGGAGTCACCGACGGGGCGGAGCTTGCCGCGGGCACCGACCCCTTAGTTGCCGACAGCGCGGTAGCGGTGGACTCGGACGGTGACGGCTTGCTGGACGCGGACGAGACGGCATTCGGTACGGATCCGGGAATCGCGGATAGCGACGGCGACGGCTGGCTAGACGGCGACGAGGTCAGCATTGGCACCGATCCCCTCGACGCCGGCAGTTTCCCCGTTGGTTAGCGAGGCTCTTAGCGCCGAGGTCGAGACGGCCCTCCGGCGCGAATCTCCGCTTCGGCTTCCGCACTATCCCCGACGATCGCGAAATCGTCCGCATCCGACGCGCCCTTGAAGACCTGGTAGAGCACGATCGCCCCGAAGGTACCGAGGGTGATCCCGTTCAACGTGAAGCCGCCAAGCGTCACGGTGTAGTCGGCCGCGCCGATGATCAGGGTTACGGCCGCCACGAAGAGGTTGACTGTCCGCGTGAAATCGACCCGGTTGTCGACCCAGATGCGGGCGCCGGTTACGGCGATGAGACCGAAGAGAACGGTCGTGACGCCGCCCAGCACGCCTTGCGGGATCGAGCCGATGATGGCCCCGAACTTCGGCGAGAGCCCGAAGATGATGGCAACGATCCCGGCGATCAGGAAGACCAGGGTCGAATAAACCCGGGTCACGGCCATGACGCCGATGTTCTCGGCGTACGTCGTGACGCCGGTGCCGCCCCGCAGCCCGGCGACGATGGTCGCCACGCCGTCTCCCATGAACGCGCGCCCGAGGTACGGGGTGAGATTCCGCCCGGTGAGCGCGCTGACCGCCTTGACATGGCCGGTGTTCTCCGCCACCAGGACGATGGCGACGGGTGCGATGAGCGCCATGGCGCTCCCGTTGAACTCCGGCGCCTGGAACGCCGGCGTGCCGAACCAGGAAGCGGCGCCCACCGGCGCCAGATCGACGCCGTGAACCGTCACGCCGAGATACTGCCGCCCGTCCGGCGACGTTCCTCCCAGGAGCAGTGCCGCGAGATACCCGATCACGCTCCCGATGAGGATCGGTAACCGGCTGAAGACGCCGGTGGTGAGCAGCCCGATGACAAAGATGGCAAGGATGGTGATCGCGGCCACGACCGGATCGGCCGCGGAGAGGTTGCGAGCGGCCGGAGCCAGGTTGAGGCCGATGACGGCCACCACCGCGCCAGTAACCAGCGGCGGCATGAGGTTGTCGATCCAACCGCCGCCGGTCAGATGGACCACCAGCCCGATCAGGGTATAGACGACGGCGGCGGCGATGATGCCGCCGAGGGCGAGTCCAATGCCGTTAGAAGCACCGCTCGCGGCGGCCGTACCGGTGACCGCCGCCACCGGCCCGATGAAGGCGAAGCTCGAGCCGAGATAGCTGGGTACCGCGCCGCCGACGAAGGCAAAGAAGATCAGGGTGCCGATACCGGAGAAGAGGATCGCCAGGTTGGGATCGAAGCCCATGATGATCGGAGCGACGACGGTCGCGCCGAACATGGCCAGCACGTGCTGAAACCCCATGGCGATCGTCTGCCCCCAGGGCAGCCGTTCGTCCGCGTTGACGATGCCGGATCGCGTCTCCTTCCAGGAGAGGATCATCGTGTCCCTCCCCGCGTTCGCCGCCGCGCCGGATGTACGTACACCGGGCACAGCATATCGCAAGAAGGGATGACCTGCGCTCGAGGCAACTCGATTTCAGGTGGCGTGTTGTGACCAGGTAATCGAGTCGCCGGGTCCAGCGCTCGGAATCAATCAGGTGTCATCCTGAGCTGAAGGCGTGAGGATCTCGTCGTTTGCGACCAGACGCGAGACTACGACGAGATTCCTCGTGCGTTCGGAACGACACCTGTCTCGGGTCACAGCACTCCGTGGGTCTGAGTCGCTCGAAGACGTGAGGGCTCACTCGGCGCGATTTCAGCGACTTGGCCGGTGCATACCTGACGGACGGCGTCGATCGCGATCGCGCAGTCGTCACGCGTCACGTCGAGGTGGGTAACGGCCCGAATCACTCTGGCTCCGTCATAGCCGCCGCCCATCCGCACGCCGAGGGCATTGATGCCGCGCTCCACCTCCTGCGGGGTCATCCCGGTGCCGGAGACGTCGAAGAAGAGGATGTTGGTCGGGACGGAGTCGTAGACCAGTTTCACCCCGGGAATCCGCGCCAGACCCTCCGCGAGAAAGTGGGCGTTGGCGTGGTCTTCGGCGAGTCGCTCGACGTTGTGCTCCAGGGCATAGATACCGCCGGCGGCGATGATACCGGCCTGGCGCATGGCCCCGCCGAACATGTGCTTCAGCAGCCGGGCGCGCTCGATGAACTCCGTGGACCCGGCCAGGACGGCGCCGACCGGCGCGCCCAGGCCCTTGGAGAGATCGAGCCAGACCGAGTCGACATACGAGGTGAAGGTCGCAGCGGGGATGCCCGAGCCGACGGCCGCGTTGAGTAGCCGCGCTCCGTCCATATGGAGGCGGAGACCGCGCTCGTCGGCCAGCGCCCGCATCTCCGCTAGCCGCTCGAGTGGCCAGATGGCGCCACCGCCGCGATTAGTCGTGTTCTCGATCGAGATGAATGCCGTGCGCGCCGCGTGAGTGCCTCCCTTGCTCAGGAGGGGACGGATCTGATCGACGGAGAAGATCCCGCGCGGGCCGGCCACGGGCCGTAGCATGACGCTGGCTAGCCAGGCTGGTCCGCCGGCTTCCGACTGGTTCGGATGCGATTCCTGGTCGAGGATCACCGCCTCGCCGCGGTTGGCGTTGAGACTGAAGGCGATGGCGTTGCACATCGTGCCCGAGGGAAGGAAGAGGGCAGCGTCCTTGCCCAGCAGCGAGGCGGCCATCTCCTGAAGACGGTTGACCGAGGGGTCCTCTCGCAGTTGCTCGTCGCCGACCGGTGCGGCCGCCATGAACTCGCGCATCGTCGGCGAGGGTCGGGTCTGGGTATCACTGGAGAGATCGATCACCGAAGACTCCTGGTTCGCCGGGTAGCCCGGCCTGACATGCCTGGGAAAGGCAACTCTACGAGGCTAGACATATGAGTCAAGCTCGACCGCGGTTCCAGTGGCTGCCGCCGCGACGATCGCCTCCGCGACGCGCAGACCCATCACCGCGTCGGCGACGGACGTGATCGACTCCGGCGCACCGCGACGAACGCGGTCGATGAAGTGAGCGTCCTCGTCTCGCAGCGCGCCACCGATCGAGCCACTCACCTCGGGCCAGAGTCCGGTCTCGGGCGCCGCCGTGAACCCCTCACTCCACAGCGAGAGCGGGGCATCCAGCAGACGGATGCGACTGGTCCCGGCGTCGCCAATGACCTCGATCTCGGCGTCGATCGTGCCGCGCCAGGTCGGGGTCACGACGTTCGCCGGCGCGCCGGCGGGCACCAGCCAGCTCGTCTCCAGGATGCCGACCGCGCCGCTCGCGAACTCGACCAGCGCCCAGCAACCCTCAGGGTACCGCAGTCCGGAGAGGTGTCTCTCGACCGCCTGCACTCTCGTGATCGGGCTACCGGCGTACCAGAGCAGAAGATCGATGTCATGGATCGAGGTCTCGTAGACGGTGTGGGCGCGATCGCCATAGTCAGGGAACCAGGCTTTTGAGGTGTTGCGCTTCGCACGCAGGGATACCACCTGTCCCAGGGCGCCACGCGCGATCTCGGACTTGAGCAACGCGTGCTGGATGTCGAAGCGGAGGACCAGCCCCACCTGGAGCGGAACACCGGCGGCAGCCGCGGCCGCCGCCACACGCTCCCCTTCTATGGAAGTCATCGCCAGTGGCTTCTCGGTAAACGTGGCGATCCCGCGCGACAGGGCCGCGAGTGCTTGCTCCGCGTGGAACGGTTCCGGAGAGACGATGAAGACAGCGTCGAGGCTTGCGTTGTCCAGCATCTCCTCGAAGTCGGCGAATCCGCGCGCTTCCTTGATAGCGGGCAACCATGGCGGCGACCTCGTCCGGTTGAGGGTCGCAGACCGCCGCCAGCTCGACGCCTGCCATCTCACCGAGCACCGCGGCGTGGAGCTTGCCGAACCGTCCCAATCCCGCCAGACCGACCCGCACGCACTCGGAAGTTCCCATTTGGTCAAGTCGCTCCTCGAGCGCTACGCTCCCAATCCGCGCCCGAGTGTACCGCCAGGAGCGGAACCGGCGGCATATACTCTCTTCCGCGCCTGCCACATCCGCGGCGAAGCCGTACCCGAGGTGAAATGTTGCTCTCTGTCCCTCTCGGGTATCTGCGCCGCCAGTTCAACTTCAGTCGCGATGTCCGGCTCTTTCTCTTTTACAACCTGCTGGCCAATGTCGGTTGGGGCGTATTCACGCTGATTTTCAACCTCTATCTGCGCGAGCTGAATTTGCGTGAAGACGACATGGGTGCGTTCAGCGCGGCACAGACTCTGGCCATGGCCGGAGGCGCGGCGACGATGGGGACTGTTCTCGACCGGCTCGGCATCTGGCGTTCGATCGTCTCCGGAGTCTCGGTCTTTCTCCTGGCCTCGCTCGGACTCGCCTTTGCCGAGGCCCGCCCGCTGCTCCTCGTCCTGTCGGCGATCTCCGGCGTCGGGCTCGCCTACTTGTTCACCACCACCATGCCGTTCGTCATCGCCTGGACACGGCGCGATGAGCGCCAGTTCGTCTCCGCGCTGTCATTCTCGGTTGCCTCGCTTTCGTTGACGTTCGGATCGCTCCTGGGTGGCTTCCTGCCCGATGTGTTGCCTGGCACCGATCTTCTGACCTACCGATGGACGCTGGTAGCGGGTACCGGCATTGCCGCGCTCGGCCTCGTCCCCATGTTCCTCATGCGCGCGGCTCGCCGGGGAGGTGGACTCCCGGATCCCACCGCGGTGAAGGAGGCGGCGGACCCCGGCGAACGGCGGCGCGTGCGGCAGGACCTCGCCGTCTTCGTCCTGGTAGGCGGGTTGATGGCGGTTGGGGCGGGGATGGTCTTTCCCTTCTTCAACGTCTACCTGACCACGCTGGGCGCGGATGCGACGACCGTTGGCTACGTCTATGCGCTGGGCGGCCTCAGTGCCGCGGCCGTCGGACTGTTGGCTCCCCTCATCTCACGACACCTCGGCTCGCTCATCGGCGTGGCCGTCGTCCGGTTGTCGATCCTTCCGTTCTACCTCGCCTTGATCCTCACCCCGAACCTACCGCTCGCCGCCGTGACCCACATCGTGCGGCAGACAAGTATCTCGATGGCCTGGCCGATCGATTCGACCTTCATCGCTGAAGTGCTGCCCCCTCGCGCCAGGACGCGGGTCTATGGTCTGCGGGCCGCCGCGTGGAACCTGGGCTTCTCCGCGGCGAGCCTGGTGGCTGGGATCCTCATCGTCAATGTCGGATACCAGGCGACCTTTTTCGATCTGATCGTCTTCACCGCGCTGGCGATGATCGTCTTCGTCGGCTACTACAGCCGGCATCCGCGTGTGCGCTCGGGCGAGCTCAGTAGTGCCCTGCCACGCTGGCGACGCCGGCCGCCGGTGGTCGATGCGTTCGCGGAGGCGCCATGACGAGGTTCGCTCGCTCAGCGCGGCTGTCGCGGCGGGCGCTCGCGGCGGTCTGCAGCCTTCTCCTGACCCGATCGCGTCATGCCCGCGCGCAGGAGAGCGACGTGGATGCGCTCGTCGCGGCGATGACACCACGAGAGCGGGCGGCTCGGATGTTCATGTTCCCCATTTCCGGGACCGTGCTCAGCGCGGAGGACGACGCCCTGCTCCGCGCGCTCAAACCGGCGGGGGTCATCCTGGTGGGGGGCAATTTCGGCACGCCGGACGAGGTGCGAGCCCTGGTGACGGCCATCCACGCCACGAACCCGGAGCTGCCACCGCTCGTCGCGCTCGATCAGGAGGGCGGCATCGTCAGTCGCATTGCTGACGACCCTGCTCCCGATGCCCCGACGCTGGGGCAACTCCCCGCGGCCGAGATCTCCGCGCTGGCGCGGGCCCGCGCCGAGAGACTCGCCGCCTACGGGTTCGACGTCAACTTCGCGCCCGTCGCCGATGTGGCATTCAGCCCGGATAGCTTCATGAGCGGGCGAGCGTTCGGGGACGATCCGCAAGTCGTGGCCCAGGACGTTGCGGCGTATCTTGCCGGGGTCGATGGGACCGCCGTCCTGCACGGCGTCAAGCATTTCCCGGGGCATGGTCGCGTCTCCGTCGATTCCCACGAGGCGCTGCCGGTCCTGGACGTCGATGCCGCCACCTGGTGGCAGGAAGACGCGCTGCCGTTCCGGATCGCGGTCGAAGCCGGCGTGCCAATGGTGATGCTGGGTCACCTGGCCGTCCCAACGTGGGACGAGCTGCCGGCGTCGCTGTCGCCAGAGTCCGTCCGCGTGCTGCGGCAGGATCTGGGGTTCACCGGGGTCGTGGTCAGCGACGATCTCGGCATGGGCGCGCTGGCGACCTGGAACCCCTTCGAGATCGTCGATCTGGCTGTCGCGGCCGGGAATGATCTCCTGCTCTTCGTCGTCACAGACGCCGAGCTAGCGGCGCTCGTCGATCACCTGGCAGCGCGAGTCGAAAGCGGCGACGTCCCACCGGAGCGGGTGACAGAGAGCGTCAGCAGATTACTGCGCATGCAGCTCGGCATACGCCGCTGATTGCGGATCGTTCTTGCTCAGCCCGCGCCAGGCGTACCGCTCACGCCGAGACGGTCCGATTCGGTGCGCAGCGCGGCGATGACTTCGGCGATCAGCTGCTCCAGCGGAACACCCAGGCGCTCCGCGCCGCGGACGATATCCTCACGGTTGACCTTGGCGGCGAAGGCCTTGTCCTTCATCTTCTTGAGCACGGACTTGACCTCGACGTTGTGGATGCTCTTGTCCGGCCGCACCAGGGCGACGGCGATGACGAATCCACTCAACTCGTCGACGGCGCTCAGCGTTTTCTCCAACGCGGATTCCGGCTCGACGCCGCTGTAGTCAGCATGGCTGAGGATGGCGCGGCAGACGGTCTGCCCCCACCCGCCGTCACGCAGGTGAGCGACCGCGACAAAGGGATGACCGTCCGGCGCGAGCTCCAGATTGGGGTGCTTCTCGAAATCCATGTCATGGAGCAGGCCGACGGCGCCCCACAGATCCTCGTCCTCGCCGTCGCGTCGCGCCACGTGGCGGAGGCAGGCTGAAACCGCCTCGCAGTGCTTACGCAAGCTTTCGCTTTCGACCCATTCGTGCAGGAGGGCTCGCGCCTTCGGTGTCAGCGGTCGCTCGATCTCGATGCTACGTTCCTCGGATGTGGTGAGTTCCAACCTCGTTCCTTCCGTCGCGGGTAACCATGCTCATGCCGACGATACCCTGGTGAGTCTCGGACACGGGCGCGTCATGCTGAGATGGTCGCCCGCGGCGCGAAATCGTGCAATCCCATCGCGCCGGAAGCGGCCGCGCCGCCACCTGATTGACCCCTGAATCCCCCGGTGTTACTCTTGGTGGCAGGAATAGTCAATCATTGAATAGTCCGGTGGATGGTCCGCCGGAGAGACAGTGGAGAGCACGGATGGTGGCGGCAAGCACCTCGATCAGCCCTATCCGGCTTTTCCCGATTGGCGAGGCGATTGCGCCGGTCACCGGTGTGGCTAGGGACGCTTTTGGCCGCGCCATGACCTACCTGCGTATCTCGCTGACGGACCGCTGTAACTTCCGTTGCGTCTACTGCATGCCAGCGCTCGGCATGAAGTTCCAGCCAAAAGAGGAGCATCTCAACGACGACGAGCTTCTGCGCCTGATCGGGCTTTTTGCGCGGGTCGGCGTCACGAAGGTCCGCCTGACCGGTGGCGAGCCCACGATTCGTCGCGGCCTGGTCGATCTCGTGCGAGGGATCAAGTCATTCCCGGGCATCACAGAAGTGTCGATGACGACCAACGCGCTGCTGTTGGGTCGATTGGCCGAGGATCTGGCGGACGCTGGTCTTGACCGGGTCAACGTTTCGATCGACACCCTCGACCCCGATCGATTCAAAGCGATGACCCGTGGTGGCCGGCTCGATCTCGTCTGGCAGGGAATCGAAGCGGCGGACGCCGCTGGTCTGCGACCGATCAAGCTCAATACCGTCGTCGTCAAGGATCAAAATGACTTCGAAGTCGGCGACATGGCGGCGCTCACCATCGACCGGCCATGGCAGGTGCGGTTTCTGGAGATCATGCCGCTGGAGGGGGTCGGCGACGTCCACGACGAAGCGCTGGTCAGCTCGGAAGAGACGCAGGCGAGACTGGAAGCCCGCTTCGGACCGCTCGAGCCGGTCGAAACCGATGCCGCGGATCCGGCCCGTCTCTGGAAAATCCCCGGAGCGGCCGGGACGATCGGGTTCATCTCCCCGGTGTCTGAGCCGTTCTGCGCCGCGTGCAACCGCGTGCGGTTGACTGCGGACGGCAAACTGCGGCTCTGTCTGCTGCGTCCGGACGAAGGAGACCTTCGTGACGTAATGCGTGCCGGCGCCGACGACGAAACCCTGGAGCGAGCGATCCGTGCCGCGATCTGGCGCAAGCCATGGGGGCACGGTCTGGCGGAAGGCGAGCGCGAGACCGTGCGCGGGATGTCCCAGATCGGCGGCTGAGCGCGGAGAATCAAGACAGAAAAAGCACCGGCGGGCGAAAGCCCGCCGGTGGTGTTGGTAGCCGGTTCAGGTGAACGCGCTCAGTCGAGTGGATCGGATCCGTCCGCGTCGGCCGACACGCCACCGGTGATCTGAATATCGGTGACGCCGACAACGTCGCTGGCATCGACTGCTTCGTCTTGATCGAGCACCAGAAAGACGTCAACCGCGACGGTCTCCGTTGGGCGAAGAGCGAGCGTGTCACTTGGCTCGAGCGATCCCAGACTGCCGTCGATGCTCGACTCGACGAAGAGGGCCGGGTCGCTGCCTACGTTTTCCGGAAGCTCACTACCCAGCTCATAGGCGCCGGGCGGCAAGTCGGTGAACTCGACGCGACCCGAATTGTCGCCCGACACCCCCGTTACGGCCTCGAAGGCGGCGTCGTGGATACTTCCCGTGCCGCTCAACGAAAGGGGGACGCCGCCGGCGAGCGCGTGACACTCGGTCGCCCAGTCGTCTCGGTTAGTGCCGGCGTCCGTTCCCGCCGGGCATCCAAAAACATTGACATGAACGCGACCAGTGGTTCCGGCGAACTCCGGAGCGAGACCGACCGAGACCTCGATGCCAAACGCATCGAGCCGGTCATCCTCGGGAATGGTGGTGGAGACGAGCTGGCCCTGATAGCGCTGCTCCCCGAGATCCGATCCCGGTCCCGGCAGCAGCACGCTGTACTGCCCGGAGCGTAGTCCTTCAAACGACACCGCGGCGCTGCCCGGGTCGAGGCAGCGGGAGAGGAGCGGCGGTTTGGTCAGGTCAGGATCGGTGCTGGGAAAGAGCGCAAGACACAACTGCTCCCCTTCGACCAGACCATCGTCAGGGAAGAGGACGTTGACTCCTAGAGAGTGCGCTGTCTCGGTGTCGGATTCCTGCGCCGCAACCCCAAACGGTAGCCAGAGCGCAGCAAGCAACGCGGCGACGATCGCCACTGAGGACGACCATCCGCCGGCGCGCGGCAGGAGATTGCTCGCTGTACGATCTTGGACGCGCATGACGCCTCCCGGCGCTGCGGGGTTCCCAGTCTCGAGTATAGACGAAGGCGGGCAAAACGACCCGTTCCCTGGCCCTCTCGCGGGTCCTAATATGTGCAACGCGCGAACGATCTGGAATGTTTCTGTGAGTCACAGAAAGGACCGTCGGCTGGAATGAGTGAATCGGAGCCCGATCTGTCGACCCCACTACGCACCGTAGTCATCGCCATGAGCGTCCCGGAGGCGATCCTTTCGCGATTTCGGGCGGAATTTCCTGAGATCCGGTTCATTGTGCCGGGCGAAACCAACGTCGACGATGATGACTCGGTAACCGTGCGTGCCACGCCAACGGAGGACGATATCAGAGATGCGGATGCCGTGATCGGCTGGGAGTTGCCAGCGCACCTGCTCGCGGCCGCCACCCGCCTGCGCTGGATGCACGCCGCGGGCGCCGGCGTCGAACGCTACGAGCTGGCGCAGATCGCGGCGCGCGGGGTGATGCTGACGAACTCCAGCGGCGTGTCCGCGCCGAATATGGCCGAACATGTGCTGGGCATGATGATCGCGCTGACCCGTCGCTTTCCACGCTTGCTGCGAGCGCAGACCCGGCGCGAATGGCGAGACGAGGCAACGCATCGCGAGGTAGGCGAGCTCCAGGGCCAGACCGTGCTGATCGCCGGTATTGGTGAGATTGGATGCGCCGTGGCGCAGCGGGCCGCGGCGTTCGGGATGCGTGTCAACGGCCTACGGCGACGTGCCGACGCGTCACCGCCCGCGGGATTCGATCGGGTGTTTGCGATCGCGGATCTGCCCGCGGCGCTGGCGGATGCGGATCATGTGGTCGTCACCCTGCCGAACACACCGCGCTCGCGTGGACTGTTCGATGCGGCGGCGTTTGCCGCGATGAAGCCGGGAGCCGCCATCTACAACGTCGGGCGCGGCACGGTGATCGACACATCGGCGCTGATCGCGGCACTGGAGTCCGGGCATCTTGGTGGCGCGGGTCTCGACGTTACCGATCCGGAGCCGCTGCCCGAGGATTCGCCCCTCTGGGATATGGAGAACGTCCTGATCACCGCTCACACCTCGGGGGCCACGCCGCGATATTGGGAGCGACAGGCCGACCTCATCGCCGACAACATCCGGCGCATCCAGCGCGGCGCATTGCCGCGCAACCTCGTCGACCTCGAGGCGGGTTACTGAGCGGGGCGCGCCAATGCGAGACCTGCAATATGTCGAGGGGGCTTGACGGACAGCCGCTCATCCGGCACTATCGTTGAACCGCATCGCCCCCTCCGGGCAGCCCGCTTCTCGCGCCTGAGCGGTCATCCGGCTCCCACCCCATGCCAGGCGCAGGGGAGGCGAGACCGTGCGCAACTCTTCCGTGGCGACGATGTCCGATCACGCCAGTCGCCGTCTCGCGCAGCGAAATCTCACGACCGACGACGTGCAGTACGTCTACACGCATGGCCGCTTGCATCACAGGGGCAAAGCGACGTTCGTCTACCTCGGGCTGCGTGATATCCCCGCGGAGGATCGGCGCGAAGATCGCTACCGCAGGCTTGAGGGCACGGTGCTGGTGCTCGATCCCGTAACCGGCTGTCATCTCACGACGGCGTATCGCAATCGGCAACGCGGGAGCCGGGATATCCGGCGCAAGCTGAAGCGATCGATTCTGAGACACGCCAAAGTCCGATCAGGCTCCTTCTGACGCGTCACCGGCGGTGATGTAGGTTGCGCCCGGCGCAAAGGCACAGATGTGGATCAACCCATCGCGGTCCGCCATGCCATAGCGGGCGTAGTAACCCGACCGTAGCGTTTCTTCCAACTGGGGAACGGCATCGCGGGAGATGAGTGCCAGCGCAGCGCCGCCTTCGCCGCCCCCCATCATGCGGGCTCCCAGTGTGCCCTCGACGGTCAGGGCCTCGGCAACGAGCTCCTCGACCCGGGGATGGCTGATCTCATAGAGGGTCGCCGAGGAGCGACCGGAGGCGGTCATCAGCTGGCCGAAACGCGGCCAGTCGCCCGCGATCATGGCCGCCCGGCCCGCTGCGACCCGAGCCGTCTCCTCGACGACGTGCCGCACCCGCTTCAGGAGAGGCTCCGGCACGACGTCGTCGCGATTCAGAGCGTCCAATTGCTCCTGAGTGATGGCGGCCAGATGCGGAATCGCTCCCCCGAGGCGCTCCCGTGACAGCTCCAGCGCCTGCCGCGATTCCTCGACCCGGATCGGATACGAGGAGCTGCCCAGACTCCGCTTCACACCGGAGTCCGCCACGGCAAACACCAGGTCTCCCAGACGAGGCGAGAGCCGTTCCACGCCGAGCGTGGCCCCGTCGAAGGCGATGACCCCTCCCGAGATGGAAGCGGATTGGTCCATCGTGCCGCAGGGCGTGCCCGCTCGATGCTCCGCCTCCTGGGCGAGGAGAACGACCTCCTCCGGTCCGGAGAACCCGTCGGCGAGCGCGAGCGCCAAACTGACACACAGCGCCGCGGACGAGCTGATGCCGAACCCTATGGGAACGTCGCCGGCGATGGCGATCGATGCCGGGAGCCGGGGCCTGAGGGAGGAGCGTTCTCGCTGTTGCAGCCCGGCGAGGAGTCCGCGTACATAATCGAGCGATCGGGGTGGAGGTGATGGGTTGCGCCAACCCGCGAGCGCATCGGCATCGAGGGTCGCCACATGCTTCCTCTGGAGCGTCGGCGGCGATGGCACGAACCGTCTGCTCCCGGCCGGGCTCCCTGGCTATGGCGACGACGATGAAGCGGTCGATAGCCGCGGCCAGCACGGGACCGCCGTTGTAGTCGACGTGATTGCCGAGCAGCTCGATTCGTCCTGGGGCGATGGCGACCCCGTCTGGTTTCCAGTCCGACCCGAACGCGTCCCGGGCGGCCCGGACGGCGCGCCCGCGACTCTCGCCGGCCGTGGTACCCGCGAACCGATCCATTTAGCCTCCGCGGATGGTTTTTCTAGCGCGTTCTCGCCCTAAGGGACGACCCGGGAGATGCGGGCGACGCCTGCGTCGCCCCTACAGGCTGTCGTACCGTCGACGCCCGACTTCCGACTTCCGACCTCCGACCCCCGTCACCGCCGCATCTGGACGACCTTGAAGGCCTCGCCGAGCTCGAACGGCTGCCCCTCGGCCAGCTCTTTGGCCCGGTCCCGCATGCGAGGCTCCAGCTCTGTGCCGTCGCCGATCTGAGATACGTGGGCGCGCAGCGCATCGATCTTGCGATCGAACGTGCCGGTAATATCGACGACCTTGTCGGGATGCTCCGGACCAAAGAACCAGATCTCGGCGGCCTTGTGCGGCTCGAGACCCTCCGCGAGATGCTCGGGGAAATAGAGCGGATCGCGCGCGGTCGGGTAGACGGCATCGGTCGTGGCCAGACCGACGGCGCGGTGGTCGGGATGGAGCGCATAGGGGCGAAATGGATCGTGCGTGATGACCACGTCCGGTTTGTGCGTCCGGATCATGCGCACGATCTTCTCTCGCAGGTCGAGGTCCGGCATGAGCGAGCCATCGGGACAGCGCAGGAAGACGACCTCGTCCATATCAAGCCGGCTGGCCGCCTCGATCATTTCGGCCTCTCGCGTGCGGGCAACGTCCACCGGATCGGCGGTGGCATCTGCGCTACCCCGGTCGCCGGAGGTCACCTGGATGAGCACGACCCGCTTGCCGGCGTCCTTCAACCTGGCGACGGTCCCCGCGGACGAGAACTCGCTGTCGTCGGGGTGGGCCACCACCAGCATGTAGGTCTGAAACTCGTCTCCCAGGTCTTCGTTCGCCATCTCGCTCCCACTATCAATTGATCGTGGCCGGTCAGCGGCCGCCTACCGCTACTGTTTGCTCGAGGACGTTGCGCACGACCTCGCTGAGGCCAGCAAGGGCCACCGTCTGCTGGTCGCCATCCCGCAAGTCCTTGACCGTCGCCGTGCCGGCCTCCAGCTCGCTGGAACCGAGAATCACGGCGACCGGAATCCCCTTGCGATCGGCCAGCTTGAGCTGATCGCCAACGCTCCGCTGTGGTTGCAGGGAGAGATCGACCCGCAATCCTTGCCGGCGCAGGGACGACGCCAGCCCGGCGCCCGCGCCAACGGTCTCCGGGAAGACCACGATCGCGACCTCGGCAATCGTCGCCGGCAGAGGCATCAGGCCGTGCTCGCGCACGACCTCGATGATGCGCTCCAGACCGAGGGACATGCCGGTGGCGGGGATTGGTCGCCCCAGAAATGCGCCGACCAGACCGTCATAGCGGCCGGCGCCGCCGACCGAGCCGACATTCGGCTCGGTGACGGTTGCTTCGAAGACCGGACCGGTGTAATAGTCGAGTCCGCGGGCGAGCGCCAGATCGAGGGTGTAGCGGTTGGGCGCGACCCCGAAATCGGGCAGAATCCGGAAGATCTGCTCCAGCTCGTCGACGGCCGCGGCGGCGCCTGCCACCTCCGAGAGCTCGCGGCGAAGCTGCGCGAGGAGACCAAGCGGCTCACCCTGCTTCATCACCAGGTCGAGCAGGCGCGTGGCCTGATCGGCGCTGACTCCGCCTTCGGCCAACTCCCGCGCGACGCCCTCCGGGCCGATCTTGTCGAGCTTGTCGATAGCGCGGTAGAGAGCGAGCGCCTGATCTGCCGCCACTCCGGCGGCGCGGCCCAGGCTCTCCAGAAGCTGGCGGTGGCTGATCCTGATGGTGAATTGCGGGATGCCGATCCCTTCCAGGGCCTCCGCCATGATGGCGATCACTTCGGCATCGGCTAGCGGCGATGACGAACCGGCGATATCGGCGTCACACTGCCA
Organism: uncultured Chloroflexia bacterium; assembly: GCA_963724295.1. Classification (GTDB taxonomy): domain Bacteria; phylum Chloroflexota; class Chloroflexia; order Thermomicrobiales; family UBA6265; genus JACCXM01. The sequence goes on along the minus strand of CAVRUC010000010.1, from coordinate 26,470 downwards.
GAACTCGCGGAATCGTCCGCGCTGCGGATTTTCCGCCCGCCAGACCGGGGCGATCTGGTAGCGCTTGAAGGGGAGGACGAGATCGTTCTGGTGCATTGCCACCACGCGGGCAAGGGGTACGGTCAGGTCGTAGCGCAGCCCGACCTCACGACCGCCGGCGTCCTGGAAGCGGTACATCAGCTTTTCGTTTTCGCCGGCCTTACCGGTGAGAACGTCGAGATACTCCAGCGCCGGAGTGTCGAGCGGCTCGAAGCCATGGCGCTCGAAAATGTCGCGGAAGATACCGATGATCCGCTGGCGCAGGATCATCTGCTCCGGCAGGTAATCGCGGAACCCCTTGAGGACGCGTGCTTGCCGCTTCTTCCCTCCGCCCTCGCCGCTCACCCGCCGCCGATCCTTTCCTTTACGGACATGACGTTGCCAACCACACGAGCGGCGATGCTAGCCCACCCCTCGTGACGGAGCAACTGGAGGCGTTACTTGGCGATCTCGTAAACCAGGTGACCGAGCTCCGGGACGATGAGCTTGGTCAGTGCCAGGCGAACCGCGTTCGTCGAGCCTGGCATAGCGACGATGAGCGTTCCCCCGGCGACGCCCGCGACCGCGCGCGAGAGCATCGCCGCCGCGCCGACCTCTTGCCAGGAGAGCATGCGGAAGAGCTCGCCAAAACCGTCGATCCGCTTCTCGAGTATGGCGGAGATGGCGTCATAGGTGGTGTCGCGCGCGGCTATTCCGGTGCCACCGTTCGACAGGACGGCCTGGACGTCGTCGCGGGCGATCCAGACCGCGAGGATCTCGCGTATCTGATCGGGTTCGTCCGGAACGATGCGGTAGTCGACGACACGGTGTCCGGAGAAGCTGAGCGTCTCGCGGATCAGCGCGCCGGATGTATCCGAGTCGGGAGTACGGGTGTCGCTGACGGTCAACACGGCGCAACGGACCGAGTCCGGCGCGTCCGCGCGATGCGCCGCGACCCCTCCCGTAGACGCCCCAGCCCCGAACGATGACTCACTCATGAGGGCGCTCCTCCGCGCTCAAAGCGACGGCGCGGTCAGCGTTGACCGCGCCGTCGGGGAGTCTCGATTCGATCCTAGGTCACCGGCGTAGCGTCGGCATCGGCGACCGGCGTAGCTCCTGGGGTAGCGACGGGGGTCGCGGCGGCTTCCTCTTCGGCCGCGGCGAGGGCTGCCAGTGCCGTTTCGATGCCTGCCGCCTCTTCGGGATGCGCCAGGAAGACGACGATCGTCGTGCTGGTCCCGTTGTCATGGAGCCAAACGATCCCATGATGCCCGGATCCATTTGATTCACCCAGACCGACGAACAGATCACCATGCTCGTCGGCGACGCCGCCGATGTTCCCGCACGCGACCGAGTCCTCGGGATCGTCGGGATTGGGACTCTCGACATTGATGGCGTGCTTGCCGGCAACGATATCGGCGAGCGCGAGGTTCACTTCGGTGGTGGCGGCGGCCACTGGTATCGGGGCGTTGCCGAAGTCTTCGGCGACGATACCGGCGTCCTCACCTTCCGTCAGCCCCGCGACCCATTCCGGGAGCAGGAGATCGGCGAGACGCTCCACAGGCTCGGCACTGAGGTTGTCACAGTCTCCGCCATGGAGATGAGTTGGGTAGGCGAGTCCGGCGTCATCTCCCATCGCGGTCGGCGTGGCATCCTGGGCGAAGCCCACTCCGGCGAGCCCGACCGTCATGGCGACCGCCAATGCGGCGGTGGACAGCAACTGCAAGTGCAAGTTGCCCGTGCATGTGCCCCTGCCTGCGAAACGCATGATCTTCTCTCCTCCGCCGCTATGAGCTCGCCTGGGACGCGCGAGCCTGATCCAACGCGACTTGCTCAGTGCCTGGCCGGCATACCGGCAGCATACCGGATTCGCCCGCTACGGGGGAGAGAGCATGCACGACACAGGCCAGTTCAGCCGGAGCGGACGGCGTCGACGACGTGCGTCAGGCGGGAGACTGCTCCGGTCGGCGTCAGGGTGATGGCGACGAAATCGACCCGCCAGAAGAGACCGGCGAGATCCTCCCGTTCGCCAAGAAACGTCTGCGCTCCACGCAGCAGCCGTCTGGCCTGAGCCCAGGTCAGCGCCTCCTCGGCGGTGCCGAGTCGCTCGCCGCTACGGGTCTTCACTTCGACGAACACGAGCACGTCACCGTCCCGCATGATGAGGTCGAGCTCACCGTACGGGCGGCGCCAGTTTGCCGCCACGAACCGGTATCCCTTGTGCTCCAGATGACGTCGCGCCAGCAGCTCGCCGGCTGCCCCAAGCTCCTGGCGAGTGGTCGGCGTCACGAGCCCGGATCCCAGCCCGCAACCGGGGAAAAGCACCGTCGATGGTGCAGGCAAGGGCCGTGTTCCGCCAACCTCGCCTTGTGATATGCCGAGCAATACCCCTTGTGCAGCTCGAAGCCGTAGCGGGGGTCTTCCTGTCCAAGAGCAACCATGACGCGGTCGCGGGTCACTTTGGCAACGATCGAGGCCGCCGCGACCGAGATCGACAACGCGTCGCCGTCGATGGGACCGCTCTGCGGACAGCCCAGATCGAGCACGCAGGCGTCGATGACGAGCGCGTCGACGTCGATATCGAGTCCGAAAACAGCGCGCTCCATAGCCATCCGGTTGGCCGGACCGAGGCCAACGGCGTCGAGCTCCGGCACCGGCACGACGCCGACCCCGATGGCGACCGCGGTCTGCTCGATTCTGTCGAGCAGCTCGACGCGTCGCTCCGGCGACAGCAGCTTCGAGTCCCGCACATCGGTCAGGGCTGCCCGCAGCCGGCGTAGCGCCCACCCCTCTGATGCCGGGAAGACGACGGCCGCCGCAACGAGAGGCCCCGCCATCGCGCCTCGTCCGACCTCGTCCACGCCGGCGACGCAACGCAGCCCGGCGCTCCAGAATGCGCGCTCCCAGCGGAGATCGGGAGCCGCGTCCGGACCAGACAGACGCCCGCGCGACTGACCATTGCCAAGGCTCATCGGTCCGCCATCAACCTCCGCCGCGGACAGTACCACGCAATGCAGCAACGCTAACCGCACGTGCCGGGCAATGCAAAAGCGCCCGGCCAATTGGCCGGGCGCTTGAACGCAGGTGAGCTCCGTGGGCCTACGTCCGCTTCTCCTTGATGCGGGCGGCGCGCCCGGTGAGGCCGCGCAGATAGTAGAGCTTGGCGCGGCGAACACGGCCGCGGCGGGTCACTTCGATCCTGTCGATGCGCGGCGAGTGGACGAGAAAGGTCCGCTCGACCCCGATGCCGTGTGAGGCAATGCGCCGCACCGTGAAGTTCTCGTTGATACCACCCGCGCGCCGGCGGATGACGACGCCCTCGAAGACCTGGATGCGCTCCCGGGTGCCCTCGACGACCTTGGCGTGAACACGCACGGTGTCGCCGGGGCCGAACTCGGGAATATCCGGTTTGAATTGCTCCGCCTCGAGCTCACGAACGATCTGGGCAACCATCTGACTCCGTCTTTCTCGCTCTTGGTGCTCGAACCAACGTCATGGCAAGTGGCACGACGTCGCGCGGTGGCACCGCGCTCCTTCGCTGCCTGGCTTCAGCGCGTGACAGTAAAAGCACCCGGAAACCGGGCACAGCGATGGAGTTTAGCATGCGGCGGGAGCGCTGGCCAAGACTGGTTTGCGCCATGATGAGAAGGCTCGCTAGTGGCGAGAGCGTTCAGGAAGCGCTGTCCTGAGTTGAAGGTTCCTGTGTGGTGGTCCACGCCGGCAGCGCTCCGGTGATCGCCTTCATGGCGGAGGCGACAGAGCGCTCGCCGCGGGCTCCGGCTCCGGGATTGAGACTGCTGATCGTGACAGCGGCAACCTGTCCGGTCCGCAACACTGTCGCCATCGCCGTGACCAGTTCCTCGATGCTCACCCCGTTGGCCGACGGCGTGGATGCGCTTGGCACAAACCGTGGATCGAGAACGTCGAGATCGACGTGGAGATAGAGCAGCGTGCAGCGCCGAGCCAGGCGATCGACCGCGGTGGCAAACGTGTCGCCGTCACAGAGCTCGGTCGCTGGGACGACCTGGACGTTCGTCGAGCGGATCAGCTCCTCTTCCTTCTCGTCGAGCTCGCGCACGCCGGCCAGGATGATGTCGTCGGTTGCCACCGGAGTGGCAAGACCGGCCGCGTTGCGCCAGAGAGGACCGGCCAGACCGGCCAGGATTGCGACCGGCATTCCTGCCAAGATGCCGCTGAACGACGTCTCCGGAGTATTGAAATCGCCGTGGGCGTCGACCCAGACGACCCCAACCGTCGTGCCCGCTCCGACAGCCTGCTCCAGTCCGGAAACGACCCCGATCGCGGCCGTGTCATCGCCGGCAAGTACGAGGACGCCATCCCCGTCACGGCGCGCCGCGGCGACCAGGCGGGCGGTGTCCGCGCCGAGTCGTCCGATGTTCAGCGCGGTGCGATTTTCCTCCCGCAGCGCGGGATCGAGATGTGCCTCATGCGGACCGGCGAGATGAATGCCGGCGGCGCGTAACTGCTCCGGCAATCCCGCCGCAAGCAGCGCGTCTGGTCCGGCGCCAAGTCCTTCGCCGCGCTCGTCATACCGGTAGGGAACGGTCACCAGATCAACCCGCATGGATGAACCCCGGCCGGCGCTTGCTAGCTTCGATCGCGCGAAATCCGAATCGACATCCTGATTGTAGCGCGACGGTGTCGTTGTTTCGCGTCACGCCGCGCTTGCTTCACCGGTTGTGGCCCGGCGGTTCGGCTCTCGTACAATGTCATGGTGGCCATCGCAAGGGCCAGAGACGCGTTCCGCTAACGACAAGCAGACATGCCACACGGCGTGGATTCAGCGATTGGCCGCAAACCCCGAAACCGGTTTCCACGGGAGCAGCCCGAATGGCGCCGGAGCAGACCCAGACCAGGAAGATCATTACTCGCTGCTCGGGGTGCCGTTCACGGCCACCCACGCCGAGATCACACGCGCCTACCGCAGGGCGATGAAACGCGTCCACCCGGACCGGCAACTCCCGGAGCGCCGGCTGGCCTCCGAGGATCTGGCCCGTCGACTCAATGCGGCCTACACGATCCTGGCTGATCCACTCAAGCGTCAGGCCTATGACCGGACCATCCGGCAGCAGGTGATCCAGGATCAGATCATGCGTCACTATGTTGGCGGCTTTCAGACCTTCGACGAGACTCCTGGGCCTGCCAGGGCGCACCACCGGCGGGAGGCGACCGCCGCCGAGCGGAGGGAGCGCGCCGACGCGGATCGCCAGGCGTCGATGACGTTGGTGGTCGTGGCGGTCGGGGTGACCGTGCTGATCCTGGCCTCGCTGCTCATCGGGTCGCTGCTGTTCTCGCTGTTCGAGGCGGTGCGCTGAAGCCGCTCCCGTTCAGTGGCCTCGTAGCGAGGTCGGCCTGACCCGGATCGCGACCGAAAACGCCTGTCCATATGCGTCGGGTGTCATGCCGATGTTCCGCATTCCGTCCGTGTACTTGTCGACAAAGGCTGGATTCGCGTTGGCCGGTGCGGCGTCCGCATCGACCCAGGCATCGCCGGTGAGGATGACGACGTCGCCACCGCTCGGGGTGCAATTGAAGTGCAGACTGGCGCGAGGTCGCTGCTCGATATTGCGCAGTTTAGAGGTCGACGGATAGCTGTAGATCAACGCGGTGTCGCCATCCCAGAGAAACCAGACGGGGGAAGGCTGCGGTGTTCCCTTAGAGCCAACCGTCGTCAGCCAGACGATCTGGTCGTCCTCGAGATGGCGCGTGGCGCGCGCTCCGAAATCTGTGCTCGTGTCGATCTCCATGGAACTCCCTCGACCTGCATGCTCGCGATTATCTTCTTCGTAGCAGGGGCGGCACGATAAGCCGCCCCTGCTACGTGTCTCTGGAGGCTACGCCTCGGCGGTGACCCGGTAGGCCGTGCCGTCGAGAACGACGACGACCTGCTGGCCCAGCGCGAAGGCGTCGCCAAGCTCCGGATGCTCGCCAAGCAAGGCGAAGTACTCATCGCTGGCGAACGGGACCTCGATCGCGGTCATGGCGTCGGGGTCATAGGCGGTGTCGGTCCAGACTCCGTCCCGGAGGACGAAGGCGCGAGAGCCCGCGTAGCGAAGGACGTCGGCCGCGCTCACTTCCTCACCCGCGTCCGTGACAAACGTCGCCATTGGCAGGGGAGCGGCCGTGTCGACGTCGGCCATCGCCTGGACTTCTTGTGCTTGATTCACCGCGCCGGCACCCGAGGCCGGGGCCGCGTTGATTTGCGAGGAGGCCGCTTCGGCGGCCCGGTCCCGCGCCTCCTGAGAGTGGATATCGTCCTCGGTGATCAGGTACGAGGTGTATGGCGTAACGATGCCGTGCTCCAGGCTGAGGTCGATGACCGCGTCGACCAGTTCGTCGTTCTCACCGTGCAAGCGGATCTGGTTCAGCAAATACCCGATCTTGCGCGTGGCCCACAGGCGCGGCAGAAACTCGCTACCGCCATCCCGGGTGAAGGTGACCGGGTAGCTGAACTCCCGAGGCTCTCCATTGACCTCACCGCGCAGCGTCAACGTCGCCGGACCACCGTCAGGGTACGTGCCGAGAGCGATGAGCTGTGATCCGGCGAAGAGGTCTGGTAGCGGCGCGGGGTAGATCTCGGCCACGTCGACGCCCTCGACCTCGACCTCGAGGTCGGCCAGCACCGGGGCGGTGATCCCCGAGTAGAAGCTCGAGACGGTTTCGTTGAGCGCTTCACCGGGGCGAACATACGTCGTGCGTCCCTGGTGTTCGCTGGAGAGGGTATCGAGCAGGATCGCGTCGACGTCATCACCGACGCCGAAGGCGAAGAGCCGGACGTTCTCCGGTGCGGCATCATCGACGTTGGCGATGATGCGGCTGGTATCGATCTCGCCTTCGGTAGGCAGCCCGTCGGTCAGAAAGAGAATCATCGTCGGCCGCCCCGGCTCGACCATGTCGAGGGCGGTGAGCAGCGCCAGATTGATGTCCGTGCCACCGGTCGCGCCGAGACGTTCGACCCACCGCGCGGCGTCTTCGGCTTCTGTTGGCTCGACCAGCTCGCGGGCGTATTCGCGGGCGCCGGTGCTGAACTCGACGACGTTGAAGCGGTCGTCCGGGTTGAGGTGCTCCAGAACGTAGAGGAGCGCCTCCCGCGCCTGCTCGATCTTCTCGCCCTCCATGCTGCCCGAGGTATCCAGCACGACGATGACGTCTTTGGCGACGATCTCTGTCTCGTCGTCGATCCCAGGTGCCGCGAGGAGGAGGAAATACCCCTCTCCTGTGCTCTCGTCGACGTAACTCACCACGCTGGCGCCGATGGAGTCCGGAGAGACGCTCCAGAAGAGCTCGAAGTCAGTGTCAGGCCGGACATCGCTCGCTTCGTAGCCCGCCGCGAAATGAAAGTCGTCTGGCCGGTCGACGGCGACGTCGTGCGACGGCGAGTAGACGGCACGCACTGGCTCTCGGGTCTCGACCCCGACATGGACGCTGACCTCTTCCAGCGGTTGCGCGGAGAAGCGCTCGGTGTTCAATGGATACCGGTAGCGGGAGAGCCCCTCTTCGACCGGCACGATCTCGCCGTATTCGATCTCGATGCGCCGGTCTTCGCCGGGCGGGATCGGGAAGACGCTGGCCTGGATGGCGCCCTCGCCGATGTATTCGAGAAGCGCCGGGTCGCGCAGGTTGCGCACGATGTCGTCGTAGATGCGACGCGCTTCCGTGGCGTCGAGCAGCTTGGCTTCGACCGGCTCGCCATCGACCGTCATCGTGAAGCCGGAGATGGCCGCGCCCGGCGGGATGGGGAAGATGTAGGTTCCTTCGGCGGCCCAGCTATTGGGGTTGTGGAAGATCTGGTCGATGCGCGTCGTCGCCACCTGATCGGCGATCGAGACGTCGACACGATGGGATCGGACGTTGAGCTGATCGGCGATGAGGACGGGGTCAGGACAGATGGGATCGCAGGCGGGCGGGTCGACGATGATGACGCCGTCCGCGCTCGCCGACAGCGGTGCTGCAACCAAGGACACGAGAAAGGCGAACACGACGAGGGTCAGGATCGGGAACCGATGCATGGCTGTCTCCTCTCCGGCCAGGCCACGTTGGTGGCCGCGTGCGTAGGAGACGCCGCATCGGTCTTTCAGGTTCCCGTGCCGCTAGGCAAGCTCCGCGGGACGCATTCGCGTAGAGCGCTCTGACATCGCCTGCTCCAGCAAGGAGAGGGTGATTCCGATCTCCTCGATCAGGGCGTTCAGCTGGTGTTCTTCGGGCTTTGCGGCTTCAGTCAGCGCCCCGACGACAGCGCGGTAGTACCAGAGCGTCCCATCGTGGCCACCTTTGAAATGCGACCAGAGATCGTCTCCGTGGATGCGGTAATTGCGGAGCACGTCCCTTACGTTATGGAGTTTGTCGGCCGCTACGACCAGCCGGACCGAATACGACTCGGACCGCAGCCGCTCGACAAACGCCTCCTTTCGATCCCGCCAGGGTGGCTTCGGTAATACGTCCGTGTCCGAGCACGCCGCGACGATCCTGGCGACCCGTTTGCCGTAGCGGCGCCGAATCTTATCGAGCGTCTTCTGCCCGCCCTGATCCTCGACCGCATCGTGCAGCAGAGCGGCGATCGCCTCCTTCTCGGTGGCGCCATGATCGAGCACGATCGCGGCGACGGCGAGGAGATGGGAGATGTAGGGTGTGTCGGACCCCTTGCGGGTTTGTTTGGCATGGAGGCGCGACGCGTACTTCAGTGCGCTCTCGAAATCCTTGAATTTGCGCATCAGGTCCTCCGCAGGCGATGTGGCCTCGAGATGTCCGCTCGCGGGTTGATGTCTGATCGTGTCCGCGAGTTTCTCGGCGACGGCGACGACGGTGAAATGGATGTTGGCGCGGGGACCGGTCGGGAAGATCGAAGCGTCGACGACGCGCAGACCGGCTACGCCATGGACGAGCGCGTCGTGGTCGACCACCGCCATCGGATCGGACGCCGGACCCATACGGCACGTGCTCGAGGGATGGAACGTCGTGCCGAAGCGGGACAGGGCCCACGCCGGGAGCTCGCCGGCATCTCCCCAGGGAGGCTTATCCTCGGCATACGGCTCGAGAACGCGCTGCATGGGGGCCGCGGCGATGATCCGTTCGGCGAGCTCGATGCCGTCGCACAGGGCCTCCAGATCGGCCGGGTCGCTGAGATAGGCGTGGTCGATGTCGAGCGGCGCCATGGGGTCCGCGGACGTCAGGCGGACGCGGCCCTGGGAGCGGGCGAACTGCAGGCTGGCCGTGATCCAGAGGAACCAGGCGCCGCATGACTCGTCGAAGTTCTGCCCGATGTAGATGTGGAGGTCGATGTCATCGCCCGCGTGCCGGCTGCGCGCCTTGGCCAGAACGGGGATGAACGACCGGGATCGAGGTGCGTGCTCCGGCCGCACCAGCCGAGGTCGCGGCCGATCGGGTGAGGCGAGTGGATGATCGAGCAGGTTCTCGCCGACACCGGGGAGGTGTTGGGTGACCGGGATGCCAAGCTCGCGCAGATGCTCCGCGGGGCCGATCCCCGAGCGGAGCAGGATCGCGGGTGAGCCATAGGTGCCGGCGCAGAGCACGATCTCCCGGCCCCTGACCTCACGACCGTCGACCAGTCTGACGCCAATCGCTCGACCGTTCTCGAAGAGCACTCGATCGACCGGACTGTTGGCGCGAATCGCGAGGTTGCGGCGGGACCGGGCCGGCGCCAGGTAGGTGAAGGCTCCATTCATGCGGACGCCGTCGGCGATGTTTTTCGGCGCCGGTCCGACGCCAGGTGTCTGGTTTGGAGTGCGATTCAGATCGGCCACGATCGGGAGCCCGACGGAGTCGGCGGCGGCCATGAATGCCCGCTCGGCCGGCGCGATGTCTCGATCGGCGACCCGAAACACCGGCACCGGACCGCTGGTTCCGGCCAGCGGACCACCTCCCGGATCGCTCTCCGCCCGCTGGAAGTACGGCAACATATCCCTGAAGCTCCAACCGGGGTTGCCGGATTCGGCCCAGCCGTCAAAGTCGACGGCGGAGCCACGGAGCCAGACGCAACCGTTTACCGTCGTCGTGCCGCCGACGAGCCGCGTACGCGGCAGAGGGAAGGGATTGTCTCCTTCTCGCCCCGCGAGGGTGAAGCCCCAGCTGTGCGAGTCCGGCCAGACGTTCGTGGGGTCGAGGAGCTCCGCCGGCCAGGCGGCGGGATCGGACCCGTAATCGGGACCGGCCTCCAGCAGCAGCACAGACCGACCGGCGTCCTCGGTCAGCCGGTTGGCGAGGACGCACCCGGCCGCGCCGGCACCAATGAGGATGGTGTCGTACTGGTGACGCTCATGCTCGTTCACACCGCAAGGATAGCGCGATTGACAAGCTATCACCGCCTTTCTAGCCTTGCCGGGTAGAGATGCGAAACCGCGAGGCGCTTACGGTGACAGGGTGGTTACTCGCTGCGCGCCTGCGGACGCAAGTGGTGGCAGGGTGGCAGGGTCATCGATCTCCCCGCCACCCCGCCATCCTGCGACCCATCACCCCATCACCCAAGGACGAGGAACCATGGCCCATAGCACCAACCCGTACCCGGCATCCGCTGGAGCCGCTTTCGGTCGATGAGCTCTCAGAGGCGGTAGCAATCCTCCGTGCCGGAGTTCCGGGCGGCGTCTGGGACGATCGCCGCTTCCGCTTCGTTGAAGTCGCCCTGCGTGAACCGCCGAAGGCAGAGGTGCTCGGGAGCGAGGCGTCGGCGAACGGTCACGACCTTCCGCGTGAGGCACGAGCGGTCCTCATCGATCGCGCCGAGCGAGGGACGGTCGAGGCGCTCATCTCTCTGACCGAGGGTCGAGTTACGAGCTGGGACCTCATCGAGGCCGGGCAGGCGACCTTGACGCTGGAAGAGATCCTCGCCTGCGAACAGGTCGTGCGGCAGGATCCTGCCTTTCAAGAGGCGATGCACCGCCGCGGCATTACAGACATGGACCTGGTCTGGGTCGATCCCTGGCCATTCGGGGTCTACGAGGACGAGGCCGATCTCGAAGGGCGCCGCTTGACGAGAGGCATCGTCTGGGTCCGTTCCAGTCCCGACGACGACAACGGCTACGCCCACCCGGTCGAGAACGTGATCGTCATCTTCGACCTGCACGAGATGTCGGTCGTTCGGGTCGAGGACCACGGCGTGGTGCCGGTCCCGGCCAGGAACGCCAACTACGGGCTGGACGACGTAGGACCGTTGCGATCGGATCTCAAGCCGCTGGAGATCAGCCAGCCGGAGGGCCCGAGCTTCACCGTTGATGGCGCTCTCGTGCGCTGGCAGAAGTGGCGGTTCCGGGTCGGGTTTACGCCCCGTGAAGGTCTGGTCTTGCACACCGTCGGCTGGGAGGACCACGGGCGCCTGCGGCCGATCCTGCATCGCGCGGCGATGTCAGACATGGTCGTGCCGTACGGTGACCCGTCGCCGACGCATCACCGCAAGAACACCTTCGACGGCGGCGAGCTGAACTTCGGGGCGCTGGTCAACTCGTTGACGCTCGGTTGCGATTGCCTGGGCGAGATCCACTATTTCGACGCGGCCCTGGTCGACCAGGACGGTCGTGCCCACGCCGTCAAGAACGCGATCTGCATGCACGAGGAGGACTACGGCGTCCTCTGGCGGCACATGAACATGCGCACCAACCAGACGGAGTTGCGCCGCTCGCGGCGCCTGGTCGTCTCGTCCTTCTCGACGATCGGCAATTACGACTACGGCATCTTCTGGTACTTCTATCAGGACGGCACGATCCAGTGCGAAGTGAAGCTCACCGGCATCCTCTCCACGGGGGCCGTGCCCGCGGGGCAAACTCCGCGGTATGGTCAACTTCTCAACGAGGACGGGCTCTACGCGCCGATCCATCAGCACTTCTTCAACTTCCGGCTCGATCTGGACGTCGATGGACCGGTGAACACTGTCTATGAGGAGCACGCGGAGGCCGAAGCGGCCGGTCCCGGCAACGTTCTCGGAGCGGCGTTCCGCACCGTGCGCACCCCGCTGCGCACCGAACTGGAAGCCCAGCAACTGATCGACCCGCTGCGGGGGCGGGTCTGGCGGGTGGTGAATCCGGAGCGCCGCAACGCGATCGGCGAGCCCGTCGGCTATCGATTGGTGCCACATGGCAATGTGCAGGCGATGGCCAGCGCCGAGTCGAGCGTGGCGAAGCGAGCCGCGTTCATGACCAAGCACCTCTGGGTCACGCCGCACGCCGACCGCGAGCGCTTCGCCGCAGGTGATTTTCCCTACCAGCACCCAGGAGGAGCCGGTCTGCCGGAATGGACGGCGGCGGACCGGTCAATCGAAGAGACCGACGTCGTGCTCTGGTACACCGTGGGCAGCCACCATGCGCCGCGTCCCGAGGATTGGCCGGTGATGCCGGTCTCGTACGCGGGCTTTCTTTTGCAGCCGGCTGGGTTCTTCGCCGCCAACCCGGCGCTCGACGTACCACCGCCCACACCGCACGCGAACGGCCATTGCTGCTCATAGAAGGCGATTGCCGCGCACCCCACCAGCTGGTTCGGTTGACGCTGGACCTTAGACTTATCTGAGAATATGCACTGCTCCGCAACTGGCAAGCGACGGTGCCGGTTCCCGCGTTGCCGCCCACTAACCGGCACGCGATCGGCGCCGGATGCTAGGAGCGAGAAGCGAGAGGGATAGTGTCGTGGCCAATGAGATCAAAGTCTTCGTCATCGATCCGAAAGAGATCGACCGCTATGCGCGGGCGATCGTCCGTATTGCGGACAAAGGTCATCCCGCTGGGAGCGTCGGGCTGGTGCGCGCCGTCAACACCTATGGCACCGCATTTCAGTTCCTGGTGATGCGCCGCGGGCCTGACTACGGCCGCGCACTGGGCATGGCGGCGGGGGACCACGCGCTCTCGCTGGTGGCGCGGCGCGATGACGTGGAGACACTCATCGCCGGGGACATCGGTGAGATCCACGAGCGGGTGTGCCTCGCCGAGGAAGAAGCGCAGGCGCGAGAACAGGATCAGGACACTGCCTAGGAGGCGGAATCGCCGATCCTAACGCGCAGGCTGACCGCGCCGCGGAGATCGAGCCACAGCGTGGCGCCTGCCGCTCCGAGGCGTAGCACCGCCGTGTCGCAGTGCGGGCAGCGCAGAATCGCTCCCAGCTCCAGGCCGTAGGCCATGAGCGCGCCGATTGCCGCGGTGGCGCCGCAACCGGCACAGACGATCATGGCGCCACTCGGCTCCCCACAGAACACCTCGGTCAGGATCCCGGCGGCGGCATTGCCATCGAGCCGTGTCGTTGGCTCTTCCTCGATTTCGCCCATCTTCAACCTCCAGTAGGGCCGAAACGCTCGGTCTTGACCCGTGCCGGCGGATACCCGAGCGCGACCAGACCACTCGCCACATTTTCCACGAACTGAGTCGGACCGCAGGCGTAGGCGAGTCGTCCCGGCTCCGGCTCACCAGCGGCGTCCGCGAGCATCGCCGCGTCGACGCGGCGGGTGTACCCGTCCCAGCCATCCGGATGCGATCGCGTCAGCGTGTGGATGACGCGCAGCGCCGGATCGGCACTGAGTCGTTCGAGCTCCTCCCGATAAATGATCTCGTCCCACGAGCGGGAGGAGTAGAGCAGCGTGGCCGGGATGGTGCTGCCAACGGCTGCCCGGTAGCGGAGCATCGACATCAAGGGCGCCACGCCGGAGCCGCCGCCGACAAGGAGCAGGGGGCCGCCGTTCGCTTCCGTCCAGGTGAAGTAGCCGCCGATCGGTCCCCGCAACTCCAGGCGGTCCCCCGGGCGCAGTTCTTCACTCAGGTAGGGGGAGACTTCGCCGTCGGCGATCTCCTCGACGGTCAGGTCGAGGCTCCCGGCGGCCGGGGCGGAGGCGATCGAGTACGACCGCTGCGCCTGGTAGCCATCCTCCGCGGTGAGGCGCACGTCGATGTGCTGGCCGGGGAGATGCCCCGGCCAGGCGTCCGACTCGAGGCGCAGGGTCATGACCCGCGGCGTCTCGATTTGCTTCTCGACCAGGCGGGTGAGTTGCCAGCCTAGTCGCCCTGGTATCGCTGTTCCCGCCATGGATCACCGTAATCGTGGTAGCCGAGCGACTCCCAGAAGCCGGGACGGTCGCGGGGCGTGATTTCGAGACCACGCACCCATTTTGCGCTCTTCCAGAAATAGAGGTGCGGCACCAGCAACCTGGCCGGGCCGCCATGCTCCGGCGCCAGTGGCTCGCCACCGTAGGCGAACGCCACCCAGGCCTTGCCGCCGACGAGATCCGCCAGCGGCAGGTTCGTGGTGTAGCCGCCGTCAGAGAACGCCGTCACATAGGTCCCGTCCGTCTCCACGCCGTCGAGGAGCGTATCGATCGCGACTCCCTCCCAGACCGTGTCGAGCTTGCTCCACTTGGTGACGCAGTGGATATCGACGGTGATCGACTCGCTCGGCAGCGCGCGGAACTCATCCCAGGTCCAGCGCCGCGCAGGACGCACCGCTCCCTCAATCGCAAAGTCCCATTGCGCGAGCGGCGTGTGCGGAGTCGGTCCGGCGGAAAGGACCGGAAAGCCGGGGGTGAGATATTGCCCGGGCGGGATCCGGCCGGCTACCGCGGGATCCTCTTGCCGGCGACCGCGAAACCCTCGCGAGATGAATTCCCCAACCATGGTCCTGCTCCAGCTTCAAGTTCAAGCATCTGGTATCACTTCAAGGACACGACTTTGCTGAGAAGCATGCACCGCCATCTTGCCATGTTTCGTCAATCCGCGGGCGCGATGCATGGCGGAACCCGGTTGGGAGTGACGAGACGAACTGTGGCACTGCGCGTGCTTGCCTGGGTTCCGAGATGCGACCGGAGATCGATAGCTGGCACAATGGTTCAATCGCCAGCCGATCGAAGGAGGATCAGACCGTGAACGACGATCACGCGGGAGGCCAGTCGGCACGCGAGGGACAGAGAGCGGCATTGACGCCCCGTCCGCTACGGCTGTTGCTCATCGGCCGGGTGAAACCGGGAGCGGAGGCGGCACTGCGCGAGACCCAGGCACAGTTTCCTTGCGACGCCGCGATCGAGGCCGGTATTGAAGCCGTCGAGGCATATGTCGGCAGTGGTCACTACGCGGTCGAGCTCGAAATTGGCGCGGACGATGTCCAGCGCGTGCTGGCCACGTTCTTCAATGACCACCGGGTGCGCGAGTTTCGCTCCCAACTGGAACCGATGGTGGATGGTCTGCCCGGGGCGGATTACCAGTTCGGTCCCGCCGATCGATTCCATGCGGAAGCCTCTGGCGCCGCCGGCGGAGACCAACCGCCGCAAACGGTCTACAACACCGGCAATCTCCCCTTCGCGGCGAGTATGTACCGATGGCGCGTCGGCGAGCAGCCGCAGACGGGCAGGATCCCGCACAGCCGAACGGAGATGTGAGAGGAGCTTTGTCCGTTCATACAGGTTCTGCAGTGACCCTGAACATCGTGCTCGATACCGGCGTCGCCGGGATTTGGTGACTCCGGTGTACCCCGTCAGGTTGACATGCTAAGGACCGACGCTAGAGTCATGGCAAGAGAGGTCTTTCCTCGGAGGTTGCCATGACCGTTTTCCGCACCAGTGCACTTCTCGTGCTGGCCGTTCTGTTCGTCATCGGGTCCGGTGGGCCGATCCTGGCCGCAGAGGTTTCCCATCATCCGGATCGGTGCCGGATTCTGGCCAGGACCGGGAATTCTGAGGCTGGGCGAGACCCTGAGAGCCGGAGGACGTGCGCCCGAGTCGACAACCGGCCACCCCATCACGTCGTGCGACATTCTCAGAAGAAGCACGAGCGTCCTATCGACCGGCTCCGCTCACGTGGCGAAGGAAGGCCCAAGTTCAGTGGCGACAAAGGGGCCAGACGCGAGTTCAACAGGCACCATCACTCGAGGAACCGGCACTGGCGCTGGTGATTCTCTTCTCCAGGGAGATTGCCCTCCGCTTCAGTTGGCGCAGCCTGGCTGTGAGCAGCGGGGCGAGCCGCCACTCAGTTCACGCCGTGGAAGGAGCGGACCGATGTCCACCGCAGAGAACAAAGTCCTCGTTCGCCAATACTTCGAGATCTTCCACAACCAGCGACAACTGGATCTCGGGGAGCAGATCCTCGGATCGGAGCTGCTGACGCCGACGTTGGGTATGGCGGCCATGATGCGCACCGCCTTTCCCGACTACCAGATCACCATCGACGATCAGCTCGCCGAGGCGGACAAAGTCGCCACTGTCTGGACCGCCTCGGGCACGCATCAGGGGGAATGGGCGAGTCCGATGGGGCCGGTGGCGGCGACGGGCAAGGCAGCGACCTGGACCGGGACCACGACCTTGCGTATCGGCGAGGGCAAGATCGCCGAGGTCATCGGCACCAACTGGGACCACCTGGGGATCCTCCAGCAGCTCGGCGCACTCCCCGCCACCGATCCCCGTTCGGGAGCCTGAGCGCGACGAGGTTCCCGGCGAGCAGGCGCGTGCGGCCACACAATCGGCGGGTGGGTTGGCGCTGCACTTCAGTCTCGAGCTTTGCCTCCATGCTCAATAGCGTTCGCATCAGACTGGACAACTGCCAGCCTCTCGTCTCGCTCAACGGGTGATGCATCACCGTTACTGGCTCGCTGCGTGAACCGAACCCCGGCTGCCGCCGCAAGCGCGCTCCGCATCGGTTTGCCCGATGGCGTTTTCGGAATTTCGGTCACGAAGGTGATGCTGCGTGGAACCTTCGCTGGCGAGAGCCGCGACGCCACCCGGTCCCGGAGAAGACGCTCGGTCACGGCCGCGTTGGGGCAGACGACAACTGCCGCCGCCACGTCTTCACCGAGGTCTGGATGCGGAATCCCGAAGACGCATGCCTCCTCCACGGCCGGATCGTCCAGCAGCACGTCTTCGATCTCGCGCGGGCTGATCGACAGGCCGGCGCGCTTGATCATCTCCTTGAGGCGGCCGGTCACGAAGAGGAAGCCGTCCTCGTCGATCCTTCCCACATCGCCGGTGCGAAACCAACCCTGTGGCAGAAAGACTGTCGCATTGGCATCCGCATCGCCAAGATAGCCGGGAAATACATGCGGACCGCGCACGGTGATCTCGCCAATCTCGCCGGATGCGACCGAAGTACCATCGCCCTGGACGATCGCCACTTCGTGGTTCGGCATTCCAACCGACCCTGGTTTGCGCAAGGGCGCCGCGAAGTGCTCCCCGGCGATGGAGGACGCCTCCGACATCCCGTAGCTGTGGAGCACCGGCGTTGCGAGGCGTTCTTCCAGGAAGGCAATCTCCGCCGTGGAGAGTGCTCCCGCGCTGGCCCGAATGAGCCGCAGGGGAAACTCTCGAATCGCGCGGCGTGCCGCATCGTCGTTGGCGATCACCCGTAGCACGCTCGGCGTAGCCGAGAACCAGGTGGGACAAAACGTACGGAGTTGATCTGGAAGTCTTGTCAGGTCCATCCCGGGCAGAGCAACGAGTGATCCGCCGATCCACACGCTAGTTAGCAAGGTATTGAGTCCCTGACTGAACGCCATCGGGGCAAAATTAAGGCAGCGGTCGGATGACGAAGCCCCCATCGCCCGACACACGTCAGCCGATGTGGTCGTGATGTTTCGGTGGGTGCGGGGAATCCGCTTCGGGCGTCCGGTCGTTCCAGAAGAATTGATGACGAGGGCGATGTCGTCTAAATGGGGACGTGCCTCTGAGACGGGTGGACCAATCGGATCGCCTATCAGGTGGAATGTCCCAGCTTTTCCGAGTGGCGCCGGTGCCAGCTCGACGAGCGGCAGCCTCATGTGTGTGGCCGCTTCACGCGCGGGTGACTCTTGTCCTGCAGGGAGCGCTACGAGGCGCCCCGCGTCATTGCTCATCGCTTCCATGTACTCGTGCCGGGTCATGCCCCAGGGGAGTGGGGCGGCGATCGCCGCGGTCATGCTCGCGAGGATCATGGTCGCCAGTGCCGGGCCATTGGGGAGAACGATGGCGATAGGGTCATGGCGGCGAATCCCCAGTTCACGCAATGCGGCGGCGAGCCGTTCCACTTCAGCCGCGAGTCGCGCATAGTCGACCATGTCGCCGTCCGGCCCAAAGAGGGCCGGGGCGTCAGGCGATCGATCTGCCCAACTGGCGAGTGCCTCGATGATCGTCGCCTGAGCTGACACGGCTCTGGGCGGAGCCAAGCCCGCCGTCATCGAGAGTTCATCCGCCCGGTCGGCCGGAACTGGTTGACGCTCCGCCTGCACCGGGCTCAGAGGCTGGCGATCGACCTCCTCGAGCCCGGCACGGAGCCAGGTCGCTACCTCACCGATGTTCCGCAGCAGCGCGTGTCCCCCCTTCCGCACCGCCACGTCCTGGCATTCACCGACAAGTTCGTCCCACCCAAGCGTCGGATTGTCTCGGTGCCAGTCCGCATTGGCGATCAATCTCACCCGGCCCGCCAGAGGCTCAGGGCGGTATATCCTGGTCATCTCCTGCCGCAGTTTGCGGTCCTTGGGCCTCTTGTGCGCGGTCTCCACGACGCGCTGCGGAGCTGACGCGTCCTGCAACCTGCGCCGGTCAATCCGGGCCAAACGCTTCATCCGTTTTTCGGTAGGTGAGCGCAATTTCGCATCGGTACGCAGTCGCGGGTGTTGGGTGTCGTTGAGGAAGAGGTGGACGATCTCACCGCTCCCCTCGAGTTGCCGAGCCATCTCCCAGGCGATGATGCCGCCGACGCAGCTTCCGAACAGAAGATACGGACCATGAGGCTGTTGGATGCGCACCGCGGCGATCAAGCTGCCAGCGGCGGCCTGAACCCACGATTCCTGCGGCGTGTTTGCCGGGACAGGGGGATCGCCGGGCAATGCAAATACAGGCCGACCCGGATCGGTCTCTCGTGCCAGCTTGGCTATCCCATACAGACCTCGACCGACAGCCCCGCCACCGGGCACGGCAAAGATCGGCCGCAGGCCGCGTCCTTCTTGCACCCGGACGATCTCGATTTCGGCGCCATGGGTTACATGGCCCTGGCGATCGATCCAGGCAGCCAGATCGGCGACGGTTGGCTCCTCGAACAGGACCCGCACCGGGATAGAAACCCCGAAGCGCTCTTCGAGCCGGGCGACAACCGCCACACCCTGCAAGGAGTGAGATCCGAGATCAATGAAATCCTCGTCGAGACCGATGTGCGGCAGCCGCAGCTCCTGCGCCCAGATGCGCGCGACGATCTCCTCGGTAGGTGTTCTTGTCCGTTCGACGGTCGCCATCGCGCCAGAACCCCGTCCCATGTCGGCTTTGCCTCTTCCCCACACGACCGGTGCCTTACCCATCACCAAGTATGCGGCACGAGGTACCGATGGGAGTCGGCCGCAGTCCTTCACCGCTATGATCCGATTCCCATCATTCGTGGGGCACGGCGCCATCTCCTGGCTCGCTAGAGTCGGAGCTGAATATCCGACTCAGCTCGCCACGTTGGATTTTGCCGGACCCCGTCCGCGGGAGCTTATCGACAACCCAAAGGTGGCGGGGGATCTTGTGCGGTGACAGGCGGCCTGCCGCCCAACGGCGCAGTGCCCGCGCATCCAGCGCACCCTCCTCACGCAGTACCACAGCCGCGGCGATCTCCTCTCCGAGCCGAGCATCCGGGATGGCGAACGCCGCCGCGTCGGCGACAGCCGGATGGGCACGCAAGACCTCGTCGATCTCGGCTGGGGCGATCTTCTCGCCACCCCGGTTGATCATCTCGCGCAACCGTCCCGTGACGAAGAGATACCCCTCGTCGTCGAAGTAGCCCAGATCGCCGGTGCGGTACCACCCACCGGGGAAGAACACGGCCGCGGTCGCCTCTGAATCGTCCAGATAACCGGAGAAGACACCTGGTCCCCGGACCGTGATCTCGCCCACCGTTCCGGGGGCGAGCGGGTCTCCATCCACCGTGCGAATTGCAACCTCCAATCCGGGCCGGGCGAGGCCAACGGACCCCGGCTTGCGGGGGATGGTGTGCGGTGATTCCTCAGCTGCGATGAAGCCCAACGTCTCGGTCGTACCGTAGCCGTTGAGGACGGGGACGCCCCAGAGTGCCTGAGCGCGTGCTATCAGCCCTGGCGTGACCTGGGCACCGCCGGAGCGGACGAAGCGCAGCGGCCACTCTCCGAAGGTCGGGTTCTGGGCTGCCGCTTCCAGTACGGTTTCGAGCAGCGCTGGGCTTATCCAAGCCCAGGTCGGGGCCAGGTCTCGGATCGCTTCTGGCTGGCGCACGCTCTCAAGAGCGGTAACGACGATGGCGCTGCCACCAGAGATGAGCGATTCGATGACCCGTGCCAGCCCAAGCACGAAGTACGCGGGCGCCGTGCTGAGCCCGCGGTCACCTTTGGACAGACCTCGCGCTCTTACCCGGGCCGAGCAGGTGGCCAGGAGGTTGGCATGGGTGGCCGGCACGCGTCGCGGCGCATCGGTCGTACCGGACGTGAGGAGGATCATAGCGAGGTCATCCGGTGCAGGCAGGCGCAGTGGATCGACAGAAACCCGTGAGGAATCAACGTCGAGAGGGGGGTGCCCGGCGGCATCGAGAGCCATGGCCGGGATGTTCGCTCGCAGAGCCACGTCCCGCCATGCGGTCTCGGTTCCCTGTGCGACGATCACGACCCGCGGCGCGACGCTAACAACTATGTGCTCTGCCTCCGCCCGTGACTGCACCGGATTGACTGGCACACCAACCGCTGAGTGGATCGTGGCAAGGCCAGCTACTGCCGCTGCAACGCCCTCGGGAAGGGCGAGCATCACCCGATCGTTGCGCGCGATCCCCAGGGCGGTCAACTGCCGCGCGAACTCTGCGACGCGGGTCTGAAGCTGTGCGTAGGAGATCGGCTCATCATGGATGCTACAGAGCGCCGGAGCGTCCGGAGTTGTGGCCGCCCACCAGGCGATCGCCTCGGGTGCGGTCCCTACCGGCGGAATAAATGTGGTATCTCCTGGGTTCATCGCCCTCCTCACAATTTCAGAACCGATGAGCCTTATCCGATTGGCTTATCGGTTTCAGGACCGTCTCACCGCTTCGACTATGGAGCAGGGCCGAGTCGCGTCGGTCCTGCTGCACCTCGTACCTATCTACAACAATCCTGGCGAATCAAAGCTCGGAAGAATTGTGTCGATCATGCGTTGGGGGCATCGCCCGCTTTGCCAAATTTGCGGGTCAATTCCCCGCGCCGCACCTTGCCGACGGCGGTACGCGGGATCTCCTCGACAAACCAGATGCGACAGGGAATCTCGTGTGACT
This sequence comes from uncultured Chloroflexia bacterium, assembly GCA_963724295.1. Lineage (GTDB taxonomy): Bacteria > Chloroflexota > Chloroflexia > Thermomicrobiales > UBA6265 > JACCXM01. Next base: position 5,255 of record CAVRUC010000010.1, on the reverse strand, counting down.
CGGTCTTGAGGACCGACTCCAATCGAGCGCAGTTCCCGCGATACTGACGCCATCACAACAGCGAGCTCCGCATAGCTGATTGGATCGATCTCCGGACCGAGGAACGCGGGAGCATCCGATGTTCACTTTGCCCGCCAAGCGATCACTTGCGGAAGCGACGTGACCGTGGCCGGCAGACGATCGTCAGTCATCATCACCGCGCTCAGCTGCTCAGCAGGTAAACGACTTCATGGAGATATTGTCCATCGCGTTCAAGACTGCGACTTCGGTATTCTTCGCAACGCGAGTGCCTCCTGCCGAGCGCTGAACTCCGCGCGCAGACATTTGTTGGTCAGAACCAACACGGGAGCACAGCACCACCCGTGAGTGCCACCCTGCTGCCTGCGGCGGTCCAGAGCCTGCCAGAGGCCTTGAGCCACTGGACAACACAGACCCCGGATGCCGTCGCGCTCGTGACCCCCGGCCGCGAGCCCGCAACTTATCGGGAGCTCCACGCGGCGGTGAGCCGCTTCGCTGGGGAGTTGCGGGCGCGCGGGCTCACCCGGCAGGACGGGATCGCCCTGCTTCTACGCGAGGGTCCGGAGCTGTGCGTGTTGTTACTGGCGGCCATCACTGCCGGAATCGCGGTGCCGCTCGCGTGGCCGAATCCCGAAGCCGCACATGCGAGGATCTTGAGCCACCCGCGCTTGCGCGCCATCGTCGTCTCTTTCGACGGCACTGCATCGCTACCAGAAAGTCTGGATCATGGACTGCCGGTGCTTACCGCCACTCCGGGACCCTCTGCCCGCATCGGCGATCTGCGCATCGATGGCCGTGCGTGGGATGATGCGGTCCCGGCGACTCCACCGGGCCCTGACGATATCGCCGTCATTCTGCATTCCTCCGGCACCACCGGCCGGCCGAAGCTCGTACCCCGACTTCACCGCAACCTCGTTGCGACTTGTCAGATCCATGTTGACGCGAGGGAACTCTCGCGGGCCGACCGCGGCTTGAGCCTATCCAGGACCACATACAGCCAGGGTCTCAGTATTTTCCTGACCAGCATCTATTCGGGAGCGAGCCTGATCAGCATTCCCGATCTGAATCTAGCGGCGCTGCCGCACTGGCTGCACGACTTGCGGCCGACCTATCTCTCGACCACCCCGGCCGTGTTGCGGGCCATTGCGGAGGGCCCCCCTGCGCAAGGGGAAGCGCTGCGACAGGCGTCGCTCCGGCACATCCTCTCCAGCGCTGGGCCGCTCTCCAGAGATGACGTGGAGCTGCTGGAAGCGGCGTTCCAGACGCCCATCCTCAACTGGTACGGAATGACTGAGGCGTCATTCATCGCCAGTGAGCCTTTCCCCGTCATCCACCGTGTGCCGGGCGCGGTCGGATTGGCCCGATGTCAGATCCGGACCGTGGATGAGCTCGGGGAAGTGCTTGGAGAGCACGAGACCGGCGAAATTACGGTGCGGGGACCCCGCGTCTTCACCGGGTATCTGGATGATGCGGAGGCCAACGCCGCTGCCTTCCTCCCGGATGGTTGGTTTCGCACCGGTGACGTGGGCTTTGTGGATGCGGATGGCTACCTGCATCTCACCGGCCGCCTTGGCGAGACGATCAACCGCGGCGGGGAAAAGATCATCCCAGATGAGGTCGATGCGGCACTGAGCAGTCATCCTGCCATCGTAGAAGCGGCGATCTTTGCGGTGCCCGATGCGCTGCTGGGTGAGGATCTGGTGGCCGCGGTGGTGCTCAAGCATGAGGAAACCATCGAGCGCAGAGCCATCCATGCCTGGCTGCTGGACCGGCTGCCACTTTTCAAGGTACCGCGGCGAATCTGGCTAGTGGAGGAGCTGCCGCGGACTCCGACGGGGAAGGTGCAGCGGGGCGAACTGGCCCACCGCTGGATTCAGGACCATGCCTGATCGTGGTCTATTGATCTGAGCATAGAGGTTCCTGGTTGTGCATGAAGATACAGTCGACAGGGCGCCGCGAGATCGCATTGAGTGGACCGCCTGCGACGAGCCGCACGAAGGCAAGTCGGAAAACCCGCGCCTACGATTGACTGGCGAGGTGCGCGCCCTCGTGGGATCACCTGTTGAGTCCGCGGGTGGCCCGCGCTCTGCGCTCCTGTCGTTCCTCGTCCTGGAACGCCGCGGTGTCATTGACATGAGGAAACGGCTGATCTTCCGGAACAGTCACGTCTAGGACCGCGCACAGCGGTTCCCATCCCTGTTTGACCTCGAAGACCAACAGCCAGTCGGGGGTGATTGCCTCCCGCACCGCCTGAATGTGCTGCGCAAAGACCGCTTGACAATGCGCGATCAGTTAGGCGACCGCGCGAGGACGCGGCTCGGCGTGGGCACCGTCAACGCCAGTCCCTGCTCAATCCAGGACCGCCCCTCGGCATAGTGACTTCCGAGGCACCGAAACTACCCGAGCGCTCCCTCGAGGCGGTCGGGGGCTGGCCACGCTTTTCCGGTATGCTCGGTCCTAGGCGCCCACGGGTGCGTCCGGAGGCGTCGTCGACCCGTCCGACGGGAGATCACCCCGCAGCAGCGAGTTTACGGTGCCGATGGTCTGCCAGCCCTCGCGTGGACGCTCCTCCGGGTACCCCGGCCACGCCAGGACACGAACCGTCTCGTCTTCATCGACCACGCACAGGAGCGGGACCTCGTTCCCGACCCACTCGGCGCTGAGCGTGCCCGCGGAGGCGACACCAAACGACTCCCACGCAGATCCCGTCGACTCCCACCCTTCCTGCGGGGCGCGGCGCTTGTGCAGGACCTCTCCGCCGCGGCCGAGCGCGAACAGGCTCAGTCCGGTCCTGGGTGAGAACAGCGCGGCGATCGGGCCTGCAATCCCCTCGCCGACGCGCTCCCATTCTTCATCCGTCTGGCCCCTGCGCGGGTCGGTGAGCGTGCGGTGAGACACTGAGCCGTCCTCGTCGGTTGCGAACAGCTCGATCTCCCCGTCTGCCCCAGCCACCGCCGTGACGCGACCGGCGAAGGAGCCGCCGAGCGTCTGCCAGTCATCGTCCGGGCGGTCGCTCGGGGCGTGGGTCTTGTGGAGCACGGCGCCGTCGGGCGAAAGACCGAACAGGCTGACGTGCCCGGCCCCGGCGACGACCGTGAGCGGTCCCGCGAACCGGCCCCCGAGCTCTGTCCAGCGGCCGTCGTCGGCATGGCGGGGATCGTCTGCGAGCGCCTGGTGGTACACCGTGCCGTCCGGGCCGAAAACCACCCGGTGGCCGCGGCCCTCTTCTCCCGCGACCATCCCGCGCTGACCGGGGTTGATGGAGAAGGCGGTCATCCGTTCCGTGAACACCTCGGGCCGCGGGGGTCCGATAGGACGCAGCCAGTCCCCGTCGGCTGTATCCACCCTGAGGCGGCCCGAGACGTCGTAGGCGATCTCGAAGTCGCCCGTCGACATCTGGAACGGCGTCTCTCCGCTCATCTGACTGATGTCGAAATGGTCAGTCAGCCACCCATGCACGAAGTATTCAGTTTTCTTGACCTCGCTCCCCGGTTGTGCGAAATGGAGCGCCCACCCGCGCGAGTGGATCCCAGGGTCGAAGGGGTTGTAGTAGTCATCGTCTTCCGAGGCGGCCACCTGAGCCCAGAGGCGACGCGGCGCCGTCGGGATCGTGACGACCCGGTTCACGTCCACCGATTCCCCCTTGTCGATGCTGGACTCGCCGAAGGTCTCGGTGTTGCCCAACCTCTCGTTGTTCCTGACCAGATCAACGACGCCGGCGCCGAATTGGAACGTGAATTCCCCGGTGTCGCTGGGGTCACCGGTCTCGCGCACTACGATCTTGTCGAAGAAGAACGTCGCCGTCCGCGACCCGGTGACGAAGCGCCCGGTGTCCCTGACGTTCGTGCTCGAATTGGAGACGCCCGGCTCCTCCGTGGCGACGATCAGGTAGGTATGGGCGGTTTCTTGCGCGAGCCCCATGCCATGTCCGTCAAAAACCGCGCTGTGGAAGTCCTGGTTGTCTGGGTCCCAGAGCAGATCGAGAATGCCGTTGACCTCGTTGCGGATCGAGATGAACGGGAAGGTCGGCCGCCGGGTGCGGTAGGTTATGGTGACGTCGTCGACACCGGGTATCACCCTGAGAGCAAAGATGCCTTGAGGGTTCTGCCGGTCCCGTATGGCCTCGGGTACCGCCAACGGCAGGCCCGCCGACTCCGTGGTCGTCACCATGACGCTGGCGAGCAGGTTGTTGTTGTCGGCCCGTTTGAGCCGGAACAGAAGGGTCTCGCCGAGCTTGATACCCCAGTCGATCGTCCCCCGTCTGTTGCCCTGTTGCGGGCCGCCGGCGATTTGGGTCTCGGATTGCCCGCCGTCGCGCGACACGAACACCACGCCCTGGGCGAGGCTGTCGGTATCCCAGGTGATCGTCGTGTTCCGCTCCAATCCGATGATGGTGCCCAGCGCGAAATTGACAGGGTTAGGGTTGGCGGTGATGGTCGCGGCCATGTCTGCTCCTCCCTTGGTCGCCGCCGATTCTCGCTAGAGTGGGATGTGAACTTGGCAGATTAACGGCACGGTAAACGAAGCGCCGAGCGCGTGCTCATCTCGTCGTCACCCCCCTTTTGGGGATGGGGCTTTCCTGCTCCCCACCCCTGTTTGCTGATGCGACCAAGGATGCGTCGAATCGCGAGGGTTCTGTACGGAAGCCCCGTGGCGGTGCTGAGGACCAAGCACCACGACGCTTCCTGCACTTCACCCCTCACGGGACGCGTCGTGCGAGCGGGTGAGCGTACCGAAGCGAGTTTGGTCTAAAGCGAGTGCGCTCCCGGGGTACGCCCGCCGATGCCGCTCACTATCGCTGCGCGCCGCCGGCGTTTCTATCCCCAAAACTAGGGAGACAACCGGACATTCCGGCGTGTCCGGTGACCAGTCGGCGGCACGTGCAATTTCTGCACGGTCCCGCTCCTAGAGTGCGGTACTACCTTCGATGTCAGCTAAGAGGAAGGTCACCGTCCCACGTGGCAGATCCGCCATCGCGACCTCCCGTAGAGACCATAGCGGCGCGACGAAGCGGGGTGGCAGCTGACATCGGATGTGCCCCGAGGGCCAGGTCTGCCGGCCGTGCAACAGACTCATAAAGTTGATGAACTTGATGAACTTGATAAAGGTGATGAACTTCTCAGGGGCTGAGGAGACCATCAACTTCAGCTTCACGTTCATGCGGCGCGGTCTCGAGCGCCCAGACCCACGGTATTAGAGAGGGCGACGGCACTGAGCCAGTTCTTCTCACGGAGCGC